>JANINJ010000001.1 GCA_024508855.1 Xanthobacteraceae bacterium
CTTATAAAGCCATTCGCCGGCACTTGTGGCGACATGTCCTCAAGGAGCACCAGCGGTGTATTCGTAGCGCGGCAAATTCCCTCTGGTGGAACATGCATGGAAAATCGACAGCCAGGTTTTGTCCATGTGCGTCCGTTGAAGTAAATCTGCCACCATCCCTTCCTGATCATTTCGAGAGTGTAGGCCGTCCTCCTTGCCAACTGAGCGTGGCAGGCTTGGCTGTCCGGTTGAGTGAAGCAAAGTTGCCACTTCCCGAAAGCTTGAAGTAAAACTGCCACTTGCCGTAGCTAGGTTCTACCTCCTCCGCGACGGAAGCTTGCCGCGCTCCGTATTCCTTGATTTTTCATTAAGCCGTACTACTCTTCAGTTCTTGCCTTCGGCCGGGAGCTGGTATGGAAGCGCGCTTCGTACAACCTGCCACGACACGCAGACCACATAGGTCACACCGCTTTGACGTCCACGGTCTAAAGGTTAGCAGAGCCGTGACGCTCTTCAACAAGAGCCCGTTCCACACTTGACTCGACCTCGAAAGCACCCCGGCCGTCACCTGGTATTGCGAAAGACCCTTGGTCATCGAGGAAGGCGAAAAGCCCCGAGTCGTAGATTTTTACGTAATCAAGGACGGGCGCGAGCAGCTATGGTTCTGCCCTACGAAAGCGGAGGTAGAGAGCAATCAGCCGTTACTTGAGCGCTTCCCCGGGTTCGCATACTGGTGCGAGCACAACAATATCGATTTGATGTTTGTCGACATGACCGAGCCAGTCGATAACGTCGCACGAGCGAACTGGGGGCACATCATTCGGGAACTGTCCGCCTTTCGCCGGTACGTTAGCGCGGATCTTGTCAGCGCAATCCGTTCTGAGCTGTCTGAGCCGAAGAGGATTGCCGATCTCTGGAGAATGTTCCCGACGGTCGACCCGATCGTGATCAAAGTGGGCGTGTTCCAGCTGGTTCATCAGGGGCTGGCGACGGGAAGCGAGCTCGGCTATTTGCCTATCTCGCCCGCGATGACTTTCTCTGCACCGTGAGCCCGGCCATGCCGAATGGAACCTGCCGTCACGATCGCCAGTCGATCCCTGACGCTTCAAAGCGCCTTGACACGTGGCCTACCGTCGACACCTCAGCACTGTCCGCGGCGCGCCGAAAAACCTACAACCAGCGCTGCCAGGCAGTCACCTTATATCTCACCGTTCCCGAGCTGAGCGTGTCGTCGATCACCACTCAGACAGGAGTCGATCGCAAGACATTACTGCGCTTGCTTGACCGCTGCATGGCGGCGCATCCCGATGGCAGAGTTTATGGATTTCGAGGCGCCATACCAGGTCTGCACGTCAAGCCCTACGAACGGTTTGAACCTGTGAAGTTTGGGCGGACGGCAGGCAAGGCTGGGGCGTTTAGACAGCTATTACAGCGCTATCCCGACATCGCGGCTTACCTGCGCCGGGCATTCATCGAACGCAACCGGCCGATCAAAAGCGAACGTGAGGTACGCAAGGGTATGCGCTCGATCCATCAGAAATTCCTCAAGATGTGTCGGGACTGCGGCATTCATGCCGACCAATATCCTTTCACAGAGAGCCGAATGGGAATCCGTTCGCTCTATGCCCATTTCAAATCCCTGGCAGAGGAGTCGTTCGAGATGTCAGTCAAACATGCAGGAGGACTCTCGGCTCGAGCCGCCCCAACGTTGTCACCGCAAGCCCCGGCGGCGACACGGGCATACGAGGTGGTCGAGTTCGATGGCCACAAGATCGATTTGCGTCTAACGGTTCGTCTGAAAGATCTGGGCGGCGAGGAAAAGCGAATCGAAATGCATCGCATATGGCTGCTTGTCGTACTCGACGTGGCCACGCGCTGCGTGCTGGGGTATCACGTTGCGTTGAGTGTGGAATATTCGAAGGCCGATCTCGCATGTGCGCTCCAGGCAGCACTGAAGCCGTTCCGTCCGCGTTCCTACCAGATTCCTGCGTTGGCAGTCAGGAGGGGTGGCGGTTTTCCGTCCCTGCACATATCCGGCCTGGAATACGCCTGCTGGGACTGGTTCAGGTGCGACAACGCCAAAGCGCATCTGGCGCCGGACACGATAGAACGGCTAACGCAGACACTCGGCTGCTGGACCGACGTCGGTGCGCCAGCCCAACCGAACGACAGGCCGCACATCGAGCGGTTCTTTCATCTGGTTTCTCGGCATTTTGCCCATCAGCTGCCCGGGAACCTGGGCAGCGATCCATCTGCGATCGAACGCGCACTGAGCGACCCGAAAGGAGACCTGCGTCTTCTTGTCGACCTGGATGAACTTGAGGACATGATCGAGGTCCTGCTGGCAAACTACAACGGCGAGCCACATCCCGCCCTCTACGGCCGCACCCCACTCGAAGCGATGGCCTTTTCGGTCGAGCAGCATCGCGACCAGATCAGGATCCTGCCCGTTGCAGCACGCTCCAACCTGTGCCTCCTGCACGAGGCGAAGATCGTCACCGTCAAGGGGCAGCTGGTGGCAGGCGTACGTCCCCACATCAACTTCAGTAACGTCAGGTACACCAGTCCAGTGCTGGCTGGCAGTCCTGCGCTGATAGGGAAGAAGCTGAGGATCTATTACGATCCTCGGGACATCCGTGTTGTGAAGGCATTCTTCAGTGACGGCACCGAACTCGGCGCCCTCTCGGCCGGACGCCCGTGGTGCTTCACACCTCATTCACTCAAGGTCAGGCAAGAGATCTTCAAGCTGCTGGCCGAGCGCAAGCTTGAGATCCGGGAGGGAGACAATCCGGTCGAAGCCTGGACTCGCATGCGCATGGCACAGCGGCATAACAAGGCGTCGGTAGGAAAAATGGCAAAGCAGCAGCGCCTTGAGCAGGGCAATGCGGCGAATGATATGGGCGAGGTCGAAGGGCTGTATATCGCAACAGGGCGTCCAGCTCAAGACTCCGAAGCGCCGATCGTGGAGTCTGGATCGAATGTCGCCGTCCCAAGTAGCACCGACGACGCGCCGGTCATACCAAAGCCGCTATCGATTCGCAAAACGCTTACCTTCTGAGGTCGCCATGCCAATGACAACGAGTCGCCCGATCGACATCGACGATCATCCCGTCGTACGCAAGCGATATCTCGTGGCCACCCCGACCATCGACCTCGTTACACAGCGGATCGTAAAGCAGATCCGGCAGCGAAATCCTGGCGCAATCTTGTACGGTTACCCGCGGTTCGGCAAGACGTCCAGTATCCGGTATGTGATCCACTACTTGAACGACACGTTTCCCGGAGCCGTCTGCGTCAATTTCCGCTGCGAGACCCACAAGTCAGGTTCGGAGGATTCGTTCCTGGTCGCGTTGTTGACCGCGGTCGGGCACAAGGAGCCCATGGCTGGGAAAATCTCACGCAAACGCCACCGGCTGCTCGAGCACATTTGCATGCTGGCAGATCGCTCCGGTAAGGATTGGATCGTATTCTTCGCGGACGAAGCCCAAAAGCTGCAGGTGATCGAGTACGAGTGGCTGCGTGACCTCCACGATGCGCTTGAGCTCAAAGGCATTCGGATGATCACGATCCTTGTCGGGCAACCCCAGCTACTGGATCAGAAGTCGGCCCTGCGACAGTCGCACAACACGCAGATCGTCTTACGGTTCATGGTCACGGAAATCCGGTTCGGCGGGATTATATCGGCCGAAGAGGTCGGCGCCTGTCTCGACGCGTACGACACGTCCTGTTATCCAAGTGACAGCGCCTGGACATTTACACGCTTTTTCTACCCGCACGCCTACACGGCGGGCATGCGCCTGAGCTCGCAAGCGGGCGCCCTCTGGAAGGCATTCGAACGTGCGCATAAGGCAGCCGGTTTAGGGAATCACATCGAAATCCCAATGGCCTACTTTGCCCGGGCCGTGGAGCATGCCCTTTCGGAACACTGCAGGCACGATTCCGACAGTTTTGGCTTCTCGCCGGCGATCTGGGACGAGGCGGTGCTGGAGTCAAACTATGTGCTCGCCTGTGAGGAGATCCGTTTGGGGTTGCCACTGCCTGAGTGGCGATCCTGATGAAGATCTACCACGACACCCCCGCTCGCAAGACGCCCGAGTGGTGTTGGCACCGCGGCTGGGCAACCGGGCACGATTCGGCATACGGACTGCTGATGAAGTTCGCCTTCCTGAATGCGCTAACGGCCCGCGATATCGCCCGTCTCTTCGCGTCGCGCCAGCGTGGCACGCGTACAAGTCTGCTACGGTCACTCAAGTTTGACCTCCGCGACAGCAAACACTTTGATCTCGACGCGATGGCTGTGGCATTTCGTACCGACGCGAAAGCCCTATGTGGCGCGTTTTTGGATCTTCGTTTTTCCGATCCCTCGGACTCGGAAGGTAGCCTGAAGTGGTGCGAGCAATGTTTGGCCTGGGGACTCCACTTGGCAGCATTACAGATGCGTGCTGTACGGCGCTGCCCGCTACACAACGTCGCATTACGTGACACCTGTTTCTGGTGCGAGCGGACGATCCCCTATGAGTTTTACGCCGCACTGTTCGACAAACCGTTTTGCTGCCCCCATTGTGGAGCCGACATGGCGCCACAACTGAAGCTGGCGCGGTCGAAACTTCGCGCACCAAGCCCCAGAGAAGTCGTCCTGATCGAGCGAATGAACAGGTATGTCGCGGCATTCGCACGCACCGTCGAGCGCAAGGTTTCCATACCGCGTGCAATCCCTGGACTGGACTCACTCACCCTACCCGGTACCGACCCTTCCCACGAGGACGCGTATCTCGAATTCGTCGGGAAAGTCGTCGACGTGTTGAAAATTTCGGATGATCCGCAAAGTGTTCCCCTGGCCGGGCTTATCGCCCTCCGATGCGGGTGTGGTAGCGTGTCCACGCCCGGAACATTATGCGAACACTTCAGTTGCAATGGAGAAGACAACGACGCCTTCGGGATCGATCAGGAGTTGGCAGTTGCCGTCGACGTGTATCGAGCATTGCGCCGCCGTTTCTGGAGCGAGCTTAAGACTCATCGGCAGTGCGTCAGGTCAGCTTGCCGTCAGCTCTGGCGCGACATGCGTGGGCAGAAGACGGTGGTCTTCTGCCCAAAGGCCGCAACCTATATGCGTTGGCGAATGCTGTGGGAGGGGTGTGGGGCACCGCGGTATCTGCAAACCCGAAGGCAAGCGGCCTATTATGGAATTTCGGGGTGGTTACATGCCAGACCGGCCCCGTACCCCGACGACTGGACGCGGGAGCGCAAAACGTGGATGCTCTCGCACATCTTCGCGAACGCGTGTCTCGCAAGCCATGACGCTATCGAACGTACGATTGATGAGAACAGCGACACGATGTGCTGGGAGGGCTCGATCGAGTCCCCGTTCGTGACCACACATTGGGCCTTGTCGGATCCGGCGTCGGTCAGATCAACCGTGCTGTTCATCCCGGCCCGCCATCGCAAAGCTACCGCAGTACCAAACGATTTGCCAAGGCGTGCGCACTGGGCATGGCACGTCGGGCAAGTTCGACAAATCGTTCCCTAATACTTTGGCTCAGGCATGTGAGCAGCCAAACCGCCGGCACTTTACGTTGCGGGGCTCACTCTATGGAGCAACCTGTCCTTCTCTTGCGAGCACGCCAGGAGAAGCTTGCTCGGTAGCGCGAATCAGGTCGAGCGCCTGCTGTTCGGTATAGATCATCGTAGTGGCGATATCACGGTGGCCGAGCCATGCTGCTACCGTCCGCAGATCCTGGCCCGTCATCAGGGCGGACTTGGCGAACGTGTGCCGCAACCAGTGCGGCGATGCCTCGCGCAACTGGGCACACCGCTCGGGTTCGCCTATCGATTCCAGGAAGTCCGCTGCTTGCGCCAACCGATCCTTCACGATCGCATACAGGCTATGACGGGACGTCAGGCTGCGCCATGCACGAAAGTCTCGACGGGCCGTGAGCGACGAAAGCGGGATACCGCGTGCGGTCGTCGCACTTTTGCGAGTACGCGGAGACAACAGGAGTGGTGTATTCTCCCCAGGCAGCGGAAGGGAGGACAGGCCAAACGCTTTACGATACGCGGTCAATGCAGCCAATGCCTGCTTGGTGACAGGTATCTTGCGCTCGACGCTTCCTTTCGCGCTTTCCTGGGTCACATGCATGATCCAATAGGTGTGACCAGTCTTCGGATCCGACAGCGGCTGAAACGCGCCCATCGAGGCCTTGATGAATTCAGTCGTGCGCAAGCCGAGTTCGCGCAGTCCAATCAGCACGAAGCGGTCACGCACATGGCGCTGACGCTGCTCGAACGTCGTCTTTTCATCTGCCTCCATCGTCTCCAGTACCAGATCGTAGAGGTCAAGGGTCACCGAACGATTGACATTGACCCTGCGCTGCGTGCCGGCGCCGTGAAATCCCATCGGATTCATAGCGATGTAGCCGACCTCGCGCCAGGCCCGGAACATCGCGTGGATGCAGCGCTGTATGTCAGACCGGCTGCTGGCCGAAGGCGTGCATCGAAAGGGCGTATATCCTTCCTCGCCTTGGTTCGCATAGCGTATGCCATCGTGCTCGCAAATTGCCCAGTCCGGCAGATTGCTCAGGAACGCGAAAAAGTCCGTCACGTCCGGCATCGTCCACTGCGACGGAACGTTATGTGACACGTTCTCACAATACCAGCGCAGCTTGGCGATGTGATAGCGATAGGTCGCCACCGTTTGGGGCGACCCTTTCTTGGGGCGGCTCGCAATCGCCTGCAGCCATACCTCGGCGGCTTCCCAATCACTCTTGACAGGGCCCAGCCCATGAGCGGGGCGGTGTACAGGTAGCGTAGGTACGGAGGAGTCCGCGGGTGGGTTCGTTGTCATCGATTGGGCGGTCTTGTAGAGGGCGAGGTTGCCGCATTGAAGGCGGCGCGGCGCATGGTGTCCATGGCCTGCGCATCCTTATGACGTAGCACTTCCAGTTGAGCGCAGCGCTCCTTCCATTGCCTGGTTTCCGCACGCGCATCATCGATGCCCATCAGGGCGAACTTGCGCATCTCGTCGGCGTTCTTACTGAGCTGTTCGATCGATTGCAGATGTCGTTCGACTGTTTCGCGTCCAGCCTGCGCTTCCGCACGATATTGCTCGGCACTCTGGCGTGCGGCAGCCAGTTCGGCACCCATCGTCGCAAGCCTGGCGCGCAGCGCATGAACGTCCTGTTCGGCTTGCTCAAGCTGGTGTTGATAGAACTCGAGTTGTGCATTTTGCACGTACTCGACCGTTTGGACGACGCGTGCAAGTTTATCCTCGATGGCATCGGCGACGATGTCACGCAGGTTGTCGAGTTCATCTGGCGACGCGAGCGCCGCGGCAGCCGTCCAATGAAGTAAAAGTGAGACTCGGCTAGTAGCGGTATCTCATAGTGCCGAA
>JANINJ010000002.1:0-9086 GCA_024508855.1 Xanthobacteraceae bacterium
TATCTGCACAAGGAAGATCACGCGACGCCGCTCGATGAGACCGTCCGTGCGATGGGCGACCTGATCCGCCAGGGCAAGATACGATACTTCGGCGTTTCCAATTACCGCGCGTGGCGCGTCGCGGAGATCTGCAACATTTGCGACCGGCTCGGCATCGATCGTCCGGTGGTGAGTCAGCCATATTACAATGCGATGAACCGCATGCCCGAGGTCGAACACTTTCCGGCCTGCAATTTCTATGGGCTCGGCATCGTGCCGTACAGCCCGTTGGCACGCGGCGTGCTGACCGGCAAGTATCAACCCGACAGCACGCCTGACAAGGACACCCGCGCCGGCCGCAACGATACGCGCATGATGCAGACCGAGTGGCGCCCTGAATCGCTCAAGCTGGCACAGGAAATCCGGCGCCATGCTGAAGCGAAAGGCATCAGCGCGATCCAGTTTGCCGTCGCATGGGTGCTCAACAGCACCTTCGTCAACGGCGTGATCGCGGGCCCTCGCACCGAAGAACAGTGGGACGGCTATCTGCGCGCGCTGGATTACAACTTCACCGCGGAAGACGAAGCGCTGGTCGATCGCCTGGTAGTCGCCGGTCATCCGTCGACCCCAGGCTACAATGACCCGGCCTATCCGATCGAAGGCCGCCGCGCGCGAACCGCAGCTACCTGAAGCAAATGGCAAGCGGTAGTGGAGATATCGACGTGAACCGACCGCAGATCATCCTCCACCACTATCCCCGCTCGCCATTTGCCGAGAAGATCCGCATCGTCTTCGGCCTCAAGAGCATTCACTGGCATTCGGTAGAGCAGCCTCGCATGGCGCCGAAGCCGACGCTGACGGCATTGACCGGCGGCTATCGACGCATCCCCGTGCTGCAGATCGGCGCCGATATCTATTGCGACACCCGATGCATCCTGCGCGAATTGGAGCGGCGCGTTCCGTCGCCGACGCTGTATCCGCTATCGACGCACGGCTTTGCCAATATCGTCGCGGCGTGGGCGGATCGCGATCTGTTCGCCTCTGCACTCGGTCTCGTATTCGGACTGCATGGCGACCGTTTTCCGCCCGAATTGCACGCAGACCGCGCGCACTTCACTGCCGGCCGGTTCGATGGCTGGGATAGCACTAGAATGAAACCCCGGATTCCCGAACTGCACGCAGAGCTTAAAAGACAGATGACGTGGCTCGAAAGCATTTTGCGGGACGGTCGCGCATTCATGCTTGGCGCATATCCATCGCTCGCCGATGCGGCCGTCTATCATCCGCTGTGGTATGCACGCGGTAACCTTGGCGAGGACGCCGGGCTCGAACGTCATTCGCGATTATCGAACTGGATGGGAAGGATGGATGCCATCGGCCATGGCACGATGACATCGCTCTCGCAGGAAGATGCACTATCGGTCGCGCGCAACGCCGAACCGGCGGCGCCCGAGTTTGCACCAGACTCGGCAGGCTCTCACCGACGGGGCGAGCGTGTTCAGGTCCAGCCAACCGACTGGGGTTTCGATCCGGTTGAAGGCGAACTGATTGGCATTGATCGCGAGACCATCTCACTCCGCCGCGACGACGACGCGGTAGGCAACGTCGTTGTACATTTTCCGCGCGATGGGTTTGCCGTCACGCCGGCGGGCTGACCACGGGGTCGCCCGCCCGCCCGCGCCAGGATCGTCAGGCGACTTTCTGTTCAGGGGCGATCTTGCCGTCCAGGAAGCCGGTGAGCCGGTCACGGATGATCCGCTCCGCGTCCGTCATGATGCGGTCGATCAGTTCCTTGACCGACGGGATATCGCGGATCAGGCCCGCGACCATTCCGCAGCTCCATGCGCCCGCGTCCATATCGCCGTCGATCATCACGCGGGGATAGACGCCCGCCACCTGATCGTGGATGTCGGAAATCTTGAGATCCTTGCCCTTCTCGCTCTCGATCTCGAGCAGACGATCGACCGCGGGATTATCCAGCACGCGTTCGGTGTTGCGCAGCGCGCGCATGATCAGCCTGGTGTCGAGCTCGGATGCCGCGACCAGTGCCTTCTTCACGTTGTCATGGATCGGCGCCTCTTTCGTCGCCATGAAGCGCGTGCCCATGTTCATGCCCGATGCACCCATCGCCAACGCTGCCACGAGGCTGCGTGCATCCGCCATGCCGCCGGATGCGACGAACGGAATCTTCAGTTCTTCCGCCGCACGCGGCAGCAGGATCATATTCGGAATGTCGTCCTCGCCCGGATGACCACCGCACTCGAAGCCGTCGACGCTGACCGCGTCGCATCCGATACGTTCGGCCTTCAGCGAATGCCGCACCGAGGTGCACTTGTGGATCACCTTGATGCCTGCAGCCTTCAGCGCCGGCATGTACTCCTCGGGGCTACGGCCGGCGGTCTCCACCGCCTTGATGCCGCCCTCCTTGATCGCGGCGATGTATTCCGGATAGGGCGGCTTGGCGAAGGTCGGCAGGAAGGTGAGGTTCACGCCGAACGGCTTGTCGGTCATGTCGTGGCAGCGGGCGATTTCCTTCGCCAGCAGTTCCGGCGTCTTCTGGGTAAGGCCGGTGATGATGCCGAGACCGCCGGCATTCGAAACCGCCGAGGCCAGTTCGGCAAAGCCGACAAAGTGCATGCCACCTTGAATGATAGGGTGACGGATGCCGAACAATTCAGTGATGGCTGTCTTCACGCAAATCTCCCGGGGTCAGGTCATTGAGGTCTTCATGGGGCTGACTTTGCACGCAGACGCGGGCGCGGACAACTGGGCACCGGTAAACGGTGCGCGGTTTGGCAAGAACGAAGGGCTTGATTTTTCCGTCCGACGGTATCCCGCGACGCCCAATGGGCGCCGCATGACGATCAATCGCTTCTCAATGCGATCACCGGCTGAAGCCTGGCGGCCTGCTTTGCCGGATAATACCCGAAGAAGACCCCGACCATTCCCGCAAAGGCAACGGCGATGGCGGCGACCTGCGGCTCGAGCAGAACTCGCCAGCCGACAAATTTTGCCACGCCGAATGCCATGATGCCGCCAAGCAGCACACCGACCATGCCTCCGACAATGCAGAGTACGACAGCCTCCAGCAGGAACTGCTTTCGCACATCCCGTGGCCGCGCCCCGATCGCGAGTCTCAAACCGATCTCGCGCGTCCGCTCTGTCACGGATACCAGCATGATGTTCATGATGCTGATGCCACCGACAATCAATGAAACGCCGGCGATCGAACCGAGCAGAATAGCTATCGTGCGTGTCGAGGCCTCCTGTGCAGCCAGGATCGACGCCGCCGTCGTTACGATAAAGTCGTTCTCGTCGCCCGGCTCGATCTGGTGCCGCTGACGCATCAGGCTGTCGATATCGAGAATAGCGGAATCCATGGAATCATCGGATTTCGAACTGGCGAGGATGAAGGCGACGGCGTCGCGGTTGACCGCGTTAGCGCTGCCGATCAGGCGCATCATCGCAGTCAGCAGCGGCACGAAAATAACGTCGTCCTGATTTTGTCCGGCCGCGAAGCCCTTCTCGCGCAGCACGCCGATCACCACGAACGGCGTATTGAGAATGCGGACGACCTTGCCTAACGGATCGTCGTCCCCGAACAGTTTTTGCGCGACCATGGATCCGAGCACGACAACCTTCCCCGCGCCCCTCTCCTCTTCCGGTTCGAACACGCGTCCGGAGGCCAGCCGCCAGCCGCGAATGTCGAAGTGATCCCTTGTCGTTCCGTTGACCGTGGTCGCCCAGTTCATGCCGCCATAAACAACCTGCGCGCTTCCGGCCACCGAGGGCGCCGCGGCGCGTATGGAGCTGAGCTTGGCGATCTCCTGTGCGTCGTCGATCGTCAATTGACGACGAAAGTTGCCGGCCTTGCGGATGCCGCCCTGATTGCGGACGCTCGGATTGATCATCAGGACATTGGCACCGAACGACCGTATCTGTTCCTGCACCTGAGCTTGCGCGCCTGCGCCGATCGCCGCCATGCTGACCATCGATCCGACGCCGATGATAATGCCAAGCATGGTGAGAAAGGTGCGGATCGGGTTGGCCCGCATGGCCGCCCAGGCGAGAGCAAGATAATCAAGCGGCTTCATCGCAGGGCTCCGCGCGGTCGACCGCCTCGGGTTTCGTCGTAACGACAGGCTCGTCGGAAATGATGTTGCCGTCGCGGATCGAAACGATGCGCGACGCCTGCCGCGCAATGTTGACGTCGTGCGTCACCATCACGATGGTGCGGCCGATCCGGTTGAGCGCGATCAGCAACTGCAGGATCTCCCACCCGGTTGCGCTGTCCAATGCGCCGGTCGGTTCGTCGGCAAGAATGATGGCCGGCTTGGTGACGATGGCGCGCGCGATCGCCGCCCGTTGCTGTTCACCGCCGGAAAGCTGCGACGGCAGATGCTCGATCCGATGCCCGAGCTTGACAGCCGAGAGCGCCCGCGTGGCCCTCAGCTTCCGCTCCGCCCGGGTGACGCCGGAATAAAGCAGAGGCAATTCCACATTGCTCAGGACCGTCTGGCGCGGCAGCAGATGATAGGCCTGGAAAACGAAACCGATCAGTTGGTTGCGCATTCGCGCAGCCTGATCGTCGGTGAGATGGGCGCAATCGCGCCCGTCCAGCAGAAACTGGCCGGACGACGGACGGTCCAGCAGACCGATGATATTCATCAAGGTCGATTTGCCGGATCCCGACGGTCCGAGAATGGCGACAAACTCTCCGCTTTCGATCTGAAGCGATGTCGGCTGCAACGCAATGACGGCAGCCGAATCCGATCGATATGATTTGCTGATGCGCCGCGCTTCGATAAGCATCGTCTACCATCCATCCCGCGGCTCATGCGCAGGCGTTTCCGTGGTTGTTCTTATTAATTCTGGCCTACGACGATACGATCGTCAGGCCGCAGATCGTCGGACTTCACGGCAACGTCCGTGCCGTTGTCGTCGCCTCTGATCACAGGGATGCGCTTCGGCGATCCGTTCGCCCGGATGACCCAGAGCGACGCGGAATGGCGGCCGCTTTCTGCACCTTCTTGCGTATCCTTGGCCAATTCGTTCTTCGGCCGGAACCTGAGCGCTGCAAGCGGGACCGTCGCCGCGGCCGGCAATCGCTCCGTAACGATCTTGGCGAGAACCGTCATTCCTGGCAGCAAGGCGTAATCGGAATTGTTCGTGGTCAGAACGACGGTATAGGTCACGACGTTCTGGATGACCTGCGGAGCCATTCTGATCTGCTTGACCGTGGCTTCGAACGTCCTGCCGGGAAACGCATCGACCGTGAATGTCGCATCCTGACCGACCTTGATCTTGGAGATGTCGCTCTCGTCGACGCGCGCGTTGATCTCCATGCGGGCAAGATCGCCGGCAATGATAAACAGCGTCTTGGCCTCGAGGCTGGTCGCCAGAGTCTGGCCTTCCGTAAGGTTGCGGCCGACGATGATGCCGTCGATCGGCGATTTGATCTTGGTTCTTTCGAGATCGATCAAGGCGCTCTGCAGCTGCGCATTGGCCTTCTCGGCGACAGAACGCGTGCTGGCGATATCGGCCCTGGCCTTTTTCATATCGGCCCGCGCGGCCTCTATCACTTCCGTCTGGTTCGACAGGATCGCCTCGCTTTCGCGGAGCGCGGCTGCTGCAGCGTCACGCCGCGATTGCGAATCCTGCACCTCGGCGGCCGGCGCTGCGCTGTGTTCCTGTAACCACAGCTTGCGGCGAAATTCACGATCCGCCACTTCGAACGCGACTTTCGATCGGTCCACCCGCGCTGCCAGGACCGAGCGCTGCAGCGTGGCCTGCTGGGCATCGATCGTCGCGCGTTGCAGGCGCGCCTCGGCGCCACTAATATCGGCGCGGGCACTTTCAACTGCGGCGCGATTTGCGGTCACCGCCAAATCGAAGGTGCGCTCATCGAGTTCGGCGAGCACCTGCCCCTTGACGACCTTGTCATTGAAGTCCGCGCGCAATTTCCGGATCTGCCCGGACAACACCGAACCGACCTCGACATTGAGCGACGGGATCAACGAACCCGTGGCCATGATGGTCTTGACGACTTCGTCCACCTTGACCGGTGACGTTACATAGTCGGCGGAGGATGCTGACTCGGTGAAGCTTGCAGGCAGCCAGTGCGAGACCGTCGCCGTCGGGTGCCACGCGGATGCCATGGGCCATGCCAGGACCGAACTGAAGATCAGCGAATTCACCAACAAAATCTTCATCGTCCGTATCCTTTACAAAACTTGCGTTCGTCCGTTCATGAATCGAAATGTGCTTCGGTCATCTCCGGCCATCGTTGCCGTGGTTGTTGCCGGTACGACCGTTTCCGTTGCCATTGCCGGAATTCCGATTTCCGTTGTTGTTCCCGCGATTGTTGTTTCCGTTCGAATTTCCGCTATTGCCGTTACCGTTGCCGTTTCCGGTATTGCCGTTGCCGTTCCCGTTACCGCGGCCCACAGCCAGGAACATGGCAAACAATGCCGATGCACCAAATGCACGCCTGCTCAGAATGCGGCTGTCACCAGTTGAAGCTGCCATTGAAGTTGCCATTGAGCGCTCCAATGTTGCCGTTGCCGTTCATGCTGCCGTTACCGGCCCCGACATTGCCGATGCCGTTGTAGTTTCCATTGAACGCGCCGATGTTGCCGTTGCCGTTCAAGGTCGAGCCATTGTAGTTGCCGTTACCGGCGCCAACGTTGTTATTGCCGCTGGTGGTGCTGGAATTTCCGAGCCCATTGAACGCACCGTAATTGCCCGTCCCACCGTTCATGTAACCGTAGTTGCCGTTCACCGGGGGCGTACCGTTGCCATTGCCGTTTCCATTGCCGTTGCCGCTACCGGTATTGTAGTTTCCGTTCTGGTTGCCGTTGTTGATGCCGACGTTGCCGTTGCCATTTCCATTGCCGCAACCGACGCATGCCAGCTGTTGCAGTTTGCTCGAACTCGCGGTCGTATGCGCATCCATGAGCGAAGCCGGATCGACAGGGATCGCGAGTGCGACGCCCAGTTCGGCGCAGGTCAAGACCGCAAAAGCTATCTTTGTCCGTTTCATGATCGACTCCTGAACGTTGTATTCTCAGAACGATGCCGTACCGGCCGGGATGTGTGGCGGCGGCATTTCCGAATCCCGATACACAGGAACTCGGCGTTGCACCGGCCTCGACTTGATCGATAAGCGGGCCGAAAGATTGTCGATCTCTCGGGCACCGCTTCCGACCACTGACCACGCGGCCAAGCAGCCTGCTTACTCCGCGCAGCCTCAACGCCTTACTGGTTGCTGTTGCCGTTGCCGTTACCGTTGAACCAGCCACCGTTCAGGTTGCCGTTCAGGTTGCCGTTGGCGATACCGAAGTTGTTGTTGCCGTTCACGTTGCCGTTCCCGACGCCAACGTTCCCGTTGCCGTTCTGATTGCCGTTGAACCAGCCGGCATTGATATTGCCGTTTGCGTTGCCGTTGCCGACGCCGGCATTTCCGTTGCCGTTCTGATTGCCGTTTCCGACGCCGACGTTGCCGTTGCCGTTCAGGTTACCGTTGAACCAGCCGGTATTGCTGTTGCCGTTGCCGTTGCCGTTGCCGACACCGATATTGCCGTTACCGTTGCCGTTTCCGCTTCCAACGGAGAAGGCGAAGGCTTGCGTGCTCATGAGAGCTGCAACGAGGGTAGCGAACACGACAGTTTTCGTCTTAATCATTGTAAATCTCCCTGATAGGTCGATCTGTGTGCGAGGCGGTGGTTGCCATCACGCCGACATCGACGTGATGCGCTGATATTCCGCACGACCAAGGTGATCCACAAGCTGTCCATACGGACATCGAATTTCGGTTCTACCAGCAAGAGTACGACTTAATCCGTGTAAGCCGAATGGCGTAGGCAATTTGGTCAGTCACCGATACAGAGCGAGGTAAAGCGTGCGTCGAACGCCGTACGGCGGCGCTCGTCGTAAGCCCATCCACGACAGCGCAAGAACGCAATCGCCTGGTTGATGCTCAGAAGTTATGCTCGACCGGATGTCCGCAGGGGCTGAACCGGTAGACCCGGAATGGCGGCCGACTCCAGATCGTGCGGGAGGTCCTCTCGCAATCCGCCAATCATCTTATTGCCCGTAAGCATATAAGCGACTTGTGTCCTGTTCGACGCGTGCAGCTTCGTCATGATATTGCGAAGATGCACCTTGACCGTGCTTTCCGTGATGCCGAGCTCGCGCGCAATGACCTTGTTCTGCATCCCCTCCCGAAGGCGGGTCAGCAGAGCGACCTCCCGGCCGGTAAAATTACCCAGCGCAAGGAAGCCGTTGTTGCTGTCATGTGGATCGGACTGGCCGACTGGTTGTTTGTTGTCGTGAACGTTCACGCGACCGGCTTTGAGATGGATTTCGGCGCGCACCAGCCCACCGCTCAGAAGAACGAGATGAATCGTTGCCAGCGCAATCTTGGCCGAAAGAGGCCCAACGACGAGGGCTTCAAGCCCCAATGCGTTGAGGTCCTGCATGGCGTCGCCATCGACACATTCGATCAGCGCCATCACCGAGGCATGCGGCAACGTGCCACGTACTTCGTCGACCCGCTGCCGAACGATCGCGACTCCCTTGGGCTGATAGTGGCTCATGGAGATGACCACGAGATCCACCTCCGCCCCTCGCTGCTTGTATGCATCATGCAAGGAATGTGAGGCGACGTCGTAGCCATTTTCGCTGAGCGTGCTGCGCAGACAGTCGTTGGCCAGACCTGGTTGGCCAATCAGCAACAATCGCCCCGCCAAGGAAACCGGTTGAGGCGGGATAGTCGTCGCCGGCAGTTGCGATAGACCGGTCGGTGTTTCCGCAAAATAAGCCAGAAGTGCGCGCGTCAAAATATCTTCGAGCGGATGACGCGTGGCCTGGGGAGCCTGATCATCGGACCTGGACATGGAACTAACCAAAAAAGTTAGGTTATGAAGACCGAAGAATTTTGCTCACGCAATTCTGCTTTGTAGCTGGCGATTCTGACACCGATGCAAGCCAGTTAGTTTTTCCCGTCGCGAAATGGTTCAATCTAAATTTGCGGGACCTTGGATTTTCGCATGCCTCCAGATCTTCTTGAGGTCATTCGTGACACATCATACCGAGTTCCCATTCAC
>JANINJ010000002.1:9186-67420 GCA_024508855.1 Xanthobacteraceae bacterium
GCCTCCAGATCTTCTTGAGGTCATTCGTGACACATCATACCGAGTTCCCATTCACTAGGAATGATCGGGCGCATGAAGCGCCGACGCGTATCAAGCGGATAGAAAATTACGACGATAGTCTTTGTATTAAATTGCTCCGAACAGTCACACGAGCGAACACGTTTTCCATGCCTTGGTATCGGCTGATGCAACCGGGTTTGACGTACTCACCAACCGGTCGTTCAGCCGCACAAGCTCGGCAAGCGACTTGGCACCCATCTTCTGCATGACATGGCCACGGTGAACTTTTACCGTCACCTCGCTCAAGCCAAGTTCGGCCGCGATCTGCTTGTTCGGCAATCCATGGCTGACCATCTCCATGATTTCTCGTTCACGCGACGTCAGCGCATCGAATTGCGATCGCAGGAACGCCAACGATTTACGCTCTTTACGCCGCCGCCGGTCGCGCTCGATACCGATCCTGATCGCATCGAGCAGATCCTGTTCGCGAAACGGCTTGAGCAGAAAGTCGATAGCGCCGTACTTCATGGCCTGCACCGACATCGCAACGTCACCGTATCCAGTGATGAAGATGATCGGAATGTGCTGCCCGGATTCAACCATCGCGCGTTGGAAATCCAGTCCACTAGGCGCAGAACCGGGAAACCGCACATCGAGCACAAGGCAGGAAGGGAGGTCAGCCTGCTTCCTGCGCGTGAATTCGTCGATCGAGGCGAAAGTTTCAGCCGCGAGGTCAACCGATCGACAAAGGTCATCGAGACAAGCCCGGATTTGGGCATCGTCATCAACGATGAACACCATAGAGTCAGGAGAGTCAGTGTCACTCATGACCAAGCTCGCTTTGATGCGGCTATGGTCGCCATTGCTCGAACCGGGAGGCGGCAGCATGCCTCGCGAGCAGGTCCTGAAAACCGCTCAACAAGCGAAAACGGCGAATGATCCGATCTCATCAATTGGTTCATGGGACGTTCCGTATAAAATCGTCAGCAAAAGCCGGCGCCGCGATATCGGCGTCAGCTCAGCAGACCGGAAATTCCGTCCCCGTGGATTCTGTGGTCTCTGCAATTCAGTACGTAAAGGGCGCTAAACGTCGCGACCCGGCAATTTACAATTCAAACGACTTCCCTTTGTAACGCATTATCAACGCAAACAAAAGCCTCCACCACTGTCAGCCATATATACGCAGTGATATTATATCTGAACGCACAATTTCGCGATTGCAGATAATTTATATCGGGGTCCATGCTTGGGACACCGGCCGCCGCGCCCTTTGGTAAGCCTTGCTGCCAAATTCAGAAAGACGTCTTCGATCCACGATCGTGACGCCACCTTCATCCCACCATCGAGGACGCTCGCCGGCGCCTGCATCGAACACAGTCCGCCTGCCACCTCAGCACAGCATGCATGCGCGCTCAGGAAACAGATGACCGACCTTTAGGCCACTCTCGCGCTACGCCGCCTAAACAATGAGCGTGCGAGCCAGAATATAGACAGCGCTTGTGCTTACGAAATAAGCGCGCCGGAATCGTCGATTGCAAGCTAAAGCAAAAATTCCAAAGCAAATTTAAAAACTTACCCGGATTTTCGGGAATGGCATAGTTCTTGCGAACTCCTTAACGCAGTCGGCTGGAGAGCCGTCTCATCGCGTCTTTTGCCTCGCGTCAGGGAGATACAATCACATGATTACGTCTTTAGGATCGTTGTTAGCCGCGCCACTGAGCCGACGTAAGTGGCTTGCAGCGGCGTCAGGTCTTTTTCTCGGTCTTGCCACGCTTGGCCCGGCAAGCGCGGCGGACGACACCATCAAGATCGGCATTCTGCATTCGCTCTCGGGCACGATGGCCATCAGCGAGACCACGCTGAAGGATGTCATGCTGATGCTGATCGACGAGCAGAACAAGAAGGGCGGCGTTCTCGGCAAGAAGCTCGAGGCCGTGGTGGTCGATCCAGCTTCGAACTGGCCGTTGTTCGCTGAAAAGGCGCGCGAGCTGATCACCAAGGACAAGGTCAGCGTCGTGTTCGGCTGCTGGACATCGGTGTCGCGCAAGTCCGTGCTGCCGGTGTTCAAGGAACTGGATTCGATCCTGTTCTATCCGGTGCAGTACGAGGGCGAAGAAAGCGAGCGCAACGTATTCTATACCGGTGCTGCGCCGAACCAGCAGGCGATTCCCGCCGTCGACTACCTGATGAAGGAAGAGAAGGTGAAGCGCTGGGTGCTGGCCGGCACCGACTACGTCTATCCGCGCACCACCAACAAGATCCTGGAAGCCTATTTGAAGTCCAAGGGCGTCTCCCAGGACGACATCATGATCAACTATACGCCGTTCGGTCATAGCGATTGGCAGACCATCGTGTCGGACATCAAGAAGTTCGGCTCGGCCGGCAAGAAAACCGCCGTGGTTTCCACCATCAATGGCGACGCCAACGTGCCGTTCTACAAGGAACTGGGCAACCAGGGCATCAAGGCGACGGATATTCCTGTCGTTGCGTTCTCGGTCGGTGAAGAAGAACTCGCCGGCATCGACACCAAGCCGCTCGTCGGTCATCTCGCGGCGTGGAACTACTTCGAATCGATCAAGACGCCCGCGAACACCGCCTTTATCAAGGAATGGCACGCCTTCACCAAGAACCCGAAGCGCACCACCAACGATCCGATGGAGGCGCACT
Source organism: Xanthobacteraceae bacterium (assembly GCA_024508855.1). Lineage (GTDB taxonomy): Bacteria > Pseudomonadota > Alphaproteobacteria > Rhizobiales > Xanthobacteraceae > 62-47. Next base: position 11,854 of record JANINJ010000002.1, read on the forward strand.
ACATCGGATTCCACATGTGGGTAAAGGCGGTCGAGAAGGCCAAGTCGTTCGATCCGGACAAGGTGATCGAGGCGCTGCCCGGCATCAAGCAGGCCAACCTGACCGGCGGTATCTCGGAAATGCTGCCGAACCACCACATCACAAAGCCGGTATTCATCGGCGAAATCCAGGGCGACGGACAGTTCAACGTCGTCTCTCCGGACGATCCGACGAAAGCCAAGCTGGTGCCCGGCGACGCATGGTCGGACTACCTCGAAGGCTCCAAGGATCTCGAGGCCGATTGGGTGACCCTGAAGTGCGGCAACTACAACAAGGTCACCAAGAAGTGCGGCGGTCAGGGCTCGTAGCGATCGCGACCTGATCCAGGAAGGCGGCTACGCGCCGCCTTCCTCATCTTCTGCCGGGGTATTGCCGTGTTTTTCAATTCGGACGTTTTACGCCACTTGGCTGGCCGCATCAGGCGTGTGGGTGCGATTCTCGCTCTTTCGATCGCGGTATGGTCGAGCGTTCCTGCACATGCAGCATCGTTTGAAGACGATATCGCCTTGTTCGCCGCACGATCTTTCGCGGATTCCGAAGATGCCGTTGCTCGCCTGCAGGTGAGCGGCAATCCGCTGGCCTATCCCATCATCAGCGCGCTGAAAGATGGGCGGCTGTATGCGGATGACGACAGCAAAAAAGTTTTTATCAAAGGCACAGACGGCAAGGTCGTCGACGCGTCGAACGGCCAAGCCGTCGCCACCCTTCCCGATAGCGCCAGCGCCGTTCGCCTCAACAATCGCCTGCGCCGAACCATCGATGCCGCATTGGGCAGTTTGACGCTGCTTTCGCCGGACGCCTCGGTCCGGATTCAGGCCGCGCAATCCGTCTTCAAAAGCCATGAAGAAAGCTCGCTGGCGCCGCTCGACGCCGCGTTGAAGAACGAGACCAACGACACGGCGCGAAAGGCCCTCACCGGGGCCCGCGCGGCCGTGGTCCTGTTCAAAGCCGATGCCAGCGAGGCCGATAAACTCGATGCCATCGCCACGATCAGGGCACGCGGCGATCAGGAAGCCCTGGCGCTGCTGTCCGGCCTGCCGGGAGACGCACCTCCGGCCGTCGCACGCGCCGCGACCGCCGCGATGGCGTCGATCAAAGGCAACCTCGCGCTGTGGTCGACCGTGCAGAACGCGTGGTACGGCCTGTCGCTCGGCTCGGTGCTGCTGCTCGCCGCTATCGGCCTCGCCATTACCTTCGGGGTGATGGGCGTCATCAATATGGCGCATGGCGAGATGGTGATGGTGGGCGCCTATACCACCTTCGTAGTGCAGGAAACGATCCGCACCAGCTATCCCGCCGCCTTCGATTATTCGCTGCTGATCGCGGTGCCACTCGCCTTCGTCGTCGCTGGTGCAATTGGCGTGCTGATCGAACGAACGATCATCCGCTTCCTTTACGGGCGTCCGCTGGAGACGTTGCTGGCCACCTGGGGCCTGTCGCTCATTCTTCAGCAGGCCGTCCGAACCATCTTCGGCCCCAACAATCGCGAAGTCGGCAATCCGTCGTGGATGAGCGGCGCCTTCGACCTCGGGCATATCACCATCACCTATAACCGGCTGTGGATCCTCTGCTTCGCGCTGGCAGTCTTCATCATCCTGCTCGCCATGCTCCGCTTCACCCGCCTTGGGCTGGAGATGCGCGCGGTGACGCAGAACCGCAGGATGGCGGCCTCCATGGGCATCGCGACATCGCGGGTCGATGCGCTCACCTTCGGCCTCGGCTCCGGCATCGCCGGAATCGCCGGCGTGGCGCTGTCGCAGATCGACAACGTCAGCCCCAACCTCGGGCAAAGCTACATCATCGACTCCTTCATGGTGGTGGTGTTCGGCGGCGTCGGGAATTTGTGGGGAACGCTGGTCGGCGCCTTCACGCTCGGCATCGCGAACAAGTTCCTCGAGCCTGCCGCCGGCGCGGTGCTCGGCAAGATCGCGATCCTGGTGTTGATCATCCTGTTCATCCAGAAACGCCCGCGCGGCCTGTTCGCGCTCAAGGGCCGGGCGGTGGACGCATGACGTCGCATTTCCTCACTCGCTCGCTTGACCGCAGCGCGACGATCTTTCTCGCGATCGTCGCAGCAGTCGGCGTCCTGTTGCCGCTGTTCAATCTGCTATTGCCGGACACGTCGATGCTTCACGTGCCGACCTATCTGATGACGCTGTTCGGCAAATATGTCTGTTACGCCGTGCTGGCGCTTTCGATCGATCTGATCTGGGGCTATTGCGGCATTCTTTCGCTCGGTCATGGCGCGTTCTTTGCGCTGGGCGGCTACGCCATGGGCATGTACCTGATGCGGCAGATCGGCACCCGCGGCGTCTATGCCGATCCGGTGCTGCCGGATTTCATGGTGTTCCTGAACTGGAAGTCCTTGCCGTGGTACTGGCAGGGCTTCGACATGTTCTGGTTCGCGGCGTTGATGGTGGTGCTGGTGCCGGGGTTGCTCGCCTTCTGTTTCGGGTGGCTGGCGTTCCGCTCGCGCGTCACCGGCGTCTATCTCTCGATCATCACGCAGGCGATGACCTACGCACTGCTGCTGGGCTTCTTCCGCAACGATTTCGGCTTCGGCGGCAACAACGGCCTGACCGATTTCAAGGACATCCTGGGCTTCAATGTGCAGGCGGAAGGCACGCGGGCGGCGCTGTTCGCACTCAGCTGCCTTGCACTTGCGATCAGCTTTCTGATCTGCCGCGCCGTGGTCGGCTCCAAGCTCGGCAAGGTGTTGATCGCCATTCGCGATGCCGAGTCCCGCACCCGTTTCCTGGGCTATCGCGTGGAATCCTACAAGCTGTTCGTATTCACGCTGTCGGCCTGCATCGCTGGCGTTGCGGGAGCGCTCTATGTGCCGCAGGTCGGCATCATCAATCCCGGAGAATTTGCGCCGGGCAATTCCATCGAGGCCGTGATCTGGGTAGCGGTCGGCGGCCGCGGCACCCTGATCGGCGCAGCGCTCGGCGCCATCGTGGTGAACTACGCCAAGACCGTGTTCACATCGGGCGTGCTGGCGCCGTACTGGCTGTTCATGCTGGGCGCGCTCTTCGTTCTGGTCACCCTGCTGCTGCCGAAGGGCATCATCGGCACATGGAACGCATGGTGGGAATCGCGGAAGGCAACCGGCATATCGGAAGATGCCGACAGTGCGGCTTTCGAGGACGGCGCCGTCAAACCTCATATGGCGGAGTGAGCGGATGAACGGACTGGATACCCGCAAGACCTCGGCGATGCTCTACCTCGACGGTGTGCATGTCTCGTTCGACGGCTTTCATGCCATCAACAATCTGTCGATGACCATCGCGCCCGGCGAGATGCGCGCGATCATCGGCCCGAACGGCGCCGGCAAGACGACGATGATGGACATCATCACCGGCAAGACCAAGCCGGACAGCGGCGACGTTCTGTTCGACGGCATCACGGACCTGACTCGGTTGGACGAAACGCAAATTGCCGAACTCGGCATCGGCCGGAAATTCCAGAAGCCGACGGTGTTCGAAAGCCAGACAGTGGAGGACAACCTGCTGCTGGCGTTGAACGTCGATCATCGCGTGCGCACCACCCTGTTCTGGCAGGACTCCCGGGCGGATGCGGAACGGATCGATCAGGTCCTCGAAACCATTCGCCTGACCGGCGCGCGCCGCCGGTTGGCGGGAAGCCTGTCGCACGGCCAGAAGCAATGGCTCGAAATCGGAATGCTGCTGGCGCAGGACCCGAAGCTGTTGCTGGTCGACGAGCCCGTTGCCGGCATGACCGACGTCGAGACCCATCAGACCGCCGAACTGCTGAAAACCATCAACCGCGACAAAACCGTGGTGGTGGTCGAACACGACATGACGTTCGTGCGCGAACTCGGCGTCCGGGTCACCTGCCTGCACGAAGGATCGGTGCTTGCGGAAGGGACCATCGACCAGGTTTCAGCGAACGAGCGCGTCATCGAAGTCTATTTGGGGCGATAGTGCATGATCCCGAAAAGTGGGCACCGGTTTCCGGACAAGATCATGCGCAGAAAGAAACGCTAATGCTCGATATCAAGGACATCGATCTCTTCTACGGCGCAGCGCAGGCCTTGCGTGGCATCTCGCTGACCGCAGAACCCGGCAAGGTGACCTGCGTGCTGGGCCGCAACGGCGTCGGCAAGACCAGCCTGTTGCGCGCCCTGGTCGGTCAACAGGCCATCGCGAGCGGCTCGATCAGCCTCGATGGCGCCAACATCTCATCGCTCAAGCCCTATGAGCGGGCCCGACGCGGAATCTCGCTGGTGCCGCAAGGCCGCGAAATCTTCCCGTTATTGACCGTCGAAGAGAATCTCAAGACAGGATACGCTCCGCTGAAGCGGCGCGACCGCAGCATTCCGGATGACGTGTTCGCGCTCTTCCCGGTTCTGCAATCGATGCTGGCGCGGCGCGGCGGCGACCTGTCGGGGGGACAACAGCAGCAGCTTGCCATCGGACGCGCGCTGGTGATGCGCCCGAAATTGCTGCTGCTCGACGAGCCAACCGAAGGCATCCAGCCCTCGATCATCAAGGATATCGGCCGCGCCATTTCCTATCTGCGCAATCTCGGCAACATCGCCATCGTCCTGGTCGAACAATATCTCGATTTCGCCTGCGAACTGGGTGACGATTTCATCGTCATGGATCGCGGCGCGGTGAAATATCGCTGCGACCGCGTGGCACTCGATCCTACCGAGATCGGCCGGCAGATGGCGCTGTGAGATATGGGCCGAGGCAATGCCGCGCTGCGGCTGGTTTGCATAGAGAAACTGCAATCCGCCTAAATCGTATGCAAGGCAGCCAAGGCACCGCGCTCATCATTGAGCCACGCTGCACGTTTGCGTCAGTGATATCGCCGTAATGCACTGATCCCGCGAGAAAACACGCGGTCCCTCCGCCAGGGGCCGGTTGGTACGAACCTTGCTGAAAGCACGTAGCCACGCGATGCGGCCATCCAGGTGCAGCTCGCGGGCCTGTGGTGAGGTTGCGGGGTCGTTCCGGATGCCAATGTTCAAGACTGTTCTTGTCGCCAACCGCGGCGAGATTGCCGCCCGGATCATGCGCACGCTGCGCAACATGGGCATCCGCAGCATCGCGGTCCACTCCGATGCCGACCGTAGCAGTCCTCACGTCGAACTCGCCGATGTCGCCGTCCACCTGCCGGGCAACAGCGCCAGCGAGACCTATCTGCGTGGCGATCTCATCATCGCCGCAGCGAAACAGCACGGCGCCAATGCCATTATCCCCGGCTACGGCTTCCTGTCGGAGAATGCTGACTTCGCCGAGCAGTGCGAGGCGGAGGGCATTGCCTTCATCGGCCCCACGCCCGATCAGATCCGGCGCTTCGGGTTGAAGCACGCCTCGCGCGAGATTGCGGAAGCGGCGGGCGTGCCGCTGGTGCCGGGAACGGGCCTGCTGACGGGCCTGGCACAAGCGCAAATCGACGCGATGCGGCTCGGCTTTCCGGTGATGCTGAAGTCGACCGCCGGCGGCGGCGGCATCGGCCTCACGCGCTGCGGAAATCCGGATGAACTGGCAACCGCCTACGAGACCGTGCAGCGGCTGGCACAGAACTTCTTCAAGGATTCCGGCGTGTTTCTCGAACGTTGCATCGACGATGCGCGTCATGTCGAGGTACAGATTTTCGGCGACGGCCGGGGCAATGTCGCGGCTCTTGGCGAACGCGATTGCTCGCTCCAGCGCCGCAACCAGAAGGTCGTCGAGGAAACGCCTGCGCCGGACCTTCCCGCGGCGACGCGTAGGCGGATGCTGGAAGCGGCCGAAAAGCTCGGCATCGCCGTCGGCTATCGTTCGGCGGGGACCGTCGAATTCATCTACGACCGCGCGCGCGACGAATTCTACTTCCTCGAAGTCAATACGCGGCTGCAGGTCGAACATCCCGTGACGGAAAACGTGCTCGGGATCGATCTTGTCGAATGGATGGTGCGGACCGCCGCGGCCGAGCCGCCCGATCTTGAAAAATTGCCGCAACCCAAGGGCGCTTCGATCGAGGTGCGGTTGTATGCGGAAGACCCGGCCCATGATTTTCAGCCGTCTCCGGGCGTGCTGACTGAGGTCGTCTTTCCCGACGATGCGCGGATCGACGGATGGATCGCCACGGGAACCGAAGTCTCGCCGTTCTACGATCCGATGCTGGCGAAACTGATCGTGTACGGATCCGATCGTGCCGACGCGATCCGGAAAATGAATAAAGCGCTGGCGGCGACGCGCCTCTGCGGCATCGCGACCAATCTCGACTATCTCAGGCAGGTCGTCGCCTCGCCGATGTTCGCATCGGGCGACGTATCGACCAAGGCACTCTCACGGCTGGAGTATCGCGCGCATGCCATCGAGGTCGTGGCGCCCGGCACGTTCACAACGGTTCAGGATTATCCCGGCCGCACCGGCCACTGGGATGTCGGCGTGCCGCCGTCCGGCCCGATGGATGACTACGCCTTCCGGCTGGGCAATCGCATCGTCGGAAACAAGGACGATGCCGCCGGTCTCGAATGCACGCTCGCAGGGCCGACGCTGAAATTCCATTCCGACACCGTCGTGGCGCTGACCGGCGCGGCGGCGGAGGCGACGCTCGACGGCATCCCCGTCGCATGGTGGGTTCCGATCCCCGTCCATGCCGGTCAGACCTTGAGCGTCGGACGCGCGACGTCCGGCTGCCGCACCTATCTTTCCGTGCAAGGAGGTCTCGATGTGCCGCTCTATCTCGGCAGCCGATCGACCTTCGTGCTCGGTCAGTTCGGCGGCCATGCCGGGCGCACGCTTCGCCCCGGCGACATGCTGCCGCTCGCCACTCGGCCTGCCGATGCACCGGCGATGGGCGCCGCTCCGGCGTCGCTGATCCCCGCCTACACATCGGAATGGGAAGTCGGCGTTCTCTACGGACCGCATGGCGCACCGGATTTCTTTACCAGCGAGGCCATCGAAATGTTCTTCGATACCGCATGGGAGGTGCATTACAATTCGAACCGGCTCGGAATTCGCCTGCTCGGTCCGAAACCGACCTGGACACGCAGCGACGGCGGCGAAGCCGGGCTGCATCCCTCCAACATTCACGACTGCGAATATGCCATCGGCTCGGTGAATTTCACCGGCGACATGCCGGTGATCCTGACGCGGGACGGGCCGAGCCTCGGTGGCTTCGTGTGCCCCGTCACCATCGCAAAGGCCGAACTGTGGAAAGTCGGACAGGCCAAGCCCGGCGACCGTATCCGCTTCAAGTCGATCACGTTCGACGACGCGCTGGCGCTCGAACAAGCCCAGGACCGGGCAATCGCCACGCTGTCACCGCTCGAACCGCTGCCGCCGGTGAAAGCCCCGGCGCTCGCGCCATCGGTCACCGTTTCCGCCACGGTCCTTGCCGCACTGCCGGCGAAAGGAGATCGCCCCGCCGTCGCCTATCGGCAGGCCGGCGACCGTTACATCCTGCTCGAATACGGTCCCAACGAACTCGACCTGCGCTATCGCTTCCGCATCCACGCCCTGATGGAAGAACTCAAAGTCCACCCAATTGACGGCATTCTTGAACTGTCGCCCGGCGTCCGTTCGCTGCAGATCAACTACGACAGCCGCGTGATTCATCAGAAGGCGCTGATCGACGCATTGCTTGCAGCCGAAGAGCGCCTGCCGCCGGTCGAGACCATGAAACTGACGACGCGCGTGGTGCATCTGCCGATGACGTTCGAGGATTCCGCCACGCTCGACGCCGTCACGCGATATCGGGAGACCGTGCGGGACAGCGCGCCGTGGCTGCCGAACAATGTCGACTTCATCCAGCGCATCAATGGCCTCCCCAGCCGCAACGATGTGAGGGACATCATCTTCAAGACCAGCTACATGGTGCTCGGCCTCGGCGACGTCTATCTCGGCGCGCCATGCGCCGTGCCGGTCGATCCGCGCCATCGGCTGCTGACCTCGAAATACAACCCCGCGCGTACCTTCACCGCAGAAGGCACCGTTGGCATCGGCGGAGTCTATATGTGCGTCTATGGCATGGACAGTCCGGGCGGCTATCAGCTCGTCGGCCGCACGTTGCCGATCTGGAACAAGTTTTTGAAGAACCCGGTATTCGCACCGGGCGAGCCGTGGCTGCTGCGCTTCTTCGATCAGGTCCGCTTTTATCCCGTGGAGGAGGACGAACTGACGCGGTTACGCGAGGATTTTCGCGCCGGCCGCGCCACGATCCGGATCGAGGAAGAAGTCTTCGACCTCGGCGCCTATCACGCTTTCCTCGAGCGCGAGGCAGATTCCATCGCTACGTTCAAAGCACGGCAGAAGATTGCATTCGAGGAAGAGGTGTCGCGCTGGCAGGCGCAAGGAGCGCTCACGGCCGAGATCGAAGAGGAAATTTTGGTTGAGGAAGAGGAGATCGACGGACATCTGGTATCCTCCGATATCCACGGCAACGTCTGGAAAGTGCTGGTGGAGGAAGGCCAATCCATCGAGGCCGGCACGCCCATCGTGATCCTGGAAGCGATGAAGACCGAGCTGAGCATCATCGCGCCGCTTGCCGGCATCGTGCGTACGCTCTATTGCCGTGCGGGCCGACAGGTCACGACCGGCGATCGGCTCCTCGTCATCGAACCCGCCTGAGTAAATTCATGTTGCCGGCATTTCCGACGATTGCTGACCTCCACGCCGCTTATGCCAAGGGAGAACAGCCTACCACGATCATTTCCGAAATCTATCGGCGCATCGCCGCAGTAAACGATCCGGGAATTTTCATCACGCTGCTGCCCGAATCCGATGCGCACGCAGCGGCGGAAAAGCTTGGGCCTTTCGATCCAGTCGCCAAGCCGCTCTGGGGCATTCCCTTCGCGGTGAAGGACAATATCGACGTTGCGGGCATTCCCACGACGGCGGCATGCCCCGACTTCACGTACACACCAGGCGAAACGGCATTCGCGGTGCAACGACTGCTCGATGCTGGCGCCATCCTGATCGGCAAGACCAACCTCGATCAATTCGCCACCGGGCTTGTCGGCGTGCGCACGCCATACGCAGTGCCGCACAATGCGTTCGATCCAGCATATGTTCCAGGCGGATCGAGCAGCGGCTCCGCGGTTGCAGTGGCGCACGGCCTCGTCACCTTCGCGCTGGGCACCGACACGGCGGGCTCAGGCCGCGTGCCGGCGGGGCTGAACAACATCGTCGGATTGAAGCCATCGCTCGGCAGCGTCTCGGCCCGCGGCGGCGTGCCGGCGTGCCGGACGCTCGATACCTTCTCGGTCTTTGCCGGGACCGTCGCCGATGCCGACGCCGCCTATCGCGTGATGCAGGTCTACGATTCGAAGGACGCCTATTCGCGCGCGTTGCCGGTACCGGCTCAGCCCGGCTCGATTCCTCCCGGCTTACGCATCGGCGTGCCGGATGCGAGCAGCCGCCGTTTCGGCGGCGATGGATTATCGGAAGCCGCGTTCGAAGCTGCGCTTGGCGATCTTGAAAGCATCGCGGGCGGCAAGAAATTCACGGCCGTCGATATGACTGCGTTGTTCGACGTCGCCAATCTGCTTTACAGCGGCCCGTGGGTCGCGGAGCGCTATCATGCGGTTCGCAACCTGATCGAGAACAACCCGGACTCGCTTCACCCGACGACGAAGCGCATCATTTCCGGTGCGACGTCCTACAGCGCCGCCGATACATTCGATGGGCTGTACAAACTGGCGGAGCTACGCCGCGCGGCAGAGCCGATCTGGAACATGATCGACGTGCTCGTGGTCCCCACCTATCCGCGGCCGCGCACCGTTGCCGATCTCGAATCCGATCCGGTCGGTCCCAACAGCGAACTCGGAACCTATACGAATTTCGTCAACCTGCTGGACCTGTGCGCGCTCGCCGTTCCCGGCCGGTTTCGAGGCGACGGCTTTCCGTCTGGCGTGACCTTGATCGCGCCTCGGGGAAAGGATGGTCTTCTCGCGGCGGTCGGCGCGCGGCTGCATTCGGCCTCCGGCGTCCCGATCGGTCATACCAATGCGCCACTGCCGCAATCGAAAGATGCTCTCGCGGTTGCCGCACCCGGCGAGATCGAGCTTGTTGTCGTCGGCGCGCATCTGTCCGGCATGCCGCTCAACCATGAACTGACCAGCCGCAATGCACGCTTTCTGCGCGCCGGCGTAACGTCGCCGGACTACAAGCTCTATGCGCTGGCGGGCGGACCGCCGTTCCGGCCGGGCCTGATGCGTGTCGCATCCGGCAGCGGAACGCCGATTGCGACCGAAGTCTGGGCGCTGACACCCGAAGCGCTCGGAAACTTCATGGCGGGAGTTCCCAGCCCCCTCGGCATCGGCACCACCACGCTTGCCGATGGCACTTCCCCCAAGGGCTTCATCGTCGAAGCCGAAGGCATCGTCGGCGCGAAAGACGTGTCGGAATTCGGCGGCTGGCGCGCGTATATCGCGAGCCTCCGGTAATGTGAGAATCCGCGGCGAGATCTAGTTCGATTTCGTTTTCACATAACGGCCCGGCGCCGGCTCGGTCGGGCGGTATTGCGCATTGCCCGGTTGCGTCGGTGCGGGAATGGTGCCGCTGGAATGCCGCTTCATCCACGCGATCCAGTCCGGCCACCAGCTTCCCGGCTGCTGCGTGGCATTCTCGAACCAGCTTTCCGGCTCTGATCCGAGATCATCGTTCAGCCAATGGCTCCGCTTGTTGCGTGCAGGCGGGTTGATGACGCCGGCGACGTGACCGCTCGCGGCCAGCACAAAGCGAGGATTGTTGCCGATCAGGCCCCTTGACCGGTATGCCGTTTTCCACGGAACGATATGATCCTCGCGGGACGCGAGAAGATAGACCGGCACCTGCACCTTCGACAGATCGACCGGTACGCCACACTGCGTCGTCTTGCCCGGCACCTTGATGTTGTTTTCGAGGTAGGCATTGCGCGTGTACCAGCAGTACATCGGGCCCGGCAGGCTGACGCTGTCGGAATCCCAATACAGCAAGTCGAACGCATCCGGCGTCGCGCCCTTGAGATAGCTGTCCACCACATAGCGCCAGATCAGATCGTTGGCGCGCAGCGTCCCGAACGTGAATGCCAGCTCCTTGCCCGGAAGAATACCCCCCTTCCCGATCGTCGCCTCGCGCAACGCGACCGATGGTCCGTCGATCAACAAGCCGATTTCGCCGGTGTCGGAGAAGTCCAACATGGTCGTCAGCAACGTGATGGTCGCAAGCCGGTCCTGCTGCTGCCGCGCGGCCAGCACTGCCGCCGCGCAACTGAGGATGGTGCCGCCGACGCAAAACCCGAGCGCATGAACCTTTTCGGAGCCGGTGATTTCGCGGACGATGTCGATCGCCTGCAGCGGTCCTTTTTCCAGATAATCGTCCCATGTCAGATGGCCGATTTCAGGCACGGCGCTACGCCATGAGATGAGGAAGACATGCTGGCCCTGTGCGACGGCGTATTCGACCAGCGAGTTTCCGGCACCGAGATCGAGGAGATAGTATTTGTTGATGCAGGGAGGCACCATCAACAGCGGCGTCTTCTCGACATCGGCGGTCTGCGGTGTGTACTGGATCAATTGAATCAGTTCGTTTTCGAAGATCACCGTGCCCGGCGTAGTCGCAAGATTGCCGCCGACCTCGAAGGCAGCTTCATCGACGCGGGTGATACGGCCCTTCCGCACGTCTTCGATCAAATTCCTCATCCCGTCGGCCAGGCTGGCGGATCTTGTCTCGATCGCCTTCCGGATCACTTCGGGATTGGTCGCAGGGAAGTTCGCGGGGCTCATCGCGTCGATATATTGACGCGCATAGAACTTGAGCTGCAGCTTGGTCTTGTCATCGACATGCGCGTTGTCGACGAAGTCGTACAGTTGCTTGGAGTTCAACAGGTAGGCCTGCTTGAGGAGATCGTAATACGGCTCCATCTGCCAGGCATTGTCCTTGAAGCGCTTGTCGCCTTTGGACAATTCGGCAACCGGGTGATTGCCGCCCGAAAAGGCCTGAAGGAATGCGGAATTCCAGAACCGCCAGAATTCCTTGATCTGCCGCAACTGCTCGCGCTGCAGGTCGGCGATCAATCCGAACGGAAAGATTTGCCGCGAAGGTTCTTCGCCGTTTTCACCCACTCCCGCCGCGGACACCAGAGCATCGTCGAACTTTCTCAACACGCTCTGTCCCGAATACATCAGGCTTTCGAGATACTCGGCGGCATTGGTCGGCAATCGCGGGTCAGTCATTGAGTGCGATTCTCCAGAAGCTGGGATTGCAGGTTCGATCGGACAGCAGCGGCCGGCATGCGTCTTCATCCACGCAACTCATCACCTCGTTAAAGGCGAAGAGTTTCTTGCTGCGCGATGGCTGCGTTGAAGCTGCGCTGACCATTGAAACAGTTCGCGTGCGAAGCTGCGCCTTAATCCTTCTTGCCGAAATTGCGCATGCTTTCCATGTTGTCCTCGAAGCGCTTGCGCACGACGTCGAAAGCGTCCTTCTGCGATTTTGTGGCCATTTCCGCCAGTTCGCGCATATTGCTCAGGGCCTTCTCAAATCCCTGCTTGGCAAGCTCGGTGCGCTTCTTGACGGCGTCTTCCTGTCGCGCATCGGCCACCGCCTGCTTCATCGTTTCCTGCAGGATTTCAGATTGCCGGCGAACCAGCGCCTGCCATCCCTCGAAGGCGATCTTGTTGGCTTCCACGAGCGCTTCGATGTTCTTGCGTTCGCGATCGACGAGCGCCGCGAAATCGACGCCGGGCAACCGAAACTGATTCAACATCTTCGCGAAATCGAAAGACGGCATCTCGCTGGTACGGTTCTTTTCAGTGGGTTTGCTGTCGTCGGCCATCACGCTCACCTTTGGGTTGATTCAACACCCGCACGACATCTGTCGTACCTCATCAAAGGTGCCACTCCGCAAAAACCTGTCAAGCGAACAATGGCCGCACAACGGAAGGCGCGAACGACTTGATGATGAAATCGATAAAGCAACGCGCGCAGACTTGAACCTGATACCGCTACACGTGGCCTCGCTGACCGTGCGAGCCGCTTGTGCAATGCGATGCGCCTTCGCGAGTTTCTATTACTCGGATGAAAGCGCTATTCGTCGAGCAAGGCGTCGGCCTTGGCTAGCCGGAAAACGATAACTTCTGCGTGTCAAAGCCGATGCCGGTTTTGCCGCATGTGCTGTGGCCTGTATATTGGTCCCGGGCCTCCCCGATCGATCGGGCCGGCGCCGGATGCCGGTACGACCGGCTACCGCCAAAGCAATGTGCCGCGAAACTTCGATCAGCCGAGCCCGTTTCTGTTTGTGGTATCCCTGTCACCCGTGAGGGCTGATCCACATGGACCTGGTAGAACTCGTCATAACCGTCTGTGCCATCGCCGCACCGATGAACTGTCACGAAGACCATCTTCAGTTCACCTGGCATGGCTCGCTGCAACAATGCGCGATGGGGGCTCCGCCCTATATTGCGCAATGGATCGGCGAGCATCCGAAATGGAGCGCCGTGCGCTGGCGTTGCGAATATCCGCACTCCGGCGACAAGGCAGATAACGGCTCGACATTATGAAGCTGCCGCGGACGGCGCCGGCCAATGCGTCAGCGGAATGCTATTTGCTGCAGTCGCGTAAATCCTTGTCGGCGATCGAGAACACCGCATTCGCTTTGATCTCGATGTCCCGCACGACGCAGGCGCGTCCGTCAGGGTAGCCGACCTTGGCATCGTAGCGCCCCGGCGCAACCTCCGTGATCCGCAGCCGCTCGTCGTGATCGACTTCCTTGTCCTTGTCGTTCAGCGTCTGGTTGGGACCCCAGGCGTTCTGACCGGCGGGCGATAATTGAAAGTTCGAGATCGTAGCCGTCGTCAGATTCCACAGCCGGATGCCCTTCTCCCGAGCAACAAGCGGCCCGGACATCGCGAACAGGATGGCACCCGAAATGATCAGTTCACGTCGCATGGTAACTCCCGAAGCTGGGATCGACTTCCTTGTCGGCCAGGTTCAGCATAGCTTGGGAGCGACGGAAGACAACCGCGCGAACGGAATTGCGCTCCCGCAGTGTTCGGGAACATTTCCCGGGAGCACCTTTGCTCCTATAATAATGTCGCCTCCCGGATAGCCGCAGGAGAACCAGAGTGTCATATGTTCGGCCGGTTCAATTCGTCATCTGTATCTTCGGCGCGCTGATCTCGTCCATCGCCTTCGGGCAAGCCGACGAGCTCAATGACTACCCCACCGCGACCCGCGCCGACTACGTATTCGGATGTATGAAGGCGAACGGCGAGACGCAGCACACGCTCGATCAATGCTCCTGCTCGATCGATGTCGTCGCGTCGCTGCTGCCCTACGATCGATATGTCACCGCCGAGACCGTGATCCGGATGGCGCAGGTGCACGGCAATCTCGGCGGCCAATTCCGCTCCTCCGCACAGGCAGCAAGCGCGCTCAAAGACCTGCGTAGCGCACAGGCCGAGGCCGAGGTCCGGTGCTTCTAAGACGCCTCATTCAAGCCCGATGGCGCAACACCGGAAACAGCAAGTCATCGGTTACATCGCCGATGCGCCCGCAGGCCATTCGCCTTTGAATACGTGACCACTGGTATCCTTCGCCTCGGCCCGGAATTGTTTGGCGTCCTTCGGGACATAGGTGAAGCGGATGGTCGGATCCTCCGAGATCGAAATCCCGCCCTCCATGGCAAGAAGCGGCTTGTCGTCCCGCCAGACGTGCAGCTCATTGACGAAGAACGCCGGAATGTAGAGATGGGTGAGCTGATCCATCTGCAGCCCGGAATTGTTCGGGTGCCGGATCATGATCTGCGCTTCCCGCGCGCCATCGTGATCCTGATCGGTCTTCGCGAACTGCCTGAAACGCATTTGACCGAGCGCCTTGCCGGCATCGTCGCCACTCTTTGCCATCGGCGCCGAACATCCGCCCGAGGCTTTCACATAGGTCTTCACCATGTAGAGCTTGCCGTCGCTCAATTCGGCAACGGCATGGACGTCGGTGTAGTTGTTGACGCGCACGCGCGTGGAGATCGACGAAATTCCGGAATCCGCGCCGAGTTCGAACCGCGCGGCCATCGGCGCGGGATTCTGATCGATCACCAGCGTGATCTTCGAAACGTGACGGGTATCTCCGGCCGGCAGCGTGATGCGCAATGTGACCGGGACAAGCGCCGCATCTTCGGCACGGGTCGGCATCTCGACGGCAATAAGACCGGCGCCGTTCTCCATGGTCTGATCGTTGAACAGGTCCTGCACCAGTCCGGGCCAGGGATCGTAGGGTTCAGGCGCAGCGGCCGACGATATTCCCGAATTGAGCTGCGTCGCAGCTACCAGGGTCACAAGGCAAAGCAGACGGAAAATCGTTCTGGCCATGGTTGCGTTCCGTGAACGATAAAAGCGCCAAGCGCCTGATGAGCATACACCAGTTGCGCGGCTAATCCCACTTCAACTCGAAGCGTCCGTCGTGGTTCGGTTCCACAGGTGGAGATGGAGCCGCAGTCTCGTGGGCCGGCGCAACGAATTTCCAAGCAACCGGACCAGCGAGTCTGGGCGAGTCTCTCGGCGAATTTTGGCTTCAATCTTCGATGCGGGCCAAATTTTTTATGCAACTTTATCGAGCTCGCAACAGCGCGTCGCCTACTACTTTCATCCTATTGTAGCGATCGATCAACGCAAGCGCAGCAATCGACGGGTCCGGTCAATTATCTTCGTCATCACAATCGCTTCCATCGCGAAGCGCAGAGGACTTTGCATCGCGAAAAGTAACGATCGACTGCAGTGCGATACTGTCAAACGATACAAAAGTTCCCTCGACTGTTTTTTATTGCACGCCGAAATTGGCAAGAATACCATCGGGATAGTTTCCCATTTTCAGTTTGGAATATTGCAGGCACTTGATTTGAGATTTCCCATCGGAAATTGACGATCGAGCGCCACGCCATCCCGGGAAACTTGCGAAGACACGGCGCGCCTCTCGGACGCTGCGGCGCGCTGTTGAAATCAAACCTCGTTGCCGGGGGCCCTACTGAACGCAAAGCACATTTCAAGTCCCCGCTCGGTTTGCATCGTTGGAGACCAAGTACCCGTCTGAAAACGAACTCTGAAAACAAAATACGTGGGAGGAATTTGTTATGCGCAAGCTGCTACTCACGATCTGTCTTGGCGCCATGACGGCGTTGAGTACGGGCGCCGCCAATGCGAGCGACGAGCTAGTTAAAATGTCGCAGAACCCGAAAGACTGGGTGATGCCGGCAGGCGACTACGGTAATCAACGCTATTCCAAACTCAAACAAATCACGGCCGCCAACGTCGGCAAGCTTCAGGTGGCATGGACGTTTTCGACCGGCGTCCTGCGCGGTCACGAAGGTGGACCGCTCATCATCGGCGATATGATGTATGTGCATACGCCGTTCCCGAACACGGTCTTCGCGCTCGATCTGTCCAAGGACAACAGGATCGTCTGGAAGTACGAGCCCAAGCAGGACCCCAACGTCATTCCGGTAATGTGCTGCGACACCGTCAATCGCGGCGTGGCCTATGGCGATGGCAAGATATTCCTGCACCAGGCAGACACGACGCTGGTTGCGCTTGACGCGAAAACCGGAAAGGTCGCGTGGTCGGTGAAGGATGGCGACCCGTCCAAGGGTGGCACCGGCACCTCCGCTCCGCTGGTCGTCAAGGACAAGGTCCTGGTCGGCATTTCCGGCGGTGAATTCGGCGTGCAATGTCACGTCACCGCATACGACATCAAGGACGGCAAACAGGCGTGGCGTGCTTTCTCGGAAGGCCCGGACGATCAGATCCTGGTCGACCCCGTCAAGACCACCTCGCTCGGCAAGCCCGTCGGCAAGGACTCCAGTCTGAAGACATGGCAGGGCGATCAATGGAAGATCGGCGGCGGCTGCACATGGGGCTGGCTCGCCTACGATCCGGGACTGAACCTCGTCTATTACGGGTCGGGCAATCCCTCGACCTGGAATCCGAAGCAGCGCCCCGGCGACAACAAATGGTCGATGACCATTTTTGCACGCGACCCGGATACGGGTATGGCGCACTGGGTCTATCAGATGACGCCGCATGACGAATGGGACTACGACGGCGTCAACGAAATGATCCTCACGGATCAAACGATCGATGGCAAGGCACGCAAGCTGCTGACCCATTTCGACCGTAACGGCTTGGGCTACACGCTCGATCGTCAATCGGGCGAACTGCTGGTAGCCCAGAAGTATGACCCGAAGGTCAACTGGACCAGCGGCGTCGACATGGACAAGAACTCGCCGACATATGGTCGTCCGAAGGTCGTAGCGCAGTATTCGACCGACCAGAACGGCGAGGATCACAACAACAAGGGTATCTGCCCGGCCGCACTTGGTACCAAGGACGAGCAACCGGCAGCCTATTCGCCGGAGACCCAGTTGTTCTACGTGCCGACCAACCACGTCTGCATGGACTACGAACCGTTCAAGGTGAGCTATACGGCGGGCCAGCCCTACGTCGGGGCCACGCTCTCCATGTATCCGCCTCCAGGCGATGACCATATGGGTAACTTCATCGCGTGGGATAACAAGACCGGCAAGATCGTCTGGTCGAACAAGGAGCAGTTCTCGGTCTGGTCAGGCGCACTCGCGACTGCCGGCGGCGTGGTCTTCTACGGCACGCTCGAAGGCTACCTGAAGGCGGTGGACGCCAAGACGGGCAAGGAACTCTACAAGTTCAAGACGCCGTCCGGCATCATCGGCAACGTCACGACGTACGAGCATGGCGGCAGGCAGTATATTGCCATCCTGTCCGGCGTCGGCGGTTGGGCGGGTATCGGCCTTGCGGCCGGTCTGACCGATCCGACGGCAGGTCTCGGCGCCGTGGGCGGCTATGCTGCGCTGAGCAACTACACCGCACTCGGCGGAACGCTGACGGTGTTCGCATTGCCGCAGGATGCACACTGAACATTAACCCGGCCCGGCGCGTGGAACTTCTCCGCGCGCCGGGCTGTTCTTTGATTGCATCTCTCGTCAACCGAACATCGAGGAAGATCTGGTGCGCACCATTTTAATGTTTGCTGCGATCGCTGTCGTGGCGCTCGCAAAGCCTGCTTTTGCCGACGGCAGCGGCGATCCCACGGCGGTCAAATCCGAAGACGGCAAGTACATGGACAAGGACGGTAACCCGACATACAAGGTGGCACCCGACGGTACCGTCGACTGGTATACCTATTCCGGCTACCGCCGCTATCACTCGGAGTGCCATGTCTGTCACGGCCCCGATGGCATGGGCTCCAGTTACGCACCCGCGCTGAAGGATTCGCTCAAGACCATGAGCTACGCCGATTTCCTGGGCGTCGTTGCCAGCGGCCGCAAGAACGTCACCTCGTCGCAAGACAACGTGATGCCGGCATTCGGCGATAATCCCAACGTCTCGTGCTACATGGATGACATCTACGTCTATCTTCGGGCTCGCGCCAACGACGCCGTGGGCCGTGTGCGTCCCGCCAAGCATGAAGACAAATCCGACGCGGCCAAGAAGGCGGAAGATGCCTGCATGGGCCATTAATTGAACGCGTCGACCGGACGCCGTCGGAGAGAGTGAAGACGGCGTCAGGAGTTTCGGAACGGACTTGGAGACCGTTATGATTCCAGCCTCCCCACATCGCTGGATCGTCTGCGCCATCCTCGGTGTGGCGTTCGCCGGCCTGCTCGATCGCAGCGCGGCTTTAGCGCAGCAGCCACAGGACAATGGCGATCTCTCGATCGAATTGATCGACCCCAAAGTGCTGCGGGTTTGTGCCGATCCGCGCAACATGCCCTTCTCGGATGAAAAGGGCGAAGGGTTCGAAAACAAGCTCGCCGACCTGTTCGCCGCAAAGCTGCAGAAGAAAGTCGCTTATGCCTTCGTTCCGCAGGCGACCGGCTTCGTCCGGCTGACGCTCGGCTCGCACCGCTGCGACGTCATCATGGGCTTTCCGCAGGGAGACGATCTGGCGCAAGGCACCAATCCCTACTACCGCACGGCATATGCGCTCGTTACCAAGCCCGACAGTGGTCTGGCCGACGTTGCGACGCTCTCCGATCCACGACTCAAGGGCAAGCATATCGGCATCGTGGCCGGTACGCCTCCCGCCACCAACATGGCGGTCAACGGCCTGATGGCCGACGCCAAGCCGTATCCGCTGGTGATCGACACCCGCGTCGACTCTTCCGCGCAGGCGATGATCAAGGACCTGCTGTCGGGGCAGATCGACGCCGGTGTGCTGTGGGGACCGATGGCGGGCTACTATGCCAAGCAGTCGAACCCACCGCTGAAAGTCACGCCGCTGACCAAGGAAACCACCGGGCCGAAGCTCATCTATCGCATCGGCATGGGAGTGCGGAATTCCGATCAGAACTGGAAGCGAGAACTCAATCGTCTCATTCAGGAGAACCAGCCTGAGATCAACAAGCTTCTGCTGAGCTACGCGGTCCCGCTGCTCGATGAAAACAACCAGCCGGTCACCATGGAGACGCTGGCCAAAAAGCCATGAAACGAGGGCTTGCAGGCATCCTCCTCGCGATGCTGTCGCTGATTGCGGTGGCATACGCCGCGGATGCGCCGCCCGAGCCGGATGGCTATCGTACCGACAATTATCGCGCGCCGGTGCCTGCGACCCTGAAAGGCGCACGCGTCCTGACCACGCACGATGCGGAAGCGCTGTGGCGCGATCGCTCCGCGGTGTTCGTCGATGTGCTGCCGCATCCGCCGAAGCCCGCAAACCTCCCACCCGATACGGTATGGCGTGACAAGCCGCGGCAGAACATCCCGGGCAGCATCTGGTTGCCCGATACGGGCTATGGCGAGCTTGCAACCGTCACCGAGAACTATCTGCGCTCGGGACTAGCCCACGCAACGCAGGGCGACCGGACAAAGCTCCTCGTGTTCTACTGCCAGGCCGACTGCTGGATGTCCTGGAACGCCGCCAAACGCGCAATGTCGATGGGATATGACCATGTCGCCTGGTTTCCCGACGGCACGGATGGCTGGCAAAAAGCGGATCTACCGATGACGGAAGCGCAACCGGAGCCTCATTGAGCTTGCCGGAGATCAAAGGCGAGAAGCCGATCAGTCCTCCATGCCCTGCTGAATCGCGCGGCTGAGCGCAAACAGGCGCTGATCGATCGCGTTCGGCACATCGCAGACAAATCGTACCACCTTGCTGCGATCCTCGAAGATCCGCGTCTGCCAGCCGAGCTGGTCGGCAAGCGCATTGATCTTGGTCTGATCCGGCGACGCGGCGTCCTGCAAGCCGTGCAGCGTCGCGGTGTCCTCGCGAATCTTTTCTGCCGCGGCGCGCTGCTTGCGCATGGTGCGCTCCAGACCGCTCATCACCGACGAGCGCTGCTCGTTCAGGGTTTCGAAGACGCCGGCGAACAGTTCCTTGCCGGCTTCGGATTTGTTCGCCGGTTTGGAAGCGAGATACTTTGAGATCTGCGCCTCGGCATCCTCGATCGGCGTGCGTCGCGCACTGAGGCGCGCGACCAGCGCGCTGGTTTCGGCGTCGTCCTTCCACTTTCCCGTGGCATCGTCGAGCGCCGGCCCGGCCCAGACCGCCGCCACCGAAACCTCAGGCACCTTGGCTTGCGCGCATGGCCAATCCGGATAGCGCGGATCGGCAGCGAGCGCCGTTCCCGCGAGCGCGAAAACGACAAAGCCAACCAGCGGAAGAAAGATACGAATCGGCTTGCTCATACTAGCCTCGCTTTGCGACGGCAGGGTCCGTCACTGCGGAGAAATCGTCACGCCCCATGGCAGTTCTCCTACCTGGATCGATTTGATCACCTTGAGCGCCGCGACGTCGATCACCGAAACGTCGTTCGACAGTCCATTGGTGGTCAGAAGATATTTCCCGTCGGGCGTGAACGCCATATGCCAGACCCGCTGGCCCACCAGCAGATACTTGGTCACCTGATGCGTCTTGCCGTCGATCACCGCAACGCGGTTGGCCGGCCCCAGTGCAACGAAGGCGGTCTTGCCGTCGTTCGTGATGTTGATGCCGACCGGCTGGATCGCTTCGCTGCGCAGCCCGGGGATATTGAACTTGATCTTGTCGATCACCGTGTGTTTGGCGGGATCGATCACCGACACGGTGCCGCCGACCTCGGAGGACACCCACAGTTCGGAATTGTCCTGCTTGAACGCCGCAAACCGCGGCCGGGAATCCACCAGCACGTTGGCCACGATCTGATGCGTTTTGGTGTCGATGAAGTGCGCCATATTGGTGGTTTCGGACGTATTGATCAGGATCGACCCGTCCGGGCTGATCGCCATCCCTTCCGGCTCCACCCCCACCTGCACGTCGCCGAGCAGCGATCGTTTCGCGATATCGATGATGGTGACGGTATTGTCGTTCTCGTTGGCGACATAGAGCGTCTTGCCGGCCTCGTCTTGCACGAAGAACTCGGGGTCCGCGCCCGACGGCAGCGTGTCGACGATCTTGTCGTTCGAGGTGTCGATCATCTGGATGGTATCGTCGTCGCCCACCGCCACCAGCACGAACTTCCCGTCCTTGGTGAATTCGATGCCGCGCGGGCGCTGGCCTACCTTGATCGTGTTGACCACCGCCCAGGTGCCGGTGTCGATCACCGAGACCGTGTTGCCCTTTTCATTGGACACATAGGCCTTTGCGGCATTGGCCGGTGCAGCCGCGGCAAGCCATGTTGCAAGTCCTAGAAGCAGACCCCATCGCCACATCCGGGAATTCTCCACCCTGTTCGAACGGCAACCTTCCTAACGTGCAATATTCAGCTCAGTATAACGCCGTCCCGCAACATGGCTTCGAAAAATGCTCAGGCTCATGGAACGTGCTGCAACGCGAAAGATCATGTCCCGTCACACGTAGATTAGAAGACGGCTTCGTGCTTGAAACATGGCGGTCCGCTCCACGTTACACCAAGGCAAATCGACAAATCCTCCTCCAGCAGCGAGCCGGCATATCATGCGGACAATCCTGCTTTTCGGCGCAGCAATCGCCAGCCTCGTGATCGTCATGCGCCCTCTGCCTTCAGCGGCTGCCGCTGCAGTTCCGAAAGCTGCGGTGTTCGACTTCGAGTTCATCGACAGCAGCCTCGAAGGCGAGAAAAACGGGCCACGGCCGGATGAACAGGATCGGCTCGCGAAGATCGGCGATCAGCTCCGCAAGGGCCTTGCCGATTCCGGCAAGTTCCAGATCGTCGATATCGCGCCGGTCGAAGCCGAAGCACATCACAGCAACCTTCAGGCCTGCGGCGGCTGCGATGCGCGGTTCGCCGAACAGCTCGGCGCCGATCTCGCCATCACCGGCACGGTGCAGAAGGTCTCGAACCTGATCCTCAACGTCAATGTCTACGTGCGCGACGCACATAGCGACAAATCGCTGGCGGCCATGAGTGTCGACATGCGCGGCAACACCGATGAGTCATGGTCCCGCGCCATGTCGTATCTGCTTCGCAACCGGTTGCTCGAACCGGATTACGGTCGGCCGCATTGAGCGCGGCCGGGCCTCTATCGTCAGCCGCCCTTCAGCCGTGCGGCATGCCAGCGGAGATGATCGTCCATAAAGGTCGAGATGAAATAGTAGCTGTGGTCGTAGCCTGGCTGACGGCGCAGCGTCAGCGGGATTCCCGCCGTGGAACATGCCTGCGCCAACAGTTCAGGGCGAAGCTGCTCGGTCAGGAATGGATCGGCGTCGCCGTAGTCGACCAGAAAGTCGCGAAACCGGGCGCCATCTTCGATCAGCGCGACCGCATCGTGAATGCGCCAGCGGCGCTTGTCGTCGCCAAGATATCCGCCCAGCGCCTTGATGCCCCACGGCACCTGCGACGGTGCAACGATCGGGGCGAATGCAGTGGCGGCGCGATAGCGCGCCGGATGACGCAGGGCGACCGTCAGCGCGCCATGGCCGCCCATCGAATGGCCGAAGATCGATTGCCGCCCGAGGTCCGCAGGAAAATTCGCGGCGACGACGGCCGGCAATTCGTCGGTGATATAACTCCACATACGATAGTTGCGCGCGAATGGGTCCTGCGTGGCATCGACATAGAACCCGGCGCCGATGCCGAAGTCATAGGCGCCGGCCGGATCGCCCGCGACATCCTCCCCGCGCGGACTGGTATCCGGCGCGACGAAGATCAGGCCAAGCTCGGCGCATGTGCGGCGGAATTCGCCCTTCTCGGTGACGTTGGCGTGGGTGCAGGTCAGCCCCGACAGATACCAGACGACGGGAAGCTTCGACCCTTGCTCGGCTTCCGGAGGCAGGTAGACCGAGAACGTCATCTCCGTTCCGGTTTCGCGGCTCGCGTGGCGATACACGCCCTGCACGCCGCCGTGGGATCGATTGGTGGAAATGGTCTTGATCGTCAAAACTCTACCTCGGCTCGCCTGTAGCGGCAGGACGTCGATATCTGGATGTGCGATCCGTAGCGGTGGCTTTCGCCACCGCCGGCAATCACCGGATCAAGCCGCGGCTTTCGATTTCGCCACGTGGGTCGCGATGGCATCCATCAAGGGCGGCGACAGGCAGTCATAGGGCTCGAGCCCAAGCTGCTTGAGCTGCGATCTTATGCCCGCCATCTCCGATGGATTGACACCGGATTCGATTACCGAGGAGACAAAGGCGGCAAATCCGGGCGCGGCCCAACCGCCTTCGGCGAACAGTTCGGGATGGATGAAGTCCAGTCCGTAGAACGGATGCGCCTTGTTTTCGATGCGTCCGTACATATGCGTGCCGCAAACGGTGCAGGCATATCGCTGAATCGTCGCGGAAGCATTCACGACCTTCAGCTTGTCGCCGTTTTCGATCACCTTCACATTGTCGCGCGGGACGACCGCGACGACCGAGAACGTCGCACCTTCGGGCTTCCAGCACTGGGTGCAGCCGCATGCGTGGTTATGGGCAACGTCACCTGTGACGCTGACCTTCACCGGCTTGTCCTTGCATTTACAGACCAACGTGCCGCCAGCGAAGCTACCAGATCCCTGTTTGACTCCGCCGTCGACCGACGGATGGATTTTGACAGCCATGGACCAATCCTCCTTTGGGTTTTGTTGTTGGTTAGAACACGACAACCGAACGGATTGACTTGCCTTCGTGCATCAAATCAAAGCCCTTGTTGATTTCCTCCAGTTTCAGGACGTGGGTGATCATCGGATCGATTTGAATCTTTCCGGTCATGTACCAGTCGACGATCTTCGGAACGTCGGTGCGGCCGCGAGCGCCGCCGAATGCGGTGCCCTTCCAGACCCGGCCGGTGACGAGCTGGAACGGCCGCGTCGAGATTTCCTTACCGGATTCCGCAACCCCGATCACCACCGAGACGCCCCAGCCGCGATGACAGGCTTCCAGCGCCTGGCGCATGACGTTGGTATTGCCGGTGCAATCGAAGGTATAATCCGCACCGCCGTCGGTAAGCGTCACGAGGTGCTGGACGATATCGCCGTCGATCTTCGACGGATTGACGAAATGGGTCATGCCGAAGCGGCGGCCCCACTCCGCCTTGCCGTCATTGAGATCGACGCCGATGATCTTGTCGGCACCGACCATTTTGGCGCCCTGGATCACATTGAGGCCGATGCCGCCGAGGCCGAACACCACGACATTAGAGCCCGGGGTGACCTTCGCGGTATTGACCACGGCTCCGACGCCGGTGGTGACGCCGCAGCCGATGTAGCAGCTGGTGTTGAATGGCGCGTCTTCGCGGATTTTCGCAACTGCGATCTCGGGAAGCACCGTGAAGTTCGAGAACGTCGAACATCCCATGTAGTGGTAGATCGGCTTGCCCTTGTAACTGAAACGTGAAGTGCCGTCCGGCATCACGCCTTTGCCCTGCGTTGCACGAATGGCCGTGCAGAGGTTGGTCTTCTGGCTCAGGCAGCTTTTGCACTGGCGGCATTCGGGCGTGTAGAGCGGGATCACATGATCGCCCGGCTTCACCGACGTCACGCCCGGGCCGACCTCGCGGACGATGCCAGCACCTTCATGCCCGAGGATCGACGGGAAAATTCCTTCGCTATCGAAACCATCGAGCGTGTAGGCATCGGTATGGCAGATACCCGTTGCCTTGATCTCGACCAGTACTTCGCCGGCCTTCGGCCCCTCGAGGTCTACCTCAACGATTTCAAGTGGCTTTTTTGCTTCGAACGCAACAGCCGCACGAGTCTTCATTTCTGTCTCCTCCGAAAGCAATATTGCCGGGTCGAAACTTTTACGAAATTTCGAACCCTTTCGCCTCGCCTGAAATCGCCGCTCCGCGATGTGAAAACCGGCATTGTCCTGACGGCACTACACGTGCATTAGCACGCAGTGCATGGCAAACTTGCGAACAACGCCTTGCAGCTTTCGCATCCGAACCCGGAACGGTCCAGTCCTTTTCCCAAGCCATCCGGGATCATTTCCCGATGCTTTGAGCATTGCATGCCGACGATACACGTCAAGCGGGTGACCGCAGGAATTTTTGTTCCATTGTGCTCTGCAATGATCGCAGACAAATCCAGCGCGCCGTCATTTCAATAGATGGCAGGCTCGTCGACCGGGGCGCCGAAGCCGGTTTCGAGGAAGTCGAAATCGCAGCCCTCGTTGGCCTGGCGGATATGCCGGTTGAACATCCAACCATAGCCGCGCTCGTAGCGGGGCGCGGGTGCCTTCCAGGCGGCGCGGCGCTTCGCAAGTTCGGCCTCCGGCACGTCGAGGTCGATGGTTCGCGCTGCAACATCGAGCGTAATGCGATCGCCGTTGCGTACCAGCGCCAGCGGGCCGCCGACGTAGGATTCCGGCGCCACATGCAGGATGCACGCGCCGTAGCTGGTGCCGCTCATGCGCGCGTCCGAGATGCGCACCATGTCGCGCACGCCCTGCTTCACCAGCTTCTTCGGGATCGGCAGCATGCCCCATTCCGGCATGCCGGGACCGCCCTGCGGCCCGGCGTTGCGCAGGATCAGGATATGATCGGCGGTGACGTCGAGATCGTCGCGATCGATCGCCGCCTTCATCGACGGATAGTCGTCGAACACCAGCGCCGGGCCGGTATGCTTGAGGAAGCGCGGATCGCAGGCGCTCGGCTTGATGACGCAGCCGTCCGGCGCAAGATTGCCCTTCAATACCGCCAGCGCGCCTTCCGCATAGATCGGATCGTCCACCGTCCGGATCACATCGTCGTTGAAAACCGCCGCCCTTGCGATGTTGTCGCCCAGCGTCTTGCCCGTCACCGTCATCGCGTCCAGATGCAGGTGATCCTTGATGCGGCTCATCAATCCCGGCAATCCGCCGGCGTAGAAGAAGTCTTCCATCAGATAGGTGTTGCCGCTCGGCCGCACATTGGCGATCACCGGCACCTTGCGGCTCGCCGCTTCGAAATCCGCAAGGCCGATATCCTGTCCGGCGCGCCGCGCCTGCGCGATCAGGTGGATGATGGCATTGGTCGAACAGCCCATCGCCATCGCCACGGTGATGCCGTTCTCGAACGCCTGCCGGGTCTGAATCTGCTTCGGCGTCAGATCTTCCCACACCATCTCAACGATGCGACGCCCGCACTCCGAACTCATGCGGATGTGGTTGGCGTCCGCGGCCGGGATCGATGACGCGCCGGGCAGCGTCATGCCGATCGACTCGGCGATCGCGGTCATGGTGCTCGCCGTGCCCATGGTCATGCAGGTGCCGTAGCTGCGCGCGATGCCGGCCTCGACATTCACCCAGTCGGTCTCGGTGATGTTGCCGGCGCGGCGCTCGTCCCAGTATTTCCAGGCGTCCGACCCCGAACCCAGTACCTTGCCCTGCCAGTTACCGCGCAGCATCGGCCCCGCCGGCAGGTAGATCGCCGGCAGATTCATGCTGGTAGCACCGAGCAGCAGCGCCGGCGTGGTCTTGTCGCAGCCGCCCATCAGCACCACGCCGTCCACTGGATGGCCGCGCAGCAATTCTTCCGCATCCATCGCCAGCAGGTTGCGATAGAGCATCGTCGTCGGCTTGAGGAAAGATTCCGACAGCGACAGCGCCGGCAATTCCATCGGGAAGCCGCCGGCCATCAGGATGCCGCGCTTGACGTCGTCGACGCGCGACTTGAAATGCATGTGGCAAGGCTGCGCATCGGACCAGGTATTGAGGATGGCGATTACCGGCCGCCCAGCCCACTCTTCCGGCGCGTACCCCATCTGCATGGCGCGCGAGCGATGACCGAACGACCGCAGATCGTCCGGCGCAAACCAGCGTGCGCTTCGCAGGCTATCGGCGGTTCGTCGCTTCTTATCGGTCATGCGTCACCTGCTCGCGCGAAACAAACACTCAGTATCCCAGCGCAAATCCATCCTTGCGGTGATCGGATGCGCCGATCAAGACGTTGCGCGCCCAGTCGATCCTGATGGCCTGCGCGCCGCCGATCGGCCGCAACGGCGGCTGCAGCTTCAATCCGCGTTTCACGAACTCCGCCTCGACGATGGCCCGCACACTCGCTTCGGCCTCCACGGCGTTGCTGCCCGGAAGCGGAAATAGCCGCGGCAGGTCCATTGCCGCCTGCAGATCGAGCCCGTGATCGAACAGCAAGGACAAAAGCCACGCGTGTCCCATCGCCTGATAATGGCCGCCCATAACGCCGAAGCTCAGCGTGGGCCGGCCGTCTTCCACCACCATTCCCGGAATGATCGTGTGCATCGGGCGCTTGCGCGGCGCGATCGCGTTGCGATGCCCGGCCTCCACGACGAAGCTCTGGCCGCGATTGTGAAACAGCACGCCGGATTTCGGCGCCATCAACCCGGCACCGTAGGGATGGAAAATCGAGTTGATGAAGCTGACCGCATTGCGATCCTTGTCGACGGTCGCGATGTAGACCGTATCGCTGTGCTCCACACCGCTCAGTTCGGGCATCTTGCCGACCGCCTTCGCTGGATCGATGCGTCGCGCGAGTTCTTCCGCGAGCTTGTCCGACAGCAAATAAGATACGGGAACGTCGGACAGCGCCATGTCCGCGACGAACTGGTCGCGTGCCGCATACGCTAGCCGGGTCGCCTCCACCATCTGGTAGAGGTTTTCGGTATCCAGCGGATCGGGCTTGAAGTTCAGGTGCGACAGGATGTTGAGGATCAGCAACGCGACGATGCCCTGGCCGTTCGGCGCGCATTCGTACACCGTCCGGCCGCGATACACGGTCGAGACCGGTTCGACATATTCGCCAGCCGCCTGTGCAAAATCCTCGCGGGTATGCAGGCCGCCCTTGCTCCTGAGAAATTCGGTCATCTCGGCCGCAATGTCGCCTTCATAGAACGCACGCGGTCCTTCCCGGCCGATCCGCTCCAGCGTATCCGCCAGTCCCGGCTGTTTCTGGATGTCGCCCGGCTGCGGCGGCTTGCCGTCGACCAGAAACGTCTTTCGCGATGCCTCGTCGGCCGACAGCAGCGGAAGCTGGCTCGCGATATCGTAGGCAACGCGCTCGGTCAGCGGATACCCGTCGCGCGCCATCGCGACCGCCGGGGCAAGGATCTCGCGCAAGGACATCCGTCCGTGATCCGCGATCAACCGCGCCCACGCTTCCACCGCGCCGGGAATGGTGACCGCATGCGGCGACTGCCGATCGATGGTCGCGATGCCCTGCTTGACATACCAGTCGAGATGCGCGGCCGACGGCGTCCGCCCGGAGCCATTATAGGCGAGTGGCTTTCCCGCACTTTTCAACGAAATCAGCGCAAAACAATCCCCGCCGATGCCGGTCGAGCCCGCCTCGACGACGCTTTGCACTGCACAAGCCGCGACCGCGGCATCCATGGCGTTGCCGCCGGCTTTCATGATCTCGATGGCGGTCAGGGTCGAAGCCGGATGGGATGTCGCGGCCATCCCGTGCCGGCCGACCGCCATGGAGCGGCCGGGCTTTTCGAAATTGCGTGTCACGATGGGCTAACCAGTGCTGCTTTCGGAATTTTGAGGTCTTGGCCGGCACCCGATCCAGGCGGATCAGGAGGACGAGCGGCAGGATAGCAACACCGGCCCGATTTGACAGGCCTTTATCCAGCCATCGGCTCCGCCAATTGCGCAGTCCTCGTCGTCGATGAAAAGAGGTTTTACCCGCTAGCGTAAAGCGGCAAGCAGCCACGTCAGGAGGCGATATCGCTCTTCTTGCCGGCGAGCATGTAGGCCACCTGGGTCCTGTTGGCGGCGTGCAGCTTCGACATGATGTTGCGCAGATGCACCTTGACGGTGCTTTCCGCGATTCCGAGTTCGTAGGCGATCATCTTGTTCTGCATGCCCTGACGCAGCCGCGTCAGCAGCGCGACCTCGCGCTTGGTGAAATTGCCGATCGCGGAAAAGTCATCGTCATCGAGATATTTTTCCGGAATGCGCACCGGCTCCAGACCGGGCAGTTCGTTCGGATGATCGGATTTGATGTGGATCTGCGCGGTGATCTTCGCGCCGACGAGCTTGACGAGATGGATGGTCGCCAGCACCACCTTGGCGGAGATGCAGCCGCCCACGAACGCTTCAAGCCCGAGGCTCGCGAGATTGCTTGCGGCTTCCCGATCGATGTTCTCGACCAGACCGATCGCCGGAGCCCCGACCGCGCCGCGTGCTTCTTCGAGCCGCCGCCGGGCAACATCGACATCCGCGGCCCTGTTCGAGCCGAGGACGACGACGACGAGATCGATGGGCAGTGGGCGTTTCTTCACCGGTTCATCGAGCAGATGGACCACGACTTCGTAGCCCTGCTCGTGGAGCAGGCTGCGCAGGCAGTCGCCGGATAGCCCGTGACGGCACAACAGCAGAATTCGGTAGCGTTCCCGCTCTTCGAAGCTTGCGGGCGGAAGCTGCGACAGAACGGAGAGCAGTCCGTCATCGGGTGCGGGCGATGGATGGGACGATCCAGGCTCGAGCGTTCGAGTGGCAGGATCGACGGAATTCGGGACATCTTCCTGCATGGGCCACAACCAAATAAAACGATTAAACTTGAAACTTCACTTCACTGCGGCACAACAATCGCGCAACGGATTGCCGGCCTCGTTCCGTCTCAAATCCGTAATGCGGCCAAGCAGCCCAATGCACCCATGCCGGCCGAATTACTTTTACGATGGCATTCGATCTGCGCCGATCAGACGAGGCAACACAACGACACCGTCGCAAAACGCACCCTATTCGCGATTGCAGCAACGCGATGTGAAACAGGCCACATCCGGCAATTTATTTTTACGGCCATAGGCCGGTACCAGGCTGCCGGCCGCTTCGAAGACAAAACCTTAGATTGCAAGTGTATGACGGCCCGGCGAACGGACCTCCGAACGGCCGCCGTCAGGGGCGCTGGAGCTATCGACAACCGCCGCGAATACGCCGAAACTGGCGCATCGTCGGGGGACGGTGGGCGCCTTGTCGAATTGCGGAACTGGAGATGTTCAAGAAAACCGGGACTCGTCCCGAGGCAAATTCCAAATCGTCGGTGCTGCGAGAGCATCCGTTTTTCAGCGATCTCGAACCCGCAGCCCTCGATCAATTGTGCCGCTACGCTACATCCCGGAAATTCCGGCGCGGAGCCACCGTTTTCACCAAGGGCGATCCGGGCGACCGGCTGTTCGCGGTCGCGGCCGGCTCGGTCAAGATGAGCATCTCGTCGATGGAAGGGCGTAGCGCCATCCTGAACCTGATCGGCAAGGGAGAACTGTTCGGCGAGATCGCCCTGCTCGACGGCATGCCGCGCACGACGGACGCGACTGCTCACACCAATTGCGAGCTCGTCGTCATCGACCGGCGCGATTTCCTGCCGTTCCTTCGAAGCCAGCCGCTGCTGGCCATGAAATTCATCGAACTGCTCTGCACGCGCCTGCGCTGGACCAGCGAGCAGATCGAACACGTCATCCTGCAGGATCTGTCGGGCCGGCTGGCGAGCGTATTGCTCGGCCTCGCCGGTCGCCGCCGCCCCGGCCCCGACGGACGCGCTATCGCCATCACCCAGCGCGAGCTCGGCGAGATGGTCGGCATGACCCGGGAAAGCATCAACAAGCAGTTGCGCGAATGGACGACCCGGCACTGGGTCCGCCTCGAACACGGCGGCATCGTCATCCTGGACCCGAAAGCGCTGGCAGAAGCCGCGCAGACCGATCCCGCCAGCACCAGTGCCTGGAATGTGCATCCAGGCACTTAGCTTAACGCTTACAACGCAGATTGATTCAAAGGCGACCAATGTGTGGAGACGCAACGCCGGATCACGACCCCGGCGAATGCGAGAAGTGGCTCGGCACGAAATTGACACACCGCACCGGCCGTTTCAGGATGTATTCCGCAGCAACGGCGAAGTCATCCGAGTGGTCCGCTTCGATTTCCGCGGCGCAGCTTTCCGTGGCAACGAAGACGTAAAGGACGTCCTCGTCCATTTCACTGACGGTCATGCCGAGGCACAGGCGGTCGTATTTCCACGCGCCGAGAAGGTTGTTGAGGATAGCCTCAATCCCCAGTTGCTGTTCACGTGTTGGTCGCATGCGGTGTCTCCTTGAAAACACCTTAGCGACCGGCGGATGGTTGTCTGTGAACTGCTTCACACCTGGATAAATAGGATGGTGCTAGAGAGGGGGCAGGCCGCAGACGGCCGGCCATATGACCGAAACATATGAACTTTTACCGTCGCACCGACGACTATAGCTGATCAATCATACCCGGCATCCGCGCGTGGCAGTCTGGCGATCCGCGATGCCGTCCATTCGATTTCGAAAACGGCCAGCGGGGATTCTCCAGATGCTGGATCAACAGAACCACCGGATTGGACTATTGGAACGCGCGCAGCCCGCGAATGCCGACGCAGGTGAAAACGACATTCGGCGACAGCCGACGCGAACCGATGCGCCGGAATTCCCCGCCGGGGTCGCCGACGCCGCCGCCGGACCGGCTGGCCCGACTTTCGATTCCAGGCTAGCTCGCCTGTTCGGATGGCCGCGCCGGCTGATCGAGGCCGGCAAGTATCGTTTCACCTGCTACGTCTTTTGCCATCTGTGGCTGCTCAAATTCGTCTTCAGCGTGTTGCGCGTCGTACGCCCGATCATGATCTTCGGCAAGGTCGCCGTCGTGACGAAGGCCGAGGACATCCGCGAAGTTCTCGAACGCTTCGACGATTTCGAACTCGGCGGCGTGATCGAGCCCGGCATGCCGTGGGGACCGTTCCTCATGACGGTGGACTGGCGCGAACAGCACAAGTGCGAACGGCAGATGCTGGAGAGCGCGGTTTGTCCGGCGACCGACCTCCACACCATTCGCACGATCGCGGCGGAGGTCTGCCGCTCGCGGATCGAAGCGCTGGCGGATACCGGGCAGCTCGACGTAGTCGCCGATCTGGCCGAGCCGGTCATGGTCCGCATCTTCGCGGATTATATCGGAGTGCCTCCGCTCGACGGCAGCGAGCAGCGGATGGCCCACGCGATGCGCCATCTCGCCGGCATCATCATGGTCAATCCGCCGATAGACTCGCCGGCCTGGCGCGATTCCCGCGACGACATGGTCGGCGTGACCCGGCAATTGCTCGATCAACTCGCCACCCAGCATACCGCCGGCGTCACACCGATAACGCCGCGGCAAACCCTGTTCTCCCGGCTGGTCCGGCGTCACGGCGCCTCCAATCGGCCGGCATGGTTCGATGAGGACTGGATCCGCTGCTATCTGACCGGGCTGGTCGCCACCGGCGGTGCCACCGTGATCCGCGGCACCGCGCACACCGTCGATCAATTGCTGGAGCGCGGCAATGCGCTGGAGCGCGCGCAACAGCTCGTTCGCCTGCTCGATCAGGCGGAGCAGCATGCGGCCGATACATCGCCGCCGCCCAAGGAAGAAGACGAAGAAGTCACCAAGCTGCGCGACGCGCTGCGGCTGTGCATCTATGAAGCGCTGCGTTTCCGGCCGATGCTGCCGCTTCTGGTCCGAGACTGCCCGCGCCAGACCGTCATCGCCAAGGGCACGCCACGCGCACGGCTGATGCCGGCAGGCACGCACGTCATCGTGCCTCCACTCGCCGCCATGTTCGACGCCGAAGCGTTCCCGAATCCTTCCGCTTTCTCCGAACGGCCGATCGAGAGCTATTTCCACTTCGGGTTCGGCCCTCGCCGCTGCTTCGGAAAATACATTGCCGACATTGTCCTGCTGGAGGTCGTCCGCGCACTCGCACGGCTGCCGGGTCTCGAACGCGCACGGGGATCGGCCGGTCAGGTCAGCTATGAAGGTCCGGCGCCCTCCTCGCTCACCGTCATTTTCGATGCCCGCGATTCCGGAGCAAGGCCGTGACCCCAAACTACGTCACCATCGTTACACCGCTCAAGCCCGATAGCGTCGAACCGTGCCGGCAATACCTGCGCGACAATGCCGATCCGCAGCTGGGCCAGGTCGACGCATTCCTGGAATGCCGTCCGCTGTTCCAGTTTGACGAGATTGCGAGCATGCACTTCTGCAGCTTCGTCATTCTCGGCGCCGCCGATGGAATTCCGCCGAGCCTCGTATTCGAGGCGACCTTTGACGGATCGCGCGACGATTTTCTGAACGACCTGCTGCGGATCGCACCGGAAGGGCTCGACACCATCTATCGCCAGTGTGCCGGCTATCCGGTCTCCGGCATCGCAACGCCCGAACTCGTCAAGGAATACTTCGTTCGCCATGACGTCGGCGCGAACACCTTCTTCAGCGGCAGTCCGGGACGAACGGTGTCCCAGATCAGGGGTGAAGGCCGAATCCGCGATAACCTCGCCGCCTTCCTTTCCGAACGATGCCAGGCCGGTGAAAAGATTCCCGGCCGTGCGGTAGCCATTCTCGACATCGTACGCGACGTCGTTCGTGGAGCCGGTGCAGCCAACTGGGCCGAGCAGCCGGTGCGGTTGCCGTGGGAAATGACGTTCCGCAACGGAATAGCGCTGGCCGCCGTCATCGCCGTGGTGGTGCTGGCCAGCCTGCTCGGCGCTCTGGTCTGCTGGGCCGCAGGCCATGGACCGGAATCGCTCCACCGGATCGTCAATGCGTGGCTGCAAACCGCCGATCAGATCGGTGGCCGCATCGATAACCAGGTGACGACGGTGTTTCCGTGGGTCGGCGAACTGGTGCCGATGATCCAGACATCGACGCTTCGCCTGCTCAGCGGGCTGACCCTGGCGTGGGTGGTGGTCCGTGTCTGCGAACTGCTGCTCAAGAGCGTGAGCCGGGACGTGCGCGACCAGTTCCTGATCTGGCGCTTTCCGCTGCAACTGCTTGTCGTCACGCGATTTGCCCTCGTCGCCTATATCGTCGGCACGGTGCTGCTGGCTGCCGTTTCGGGCGCCGACGCATTGGCGCCGGAGGGCACGAACAGCCTCTGGGGCATGTTCAAGGAACTGGCCGCCGTCGGTGTGCAACTCGTCCTCATCGGGTTGCTGCTTCTGATCGGATGGCATTTCACGACCTCGCTGAACCTCGCCATCGAGCTTCAGCCGCTCGATGAAACGTGGGAAAACCTGCGACGGATGGCGCTCGATCTCCTCTGGTTTGCGATGCTGATCCTTGGCGGTATCGGCGTGCTGCTGATCGCTTCCGTCCTGCCGGCAGGCTTCATCGGCAGCATGGCCAGGATCATCGAGCCCATCGTCAATTTTCTGTTCCTGTTCGTCTTCTTCGCGGTCGTCGGCATCTTCGCCGCCTACGCGGTCGGCCTGCTGGCGATGCTGACGATCGGCGCGATGGAGCATCAGGACAAATCGAAGTTCGACAGTGCCGCCGGGTTGCTCAGCCGGGCGCGGGAGAACGCAAAGAAATATGCGCGCGAGGAAGGTGGCATCAACCGATTCCAGAATCATCTCGCCAGCGTGACCACGGTGAAGCCCGGCGTGTTGCGGCGGTGGCTGCTGCGGCTGGTTCTGTTCGCGATCAACCTACTGTCGCGCTTCTGGTTCAACAGGGGCGAACTCGGCGGCATTCCGACCATCCTGTCGGCACGATGGGTATTGATCGACGGCGGCCGGCGATTGCTGTTTCTCGACAACTACGGCGGCGCCTGGGAAAGCTATCTCAACGAATTCATCGATCTCGCGGCAGTCAAGGGACTCAACGCGATCTGGACGAACACCTTCGTCGGCGCCGCGGGCAAAACCTACAGCTTCCCGCCGACGCGTTTCCTGTTCTGGCGCGGCGCGCAGGATGCGCGGCCGTTCAAGGCCTATGTCCGGCAGAGCCAGGTCGAAACCATCGTCTGGTACGGCGCCTATCCGACGCTGAGCGTCGTCGGCATCAACGCCAATACCGACGTGCGGCAGGCACTCTTCCAGCAACTGCAGCCTGCGGGCGTCGATCGCCTGCTTCAGGGATTCTAAATGCGGGACACGGCCATGGATTCGATCGAGTGGAATGACGTTCAAGGTCTCCTGTTGAGCGGTTACCCGCGGCTGCCGTATTCCGCTTACGTGGTCTGGCGTTTCCGGTCCGACTGCGGCGACGCCAGCGGCCGCTGGCTCGGCGGTCTTTCAAAACGCATCATGCGCGCCGCGCCTGCCGAGGATCACGCCCATTCGGCCGAAGCCGAACCGACCGATATCCGGACGCTCAAGGCCGCCAATGGCGGCCATCACCGCGCAATCAACGTGGCCTTGACCGCCACCGGCTTGCGGAAGCTGAACCTCGACGAGCGGCAGATCGCGGAATTCGCGTTCGAATTCCTCGAAGGCATGGCGCCGAGACCGGCCGTAGATGCCGCCGTATCGCGGCGCTCCAATCTGCTCGGCGACATCGGCGAGTGCGCGCCCGATCGTTGGGACTGGGGCGGCACTTCGGATGTGGATGGCATGCTGCTGCTCTTCTCGACCGGCGAGGGAGATTTGCAGGTGCTGATCGAGTCGGAAATCACCGCCATGCGCGCCTGTTGCGAGGTAGTCGTGTCCGCGGGTCACGCCAGGGGCACGCCGGTCATTCTGCAAAGCCAGCTCTACGACGACCGCAAGGAGCATTTCGGTTTCACCGATGGAATCTCCCAGCCGACGATCGAGGGTTCGCCCAAGGCCAGGCGGAGCAAGGACCGGCTCAAGAAAAAATCACCGATCGACGATGAAGACGGCGGTACAATGTTGAGCGCGCGCGAGCAGCGCATCTCGCTGGTCAAGCCGGGCGAATTCGTCCTCGGCTATCCCAACGAGCGCCGCGAGAGCATCACGAGCGCGGTTGCCAACGAAGAGCCCGGCACCTGCGACCTGCTGCGCAACGGCACCTATCTGGTGTTCCGGCAGCTCGAACAGGACGTGGAAGCCTTCGATGCCTTTGCCGCGCAACTGGCGAAGCAGATTTACGGCAACACCGATCCAAGCTCGCAGGAACTGGCGGCCGCGCGGCTGATCGGCCGGCACAAGAACGGCGAGCCTCTGATTTCAGGCGCGGCCGATTCAACGAAGAAGACATCCCGAAACGATTTCCTCTATGCGTTCGAGGACGGATCGGGAATGGCCTGCCCGGTCGGCGCCCATATCCGGCGCGCCAATCCGCGCGACATCATCGGCCCCGATCCCGACACTGCGCTGCGGTTGTCGAAGATGCATCGCATCATCCGGCGCGGCCGGCCCTATGGCCCGCGCCGCGGTGAAGGAAAGCCGGACGCGCGCAGGGGCATCGCCTTCATCGCGCTGAATGCCGACATCGCCGGACAGTTCGAGATGATCCAGCATTCGTGGCTTAACAATCCGAACTTCGGCGGACTGTATGCCGGATGCGATCCGATCGGCCACGTCACCCACGCCGACGACGAGTTCGCCGTGCAGCAACGTCCCGCCAACCTTCATGTCAGGAAGCCCCGCCCGTTCGTCACGGTGCGCGGCGGCGCCTATTTCTTCCTGCCGGGCATCAAGGCGATCCAGGCCATGGCCGATGCGGCGGAATCTCGCGCAGCCGCGCCGCTTTCGGCCACCGAGGAATCAAAGCGCAGAAGTGCCGTCTTCGGTTAGTTCGTCATGCTTCCGTTGGTTCGTCATGGCCGGGACAGGCCCGGCCATGACGAAAAGAGGCTCATCGAATCCTGAGTATTCGACCTGCCGTCACGCCACCAGATCGGCGAGCGCATCGCGGCACTGACGCGCCAACGGCTTCATCGCGCATTGCTCGGCGAGTTCAAGCGCACCGCCGTAATACTGCGTCGCCAGCGCCGTATCCGCCGTCCCAGTCGCGCGCGCGATGTCGCCAAGCAGCTTCTGGGCACGCGCCGATTGTGGCGGCTCGCCGCGCTCCTGTGCCAGTGCCAGCGCGCGTTCCGCGACCGCGCGGGCATCGTCGTGGCGCTTCGCCGCGAGCAGCGCCTGCCCTTGCGCGAGGAAGAGGTAGCGCCAGCCGAAGGCGTGTTCTGCCAGCGGGATGTCGAGCCGTTCCGGCACCGCGAGAATGTCGAGCGCCGCGCCGATATCCCCGAGCGCGAGATACGCCTCGCCCATGCGGGCGGCGAAGATCGGATACATCTGCTTCATTTCGAGATCGAGGCAGGTCTGCCAGCTCTCGCGCATCAGCTGCAGCGCCTCGGCGGGACGGCCCTGCGCGATCCGCAACCGGCCGAAGACATGATTGATGTTGGCGCGCGAATAAACGTGATTGGCCGCTTCCGCGCGACGACGGGCTTCTTCGGCCAGCCCTTCGGCGCGGCCAAAGTCGCCGAGGTCGATCAGCGAGTCCGCCATGAAGGTCCGCAACACCACGCTGGGCAGCGCGGCCCATCCCGCCCGCCGCTGGTCGACTTCCGGCGTTTCCAGCGCGAGGCATTTCTCGTGATAGGCCAGCGCCGCGGTAAAATCGCCGGTCTCGTGATGCACGATGCCGAGTTGGTGAAACGCCGCGAAGATCAGGATGCGTTCGCCGACCTGCTCCGCGATCGTGCGCGCCAGCCGTGCCGCCGCCAGCGCCTCGCCGTGATAACCCAGCCGCCACAGCGCCACCGCCAGCTGGCAGTTCACCGCCGCGATGCGCCACGGCTCGTCCGCACTTTCCGCCAGCCGGCCGGCTTGCCGCAGCACTTCGGCAATCCGCCGATGCAGGCCGAGCGGCTCGAGCGCCGTGATGACGGTGAGATGCAGATCCATTTCGGCGATGGTCTTCTTGTGCGACTCCGGCCAATGCGTCAGCGACTCCAGGCCGCGCTCGTAGATCGCGACCGCGTCCTGATTGGCGCCGCGCCGGATCGCGCGCTGGCAGCTCCGCAGCTGATACGGCACCGCCTTCTGCCACAGCTCCGCCGCGCAGGCGTGATCGGCAAGCCGGTCGATATGCTCGTCGCGACGATCCGCGAACCGCAGTTCGGTGATTTCGATCGCCTTGGCGTGAAGGTAGCGGCGGATGCTCAGCAGCATCATGCCGTAGGCCACTTCCCGCGTCAGTTCGTGCTTGAACGAATATTCCGAGGTGCCCGAGCCGGAGGTGACGACCTTGCGAAGGAAGTCCGCGGATTCCAGCGCCTGAAGCCGCGGCGCCACATCGTCGGCCTCCGCGCCCGCCATTCCCGCCAGCAGCGCGACCGGCACATCGCGTCCGATCACCGCGGCCATCTGCAGCAGCGACTTCGTGGCGGGGTCGAGCAGATCGATACGCGAGGCCAGCACCGAATGGATCGTTTCGGGAATTTCGATCCGCGACGAGTCGGCGCTGACCTTGTAACGGCCGAGATTGTCGACAACGACCTTGGAGTCCTTGAGCGAGCGCGCCAGCTCCTCCACGAACAGCGGGTTTCCCTGCGCCTGGTCGAGCACCTGTCGTCGAACATGATGCAGGCTGCCGTCGTCACCGAGCAGCGAGACAAACAGCTGGTCGCCATCGCCCTCAGCGAGCGGCGTCAGATCGAGCCGCCCGGTCTTCACCTGCGTCCACATCCGCTCCGGCCGCTGCGTCGCGACGATCAGGATGCGCGCCCTTCCGATCGCCCCGATCAGGTTGTTCATCACGAGGCGCGTCTCGGCATCGATCCAGTGAACGTCCTCCATCAGGATGACGAGCGGCGTGAAGCGTTCCTGATAAAGCACCAGGGCCTTGATCGCTTCGATGATCTTGTGGCGCCGTTCCGGCGGTTCGAGTGCCTTCCAGTCCTTGTCGTCGACGGTGAGATCGAGCAGCGAGAAAATGGCCGGCAGATGCGCCATCAATTCGGGATCGAATCGCTCCATCTGCGCGCGCACCCGGCTCGCCGCAACGCCCGGCGTATCCATCAGATCGACGCGGAAGATCGAGCGCATCACGGTGCTGATGGGGAAATAGCTGGAGTTCATGCGCTGCGCCGCGCAGGCGGCCTCGAACACCAGCCATTCTTCCGAGAGGTTGGTGAGGAATTCGTGGATCAGCCGCGATTTGCCGATTCCCGCCGCGCCGACGATCGTCGTCGCCTGCCCGTTACCGGCCACCGCACTGTTGAGCAACGATTTCAGGTGAGTCAGTTCGTCTTGCCGACCGACCAGCGGACTGAGGCCGCCGGAGGACCGCGCCTGCCATCGCGTCTGAAGACGCATCGCAACCAGCTCGAAGGTCTCGACCGGGCTCGACACTCCCTTCACGGTCGCCATGCCGAGCGGAAGGGCGCTGATGAATCCGCGCGCCAGCCGGAAGGTGCTGGCCGTCAGCATGATCTTGCCGGGCGCGGCCAGTTCTTCCATGCGCGCGGCAAGATGGACCGACTTCCCGACCGCGTCGTAATTCATCGACAGGTTGTTGCCGATCGAGTGAATCACCACGTGCCCGGAATTCATGCCGATCCGCACTTCGATGTTGCGCTGATTGGCCTGATTGAACTCGCGGATCGTCTCGCGAATGGCAAGCGCAGCCCGGCACGCCTGAACCGCGTGGTCCTCGCTGGCGATCGGCGCGCCGAACAGCGCCATCACTCCGTCGCCGCGGGTCTGGTTGACCAGCCCGTCATGCTGGTGGACCGCATCCATCAGCCGCTTGAGGATCGGACCGATGACTTCGAGCGCCTCTTCCGGATCAAGCCCGTCGATCAGTTCGGTCGAGCCCCGGATATCCGCGAACAGAACCGTCACATGCTTGCGCTCGCCGAGGCCAGGCGTGCCGGAACGGATACGATCGACGAGGGCAGACGGAACGTTCGATTGCAAAAAGGACAGTGCGTGGGCGCCGACTCCCGTCGAGGGAGCCCTCGGTCGCCCGCAGCCGCCGCAGAACCGTGCGGCTGCATCCATGACGAAGCCGCAATAGCCGCACTGGCCTGCAACTTTGTCGGTCATCTCGGCGCCCTGTCGCTAGCCAGCTTCATCCAGCGGGCCTGTCGAGTGTCATGCAATCCCGGGATGATGGCAAGGGCGGCAAACAGGCCACGGCGGGGCTCCCGATCGTGTGATGTCGTTCTCAAATCACGGCTCCGGGGAGGAAATATGTTCCCCATGACTATCGGCCCATAACTACCGAGCCATGACTACCGGGGACGGCGCGGAAGCGCTACCCCCGATCGCATGATCCCCGATGACAGCGTCGGCCGATCTCCGGCCGCGCGGCTGGCAACCAGCCTCACCTTATTCTGCGGCTTCCCGCCGGACTGCCGGTTCAGCCACGGCATCGCTTACAACAAGATCGGTATCGAACGTCCTCGCCGCGGGAGAGGACCGGCGCGAAAGCCAGAGGTAGAGCCCGCTGCCGAGCACCGCGATCGTGACGAGGTCGAGCAGGATCCAGATGATCTTGAGCGGCATGCCACCGTAGTCGCCGAAATGCAGCGGGCGCGACACCTCCAGCGCGCGCAGATACCACGGCATTGCGACAATCCCGGCTATCTTGCCATCGGTTGCATTCACCAGCACCGGCGAAAACAGCCGCGAGGTCAGCGGGTCCTTGCCCTTCGTCCAGATCAGGT
Organism: Xanthobacteraceae bacterium; assembly: GCA_024508855.1. Taxonomy (GTDB): domain Bacteria; phylum Pseudomonadota; class Alphaproteobacteria; order Rhizobiales; family Xanthobacteraceae; genus 62-47. The sequence continues at coordinate 52,606 of JANINJ010000002.1, forward strand.
AGTGATACGGCGTCGAGACCGGCGATCCCGGGAACACGATGCTGGTGGGCACCATCTCCGGCAGCGCCTTCTTCACCGCATCGAAAGCGGCCTGCTGCGAACTGAGGGCGGCCCCCTGTGGCGCAGGTTTTCCCTTGAACGGCGTCATCGTCGCCGCCAGTTCGGTCTGCTGCCAGAGCTGAAACAGCGGCGTCGAGAGTTCGTTGATAACGCCGGTCACGCCGACGACCAGCGTCCAGGCCAGAGTGGTGACGCCGATGAGATTATGCAGGTCGAGCCACCTCAGCCGCGTCGAGCGGTTGGCGCGTACCGTTCCGAATTCCAGCCTGCGCATGAAGGGCGCGTAGACCACCACGCCCGAGACAATGGCCAGCACGAACAGCACCGCCATCAGCGCCATGAACAATTCGCCCGGCAATCCCGCGAACAGATCGGTATGAAGGTTCAGCATCAACTGCAGGAAGCCGATCCCGTCCTCGTTGTACGGCTTTGTCGTCTTCAGCACCGCGCCGGTATGGGCATCGAACTTGATCGAATGCAGCGCTTTCCGGTTGGCCTTGAAGGCATCCCAGGACGACACCATGAAGACCAGTATCTGCGGCTCATCGTCGTCGACATAGACCGACAGGATCTCCTCGCCGGGAAACATCTTCCGGCTGACCTCGACCAGACGATCGATGTTCGCCTGCGGCGCATCCGCCGGCACCGATGCGTAAGGCAACGCATCGTCCAGCAGGCCGGCTATTTCTTCGCGAAGAACGAGCGGCAGCCCGGTCACGCAGATCAGCAGCAGGAACGCCGTGCATACCAGGCTCGTCCACTTGTGAATCCAGAACCAGCGATGCAGCGCGGACCGTTTCATAATCGAACTAATCTCTCCTCGAGCCGGACCACGCACGTCGCCCGCAATCGCTCGCGGCTTACCATCGAGCCCATGACGGTTCGAGTGGCAGAGACCGCTGCGTAACTAGAATCCATAAAAACGGACGCGCTCCGGCGCGCCGGCATCGGCACGCCGCCGTCAGCATTCCCCGACCCCTCTCTTTTCGATTTTGCGGCACGTCCGCTTGGTCCCCGAATGGGTCTACAGGCGCGGATACCTAACCACCGGGTTTAATATCTATAAAATCGATAACAACAGCCGATTCAATTCGTTTGTCAAAATTAAAAGCCCGCATAGCTTGGTGCCGCGCGCAATCGCAACGGCGGACAGGAGTCCGCCCAAAGCAAAGCGATGCAGCTGGAGGGAGCATCATCATGACGACGACAGTGAATTCGGCGAGGAACGACTCGCGATCGATGCTGGCTTTTCTCGATCGTTCGCACACGATCGCAAAGCCGGGCTACAGCCGCTGGCTGGTACCGCCGGCCGCGTTATGCGTACATCTTTGCATCGGACAGGCTTACGCGTTCAGCGTCTTCAACCTGCCGATGACCAAGCTGCTGGGTATCTCGCAATCCGCGCCCGGCGACTGGAAGCTCACCGAACTCGGCTGGATCTTCTCGATCGCGATGGCCATGCTCGGCATTTCGTCGGCGCTGTTCGGCCGCTGGGTCGAGGAAGGCGGACCGCGCAAGGCGATGTTCACCGCCGGCTGCCTGTGGGCTGGCGGCTTTCTGCTCTCGGCCATCGGCGTCTATCTGCACAACCTATGGATCATCTATCTCGGCTACGGCTTCTTCGGCGGCATGGCGCTCGGCATCGGCTACATCTCGCCGGTCTCGACGCTGATGAAATGGTTTCCCGATCGGCCCGGCATGGCCACCGGCATGGCGATCATGGGTTTCGGCGGCGGCGCACTGGTGGCCTCGCCGCTGTCGGTTTGGCTGATGAGCCGGTTCACGACCGCGACGCATGTCGGCGTCATGGAGTCGTTCGTCGTCCTCGCCTGCGGCTATTTCGTCTTCATGATGGTGGGCGCGACGATCGTGCGCGTGCCGGCGGACGACTGGAAACCGGAAGGCTATGTTCCGGCCAAGGCCGCGACCAAGCTCGTGACCACCAACGACGTCTATGTCTATGACGCGGTGAAGACGCCGCAGTTCTGGCTGATCTGGGTCGTGCTGTTCCTCAACACCACCGCCGGCATCGGCGTGCTGGGCCAGGCTTCGGCGATGAGCCAGGAAATGTTCCCCGGCCACATCACGCCGATCGCGGCTGCCGGCCTCGTCGGTCTGATGAGTCTGTTCAACATGGGCGGCCGCTTCAGCTGGGCGTCGCTATCGGACTATATCGGGCGCCGGAACACCTACTTCGTGTTCATGACGCTCGGCTTCCTGCTCTACATCACGGTGCCGTATGCCGGCGGCAGCGGCAATGTGGTGTTGTTCGTCTGCTGCTTCCTGATCATCGTCTCGATGTATGGCGGCGGCTTCTCGACGGTGCCGGCCTATCTCAGGGACATGTTCGGCACCCGCTATGTCGGCGCCATTCACGGCATCCTGCTCACCGCATGGTCGGCGGCAGGCATCGTCGGGCCGGTGCTGATCAATTACATCCGCGAATACAACGTCACGCACGGCGTGCCGAAAGCGCAGGCCTACAACACCACCATGTACATCATGGCCGGGCTGTTGGTGATCGGCTTCCTCGCCAATCTGTGCGTCCGCGCGGTCAACAAGAAATATCACATGGCGGCGCAGACCGGCGCCGGCATGGGAGCACTGGCGCCTGAGACCGCCGCATAGGAGGACGAGATGAACGATGCACATCCGACCGTGGCAGGATTTTTCCAGCTTCTGTTCGCGTGGGCCATCTATCAGACGATGCAGAAACTCGCCTCCATCAAACAGGAAGAGACTGCGGCGCAGATAGCGGCGGAGACCGCCGCGTCGGGCTACCCACCGGGAGTATGACAATGATGCAGACACCGAACGCCACATCGGCACCAACGCCAACGATCAAGCTCGCCCTCGCCTGGAGCTTTGTCGGCATTCCCCTGCTCGCAGGAGTCGCGCAGACCCTCATCAATGCGATGAAGCTGTTCCAGTAGTCTCCCCACGACTGTCGCTCGCCGGCGCATATAGGCTGGCGAGCGGCCTTTCCCGGCGAGATCGTGCGCGATCGCTAGAGTCCGATCCAACTGCTTTTCAGGATCGTGTTCTAGCGGCGTTCAGATCGCAGCAGTTCGGAGCTCCGTCACCCGGGCACCCTAGTTCGGCACCCGCTGTCCGAGCGTTGCTGAATTCGGCGCCGCTCCATCGACCTCGTCAGGTTGGTGCTGCGCCGGCCGCGAAGTGATGAGCTCCGTGACATCGGCGGCCATTCTTTCCAGAAGCTCGATCTCGCTTTCCTCGAGAATGCGCGGCTTCGGGTCGACGATACACAGTGTGCCGAGGACGAAACCGTCCTCCGTGCGCAGCGGCGCCCCGGCATAAAATCGCACGTCGCGCAGATCGATCGCAGGGTTGTCGGCAAACCTTGGATCGCGCTCCGCGTCCGGCACCACCAGCGTCTCGCCTGCGGCAACCACGTGCCCGCAAACCGATTGCTCGCGGGACATACTCTGCATCGGTCCGCTGTCGTCAATCAACGACTTCGGCAGCGTGCCGCTTTTTCCTGCAACGATCTCGCGGTCGGTATCGATGAGCGAGATCATGGCAAAGCCGGTATCGAAGACATCGGCTGCGCGCTTCGCCATCGCGTCCAATTCCTCCTTGGCGTGCCCGTCGAGAACGCCGGTCGCATGCAACGCAGCGACGCGCTTCGCGTCATCTTCCGGGATCGGCGCAGGTTTGTATTCCAGCGCGGCGCCCGGACCCAGCATCTGCTGGATGCGATGAACAGCCTCCGTCATCGAGGTCGCAACTTCGTCCGCCCCCAGCCGCTCGACCGCTTCGTCCGTAAGCAGATCGTCGGGCCCGTTCCAGAGCGCCAGCACGATCTTCAGATCGGGCCACTTACGCCGCAACCGCCGACAGAAATGGCGCGCCGGGAGGGACGGTTCCGGGCTGAAATAGCTCAGGCAAACCAGCGCAACGCCTTCAAGATCGAGGTTCGCGACATATTCGGCATTGATCGAAGCCGCAGGGCGACTGGCCGCTGCGACACCTTCATGCCGCAACGCGTTGGCAAGCATCCTCGCTGCGATAGCGTCGACCTCCCACTTGCCGCCGATGCAGATCACCGTTTCGCGCGCCGGGACAGGCTGCGTATCCGGCGGATTCTGATCGGCCAGCTCGTCGAGCAAATCATCCATACCGCTGACGATCCGAAGGCGGTGCTCCGCCGAGGCAACGTCGGCGTGATCCTCGCTCGCGAGACGGAGCACCTTCAGGCCGATATCGTCGTAGAACGCAAGTTCGGAGTTCTCTTTGATTTCCGCTTCAGCGATCTCGATCACCTCGTCGACATCGCCTGCGATCAGTCGCTGATAAATGCGGGTCGGCACATCCAGCGCCGGCTCCGAACCAAGCAGCACATGGAGAAACTGCAGCTGCGGCAAATGGCGGCCGATGACAAGCAGGCATACCGTCAGCGGCGTCGAGAGGATCAATCCGATCGGCCCCCAGAGAGCCGTCCAGAACGTCGCTGCGGCGATCAACGCAATTGCCGAGAGCCCCGTGCTCGCACCGTAAAGCAGCGGCTCGACGATGTTGTTGCTCACAAGTTCCAGAAAGACGATCAGTGCCAGGGTCCACAGAACCATGGACCAGCTCGGATCGACAGCGAATGCCAGCGCAAGCGGGAATATCGACGAGATCGCAGGACCGACATACGGAATGAACCGCATCGCCGCGGCGACGCTGCCCCACAGCAGCGCACCCGGCACGCCGATGAACCACAGACCCAGCGCCAACGGCGCGCCGTAGCTCACGTTCACGAGAAGCTGCATCAGCAGATATTTGCTGATGCGCGCGCCGGCTTCGTCCAGCGCGTCCGTCGAACGATACAGATTGCCTCCGAAGATACGCAGGAAGCGGTCGCGAATGTCGCGGCTATCGAGCAACGCCAGGAAAACGAAAACGAAGACGATGCCCGCCGTCGCCAGCGGCTCCGCAGAACGGGCGAGCCAGGTCATCGCCTGTTTCATGGCGCTTTCGGGGGCTGGCGTCACCTCGACACGCTGCACGTCAGGGGCGGTGGACGACTGCGTTGCCGCCGTATCGACTTCGGTCTCGATCGTTCCGAGCGTTTTCAGCACCCCGTCGAACATGCCCGGCGCCTTCAACGTGTCGCGCAATGTCGTCAGCTTTCCGCGGATGGTCGTTTGGTAGGTGGGAAGCTGCTCGCTGAGCGAGCGTACCTGGGCACCTAAAGTCAGGCCGAACCCTGCGATGAGACAGAGAACGATCACCATCACGGCCGAAACCGCAACAATCTGCGGCAGACCGATCCGCCGCAGCCACGACACAGCGGGATTGAGCGCAAAGCTGAGGAGCAACGCCAGGGCCAACGGCATCAGCACCCCGCGACCGAAGTAAAGCGCCGCCAGAATAATGGTAGCGGAGAGGAGCATCGCCGCAATCCGGACCGGATCGCCGGCATGCTCTTGCGGTTGACCGGCAGCGCTTTGAAGGTCGGAAAGGGTTTTCATATCGAATTGGCTAACTATGCACGGCACCGAACGAGATGGGGCTGTACAACTCACCACCATGTGGCGAGTTCCGCGCAGGGAGCACCGCAAATGGCCCAGCCGGGAAACACACTCGCCACGCATCGACGCGCACAACGTCGACGTGACCAAAGCCCGCCAACAGATACCGCCAACGCGATCTACAGCCGGCGATTCGCTGTTACGCCAGGATTTAATTTAATGGAGGATCACGGAAATCGGCGGGGGAAATGGTGCCCAGGGGCGGGATCGAACCACCGACACTGCGATTTTCAGTCGCATGCTCTACCAACTGAGCTACCTGGGCGTCGCCGGGCCGGAGGCCGGGCGCGGGCGGTTTATAGTCAGAGCGGGCGGCCATGTCCACCCGGCAAACCACCGGAAGTGGAAACGGGGATAACAAGTTCGACGACTTGCGGAAATCCCCATTTTTCGCGCGACGGCAACAGCCGCGCCGTCGCTGGAAAGCCGCCTATTCGGCGTCTTCCTCGTCGGTGGGACGGCCCGGAACGACATAGGATCCGGACAGCCAGCGATTGAGATCGACGTCGCGGCAGCGCTCGGAACAGAACGGTTTTGAGGCCTCGGTAGCAGGCTTGCCGCAGATCGGGCAGCGCTTCGCGGCCGCGGCCTTGCGGCCCGTGTCCGGATCGGGCCGATCAGCCGGCATTCAACCAGCCCGACCGGATCGGGAATTTCTCGCCGCCGAGGAGCGATATCGATTCGTAGAGCGGCAGCCCGACCACGTTGGTGTAGGAGCCGACCATCTTCACTACGAACGACCCGGCGATACCCTGCACCGCGTAGCCGCCGGCCTTGCCGCGCCACTCGCCGGCATCAAGATAGGCCTTGATATCCTCCTCGGTCAGCCGCTTGAAGCGGACGCGGGTCTCGATCAGCCGCTGGCGAAACGCCTCGTTGGGCGTCACCAGGGAGACCGCGGTGTAGACGCGATGGTTGCGGCCGGACAATAGCCGCAGGCACTGCGAGGCCTCGTCGACCAGCTCGGCCTTGGGCAGGATGCGCCGCCCCACCGCGACCACGGTATCGGCCGCGAGGATGAAGGAGCCGCGCAGGTTGTCGTCGAGCTTCACCGATTTCAGCGCCGCCTCGGCCTTGGCGCGGGCCAGCCGGTTGGCGCAGGCGCGCGGCAGTTCTCCCCGCGTCGGCGTCTCGTCCACATTGGCCGGCAACAGCGCGTCGGGTTCGATCCCGGCCTGATTGAGCAGCGCGAGCCGTCGCGGCGAACCGGAGGCGAGGACGAGTTTGGGACGGCCGGACATGCGGAGCGATCGATCTTTCAGGCAAACGGCGAAACGCGCGGGACCGTATCGGAAGCGCCCCGGTTCGACAACAGCGCAGACCTGCGCCGGGGACCGGCGCGCCGTTTACCGTGTTGGAAGAATTGGCCGATCCGGCCTCGGGATCAGGCCCGCCGGCGCCGGCCTACGGCAAGGAACCCGGCATAGAGCACGATCGGAACCAGCAGCGTCACCCACGACAGCCCGTCCCACACGCCATCGCCCACCAGCGCCGCGATCAGGCCGACGCCGCTGAGCACGCCGATGATGGCGGGCGCGAGAAAAATCTGCCGCAGGCTTTGCCGCGGCCGGCGCGAGGTCGTCATCGTCATGTGGTCACCGCCGGCTGCTCGACGCGCGAGGCGCGCGCCGCCGCAGGAGCGACGGCAGAACTGGTCTTGCGGCGCCGCAGCCAGAGATAGAGGCCGGTCCACAGCACGACGATGGTGAGAACGTCGAGAACCGCCCAGATGATCTTCAGCGGCATGCCGCCGTAGTCGCCGAAGTGCAGCGGCTGCGAGAGGAACAACGCCGTCACGTACCATGGCATGTCGCGCGTATCGGTGAGCTTGCCGGTCTCGGCATCGATCAGCGCCGGCTTCAGCAGACGCGACGTGACCGGCGTGTTGCCGCGCAGGAACACCGTGTAGTGGCTCTTGCTCGAGAAGATGGTGCCGGGAAACGCGATGAACGAAGGCGTCATTCCGGGTACGGCCCTGGATGCGACATCGGAAGCATTCTGCACCGAGGTCAGATGCGCCGGCGGCGGACGATCGCGATACTGCATCGTCATTTCCGCAAGCTGGCCGTATTGCCACATCTTCAGCACCAGATCGGCCCAGGTGTTGATGACGCCGGTGAAGCCGACCACCAGCGTCCACACCACAAGAAGGATGCCGGCAAGGTTATGCACGTCGAGCCAGCGCACGATGCGCGGCCGATCGCTGCGATAGGAGCCGAACTTCAGTTTCCGCATCGATGGCGCATAGACCACGATGCCCGAGATGATCGCCGTGCAGAACAGGATGCCCATCAGCCCGAGAAACAGCTTGCCCGGCAGACCGGCAAACATGTCGGTGTGCAGCTTGAGCATGATGTAGGTGAAACGCCCGGTGACATCGGGCGAATCGAGATAGCTGCCGGTATGCGCATCGACGCGCACGATGCGGTTGTCGACCGGATTGGCGTCGATCGTCTTGCCGATGCTCAGCAGCATCGCATTCGGATCGTCGCGATCCCAGATCAGGAAGTGCGGCACCTGTCCCGGAAACGGCGCGAGCCCGCTCGCAACGATGCGATCGAGATCGGCCATCGGCGTGCCCGCCGGTACGTCGGTCGCCTTTACGCTCTCATGCAGAAGGTCGTCGATCTCGTCGTGGAAGATCAACGGCAGGCCGGTGATGCACAGCATCAGCATGAACACGGTGCAGACGATGCTGGACCATTTGTGGACCCAGCTCCATCGGCGCAGCGATTTGGTACCTGCCGTCAATTCGTCCCCCTCAGTTCCAGCTATACTTCAACGTGCCGAGCACGGTGCGGCCTTGGCCCAGCGCACAATAGGGCAAGCCGGTGAAACAGGATGCGACATAATAGCGGTCGGTCAGGTTTCGCGCGTTGACTTGTGCTGTGAGGCCCTTCAGGTCCGGCCGCATATAGCTAAAATCGTAGCTGATCGCCGCGTCGAACAACGTATAAGACGGTATGTTGATGGTATTGGCGTCGTCGCCGAAGGTGTCGCCGACATAACGCACGCCTGCCCCCAGACCGAGGCCGGCCAGCGGTCCATTATACCAAGTGTACTTGCCCCACAGCGAAGCCTGCTCGCGCGCGGTGTTCTTCATCACCGCGCCGATATTACCGGGGACGACGCTTTCGGTCACCCTCGGATCGAGGTGGCTGTAGCCGGCGACGATTTCGAATTCGCGGGTGATGTTGCCCTTGGCCTCGAATTCGAAGCCGCGCACCCGCACCGCATCGGTCTGGGTGTTGAACAACGGGTTCGTCGGGTCTGCCGTCACCACGTTGTTCTGTCGGGTATCGAAATAGGCCGCGGTCAACATGAGGTTGGTACCGAGCGGCTGATACTTGACGCCGATCTCGCCGCCCTCACCGGTAGTCGGCTTGAAGGTGTTGCCAAACTGGTCGGAGCCAAGATTGGGCGTGAACGACGTCGAGTAGCTGATGTAGGGCGACACGCCGTTGTCGAACAGATAGTTCAGGCCAACACGGCCGGTTTGAGCCGAGTCGTGTCGTTCATAATATCCGGGTGATGGGTACATGCCGGCGCTGGTGAAAGCCGTCGAGGCCACATCCTGCCGGCCGCTGAGCGACAGCGTCCAACGATCTAACTTGACCTGGTCCTGAAGATAGAAGCCAGCCTGACTCTGAGTGTCATTCCGCTTGATAAAGGACGGCAGCGAATCCCAGGATGGAATCGCTGCACCATAAACCGGATTGAAAGCGTCGATCGGCGTGAAAGTGCCGAACGGCATTGGGTTGTCGATCCGGAATTCGGAATCGGCTTTCATATAGGTGTAGTCGAAGCCGGCCAGCACTTTATGGGTGAGCGGGCCGCTGCGGAAGTCCGCCTGGAACTGGTTATCCAGCGTGACGTTGCTGGTTTTCGCCCTCACGTAATCGTAAGAGCGAAGCACGAGATTATCGCCGATCATACCTTCGGGGCGGATCGAATGCAGATCCTGCGTCGCCTCGGTGTAACGGAAGTTTTGCCGGAACTGCAGGTTGTTGTCGAAGCGGTGCTCGAACGCGTAGCCGACTGCAAACTGCTCCAGCTTGAAGCCGTCCGCGCCGGGCTCACCCAGATAGGTGCTGCGCGAGATGCGGCCGAGCGGATTCCCGGAGAACGCTACCTGCCCCGGCACATATTGCTGATAACCCTTGTTGTCGATGTTCTGGTAGTGCGACAGGAAGGTGAAGCTGGTGTCGGCGTTCGGGCGCCAGGTCAGACTCGGCGCGATGAAGATTTTGTTGTCCTGAACAAAGTTCACCTCGGTGTCGCTCTGGCGCACCAGGCCGACGAGACGATAGAGAAACTCGTGATTCTTGTCGGCTGGCCCTCCGATATCGAACGCGCCCTGATAATTATTGTACGCGCCGAATGTCCCCTCGACGCTGTAATGCGGCGTATCCTGCGGACGCTTGCTGATCATGTTGATAAGACCGCCGGGATCGCTTGCGCCATAAAGGCCCGATGAAGGTCCCTTCAGCACTTCAAGGCGCTCGAGTCCGTAGGTCTCGATACGGGGAGCGGCAAAGGTGGTGACGTCCGAGGGAAGCCGCAGACCGTCGAGATAACGCGGAGCATCAAAACCACGGACTTTGACGGCATCGAAGAAGGAGTTCGCGCCGAACGATTCCGGAGTGACGCCCGGCACATATTCGAGCGCCTGCGATACGTTCTGCACTCCCTGCGCCGCCATCTGATCGCGCGTGACCACTGAAATCGACTGCGGCGTTTCCAGAATCGGCGTGTCGGTCTTGGTGCTGCTCACGCTTTGATGCGCCAGATATCCGTTCACCGGTCCGGTGCCGCGCTCTACCGCGACGCGACCGCTGCCTTCCGGTGCGACAGCCTGTCGCGGCGCAGGTGCTGCCACGCGACGACGGGTGCTGCGCGCGCGTGAAGCGTTACGCTGCGGCCTGGCGCGGCGCGCCTGTTGCTGCCGTTGCGGAGCGTCGACCGTGACGGCCGGAAGGTTTGAGGACTGCGCGTGAACGTTTCCTGCGAAGAGAGACAGCGCGACGGTACTCGCCGCAGCAAGAAGACCGGCTTTGACCAGACCCATATTCGACATTTGCATTTGCCCCACTTAATTCACGCGCCGAAATTGATCGGCTCCCCTTTTTCAAGGCCCTCCTTATCATCGGGAATTTATTTGCCAGCCCTTCTGGGCTTAGAAGTCATTTAAACAAACGATTCCACACGCACGTGTTGCCGATGTGTCGCAAAACCGCTGCGGCACAGGGCTAAATCGCATTCTTGTTTGAAGTCGTTCTAAGAACTGATCTAAGAAAAATTCTAAGAACTGTTCTAGAAATGCATTTGTGAATCGCACCTGCAGATGCGTTGAGTAAAGCCGCGTGCCTTACACAGGCCGTCATGTCGGGAATAAATCCGACCACAACAAATGAACGATGGTTGCGTTGTCACGTGAGCCTGCGCCCGGCAACGCAAAGCGCTGATCCGGGTGCCCCTCTCAATGCTGGCTAGAAAGTATTCCTCAAATACGTTCGAGCACTAAAGCCCGACGCCACCACCGCGCGCGAAGCGTTTGCGGATACGCAGCGACAAGCCGTCGCAGACTTCGCGATAGGCTTGCAGCCGCTGCTCGCGATTGCCTTCAGCGTCGGTGGGATCCACCGTCGGCCAGTATTCGACCTCGACCGCGTGGGTGCGCGTCAGGTCCAGCGCCTTGTGATGCGCTTCCGGCGAGAGCGTGATGATGAGATCGAAGTTGAGACCTTCCCAGTCGTCGAGTTCCTCAAATGTCATCGGCTTGTGACGCGAGATGTCCTGGCCGAGTTCGGCCATCACGGCGACGGCGAACGGATCGAGTTCGCCCTTCTTGACGCCGGCCGACTTCACGTAGAGCGCCTTGGGAAACATCTGCTGCAGCAGGCTCTCCGCCATCGGAGAACGGACGCTGTTCAGGCCGCATGCGAACAAGACGGCCTGCGGATTGCTGACGCGCGACGGCGCAGCCATCGATTACGACCGCTTTTGGAAAGATCGCGACACTCGGCGGATCATTTCTCGCCCTTCCAGTGAAGGACGCAGATCAACGTGAACAAACGACGCGCGGTTTCGAAATCGACCCGCACCTTGCCATCGAGCCGTTCCATCAACGCGCGCGAGCCTTCGTCATGGATACCGCGGCGACCCATGTCGATGGCTTCGATCTTGTCCGGCGATGCGGTGCGGATCGCGTGATAATAGCTGTCGCAGATCATGAAGTAGTCTTTAACGACGCGTCGGAACGGCGTCAGCGACAACAGATGCGCCACCACCGGATCGCCGTTCTCGCGGCGGATGTCGAACATCAGCCGATTGCCGGTGATGCCGAGATGCAGCGTGAACGGTCCATTGTCCACGCCGGCCGGCGCAAACAGGTTCTGCTCGATCAGGTCGTAGATCGCCACCGCCCGTTCGTGCTCGATGTCCGGCCCGGAACGGCCGATCGACTCCTCGTCGAGCGTCACCGCGACGATGCGGTTGTTTGAGTCATCCTCTGGGGATTGCTTGCTCATTGCAGATTGAGACGTCGTCCGATCGAGCGCGAATGGGCATCGAGACCCTCGGCCTTGCCGAGCGTCATGGCCGCGGGCCCCAGCGCCCGGAGTTGCTCCGGCCCGCATCGCAGGATCGACGTTCGCTTCATGAAGTCAAGCACGCCGAGCCCGGAGGAGAACCGGGCCGAGCGCGCGGTCGGCAGCACGTGGTTGGAGCCGCCGACATAGTCCCCGATCGCTTCCGGCGTATGAGGACCGAGGAAAATCGCCCCGGCGTTGCGGATTTTACCGGCAAGCGCGTCCGGATCGGCGGTCATGATCTCCAGATGCTCGGCGGCGATGGCATCGGCCAGCCGCGCGGCTTCGTCCAGGCTCGCGACGCGGATGATGGCGCCGAAATCGTTCCATGAGGCGCGGGCAATCGCTTCCCGCGGCAGCGTCGCGAGTTGCGCTTCGACTGCGCGCTCGACATCGCGGGCCAGATCGTCGTCGTCGGTGATCAGGATCGACTGGGCGTTGGCATCGTGCTCGGCCTGCGCCAGCAGGTCGGCGGCGATCCAGTCGGCATTGCCGGTCTTGTCCGCGATCACCAGCACCTCGGACGGACCGGCGATCATGTCGATGCCGACCTTGCCGAATACCTGCCGCTTGGCAGCCGCGACATAGGCATTGCCCGGCCCGACGATCTTGGCCACCGGCGCGATGGTCGCAGTACCGTAAGCCAGCGCCGCCACCGCCTGTGCGCCGCCGACGCGATAGATTTCCGAGACGCCGCCGAGCTGCGCCGCCGCCAGCACCAGCGGATTGAGCTTGCCATCCGGCGACGGCACCACCATCACCACGCGCGAGACCCCAGCGACCTTGGCCGGCACCGCATTCATCAGCACCGATGAGGGATAGGCGGCCGAGCCGCCCGGAACATACAACCCCACCGCCTCGATGGCGGTCCAGCGCGAACCGAGCTCGACCCCGAGCGAGTCGGTGAAGCGGTCGTCCTTCGGCAGTTGACGGCGGTGGAACACCTCGATCCGGTCGCGGGCCAACGTCAGCGCCTCGATCGTCACCGGATCGCAGGCCTTGAACGCCGTCGCAATTTCGTCACCGGTTAACCGCAACGCTGTCGCAGGAATATCGAGCCGGTCGAATTTCCGTGTTGCGTCCAGCAGCGCCGCATCGCCACGCGCCGCCACATCATCCACGATCGCCCGCGTCGCCGCCTCGATGTCGGCGGAAACTTCCCGCTTGGTGGTGAGGAAGGCCGCGAACTGCGAGGCGAAATCGGCGTTGCGGCTATCGATGCGGATCGGCATATCGGTTTTCCGGGTCCCCTGCGGACGACATCCTGCTCAATGACGCGACCGCAAATCGCCGTCAACCCTTTGTTCCCAAAGATCAAGTTAACGAGGCGCTCAGACGTCCGGCGGTGTAGCCGCTTCGCCAAGGTCGCTGGTGCCGAGATCGTCGGGTCCAAGGTCCGCAAGTTCGCATTCGAGGCATTCGACATCGAGGCGCAACGCGCCGCCATTGGCGAACATCATCACTGCGCTACCGCCCGGCGGTTCGGCCGGATGAAAATCGATGCCGAGCAATTCCAGCCGCTCTTCCGGCGCATCGAGATCGATGTTGCGCGATTTGCAAGCCAGCACCCGATCGAACCGCAACGCCGAAACCAGTCGGCGCGGTTTTGTCTCGCCTTGAAGCGTCTGCTCCCAATCCAGCCGGCTCATGCCGATCACCAGCCGTTTCTCGCTTTGGCGCCAGATGATGTCGGTCGTCTTGATGACGGCGTCCTGTACATGCGCGGAGATCACGGCGAGATCGTCGACATCCAGCGCGATCAGCTTGACGGCCTCCGTCATGCCCGCGCCCTCGCGCCATCGTCATGCACGATCGTTGCAACGATGGCGATCGGGCGTGCCATCCGCAGCTATCCGCTGATACGTTCGATGGTCGCGCCGCAGGCCGACAGCTTGTCTTCGAGACGCTCGAAGCCACGGTCGAGATGATAAACGCGATTGACCATGGTTTCGCCTTCCGCGACCAGCCCCGCGATCACCAGCGATACCGATGCGCGCAGATCGGTGGCCATCACCGGCGCGCCGCGCAATTTCGAAATGCCTTCGACAATCGCCGTTTCACCGTCGAGATGAATCCGCGCGCCGAACCGCGCCAGCTCCTGCACATGCATGAAGCGATTCTCGAAAATCGTCTCCGTGATGTGCGACGAGCCCTTGGCGCAGGCCATCAGCGCCATCAGTTGCGCCTGCAGATCGGTCGGGAATCCCGGGAACGGTGCCGTCGAGACGTTCACCGCCTTGATGCCCGCGCCATTGCGCGTGACGCGAATGCCTTCGTTATTGACCGTGATGTTGGCGCCGGCCTCGACCAATACATCGAGCGCAGACTGCAACAACTCCGGACGCGCACCGGCGAGTTGCACGTCGCCGCCGGTCATCGCAACCGCCATGGCGTAGGTGCCGGTCTCGATACGATCCGGCAGCACGGTGTGCCGCGCGCCGCCGAGCTTGCTGACGCCTTCGATAACAATGCGCGGCGTACCGGCACCGGAAATGCGTGCGCCCATCTTGTTCAGGCAATCCGCAACGTCGAGCACTTCCGGCTCGCACGCGGCGTTCGTGATGACGGTGGTGCCCTTGGCGAGCGTTGCCGCCATCAGTGCAACGTGGGTGCCGCTGACGGTGACCT
>JANINJ010000003.1 GCA_024508855.1 Xanthobacteraceae bacterium
TTTGTGGAGAGGCGTTACGCACCTGCTCCGCCCACCGCTGCGCCAGTTGCCTTGCACTGCTTGCCCGCTGCGAACGGTCGCGACGGAGCTGATCGAGCCGCGCGTCGAGGTCGGCGCTATCGCCGCCCAGGCCGCGCTCGGTCAGGATCGCGGCAATTTTGGCCGCTTCCTCACCCGATCCGAGACGATGGGAATCCACGATCATCCTTGCCAGACGCGGCGGCAGCGCCAGCGCGCGCAGGGTTTCACCTTCCGTCGTGATCCGGCCGTCGGCATCGATGGCGCCGAGTTCACCCAGCAGATTTCGCGCCTCCGTCCACGCAGGCACCGGCGGCGGGTCGAGGAACGCCAGCGTCGATGGATCGCGCACGCCCCACTGCGCCAGGTCGAGCACCAGCGACGACAGGTCGGCACTGAGAATCTCGGGTTGGATATAGGCCGGCAGCGACGCGGTCTGCGGCTCGTCCCACAGCCGGTAGCAGACGCCCGGCTCGGTGCGCCCGGCGCGGCCACGACGCTGATCGACGGCGGCGCGCGAGGCGCGCACGGTTTCCAGCCGCGTCAGCCCGATGTCGGGCTCATAGCGCGGCACTCGGGCCATGCCGGAATCGACCACGATGCGCACGCCCTCGATGGTCAGCGAGGTTTCCGCGATCGATGTCGCCAGCACCACCTTGCGCTGGCCCCTGGGCGCAGGCGCAATGGCGCGATCCTGCACATTGGCGTCGAGCGCGCCGAACAGCGGCACGATATCGACGCCGGCATCATGCACGCGCTCTTCGAGGAAATTTTGGGTGCGGCGGATTTCCGCAGCGCCGGGCAGGAATGCCAGCACCGAGCCAGCGTCGGCGCGCAACGCCGTGGCGATGGTATCCGCCATCTGCCGTTCCAGCGGCACGTCCGGTTTCCGGCCGACATATCGGGTTTCCACCGGAAAGGCGCGGCCTTCGCTGGCGACCACCGGCGCGTCGCCGAGCAGCTTGCCGACGCGCGCGCCATCGAGCGTCGCGGACATCACCAGAATGCGCAGGTCCTCGCGCAGGCCGGTCTGGACGTCACGGGCCAGCGCGAGGCCGAGATCGGCATCGAGCGATCGCTCGTGAAATTCGTCGAATAGTACCGCCGAGACGCCGTTCAACTCCGGATCACGCAGAATTTGCTGCGCAAAAATGCCCTCGGTGACCACCTCGATCCGGGTCGCCCGCGACACCCTCGAGCCGAACCGGACCCGATAGCCGACCGTCTCGCCGACCCGTTCGCCCAGCGTCTGCGCCATCCGCTCGGCACTGGCCCGCGCGGCGATCCGCCGCGGCTCGAGCATGATGATCCTGCCCGCCCCCACCCACGGCTCGTCGAGCAACGCCAGCGGCACGCGGGTGGTTTTGCCGGCGCCCGGCGGCGCGACCAGCACGGCGACGTTGCTTTTCGCCAGCGTTTGCGTCAATTCACCAAGCGCGGCGTCGATCGGGAGAGATGTCGGGAAGCTACGGGTCAACGGCTCGATCGTTGGTTAACGGAACGTGGTGCGGGGCGCGGTTTATTCTTATAGCGTCTTCATAGAAACCCGGCACATTCCTTGTATCGTGCAACCGGACGGACAACCTTTGACAGTTCTTGGCCCGACGATGGGCCAAATCCGCGCCGAAAAGGAACACCGATGACCGGAAACGGCACAGCCACTTTCACTCGCGCCAGCGCTCCTGCGTCCGAGCGCGTGGACTGGGTCGATTATGCCAAGGGCATCTGCATCGTCATGGTGGTGATGATGCATTCGGTGTTGGGTGTCGAGGCCGCCGCCGGCCAGACCGGGTTCATGCATTACGTCGTCGAGTTCGCCCGGCCGTTCCGGATGCCGGACTTCTTCCTGATCTCCGGCCTGTTCCTGTCGCGCGTCATCGACCGCGACTGGCGCACCTATCTCGACCGCAAGGTGATGCATTTCGCCTACTTCTATGTACTGTGGGTCACGATCCAGTTCGGCTTCAAGGCTCCCGCCTTCGCCGCCGAGATGGGCTGGGCAGGCGTAGCGAAACTTTACTTGCTGTCCTTCATCGATCCGTTCGGCACGCTGTGGTTCATCTACCTGCTGCCGATCTTCTTCGTGGTCATCAAGGCCACGCGCCGCGTGCCACCGGCCCTGATCTGGGGCATCGGCGCCGCCCTCGAAATGGCGCATGTCTCGACCGGCTGGACCGCGATCGACGAATTCGCCGCACGCTTCATCTACATCTATTCCGGCTACCTGTTCGCCCCTTACGTATTCAAGCTGGCGAGCAAGGCCCGAACCTATCCCATGCTCGCCGTGGCGGCGCTGGCCGCCTGGGCCCTTGTCAATGGTAGCCTGACCCATTTCGGGCATGCCGACCTGCCGTTTGTTTCGCTGGCGCTCGGCCTGGTCGGGGCCTGTGCGATCATCACCATTGGCGTACTGCTGGCGCGGATGCAGTGGCTCGATTTCATTCGCTATTTCGGCGAGCACTCGATTGTCATCTACTTGGCGTTCTTCTTGCCGATGGCCGCCACCCGGACGGTGCTGATGAAATCCGGCATCATCCACGACATCGGGACGATCTCGGTGATCGTCACCCTGGTCGGCGTCGTTGGCGCCGTCCTGATCTGGTGGGGTTGCCGCAACACCCGGCTGGCGTTCCTGTTCGAACGCCCCGACGCGTTCTGGATCGCGCCGCGAAAGCCGGTCGCCAAGCTGCAGGCGGCGGAATAACTGCGTGCGTACTGGCTTGCCGGCCTGCCCGCCAAGTCGGTGGATTTGCAGTTCCGGGCATCGGGTAAGGGGTGTCAAAGAGCGGGCAAAATCCCTAAGTTGCGGCCATGTCCAAGAAGCCCGCTCCCGCCGCCAAGCCCGCCCCTGCCAAAGCTCCCGCGAAAGGCGATCACGTCTTTCTGGTGGACGGCTCGTCCTACATCTTCCGCGCCTATCACGCGCTGCCGCCGCTCAACCGCAAATCCGATGGTTTGCAGGTCAATGCCGTGCTCGGCTTCTGCAACATGCTGTGGAAGCTGCTGCGCGACATGCCGAAGGAGGATCAGCCGACGCATCTGGCGATCGTGTTCGACAAGTCGGAAATTACCTTCCGCAACAAGCTTTATCCGGACTACAAGGCGCACCGGCCGCCGGCGCCCGACGATCTGATTCCGCAATTCGCGCTGATCCGCGAGGCGGTCCACGCCTTCGACCTACCCTGCATCGAGCAGATCGGCTTCGAGGCCGATGATCTGATCGCGACCTATGTGCGCGAAGCCTGCGAACGCGGCGCAACCGCCACCATCGTCTCGTCGGACAAGGACCTGATGCAACTCGTGACCGACTGCGTCACCATGTACGACACCATGAAGGACCGCCGTCTCGGCATTCCCGAAGTGCTCGAGAAATTCGGCGTGCCGCCGGAGAAGGTGGTCGAGGTGCAGGCACTGGCCGGCGACAGCGTCGACAACGTGCCCGGCGTACCGGGCATCGGCATCAAGACGGCGGCCCAGCTCATCAACGAATATGGCGATCTCGAAACGCTGCTGGCACGCGCGGGCGAAATCAAGCAGCCCAAGCGGCGCGAAGCCCTGATCGAGAACGCGGAAAAGGCGCGCATCTCGCGGCAACTCGTGCTGCTCGACGACAAGGTCAAGCTCGACGTGCCGCTCGACGATCTTGCGGTGCATGAACCGGACGCGCGCAAGCTGATCGCCTTCCTCAAGGCGATGGAATTCTCGACGTTGACGCGCCGCGTCGCGGAGTATTCGCAGATCGATCCGGCCGACGTTGAGGCCGCGGCCAAGCTGAAAAGTGCCTTTGCACGGGGTGGTGGCAGCACGGAATCTCCGACGACGCTGCCGCTCGGCGGAGGCGACCTGTTCGGCGATCAAGCACCGTCACCCAGAAATGGCGGACCGACGACTGCGAAAGCATCCGCGCGGCCGGACACGCCGATCCTGACCCCACAGGCACTCGCCGCTGCACGCGCGGAGGCTGCGCGGACCGCGCCGTTCGACGCCTCGAAATACCAGATCATCCGCACGCTCGATCAACTCAAGGCGTGGCTCGCGCGCGTCCGAGACACCGGCCATCTCGCGGTCAATACGATGACCGCCTCGATCGATCCGATGCAGGCGGAACTGACAGGCATCGCGCTGGCGCTCGCAACGGGCGATGCCTGCTATATTCCGCTGTCGCATAAGCAAGCCGGCGACGGTGCCGGCCTGTTCGCGGCGGGTATCGCGCCGGACCAGCTCAGCACGACCGACGCGCTTGACGCGTTGCGTCCGCTGCTCGAATCCGAATCGTTCCTCAAGGTCGGTTTCGACATCAAGTTCAGCGCCGTTCTCCTCGCACAGCATGGCATCACCCTGCGCGGCATCGAGGATACGCAACTGATCTCCTATGCCCTGGACGCGGGAAGAAGCGGACACGACAGCGATACGCTGGCCCAGCGATGGCTTGGCCATACCCCGACCGACTATGGGAGCCTCATCGGCAGCGGCAAGGGCCGGCTGACATTCGATCAAGTCGCCATCGACAAGGCCACGACCTATGCCGCCGAGAATGCGGATGTGATCCTGCGGCTGTGGCGCGTGCTGAAGCCGCGCCTCGTCACCGAGCGCATGAACACCGTCTATGAAACGCTGGAGCGGCCGCTGGTCAGCGTGCTCGGACGCATGGAGAGGCGCGGCATCTCCATCGACCGGCAGGTGCTGTCGCGATTGTCCGGCGATTTCGCCCAGACCGCCGCGCGGCTCGAAGCCGAAATCCGCCAGGTCGCCGGTGAGGACGTCAATCCCGGCAGCCCGAAGCAGATCGGCGATATCCTGTTCGGCAAGATGGGACTGCCCGGCGGCAAGAAGACCAAGACCGGCGCGTGGTCCACCACCGCCTCGATCCTCGACGAACTCGCGGAACAAGGCCACGAGTTTCCGCGCAAGATTCTCGACTGGCGTCAGGTCTCCAAGCTGAAATCGACCTACACGGACGCCCTGCCTGAATACGTCCATCCGCAGACCCATCGCGTCCACACGACCTACGCGCTCGCCGCAACGACGACCGGCCGGTTGTCTTCCAACGAACCGAACCTGCAGAACATTCCGGTGCGCACCGAAGACGGCCGCAAGATCCGCCGCGCTTTCGTCGCAACGAAGGGGAACAAGCTGGTATCGGCGGACTATTCGCAGATCGAACTGCGGCTACTCGCGGAGATCGCCGATATTCCGGTGCTGAAGCAGGCCTTCCACGACCAGCTCGACATTCACGCCATGACCGCGTCGGAAATGTTCGGCGTCCCGATTAAAGGCATGCCCGGCGAAATCCGCCGTCGCGCCAAAGCGATCAATTTCGGTATCATCTATGGCATCTCGGCGTTCGGCCTTGCCAACCAGCTCGGCATTCCGCGCGAGGAAGCCGCCGCCTACATCAAGAAATATTTCGAACGTTTCCCCGGCATCCGCGCCTACATGGACGCAACGCGGGATTTCTGCCGCGAGCACGGCTATGTCGAAACGCTGTTCGGGCGGAAGTGCCACTACCCGGACATCAAGGCCAGCAATCCGTCGATCCGCGCCTTCAACGAACGCGCCGCGATCAATGCACGCCTCCAGGGCACCGCCGCCGATATCATTCGCCGCGCCATGGTACGGATGGAGGATGCGCTGGCGGAAAAGAAATTATCGGCTCAGATGCTGCTGCAGGTGCACGACGAACTGATCTTCGAGGTGCCGGACGACGAGGTAGCGGCGACGCTACCGGTGGTACAGCACGTGATGCAGGATGCACCGTTCCCCGCCGTGCTGCTGTCGATCCCGCTGCATGTCGATGCGCGCGCCGCCGAAAACTGGGACGAGGCGCACTAATTGATCGGCGACCTGACTTCCAACTCACTGTTCGCCTTCCTGCTGACTGCAACTGTCATCGAGGTTACGCCCGGTCCCAACATGGCTTACCTCGCGGCACTGTCATTGTCGCAAGGCCGACGGGCTGGCATTGCCGCTGTCGCAGGCATTGCGATCGGACTTTCCGTCTATGGCGCCGCGGCAGCGGTCGGCCTCGGCACCCTTATCGCCAATTCGCGATTTCTCTACGAGGCGTTGCGGTGGGCCGGCGTCCTCTATCTGTTATGGCTGGCATGGGACGCATGGAAGGCGGAGAGCGATGTACCGTCCGACAACGAACCCACCCCGAATGTTCCGCCATGGCCCGCGTTCCGGCGCGGCCTGATTACCAACCTGCTCAATCCGAAAGCGGCAGTGTTTTATATCGCCGTGCTGCCTGAATTCATTCAGATCGGCAAAGGTGCGATCCCTGCGCAAACCCTGATGCTGTCGGCCATCTATGTGGCTATTGCGACGACGATCCATTTGGCGATTGTGCTGCTAGCGGCGCGGCTACAAACAGCGATCGAAACGCCGGACAGCCGCCGTACCATCCGGCGCGTCCTCGCCGTACTCCTCGCGGTCATCGCAATCTGGTTCGCCGTGAGTACCGAGCGGAGTTGAAAACAGCATCCTGCAGCAATCTAGTTCAGCTTCACGCTGAATCCACGCTTGACGCCGGGCCGCGCCATTAGTTGGTCGTACCAACGACCAACGTTGGGGAAATCGGCGAATGACACTTTGTGTCGTTCATGCCGCCACGCCCAGCCGAGAATCGCGAAATCCGCGATCGACAACAGGCCCGCAACGAACTCATGATCCGCCAGACGGCGGTCGAGCACGCCGTACAGCCGCCGCGTCTCGTCGGAAAATCGCTTCAGGCCGTATCTGCGATCCTGCTCGTTCTCCAGCGCGATGAAGTGATGAACCTGTCCCGGCATCGGCCCGAAGCCGCCCATCTGCCACATCAGCCATTCCAGCACCGGAATGCGCTGGATCAGTGGGCCGGGAAGGAACTTGCCGGTTTTCTCGCCGAGGTAGAGCAGGATGGCGCCCGATTCGAATACGCTGACGCGCTTGCCGCCGGGGCCGTCCGGATCGACGATCGCCGGGATCTTGTTGTTCGGGCTGATGTCGAGGAACGCCGGCGCATGCTGCTCGCCCTTGGTGATATTCACCGGGTGAACGCTGTAGGGCAGGCCCATTTCCTCCAGTGCGACGCTGATCTTCCGGCCGTTCGGCGTATCCCAGGTATAAAGTTCGATTGTCATGTCGTGAGCCCCACCATGGCGAACCCCTACTAAGCCGGAATGGCGCGGGGTGGCAACATCACCGATAGATGACCGAGCATTGTTGACGGCTCCGCATCCCCACTGGCATGTCGCGCCCGCGCCCGATAAATTGCCGCCATATCACAGAGAGATCGAACCGTGTCCAAATCAGCCTCCCGTGCCCGCCTTGCCGACATCATTCATGCCCGCTCATTCGGACGCGGCGAGATCACGCTGGCATCGGGACGCAAGAGCGACTTCTATTTCAACCTGAAACCGACCATGCTCAATCCGGAAGGTGCGTCACTGCTGGCCGAACTGACCTTCGACGCGCTGAAGGATGACAAACTCGACTATATCGGCGGCCTCGAAATGGGCGCGGTACCGCTGGCAGGCGCCATCGCGCAACTATCGTGGCAGCATGGCCAGCCAATTGCCGCCTTCTTCGTCCGCAAGAAGCCGAAGGAACACGGCGCGCGGCTAGCAGTGGAAGGCCTCGCGAAAGGCGAGACCCTGCAAGGCAAGCGCGTCGTCATCGTCGAAGACGTCACCACGACGGGCGGATCGGCGGTCAAGGCGGTCGATGCCGTGCGTGATGCCGGAGGTGAGGTGGTGCTGGCCTTCACCATGGTCGACCGCGAAGAAGGCGCCAACGAGACATTCGCACAGGCGGGCGTGCCGTTCCGCTCGCTATATACGGCTGCGGAATTTCTCAAGCGGTAAGGATGCGCCGCTGCGGCGTGTCGCCGCGTTTGCCGCGCTTGCCCATCTTTGCTAGCTGAATGGGTCATGCCAAGAATATTTGACCCATTGCGTTTCTGTATTCCCGCGTCGTTGATTTTACTTGCATGGCCCGGCAGCGCGTCAGCAGCCGACGGGCTCGACGGCGCCACCCTGTCATGGCCCTGGGCCCTGCCGTTCGTCGGCATCCTGCTCAGCATTGCAACCGGGCCGCTGCTGTTCAAAGCCATCTGGCACCATCACTACGGCAAGCTGGCGCTGGCCTGGGGCGCGCTGGTGTTGCTGCCGATGGCGCTCATTCATGGCGCGCCGGTCGCACTTGCCGCCTTTATCCATGCCGCACTGGGCGAATACCTGTCCTTTATCGTGCTGCTGTTCGCGCTGTACGTGGTCGCGGGCGGCATTCTCGTCACTGGCAATCTGCGCGGTACACCACTCAGCAACACCACGCTGCTGGCCTTCGGCACATTGATCGCCAGCATCGTCGGCACGACCGGCGCAGCGATGATCCTGATCCGGCCGCTGTTGCGCGCCAATGAGGGACGCCAATTCAACGCACACGTGGTGGTGTTTTTCATTTTCTTGGTCTGCAATATCGGCGGAGCCCTGACCCCGCTCGGCGATCCGCCGTTGTTCATCGGGTTCCTCAAGGGTGTGGAATTCTTCTGGACCGCAAAACACCTCTGGCTGCAAACGCTGCTGGTCGCCGGCGTGGTGCTGGCAATTTTCGTTATGCTGGATGTCTCGCTGGCCCGCCGCGAACCAAAAGCCCGCATGGATAAATCGGCGCTCAATCTGAAAGTCCATGGCCTGATCAATCTCGCACTGATTGCGATGATCATCGGAGCCATCCTTGGCTCGGCGATCTGGCGGCCTGGCATCACTTTCGACATCTACGGCACACCGCTCGAACTCCAGAATATCGTACGCGATGCAGGTCTCCTGCTGATCGCCGCGCTGTCGCTGTGGCTGACGCCGGACGAACACCGCGAGGCCAATGGCTTTTCATTCGAGCCGATCCGCGAAGTCGCGATCCTGTTCGCAGCGATCTTTATTTGCATCATCCCGGTGATGGCGATGCTCGACGCCGGCGCCAACGGTCCGTTGTCGGGCCTGCTCGGCGCAGTCACCGCGCCGGACGGCACCCCGCGCAACGTCGTCTATTTCTGGCTGACCGGCGCGCTGTCGGGATTTCTCGATAATGCACCGACCTACCTGGTCTTCTTCGGGTTGGCCGGCGGCGACGCCCAGCGGCTGATGACCGACCTTGCGCCGACGCTGGCGGCGATCTCGATGGGCGCAGTCTACATGGGCGCACTGACCTATATCGGCAACGCGCCGAACTTCATGGTCTATGCCATCGCGTCCGAGCGCGGCGTGCAAATGCCGAGTTTCTTCGGCTATATGCTGTGGTCGGTCGGAATTCTGATCCCCGTCTTCGTGGTTCTGTCCCTCGTTCTCGTTTAGCCAAAGGAATAACGGCGCGGCCGTTTGACTCGTGACCGGCACTTGATAAAGCTCGCCGCGGGCAACGGGGGAACGGTCAGATGACGCACACCGCATCGCAGGTCTATTTCGGCATGAACCCGATGTGGGTGGCGACCTGCTTGCTGCTCGTGACCTACGCGCTGATCATGACCGAGAAGGTCAATCGCGCCATCATCGCGCTGCTCGGCGCCGGCGCCATGGTCATCATCGGGGTGATGGATCAGCACGAAGCCTTGCGCGGTGTCGACTGGAATACGCTGGGGCTGCTCGCCGGGATGATGATCCTGGTGTCGATCTCGCGACGCTCCGGCATGTTCCAGTATGTTGCGGTCTGCGCCGCGCAGTGGGCCAAGGCTCATCCCGCCGGCATCCTTCTGCTGTTGCAGATCACGACCGCAATACTGTCGTCCCTGCTCGACAACGTCACCACCGTGCTGCTGGTGGTGCCGGTAACGCTGGCGATCACCAAACAACTCGACGTGCCGCCCTATCCGTTCCTGTTCGCCGAAATCTTTGCCTCCAACATTGGCGGCACGGCGACCTTGATCGGCGATCCGCCCAATATCCTGATCGGCTCGCAGGTCGGCCTTTCGTTCAACGACTTCGTCTTTCACCTGACTCCGGTCATTCTCGTCGTCATGATCGTTCAGGCGATCGCCGTTCACATGATCTGGGGCCGCAAGATGCATGCGACGCCGGAGGCCGAAGCCCGCGTGATGGCAATGAGTGCCAACGACACTATCGAGGACTGGCTGCTGCTGAAGCAGTCGCTGGCGGTGCTGACGGTGGTCATGCTGGGCTTCATCTTCGCGCGGCAGCTGCGTCTCGAGCCAGCCACGATTGCCATGGTCGGCGCCGCGATCCTGATGCTCCTCGACAACTGGGCGCATTCGTCGGAGAAGGCCGCGCACAACGTGCACCAGACCTTCAGCGACGTCGAATGGATCACGATCTTCTTCTTCATCGGCTTGTTCATCGTGGTGCACGGCGTCGAGGTCGGAGGCCTGCTGACCCTTCTCGCCAACAAGCTGGTCGCCGCAACCGGCGGCAACATGGCCCACACCGGCTATGCCATCCTGTGGGCATCTGCCGTGCTGTCCGCGTTCGTCGACAATATCCCGTTCGTCGCCACCATGATCCCGCTGATCAAGACCATGGCGCCCTCGTTCGGCGGAGCGGATCAGATCCAGCCGCTGTGGTGGTGCCTGTCGCTCGGCGCCTGCCTCGGCGGCAACGGCACCTTGATCGGCGCATCGGCCAACCTGACCGTTGCCGGTATCGGCGACCGCAACGGAGTTCCCTTCAAGTTCCTGACCTACACGCTCTATGCATTTCCGCTGATGCTGCTGTCGGTCGCGATCAGCCAGGTCTATGTATGGTGGCGATACTTCTAGCACGCTTATTCGCGCCAACGCCCCGCGCACTCACCTCTCGTTTACCATCACCGGATAAAGTCCGAGCCAGTCGGGTCGTCTGGCATGGCGTTGATGGCGCCGGGTCGGCGTTGAACTGCTGGAGTTCGCGTTGCGTACAGAATTGCGTTTCCAGGCCGTGCATCGCCGTGTGGTCATTGTCGCGGCCGCCGCTATAGCCACCCTTGCCGTGAGCCTGCCCCGGGCCGCATCCGCGGAAGGCCTGTTCGACTTTTTCTTCGGCGGCGGGCCACAAAAGCAGCAACAGTCAGGGCCGTCGCCGAGCAATTTCTTTACCGATCCATTCGGCCTCAACCAGCAGCAGCCGGCCGCACCCGCGCCGCGTGTCGCGACCGGAAATTCCGGTCGCGGTACCGCCTACTGCGTGCGAAGCTGCGACGGCAAATACTTTCCGATCTCGACCCGCGGCGGCGCGACGCCAGCGCAGGTCTGCCAATCCTTCTGCCCGGCCGCACAGACACGGGTGTTCTCCGGTGGCACCATCGACAACGCGGTTGCCAGCAACGGCGAACGCTATGCCGACAGCGCCAATGCCTACGCCTATCGCAAGGCCCTGAAGGCCGATTGCACCTGCAACGGCCGCGATCCCGCCGGTCTCGCCCACATCGATCTCGCACAGGATACCTCACTGCGCTCGGGCGACGTCGTTGCAACGACCGACGGACTGGTCGCCTATACCGGCGTCAGGCTCGGTGCCGGCCAGGCGCCGGATTTCTCGCCTGTAGCCGATTATCCCGGTCTCACCGCGGGCATCCGTGCCAAACTCGGCGAAATGAAAGTGGCGCCGCAGAACGCCGAACTGATGGCCGACAGCGCAGCCCCCGCGGAACCTGGTCGTGCAGCACCGCCACCAGCACCAGCAACTCACGCCGCCACCAAGAGCAAGCACAGCGTTGTGAACTAGCGTGAATTCATGCCTTGCTTCGCGCGGCTTGCACGACCAGTTGATCCACCGCGAACCGATCGAGGCCGCAGATGGCGGCCTCGACGAATCCACTGACGAGTCGAACTGACCGTCAGTTCACGGGCGTCGCCAACAACTCGTTCAGATTAGCGTCGAGCTGCGCAAGCAGTTCCGGGTCCACGCCGAACAGCCCAAGATGGCCACAGACGCTCTTCAATGGGCGGAACTGACTTCCCGGAATCAACCGCTGCTCCGCCTCGCAATCGCCCGGTGGGAAGAACATGTCGTGGCTGATCGGCATCACGTAGGTCTTGGCCTTGACGCGGCCCAGCGCTGCCGCGAGATCTCCGCCGGCGTTGCGGCTCACATCTCCTCGCTGCCACTTCCACGCCATCGCCAGCAAATCGTTGGGATCCATCGGCGCGAAGTAACCCGTCATGAAGGTGTCGACGAAGGATTGCATCGAGTCGAAGCCGAGTGCCTTGTGCCGGCCTTCGCGAAAGAAATCGGTACTCCACCCCATCACGGTCCACAACTTGGCATGACGCTTGAGGCCGGCGGCGACGTCCGTCGGAGAGGCGTAGTTGCCGTTCTTGAATCCTGGATCGGACGTGATCGCTTCGCTCAACGTATCGGCGAATACGAAGTCATGCTCGGTGTTCCTGGCGGTACCGGCAATCGGTGCGGCGCGTTTGACGAAATCAGGATATCGCACGGCCCACTCATACGTTTGTTGCGCGCCCATCGAACCGCCGACGACCAGCGCCAGGCTCTTCAGACCGTATTTCCCGGTCAGCAGCTTGTGCTGCGCACGCACGTCGTCACCAATGCGCACTTTCGGGAAGTTAGGCCCGGCTTGAGCCCCGCTGCTGTTGTGCGGCGACGTCGACAGGCCGTTTCCGATCTGGTTGACGACGACGATGAAATATTTCGACGGATCGAGCGCGCGCCCCTCGCCGATGTAGACCTGCTCCATGATCTTGCTCGTTCCCGAGTACCAGGTGGGAACGAGGATTGCGTTGTCCTTCGCCGCATTCAGCGTGCCGTGCGTCGCGACCGCGAGCTGAACGTCCGGAATGCTGCCACCCTCCTCGAGTTCGAGGTTGCCGATTCCGATCATCTCGTAAGGGCCGTGGCCTTCCTGACCGTAGTATGGATTGGTGCTCATTGGATATTCCTCCCATCACTATTATTATGATCAAGTCATCGCGAAGCCTTGGTAACCATTGGCCGCAAGCTCGTCGCATTGCTGGTTGTAGTTGCCGACGCCGCCGATATAGGACAGTAGGCGCCGCGGCTTTCCATCGACATTGGAGCCCATGTACCAGGAGTCTGTTTTCACGACGAGGGTCGCGGCCGCGGTCTCGTCGTGGTGCTTCACCCAGTAATCCTCGAATTCCTTGGTCGCCTCGACGACACTTTTTCCATTCTTCCGCGCATAAGCGATGCAATCGGTGATCCAGTCCACCTGTTGCTGAAGGCACGTCGTCATGTTGCACAGTGCTGCAGACGGCGCGAGCGGCGCGCCCGTCGTGAACAGATTTGGATAGCCGTGCACCTGCAGGCCCATGGCGGTGCGGATTTCGTCGTGCCATCGATCTTTCAGCGACCGGCCGTCGCGGCCGCGAATGTCGATACGGCTGAGCGCGCCTGAGCCGGCATCGAAACCGACGGCGAGGACGATCACGTCGGCTTCATGCACCTTGCCGTCGGAGGTCTGAATGCCTTCGGGCACGATGCGCTCGATCGGCGTCTCGCGGCAATTCACCGCCTCGACATTGTCCTGCAGGTAGGCCTCGAGATATTTGTTCTCCAGTGGCACACGGTGCGTGCCGAACCCGTAGTCGTCCTTGGTGGGGATGAGGATGTCGCACAGCTTCGGGTCGTTCCGGAGTCGCGCCCGCAGCTTGCCGCGCACGAACTCGGACACCACGTCGCTCACCGCTTCATCGAAGAACATTTCCGGGAATGTCGCGAGCCACATCGAAAGCGATCCGTCGTTCCAGAATTTCTCCAGCACCTCGGTGCGCTGATCGGCCGTCAGCTCTGCCCATGGGCGGTTCTCGAAATCATAGTCGAAGCCCGCAAAAGTGGTGCGTACCCGTGTCTTGAGTTCGCTGAACCGGCTGCTGCAGCGATCCCAATCGGCTTGCGAATATTTCGGGTTCTTCATGGGAACGACGTATTGCGGCGTGCGCACGAACACCTTCATGGAGCCGACCTCGGGCGCGATGGTCTGGATGACCTGAATTCCGGTCGCTCCGGTACCAACTACGGCAACACGCTTGCCCTTGAGATCGATGCCCTCTTTCGGCCAGAGGCCGGTGTGGGTGATGACGCCTTTGAACGTCGACTGACCCGGAAAACGCTCGTTCAGCGGCGCCGACAGCATGCCGCAACACGCCAATACGTATTGCGTATCGATATGCTCGCCGTCCGAGGTAATCACATCCCAGCGGCCGTCTTTCTCCCGATAGGTCGCGGACTCGATCCGGGTATCGAACTGGATATCCTTCTTGAGATCGAAGCGATCGGCGACGAAGTTCAGCCATTGCTCGGTCTCGGGCTGCGCGGGAAAGCGTTCGCTGGGCTTCCACGCTTTATACAGATCCTCCGAGAACCAGTATTGGTAGACCTCGACTTGTGAATCGAAGCGAGCACCGGGATAGCGATTCCAGTACCAGGTTCCACCGACGCCGGATCCCGCCTCATAGGCGCGGACCTTCAAGCCCATCTCGCGCATGCGGTACAGTTGATACAATCCCGCGATACCCGCGCCGATAACAACCGCATCGAGCGTCGTCTTTGTAACGGTCGGGCTTTCGGATTTGATTTCAGCTTGGCCCATTTCCCTCTCCTGTATTTTTTTTCCATCGCGCCATCCGACTCGATCGGATGGGCGTTGCATCTCTTTGGTGATCCAGCAGAATCGGTGGCCCGGCCTCAAAGTTTTGGACTAGAGACGCGGGCCGCTCTCCTGCGGAATGCGCCGGAGGTTAAGCGTCCTGAGATCGCGTGGGCTTGGATGAAACGAACTTTGCTTTGAACGAAAATGCGGCCCGATGAATGTTCCGCGACGTAATACCTAAGGACCTTTGGGCGAACGGAAAAAGCGCCGTATTCTGAAGAGCCGATGTAACCTCATCGGGAAAGAAGAGCCGACGAACCGGCCCGCCAACTATCGGGAGGCTGCGTCATGACCAAGCTCATTACGATCGAGGAATTGCCGCAATATGCGCCCGGCGAATTGAAGCTGGACAGTTCAGCCATCGGGCGCCCCGACTTCCGCATGCGCGTGTTTCGTTACGCGCCATCCGACATCTGCGTTCCTCCGTCCGAGAACTTCCTGGTCGTCGTGTATCGGCAAGGTATCACCGCGATGAATCGGCGTGTGACCGGTACATGGAAGCAAGAACGTGTCGGCCTCGGTATTACGACGTTGCTGACCCGCGCCGAGCCTTCGCATTGGCGATGGGGAAACGATATCGAGGTCAGTCACTTCTATATTTCGCCTGCGTTCATGCTGAAGACCGCAAGCGAGGCATTCGACAATGAAATCGGCGCAGTCGAGCTTCACGATCTACTTGGAATCGACGATCCGGTGCTAAGCTGGATCAACGAACAGATGGTTCACGAAGTCGCGTCCGGCGGTCTCGGCGGTCGGCTTTGCTACGACGCCCTGTCGCTTCAGGCGACGATTCATATCCTGCGGAAGTATGCGGCCGTCCAGATCAAGATGCCTTCCACGCATGGGCATTTCCGACCCGCTCACGCCCGATTGATCGAGGACTATATCGAGCAGAACATTTCCCGAAACATGACGCTCGATGAGCTCGCGAACCTCTGTAGCTGCACGCCGGTTCAATTCGCACGCAAATTCCGAGCGTATTACGGGATGCGTCCTCACGCCTTCGTTCTGAAACAGAAGGTCGAGCAAGCGTGCAAGCATCTCCGCAAGGACCATTTGCCACTCAAGGAGATCGCGCTGGCCAGCGGCTTCGCCGACCAGAGTCACCTCAACCGAGTCTTTCGACAGCAGCTCAACTGTACACCCGCCGAATATCGAAGGCATACCTGTGGAGCGTAGCGCCGCGGCAATGCGCAGCTCAGCGGCCGACGATGACGCCGATTACGTTCGGCGCCGCGAGATATTCTTCCTCGATCGCCGCGCGTGCCGCAGCTCTGTTCTCCGGCGTCAGCAAGCCGCGCTTCTCGGCCAGGATCATCCAGCAGTAACCCCACCAGTCCGTCAGCATGCCGTTGTCATCGACCAGATCGTAGCCCTGCTCGGCGGCGAAGATCCGCGCGTGGGCCTCATCGAGCGAATCTAGCCAGGCGTGATCGTCGGTGGAAAACAGATCGTCACTGATGTCGTCGATGGTGTAACCCCACACCGACTGGCACACGGCGTTGAACTCACGATCGATCTGATCGTCATCGACCGGCTGCCGCCGCGCGATGAGATGCAGCCGCGATAACGAGCGCGCAAAATCGGCGATGCGGGTGAGCGCGAACTGATTGAAGGCGATAGTGGACATGTAGTCCTCGAAAGCTTGACCATCCGCTAGATATTGTGTCGGAAATGTTCCGAATCACAATGATATATCAATAGCTTACTAAAATGTTCTTAATTTGTTCCAAAAATCAACAACACGGTCGAAAAAAGCCGATGTCGGCCGCGCTTTCTATGCAGCACAACGTCTGGTCGAACGGCGCTCGCCTCGCACGCTTGCTGCAAAGTTCCAAAATCAGATTTTCTCCATATCACCGTCACACTTTCGAACGCCGAGTCAGATCAGTTTTCCGAACCGTTGTAGTTACCTCTCCAGTCAGGGAGCACCCGGCCATGGCACCCACCTCCTCGCCACCGTGTGCAAATGCGATCAAGCGATCCGACTTGTCACGTCACGACAAGTCCATCGACGTTGAGGTATTGCTCGAGGAAAACGACAGGCTTCGGAATCTCGTCGTGCAACTGTCGAAACTCGTGATCAGGAATGCCACCGAGCAACGATAGCTCGGTTCCATACGGTTCCATGTATTTATAAAAATACTAGCGGTTACGGCTCCGCTGCGATCGGGCTATGATACCGACGGTTTCACTGTCAGGAATACAATTTGCCGCATCAATCAATCGCTGCTCAGGCTCAGCCATCGCATCTTCCC
This sequence comes from Xanthobacteraceae bacterium, assembly GCA_024508855.1. GTDB lineage: Bacteria > Pseudomonadota > Alphaproteobacteria > Rhizobiales > Xanthobacteraceae > 62-47. The sequence goes on from JANINJ010000003.1 coordinate 16,872, forward strand.
ATCGACGAATTGGCGCTCGCTGAAATCAAGAGCGCCATTCTTACCAAGCTGACTCTGGCGATCGGCCGAGACACTGCGATCGCAACGTCGCATGACTGGTATAAGGCAGCGGCCTTGGCGTTGCGTGATCGTATCGTGCATCGCTGGCTGACGACCGGCAAAGAGGACTACGACGCCGGCCGCAAGCGCGTCTACTATCTCTCGCTGGAATTCCTGATCGGCCGCCTGTTCACCGATGCCCTCAACAACATGGGATTGCTGGCGGTGTTCAACGCCGCACTTGGCGATCTCGGCGTCGACCTCAACGAATTGCGCAAATGCGAACCTGACGCCGCGCTCGGCAACGGCGGCCTTGGCCGACTCGCCGCCTGTTTCATGGAAAGCATGGCGACGCTGGGCATTCCCGCACTGGGCTACGGTATTCGCTACGACTTCGGACTGTTCCGGCAGATCATCGCCGATGGCCGGCAGCAGGAATATCCCGACGAATGGCTCGCCTTCGGCAACCCCTGGGAATTTCCGCGCCGCGAGGTGGTATACGACGTCCACTTCGGTGGCCATGTCGACGTTGCAGCCGATGAAACGGGACGCGACCGCTACACGTGGCATCCCGCGGAAACCGTGCGGGCCGTCGCTTACGATACGCCGATCGTTGGATGGCGTGGCGCACACGTCAACGCGCTGCGGCTGTGGTCGGCGCGCGCGCCCGATCCGCTCCGGCTCGACATCTTCAATACCGGCGATCATCTCGGCGCGATGTCGGAGCAGGCGCGCGCGGAGGCGATCTGCAAATTTCTTTATCCCAACGACGAAACCGCCGCCGGACGCGAATTGCGCCTGCGGCAGGAGTATTTTTTCGTTTCGGCCTCGCTGCAGGATCTGATCAACCGGCATCTGCAGGCCGATGGTTTATTGACCACGCTGCCTGCCAAGGCCGCCGTACAGCTCAACGATACTCACCCCAGTCTCGCCGTCGCCGAACTGATGCGCATTCTCGTCGATCTTCACGGCATGGAGTGGGACGCAGCGTGGGACATCACCACCAACACGCTGTCATACACCAATCATACGCTATTGCCTGAAGCGCTCGAGGTCTGGCCGGTCGAACTGTTCGAGCGCACCCTGCCCCGTCACCTGCAGATCATCTACCGTATCAACGTCACGCATCTCGAACGTGCCGAGGCCGCCCGCCCGCATGACGGTGATTTTCGTTCGTCCGTATCGATCATTGACGAGAACGCCGGCCGCCGCATCCGCATGGGCTATCTGGCGTTCGTCGGCGCCCATCGCATCAATGGCGTCTCGGCGATGCATTCCGAATTGATGAAGGAAACGGTGTTCCACGGACTGCATCAGCTTTATCCTGACCGCATCACCAACAAGACCAACGGCATCACCTTCCGCCGCTGGCTGTTGCTGGCCAATCCCGGTCTGACCGAACTGCTGTGCGAGGTTTGCGGCGACGGGCTGCTCGACGATCCGACACAGTTGGCGCGCGCCGAGCACCACGCCGGCGACGCCGTCTTCCAGCAGCGGTTTCGCGAGATCAAGCTGCGCAACAAAAGCGCGCTGGCGAAACTGATCGGCGAGAGACTTGGTATCGAAGTCGATCCGACTGCGCTGTTCGACGTTCAGATCAAGCGCATCCATGAATACAAACGGCAGCTTCTGAATATCCTGGAGACGATCGCGCTGTATCAGGCCATCAAGGACGAGCCGGAACGCGACTGGGTGCCGCGCGTCAAGATCTTCGCCGGCAAGGCCGCCGCGAGCTACACCTACGCCAAGCTCATCATCAAGCTGATCAACGACGTGGCCAAGGTGGTCAACAACGATCCGGTTGTCGCCGGCAGGTTGAAGGTCGTGTTTCTCGCCGACTACAATGTCAGCCTGGCGGAGGTGATCATTCCCGCCGCCGATCTGTCGGAACAGATCTCGACCGCAGGCATGGAAGCCTCGGGCACCGGCAACATGAAGCTCGCGCTCAACGGCGCTCTCACCATCGGCACGCTGGATGGCGCCAATATCGAGATTCGCGATCATGTCGGCGCCGAGAATATCGCCATCTTCGGCATGACCGCGGAAGAAGTCGTCGTGCGCCGCGCGCGAGGCCTGGATGCCAGCGACGTCATCGCTGCGTCGCCCCGGCTGGCGCGTGTCATCGATGCCATCGCCGGTGGCGTCTTCTCGCCCGATGAGCCCGACCGCTTCGCCGCCATCGTCGAAGCGCTGCGCCACCGCGACCCTTATATGGTCAGCGCCGATTTCGACGCTTACTACGACGCCCAGCGTGCAATCGATGCCCGCTGGCGTGCAACCTCGGCCTGGTCGCGCGCCGCCATTCTCAATGTGGCGCGCATGGCGTGGTTCTCCTCGGACCGGACCATCCGCGAATACGCGGAAGATATCTGGGACGTGCCGGTGCCTCCGGAAGCGCAAACGCCGGTACGCCTGCAGCAGCGGCGCTCCTGAGCGCAGATCGAACGGTCTGCCTTCCCTCTGCCGCACGCCATAACCTGCCAGGTTATTGAATTTGGCCGCTGGTTGCGCCATGCCTTGGCGGTAACTGACGCAACGCGCCCGACCAAATCCGGAGTCTCCATGCTGACCAGATCGCCCGATGCCACAGAGCATGTATTCGACAAGGCAACGCATGTGGCTCCCGGAGACAGCCAGTGGAGCGGGCACACAAGCGACGATTACTGGGCCTTCATCGGCCCGTTCGGCGGCGCGACTGCAGCCACCATGCTGCACGCCATCATCGGTCACGCGCAGCGCGACGGCGACCCGCTGTCGCTCACGGTGAACTATTGCGCGCCGATCGCACGCGGCCCGTTCGATCTGGATGTACGTCTGATCCGGGCCAATCGCTCCACCCAGCATTGGTCCGTGGAGTTGACGCAGGGCGGCGAGGTTTCGGCATTCGCCACGGCGGTGTTCGCGATACGCCGACCGTCGTGGTCGCATCAGCCACGGCAACGCCCCGATGCCACGAGCTTCGAACAGACGCGCCAATACCCCAAGAGTGCGCTGAAAATGTCGTGGGTCCATCAGTATGATTTTCGCTTCGTCGAAGGGCAACCGGTTCTCGACGGCGCCCCCCGCACCGAGCCGGCAAGTCCATTCTCCAAGCTGTGGATCGGCGATACCGTGCCCCGCCAGATCGATATGCTGTCGCTGATGTCGATGTCGGATGCATTCTTCGGTCGCGTCTTCCACGTCCGCGGCGAGATGGTGCCGTTCGGGACGGTGTCGCTGACGACATACTTCCATGTCGATGCCGAGGACCTTCGCACCGAAGACATCCGGCAGGTGCTGGCGATTGCCGACGCAAGCAGCTTCCACAAAAGCTACGCGAACCAGACCGGCGAGTTGTGGTCACCGGGCGGACGCCTGTTGGCGACGACGCAGCAGATCGCGTATTTCAAGGTGTAGGTCCGCATCGGGGATTGATGCACGATCATCGGCCTTAGCGAAAATTGTCTTCCAAGAAAAAACAAACTCGAACGAGTTCGTTTCCCCGCGTTAAGCACGCAATACGCAACTTTTGCGAGAGCCGAACCGTCCTTTCATCTCCATCGTTACTTCGATTGGGAGAACATCCCGCCATGCAACATCGAAGAGGTGAGAGATGACCAATATTCTGGGAAATGACCTCGCTGCAAACCGTCTCGTCGAAGCCATTGCGGGCTCGACCGGCTCGCTGGTGCAATCAGATACATCGACGAGTCAGCTCAATGCGATTCCCCTGCTGGACACGGGGCTTTTGGGTGACCTGCCGACGCAGGATTTGACCGGCGGAGATATTGCAGGACAAGGCGCAACACTGCAGCCGATCCTCGACACAGCGAATACCACCGTTCTGGACGTCCACGAGGAGTTGGAAATCCTCGGCCACGAACTTGGTGTGCCATTTGCCGTTCATGGCGTCACCAGCACCGGAGAGGCGATAGGCCTCGGTCACATTGGCGATCCGTCAACGGCCACCGACGGTCACACCAATCTCGTCTCGGACGCGCTGAACGCTCCCGGCGATATTCTTTCGGGGGACACCGATCAGGCGATCTCGAATGTAGGTCACGATCTCACCGATACCGTCAATGCAGCCGCGCAATTGAAAGACACTCTGATCTTTCCGACCGTCGGACAGGATCCCACCAACCCGGTGCCGGAACTGATCCAATCCGTCGGCCAGACCGTGCAGACATTGCCGTTGCTCGATATCAATGGCGGCGACAGTCCAGGTAGTGGGCTTCTCAGCGGGTCGGTCCTCGACGTTTCACATTCATCGACCAATCACCTGCTCGATATCGACCTGGGGCCGATCACCAGCGGTAATAACCTTGTCTTGAATCTTCTCAGCGGAACCGAAGCAGGGCCACATCACGCCGCTGAACTCAACATCCTCGACGTTGGCCCCGACGGACCGCATCTCGGCGATCTCAGCATCCTGACCGGCCTGGGCGACACCGGCGTCGGCGGCTTGCTCAACGATGTCCTTGGCAACGTAGGTGGCACAACAGGTGGATCATCCGGCGGGCTGCTGAACGAAGTCCTCGGCACCGTCGGCAGCGCGACCGGCGGTTCATCGGGTGGCTTGTTGAATGGCGTCCTCGGCAACCTGGGCGGCACGGCGGGCGGTTCATCCGGTGGTGCGGATGGCCTGGTCGGGCATGTGCTGAGCGCTCTTCCGGTTGGCGTTGGCAGCGTGCTCGACCCGGGGAGTACATCGACACCTGCTACTCATGCCCCTGAAGCACTTCCGCTCCATGACATCGCGGCAATCCCGGACGTCGTGACCTCGCTGCTCGGTAACCAGCACGGTCTGCTTCACGACACCCATCTGATCTAACCCGAGGGCGGACGCGTGATAAGTATCGCGCGTCCACTGCCTCGTCGTCCCTCTAGCGGTGGGTGGACGTGCGATGCCGATCCAATTCCGTCGCCTGAATGCGCTTCCTGACGAGCTCAGGCGCGCCCTTCGGCAGCACAGGTGGGCCCTGGGCGCGTTGATCTGCGCCAGCAGCATGGTCAACCTTCTGATGTTGGTCGGACCTGTCTTCATGTTGCAGGTTTACGATCGCGTGCTTCCCAGCAAGAGCTTTGCGACCCTCGCGGGCCTGCTGTTCATCGCCGTTGTTCTGTACATCGTGCAGGCGCTGGTCGATGCCATCCGCAACCGGCTATTGGCCCGATTGTCGGAAGCCTTCGATCTCTCGATTCGCGACCACGTCTTCGAGGCCGTTCACCAATCGGCCCTCAAATCAACCCAAACCGACGGGCTGCAGCTCATCCGTGACCTCGATACGGTACGTGGATTCATTGCCGGCAGCGGCCCAATCGCCGCATTCGACCTGCCGTGGACACCGATCTACATCCTGGTGTGCTTTCTGTTTCATCCCTGGATGGGCGTTGCCGTGTTCGCCGGCGCAATCGTACTTTGCACCATCAACGCCGCGGCCGAAGTTTCCATCCGCAAACCGACCGGCAGGCTGATCGGAGAAATGAGTACGCGGCGAACGACCGCCGAAACCGCGTTCCGCCACGCCGAAACCATCCATGCACTCGGCATGAAACGGCGTCTCAATGACATCTGGTCGAGTCAAAGCTCCGCCTATCTGGACACGCAACGACACCTCTCCGATCTCTCGAGTACTTTCGGCAGCGTCTCGAGATTTTGCCGCATGCTGATGCAGTCCGGCATCCTCGCAATCGGGGCGCTTCTGGTCATCAACCAGCAGGCTACGGCGGGCGTCATGCTTGCCGCAACGATCCTGTCGATCCGTGCTCTCAGCCCGATCGAACTGGCGATCGCGAACTGGCGCTCGTTCATTGCGAGCCGAAACAGCTTTAAGCGCCTTCTCGAAACCTTCGACGACGCGAAAATATCCACGCCGACACCACTGCCCGCGCCTCGCCGCGAGCTTAAAGTGACCTCGGTCTCTGTCACGGTTCCCGATACCGGCGCGGTAGTTCTTCACGACGTGAGCTTCGCGTTGGCGGCGGGGCAAGCCGTCGCCGTCGTCGGCGCAAGCGGCTCGGGGAAATCCACTCTCGCCCGGGCGCTCGTCGGAGCCTGGCCTGCCGCACGTGGCGTCATCCGCATCGACGGCGCCGCGCTCGACCAGTGGGACCCCGTCGCCCGTGGGCAGCATATCGGCTTCGTGCCTCAGGATGTGGCCCTGTTTCGCGGCACGGTGGCCGAAAACATCACCCGTTTCACGCCAGCGCCGAATCCGGAGAAACTCATTGCAGCGGCCACCGCAGCAAATGTGCATGACCTGATCCTCAGTCTTCCCCACGGATACGAAACCGAGGTGGGCGATGGCGGCGTGTCCCTGTCGGGAGGGCAACGACAACGCATCGCGCTGGCGCGGGCACTCTATGGCGATCCTTTCCTGATCGTGCTGGACGAACCGAATTCGAATCTCGACACCGAGGGCGAACAGGCGCTGATCCGCGCCATCGTGAGCGCGCGATCCCGCGGCGCGATCGTGGTGCTGATCGCGCATCGCACCAAGGCGATCGAAGCGGCGAGTCATCTGCTGGTTCTAAATCAAGGACGCATGCACGCCTTCGGCGAAACCAAAGCCGTGCTGCCGCTGATTTCGCCGCGCCCGACCGCGCAACCTGCAGCAGTGCAGAAGCCGCCGGCACGCCGCCGCAGCCGCGCCAGAAAGCAGGTGGCGGATGCAGCCGAATGATCTCAGCCGGTCGATCCATCGCCATACGCTTTCGGTTGTCATCGCCGGCGGCCTTCTGGTAGCGAGCGTGGGCATCATGGGGGCTGCCACGGAAATCGCAGGCGCGATCATTGCATCGGGTTCGCTGGTCGTGGAATCCAGCGTCAAGAAAATCCAGCACCCGACCGGCGGCGTGGTGAAGGAACTGCTGATCACCGAAGGCCAGCACGTCAACGCCGGCGATCTGCTGATCAAGCTCGATGAGACCGTAGCCCGCGCCAATCTGGCAGCAATCTCGAAGAGCTATTGGGAATTGCTGTCACGTAAATCGCGTCTGGAAGCCGAGCGAGATGGCGCCGATGAGCCTGAATTTCCCCCCGAACTCACCTCGGCGTCCAACGATCCCGCCGTCGCCTCTACCATGAATGGAGAGCGCCGGTTGATGACCCTGCGTCGCGAAGCCCGCGACAATAACAAGAAGCAACTCAACGAGCGCATCGCCCAGCTCAAAGACGAAATTGTCGGGCGGCAGGAGCAACTGGAAGCCAAGCAGCGCGAGTCAGGTTTGATCGAAAAAGAACTGGTCGCCGTGCAGGGTCTCTGGGAACAGAAACTGGTCGCGATGCCACGCCTGACGACATTGCAGCGCGAAGCCGCGCGGCTGCTCGGCGACAAGGGACAACTGACGTCGGCGATCGCACAGGCGAAAGGCAAGATCGCGGAGACCACTCTTCAGATTACGCAGATCGATGATGAATTCCGCCGGGATGTAGCGAAGGAGCTTGGCGACGTCCGGGCAAAATCCGAAGAGACGCTGGAGAAGCGCGTCGCTGCCAGCGACGTCGCAAACAAGATCGATATTCGTTCGCCGCAATCGGGCTTCGTGCATGATCTCAGCGTGCACACAAAAGGTGGCGTTGTCTCGCCGGGCGAAACGCTCATGGTCATCGTCCCCGATAACGACAACCTGATCGTCGAGAGCAGGATCGCCCCGCAAGACATCGACCAGATCAAGCTCGACCAGGACGCCACCTTGCGATTCTCCAACTTCAACCAGCGAACCACTCCCGAAGTGAACGGCAGGGTGGCGCGGATCGGCGCCGACATTTCACATGATGAGAAAAACGGCCCGGGCTATTTCGTCGTGCGGGTCAGCATTCCGGCGAACGAGGTCAAGCGCCTCGGCCGCGTTCATCTCGTACCGGGAATGCCGGTCGAGATATTCATCCAGACCCACGAACGAACCGTCCTGTCATATCTCATGCGGCCACTTGCCGATCAAATTCGACGCGCTTTCCGAGAAAAGTAGTCCACTCTTCCTCCGTCCTCGCCAGAGAGGGTGGACAAACGAAAAGGGCGGCCACAGCCGCCCTTTCCTTTCAAACCTTATGTCGCACGCGCGAGCCGTGCTTACTCCGCCGCGAGCTTGACGTCGGGCGCAGCCGCCTTGACCTCGGCATCGACATGGTCTTCGAACTTGGCGAAGTTCTTCTGGAACATGCCGACGAGGTTGCGCGCGGTCTTGTCGAACTCGGCCTTATCCTTCCAGGTGTTGACCGGATCGAGGATTTCGCTCGGCACGCCCGGCAGCGCGGTCGGCACCGCGAAACCGAAATACTTGTCGGTGCGGAATTCGACGTTGCGCAGCGAACCATCGAGCGCGGCGGTGAGCAGCGCGCGGGTTACCTTGATCGGCATGCGGCTGCCGACGCCGTACTTACCGCCGGTCCAGCCGGTATTGACCAGCCAGCAGTCGACGTTGTGCTTGGCGATCAGTTCGCGCAGCAGATCGCCGTATTCGGCCGGGTGACGCGGCAGGAACGGCGAACCGAAGCAGGCCGAGAATTCCGGCTGCGGCTCGTTGCCGAGACCACGCTCGGTGCCCGCGACCTTGGCGGTGTAACCGGAGAGGAAGTGATACATCGCCTGCGCCGGCGACAGCTTCGCGATCGGCGGCAACACGCCGAAGGCGTCGGCCGCGAGCATCACGAGGTTCTTCGGCTGGCCGGCACGGCCGGTGCGCGATGCATTGGGGATGAATTCCAGCGGATAGGCCGAGCGGGTATTCTCGGTCTTCGAGCCGTCGTCGAAATCGGGCTCGCGGGTTGCCGGATCGAGCACGACGTTCTCGAGCACCGATCCGAAACGGCGACTCGCGGCATAGATCGCCGGCTCCGCTTCCTGCGACAGCTTGATGGTCTTGGCGTAGCAGCCACCTTCGAAATTGAAGATGCCATCCTTGCCCCAGCCGTGCTCGTCGTCGCCGATCAGCGTGCGCTTGGGATCGGCCGACAGCGTGGTCTTGCCGGTGCCGGAGAGGCCGAAGAAAATCGCGCTATCGCCGTTGGGGCCGACGTTGGCCGAACAGTGCATCGGCATCACGCCCTTGGCAGGCAGGTAGTAGTTCAGCGTGGTGAACACCGACTTCTTCATCTCGCCGGCATAATAAGACCCGCCGATCAGGACGATCTTGCGGGCGAAATCGATAGCCACGACGTTTTCCGAACGCACGCCGTGACGTTTAGGATCGGCCTTGAAGCTCGGCAGATCGACGATCGTCAGTTCAGGTACGAAACCGGCAAGCTCGGCCGTTTCGGGGCGCCGCAGCAGCGTGCGGATGAACAGCGAATGCCACGCGAGTTCGGTGTAGACGCGGGTCTTGATCTGGAATGCCGGATCGGCGCCGCCGTAGAGGTCCTGCGCGAACAGCGACATGCCTTCGGCATGCTTGATGAAATCTTCGTACAGCGCCTGGAACTGTTCCGACGTGATCGACTGATTGCCCGCCCACCACATCGTCTTGTCGGTTTCGGCGTCGCGAACGGTGAACTTGTCCTTCGGCGAACGGCCGGTGAACTCGCCGGTTTCCGCGCACAGCACGCCGTCAACGGTCAATTCGGCTTCGCCCGCTTGAAGCGAATATTCGTAGAGTTGCGGCGTGCCGAGATTCCAGCGCACCTCTTTGAGATTTTTGAAACCGAATTTGTCGGCGCCGAAAGCACCGTTACGTACACCCGTCTCTTGCACGAAAGATTCCTCCTAGAATCCGCTTGTCGCGAGAACGCGATCGTCCCAATCGCGCTCCATATCCGCGGTGACCGGCAATATAACCAACCGGCTCCGGTCCCGCGACCTAATAGTGATGAACACGGAACTTGCCAAGCCGAACATAGAAATCGGGCAATTTCAAAGACCCCATCATGAGGTACCGCATAAGTTAGCTGCGCGCTTGTGCGGCAAGCTCTTTCAGCACCTGCCGCAGTGCAGCAGGCGAGACAATACGACGCGGAAATTCCAGCCGCACCGTCTCGAGGCCGTTCTGCATATCCATGCCGTCCGGATCGCAACCGGTACAACGCCAGTCGGCGCTCGATGCCCCAAGCAATCGTGTTGCATAAAGATTCATCGTGTCCAAATGATCGGCATTCATGTGCGCAACGATGTCGGACTCAGATGCCAGCAACGCATCAGCGTCGCCGAGATCGGTCAAGATATCGGATGCCGCCAGATCGACGATGCGGCCAAAACCAGCGACCAGGTGCACGCCGCTCGGAACGATCCGGAAGAAGCCGAAATCGGCAAAATCCACAAATGTCTCGGCCGAAGGATGGGTATTAAGGTAGCGCCGTCGCAGATCCGCGGCCTCGTTATCCGCAGCCGCGACGGCTGTCCCTGCCAGCATGATCCGGGCACCTTCCAGCGGGTCGCCAGGCGCCCGCTCGTCGAGCATCAATGAGACCCGCGGGTCGGCCAGGATGTTCCGGGTATGTACCGCCAGACGCGAGACGAGCAGGATCGGCGTGCCGTCGAAATGGCTGGCCAGGTTCACAAGCGAACAATAGGGGTCGCCACTCCCGGGCATCAGCGTCGCCAGCGCGCCCTGCCGGGACCGCCGCAACAGGGATCGCGCCAGCTTCGCAGCGCTGAAATCGGCATCCGGCTGCATCCTCAAATCCCCTTATTTCCCTCGGGAAAGAGCCTTTCCCCGGCCGTATTGTGCATTATATAGACGGGGCAAGGGAACCTCATGTTCCTCCAGACGTTTCATGGAACTCGGCCACACTTCAGCCCAGCTTGCCATGCTGGTTGCTGGCCGTCTGATACGGCGCTGCGTCGAATTGGTCGACGTTTAGCCCTCCCGCTTCGGAAAGCAGGCTCATGCCCACAATCGCTTTGGTCGATGACGACCGCAACATTCTGACGTCCGTCTCGATTGCGCTGGAAGCCGAAGGCTACCGCATCATGACCTACACGGATGGTGCCTCGGCGCTGGATGGTTTCCGCACCAGTCCACCCGACCTTGCCGTGCTCGATATAAAAATGCCGCGCATGGACGGCATGGAGACGCTGCGGCGATTGCGGCAGAAGTCGGACCTTCCCGTGATCTTCCTGACTTCGAAGGACGAGGAAATCGACGAATTGTTCGGCCTCAAAATGGGCGCCGACGATTTCATCCGCAAACCGTTCTCGCAACGCCTGTTGGTCGAACGAGTCAAGGCGGTCTTGCGCCGCTCCGCGCCGAAAGACCCGACTGCGGTGCCAAAGGAAAACGATGCCAAGGCACTGGATCGCGGCCTGCTGCGGATGGATCCGGAACGCCATACCTGCACCTGGAAGAACGAGCCCGTCACGCTGACGGTCACCGAGTTTCTCATCCTGCAGGCACTGGCCACCCGGCCGGGCGTGGTGAAAAGCCGTAACGCCCTGATGGACGCGGCCTATGACGATCAGGTCTATGTCGACGACCGCACCATCGACAGCCACATCAAGCGGCTGCGCAAGAAGTTCAAGGTGGTCGACGACGACTTCGAAATGATCGAAACGCTTTACGGCGTCGGCTATCGTTTCAAGGAAACGTGAATCCGGCCGATTGCCGGGAAACCGGGCTTCGCGCGGCCTAAGCTGCGCCCGGCATTGCATTTTGTTAACTGACGGCGTCGCCCGACTGGGCTAGAATGCCGACGCGCGCGGGCGCTATCTTGAAACAAACCCGGCGGTTTTAGCCATTGCTGGATCGAACGCAGCCTGACCGAAACCCACGCGACGGGTCTTCCTCGTCGCTGGCGCTTTCCGATGCCGCGGGCGTGAATGCCACGCGAGGCTGGCAGCGACCGCTCGGCTGGCTGCGCCGGGTTGGGCAGTTCTTCTTCACGGTCAGCTTCTCGAGCCTGACGCGGCGTATCGTCTCGCTCAACCTCGCCGGCCTGATCGCCCTCGTCGCCAGCATCCTTTACCTCTCGCAGTTCCGCGCCGGCCTGATCGACGCGCGGGCGCAAAGCCTTCTGGTCCAGGGCGAAATCATCGCCGGTGCGATCGCCGCATCGGCGACCGTCGAGACCAATACCATCACCATCGATCCCGACCGGCTGCTCGATCTCAAGCCCGGCGAAACCTACGGCGCGCCGGACGAATTTTCCGGCCTCGACTTCCCCATCAATCCGGAACGCGTGGCGCCGGTGCTGCGGCGGCTGATCTCGCCGACCAAGACCCGTGCGCGCATCTACGACCGCGACGGCGTGCTGATCCTCGACAGCCGCAGCCTCTATGGGCGCGGCGACGTGATGAAGTTCGAACTACCTCCTCCCACGACGGAAAAGCCGGGCATCATCGAACGCACGACGATTGCGATCCGCACCTGGCTCAATCGCGGCGACCTGCCGCTCTATCGCGAACTCGGCCCTGAGAACGGCAACGGCTATCAGGAAGTCGCGGACTCGCTGAAGGGCCAGAAGGCGAGCATGGTGCGCATCAACGACCGCGGCGAAATCATCGTCTCGGTCGCGGTGCCGGTGCAGCGCTTCCGCGCGATCCATGGCGCGTTGATGCTCTCGACACAAGGCGACGACATCGACCAGATGGTGACGGCGGAACGCCTCGCCATTCTGAAGGTGTTCGGCGTCGCCGCGGTCGTCATGATCGTGCTGTCGCTGCTGCTGGCGAGCACGATCGCCGGACCTGTGCGCCGACTGGCCGACGGGGCCGAGCGCGTTCGTCACCGCATCAAGACCCGTGTCGAGATTCCAGATTTCACTCAACGCCGCGACGAGATCGGCCATCTCTCCGGCGCGCTGCGCGACATGACCGAGTCGCTTTACAACCGCATCGAAGCCATCGAAATGTTCGCCGCCGACGTGGCGCACGAGTTGAAGAATCCGCTCACCTCGCTGCGTTCGGCAGTCGAGACGCTACCGCTGGCCAAGAACGAGAACAGCCGCTCGCGTCTGCTCGCCGTCATCGAGCACGATGTACGACGGCTGGATCGGCTGATCTCGGACATCTCCGATGCCAGCCGGCTCGATGCGGAATTACAGCGGCAGGATATCGGGCCTGTCGACGTGCGCCGATTGCTGACGACGCTGACGTCGGTCGCTAACGAGACCAAGCTCGGCCACGATGTCGCGGTCGAAACGCGGTTCGAGGGCGGATCGGCCGATACGTTCGCGGTACGCGGACACGATTCCCGTCTCGGTCAGGTCATCTCCAATCTGGTGGTCAACGCACAATCGTTTTCGGAGTCCGGCGGCAAGGTCCGCGTGGTGTGCCGCCGCGTCAAATCCGAAATCGAGATCGTCGTCGACGACAATGGCCCGGGAATTCGCGACGACGCGCTGGAGCGCATCTTCGAGCGCTTCTATACCGATCGCCCGCATCAGGGCTTTGGCCAGAATTCCGGATTGGGTCTGTCGATCTCGAAACAGATCATCGAAGCACACCGCGGCCGCATCTGGGCCGAGAACCGCCCGGGTCCGTCCGATGCCGATGGTATGGCGACAGTGGCCGGCGCGCGCTTCGTGGTCCGGTTACCGACATGACCGCGATCGCAAACGGTCCGGCAACTAGCATCCATGCTTCGGCGGTGCGGATCGGCGATCTCGGCATCCTGATCCGTGGTCCGTCCGGCGCGGGAAAATCCCGGCTGGCGTTCGATCTGATCCTGGCGGGCCGAGCCGGGCAACTTCCTCCTACGGTGCTGGTAGGCGATGACCGGGTATATCTGGCTAATCAGGACGGCCACCTCACGGTGCGCCCGGTGCCGAACCTTGCCGGGCTGATCGAGGTCCGCGGCCTCGGTATCCGCCGCTGCGACCATGTGCCCGAGGCGACCGTAAGCCTCATCGTCGACCTTGGTGCAGCCGACGGCGCGCGCCTGCCGGAGCCCGAAAGCCTGATCACGACCCTGTTCGGGGTCATTCTGCGGCGAATACCGGTCTTGAGCGGCTTTTCGGCACTATCTTTGATTGCTGCCGATGTTTTGACAACCTCAGGTTACCCTGAGGGCGACATTTTGGACGATTGCCGGAAGGAAATTCGTAACCATATAAGTCCCACTATCGCCACCAAATAGACGCCTCCGGCCTCCCGATAATGGCAAAAATCGGGGAGAATCCTTGCGGCCCCCCCTTGCGCGGCGGCTCCGGATGGTCAAAGTGGCCCGTTCGTGCGGTGCACCAAAGGCACCCACGAGGAGTTCTCGATGATTGGTCTGGTACTTGTGACCCATGGGCGCCTTGCCGACGAATTCAGGGCAGCGCTCGAACACGTAATGGGTCCGCAAAAACAAATCGAATCGATCACCATCGGCGCGGAAGACGATGCCGATTTGTGTCGAAGCGATATTATTGAAGCCGTTAACCGGGTCGACAGTGGCAACGGCGTTGCTATCCTGACCGACATGTTCGGTGGCACGCCTTCAAACCTCGCGATCTCCTGCATGAGCCGACCCAAGGTCGAAGTGCTCGCAGGCATCAACCTTCCGATGCTGGTGAAGCTTGCGAAGGTGCGCAACGACCTTCCGTTGCCGGAAGCCATTGCAGCGGCGCAGGAAGCCGGACGCAAGTACGTCACCATCGCCAGCCGGGTTCTCGCAGGCAAATGACCGCAGCGCCCGACGATCCAGCACCGCCGGGCGACAACGTCGCAGCCGATTCACCCTCGCCGCAAGCCGGGGCCACGACCCGCGAACTCATGATCACCAACAAGCGCGGCTTGCACGCACGCGCTTCGGCAAAGTTCGTGCAGCTGGTCGAACGCTTCAACGCCAATGTCTCCGTCACCCGCAACGGCGAGACGGTGGGCGGCACATCGATCATGGGATTGATGATGCTTTCTGCCGGTCCCGGCACCAGCATCGTCGTTTCCGCAACCGGCGCGGAAGCCGAGCAGGCCGTCGCCGCGATCGCCGATCTCGTCAACGGAAAGTTCGGCGAAGGTGATTGATCCAAAACGGTCGATGGCCTGATCGGCCGCGCACTACCCTTTCGGCGCTACGATATAGATCTCCCAAGTGACCACCGGTCCCGGTGTGCCGTGAAAGAAGCGGCGCGTCGTCATGTCGAGACGTTCGGCATCGGGAACGTGCGCCTTCATCCATGCGACGCAGGCCGCATGCTGCCAGTCCTTCGGATCGCAGATGCCGATGAAGCCGGTGCGCATGGCGTCCTCTGTCGACAGCAGCCCGGCCGACCACGCATCGTATGGCGTGAATGGCGTCGGATGATCCAGGCTGTAGAACGTCATCAGGTCGGCGGTCTCCACCGATCCCGCCACGGCCGACCAGCGCGAGGCAAACCGCTTGTGCCAGATGTCGCTCAATTCGCGCGCCAGTTCGGAGCGGGCCTCATAGGACAAACTGGTGTGAACTTTTTGGGCCGCTTTCCTGTTCGCGATCTGAGGGGACAGCGCCAGGATCAGCAGCGTGAGCACCAGCCACATGCCGGTAATCCGGAACAACGCAATCCTCGGAATGCGCAGGACCGGAATGGAAACCAGCGCCAGCGGCACCAGGAAAAACAGCGGAATGCCCCAATCGGTCTTCATCCAAACCGCAAACGCGAAGGCGCCCAGCGGCGGCCCGATCGCGACGATGATCGAGATCAGCCAGATATGGATCGCTTGCGAAATTCGTACGCCGGAGTTCGCGCCGTGCCTCCAGTTGAACGTCATTGTCCGCAGTGCATTTCGTCTGCCTTGCGGCATGAACCAGACCGCCAGCGCGGCGAGCGCTATTGGAAACAGCAACAGCACGACGTTATGGCCGATGTACCCGCCGACAGAATGCAGGGCGTGGATGCGGCTCGGGTCGTCGTAGACGTCTCCGGCATACTTGAGCGGCAGGAAATCCACCCGCTTCAGCCACCACAGATGCGGCGTCAGCACGAGCAGGAACGTGGCGATCGCCACCCACGGCGCCGGAGAGCGCAGAAATCGCACCCGTTCCGGATGCAGCAGCGCGGCTATTCCGACAGCGCCGATCATCGTCAGCGCCCAGTACTTCGTCAGCAGTGCGGCGGCTCCCGCCAGCCCGAGCAGCACGCCGGACCACGCGTTGCGCTTCTCGAATGCGTTCAGATAGGCCAGCACCAACAGCGGCAATGTCGCGAGTTGCAACAGGTCTGCATTGTATTTGTATCCTTTGAAATTGAAGATCGGATACAGCGCCAGCATGACGACCGTCAGGAATGCGCGCCGGCGGTCGACCACGCGGAGCGCAATCCGCCAGCAGACCCAGATCCCGAAACTGACGACGGTCATCGCCAGTGCGTAGGTCGCCCAATCCGCAACCGGGAAAAACCGGAACCAGATGCCGATGACCCAGCCCGACAGCGGCGGATGCTTGCCATAGCCCAGCAGCCATTGCTGCCCCCAGGCATAGGCTTCGGCGACATCGAAGTGGATATTCTGGGCGCGCTTGACGAGCGTCAGGATCGCGGTCCACAGCACCACATGCAGCGCCAGCAACGCCGCCACCAGCGTATCGGCGTAATACTCGTCATCGACGATCGCCCCAAGCCACGCCGCGGCACGGCGGTAGAGGGAGGGTCGAGAGGAACGGGACCCGACTGACGGCATAATGTGCCCTGACTGACGATCGGCTGGAACGGAAAACAGCAGCGGGACCGGCCTGGAACCGGTCGTACGCGGAATTGGCCGCGGCAAACGCGACGGCCAATTCGTCATAATCGGCCGGCCCAGTCCCTATCCTGTTTCGCGGCCAAGGGGAATCCGGCGCCGCTCACACTTAAGAGATTTTCCAAGATAGTTGCCGGTTTTTGGTGCCGGTGCTATCCCCCGCCGATGACAACGACCCCTATTTCCAACATCCGCAATTTTTCCATCGTCGCGCATATCGACCATGGCAAATCGACGCTGGCCGACCGCCTGATCCAGACCACGGGCGGGTTGCAGGACCGCGAGATGAAGGAACAGGTGCTCGATTCGATGGATATCGAGCGCGAGCGCGGCATCACCATCAAGGCTCAGACCGTCCGCCTCCACTACAAGGCCAAGGACGGCAAGGATTACATCTTCAACCTGATGGACACGCCCGGCCACGTCGACTTCGCCTATGAGGTGTCACGATCGCTGGCGGCGTGCGAGGGCTCTTTACTGGTGGTCGACGCCTCGCAGGGCGTGGAAGCCCAGACCCTCGCCAACGTCTATCAGGCGCTCGACAACAACCACGAGATCGTGCCGGTCCTCAACAAGGTCGACCTGCCGGCTGCCGAGCCCGAGCAGGTCAAGCAGCAGATCGAGGACGTGATCGGCATCGACGCCTCCGACGCCATCATGGTGTCGGCCAAGACCGGGCTCGGCATTCCGGACGTGCTGGAGGCCATCGTCACCCGCCTGCCGCCGCCGAAGGGCGACCGCGACGCGCCGCTGAAGGCGCTGCTGGTGGATAGCTGGTACGACGTCTATCTCGGCGTCGTGGTGCTGGTCCGCATCGTCGACGGCGTGATGAAGAAAGGTAACCGCATCCGCATGATGGGCACCAATGCGGCCTACGATGTGGAACGCGTCGGGTTCTTCACCCCGAAGATGGTCAATGTCGACGAACTCGGTCCCGGCGAAATCGGGTTCATCACCGCAGCGATCAAGGAAGTCGCGGACACCCGCGTCGGCGATACCATCACCGACGACCGCAAGCCGGTGACCGAAATGCTGCCGGGCTTCAAGCCGGCGATCCCGGTGGTGTTCTGCGGCCTGTTCCCGGTCGATGCCGACGATTTCGAAACGCTGCGCGCGGCGATGGGCAAGTTGCGGCTCAACGACGCCAGTTTCTCGTTCGAAATGGAAACCTCGGCCGCGCTGGGCTTCGGCTTCCGCTGCGGCTTCCTCGGCCTGCTGCATCTGGAGATCATCCAGGAGCGGCTGTCGCGCGAGTTCGATCTCAACCTGATCGCGACCGCGCCATCGGTGATCTACAAGATGCACCTCACCGACGGACAGGAGATCGAGATTCACAATCCGATCGACATGCCCGACGTGGTGAAGATCGCCGAGATCGAGGAGCCGTGGATCGAAGCCACGATCCTGACGCCGGACGAATATCTCGGTTCAGTGCTGAAGCTGTGCCAGGAGCGCCGCGGCGCGCAGAAGGAGCTGACCTATGTCGGCACCCGCGCCATGGTCAAATACGACCTGCCGCTCAACGAGGTGGTGTTCGATTTCTACGACCGGCTGAAGTCCGTCTCCAAGGGCTATGCCTCGTTCGACTATCACCTGACCGACTACAAGGCTGCCGATCTCGTCAAGATGCAGATCCTCGTCAACAACGAGCCGGTGGATGCACTCTCCATGCTGGTGCATCGCACCCGCGCCGAAGGCCGCGGCCGTGCGATGGTCGAGAAGATGAAGGAGCTGATCCCGCCGCACATGTTCCAGATTCCGATCCAGGCGGCAATCGGCGGCAAGGTGATCGCGCGCGAAACGGTGCGCGCATTGCGCAAGGACGTCACCGCAAAGTGCTACGGCGGCGACATCACCCGCAAACGCAAACTTCTGGAGAAGCAGAAGGAAGGCAAGAAGAAGATGCGGCAGTTCGGCAAGGTCGACATTCCGCAGGAAGCTTTTATTGCCGCGCTGAAGGTGGATAGCTGACGCTTTCCACCGCCCCGAAGCCGCTTTGGTGAGATTCCCCTCGCCCTGCGACCAAATGTAACGTGTCTGCATGCACAACGGGATTGCACCGTTGCGCTTAACCTTGCCTGCCCTCGGCAACTCCTCCAAGCTGTTCGTTTGAAGCAAAAACAAGCTGGGAGGCACCAATGAGATTCTCGCGCCACGCGATCACCGCGGCGATATTGTCGTTATCATTGACCGCAGGAGGAGCCGCGTCGGCACAATCGTCCGATGCGCCCTTGAAGATCGGCGTCATCACCGACTTCGGGTCGGTCTATGCCGATATCGGCGGCGCCGGCAATGTCGAAGGCGCCAAGATGGCCATCGAGGAATTCGGCGGCACCATGTTCGGCAAGCCGATCGAGCTCGTAACGGCCGATCCGCAGATGAAAGCCGACAACGCGGCTGCGATCGCGCGCAAATGGTACGAGGCCGAAAATGTCGACATGATCATCGACCTTCCCACATCCGCCACGGCGCTGGCCGCGATGGAGATGTCGAAGCGCTTCGAAAAGATCATGATCATCACCGATGCCGCCAGCTCGGACATCACCGGCAAGTCCTGCTCGCCCTATACGGCACACTGGACTTACGACACCTATTCGAACGCACATACGGTCGGAAGCGCCATTGTCAAACAGGGCGGCGACAGCTGGTTCTTCATCACCGCCGATTACGTATTCGGCCATTCGATCGAACGCGACGTCAGCGAAGTGGTGAAAGCCGCCGGCGGCAAGGTTCTCGGCAGCGCACGACATCCGCTCAACACCTCCGACTTCTCATCGTTCCTGCTGCAGGCGCAGGCCTCCAAGGCCAAGGTGATCGGCCTCGCCAATGCCGGCGGCGACACCATCAACGCCATCAAGCAGGCCTCGGAATTCGGCATCGTCGCCGGCGGCCAGAAGCTCGCCGGTATCGTGATGTTCATTTCGGACATTCACAGCCTCGGCCTCAAAATGGCGCAGGGACTGATCATCACCGAAGCCTACTACTGGGACTTGAACGATCGCACCCGCGCTTTCGGCAAGAAGTTCTTCGAACGCATGAAGCGGATGCCGACGATGAACCAAGCCTCCACCTACAGCGCGACGCTGCATTACCTGAAGGCCGTCAAGGCGGCCGGTACGCGAGACACCAAGACGGTTCTGGCCAAGATGCGGGAGATGCCGGTGCGCGACGCCTTCACCGACAACGGCGTACTGCGCGAAGATGGCCGCATGGTGCACAGCATGTACCTGCTCGAAGTGAAGAAGCCGGAGGAATCGAAATATCCGTGGGACTACTACAAGGTCTTGGCCGAAGTCCCCGGCGATCAGGCGTTCCGGCCGATGAAAGATGGCGGCTGCCCGCTGATCAAATAAATCGCACTAAAACAACGGCATCGCGCACATGACACAAGGCGCGATGCCGTTCCTTCGCGTTTTGCTCCCCAGCATCGAGAAGACGATGCGGGGACAATAGCCGCCCGCGACTTGACAGCGGTTCCATCACCCCTGAGGCTGCCGGTGTCGAATCCACATCCAAGCTTCGGAGGCAAAATGGCGTATAAATTCGAGGTCTACAAAGACAAAGCCGGCGAATTCCGTTTTCGTTTCAAGGCATCGAACGGCGAGATCATGTTCGGGTCGGAAGGCTATGCGCAAAAAGCATCCGCACTGAGCGCCATCGACTCTATCAAGAAGCACGCGCCCGCCGCAGATATCGACGACCAGATCAAGTAAAGTAATCTATCGTGTCCCCCGCGACACGCGCTGGATCGGCAAAAGCCTCGATGCGCTTTGCCGATCCATCTGTCGGCGCGGCTTTCAAGGCTTATCCGCCGGCATTGCGTTCGCGGCTGATGATGTTACGTCAGCTGATCTTCGAAACGGCGCGAACGACCGAAGGCATCGGCGAGTTGCACGAGACCCTGAAATGGGGCCAGCCGAGCTATCTCACGGCTGCATCGAAAAGCGGCAGCACGATTCGTATCGACCGCATCAAATCGCGCGACGATCGATACGCGATCTACTTCCACTGCCAGACCGATCTGGTGGAAACCTTTCGCGAGCTCTATCCGAAACAGCTCGCCTTTGCGGGCAACCGTTGCATCGTGCTGAACGTGTCCGATGAGCCTCCCAGGCGAGCGCTGCGTCATTGCATCGGACTGGCGCTGACCTATCACCTCCGCAAGGCGCAGCGCCGCCGATCGTGAGCCACTCTCTGGACTTACTCCAATGTGATCCGGCGCGATCGCCCAATGTGCTGAATTCGATTCACGCATGGGCTATACTGATATGCGATGATTCATCGTCGGCTGATTCTCACGTCGCTGCTCTTTCCTGCTGCGCTGCTCGCGGCGGTCGCGGCGCTGGCGCAGGATAAGGGCACGCTTCACCCGAAGCCGCTGCCGCCGCTGGCCAATCCCAACGATCCACATCTCGCCGCCAAACAACTGTTCGGGCGCAAGACCAAGCCGTCGAACCAGCAACCGCAGGCGATCGGCTTCTATGCCAAAGGATGCCTCGCCGGCGGCGAGGAATTGCCGGTCAACGGACCGGACTGGCAGGTGATGCGCCTGTCGCGCAATCGCAATTGGGCGCATCCGGACATGGTCGCGCTGATCGAAAAACTGGCGGCGAAAGTGCACAAGACCGCGGGCTGGCCCGGTCTCCTGATCGGCGACATGGCGCAGCCGCGCGGCGGCCCGATGATCACCGGGCACGCCAGCCATCAGATCGGACTGGATGCGGATATCTGGCTGACGCCGATGCCGAACCGGATGTTATCGCGCAACGAGCGCGAGGAGATGTCGGCCGTCAACATGGTGCGGGCCGACAAGCTCGACATCGATCCGCGAGTCTGGACGCCGCATCATCTCGAGGTGATCCGCGCCGCAGCAATGGAGCCGCGGGTCGAGCGCATCTTCGTCAATGCCGCAATCAAGAAGGCGCTCTGCCGCGAAGCCAGGGGCAACCGAAGCTGGCTGTCGAAGGTGCGTCCGATGTGGGGGCACAACTACCACTTCCACGTCCGCATCACCTGCCCGGCCGGTAGCCACGATTGCAAGCCGCAAAAGCCGCCGGCCGACAGTGACGGATGCGCACCATCCGACCTGGCCTATTGGTTCAGCGACGCGGTGCTTCACCCGAAGCCGCCGAAGAAACCACCGAAGCCGCCGCATCAGATTACGCTGTCCGAATTGCCTGCCGCCTGCCGGCAGGTGCTGGCGGCGCCATAATCAAGCCTGATTGTTTCCCCTGCCCGACTATCCCGGGAATATCAAAATGCGCTAGGATGCGGCATCGGTCCGCCGTAAGCGGCCGAAACCGCAGGCCGGCGGTCCCGGTCTTACATCAATCGAACGCTCGTCCCGGCGCGTTGTTCTCCCGCGCGCAGGGTGATGCTGTGAGGATTATTATGCGCATCAGTGCACGCAACCAGATCAAGGGTACCGTCGTCGAAGTGACGAAAGGCGCCACCACGTCGCATGTCCGCGTCGATATCGGCAATGGACAGGTCGTCACCTCCTCGATCACCAACGAGGCTGTCGACGAACTCGGCATCAAGGCCAAGGGCCAGGTCATCGTCGTCATCAAGGCATCCGATGTGATGATCGCGGTGAACTGACCATGCGACGCACGCTCCTCGTTGTGCTGGCACTTGCGGCAACCGCGCCGGCCTTTGCGGCCGAACCGAGCGGCTGCGACAAGTTCAAGTGGCCCATCGAACGGGAGCGTGCCGCATTGACGTCGCCCGATCGGGCGACGCTCGCGTCCGCAGCCGACCTTACCGGACATCCACCGATCGGATGGACGTTGACGCTCCGCCCATCCGCCGAAGCCGCGCTGCCGTCGCCGCCGGAGCGCGCCCCGGCTGCCTCGACCTTCGCAGGATTCGTCAGCGTCAAATCGCCGTGGCCGGCCGGGGTTTACACCATCAGCCTGTCGGCGGGGGCCTGGGTCGATGTGGTGCAGGATGGCAAGCACCTCAAGCCAAAGGCTTTCAGCGGCGCCACGGATTGCAGCGGCATCCGCAAGACCATGAAGTTCGATCTGGCGGCCTCTCCATTCGTCGTACAGATCAGCGGTGCGAAGGAAAATTCCATCGCTCTCGCGATCCTGCCGTCCGAATAAAAGCAAGGGTCTTTACCCATTTCCTCAGCCTGATAGTGTTGGGACCGCGACGTCCCGATAAGGCCGTAAGCCTATCGGATTGCCGGAACGGCGCTTCCGCCTGTCGCATCATTCATAATCAACGCTTGTTTCGCAGGCGCAATGCGCCGCGGCCATGTATCGGAGCGCCAAAATGTATCGCTTTGCCGGATTGTTCGCTGCCTTCCTGATCCTCGTCGGATCGATCCATTCGCCGGCGCAGGCGCAAGACAAGAGCCTGACAGTCTTCGCGGCCGCTTCGATGAAGAATGCGCTCGATGCCGTCGATGCCGCTTACACGGCAAAGACCAACGTGAAGATCAGCGCCAGCTATGCCGCAAGCTCGGCATTGGCCAAGCAGCTCGAACAGGGCGCTCCCGCCGATATTTTCGTGTCGGCCGATACCGCATGGATGGATTACTCGATCAAGAAGGACGCCATCAACGCATCGACCCGCGTCGATCTGCTAGGCAACACCATCGTGCTGATTGCCCCGAAAGATTCCAAGATCGGTGACGTCACCATCGGCCAGGGCTTCGATCTTGCCAAGCTTGCCGGCGACGGCCGTATCACCACCGGCGACGTGAAGGCCGTCCCGGTCGGCAAATACGCCAAGGCGGCGCTGGAAAAGCTCGGCGCCTGGCAGGCTGCGGAGCCCAAGTTCGCCATGGCCGAGAGCGTACGCGCCGCACTGGCGCTGGTCGCGCGTGGCGAAGCCGCGCTCGGTATCGTCTATTCCACCGACGCCAAGGTCGAACCCGGCGTCAAGATCATCGGCACGTTCCCGGCCGATTCCCATCCGCCGATCATCTATCCGGTCGCCGCGACCACCCACGCGAAGGCCGAAGCGACGGACTATCTGGCCTTCCTGCGTTCACCGGAAGCCAAGACGATCTTCGAGAAATATGGCTTCGCGGTTCTGAGCGCTCCGAAGTCGTAACAGGCACGTGTTCGATATCTCGCCAGCGGAATGGACGGCGATCCTGCTGTCCATTCGCGTCGCCGTGGTTGCGACGCTGGTTGCGACGCCGCTCGGCATCGCGGTCGCGTGGCTGCTGGCGCGGCGAGAGTTCTGGGGCAAGTCGGTCGCTGACGCCATCATTTATCTGCCATTGGTGCTGCCGCCGGTGGTGACAGGATATCTCCTGCTGCTGACCTTCGGGCGGCGCGGATTGATCGGCGCGTGGCTCGCGGATCACCTCGGCATCGTATTCGCCTTCCGCTGGACCGGCGCGGCGCTGGCTTGCGGAATCATGTCATTTCCGCTGCTGGTTCGCCCGATCCGGCTCTCCATCGAAGCGGTGGATCGCCGGCTGGAGCAGGCCGCGAGCACGCTCGGCGCGCCGCCGTGGCGGGTGTTCTGGACCGTCACGCTGCCGCTGGCTCTGCCCGGCGTGCTCGCCGGCATGGTGCTCGGATTTGCAAAGGCGATCGGAGAATTCGGCGCGACGATCACCTTCGTGTCCAATATTCCCGGCGAAACGCAGACGATTTCTTCCGCGATCTACACCCTCACGCAGGTGCCCGACGGCGATGCCGCGGCGCTCCGCCTCGTCGCCATCTCCATCGCCATTGCCATGGCCGCGCTGGTCGCCTCCGAAATCTTCGCACGACGCGCGACCAAGCGCCTGCACGGACTCTGATCGTGCTGCGCGTCGAGGCCCAAAAACAGCTCGGCGATTTTTCGCTCGACGTCGCCTTTTCGACCGAGGGCCGGGTCACCGGCCTGTTCGGCTCGTCGGGCGCCGGAAAGACATCGCTGGTCAATATCATCGCCGGACTGCTGCAGCCGGATCGCGGCCTCGTCGCCATTGGCGACGACGTGCTCGACGATACATCGCGCGGCCTTCACACGCCGCCGCATCGCCGCCGCATCGGTTACGTCTTCCAGGATGCACGCCTGTTTCCGCATCTCGACGTGTCGCAAAACCTGGATTACGGCCGCCGAATGAACGGGCTCACTTACGATCGTGATGCCCAAAGCCGCGTCGTCGACCTGCTCGATATCGGCAAGCTGCTCGATCGTCGCACCGGCCGGCTGTCCGGCGGCGAACGCCAGCGTATTGCGCTCGGGCGTGCCCTGCTGGCACAGCCGAGACTCCTGTTGCTCGATGAACCGCTCGGCGCGCTCGACGCCGACCGCAAGGCGGAAATCCTGCCTTATCTCGTTCGCCTGCGCGACGAGACCGGCGTCCCGATGGTCTACGTAACACACGATCCGCAGGAATTGCGCCGGCTCGCCACCGAGGTCGTCGTGCTCGAACGCGGCCATGTGGCTCGTTTCGGCAGCCCGGATATCCTGAGCGGCGTCATCACACCGACCGAAATACAGGCGTTAGAAGCCGGCCACTGAGGCCCATGCGCGTGACAGCCGGCCTTTGAACGACGACAACCGCGTCGCGGGTGCCGGTGCCGTCTCTTCATCTTCCGGAAGCCGCAGACCTACGACGTTGACCCTGCCCCCGCTGATATTGCGGGCGACCAGAATGATCGAGTCGAGCGGCAAGGTCGCGCCCGCCTTCGGTGCACGATCAAGGTGAACGTCGAAGTAATCGGCCAGCGTCAGGTTCGATTCATCGTCCTTCACGTTGATCCCGTAAATCTCGGCAAGGTCGCCCAACACGATCTCGCCGGAAACGACGAAATCGCCGAGAAGATGCGGGTCGGGCAACGCGGCGGGCTGCATGTCGGTAAAAAAGCGGTCGAGCGAATCGGCCTTCTCCGGCGGCGCCAGCAGATAGAGGTAGTCCCCGGCCGCAACCGGCGCGGCTTCATCCGGCGAGAGGATCTTCTCATCGCGAATGACGAGCGTGGGCCGCGACCACGACGGAAGCAATCCGCGCTTCAGGTACAGGCTCTTCGGGCGCACCGGATATCCGACCAGTTGCTGTTCGAGTTGCCCGGGGAGATCCAGTTCGACGCGGCGCGGCTTCTGCTCGGTGCGCGGCAGCGCGACGTTGAGGCGTCGTGCCGCGGCGCCAAGCGTCCAGCCCTGCAGCAGCAGCGAGATGATGACGACGACGAAGGCCACATCGAAATACAGATAGGCTTTCGACAGGCCGACCAGCATTGGGATCGAGGCCAGAAAGATCGCCACCGCGCCCCGCAAACCGACCCAGGCGATGAATGCCTTTTCACGCCAGTTGAACCGGAACGGCGCGAGGCAGAGGAATACCGCGATCGGCCGCGCCACCAGCATCAGGACCAGGGCAACCGCGACGGCTGGCAGCGCGCTGTCCAGCAACCGTTGCGGCGAGACCAGCAAGCCGAGCAGCACGAACATCACGATCTGCGCCAGCCAGGTCGCGGCGTCGAGAAACGTCACCACCGAATTGTGCGCGCGGGTCGGCCGGTTGCCGATCATGATGCCCGCGAGATAGACCGCGAGAAAACCGGACGCATGGGTGATTTGCGCAAGGCCGAAGATCACAAGGGCCGCCGTCGTGACAAACGGCGCGTGCAGCCCTTGCGGCAACGCGACCCGGTTCAGGGCCACGATCACCAGCCAGCCGCCGACCAGGCCGATGATCAGCCCCAGCACCGACTCCTGAAAGAATTCAGCCAGCACATGCGTGGCCGAACTGTCACCCAGGGTGATCAGTTCGACCAGCATCAGGGTGAGGAACACCGCGAACGGGTCGTTGGTGCCGGACTCGACCTCCAGCGTCGCCCCGACACGCGGGCGCAGCCGGAGACCCTGCGCATGAACGAGCAGGAATACCGCCGCCGCGTCGGTGGACGCCACGACCGCGCCGGCCAGAAGCGCCTCGGTCCAGTTGAGGTCCAGCGTGAACTTGGCGACCGGCGCGGTGATCAGCGCGGTCAGCAATACGCCGACCGTCGCCAGCACCATCGATGGCGCGAGAACCGTGCGGATGCTTTGGAAGCGCGTCTTCAGCCCGCCATCGAACAGGATCAGCGCCAGTGCCACCGAGCCCACCAGATAGGTGGTGTGCACATCGCTAAAAATGAGCCCACCGGGACCTGCGTCACCGGCCAGAATGCCCAGCAACAGGAAGACCAGCAGCAACGGTGCGCCGAAGCGCAACGCCAACAGGCTCGACAGGATCCCGGCCATCACCAGGACCGCGCCAAGGAATATGGCTATGCTGACGGAGTCCAGTGACGTCATCTATGATGGATATCCGGAATTTGCGGCATATCCATCAATATCGTCGCAACTCTCAAGCTCCAACCGATTTCTGCCGAATGAACCGATCCAGCGCATGAGGCGGTACCTGGCGCCCATTTATCAAGCAATCCGATGAGGCGAGATGCGTCAACGATGGCGTGGCGTCGGCTGTTATGAGAGTCTACCTGCATCTCGAATCGAACCATCGAAGGACATCGGCGCGGATTTAAGACCGGATTTTGACAATGAATATGGATCAGATAGGCGCATGGCTGCTTGACGGAGAAACCACCGTCAGCGCTGAAATCACCTCGCCGGGGTTTTTCCTGCAAGTGGGAATCATCCTCGTCGGAGCTGGTATTGCCTTCGCTATCTGGACCGCGATCCGGTCGCGCTATTCGACCACGTCGCTGGCGATGGGCTGGCCGGGGCCGGTTCGGCTGCTGGTCCGCGTGCTGGTGGATAGCGCGCCGATTGCGTTGTTCGCGGTGCTGATGGTTCTCACCCGCGCCGTCATGATGGCGGCAGCCTTGCCGAGCCGAAGTTACCTGTTGCCTGTCGCCGCCAAGCTTGCCGTGGCGTGGCTCGTGATCCGGCTGGCCACCAGCGTCATTCGCAACCAGTTCCTGGTTCGCACAGTTTCCGTCCTGTCCTGGTGCGTTGCCGCCCTCAGCATCCTTGGCCTGTTGCAGCCGGTAATCGACGCCCTCGATTCGGTGGCCATCGTGATCGGCGGGCTGCGGCTGTCGCCGCTTCTGCTCATCAAGGCGACCGTTCTGCTTGCCATAGCGCTATGGGTATCCAACTTCATCGGTCATTTTCTAGACAGCCGCATCTCACGATCGCACGACCTGACACCTTCGATGCAGGTGCTGCTGATCAAGCTGATCCGCGTGTCGCTGATGGTGGCGGCGGTGGCGCTGGTGATGAGTGCCCTCGGCATCAACCTGTCGGCATTGGCATTTTTCTCCGGCGCGGTCGGGGTCGGTATCGGCCTCGGTTTGCAGAAGATCGTCGCCAATTTCATCAGCGGCATCATCCTGCTGGTCGACAAGTCGGTGAAACCCGGCGACCTCGTGACGATCGGCGACAGTACTGGCCGGATCAATGCGATGAACACCCGCTATATCGCGGTCGCGGCCGGCGACGGTCGCGAGTTTCTGATTCCCAACGAAGATCTGGTGACGCAGAAGGTGGTGAACTGGACCTACACCGACAAAAGCACGCTGGTGACGGTGAAATTCAGCACCAACTACGATGCCGATCCGCACGTCGTATGCCGGCTGGCGATCGACGTTGCGACGAAGACCCCCCGCGTCACCGATATCAAGCCGCCCGGCTGCCTGCTGGCGGAATTCGGCGACTACGGCATGCGCTTCTCGCTATCGTTCTGGATTGCCGACGCCACCGCCGGCACGGACAACGTCCGCAGCGACGTGATGCTGTCGCTATGGGATGCCTTCAAGCGCGAGGGCATCCATGTGCCGTATCCGGTGCGGGACATCCGCATTCGCGGCGCGCTGCCGGTCGAGACCGCGACGGACGGTCACGGCTGAGATATGAAGTTCGTATCCGAACTCATTCCGGCGACTCTGCTGCGCCGCTACAAGCGCTTTCTCGCCGATGTGGAAATGCCCGACGGCACCACGACAACCGTGCATGTCGCCAATCCCGGCGCCATGACCGGCCTGCAATCTACGGGCGCACGGGTTTGGCTGTCGAAATCGCCCAACGCCGCACGCAAGCTGCCGTACTCATGGGAATTGATCGAGGCGGATTTCGGCGGCGGCACCGAATTGGTCGGCGTCAACACCGCGCATCCCAATACGATCGCCGCCGAAGCACTGGCGGCTGCCGCGATTCCGGGGCTTGCCGGCTACGACATCGTTCGCCGCGAAGTCAAATACGGCAAGGCATCGCGGGTCGACTTCCTGCTCGAGCACGCCGATCGCCCGCCGTGTTATGTCGAGGTCAAGAACGTCCATTTGATGCGCCAGCAGGGGCTCGCCGAATTCCCGGATTCGGTGACCGCGCGCGGATCGCGGCATCTCGACGAACTCGCAACCATCGCCGCCACGGGCGCGCGGGCCGTCATGCTGTATGTGATCCAGATCGGCTCGGCGACTTCGCTCCGATTTGCCCGGGATATCGATCCCGCCTACGGACAGGCATTCGACAGAGCACGCGCGGCGGGCGTCGAAGCGCTGGCCCATACCTGCCGGATCGGGATGGACGGAATTACGCTGGCGCATCCGGTTCCAATCCTGCCCTGACTGCTTGCAACGGTCGTATGTCCTTGCACTGTCAGCGGCATTCATTAAATTAGGCCGATGTTCATTCCCCTCCCGCAACAGCAAGCACAACCATGAGTTACGTCGAAGCCTCCGAATCCGCGCTGCGAAAGACCGGACAGATCAAATTGCACGGCCCTTCGGGCTTTGCCGGCATGCGCAAGGCGGGTGCGCTCGTCGCGCAGTGCCTCGACGAACTGACGGACGTCGTCAAGGCTGGCGTCCCCACCTCGCAGATCGACGATTTCGTGCGGGAATTTGCCTTCCGCCATAATGCCTTTCCCGCCACGCTGATGTATCGCGGCTATCGCTATTCCACCTGCACGTCGCTGAACCATGTCGTGTGTCACGGCATGCCCGGCGAGCGGCAACTCAAGGATGGCGACATCGTCAATGTCGACGTGACCTTCATCGTCGATGGCTGGTATGGCGATTCCAGCCGCATGTACGCCATCGGGCCGATTGCACGAAAGGCCGAGCGGCTGATGGAAGTGACCTACGAGGCGATGATGCGGGGCATTGCCGCGGTGAAGCCCGGAGCCACCACCGGCGATATCGGCTACGCCATCCAGAGCTTCGTCGAACCGCAGCAGATGAGCGTGGTGCGCGATTTTTGCGGGCACGGTCTCGGACGCATGTTTCACGACGAGCCCAATATCATCCACGTCGGACGGCCCGGCGAAGGCGTGGTACTGCGGCCGGGAATGTTCTTCACCATCGAGCCGATGATCAACCTCGGCAGACCGCACGTGAAAATCCTGTCCGACGGCTGGACGGCGGTGACGCGTGATCGCTCGCTTTCGGCGCAGTACGAGCATTCCGTGGGCGTGACCAAGACCGGCGTCGAGATTTTCACGCTCTCCGCGCGGCATGGCGAACAGCCGCCCGCGACCACCTAGCGCGCTCACGCCGCAGCATCATTTTTGCAAGCCCGGCGCCAATTGCTGTTGCAAATGTCGCCGGGCGCGGCATGGTTGCAAGATTCGATGAATCGCGCGTGTTTGTGCCTATGCCTTCGAAAGATAGCGACCCGCCGAAGCCAGCCGGATTTTCCGAAGCGCCGCACTATCACGGCCATCGCGAGCGGTTACGGGAGCGTTTCCGCGACGTCGGCGCCGATGCGCTGAGCGATTACGAATTGCTGGAGATGGTGCTGTTTCGTGCGCTGCCGCGTCGCGACGTCAAGCCGCTGGCAAAGATCCTGATCGGCAAGTTCGGCTCCTTCGCCGAAGTGGTTCATGCGCCGACGGCGCGCCTGCTGGAAGTCAGCGGCCTGGGCGAAGCCGCCATCACCGAAGTCAAACTGATTGCCGCAGCCGCGAGCCGGGTCGCCAAGGGGCAGTTGAAGCAGCGCACCATCCTGTCGTCGTGGACCAGCGTGATCGAATACTGCCGATCGTCGATGGCCTTCGCCGACAAGGAGCAATTCCGCATCCTGTTTCTCGACAAGCGCAATCAACTGATCGCCGACGAGTTGCAACAGGTCGGCACCATCGATCATACGCCGGTCTATCCGCGCGAAGTGGTGAAGCGTGCACTGGAGCTTTCTGCGACGGCCATCATCATGGTGCACAACCATCCATCCGGCGATCCGACTCCCTCCACCGCCGATATCCAGATGACGAAAACCATCGTCGGCATCGCCAGCCCGCTGGGCATCTCGGTTCATGACCACATCATCGTGGGCAAGAACGGCCATGCGAGTCTGAAGGGCCTGCGCTTGATGTGAAAATCACGGCGATACCGATCCGCCGGACTATCTTACTGCCGAACCAGAATCAGCGGATCGGCGCTGTCCGGCACGCGCCGCCATTGGGCATTGTCGTCCGCTTCGAAATGCCAGGTTTCGCCCTGCGCCGATGTCAGCAGCACCTCGCCGCGCTCCAGCCGCCAGACCTTCGGCGCGAAATTGGCGATCATCGGATCGCAGCGCGGTTTAAGGAAAACGGCGAAGTTATCCTGCGTGGCTTCGGTATTGGTCAGCGTCAGGCCGCACAGCACGCTGCCGTTGCCGCGAACGATTGCCCAGTCGCCGATCATCTGATCCATCGACCGGGCCGATTCCCGCGCCGCGGCGAGATTTTGCAGGAGGTAGATTCCCTCACCGGCGCGCTTGCCTTCAAGGATGCCGCTCTCGACCTCGGTGAGGTCGATCACCGGCTGTCCTGTTGCGTCCTGCAGCCGCACGATATCGAGACCCTTGATGCTCCATGCAACGATGTCCTTGGTGAACGGCAGCGCGGCGGCACACCCCGGTTCGAGTTCGAGCTTCTGGCCCTGCGAGGTCGTATCAGCCTTCAAGGTGATAACGCAGGTCTTGCTGCGTTCCGTCGTCGACAATTCCCACTGCCCGACCATGTCTTTCTTCAGGGTCGATGCCGTCTGCGCGTTCGCCGGCGCGATGGCCGCGGCCATCGCCAGCAATACAACACCGCAAACTGAAACGGCCCCGAGGCGCATGATCAGCGATCTTTCACCGGCGTCTCCGCGATCGGCGTCAACGGCGCCTTGCCGGAGAACCACGCTTTCAGATTATCGACCACGAGTTGATCCATCGCGTTGCGCGTCACCAGCGAAGCCGAACCGATATGCGGCAGCAGAACAACGTTCTGCATCGATTTCAGTTCATCCGGGACGTTTGGCTCCTTGGCGAATACGTCCAGCCCCGCAGCGAGAATGGTCCCGGATTTCAGCGCCGCGATCAAGGCCGGCTCGTCGATTACCGAACCTCGCGCCACGTTGATGATGACGCCGCGCGGCCCCAACGCCTTCATGACGTCGGCATTGATCATGTTAGCCGTAGCAGCGCCGCCCGGAGTGATAACGATCAGGGTATCGACCGCCGTCGCCATCTCGATCAGATTTGGATAATGCTGGTATGACACTCCGGCGGCAGGATTGCGGGAGTGATAGACCACCGGCACGCGCGCGGCCTCGAGACGGCGGGCGATGGCTTGCCCGATCCGGCCCATGCCGACCATGCCCACCTTGCGATCCCGCAACGAGCCGACGCTGAGCGGATAGTCCTGCGTGGTCCAAAGCCCGGACCGCAGATAGCGATCGGCCTTGAGGAATTCGCGCAGCACTGAAATCAGAAGACCGATCGCGGTGTCCGCCACTTCTTCGGTGAGGACATCCGGCGTGTTGGTGACGACGATGCCGTGTTCTTTTGCGTAGGCCGAGTCGACGTGGTCGTAACCGACGCCGAAGCTCGACACGATCTCGAGCTTGGGGAAGCGCGACAACACCGGCTTGCCGGTGGGACGCAGCCCGGTCACCGCGATGCCGCGAATCTTTTCCGCGACTGCCGGGGTGAGACGGTCCAGATCGCCGATGGTTTCGAAATTATGCCGGACGAAGCGCTCGGAAAACCCGTTGTCGACCACGGGTTTTCGGGGTCCGTAGATCAGCAGGTCAATCTTCTCGGAAGTACCAGTCGACATTCAGCTATCCTTTCCAAGCGCACTTTCGTGCCAGCGTCGCAGAATGAGGTGCGAGGCCAACGCGAGAACCATATAAATGACAATCCCCGCCAGAGAGAGCAACAGCAACGCGGCGAACATTCGCGGAATGTTCAGCCGGTAGCCGGATTCGGCGATGCGGTAAGCGAGACCCGAGCCGGCCCCGGCCGAGCCCGCGGCAATTTCCGCCACCACCGCGCCGATCAGCGACAGCCCCCCGGCGATGCGCAAGCCACCGAGGATATACGGCAGTGCAGCAGGCAGCTTCAGGTAACGCAAAGTCTGCAAGGGCGAGGCATGGTAGAGCTGGAACAGCCCCGACAGATTGCGATCGATCGACTTGAGGCCGAGGGTCGTATTGGCCAGCACCGGAAAGAACGCGACGATCCAGGCGCAGACCACCACCGCGGCGTGTTGCGGCAGATAGATCAGCAGCAACGGCGCGATCGCAATGACGGGCGTCACCTGCAGGATGATCGCATAGGGAAACAGCGAATATTCCAGCCATTTCGAGCGGCTGAACAGCAGTGCCAGCGCGATGCCGCCGATCGCGGCGGCCACAAAGCCCTCGAAGGTCGTCAACAGTGTCGTCAGCAGCGATGCCCAGAGGATCGGCCAGTCGCTAATCAGCGTACGAACGACGGCGCCCGGGCTCGGGAGCACGTAAGGCGGGATCTGGTTCAGACGCACGATCAGATCCCATGCCAGCACGCCGATTGTCAGCACAACGACGGGAAGCACAAAGCGCAACGCACCGCGCTCGTGATTTGTTCGGAGCGACGAGGGTTCGACGGCGCTCATGATTGCGCCTTGGCGTCGCTGGCGTGCGCCAGTGCAATCGAGGCTGCCCGGCAATAAGCAGCGTATTCTGCCGAGGTGCGGAAATCTTCATTGCGTTCAGGCGCGTCGATGCCGATCTCGGCGGCTATGCGGCCGGGCCTCGCCGTCATGACAATGACGCGCTGGGAAAGAAACACCGACTCGAATACCGAATGCGTGACGAAAACCACAGTCTTGTTGAGGCCGCGCCACAGCGTCAGTAAATCGTTGTTCAACTTGAAGCGCGTGATCTCGTCGAGCGCTGCGAACGGCTCGTCCATCAGCAGCACGTCGGGATCGGTCACCAGCGCCCGCGCCAGCGACACCCGCATCTTCATGCCGCCCGACAATTCGCGCGGATAGGTCTGCGCGAATTCCGCCAGGCCAACACGCTCCAGCGCATCGCCGACGCGCCGGTCGGCCTCGATCCGCGCCACATGTGCCAGCTTGAGGGGCAGCAGCACGTTGTCATGCACCGTTGCCCACGGCATCAAGGTGGGCTCCTGAAAGACAAAGCCGATCGATTGCGCGGCAGCCGCGTGACCTGCGATACGCACTTCTCCGGAGGTCGCCGCCGTCAATCCGGCAACGATCCGCAGCGCCGTCGACTTGCCGCAACCGGAGGGGCCGAGCAGCGAAATGAATTCACCTTTACGAACATCGAGATCGATCGGGCCCAGCGCCTTGACCCCATTGTCGTAAACCTTGCCGACCTGCCGCAGCCGGATGGCGATGTCCGACTTCAAATTCCGATCGAGAGCGACTGGTGCCGGTTCGGCCATGATGCGGCGCACTTATTTTTTCGGCCGAAGATCGAGACCGACGCCCTTGTTCACGAAGCGCAGGGTATAGGCCTTGCGAAAATCGATGTCGCGGCGGACCACGCCGGCGCGCACCATCTTGTCGAAGAAGCTTGCAACTCTCGCATCGGTCATGGCGCCGATGCCGTCGTGCACCGCGTCGCCGGAATCGACAATGCCGTATTCCTTCATTTTCTCGACGGAATAGGCCAGCACCGCATCGGTCATTTCCGGATTGAGTTTCTTGATCAGATCGTTGCCCGGCTTGTTGTCGCCGTAAATGTAGTGGTACCAGCCGATGATCGACGCATCGACGAAGCGCTGCACCAGATCCGGCTTGGTGTCGACGAGATTGCGCCGGGTTTCGATCAGCGTCGAATAGGCGTTGAAGCCATAGTCTGCGAGCAGGATCACCGTCGGCTTGAAGCCCGCCTGACTCTCGACCGCGAATGGCTCCGACGTGACATAGCCCTGCATGGCGCTGTTCTTGTCGGCGAGGAACGGCTGCGCATTGGAGGTGTATGGCTTCACCTTGTCTTCGCTGAAACCGTACTCCGATTTGAGCCACTGGAAATAACTCGCGATCCCTTCCTTCGAGACGAACAGCGTCAGCGGCTTGAGGTCTTGCAGCTTTGTCACCTTGGACTCGGGATGCGCCAGGAACACCTGCGGGTCCTTCTGGAACATCGCGGCAACCGCCACTACGGGCACATTATTGGCGACCGCATCGAACGACTGCAGACTGTTCGCACTCATGAAGAAGTCGAGTTTGCCGGCGACCAGCAGCATGCGGTTGTTGACGTTGGGGCCGCCGGGCACGATCGTCACGTCGAGGCCGTATTGCTTGTAGGTGCCATCGGCCAGCGCCTGAAAGAACCCGCCGTGCTCGGCTTCGGCCACCCAATTGGTTCCGAACGACACCTTGTCGAGGGTAGCGCTGTCGGTTTTCTCTGCTGCGATTGCGGGGGACTGTGCCGTATATGTGCCCATGACGCAGGCGGTTAACAATGGCAGCAGATAGGCCAGTTTCATGATTGGACTCCGGCGATTATTCTGGCCCATGATGGCGAGGTGGAACAAGCGGTATGGACGTTGTACCGGTTCGATCGCAAGTGGTCAGGGATGATGGTGAATTTTTTCTGCAATCCTTATCGATGAAGCGCACGTTATCATGACCGACACCGCTCCGCCCCGCGACTGGACCGATCTGCACTGGCCCGACATCACGCCGGCAATGTCGGCTGGCTGGATCGCGGTTCTGCCGCTCGCGGCAACCGAGCAGCACGGTCCGCATCTGCCGCTCGGCACCGATGTCATGATCGCGCAGGCCTACCTCGATCATGTGCGCGACGTACTCCCGGCGCATATTCCTGCGATCTTCTTGCCGATCCAGCCGGTCGGCATTTCAACCGAGCATATCGCCTATCCCGGAACGCTGACACTGCCTGCCGATGTCGCCATCGGAAACTGGATGGCAATTGGCGAAAGCATCGCGCGCGCCGGCCTTCGCAAGCTCGTGATGGTCAGCAGCCACGGCGGCAACAACGCAGCGATGGGTCTTGTCGCGCAAGAGCTGCGCGCCCGTCACGGGATGCTTGCCGTGACCACGGCCTGGGGCCGCTTCGGAACGCCAGACGGCCTGTTCACGGCTGAGGAGCAACGGCACGGCGTCCATGGCGGCGCGATCGAAACCTCGATCATGATGGCCGCCTATCCAGACCTCGTCCGCACCGACAAGATCGGCAATTTCCGATCGAGCGCGGTTGCGATGGACAAGGACTATCGCTGGCTCAGTGCGCATCGCCCTGCGCCCTTCGCGTGGCAAACCCAGGACCTGCATCGCAGCGGTGCGATCGGCGACGCCACCGCCGCCAATGCCGAAAAGGGCCGCCAACTGCTTGCCCATGGCGCGCGCGCCTTCGTCGAGTTGCTGGCAGACGTCCACCAGTTCGACCCCGCTATCTTCAACGACCAGATCTGACGGCGTTACACGACTGTCACATGCCAATGGCAGTGACAGCCGTACTTTGCCTCATAATCGCGAATTGCAATTGCGAATTAGTTGCAATAATAAAATGGAGCAAATGGATCGAGAGTGATTGACGGGGCGGGATGTGCGTCAGAAAAGCAAGTCAGAACAGGTTGTTATTGGAAATCGACAGGCACGCCCGATAAATCGCGGCGATGTGGTACGGGGCGGCGTCATGAAATTCGCGTGGGCTGCCTTGGGATTCGGCGCATTCGCGACGTGTGGCGTCGCTGCTGCCGCGGATTTGCCCATTGCAACTCCCCTCAAGGCGCACGGACCGACGCCTTCTTTCGATTGGTCGGGCTTCTATATCGGCGCGCATGCCGGCTTCGGACAGGGGAAATCCGAAGCAACGCTGAATGATCCGGTGCCAAGCAGCACCCGTAGTACCTTCGGTGGCATGATCGGAGGCATTCAGGCCGGGTACAATTTTGTGCTTCCGTCCGGGATTCTGCTCGGCGTTGAAGCCGACGTCTCATTCCCCAACTACATCGACTCCAACTCAGCGGTGTCAGCCTTGGCCACAGGCCGCTCCGACATCGCCGAGAAGCTGGACTATGTCGGGACTGCGCGTGGCCGCATCGGATATGTCGATGGCCCTTGGCTAGCCTACGCGACCGGCGGTCTGGCATGGGCCGGCGACCGCTTCGTCAACACATCGCCCACGGGCGAGGAAGACAAGCATCTCAATGTGCGGCTCGGCTGGGCAGCCGGGGCCGGCATCGAATATGCGTTCGCGCCGCATTGGAGCGCGCGGCTGGAATATCTGTACAGCCAGTTCGATAAAGCCAACGTTCAGTTCGGGACCGGCGCGCAATATGCCTCGACCATGGATTTTCAGTCGCTGCGTATCGGCCTCAACCGCAAGCTGGACTGGACGGGCGGCAGCAGTCCCTTGAAGTCGGACACCGTATTCGACCCCGAATCGAACCGCTGGGAAATTCACGGGCAGACGACCTATCTGCAGCAAGGTTATCCCGCCTTCCGTGCGCCCTACTCCGGCCCGAACAGTTTCACACCAGCGGCCCAGACGCAGCAGACCTGGACCAACAGTCTGTACCTGAACGCACGCCTGTGGGATGGCGGCGAGGTCTATTACAATCCCGAACTGCTGCAGGGCTTCGGCCTCAGCGACACGGTCGGCGCGGCTGCATTCCCGAGCGGCGAAGCGCAGAAATCAAACTTCCCCTATCCGCACTACAACACCTCACGACTGTTCGTGCGGCAGACCTTCGGCTTCGGCGGCGAGCAGGAGAAACTGGAAAGCGGGCCAAGCCAAATGGCCGATACGGTGGACGTCTCCCGCCTGACACTGCAGGTCGGCAAGTTCGCCGTCACCGACGTGTTCGACGGCAACGCCTATGCCAAGGACACCCGAAAGGATTTCATGAACTGGGCGCTGTGGGCGCCGGGCGCATTCGACTATGCGGCCGACAAGCTCGGCCTCACCTATGGCGCGACCGCCGAATTGAACCAGAAGCAGTGGGCGCTGCGCGCCGGTTACTTCCTGATGGATGCGGAATCGAATTCCAACAATTTCGACATGCGGCTGTTTCAGCGCGGCGAATACGTGCTCGAACTCGAAACGCGATACTCGCTGTTCTCGCAGCCCGGCAAGCTCCGCACCATCGCATGGCTGAACAGCGCCTATTCCGGCAGCTACAGCGAAACGCTGGCCAATCCGGCATACAACCTCGACATCTCAAAAACCCGCGAAGGGCGCATCAAGTATGGCTACGTCATCAACCTCGAACAGGCACTGAGCGACGATATCGGCCTGTTCGGGCGCTGGAGCTGGAACGACGGCAAGACCGAGATCATGTCGTTCACCGACATCGATGCCAGCCTGTCGCTCGGCACATCGATCAAGGGGACGCGGTGGGGCCGACCGGATGACGTGATCGGTATCGGCGGCGCCATCAACGCGCTGTCGAAGGATCACCGCGATTTCATCGCGGCAGGCGGGCTCGGCGTGCTGATCGGCGACGGCCAGCTCAACTATCGCAACGAACGGGTGCTCGAAGCCTATTACGCGTACGCGCTCAACAAGCAATTGACGCTGACCGCCGACTACCAGCTCATCACCAACCCGGGCTACAACGCCGACCGTGGGCCGGTATCGGTTTTCTCCGGGCGCCTGCACGGGGAGTTTTAAGTCGCAGCGGCAAAAGAATCTGCCCTCGCCATCGCCCACGCATCGCGAAACCGTTCGTCCTGTGTGCCGGAGATCAATTCGCCGGGCTTGAGCTCCGGATACAATCGCGCGAACGACTTGACCTCGGTGTTGGATACGCGCTGGGAAAAATGCACCGGCCGAATGTCTTGCGGATGCTCGAGTCCTGCGGCCGCGATCAGTTCGGTCAACGCGTGGAGCGTCGCGTGATGATAGTTGAAGACACGCTCCAGCTTGTGCGGCACCACCAGTGCGCGACTGCGCGTCGGATCCTGCGTCGTCACCCCCGTAGGGCAGCGGTCGGTGTGACAGCTTAGCGACTGGATGCACCCCAGCGAGAACATGAACCCGCGCGCCGAATTGCACCAATCGGCGCCCAATGCCATGGCCCGCGCCATGTCGAAGGCGGTTGCGATCTTGCCGGATGCGCCGATGCGGATGCGATCACGGGCATTGATGCCGATCAGGGCATTGTGCGCGAAGTTGACGCCTTCCCGCATCGGCATGCCGAGATGGTCCATGAACTCCAGCGGAGCGGCGCCGGTGCCGCCTTCGTTGCCGTCGATGACGATGAAATCCGGATAGATGCCGGTTTCGAGCATCGCCTTGCAGATCGCCAGAAACTCCCAGCGATGGCCGATGCACAGCTTGAAGCCGGCGGGCTTGCCGCCCGACAGGCGGCGCATTTCGGCGATGAATTGCATCATCTGTATGGGTGTCGAAAACGCCTTGTGGCCGGGCGGCGAGATGCAATCCTCGCCCATGCCGACGCCCCTGATTTCCGAAATCTCCGGCGACACTTTCGCCGCCGGCAGCACGCCGCCATGACCCGGCTTGGCGCCCTGGCTGACTTTCAGTTCAACCATCTTGATCTGATCGCCGGACGCGACCTTGGCGAACTCCTGCGGATTGAAGGAGCCATCGTGATTGCGGCAACCAAAATATCCCGACCCGATCTCCCAGATCAGATCACCGCCATTTTCGCGATGATAGGGGCTGACACCGCCCTCGCCGGTATCGTGCGCGAAGCCGCCCTTCTTGGCGCCCGCGTTCAACGCGCGAACGGCATTCGGGCTGAGGGCACCAAAACTCATCGCGGAGATATTGAAGACGGACGCCGAGTAAGGTTTCGTGCATTCGGGGCCGCCGATGGTGATGCGAAACTTCTCGGTCGCGTGCGGCTTCGGCGCGACGGAATGATGCATCCATTCGTAGCCTTCGCTATAGACGTTCTCTTGCGTGCCGAAAGGCCTTTTGTCGAGCACCATCTTGGCGCGCTGATAGACCACCGCGCGCGTGTCGCGGCTGAACGGCATGCCGTCCTTTTCGCTCTCGAAAAAATACTGCCGCATCTCCGGCCGGATTTCCTCGAGCAGAAACCGCAGATGCGCCGAGATCGGATAGTTGCGCAGGACGGCGTGATCGCTCTGCAGCAGATCGCGTATCCCGAGCAAGGTCAGCCCGCCGAAAATCAGGATCGGGATGACGACCAGATGCAGGATCTTGTGATCGGTGAGGCCGAGACCGAGCAACAGGACGGTGACGACGCTGCAGATCGTGAGGACGATGAAGCGCGGTGAAAACGGAAGCATCAAGGTTTCCATGGATCCCCCCGGAAATTACGGCTTTCAAAATCACTTTCGATCACCGGCCGCAGACCGACGGTCTGCGCATAGTCTCGTATCGCAGTTCAATACACCTATTCTAACATCCGCTTGACAGAAAAGGGCCGCATTGCCGCTTTGGGTGGGCCTGATGCTGAAAATCAGCCCCAAAAGCAAAAAGGACCATGCGGGTCACGCACGGTCCTTCCGGCAGACTAAACGACGGTGTCGCGGTCAGCGCTCGACGAAGGCCTTTTCAATGACGAAATGGCCCGGCTCGCTGTGATTCCCCTCTTCGAAACCGCGCGCATTGAGCATATCGCGCAGTTCTTCCAGCATTCCGGGACTTCCGCACATCATGATCCGATCGGTCTCGATATCGAGCGGCGGCAGCCCGACGTCGTCGAACAACTGGCTGGACGAGATCAGGTCGGTGATGCGGCCACGGTTGCGGAACGGCTCGCGCGTCACCGTGGGGTAATATACCAGCTTGTCGCGCAGCAATTCGCCGAACAGCTCGTCCTCGGTCAGCCGCGCTACCAGTTGCTCGCCATAGGCCAGTTCGGACACCTGCCGGCAGCCATGCACCAGCACGATGGTCTCGAAGCGCTCATAGACCTCGGGATCCTTGATGAGGCTGGCGAACGGCGCAAGCCCGGTCCCGGTCGACAGCAGCAGCAGCCGCTTGCCGGGGATCAGGTTATCGGTGATCAGCGTTCCTGTAGCCTTGCGGCCGACCAGAATGGTGTCGCCTTCCTTGATCTGCTGCAGCCGCGAGGTGAGCGGACCATCGGCGACCTTGATGCTGAAGAATTCGAGCGATTCCTCGTGATTGGCGCTCGCCATGCTGTAGGCCCGCAATAGCGGCCGGCCGTCGACCTCCAGGCCGATCATCGCGAACTGGCCGTTGAGAAATCGAAAGCCTGAATTTCGGGTGGCGGTGAAGCTGAAAAGCGTATCGGTCCAATGACGAACGGAAAGAACCTTCTCCCGGTGGAACGCACTCATCTGTCTCGTTTTCCTGATAAACTTTCTGTGAAAAATTCCCGGACGCTGTCGCGCGCCAACGAAGCTGGCGACGCCGAGACCGCTATCGGCGGCAGCGGTCTGGCGGCTAATTGCGGAATGAAAATGGCGATGCCGGCGACAATGGCCAAGAGCTATCTGGTTCTATTCTAAAGCAATTTTCTTTCTGAAATAGCGCCGCTGCTGCGCTTAAATTGCGGGCCGTTCAGGCACCGCGGCCTAGCTGATCCACAAACACGATCTCCTCTCCGGCCGCAGATTCCACGAGTCGTGGAGGGGCCGGCATGTCCGGGTCAACGACCACGGCCCAATGCAGCGGGACTTTTGGCAGATCTCGGAAAAGGCCGTGAATGAGGAAACGACCCTCGGTGCTCCAGGCATGCAACGCGGCGACAACGAAATCCACGTCAGCGGCGCCGCGGCCATAGGGCAGGAAAAGCTGCTCCACCGTCACGGGACGTCCGTCGCGATCGGCCAGCGGCAGGATGGAATAGACTGGAAGCCCATTGGCGACACAGCCATCCCAGATCGGCTGCGCCGCTTTCGCCATAGCGGGATCCAGACATTCATGGAGAAACCGCGAGGTCATGCTGTGGCCGTAGATTTGCTCGACCCGCTCGCCAGCCGACCGGCACCGATAGCGTGGCTTGTCGTCCCGATACACGACCTCGCTGATGAGAAGTTCGGTGGCATCCCCGGAACGTTCGTCGGGAATGAAATCCGCGAACTTTGGCAATTCGCCGCTGCCCCGAGAACGGTGCCAATCCCGAATCAGACTGACGTGACGGATCGACCGCACAGTGCTGACGTGGGCGCGTTGAAATTGCATTGGAACTATTGATCCTGGGCGCGGTGCAGCCGGGAAAACCGAAAAGCAAAAACGGCAGACAGGTTATTGGACGGCGTCTGATTCGCAATCGTTGTCACACTAACATGAAATCCGAACACGCGCGGCAGGCGCAGGACGGTTGACGGCTTTCGGCCCGCCACCGCCTCCTGTATAGCGAGATATCGTCAGCTACCTTGGAGTTTCATGCGAAACCTTCGGATGCTTCGCAAACGAAAGCCAAGCTTCTATCCCGATCAATCCATCTATGCGGAATATGCCTGCTCCGAGTTCGGGCTTGCATTCGAAGAACTGGATGGCGGAACGGGGCTTGTTTTCCGCATCTCGTCTGCAACCGCGAGCCATTGCTTCGGCGGCGGCCGCTGCTCGTTCTTTCCGCAAAATACCGCGACGGCGGCGACGCTGGCGGCCGACAAATATTTCACCAATCGCATTCTCGAACGGGCCGGCATCCCGAGCCTCGGCGGAGAATATTTTTTCCTGCACCAGCGCCATCGGGCCCATCGCGCACCGGGGCACGAGCGAGACGACGCCTTCGCCTATTTCGACAAACTGAACGGCATCGCTTTCGCCAAGCCCCTGAACGGATCGCGCGGCGACTTCGCGCAACCGGTGCAGGACGCGGCCGCGCTGGCAAGCTACCTCGATGCCGTTACGGTGTTCTACGATTCCGTTCTGATCCAGCCGCTGGTCGTCGGCAACGAATATCGGATATTTCTCCTTGATGACCATGTCGTCTACACCGCCAGTAAATCGCCACCCTTTGTCGAGGGCGATGGCATCCACCCGATCCGCGATCTGCTGGACACGCGCAATGCATCCCTGCAATCGAACGGCCTTTCACCGGTCGTATCGCAAGATCACCTGACCGAGCAGCTTGATGAGGTCCTCCCTGCAGGCGAACGGCGCGAACTACCGGGACGTATGAATCGCAGCGCCGGGGGCACGATGACGTTCGGTACTCCGCCCGACGAACAGGCCGCATTTGCCCTGGCACGCCGCGCAGTGCGTGCGCTGAGCCTGCGTGCTGCCGCCGTGGACATCTTCACCGATATCGGCGATGACCCCAACGCTATGCGGGTCATCGAAATCAACGCCAACCCATCGATCCGGTTTCTGGAAGACAACGACCGTGCCGATCTGATCCTGCAGATCTGGCGCCACACCCTGACTGCCATAGGCCTGTTGCGTGTTTGACCTGCCGAAATACGGGAACGGCGTTTGCCTCGCGCGTCTCGCGCGACTGTTCGACGCGCTCGCCATCGATCGCGCGCGGTTGCAACGAAACTCGATCGTGATCACCGGCTCGAACGGTAAAGGCAGCACCGCGGCATTCTGCGCCAGCATCGGCCGCGCGGCCGGCCTTCGCACCGGACTGTTCACATCACCTCACCTGTATCGTTTCAACGAACGCTTCCAGATCGACGGCATGCCGATCGACGACACGCAACTGGCGGCGATGATCGCGCGAATCGAAGCCGCGATCCGGAACGTCTCGGCACAATTGCCCGACGAAAGTTTCGGCGCATTCGAAGCACAGTTCGCGCTCGCTTGCCTGTACTTCCAGGAAAAGGAATGCGAGTTCGCCATATTCGAAGCCGGCATCGGCGGCCGCTACGATCCGGTTAGGCTGGTCGGCACGGACATCACCTGCGTCACGTCGGTCGACCTTGAACACGTCGCACTACTGGGCAATTCGCTGGAGCTCATCAGCGCCGACAAGAGCGATGCATGTACCGCCGGCGGCACCATTATTTATGGCGAGAACTGCAGGAAGCTGCGGCCGCATCTCACCGAATACAATCGCAACCGCAAGGTCACGAGCCTCTTCGTCCGCGACGACATTGTCATCGAGGGAGAGCGTATCGGCGCCGGCGTGCAGCATTTCGATCTGCGATTCGATGACCATGAATTTCCAGCTCTCGAGATTCCTCTGGCCGGAGCATTCCAACTCAACAATGCAGCAATCGCGGCCACCCTGTTTTGGCTTTGGGCGCGACGAGCCTCGCCGTCTCAAACGATCCCACTCGAGACTGCGATCAGGACTGGCCTGATCGATACACGCTGGCCCGGACGTCTCGAATTGATCCGGAACGATCCCCTCACGGTGATCGATGTCGGTCACACGCCGGACGGCATCACCCAGGCGCTGCAAGCGCTGACACGGGCATATGGCGCAGGTAACTGGATTCTCGTCACCGGCGTCTCGCACGACAAGAAGGCGAGCGAGATCGTCGAACTGCTGGCGCCGTCCTTCGACGCCATCATCTGCACCTCCGCGCATCACAAGGGGTCGGATCCGCAGGCCATTGCAGAATCCGCGCGAAAGGCCAATCCGAAGGCAGCGATTGAGGTGGCGGCAACGATCGAGCGGGCAGTCGCACTCAGCACGACACAAGCCGCGGCGACAAATCGCAAGATATTCGTCGCCGGCGGATTATTCCTCGCGATCGAATATGCCGCGATCGTCAACGGCAAACGCGCGCAAGACCTGCGGTTTTTCTGACCGGCGCATCCGGATACCCGCAATTACGGCGGCCTTTCGCTTCAGCTAAAATAGCTTTAGCGTTTGCAACCAACGCAAATGGCGAGGAAGCGATATCATGGCAAACAGCACCAACCGTCAGATTCTGCTGGTCGAAAAGCCGACCGGCAAACTCTCGACCGATCATTTCAAGATGGCGGAAGCGGCCATTCCCGAGCCGAAGGATGGTGAGGTATTGCTGCGCGTTCGTTATATTTCGCTCGACGCCGCCAATCGCGCGTGGATGCACGGCGCCACCTATCGTTCGGCGGTCGAGGCCAACACCGTGATGGCGGGCGGCGGCATTGCCGAAGTCGTGTCGTCCAAGGCGCCGGGCTTCGCCGCCGGCGACATCGTGTTCGGCGACACCGGCTGGCAGGAATATGCCGCGGTGCCGGCAAAGCATCTGAGCAAGATGCCACGCATCGAGCCGATGACCCACCTGCTGAGCGTGTATGGCATCGCCGGCCTCACCGCCTATTTCGGCCTGCTCCATGTCGGCCAGCCGAAGGCCGGCGAGACGGTCGTCGTTTCTGCGGCGGCGGGATCGGTCGGATCGATCGTCGGGCAGA
The DNA here is from genome assembly GCA_024508855.1 of Xanthobacteraceae bacterium. Lineage (GTDB taxonomy): Bacteria > Pseudomonadota > Alphaproteobacteria > Rhizobiales > Xanthobacteraceae > 62-47. The sequence goes on from JANINJ010000003.1 coordinate 61,867, forward strand.
TCGCCAAGATCAAGGGCTGCCATGTCGTCGGCATTGCCGGCGGCAAGGCGAAGTGCGACTGGCTGAAATCCGACCTCGGCTTCGACGCGACCGTCGATTACAAGGACGGCGCGGCGTTCAAGGCGTTGCGGGCCGCGGCGCCGAAAGGCATCGACGTCTATTTCGATAATGTCGGCGGCGATATCCTGGAAGCCTGTATCGCGCAGATGAACCTGCGCGGGCGCATTGCCTGTTGCGGTGCAATCTCGCAATACGACGGCGTGCCTTCAGCAACCGGACCGCGTGGCGTGCCCGGCCTGATCGTCGTCAAGCGGTTGATCATGCAAGGCTTCATCGTGATGGACTACATGGATCAACGCGACCAGGCATTGAAGGACCTGCAGTCGTGGGTCGCCGCCGGCAAGCTGAAGGTCCAGGAAGATGTTATCGCGGGGTTGGAAAACACCCCGCAGGCGCTGATCGGACTTCTCGCCGGCGAAAATCGCGGCAAGCGCATGATCAAGCTCTAGTGCCCTGAATCCGAAGTTTGCTACCATTGCGGCATCGTTTGATGCGAACTTCGGATTCAAAAAGGGGTGCTAGCAACTTTATGATTCTAGTGTGGTTTAGGTTCAGAAGTTCGCTTGAAGGACTCGCGGAAACAATGAAGCGAACATCTGAACCACCACACTAGGCCGAAACATCGCCGTTTTCCACACACAAGAATGCCAACCACGGATCGTTGCCGGCATTCTGTTGCTGCGCGAAAAATCAGATCGTCGCCGATGGCGGACGATGATTTATTGACGGCATACTGACAGAATGCATACTGCCAATATCGGCGTTCAAGTATCGTATCATCGGGGAGGAGCCGCACCGTGGATCTTCACGGCTATTATCGTAGCAGCGCATCCTGGCGCGTGCGCATCGCGCTGAACCTCAAGGGCCTGCCGGCCATGCATCTGTCGCACCATCTGCGCAAGGGAGAACAGCACGATCCGGCTTATCTCCGGCTGAATCCGCAAGGCCTGGTGCCGACGCTGTCGCTGGACAACGGACCTCCCCTGACGCAATCGCTCGCCATTATCGAATGGCTCGATGAAACTCACCCGACGCCTCCTCTGCTGCCGACCGATCCGCTGCGCCGCGCGCGCATCCGCGCCTTCGCACAGGTGATCGCGTGCGATACGCATCCGGTGCAGAATCTCAAGGTGCTGGCGCGATTGCGCCAACTCGGATTGCCGGAAGACACCGTGACCGCGTGGGCGGCATGGGCCAATACGGAAGGGCTCGGTGCCTGCGAGATTCTCGTCGCCAACGAACAAGGGCCATTCTGCTTCGGCAGCGAACCCAGCCTCGCCGACATTTGTCTGATCCCGCAACTTTTCAATGCGCGGCGCTTCGGCGTCGACGTCAGCGCCTATCCGCGCCTGCTTCAGGCGGAAGCCGCAACAAAGACGATACCGGCATTCCAGGATGCCACGCCGGACCGACAGCACGATGCCGAGTAAGGCCACATCGAAATCGATGGACGACGTCTACACCAAGCCGGGACATCTGTTCCGGCGCATGCAGCAGATCGCGGTCGCGATCTTCATGGAAGAGTGCAAGGGGTTCGATCTGACGCCCGTGCAATATGCTTCGCTGGTTGCGATCCGCGACTATCCCGGCATCGACGCCACCCGACTCTCGGCGCTGATCGCATTCGACCGCTCGACGCTCGGCAGCGTCATCGAACGGCTGGAAGCGAAAGAACTCATCGTTCGCAAGCCGATCCCGAAGGATCGGCGCCTGAAGTTGCTTCACCTCACGGCCAAAGGCGGCCAATTGCTGACCAAGGCCATTCCGGCCGTCAACCGCGCGCAGCAACGGATGCTCGAGCCGTTGAAGGCGTCCGACCGCGATGTGCTGATGAGATTGCTGGGGCAACTGGTGCATCTCAACAACGATGTTTCCCGCGCGCCCATGAAGGTCGCCGAATTACACGGTCATCCCGGTATCCATGGGGCGTCGAAATGAGCGCTCGCACGATCGCCGAACCCGCACGCCAGATTCCGCTCTATGGCGAATACGAAGTTGCGGTGCTGGGTGGCGGCCCTGCGGGCATCGCCGCGGCCGTGGCGTCGGCGCGTGCGGGCCGGCGGACATTGCTGATTGAGCGCTACGGCTTTCTCGGCGGCATGGGTACGGCCGCCGGCGTCACCAACTTCTGCGGCCTGCATGCCAACGTGTTCGGCGAAATGCATCGCGTCGTGCAAGGCGTGGCGTCTGATCTGCTGGCGCGCATCGATCGCCTGAACGGACTGAACGCACCGCACCTCGTGCTCGGCAAGATCATGGCGCAAGCCTACGACACCGCCGCCTACAAGATCGCCGCCGACGACCTGCTCACGAGCCACAACGTCGATATCCTGTTTCACGCACTCGGCGCGGGCGCGGTGATGCGCGACAATGGTCGCATCGATGCGTTGATGGTGGAAACCAAGGCCGGCCGGCGCGCCATCGTCGCCAGCATTTTCATCGATTGCTCCGGCGACGGCGATCTCGCCGCGTGGGCCGGCGCACCTTATGAGGTCGGCGATAACGCCGGCAGCATGCTCTATCCCTCGATGATGTTCCGCCTCAACGGCATCGATCCCGAGAAGGCGGGCGATGCGTGGCGAACGATCCCCGCACTGATGGAGCAAGCCGAAGCCGCAGGGACACATCATTTTCCGCGCAAGGCCGCGATCGTGCGTCCGCAACGTTCGCAGGTCGAGTGGCGGGTCAATTTCACGCAACTTTCGCGGGACGACGGTCGCGCCATCAATGGCATCGAACCCGACGACCTGACCACCGGCGAGATCGAAGGCCGGCGCCAGGCGATCAAGGCGTTCGAATTCCTGCGCACCGTGCCGGGGTTCGAGAATTCCTACATTGTCGATATCCCTCCGCAGCTCGGCATTCGCGAGACGCGCCGTGTCGTCGGCGACTACATGGTGAGCGGCGAGGATGTGCTTGAATGCGCCTCGTTCGACGACAGCATCGGCGTCAATGGCTGGCCAATCGAGGCCCATGTCGCCGGCGATGTCGTTTTCAAATTTCCACCGATTCCTGAATCGCGCGGATTCAACGAACTTCCCTATCGCATGCTGACGCCGCAAGGCATCGACAACCTGCTGGTCGCGGGGCGTTGCGCGTCCATGACTCACGAAGGACAATCTGCGGCGCGCGTGTCGGGCGCGTGTTTCGTGATGGGCGAAGCTGCCGGCACGGCTGCGGCATTGGCACTCAGCGGCAACACGCCGCCGCGCGACATCGACGTTGCTACATTGCAGACGCAACTGAAACGACAGGGCGCGTTCGTCGGGCGAGATCAAACCGTACCGGCGGGTCTCTAAACGAAACAGAAAGGACGAGCATGGCATTGCACCGTTTCGGTCGGCGCGTCGGGCTGGCATTCGGACGACTGGGTTTGGCGATCTCGCTCGCCACCATTGCTGCGATCGTCGCGTCATCGAACGGCCATTGCGAAACGCTGTTGAAGGCGAAGATCGGCGTGTTGCGGCTATCGTCGTCAGCACCGGTCTTCATTGCGCAGGACAAGGGCTATTTCCGCGATGCCGGCCTCGACGTCGAACTGAAATTCTTCGACGCGGCACAGCCGATCGCCGTCGCGACCGCCTCGGGTGACGTCGATTTTGGCATCACCGCATTCACGGCGGGCCTCTATAACCTCGCCGGCAAAGGCACGTTGAAGGTGATCGGCGGCATGAGCCGCGAGAAGGCCGGCTATCCGCTGATCGGCTATTTCGCCAGCAACAATGCCTATGCTGCTGGGCTGAAGACGCCGAAAGACCTCGCCGGCAAGCGCATTGCCGTCACCCAGGTCGGATCGAGCTTTCATTATTCGCTCGGCCTGCTCGCCGACAAATACGGCTTCAAGCTGAGCGAGGTGAAGGTGCTGCCGCTGCAGTCATTGTCCAATGCCGCGGCCGCATTGAAAGGTGAGACCGTGGACGCGGCGCTGCTCCCGGTGTCGACCGCGCGGGCGCTGATGGATTCGAACGGTGCCAAATTGCTCGGCTGGGTGGGCGACGAGACGCCCTGGCAGCTCGGCGCAGTGTTCGCTTCGACCAAGGTCGTCGCCGACAAGCCGCTGGTCACCAAGGTTCTGCAGGCCCTCGTTCGTGCCGACCGCGAATACCACGACGTTATTCTGACCAGCATCAAGGACGGCAAGGTGCCGATCGACGACAAGACCAGGCCGCTCTTGGAGATCATCGCAAAATACACCAACCTTCCGATCGAAAAGGTGGTCGGCAACAGCGCCTATATCGATCCGGACGGCAAGCTCGACGTCAAGAATGTCGACAACCAAATCAAGTGGCTGCAGGAACAAGGCTTCGTCGACAAAGGCTTCTCGGCCGACACCATCATCGCAAAAGATTATGTGAAGGCAGACTGACCTCCGGATGGACCTGATCGCCAACAGCATCAGCCACAGCTTCGGCACCCTCGACGTGCTGAGCGAGGTCTCGTTCAGGGTCAGGTCAGGTGAGGTCGTTGCCATTGTCGGCCCGTCGGGATGCGGCAAGAGCACGTTGCTGTCGATTCTGGGCGGCTTGCAGCAGCCGACCGCCGGTCGCGCCGAACTCGCGGGCACCCCGCCTTCCGGGAGCCTCAATCCGCTGACTTTCGTGTTTCAGGATTTCGCGCTGCTGCCATGGTCTACCGCGGAGCAGAATGTCGAATTCCCGCTGCTTCATACCGGCTTGAGCACCACCGAGCGCCGCGCCACCGTGCAGGACGCGCTTCGCCGTACCGGCCTTTCGGATTTCGCCGGCGCTTATCCGAAACAGCTCTCCGGCGGCATGCGCCAGCGTGTCGGCATCGCTCGCGCGCTGGCAGTGCGGCCCGCAATCCTGCTGATGGACGAGCCGCTCTCGGCGCTGGATTCGCAGA
>JANINJ010000004.1 GCA_024508855.1 Xanthobacteraceae bacterium
CCGGCGCGCCAGCGCAGGCTGTTGTCGGTCGAGAGCGCGCGCAGGTGATAGGCCTTGTCGGTCGACCACGCGTCGCACGCGGTCTTCACGTCGTCGTCGTAGAATGCGGCGATCTTGTCCGCGCCCATTCCACTTGTGGCGAGCCAGTTCGGGATATGCACGTTGCACAGCTGCGCGGCGTCGGTGAACACCTTGTCGCTGCCGGTGCCTGCGGCGGGGCAGGAGGTCGCGAACGCATCGCCGACCAGAACGATGCCGGGCTGCCGATGGCCGTGCGATACATAGAGATCGGCCGGCCGGATCTTCACCGGTCCCGTCACCTTGATGTCGCCGGTGATCCGGCGTAGCCGCGGCATCAGCGTATGCAGCGCGGCCTCCGGCGCATGACGCATCTGGCGCAGCCACGGATCGTCCATGTCGCGATAGACCATCAGGTTGGCGCGCATGACGTTGCCGATCGGAAACAGCGTCAGGTAAGCCATCCGATCGCTGGAGCGTTCGGGATAGTAGGTCAGCGCGGGAAACTCGAACGCGTCGCGATCGAGCGGCGCGACATCGAATCCGACGGTGATGGAATGGCACGCGCTGATTATTTCGCGTTCGATGCCGAGCGTGTGCCGCAGGCCGATGTTCAATCCGTTGGCTAGTACGATCAGGCGCGCAGAGATTTCCTCACCGCTTGCAAGCACGACGATCTGTCGGTCTGCGCTGGTGGAAACCGCATTTGCCTTGTCGAAAATCACTTCGACGTTTGACGGGATTTCGGCACGCAAGGTGTTGACCAGCGCGTCGTACATAACGCCGTGCTGGTCGCTGGCGCGCTTCTGAACGAGATAGCCGAAACGCGAGACCCAGACGTAGCCGTCCAGCGTGGTCGCCCGCACCACGGGGTCGGCGAGGCCGGTCTTTCGCAGGACGTCGATCTGGCCGTCGCCGAGTTTCTCGCAGCGCAGGTCGGGCGGATAGACCTTGTGCGGATCGATCAGGATTGCGGCGACGCCAGCGCGCCCGAGCGCGGCTGCGATGGTGGATCCGGCCAGTCCGCCGCCAATGATTGCAACATCCGTGTCCCGCATCGACGCATCTCTGTGGCCGGCCATTCTTGCACGGGCTTGGCCGGAGAAACCTTTAGCGGACGATCACTTTAACGCTACTGTGCGTAACTGGTCGGCTTAACCGAAAAGCAATTGCCGAAAATCAATAGTCCGGCTTCAACAGGATGCAAACAGGTGTTGCCGCGCGTGCCCCGATTTCGGTCGGCATGGTTTATGTGGCAGCGGACATTCCTGCATCTGGTCCGGCGGTTGAAGTCCCATCGCACAAGGCGTCCGCTTCGATGATTTCGGTCAGTATCAGCCCGCCGAACCTGGAGATCGCTACGCAATGGAATGAGCTTGTCCAGCGGGCAGCGCCAAACGTCTTCATGAACCCGGCGGCGTTGTGTGCCGCGGCACAAACCGGCTTCGCGAAGGTTCACATGCTGCTGGCATGGGACAACGATGTCAGCCCGCAGCGGCTGGTCGGCGTGTGGGCGCTTGGCGAACGACGGATCGCACCATTCTGCCCCGCGGTGCTGGATGCGCTGCCTTACGATTACGCCTTCCTGTCCAGTCCGGTGATCGATCCCGATTTCACGGATGTCGTGGTCGGGGCGTTTTTCAATGCCATCGCCGGCGATCGCTCGCTTCCCCGCGTGATCCATCTGGCCCTGTTCGATCGGGCGGCCCCGAGCTTTGCCGCGATACAGAAACTGGTGAGCTATCGCGGTGGCTCGCAGCTGGTGCTGGCCGGAGAGCAGCGGCCGTGCGTGTCGAAGGAGTTTGGCCTCAAGCGGTCGGGGGCGACGCGCAAGAAATTGCGGCAGGACTGGAACCGGCTGTCGGCGCAGGGCGTCGTCGAGGTCGTCAACTTGCGGTCGCCGGACGAGGTGCGGCAGGCGTTCGAAACCTTCCTGGCGCTGGAGATGGCGAGTTGGAAGGGTGCTCACGGCACGGCCTTGTTATGCGATGCCAGGGATGCCGCCTTCGTGCGGCAGCTCATCGCCAACCTGTCGGCATCCGGCGACGCCTCGGTGGCGCTGCTGCGGGTCGACGGCCGGGCCATCGCGGCGCAGGTGCTGATGTATTGTGGCGTCTCCGCCTACACCTGGAAGACCGCCTTCGATGCCGCTTTCGCGCGCTATTCGCCGGGTGCATTGCTGGTCGACAAGGTCACCGAGCAGCTTCTCGGGACGCCGGGCATCGAAGCGATCGATTCCTGTTCGGCAGAGAACGGCTTCATGGCCCACCTCTGGACCGGCCGGCAGGCAATCGTCGATGCCGTCCTCGATGTCGGGCCGGGCAGGTCGGTGGCTTACCTGCTGGAGGTGGCGCGGCTCACCGGCTACCAGCGCGCGAAGGGGCTGCGCGACCGGTGGCGGGCGCGGGCGTCGGCGCGGAAGGCTCGTGCGGCACCGGAATATAAGACTATAATCCCAAACAAGGGCCCCTCGGCTTGATTCAAGGGCCGTTTTCTGTCCCTGGGCGACTGGAGACGGGCCCTGTCTGGCCCACGCGCCAAGGTCCTGCACCGACGCTGCTACGCGCAGATCCGAATCGTGGCGGGCAGGTCAGCCGCTGAGTCTCGACACAGGTCGCGCGATCCGCGATCCGGCGGCGCTGCGGTGGATCGGCCGATTCCGGGAAAGCCTGATATAACAGGGCTTCCTGAAATTCAGATGTGCAGCAATGCCGGTGTTTAAGCCTTGACTTGATCTTCCGGCGCTTATAAAACCCGCGCACTTACAGCAGGCGGTGAGCTACGCCAGCGTCGGAACGGACCACCCACTCAGTTTTTCGGAATTGAAACGGGCACCAACCTCGACGCATGTCGCTCAGACGCTGCTGACCCAAGCTAGGCAATGCCAAGGCGATTGTCCTTCTCTTGAGCCAGATCATTTGATCAAGACCTCGGGAGATCGATTTCGGATGCATGACCTCGGTTTTGGCGGATTGGCGTAAGCCGCTCCGCCGGTGCTGCGGTCCTCTGTAGCGTCGAAGCGCTTTCCACTCCGATCGGAAGTGGATGGCGCGATTTCGCTTTGTGTGCCGAGGCGGGTGAGACGACTTCGCGGGACGGGCAGTCCCAGACAATTTTGCGAGGTCCCAAAGCTTGAAGGTTTTGGGCTTCGCGCGAACAAGGGTGAAGGCTAACGATGCCGACGATCAACCAACTGGTCGCAAATCCGCGCGTTCTTCAGAAGTCGCGCAAGAAGGTTCCGGCGCTGCAGCAGTCTCCGCAGAAGCGCGGCGTTTGCACGCGCGTCTACACGACGACGCCGAAGAAGCCGAACTCGGCGCTTCGTAAGGTCGCCAAGGTGCGCCTGACCAATGGCTTCGAAGTCATCGGTTACATCCCGGGCGAAGGCCACAACCTGCAAGAGCACTCGGTCGTCATGATCCGCGGCGGCCGCGTCAAGGACTTGCCGGGCGTGCGCTACCACATCCTCCGCGGCGTCCTCGATACCCAGGGCGTCAAGAATCGTAAGCAGCGTCGTTCGAAGTACGGCGCGAAGCGTCCGAAGTAATCGGGAACAGAAACGATGTCTCGTCGCCATTCTGCTGAAAAGCGTGAAGTGAATCCGGACCCGAAGTTCGGCAACATCATCATCACGAAGTTCATGAACTCGGTCATGTATGACGGCAAGAAGTCTGCCGCCGAAAGCATCGTCTACGGTGCGCTTGACCTGATCGAAGCCAAGACCAAGCAGGGCCCGCTGCAGGTATTCGAGCAGGCGCTCGAGAACGTCATGCCGACCATCGAAGTGCGTTCGCGCCGCGTTGGTGGTGCGACCTACCAGGTGCCGGTCGAAGTTCGCTCGACCCGCCGTCAGGCGCTGGGCATTCGCTGGCTGATCACTGCTGCGCGGGGGCGCAACGAGAAGACGATGACGGAGCGGCTCTCGGCTGAGCTGCTCGACGCGTCGAACAACCGGGGCAACGCAGTCAAGAAGCGGGAAGACGTGCACAAGATGGCGGAAGCCAACCGTGCCTTCTCGCACTATCGCTGGTAACGGCGACCCGAACGGAAATTAAGGACAACTTCCATGCCCCGCCAACATGCCATCGAGAACTACCGTAATTTCGGTATCATGGCGCATATCGACGCCGGCAAGACCACGACCACCGAGCGCATCCTGTTCTACACGGGCAAGAGCCACAAGATCGGCGAAGTGCACGAAGGTGCCGCGACGATGGACTGGATGACGCAGGAGCAGGAGCGCGGCATCACCATCACGTCCGCCGCGACCACCGCGTTCTGGAACGGCAAGCGCCTGAACATCATCGACACCCCCGGCCACGTCGACTTCACCATCGAAGTCGAGCGTTCGCTGCGCGTGCTCGACGGTGCGGTGTGCGTGCTGGATTCCAACCAGGGCGTCGAGCCGCAGACCGAAACCGTCTGGCGTCAGGGCGACAAGTACAAGGTTCCGCGCATCGTCTTCGCCAACAAGATGGATAAGACCGGCGCCGACTTCTACAAGTGCCTGCAGGACATCATCGATCGCCTCGGCGCGAAGCCGGTTGCGATCCAGCTGCCGATCGGCGCCGAGAACAACTTCAAGGGTCTCGTCGATCTCGTCACCATGAAGGGCGTCATCTGGAACGATGAATCCCTCGGTGCGAAGTTCGACTATGTCGACATTCCGGCTGACCTCGTCGACAAGGCCAAGGAATATCGCGAGAAGCTGGTTGAGGCCGCCGTCGAGCTCGACGACGATGCCATGGCTGCCTATCTCGACGGCAACGAACCGGACGAAGCGACGCTGAAGCGGCTGATCCGCAAGGCTGTGCTGACCGGCGCGTTCTATCCGGTGCTTTGTGGCTCGGCCTTCAAGAACAAGGGCGTGCAGCCGCTGCTTGACGCGGTGGTGGACTATCTGCCGTCGCCGATCGACGTGCCTGCGATCAAGGGCATCGATGAAGACGGCAACGAAGTCGTGCGCAAGGCGGACGACAAGGAGCCGCTGGCGCTGCTCGCGTTCAAGATCATGGACGACCCGTTCGTCGGCACCATCACCTTCTGCCGCATCTATTCCGGCGTTCTGGTGAGCGGCACCGGCGTGATCAATTCGACCCGCGAGAAGAAAGAGCGCATCGGCCGCATGCTGCTGATGCATGCGAACAACCGCGAAGACATCAAGGAAGCCTATGCCGGCGACATCGTCGCGCTGGCAGGCCTCAAGGAAGCGCGCACCGGTGACACGCTGTGCGATCCGGATCATCCGGTCATCCTCGAGAAGATGGAATTCCCTGATCCGGTCATCGAGATCGCGATCGAGCCGAAGTCCAAGGCCGACCAGGAAAAGCTCGGAATCGCGCTCGCGAAGCTGGCGGCGGAAGATCCGTCGTTCCGCGTGTCGACCGATCACGAGTCCGGCCAGACCATTCTCAAAGGCATGGGCGAACTCCATCTCGACATCAAGGTCGACATTCTCAAGCGCACCTACAAGGTCGACGCCAACATCGGCGCGCCGCAGGTTGCGTTCCGCGAGAAGATCACCAAGCGCGCCGAGGTGGATTACACCCACAAGAAGCAGACCGGCGGTACCGGCCAGTTCGCGCGCGTCAAGTTCGTCGTCGAGCCGAACGAGCCGGGCAAGGGCTTCGAGTTCGAGTCCAAGATCGTTGGCGGTGCGGTTCCGAAGGAATACATCCCCGGCGTCGAAAAGGGCCTCAACAGCGTGATGACCTCGGGCGTGGTCGCCGGCTTCCCGGTGGTCGACGTCAAGGTGCAACTGGTTGACGGTGCCTACCACGACGTCGACTCGTCGGCGCTGGCCTTCGAAATCGCTTCGCGCGCCGCCTTCCGCGACGCGCTGCAGAAGGGCAAGTCGGTCCTGCTCGAGCCGATCATGAAGGTCGAAGTCGTGACCCCGGAAGACTACACCGGTTCGGTCATCGGCGACCTGAATTCGCGGCGCGGTCAGATCCAGGGTCAGGACATGCGCGGCAACGCCAACGTCATCAACGCGATGGTGCCGCTCATGAACATGTTCGGTTACGTGAACAACCTGCGCTCGATGAGCCAGGGCCGCGCGACCTTTACCATGCAGTTCGATCACTACGCTGAAGCGCCGGCCAATGTGTCGGCTGAAGTCCAGAAGAAATTCGCCTGATTGTCGGTCGCGACGATCACCGCCTGAACGGAGAGTATCATGGCCAAAGAGAAGTTTGAACGCACGAAGCCGCATTGCAACATTGGTACGATTGGTCACGTTGACCACGGCAAGACGTCGCTGACGGCGGCGATCACGAAGGTGCTTGCGGAGACGG
>JANINJ010000005.1 GCA_024508855.1 Xanthobacteraceae bacterium
TCGCGGTGCAGAAGCAGCCGGATGCCAACCTCGTGGCGGTGGTCGACGGCGTGCGCGAAAAGCTGCCGGCGCTGCGTGCGCAGATCCCGCCCTCGGTGTCGGTCGACGTCATGATGGACCGCTCAATCTCGATCCGGCAGGCGGTGACCGACGTCGAGGAAACCCTGATGATCGCGGTGGCGCTGGTCATCATGGTGATCTTCCTGTTCCTGCGCTCCGCCTCCGCGACGTTCATTCCGGCGCTGGCAGTTCCGATCTCGCTGATCGGCACCTGCGCCGTGATGTACATGTTCGATTTCTCGATCAACAACATGACGCTGCTGGCGCTGACGCTATCGGTCGGATTCGTGGTCGACGACGCCATCGTCATGCTCGAAAACATCATGCGCCATATCGAGGAGGGCATGAGGCCTTACGATGCGGCGCTGAAAGGCGCGCGCGAAATCGGCTTCACGATCATTTCGATCACGTTCTCGCTGATCGCGGTGTTCATTCCGGTGCTGCTGATGGGCGGCATCGTCGGGCGCGTGTTCCGCGAATTCGCGGTGACGGTGGCGGTCGCGATCCTGGTATCCGGTTTCGTCTCGCTCACGTTGACGCCGATGTTGTGCGCGCGCGTGCTCAAGGCACACGATCCGAACAAGCGTCCCAACATCGTGCTGCGCGCCTTCGAGGCGATGTTCGCGAGCTGGCTGCGCGCTTATGAATGGGCGCTCGACCGCGTGCTGGCCCACAAATCGATCATGCTCGGCGTCACGCTGCTGACGCTGGCCGGCACCGTAGTGCTCTACGCCGTCGTGCCGAAGGGCTTCTTTCCGCAGGAGGACACCGGATTCCTGATCGGCGTCACGGAGGCTGCGACCGATACGTCGTTCGACGCCATGGTGGCGCGGCAGAGTGCGCTTGCGGCGCTGCTGCAGGCCGATCCCGCGGTTGAATACATCAACAGTACCGTCGGCTCCGGCGGGCCGAACGCAACGACCAATTACGGCCGCTTCTTCATTTCGTTGAAGCCCAAGCATGAACGCGATTCCGCGCAGGTGGTGATCGGGCGGCTGCGGCGCACCGCGCTGCAGGTGCCGGGATTGCAGGCGTTCTTCCAGAGCATCCAGAACCTCAACATCGGCGGCCGCATTTCGAAGAGCCAGTATCAGTACGTGCTGCAGAGCGGCGATACCGATACGCTATACCGGCTCGCGCCGCAGATGAGCGAGAAGATATCGAAGGTGCCGGGGCTGCTCGACGTCACCAACGATCTCTACATCAAGAATCCGCAACTGACCGTCGAAGTCGACCGCGAGAAGGCCTCGGTGTTCGGCATCACCGTCGATCAGGTCCGCAACCAGTTGTTCAACGCCTACGGCACGCGGCAGGTCGGCACCATCTACATGCCGTCCAACGACTACAAGATCATCATGGAGGCGAAGCCGGAATTCCGCGTCGATCCGTCGGACCTCTCGAAACTCTACGTGAAGACCGCGCAGGGCCGCACCATTCCGCTCGATGCGGTGGCGAAGATGGTGCCGTCGGTGGGGCCGCTGATGATCAACCACCAGGGCCAGCAGCCGGCGGTGACGATTTCGTTCAACCTCGCGCCCGGCGTGTCGCTCGGCTACGCCGTCGACAGGATCAGCGAGATCGAACGGGAGTCGCATTTGCCGGTGACCATCGTCACCGGCTTCTCGGGCACGGCGCAGGTATTCCAGGATTCGCTGCGCGGGCAGGGCATCCTGATCCTCGCCGCGGTGTTCGCCGCCTTCGTCATCCTCGGCATCCTGTACGAGAGTTTCATTCACCCGATCACGATCATTTCCGGCCTGCCGTCGGCGGGCATCGGCGCGATCCTCACCCTGATGCTGTTCAAGATGGACCTGTCGGTGATCGCGATGATCGGCATCGTCATGCTGGTCGGCATCGTCAAGAAGAACGCCATCATGATGGTCGACTTCGCACTGGAGCGCCGCCGCGTCGGCTTGAGTGCCGAACACGCGATCCGCGAAGCGGCGCTGCTGCGGTTTCGTCCGATCATGATGACGACGTTCGCGGCGATCTTCGGCACGCTGCCGATCGCGCTCGGCACCGGCGCCGGTGCAGAGCTGCGTCAGCCGCTCGGTGTTGCGGTGGTCGGCGGCCTGATGGTGTCGCAATTGCTGACGCTGTTCATCACGCCGGTGATCTACATCTATCTCGACCGCATCGACCGTCGCCTGAAGCGCAAGCTGGAACCGCAACTCGATGACGTCGAACCGATCGATCGTCCGCATATCGTGGCGGCGGAGTAATTCGGGTTTCAGGCGCAGAACCTGCGGCCACGCTCGCGCCCACAAGGTTGCCGGATCGTTAAAATGATCGCTCGAACCGTCACGTGCTCCCTCAACGTTCCTTAGCGGCGGCCTGCTAGAACGCTCGCACAAGAACAAAAACGGGAGTGCGGGAATGCGGGGTGACTTTACGTTTGCGGTTCGCCACTATTTTGCAAATGACCCGGCCACGTATGCGTTGGTCCCTGTGCGGGCTCGTGCGGTGCGCAAGGCCGATGGCAGTTTCGCGATCTTCGAATCCGGCTATTCGCGAAACGACCCGGACACCGAAATCCGCTGCACGCTCGATCAGGTTTTCTGCTGGCTGCACAAATGGGCCGACAGCATCAAGTTCGTCTCTCTTCCAGGCGGAAAGCGCTGATCATAGCTCCTCTAAACACAAACCAAATCTGACTAATGATTGTCGTCATGGCCGGGCTTGTCCCGGCCATCCACGTTTTTGGACTAACGATGCCTGCAAGACGTGGATGCCCGGCATAAAGCCGGGCATGACGGGTCAGGTTGATTTAAGCGGTCGCGCCGGCCGCGACGTGTGCATCAGCGCCCGAGATCGAACTGAATGCGATCTCCTGATATCCGCTTGCGGCGACACCATTGATGATGCCGAGAAACTTCGGCGTGCCGCCATTATAGACGAAGTAGCGGATGGTGCCTTCTTCGTGGCCGGCGACGTTGGAGTTATAGCCGGTGAACCATCCCTTGGCTTTGCGCATCAGCATCATCTCGTACATCTTGACCACATGCGCGGTCCAGCGTTCCTGGGCCTCGAGCGTGGCGTCGGCGCGGGTGTAGCCACGGTCCCACATGTATTGCAAAAGGCCCATGCACCAGTAGACGCCGTTCTCGATGCCGCGCGGGAAGTTGGTTGATGCGGATGCGCTTTGCGGTCCGGTCGGCATCAGCAGGTTTGGAAAGCCGTGGATCATCATGCCGAGGAAGGTGGAGGGCGCATGTTTCCATTTTCCGGCCAGTGCTTCGCCGCCGATGCCGCGAATGTCGATCAGGTCGTAGGCGCCGGTGATGGCGTCGAATCCGGTGGCGTAGACGATGATGTCGAATTCATAGTCGCGCTCGGTCGTGCGCAGGCCTTTTTCGGTAACGCGCGTCAGCGGCGTCTCGCTGATATCGACGAGATGCACGTTGTCGCGGTTATAGGCCTCGAAATATCTCGTCTCCAGCGGCAGGCGCTGCACGCCGAAGCCGTGATCCTTCGGGATCAGCTTTTCGGCGACTTTTTGATCCTTGACGCGGCGACGGATTCTGTCGGCGATATATTCCGACAGCTCGGCATTGGCCGCTTCGTCCATGAAGATTTCGCGGAAATTGGCGAGCCAGATGCCGAAGCCGGGCTCGTCATAAAGCCTGTCCCATAGTTTCAGTCGTTCCTCGCGCGTGACCTCGTAAAAGCCGCGCTGGTCCGGCCCGTGCACGAAGCTGCCCGGCGTGCGCGAGCAGGCGGCAAAGATTTCGTCATAGCGCGCGCGGATGTCGGTCATTTCCTCTTCGGAGATTGCGCTGTTGTTCAGCGGCGCGCTCCAGTTCGGCCGGCGCTGGAAAACGGTGAGGTCGCCGACCTTGTCGGCAATCTCGCCGATCACCTGAATGCCGGTGGCGCCGGTGCCGATCACCGCCACTTTCTTGCCCGCGAGATCGACCGGCTCATGCGGCCAGTAATAGGTGTGGAACGAGCGGCCTTTGAAGTCCCGGACGCCTTCGAGCCGCGGCATGGTCGGCGCAGAGAGCAGGCCGATCGCGAGAACCACGAAACGCGCCGTCAACTCGCGGCCGTCGCTGACCTTCACGTGCCACAGATCGTGCGTTTCGTCGAAGCGCATCGCCTCGACCTTGCAGTCGAACTGCATGTGTTTGCGCAAGTCGAATTTGTCGGCGACGTAATTGAGGTAACGCAGATTTTCGGGCTGCCCGGAAAAGCGCTCCTTCCAGTGCCACTCGTCGAGCAGTTCGCGGGAGAACGAGAAGCCGTAAGTGTAGCTTTCGGAATCGAAGCGGCAGCCGGGATAGCGGTTCCAGTACCACGTGCCGCCGAGATCGTCGGCGGAGTCGAGGACGGTGGCGTCGATGCCGAGATCGGTGAGCCGCTTGATCTGGTAAATGCCCGCGACGCCCGCGCCGACGACGATCACCTCGTAATGGGTTTTGCTCTCTCCCGACATTTGTTCTCCGGAACTCTGTTTGCTGTTTCCGTATGATTGGCTCGATTACAATCCCTTTCGCCGATACGGGCAACCGCCCGCGATCGCAGGTGCGATGCGCAGCATATGCGCATCGGCTCGGACGACTTGCGTTAAAGCGCTGCTGGCGTGACGCAGGTGATCGCGATGCGTGCGGAATCGCTGGTCCCGGATCAGGCGAAGCAATCCGGAAACATGCAATCGCTGAGCGTTATGCAGACAGGAGCGGCGCTTGCCGTGCTCCCTTGCCGTGCTCCCGCGTAAATTTTCAGATCGCGAAGCTGGTGCCGCAGCCGCAGGATGCGGTGGCGTTGGGATTGACCACGCGAAACGATGCGCCGATCAGGTCGTCGACGAAATCGACTTCCGATCCCGCAAGGAAGGGGGCCGAGGAGGGGTCGACCAGCACGACGGCATTGTCGCGCTCGATCACCATGTCGTCGTCGGCCTGGGCGCGCTCGACATCGAACTTGTACTGGAAGCCGGAACAGCCGCCGCCCTCGACGCTGATGCGCAGCATCGCGCCGTCACCCTCGGTCTTGAGGATTTCGCCGATCCGGCGGGCCGCCCGCTCGGAAATGGTGACACTGGTCTCGGTCATTCTGCGACTCCGTAGCCTTCCCACGAGTATAGCCGAAATAGGCCGCGGGGTGCGGTTTTGCATTGTCCGCGAAGCATAGTTAAGTGCGGAGCATTGCAGAATCAAATGCTTCACAGGGTTTTCAAGCGAATGGGATATCGGTTCGCATGAGGAAAACGCGTTGAACACGAGGGTTTGAATTACCGTGCCGGTCGGAATGGCTGCCCCGCAAAAGCCTTACGCCTGCGATCCCGCGCGCAGCCGGGGGCGGCAGTTCGACGAGCCGCCGAGCGAGAGCCGGAGCGCCTTCCGCCGCGACTGCGACCGGGTGATCCATTCCACCGCGTTCCGCCGCCTCAAGCACAAGACCCAGGTGTTCGTGTTCCATGAGGGCGATCATTACCGGACCCGGCTGACGCATTCGCTGGAAGTGGCGCAGATCGCCCGCGCGCTGGCGCGGCGGCTGGGCCTCGAGGAAGACCTCACCGAGGCGCTGGCGCTGGCGCACGATCTCGGTCATCCGCCATTCGGCCATGCCGGCGAGCGTGCGCTCGACCGGTGCCTGGAGGGAGTTGGCGGGTTCGACCACAATGCACAGACCTTGCGGGTGGTGACCTCGCTGGAGCATCGCTATCCGGCGTTCGACGGCCTCAACCTGACCTGGGAAACCCTCGAGGGCGTGGTCAAGCATAACGGTCCGCTGACCGACAGGAACGGTGCGGCCACCGGCCGTTATCGCGCGCACGGCTTGCCGGTCGGCATTGCCGATTTTAATGCGCAGTACGATCTGGAACTGTGGAGCTTTGCGTCGCTGGAAGCGCAGGTCGCGGCGCTGGCTGACGACATCGCCTACGACGCGCACGACATCGACGATGGCTTGCGGGCAGGGCTGTTCACGGTGGACGACCTCGCCGCTGTGCCGCTGCTGGCCAACATCATCCGCGAGATCGACCGGCACTATCCGGCACTGGACGATGCGCGGCGCGGCGCCGAACTGGTACGCGAACTGATTTCGTACCTGATCCAGGCGGTCATGACCGAGACCGGCGCGCGGCTGGCGGCAGCGCAACCCG
>JANINJ010000006.1 GCA_024508855.1 Xanthobacteraceae bacterium
CCGCCGCCGACAACGGCGCGCTGGCTATCGTGGTGACGCACGATCTCGGTCTCGCGGCGCGGTTCGCCGATATCGTGCTGGTGATGCAGGACGGCCGTCTGGCCGCGCAGGGGCATCCCGCCGATGCGCTGTCGGAGACAACCCTCGCCGACGTCTTCCGCATCACGGCCTATCGCGCCGGCCATGAGAACCAGATGATCATCGTGCCCTGGACGGGATTGGGGCCGGAGTCCAAGCCGCCATGCGGCTAGTCATGCATCGCCAGCGCCGCCGCGAGACGCGCAAGCCCGGCATCGTCCGCCGGCAGCCCGAAGCGCAGCAGATCGCCGGACCAGTTGAACTTGCGGCACCAGATGCGTTGCTTGGCAAGCGTCGCATGGAGCGCCTGCGCACTGGCATGGCGCGCCAGCCGGAACAGCGCCGTTCCGCCGACGATGTCGAAACCAGCCGCGCCGAGAACGGCATCCAGCTTGCGCGCCTGCTTGCACAAATCCTCGCGCGCGCATTCAGCCCAGGCGATATCGCGCAGCGCGACCGCGCCGATCGCGAGCGCCGGACTGGAGCATGCCCAAGGCCCGAGCGCTGCAGCGATGCGCGCAATGATGTCAGGCGCGCCGATCGCAAAGCCCAGCCGCAATCCGGCAAGGCCATAGAACTTTCCGAACGAGCGCAGCACGACAACCGGCAGATCGCCGCAAAGTGCGCTAGCGCCGATCGCCGGATCGATGTCGGCAAAGGCTTCGTCGATCATGAGCCATCCACCGCGCGTTTGCAGTATACCGGCTATCCGCGCCAGCGCCGCGTGATCGACGATACGACCATCCGGATTGTTCGGATTGACGACGACAGCGTGGCGGGCATGCGCAGGAAGCTCCTCCAGCGCACGGACGGCAACGACCTCGCACCCCGCCAGACGCCACGCCGCGGCATGTTCGTTATAGGTCGGACTGACGATGGCCACAGGGCCAGCGGGCGCGAGCCGCGGCAGCCACTGGATCAGCGCCTGCGTGCCGGGCGCTGCGACGACCTCGACTCCGGCCGGCACATGGTAAGCGTCGCGTGCGGCGCCGAGCAACGCGGACTCGTCGGAATGCGACGGCAATCGCTGCCAGAGCGCATCCGGCAGCGCTGGAACAGGCCATGGACGCGGGTTGATTCCAGTGGACAGATCGAGCCACAGTTCAGGTGCGCCCCCATACTGCGCGATCGCGTCGGTCAAGTCACCGCCATGCTTCATGGGTCTGTCATGCCATTGTCCGGATCAAAGTGCGAGAGCCTGTTTCGTGGGATCGCCACCCTTGCCGCGGTGATGCTGACGAGCGTGGCTGTGCCGGCGGACGCTGTGGAATTGCCGCGCATTGCATCGATCAATGCCTGCACCGATCAGCTGTTACTGGCGCTGGCCGATCCCGAGCAGATCCTCGGCCTCGGCCCGTATTCGCGCGATGCCGCGCGCTCATGGAGCGCGGCGGATGCGCATCGTTATCCGCGACTGTCCGGCGAAGCCGAGGATGTATTGGTGCTGAAGCCCGACGTCGTCGTGGCCGGCAGCTTCACCAAGCTTGCGACGCGCAACCTCCTGAAGGAGCAGGGGCAGCGGGTGGTGACATTCGACGTCGCGCATTCCGTCGACGACGTAAAAGCCCAGATCCGCCGGATGGGCGAGTTGACGCAGCATCCCGATCGCGCCGATGCCGCTATCGCGCGCATCGATGCCGCGGTTGCGCGGACGCGGCAGTTCGTCGCCCGCAGACATTATCGTGTGCTGTCGGTGTCGCGCCGCGGCTGGATCGCCGGCAGCCGCAGCCTGATCAGTTCGCTGCTGGCGGAGGTGGGGCTTTCCAACGCCGCCGGCGACCTTGGTTTGAAGTATGGCGGCTTTGCCTCGCTGGAATCGATCATCAGCCTGCGGCCGGATTTCATCCTGGTGTCGAACGACAGCGGCTTCGCCGAGGATGAAGGCCGCGCCTTCCTGCTGCATCCGGCGCTCGAACATTTCTATCCACCGTCCAAACGGCTGGTGGTTCCGGAACGGCTGACGGTGTGCGGTGGCCCGATGGTGGTCGATGCGCTGGATCGGCTGGTTGCGGAGATCGCACGGGCCGAACGGGAATCGTCATCGAATACGGCGGCGACGGCACACTAGCGTGGCGACGTGGGCCGATCATCTTGCCGTTGTCGTACTCGCGCTGATATTCGACGCCGTCGTCGGCGATCCGGATTGCATATGGCGCCGCGCGCCGCATCCGTCCGCCTTGCTCGGCTGGGGCATCGGCCGGATCGACCGGCTGTTCAATCGGGAGACCTGGAGCGCCCACGGCCGCAAGATCGCCGGCGCTGCAGCCGTCGTGGTGTTCACCGGGATTGCGGCATTGCTCGGATGGGCCATCGAACGCGCGCTGCCGCGCGGGGTTGGCGGCGACATTCTGCTCGGACTGATAGCCTCCGTCTTCATTGCCCAGAACAGCCTTTATCGGCATGTGGCGCGGGTGCGTGATGCCTTCATGAACGGCGGCCTCGATGCGGCGCGCGGCGCCGTCGGCATGATCGTCGGGCGCGATCCGCAAAGCCTCGATGAGCACGGCGTCTGCCGTGCGGCGATCGAATCCTGCGCCGAGAATTTTTCCGATGGCGTGGTGGCGCCGGTGTTCTGGCTGTCGCTGCTGGGGCTTCCGGGCCTGATCGCCTACAAGGCGATCAACACGGCCGACTCGATGATCGGTCATCGCAGCACGCGGCATATCGACTTCGGCTGGGCCTCCGCACGGCTCGACGATCTGGTCAATCTGATCCCGGCCCGGCTCGCCGGCCTTCTGCTGACTCTCGCTGCGCCATTTGCCAGCGGTTCGCCGACAAATGCGGCGCGGACCGTGCTGCGCGATGCATCGAAGCACCGTTCGCCCAACGCCGGCTGGCCGGAAAGCGCCATGGCCGGCGCGCTCGGGCTGACGCTGGCGGGACCGCGGCGTTATGCCGAAGGCGTCGTCGACGATCCGTATCTGAACGCAGGCGGCCGAAAAAACGCGACGCCGGAAGACATCAGCCACGCGTTGCGGATGCTGATCGCTGCCTGCGGGATTGAATTAGCGGTCTACGCCGCGCTCGCGTTGTTGGCTTGACGTCGACGGGCAATCTCCAGCAGCGCGGCGATATCGAGATGAGCTTCGAGATGATCGGCCAGCGTATCCAGCGCGGCTTCGACGCGCTGCTCATAGGCCAACGACGACGTCACGCCGAGGCTTTGCAGCCACGCGCAACGAAATGCATCATTGCTGAACAGCCCATGCAGATAGGTGCCCTGTACGCGGCCATCCGGTGAACTTGCGCCATCGAATCGCTTGCCGATCGCAACAAGGGCCCGTGCGCAATCAGGGCCGTCGCTACGGCCAATGTGAATCTCATAGCCCTCGATCGGTGTGCCGCTGGCGCAATGGGTGCCGTGGATAAGCGTCGTCGATTTGTCGCCCTGCATTGTGGTTACGATGTCGAGCAGTCCCAGACCCTCGGCGCTGCCGGCTGCGCCATCCAGTCCTTCCGGATCGTCGATGGTCCTGCCGAGCAGCTGGTAGCCGCCGCACAGGCCGAGCACATGACCGCCACGGCGAACGTGCGCCTTGATATCGATGTCCCAGCCTTGCGCGCGGAGGAAGGCGAGATCGCCAAGAGTCGATTTGGTGCCGGGCAGGATGACGACATCGGCCTTCGCGGGGATCGGCTGGCTCGGCCGCACGAAGATCAGCTCGACGCCGGGCTCCATGCCGAGCGGGTCGAGATCATCGAAATTGGCGATGCGCGACAGCATCGGCACAGCGATGACGCAGGTAGCGTCGCCGGTCGTTCCATTGTGCTCGAGATCGAGTGCGTCTTCCGCAGGCAGCCACGCCGCCTGCGGCAGCCAAGGCACGACACCCAATGACGGCCAGCCCGTCATGCGCGTCACCGCATCGAGACCCGCATCGAACAGCTTCACCTCGCCGCGAAACTTGTTGATCAGGAAGCCGTGGATGCGTGCCCGCTCATCCGGCTCCAGCACGGCATGGGTGCCGACCAGACTGGCGATGACACCGCCGCGATCGATGTCCCCCGTCAGCACCACCGGGACATCGACAGCAGCGGCGAATCCCATATTGGCGATGTCGCCCTGCCGCAGATTGATCTCGGCAGGACTGCCGGCACCTTCGACCAGCACGATATCCGCCTCGCGCGCGAGCCGCGCAAAGCTGTCGAGCACGGCCGGCATCAACTCGGCCTTCTTGTCGAGATAGTTCTTCGCCCGCAGCGTACCGGCGCGACGCCCCTGCACGATGACCTGCGCGCCGGTGTCGCTCTCCGGCTTCAGCAGCACCGGATTCATGTGAATGCTCGGCGGCAGCCGCGCCGCGCGTGCCTGCACCGCCTGCGCGCGGCCAATCTCGCCGCCGTCGACGGCAATGGCCGCATTGTTCGACATGTTCTGCGGCTTGAACGGCGCGACCTTCATGCCACGCCGCACCAGCAACCGCGCCAATCCCGCAACCAGCGTCGACTTGCCGGCATTGGAGCCGGTTGCCTGGATCATCAGTGCGGGCGTATCGGGCAGATTCAAAACTCAATGCCCTTCTGCGCCTTGATGCCCTCACGGAACGGGTGCTTCACCATCGTCATATCGGTGACGAGATCGGCCATCTCGATCAGCTTCTCGTGGGCGTTGCGCCCGGTGATGACGACGTGCTTGTCCGCCGGTTTCTCGTCGCGCAGGAAGGTGAGCACATCGTCGAGCGGCAGATAATCGTAGCGCAGCACGATGTTGAGTTCGTCGAGCAAGACCAGTTGATGGCGGTCGTCGCGGATCAGTTGCTTGGCCTGCTCCCAGCCCGCAGCCGCGGCGGCAACATCGCGCGCGCGATCCTGCGTTTCCCAGGTGAAGCCCTCGCCCATGATGTGCAGCGTCACCAGATCGGGAAACCGATTGAGCAGCCGTGCCTCGCCGGTGTCCCATTTCGCGGATTTCGTGAACTGCACGATGCCGACCGGCATCTCATGCCCGATGTGACGAAACACCATGCCGAGCGCCGCGGAGGTCTTGCCCTTGCCGTTGCCGGTATGGACGATCAGCAGACCCTTCTCGCCGGTCTTGCTTGCCATCATGCGATCGCGCGCCACTTTCACCTTGCGCATCTTGTCGTTATGCCGGGCGTTGACAGCGTCCTCATTGGCCGGATCGGTCATGGGGTATTTCCTTTCTCGGTGTGATCGCGTTTGAGCCATAACGGCAGCCCGGCGGCGACGAACACGACAGTCGGAACGGCGACGGCGATGGCCTGATTGAGCCGGCCCTGCGCATCGCGAAAATCGCGACCCAAGGACGTTTCCGGCACCAGTCCGAGGCCGACTTCGTTCGACACCAGCAGAACCGGACGTGATGTCGCGCGCAGCCAGTCCGCCAGCTTTTGCGTTTCCTGCGCCGGATCGCGGCCGGCATGCATGAGATTCGATAGCCACAAGGTCAGACAATCGACCAGCACGACGCGTTCCACGCTGCTTTCGCGCGCCAGCGTGTCGGTCAGCGCCAGCGGCTCCTCGACGGTGCGCCATCCTTCGCCGCGCTGGCTGCGGTGATGCGCGATGCGCCTACGCATTTCATCATCGCCGGCGGTCGCGGTGGCGAGATAGATGCGTGTCAGGCCGCTGCCGTGCGCCAGTTTCTCCGCAAACTGCGACTTGCCGGAGCGTGCGCCGCCCAGCACCAGCGTCGGAAGCAGGAGGGAAGTTGACGAATGGTGCAGCATCCGCGGCCCGGTATTGACGGCGAGCTTTGTCGGGTCGTGCCGATGGCCACACCATCCTGCGCGCGCCCGTCCGGTGCACCCCGCCCCGACGCCTCCAAAGCACAATTCACGATGGCAGGTCTCCTGGCTCGCGCGTTGTGGCCTCATCGCCGCCTTCCCGGGACGATCCCAGTGGCTTCGGCGCAAGACCCCTCGTTAAAGAGGATCGTCGCTCACAGTTGCGGGGGCAGCGCCGGACTTGAAAACCGGCTTCCCTTTTCACCTTCCATGTGGAAGGACCATCGGCGTGAACGCTAGCCGTCGCGCCGGATCGGGTCAACCATAACCCGCGTGGCATGGCAGAGGAACAGCATGACGTCTTCTCGCTCAGATGTGCATTGGCCGCATCCACCGGTCGCTCCCCTCGATCGTTCCCATGAGGCTGCCTTGCGCGCGCGCATCGACGGCAAGGCCAAGCCGCCGGGGTCGCTCGGGCGCATCGAGGACCTCGCCCTGCAACTCGGGATGATCTGGCAACCATCCGAACCGCGCGCAGAGAATGGCGTGTTGATGGTGTTCGCGGGTGATCACGGGCTGACGCAGGAAGGCGTCTCGCAGTATCCGTCCGACGTGACAGTAGCGATGGTGAAGACGTTTCTCGCCGGCCGCGCCAGCGCCAACGCTTTTTCTGCAGCGACTGGTGTGAAAATTCGTGTCATCGATGCCGGCGTCGCGGCCGAACTGCTACCTCATCCGAATCTCATCGCGGCGAAGATTCGGCTTGGTACAGCCAATGCCGCGCGCGAACCAGCGATGTCACACGACGAGGCCATCGGAGCGCTGACGCGCGGCTGCGAATTGGCTATCGCCGAAATCGAGGCAGGCGCGGATGTCCTTGCCATCGGCGAAATGGGTATCGGCAATACCGCGTCGGCAGCGCTGATCGCGCATCGGCTGACGCCTGCACCGCTCGACGATTGCATCGGCGCCGGCGCCGGACAAAGCAACGAGGGGTTGGCTCGAAAACGCGCCGCACTTGTCCGCGCCGGCGCACGCAGCGACGCGACGGCACCACTCGATGTGCTGGCCGAATTCGGCGGGCTCGAAATCGCGATGATGGCCGGCGCGGTGATCGGCGCCGCCTCGCAACGCCGCCCGATGATCGTCGATGGCTTCATCTCCAGCGCGGCTGCCCTGGCGGCGATCCGGTTGTGTCCGGCAGCGCGGGATTTCTGCATCTTCGCCCATCGCTCCGCCGAGCGAGGCCACGGCATCGTGCTCGATGCGATGGGGGCTACACCGCTGCTCGATCTCGGGATGCGGCTCGGCGAAGGCACCGGCGCGCTGCTGGCGCTTCCGCTGCTGCGCGCTTCGGCGCGGCTTCTCACCGATGTCGCCAGCCTCGACGACGTTCTTTCCGGAGCGATCTGAATGAGCGAACGGGAGGTGTTTCGCAACGCCGTACGGTTCTTCACCATCCTGCCGGTGCGCGCCGCGCCGGTCGAGATGGCGCCGGATTGGTTGACGCGCTGCCTCAAGTATTCGCCGCTGGTCGGCGCCGGCATTGGACTTGCTTCTTCGCTAGTGTGGCTGATTGCCAACGAGCTTTGGGACTCCACAATCGCGGCGCTCCTCGCCATCGCGGCCAGTATCGCACTCACCGGCGCACTGCATGAGGATGGCTTCGCCGATACGTTCGATGGCTTCGGCGGCGGCTGGAGCATCGAGAAGCGACTCACCATCATGAAAGACAGCCGCATCGGTACCTATGGCGCATTGGCGCTGGGGGTTGGTGTGGCGCTGCGGATCGCGGCACTTGCGGCATTGTCGCCCTGGGCTGGAGCGGCCGTCCTGATCGCCGCGCATGCAGCGGCGCGCGCCGCACCGTCGTTCGTGATGCTGAAATTATCCTATAGCGGCGACGTCGCGGCGATGAAGGTGCCGTACGTTCAATCGCGCCCGCGCGCCGACGAACTCCTGTTCGTGCTGGTTGTAACCGCTGCCGCCGCGGTACCGCTGGCGTTGATCTCGGTCATATCCATTGCGGCCGGATGGATCTGTGGCGCGGCACTCGCGGCAGCGCTTGCGGCATGGTCGCGACGATTGATCGGCGGCTATACCGGGGACGTGCTCGGCGCCATCGAGCAGATGTTCGAAATCGGCTTCCTGCTCGGCGCCGCGGCGGTACTCGGCTAACGACTTTCAGTGCCATCCGCGTCGCGGAATATCGGCGCCGCAATCTGCGCAGCGATGCAATGCTCCGCGCGCCTGACTGGCGATAAGTGCTGGACACTCAGCGCAAGCGTTCGCCAATATGATCCGATAATTTGCTTTCTATCGTCGATTGCGACGGCCCTTTCAACGAACGCAATCGGCAGGACTACGAGGAGACGTTCATCGTGCAACCCGAGCGCATTCCCGTCATCGTCGGTGCCGGCGAGATCACCCACCGCACCAAGGATCCGGCCGAAGGTCTCGAGCCGATTGCGCTGATGGAGCGTGCGCTGCGCGAAGCAGAACAGGACGCCGGCGCGGCGCTGCTCGCGCAGGTGGATTCCCTCGATGTCGTCTGCGAAGTATCGTGGCCCTATGTCGATGCAGCTTCCCTGCTGACCAAGCGCATCGGAGCAGTGCCAGCGCGCGCGGTGAACGGCCCGGTCGGCGGCGAGTCGCCGGTGCGCTATATTCACGAAGCCGCGCTACGCATCGCGCGCGGAGAGTCGCAGGTCGGCGCGATCGTCGGCGCGGAATCGAACTATTCCGTCGTCTCGGCCGAGAAGGCCGGTGTCGAATTGCCGTGGTCGCCGAAGGATCCAGACCCGAAGATCGAACGGGCCCGGCATTGGTCGCTGCCGGTGACGATGCAGCACGGCATCTTCATGCCGACCATGGTCTATCCGCTGTACGAAAATGCGACGCTGGCGGCATGGGGCCAGACGCCACGCGAGGCGCTGGCCGAATCCGGACTGATCTGGTCGCGCTTCTCCGAGGTCGCCGCAAGCAATCCCTATGCCTGGTCGCGTGAGCCGTTCACGCCTGAGCAGATCACCACACCGGGCGACCGCAACCGGCTGATCGCGTGGCCCTACACGCTGCGCATGGTCGCCAATTCGCAGGTCAATCAGGGCGCGGCGATCATCGTCACCAGCCTGGCGCGCGCGCTCGAACTCGGTATCCCGCGAGAGCGGCTGATCTATCCGTGGTGTGGAGCAGCAGCCAAGGAGCCACGGCATTATCTCGAGCGCGACCAGTATGCACGCTCCCATGCACAGGATGCGGTGTTCGAGTCGCTGCTCGATCAGGTCGGCGGCATCGAACGCTTCGCGCTGATCGAGCTCTACAGTTGCTTTCCTGTGGTGCCGAAACTGGCGCGTCGCACGCTTGGACTGCCGGCAACCGCCTCCCTCACCTGCACCGGCGGCCTGAGTTTCTTCGGCGCGCCGCTGAACAACTATATGACCCATGCGGCTGCGGCTTTGGTTCGCGGCCTGCGCGAGCAGCCGGGAAAGCTCGCATTGCTCTATGGGCAAGGCGAGTTCGTCACCAAGCATCATGCGATCGTGCTCGGCTCGCTGCCGCCCGAGCGCGACCTGCTGAATCCCGACTACAGCGTGCAGGGCATTGCCGACGCGCGGCGCGGACCGGTGCCTCCGCTCGTGCTCGAATATGCCGGCAAGGCGTCGCTCGAGACCTTCACCATCGTCTATCAACGCGACGGCCGACCGGAATTCGGCACCGTGCTTGGACGCACGCCCGAGGGTGGACGGTTGATGGCGCGCGTCGATGCCGACAATGTCGCAACGCTTGCGATGCTGACGGATCGGGACAAGAGCCCGGTCGGCAGCCTTGGCGAGGTAACCGCCGGGGGCGATGGCCTGCTGCGCTGGACGGCAGCATAGAGATTCCCAGCAACGAACAATCAGTATCGTCCCGATCCAAAAAGAAGAGGCCAACACCCGATGCAGACGCCCGACCCGAATCTCGCCGCGCTCGTTTCGCGACAGGCCGCGAACTACCCGGACTTCAAGGCTCTTACCTTCGTCAACGTGGCTAATGGCGGCGTGCTGGAAGACGAGACACGAACGTTCGCCGAGCTGCGCGACAATGCAGGCGCGCTTGCGAACCAGCTTGCCGCGCTGGGCATCGGCAACGGCTCGCGATTCTCCATCATGATGGCGAACTATCCGGCATTCGTCGAAGCCATGCTCGCCGCGGCATGGCTCGGCGCCGTCTTCATTCCGATCGACCCACGCGTCGTCGGAGAGAAACTCCATTACATGCTGCAGTTCGCCGAATGCGAAGGCGTGATCTGCACGCCGGAATGCGCGGACGCGGTTTTGCAACTCGGCAACGCGCCCGACAAGCTCAAGTGGCTCATTGTGCTTGGCGGCGGCGATGCACCGGCGAAGAAACCGGCCGATTTGATCTGGCTGGACTATGACAACGTCGTCGCACAAAAGGGAAAGGCACCGCCTCAAGCCATCACGGCGCCTGACGCACCGATGATGATGATGTTCACATCGGGCACGACGGGAAATCCCAAAGCGGTGGTGCAGCCGTTCAGCCAATACATGGCTGCGGCTTACCTCGGCGGCATCTTCGGCATTCAGGACGATGATATCCTCTATACCGGCCTTTCGCTGACCCATATCAATGCACAGACGACGCTGCGCCGGGGGCTGGCCGGACCGCTTCAAGTCGTGATCAGCCGCAAGTTCACCAAGAGCCGGCTCTGGG
Organism: Xanthobacteraceae bacterium; assembly: GCA_024508855.1. Taxonomy (GTDB): domain Bacteria; phylum Pseudomonadota; class Alphaproteobacteria; order Rhizobiales; family Xanthobacteraceae; genus 62-47. Next base: position 10,485 of record JANINJ010000006.1, read on the forward strand.
ACATTTGCCGCGCCTACGACTGCACGGTGTTCAATCTGCTCGGCGGCATGATCCCCGAAGTGTTCAGCGTCCCCGAACATCCCGACGATATCGAGAATCCGGTGCGCCTCGTCATCAGCGCCGGCATGCCGCCCGACCTCTGGGTCGAGTACGAACGGCGTTTCGGACTCAAAATCTGCGAAATCTACGGATCGACAGAAGGCGGCGGCGCATTGGTCAATCGTCCCGGCGAGGGCCCGATCGGAAGCATGGGCAAGGTGCTGCCCGGCTCGGAAGCCGTATGCTTCAACGAGGCCGGTGAGCGCTGTGCCCCCTTCGAGCCCGGCGAACTCCGCTTCCGTCGAGCCGACGGTTCTCCGATCGTGGTCAACTATCTCAAGAACCCGAAGGCTAGCGCGGAAAAAGTTCAAGACGGTTGGTTTCACACCGGCGACATCGTACACCAGGACGACGAGGGCTGGTTCTTCTTCCACTTCCGTGTCGGCGGCGGCGTGCGCAAGAACGGGGATTTCGTCAGCACCGCGCTGGTGGAATCGGCCATCAGCAGATCCGGATTGGTGTCCGATGTGTTTGTCTACGGCGTCAACACGCCAAAGAATGTCGCGGGCGAGAAGAACCTCGTGGCCGCCGTCGTTCCGCACGACCCCGGCTCTTTCACGAAGGAAGCACTGATCGCCTATTGCCGCGCGAATCTGGAACGAAACGACGTACCGGACATCATTCAGGTGCTTGCTGAAATTCCACGGACGATTTCCGAAAAGCCAATCGAGCGCGCCTGCATCGATCTCCTGGGAAATCTGCAGGACGCGTGATCTGAAATATCGGGTTATGGGTCCACGCTATGGGCGGGCTTTCTGCAATCCAGCCGATTTCATTTCGCCTTGCGCGTGAACGCCGCGATGCGTTCCTCCATGTCGGGACCCCTCCCCGCGCCGTAATAAATTTCGTGCGCCAACCCGTCGCGTTGCGACAGACCATCGGTCTCGATCAGCAGGCGTTTGTTGGCGGCGTGGCTGAAGGATGAATTCGCGACGATCTCCGCAAGCAGCGCCTCGATCGCACTATCGAATGCGCTGTCCGCAACGCAGTCGTTGGCAAGACCCATTTCCAGCGCCTGACGGCCGGAATAAGTGCGGCACGTAAACATCATCTCGCGCGCCTTGTAGGTCCCGACCCGACGCGGCAACCGCTGGCTGAGACCCCAGACCGGCGTCAGCGCCCATTTGGCATGCGTATCGCCGAACTTGGCGGACTCCGCCGCCAGGATGATGTCGCCTGCGAGCGCCAGTTCGAGTGCGCCCGTGTAGCAATGCCCGTGCACCGCGCTGATCACCGGCAACGGCAGGTCGGCCAGCATCTGGATGACATGCGACTGGTAATTCGCACGCGGCGGCCTTTCGCCCGTCGCGATATCGCGCAGGTCATGCCCGGCCGAAAAACATCGCCCGGCACCGCGCAGCACCACCGCACGGACCGGGCGATTGGCGATGTCCTTCACGTAAGCTTCCAGCGCCTGGAATACTTCCATATTCAGCGCGTTGAGTTTATCCGGCCGATTCAGCGTCAAATGTGCAACGCCGTCGCGATCGTCACGCAGTACAGTTCTGGTCATGCAACCTCACAGTGATGGAAGAAGTTTTCGACGGCCTGAAGCCGGCGCTCTCGTGATTATTTTGTCGTGCTGATTGCTACGGTGAGCGGAAGCGACACGGAGGGTTGATCGTGGAAATTGGAGCAGCGCTTGCGATCCGTTACGCGGCTTAGTCTTCGAGCCCCAGTTCACGATTGATCTCGGCAGTATGCTGGCCGATCGCCGCCGCGTGGCTGGGTTCGCGGTCTTCGACGCCGGCGAAACGGACCGGCGGCCTGACCTCAATGTAACCGCCCTCGGTCGGATGCTGGCGCTGCCGGAACAGGCCGGTAGCATTCAGATGCGGGTCGTCAAGCACCTCGCCAATCTCGTTGGTATGGATCGCCGGCACATGCGCCGCCTTCAGGATCTTCAGCCACTCCTCGGTTGTCTTCTCGGGCAGGATCGCCTCGGCCACCTCGTACATTTGCGACATGTTGGCGCGCCGGGTCGGCTTGTCGATGAAGCGCTCCTCCTGCAGGACTTCCGGATGCCCCGCCGCTTGGAAGAAACGTATCCAGCGATCATCGAGATATGGCGCGATGGAAATATAACCATCTTTGGTCCGCATTGGCTGCCGCACCGGATCGAGTTGGCGTAAATAGCCCCAGTTTCCGGTCGGCGGCACAAAGGTAGCGTCGCATAGATGCTCCAGCAGATTGAAGCTGGCGATGGCCTCGAACATCGGGACCTCGACATGTTGCCCCTCGCCGTCCCGCGTCCGTGCGAACAGCGCAGCCATCGTCGCATAGACCGCGTGCAGCCCCGACACCTTGTCGGCAAACAGCATCGGCAGGTAGCGCGGGCGTGGATTGCCGTCGACGCGCGGCAGCAGCGACGCCGCTCCGGAAGCTGCCTGGATCACATCGTCGTAGGCTTGCAGTCCGGCATAGGGACCATCGAGCCCGAAGCCGGTACAATGAACGTAAATGATGTCGGGCCGAAGCTTGCGCACGGCGTCGTAGCCGAGCCCGAGCCGACCGATGGCATCCGGCCGGATGTTGTGGATGAACACGTCGCTAGTTTCGAGCAGGCGCCTGATCGCCTTCTTGCCCGCTTCGGTCTTCATGTCCCAGGATACCGATCGCTTGCCTCGATTAAGCCGCAGATGCACCGGGCCCATCAGGGGTGTCTTCGGCGGCACGCCGATGTTGCGGGCGGAGTCCCCCTCCATCGGCTCGACCTTGATGACGTCGGCGCCGAGATCGGCGAGGATTTGCGTGCAATACGGGCCGAACACCACGGTCGTCATGTCGGCGACGCGAATTCCGTCCAGCGGAAGCTTCCTGCTCATCCTCATCCTCCGGTTCAGTTTGCACCTGGCGTCTTTTCCGGCGTCTCGTGAGAGATGGCGGATGCACCCGACTCTTGGTTTGAATTCATCCGACCTTTTGCAATCGAAATCCATCCCTCATCCATGTTGCCTGCCTGTGCGAAACCATGCACCATGTTCCGAAATGCGGACCGCACCGGCACTGGATTTGGTGGCGCGTTACCGTCGGCGGTTAATGGAAGTCTGTGGACGACGTGGAATAATCACGTTGCCAACCGATAAGCTGGGGGATGCCAATGAACGACGTTCAAGGAGTTCGCGTCCAGGCCACTCACGTCCAAGCCACGCCTACTCTTCCCAAGGAAGGCCCCGGCATGCCGATATCGTTGCGCTCCGACCGGCTGGACCGTGAAGCAAAACTATTTCTCCGCATCCTCAGTCCTTTCGTCGGCAAGGCCGTCGACCGGGACGAACTCGAATCGTCCCGATACAATTGGCGCCTGGCGGCAATGACTTTCGGCCGGCGGGTCCCGATGGCTTCCATCGTCGAGCGCCGCATCGAAGGTCCCAATGGGCCGATCGATCTGCGCATCTATACGCCGGAAGGCGCACGAGGTCTTAAGCCGGGATTCCTGTGGTGTCACGGCGGAGGATTCGTGGTCGGCGACCTCGATACCAGCGAAGGCATTTGCCGCGGTATCGCTCGCGCGGCGAACGCTATCGTCGTGGCCGTACGCTACCGGCTGGCGCCCGAACACGACCTTTATGCCGGGCGGGAAGATTTTCTTGCCGCTCTGAACTGGGTCGCAGATCACGGGGCTTCCGTGGGGATCGACCCGGCCCGTCTTGCGATCGGCGGCGACAGTGCAGGCGGCAATATTTCGGCGGCTGTTGCGCAGGAAACGTTGCGCCGCGGTGGCCCGAAGCTCTCGTCGCAAATCCTCGTTTACCCTGCGACCAACCTGACGGCCGAATTTCCGTCGAAGGCAGAGAACGGCCGTGGCTACCTTCTCACCGCCGAGTTCATGGATTCGCTTGAATCTCTGATCGTGCAGGGGCGTGATTTGACCGATCCCTGGCTATCGCCCGCATTCAGTCCGGATTTGCGCGACCTGCCGCCGGCAGTGATTATTACCGCCGGATTCGACCCGATCCGCGACGATGGATTGAGTTACGCCGCGCAACTACGCGACGCAGGCGTGCCCGTCGAACTGCTGCACTATTCCGGGCAGTTTCACGGCTTCCTGAACTTCGATTCCGTCATCGGCGCCGCGCGCGATGCGCTGGGCCGGATCGGCGATTCATTGGCGCGCATCTATCGTGGGGACGCCCCGGTCGATTGCACGGTGGAGATTTCGGATCAGGCGCCGTCGACCTTTCCTGGCAATGTATCGCGGGATCTACTCTCCGCAACGTTCATGACGAACAGATCGATCCGGCAAATCAACAGCACGACCGCCCGCCTGCTGGCGCCGGAAGCGGCAAGGGCCCTAGGGCTATTGCTCGCGCCCTGGTGGGTGCCGATGGCCGTCGTCCGGCGCGCGGTGACGTCATCGCTCGATCTGCTTGCGGCCCGGCAAACCTATCGCAAGGCTGCGCTAACTCCATGATGCTTCTGATTCGGTAATCTTAGTCGATTTGGAGATTCAAAATAAAAAGCCCCGGCGATGACCGGGGCTTTGCTCTCTAAGTGGTGATCTCTTACTGCCCGGTGGCCTGGCCCGCCATCCCATTTCTTACGTTGGTAAAAGTGGTGCTGATCTGCGTGCCGAGCTGATTGACGGCGATGATGATAGCAAGCGCAATACCCGCTGCAATCAGGCCGTATTCGATCGCAGTAGCGCCGGACTCGTCATTCACGAAACGCGAAACAAGGTTCTTCATGTGAAGTGCTCCAAGATGTTTGACTGATCCGTGATGGCCCGGACCATGTCCCCTACATAACGGGCGGGAATTTCAGCACAGTTAATTCGATCGCAGAAACATGGCCCTTCTGCATTGAAGTAAATTTTAGGCTAATGATGTCGATGAAAATCGGCCGCCTTATGTCGTTATCAACGCGCCCCAATACGCTTAATGAATCGTAAGAGCATTCGGTAAATTGCCGTGCAATGATGCTTCTAGCGACCGCGCGTGCGAGACGTATTCAGAGCTACGGCCGCTCGGATGAGTGCTTTCATTGCCTTCTCGTCTATCTTCGCGTTTTCGTGAAAGTCGATGGCACGTCGGGTGTTACCATCGAGGCTTGAGTTGAACAGGCCTGAGGGATCATCCAACGATGCGCCCTTGGCAAAGGTCATCTTCACGGCGCTCTTGTAGGTCTCGCCGGTGCAGATGATGCCGGCATGCGACCACACCGGAACGCCTCTCCACTTCCATTCCTCGACCATTTCGGGGTCGGCTTCTTTGATCAATGCGCGGAGTCGAGCAAGTATCTTTCCCCGCCAATCTCCCAACTCCTTGATCCTCCCGTCGATCAACTGGGATGGAGATTGTTCTTTCGGAGATGCGCTCTTGCTCATCATCTTCCGTCCTTTGCTGTTCGCTTCGGACACCATGGCGCAAGCGCTAGAGTCCGTTTTGTGAGGTCTGTCACGCAGACCTCACGGCGGAACGTCCGTCGCGCGACTTCGTGACGTATGGCAGTACGAACAAATACAAGCCGGTCAGCAGCAGCAAGATGAGCGGGATCAAGGCCAGCAGACCCAGCCACGCGTCGGGTTGCCTCTGTGTCATGGCGACGATGTAGATCATCACACCTGCCGTGAAGGCGATGGATAGCCAGCGATGAATTTGCCGAACCCATTTATTCCAGTTCACTAGCACCTCCCTTGATATCGAAGTGCGGATTCAATCCGCGCGCGCCAACACCTGCTCCAGATTTTCAAGGAACCGCGCCCATCCGAATTTGGCGCCGGCATAGGCCTGCTTCTGATCGGGCCGGAAGCCCACTTGCTCCATGCGCAGATGGGTCCCCGCACCGGTAGGGCTGAGAGTCCAGGTGACGACACTCTCGAGGCCATGGGCGCCCCACGTATAGGACAGCGTCCTGTTCGGCTCGACCGTCACGACCTGGCAATCTACGGAGCCCCAGTCCGCCCGGAAATCGAAGCGATGGCCCACCTCGGGCTTGAAACTGGTTTTCATCAACCACTCCTCGATCAGATGCGGCTGCGTGAGCGCACGCCAGATCTTTTCGGGCGGATGAGGAATCTCGCGTTCGACAACGACGGAGAGCCTTTCGCTCGATGTTTCGTTCATTGGTCCATCCTTTTCAGCAAGTCTTCGAGGCCGTCGAACCGGCTCTGCCAGAATCCGGCCATCTGGCTTGTCCAGTCGATCAGCGGTGCCAGTGCGCTGCGCTGAGCGCTGTAATGGGTCTGACGACCCTCGTGCCGGTCGAGCACCAGCCCCGCCTGTTTCAGAATGCCGAGGTGTTTCGAGACGGCAGGTTGCGAAATCCTCGCCTGCGCGGTCAGAGCCCCGACAGTCAGCTCCCCGTCACGGCACAGCCGCTCGAAGATGGCGCGCCGGGTCGGATCGGCGAGCGTTTTAAAGATCAGATCGTGACTGTCAGGCATCTGATTCATAACTCATCGGTTATTGATAAAACCAATAACCGATGAGTTATGCGTTAGTCAACGGCAAATTTCGAAGACGGCCCAACGACTGCCTGACAGCATCTATTCGAAACGAAGGACCCCCTTCGACAATGCCATCGACATCCGAAAAAGGCATTGGGATCGGAGTTTGGACGCGGCGGCTCATCCCATGCCCAGGAATTTAGTCTGCGTCTCCATATCGTTGCGCAGCTCACTGCTGTCACCGGCATAGGCGATCTGGCCGTTGACCATGATGTAGACGCGGTCGGCAAAATCCAGCACTAGGTCGACCTTGTGTTCGACCAGCAGGATGCTGGTCTTGTGGCGGAGTTGCTCGATGGCGGCCAGCACCTCGGCGACAACGGATGGCGCGAGGCCTTCGAACGGTTCGTCGAGCAGGATCACGCGTTGAGGTGCACAGAGCGCACGACCGATAGCCAGCATCTGCCGTTCACCGCCACTGAGGTTTTCGCCGCGCGCGTCCTGCCGCATCTTCAGCTTGGGAAACAGGCGGTAGATTTCTTCCAGTGGCCAGCCGCCATCACGCTGCGCCAACGCCAGATTTTCGACCACGGTCAGGTTCGGGAAGATGCGCCGCCCCTCCGGCACGATGGCGATGCCGTGCTTGTTGACCTGATCCGGCGGCAGTGAAGTGATATCCTGGCCTGCGAAAGTGATACTGCCGCGGCTCGGCTTCAGCAGCCCCATGACGGTCATCAGCGTGGTGGTCTTGCCGACGCCGTTACGACCGAGCAACGCCACCACCTCGCCCTCGCGCACGTCGAGGTCGATGTTCTGCAGGACATCGCTGGTATTGTAGCCGGCGCCAACTCCTTTCAGCGTCAATAGCGGCGGGCGTTCGGCAGGCGCTGCGCCCTCGACCGGCGCAGGCTGCGCGCGGCGGGTGCCGTGGCGGCCGAGATAAGCTTCCAGCACGGCCGGATCGTTGGCGATCTTCGATGGCTCGCCCTCGGCGATGACGTGCCCCTGATGGAATACCGTGATGCTGTCGGACAACGACAGCACGCGGTCGATGTCATGCTCGATCAGAAGCACGGTGTGATGGCGCGAGAGATCGCGGATCAGCGTGCCGATGCGCTCGCGGTCGGCGTCGCCGAGGCCAGCGAGCGGTTCGTCGAGCAGCAGCAATTCGGGATTGGTCGCCAGTGCCACCGCAATCTCGAGGAGACGTTGTTCGCCATGCGCCAGGTTGGAGCACAGTTCGTGGGCGCGCTCGACGAGGCCGACGGTAGCCAGCAGCGCCCAGGCCTTTTCGCAAACGTCGGGCAATCGATATGCATCGCGCCACAAGGACGCGCGGTAGGGCGAGCGTGCCTGCGCCGCGACCCGCACCGTCTCGAACACCGTCAAATGGCTGAATACGCTGACGATCTGGAATGACCGTGCCAGTCCGCTGTCGATCCGCTTGTGCGCAGCCATATCGGTGATGTCGCGGCCAAGAAAACTCACGGTGCCACCCTGATGCGGCATCAGGCCGGTGAGGATATTGAAGAATGTGGTCTTGCCGGCGCCGTTGGGGCCGATCACGCTATGCAGCGTGCGCGCCTTCACGGTGAGATCGATCTTGTCGGCGACAACCAGCGAGCCGAAGCGCTTCGAGAGGCCGCGCACTTCGAGTACCGACGCGTCGGCTTGAACCGGAGCCGCCGATTCCACATCGAGAAGGCTTACGGATTTGCCCCGTGGAGGAATCTCCTCGTCGGTCAGCGTCCAGCGATTGCCTTGCCCCCGCAGACGCATCCAGATTCCGGACACACCCTCCGGCGACAACAGGATGAAGGCAATCAGGATCAGACCGAATACCAGCCACCAGTGTTCGGTAATCGAACTCAGTTTGTCGCTGAGCGTGAGGAAAATCAGCGCGCCCCAGGTCGAGCCCAGGAAGTGATGGATGCCGCCGAGGATCGTCATCATCACGGGATCACCGGCGTGCTGCCAGTTGAGATTATCCGCGTAGACGCTTTGGATCATAAATGTGAGCAGACTTCCGCCTAGGCCGATGAAAGCTGCCGACAGAACGAAGGCGATCAATTTGAAGCGCTTGGTGTCGAAGCCGAGGCAGCGGACGCGCTGCTCGTTGTCGCGGATCGCTTGCAGCACACGGCCGAACGGCGAATGGGCAATGCGCCAGATCGCATACATGCCGCACAGGACCACTGCGACGACGAAGTAGTGATAGGCTAACGGCGAGACCAGGCTGTTGCGGACGATGCCCTGCAGGCCGTTCTCGCCGCCGGTGACATCGGTCCACTTGAACGCGATTTCATAGAACAGTTGGGTGAAGGCAAGCGTCAGCAGTGAGAAGTAGATACCGCGCCGTCGCAGGATGAGAAGTCCGATGATCAGGCCGAGCACGGCAGCGGTCACGGTGCCGAAGATGATCGACAGATAAATGTTGTTGAAGAAGTGCAGCATGGCGAGGCCGGCTGCATAGCTCGCGGCACCGAAGAAGGCGGACGCGCCGAACGAGACAAGCCCGGTGTAACCGAGCAACAAATTGAACCCGAGACTGTAAAGCGCATAGATCGCAATCTCGGTCGCCAGACTCGCTGACGATCCGATCAGCGGCAGAACAAAGGGCAGCACGGAGAAGACGACACCCGCCACCAGGACAGGGTGCAGCAGAATTTTACGCGCAGACGTCATTCGAACCGCTCCCAGCTCTCGCCGAGCAAGCCGCGCGGTCGAACGAGAAGAATCAAAATCATCAGCGCATACATCACTGCAGTAGACGCCGCCGGCCAGAACTGGATAGACAGCGCGACGGAAACGCCGACGAGAAGACCGCTGATGACGGCGCCGCCGAAGCTGCCGAGACCCCCAATGGTCACCACGACGAAGGCCGGCATGATCGCAGCCTCCGACATCGACGGCACCACGCTCCAGAGCGGCGCGGCAAGCACGCCGGCGATGCCAGCGACCGCGGTACCCAAGCCGAATACCGCAGTGAATACGCGCTTGAGATTGATGCCAAGCATGCTGACCATTTCAGGGTCGCGGCTGCCGGCGCGGATGATGCGGCCGTAGCGCGTGCCCTGCAGGAACAGCCACAGCGCGATCAGGATCAGAATGGTGACGACCAGCACGAACAGGCGATATTTCGTCACCAGCACCGGACCCCAGACGATAAAGCCCGAGAGCCAGCCCGGCGGGTTGAACGGATGGCCGGCCGCACCCCAGATGGTGCGGATCAGTTCTTCGATGAAGAGCGCAATACCGAAGGTCATGAACAAGCCGAGCAGCGGCTCCTTGCCGTAGAGCGGCCGCATCAAAGTCATCTCGATTACGATTCCGACCACGCCGACCCCCAGCGGCGCAAAAACGATGGCCCATGGGCCGAGGCTGTCGCGCAGTGTCAGCGCAAAATAGGCACCGAGCGCGAAGTAGACACCGTGGGCGAAATTGACGATGCCGAGCATTCCGAAAATGATCGAAAGCCCAATCGCGATCAGAACGTAAAGAAATCCAAGGACAAGTCCGTTGACGACCTGCGAGATGATCAGCTCGGTCATATCGATTCCGCTTTTAAGGATGACGACGAGCGCGGCGACGTCAGTCGCCTCGCTCGCCAGAAAGGACAAAAGCGTGCTGCATCAAGACTTGAAGGTGCAGCCGATCTCCGCCTGACTTCCATAAGCAGCATCAAGGGCCGACGGATCCTTCGGATACTCGCTCTTGATGTCGAAGTAGTCGTACTTGTCGGTAATCTTCTCCTTGACCTGCGCGACCAGCAACGGCTGCACCAGCTGGTGGTCGAAGTTGCGGAAGAAGATCGGAGCGTCCTTGTAGCCCTCGAACTTGTGTTCTTCGAGGAAGCTGACCAGCTTGGTCGAGTCGGTGGACTTGGTTTCCTTGATCGCGGTCAGGATCGAGGTCATGCCGAACCAGTCCTGCCACCCTTCTGCCTCTGGCGGCTGCCCGTACTTCTTCTTGAAGGCCTCGACAAAGTCAGTGCTGCGCTTGGTTATGTGCGCCCCGGTATAGTTCCAGATCTTCGGATAAATACCGAACGCGGCGTCGGGACCCGCCGCCCACAGATCGGTGTCGTTTACGATCGGAGCCGACAGCGCCATCTGGTTCGTCAGGCCGATTTCCTTCATCTGCTTCAGGAAATTGGTAAGATCGGTGCCGCCGAGACCGACATAGACGACGTCGGGTTTCGCCTGACGCACCTTGAGCAGATACGAGCTGAAATCGGTGGTACCGAGCGGCGCCTGGTCATAGCCGACCACGTTGCCGCCGTCTTTCACCACCACGTCCTTCATCTGGTTATAGGCGTCGATGCCCCAGGCATAGGATGCGACGACGAAATACCACTTCTTGCCTCGCTCCTTCAGCAGCGGATAGACGCTGTTGACGGTGACCTTGTTCGGCAGGTCGACACGGAACGTATATTTGCTGCAGTTCTTGCCGGTGATTTCGGTGGCGTTTGGGCCGGTCGCCATCAGCAGCCGCTGTGCGCGTTCCGCGACCGGCATGATGGCAAGCACGTCGCCGCTGGACACACCGCCCTGTACGGCGACGACCTTCTCCTCTTCCACAAGCTTGCGCATGTTCTGCTGAGTCGTCTGCGGCGAAGACTCGTCCAGCCATATCAACTCGATCGGACGGTCGAGAACATGGCCGCCGAAATCATCGATGGCGACCTGCGCGCCGTGCTGGCCGATTTCGCCCTGCACTGCGTAGGGGCCGGACTTCGGCAACAACAGGCCCACTTTGACGGCTTCCGCCGCGCGCGCGGTGATGACGAAAGGCGACGCGAGTTGCGCTGCGCCGAAGGTCGCACCGGCCAATAGGGTGCGACGGCTGATGCCAAATCCGGTGGTCTTGGTCATGAATCCTCCCTGTTTCGTTTGACCGCTTGTATGCGGTCTTTGCCGTTGCCCTATGTGGAGGGCTCGGGTTCACCCCGCTTTCGTCGCTTCTTGTGAGGTGATGTGCCGATCGTCCGCAAATCCTCCCGCAGGCGCATGCTATCTGAAATCGTTTACATTGAAATCGTTTTCTGCGATAGGCGACGCTCAAGCAGAGGGTGTCACGGGCACGTGAAGCCGCCGGCCGGCGGTGGAGGATTAAGGTCTTGGCAGAGAAACTGTTTTTGGAAGCGCTGGACCTCAATGCGAAGAAGTTACTCGCCGATGAACCGACACTTGGCGTCAGCTTCCCGTACGTTACGCACCCGTCAGGGGCATGGGATACGCTGCCGGCTTCGCTGTCGGCCGGATACCAGGGCGCGAACTGGAGTCACGGCAACTGGTTCTGCGGCTTCTGGGTCGGACTTCTGATTGCAGCCTATCTGCGCACGCGGGACGAGACTTACTTGAATCTCGCACGGGAGCGGATGCTGCTGGTCGCGCCGCGCGCCAGCGATGGGAATACCCACGACATCGGCTTTATCTTCTACCCCAGCGCCATCGCGCTGTTTCATGTTACCGGGGATCCGCACTATGCCGATCTGGCGGCACAAGCCGCAGACCACCTGCGGAGCCGGCTGATCATGACGCCGCGCGGCAGCTACATTTCCGCCTGGGGTCCCTTGAACGACGTACGCGGCCGCCGCTCCTCCGCAATCGATACGATGGCAAATCTGCCCCTGCTCTACTGGGCTACGCAATACCGTGGCGACGCCAGCTTCACGCTGGCAGGCGAAGCTCACGCGCTGATGACGCGCGAAGCCTTCATCCGTCCGGACAACTCGACCTTTCATGCCGTCGAATACGATCTCGAGACCGGTCAGCGTGCGCGCGGTTTCACGTTCCAGGGGTATTCGGATTCGTCATGCTGGCCTCGGGGACAAGCGTGGGCGATCTACGGTTACACCCGCACAGCCGAAGCCACCGGCAAGCGCGTCTATCTCGATCTTGCCGAACAACTCGCCGATTACTTCCTCGCCCGGACTGGACCGTCGCTGGTGCCGCCCTGGGATTTTGACGATCCGGCGGTGCCCAATATGCTGATCGATACATCTGCCTCGGCAATCGTGGCATCGGCTTTCGCGGACATGGCCGCGTTGCATCCGGATGAAAACAAGGCAGCGATCTGGAGCCAGCGCGCCCGCGACATCCTCACCGCCCTTTGCGAAAAACACCTGGCGCGGGACGATGCCCATCGCGGCCTGCTGCGCCACGGTTGCTATTCGAAACCTCATAATCAGGGCGTAGACAGCGCCGTGATGTTCGGAGACTTCTTCTTCATCGAAGCGCTGTGCAGCGTGACGATGCCTGGCAAGCTGCGAGCAACGCCGAAGCGGCTCCCTGAGGCATGATCCGGTAAAGCAGATCGTCTCGAACGATCGCGCTCCGGCGCGAAGCCAAAGCCCGCTCGTTTCATGCGGGCCGCGCTTTAGCGGCCTCTGATTGCTTTGCCTTTCGGAGTCTTGCGTGTCTGCGACGGCGGCGCTGCAGCGGTCGAGCCGCGCATGATCAGCCGGTAAGGCAACTGGATGCTGCTCGGGATCGATAATCCCGAGATTGCATTGATGAGATAATCGGCCGCACCGCGCCCGATCTCAGCCGCGGGCACGCTGATAGTCGTCAGAGGCGGATCGATCTGCGCCGCGAGTTCGATGTCGTCGAAACCGGTGATCGACAGCGTTTGCGGCACCTTGAAACCGAGCTTGCGAGCTTCCGCCATGGCGCCGATCGCCAGCGTATCGGTGGTGCAGATCACCGCCGTGATCTCCGGATGATCCGTCATCAATTGACGGAATGCATTGCGACCTTGCGCCAGCGAATGATCCGCCTTGATGATCTGGCTTGGCTTCAGTTCGATCCCGGCCTGCGCCAGCGCCTTCTGCACACCTTCGAGCCGCGCTCGCGAGCGGTCGTTCGACGGAGGCACATTGGCGATGGTGCCGAAGGACACATGGCCGATGCTGAGCAGGTAACGCGTCAGTTCGCGAGTTGCAGCCTCGTTATCGATGCCGATCGCCGGCATGCCGCTGGATGCCTTCGAGACGTAGGTGGTTATCACAGGTACGCCGGCCTGCCTGATCAGCGTGCGCAGCTCCGGACTATGCGAGCCGCCGACCAGCACCACACCGTCGATGCCGCGTTCGAGCAGACTGCGCATCTCCTGTAGTTCGCGCTGCTGGTCATACTGCGCATTGGCAATGAGTAGCGTATAGCCGGCTTCGCTGAGACGGTTCTGCAGGGCCTCGACGCCTTCGGCAAAGATGCTGAGATTGAATGTCGGAACGATTGCGCCGATAGTCCGCATCCGGCCCGATTTCAACGCGCGTCCGGCACTGTCGCGGGTGTAGGACAGACTGGAGATGGCACGCGCCACCTTGTCGCGCAGCTCTGGCCGGACGATGGCCGGATGATTGAGAACGCGCGATACCGTGGCTGACGATACTCCCGCTTGCCGCGCGACGTCTTCGATCTTCACACGCGCCTGAGGACGGCTCCAGGTAGTCGGGGGCGGAGGTTTGCGGGCCATGACTGCTCAAACGGCATCCGCGCGATCATCGCGGCGAACGCATCCTTGTCCATCGAAACCCGGCGAACTTGGTCCATTCCCTGTCCGTTGTACAGCCTGCGAATGAGCGCGACTTGACACAGGGGACGAGGCGGATAGAACTCTGAAAACGATTTCAGACTAGTGCGGCATGGTCCCGATTCAGCAAGGGACCGGCAAGGATACGGTATGGTCGATCTTCTGAAGGGCGTCCGCGTCCTGAGCTTCAATCACTTCCTGATGGGCCCGGTCGGTGTGCAGTTCCTCGCCGATCTCGGGGCCGACGTGATCGCGGTGGAGCCGCCGGGCGGCGCGTTCCAGCGGAATTGGAGCGGCGCCAACAACAAGCGGGTCGATGGTCAGAGCATGCTGCTGCTGGTCGGCAACCGCAACAAGCGGAGCCTGGTGCTCGATCTGAAAAAGCCGGAAGCAATCGAGATCGCGCGCAAGCTGATTGCCACCGCCGACGTGCTCACCGAGAATTTCCGGCCCGGCGTCCTCGACAAGCTCGGCCTCGGCTATGAGGCAGCGCGTGCGATCAAGCCCGACATCATCTACGCCACCGCATCTGGATTCGGTGCCGACGGTCCCTATGTCAACCGGCCGGGGCAGGATCTTCTGGTGCAGGCACTCTCTGGCCTCGCCACGATCACCGGTACACGTAAGAATGGCCCGCGCGCCGTTGGCGTTTCCGCCGTCGATCATCACGGCGCAGCCTTGTTCGCGGCTGGAATCCTCGCGGCGCTGGTAGGGCGGACGACGAGCGGCAAGGGGTGCCGCGTCGACGTCAATCTGCTGTCGGCAGCGCTCGATCTTCAGCAGGAATCCCTGACCTGCTACATGAATGGCGAACCTCCGGAGGACACGCGTCAGCCCGAGCATGTCTCCGGCTGGTACTACAGCGCCCCCTATGGCCTCTATGCGACGCGCGACGGTCACGTCGCGATCTCACTAAGTTCGCTCGATGTGCTGGGCGATGCGCTTAACCTGCCGGCCGAGCAACGCCTGCCCGACAGCGAGGCGTTCACGCTGCGGGATGAGATCACCACAGCCATCGCGGCCAATGTCGCGAAACGCACGACAGCGGAATGCGTGGAAATATTCACCGCACGTGGGATATGGCACGCGCCGGTCAACGATTATTCCAAGCTCGCCGACGATCCGCAGATCGTACACAACCGCAGTTTCCAGACCGTATCGGGCGCGACCGGCGCGCCGATCACCCTCGTCAGCCATCCGATCCAGTACGACGGGCAGGTCCCGGAGGTGCGGCTGCCACCGCAGCAGCTCGGCGCGCAATCGAATGAGATCCTGAGCGAACTCGGCTACGACACCGACACGATCCGTTCGCTCTACGACAGCCGTACCATCGGTTTGGCATCTTGACGTCTTTCCCGCAGCTACCCCGAAAAGGATAATTCCCATGGCCGTCATGCATGCCAAGATCGGCGACACCGTCACCTTCTCGAAAACCGTCGGTGAATCCGACGTCTACATGTTTGCGGGGCTGACGGGTGACCTGTCGCCGAACCACGTCGACGAGCAGTTCATGAGCCACTCAATGTACGGCCATCGTATCGCGCACGGTGCGCTGCTGGTCGGCTTCATGTCGAATACATCGACCCGCATGATCGAGGAGAGCCTGAAGAAGGGCATCGACTCGACGCCGGTATCGCTCGGTTACGATGGCATACGTTTCCTTAAGCCGGTGTTCTTCGGCGACACCATCACTGTCAGCTATACGATCAGCGAGATCGACGAGCCGCGGCGGCGCACTCTCGCCTCTATCGAGGTCAAGAATCAGCGCGGCGAACTGGTTGCGGTCGCCAAGCACATCACGAAGTGGACCGAGAACGTCACCGTCCGCCCCGCGGCCTGAAGCCGATCCGGCCGTCACGCGATGGCGACAGGCCGGATCGGTGAACCGGTCGCGCCGGTCAGCCGCAACGGCAGCGCCACAAATAAAATGCGCTGCGGACGTTTCCGCGCGATTTCCTCGAGATTGAGATTCTCGATGATGTGGATGCCGGCATCCACTAGCAGAATGGCATGAACCGATACGCCGGGGGTAGGCAGGCACTCGAAACCGGGCGTATCCGATCCCATCAATGTCACGCCGCGCTCGATCAGCCAGCGCGTCGCTTTCTCGCCGGGACCTGGCATGCCGCCGCGACGACCGATGAACATTTCCGCATCCGTCCAATACTTCGACCAGCCGGTGCGGATCAGCACCGCATCGCCCGCCTTGATCGCCGCCCCACTCAGCGCGAGCGCGGCCTCGACATCGGCGACGGTGATCTCCTGCGCGGGCGCGAGACAGTCGACGCCCTTGGCCGCGGCAACGTCCAGCACCACCGCGCCTTGCAGGATCGGCGGAATATCGGCGACCGAATGCTCACGATAGCCGTCCCGCGTCTCGACATCGGCGACATGAATGCCGCCGTGCAGGCAGCCGTTCCGCGAGAAATGGCCGAGTGCATCGATATGCGTCCCGGAATGGCCGGACGTCACGATCACTTCGTTGGCGAAACTCGATCCGTCTTCACGCTTTGCTGGGTGCGGATCGCCATGTCGACGATGCAGCGCCAACGAGAAGGGAATGTGCTGGTGATATACCGGCATGGACGGCGCCATCGCATGCGACAGTTCATAGAGCTGCGCACCCGCCGCAACCGAACTCAAAATGCCCGCATCGAAGCGCGGCAACTTGCTGTCCATTTCCACTTCCTTCCGTATCGAATCAGACGCCGATCTTCGGAGCCCGATGCTTGTCGAGACCGATGGCAATGTTCTTCTGCTCCATGTAGATCTCGAACGCATAGTCGCCGCCGTCGCGCCCGATGCCGCTGGATTTGACGCCGCCGAACGGGGTCGGCAGATGCCGCACGTTTTCCGAGTTCACCCACACCATACCGGCCTCGACGCTCTGCGCCACGCGGTGAGCGCGGCCGACATCGCCGGTCCAGATATAGGCTGCGAGACCATAGCGCACATCGTTGGCGATGCGCAGCGCATCCGCCTCGTCCTCGAACGGGATCACGGTTAGAACCGGCCCGAAGATTTCTTCCTGCGCGATCTTCATCGCGTTCTTCGCATCGGTAAACAGCGTCGGGCAGACGAAATTGCCCTTGCCATCCATCGCGCGTTTGCCGCCAGTCGCGATGGTTGCGCCGTCCGCTTTGGCGTGCTCGGCGTAGCTCAGCACCTTCTCGGCATGGCGGGAATGAATCAGCGGCCCGATCTCGGTCGCGGGATCAAGCGGATGGCCGACCTTGATCTTCTCGACCCGAGCCTTCAGTTCGGCTGCGAACTTGTCGTAGATCGAGCGCTGCACCAGCGCGCGGCTCGACGACGTGCAACGCTGGCCATTGAGACTGTAGATCATGAACAGCACGGCGTCGCGGGCGCGGTCGAGATCGGCGTCGTCGAACACCACCACCGGATTCTTGCCACCCAGTTCGAAGTGCACGCGCTTCAGCGTTGGCGCGCCCTGCGCCATGATGTGGCTGCCAGTGATCGACTCGCCGACGAAGGCGATCGCCTTGATCGCCGGATGCTCGGTCAGCGCCTTGCCGGCGCTCTCGCCGAAACCGTGCACCAGATTGACGATGCCCTTGGGCAGGCCCGCACCCTCGAACACCTCGCTCATGATCTCCGACAGGATCACCGCGGTCAGCGGGCTCCACTCGGCCGGCTTGTGCACGATGGTGCAGCCAGCCGCGAGCGCCGGCGCAATCTTCCAGGTCGACAGCATGAACGGCGTATTCCACGGCGTGATCACGCCGACCGGCCCGATCGGCTGCCGGATGGTGTAATTGAGGTGCGTCTCGGTCGGCAGCGACAGACCGTCATTGGCTTCCGGTGCCTTGTCGGCATAGAAGCGGAAATTCTCGGCGCCGCGCAGCGCTGCCTTCGCCATGTAACGGATCGCCTGCCCGCTATCGGTGCTTTCCACCAGCGCGATCTCTTCGGCACGGGCCTCGATCTTGTCGGCAATATTGTGCAACAGCGCGCGACGCTTTTCGCCGGGCACCGTGCGCCAGACCTTGAACGCTTCTTCCGCCGCGCGGGCCGCGCGATCGATCTCGGCCGCGCCGCCTGACGCCACGTTGCACAGCACCGAGTTATCGCTCGGGTCGTAGTTTTCGAACGTTTCCGCACCGGTTACCGCCTCCCCCGCAATACGGTGCGGCACGGGACCGCTCCTGAAGCGGGCCAGGAAGGTTTGCGCCTTGCGCAGATTGTCGGTCAGGGCGTCATTGGCGAGAGGCTTGTTCATGTCGCTCTCCTGTCGGATCTGATGAAACGTTGGCACGATGACCATAAACAGCAATGCCATTTCACGGTCGCTGGAATATATTTAACTTGTTAAGTATCTACTCGCAAGCCCTTTGATGCCGTCCGCTGTGGCTTATTTCACAGTCAACGTTCCGTCGGAAAAGACGACCTCACCGCCCACAAACGTCAGCCGCGCCCGCGTCACCTCGATCTCCTCGGGTGCCAGCCCCAGAATGTCACGATCAAGCACGGCGAGATCGGCAAACTGACCGACTGCAATACGCCCACGGCGCTGCTCGTGCCCCATCACGAAGGCACCGCCTTCGGAGTAGGCGGCGAGCGCCTCGTCTACACTGAGCGCCTCCCCGGCGTTGAGCACCAGCCCGTTAGCCGCCTTGCGGTCGATCGCGGCGGCAATCCCGAGGTAAGGCGACAGCGGCCCGATCGGATGATCCGAACTTCCGGCTACGGCTATTCCCGCGTCGAGCAGCGTTCGTCCTGGATAGAGCCGCTGCGCACGCTCGCCCCCGACAGCGTCGGCGAATGACGCGCCGAGTCTGCGCAGGAAGCCGTATTGAGGAACGACCGCGGCGCCGAGCGCCCGCACCTGCGCAACGGCCTGGGGACCGCGGACCGCAAAATGCTCCACGCGATGGCGTGCGTCCTCGCGGGGCCAGGCACGATGCGCTGCTGCCAGACAATCCAGCCAGTGCTCGATTCCACGATCGCCGATCACATGCGCAGCGAGTTGCCATCCGCAGGCGTGACCGTCGATCACTTTGGCGCGCAGGTCGGGCGGGGGCTCCATCAGAAGGCCGGACGTGGCACGATCCGCATAGGGTTCGAAGAACGCGGCAGTCCGCGCCCCGATGATACCGTCGACAAAGAATTTCAGCGCCCGCACCTGCCAGCGATCATCGACGCCGGTCGGCGCCAGCCCATGCTCGCGCGCTTCGGCCGGATCGATGCGCAGCATGAATCCCATGCGCAACGGCAGGCCGCCCTCATCACGCAATGCGTTCCAGATGTCCCATTCGACCTTGAAACCGTTATTGAAGCCGACCGCCGCCTCGGTCACGGCGACGATGCCGTAGCTCAGGCATTCGTCGGCCACCGTTCGGATCGCGGCGATGGTTCGCGCCGTGGATGGCGGCGGGATCAATGCTGCGACGATATCCGCGGCATTCTCGGTCAGCACGCCGGTGAGGCTGTTGTTGTCACGCTCGATGGTGCCGCCGGTCGGATCGGGCGTTGTCGCGTCGAACTGCGCGCGTTGCAGTGCCGCCGAATTGGCGACCGAGAGGTGGCCGCCGGTGCGTCGCAGCAGCACCGGCCGCTCGCCGGATACGGAATCCAGCTCCTCACGGGTCGGATGGCGGCGTTCGTCGAGAAACTGTTCGCTGTAGTCGGCCGACATCACCCATTCACCCGGCGATGCAGCGTCGCATGCGGTGCGCAACCGCTTCAGCAGTTCGGGAATATTTTTGGCACCGGGGCCTAGTTGCAGATTTAACAACTCCTGCGCCCGCATGAACAGATGTGCGTGGGCATCGGTGAGACCCGGCACGACGCGACTATCCTGCAGATCGATGGTGCGATCAGCAAACGGCGCATCCTTCGCCCGCCCGATCCAGGCGATGCGCCCCGCTTCGATCAGCAGGCTATCCACGCTATCCTGCGCGACGGTCGTGAGACGGCCGCCGCGCAAAAGCGTCCTTGTCGTCTCAGACGGCATCCTTCACCACGGCGATCATGTCGATCTCGATCTTCAATCCGGCACGTGCGAGATGCGCCACCCCGACTGTCGTGCGCGACGGCGGGTCCTTCGGAAAGTATTCGCGGAACACTTCGTTCATTGCGGCGAATTCATTCATCATGTCGGTCATGTGAATGGTCATCTTGAGCGCGGTGTCGAGCGAAGCGCC
Source organism: Xanthobacteraceae bacterium (assembly GCA_024508855.1). GTDB lineage: Bacteria > Pseudomonadota > Alphaproteobacteria > Rhizobiales > Xanthobacteraceae > 62-47. Next base: position 30,672 of record JANINJ010000006.1, read on the forward strand.
GCCGGCTTCCGCGAGCGCCTTGACGTTGTCGAGCGCGATACGGGTCTGCGCCTTGATATCCTCTGGGAATTCGCGGGTCACCGGATCGGAGCCCGTTTGACCGGAGATGAACAGCAACTTGTCCCAGCGGATCGCGGGCGAATACGGAATCCCTGCGCGGAGGCCGGTGGGCGGAACGACGACGGTACGTGACATGTGCTTTCCTTCTTCAGTAAATGCGTCGATTCAAGTGTCGGTCGCGATTTCGCGATAGCGATCACCCGCGCCGAGATAGGCCGCGAGTACGCGCGGATCTTGCCGGAGATTGTCGGCATCGCCCGAGGCGACGACATTGCCGACCTCGAGAACGAAGCCGCGATCGGCTACCGACAGCGCCAGATGCGCATTCTGCTCGACCAGAATGCCGGTCATCCCCGCGGCCTTGAGCCGGTCGATGGCTTCGAAAATTTCCTCGGTGATGCGCGGTGCCAGCCCTGTAGAGGGCTCATCGAGCATCAGGAGCTGCGGCTCGGCCATCAGCGCGCGGCCGACGGCGACCATCTGCTGCTCGCCACCCGACAACGTGCCCGCAAGCTGTCGCCGCCGCTCCTTCAGCTTCGGCAGCAGCGCATAGATGCGATCGAGCGCCGACGCCATCCTGGCGCGCCCTTCTCGGCGTCGCAGGAACGCACCAAGCCGCAGATGGTCCTCGACGCTCAGTCCGGGAAACAATTCGCGCCGCTCCGGTACGATGACGATGCCTCGCGCCACACGCGCTTCGGGCTTGAGCGTCTTGAGATCCTCGCCACCGAACGTCACGGTGCCCGACTTCTGCTGGAGAACACCCATCAGATTGTTGAGCAATGTCGTCTTGCCGGCTCCGTTCGGGCCGATGAAGGTGACGAACTCGCCGCGTGCGACTGAAAAGCTGATGCCGTCAAGGGCGATGGCCTCGCCGTAACCGACCGTGAGATTTGCAACGTCAAGCAGCTTTGTCACGGCTGCCTCCGAGATACGCTGAAATCACCGCCGGATTGGCCTGCACATCCTTCGGAGAACCTTCCGCGATGATCTTGCCGCGATCAAGCACCACCAGACGCTCCACGCATCCCATCACCAATTCCATGTCATGTTCGACCAGCAGGATGGTGACGTGCTCTGCCTGAAGCTGTCGCAGAATCTTGACGAGCGTCAGTTTCTCCGAGAAGCGCAGCCCCGCGGCCGGTTCGTCGAGCAGAAGGATCTGCGGATCGGCAACCAGCGCACGCGCAATCTCGACGATGCGTTGCTTGCCGAGCGGCAGGCTGCCAGCCGCGAGATCGGCTTCCGCAGCAAGCCCCACGCGTTCCAGCGCGGCGCGCGCACAGGCAAGTGCCCTGCGGTTTTCCTCCGCGTCGAGCGCAAACAACCCACGAACGAAACCGGCCCTGGTCCGGCAATAGGCGCCGAGCGCGACATTCTCGATCACCGAGAGGTCGGACATCAGTTGCACATGCTGGAAAGTGCGCGCCATGCCGCGTTGGACGAGCGTATGCCCGGCGGACAACGGTTCACCGAATAGTGTGACACGGCCGGCAGTCTGACGCTGCAGGCCGGAAATGATGCTGAACAGCGTCGTTTTACCGGCACCATTCGGGCCGATCAGTCCGACGAATTCACCGCGCTTCAACTCCATGCTGACGCCTTCGAGCGCCTGCAGGCCTCCGAAACGAATGCCGATGCCATCCAGCCGCAGCAGAACTTCACTGCGATTCCCGGTCAATACCGAGCGCGGCAGCCCATGGCCCTCGCGGCTGCGCAACGACGGCTTGGGCAGGAATTTCTCCACCGCAGGCCACAGGCCTTGCGGCCATTTCAGCAGCATTACGACGAGGATGACACCGAACACGATAACTTCGAGATTACCCGATAAGCCCCAGCGCGCGAGCACGTCCTGCAACGTCCACTGCGCACTCTCCATAGCCAATGCGCCCACCACACCGCCCGCCGCACTCATCGGCCCGCCAACCACAGCCATGATCAGCAGTTTGAAGGATGTCAGCAAACCGAACGGCGATGGACTGACAAACCGCAGCAGATGGACGTAAAGCGCACCGCCGAGTGCCGCCAGTACTGCCGAGAATACGAATACCTTGACGCGCAACACCGTCGTGTCGACGCCAAATGCCTGCGCCAGGCCATCGTGCGCTTCTAGCGTAGCGATGGCCCGCCCCGTCCGCGACGTGCGCAGCCGCGACAATCCCAGCACTGCAAGCAGTGTGACGATCCAGATCAACTGGGTATAGAGCCGATCATCGGTGATTTCGAAACCGAACAATCGAAGCGCCGGGATCTTGTCGAGGCCCGATGCACCGCCGGTGACTTCGTGCCAAGCGGTGAACAGGCTTGCCAGCGCAATCCCATAAGCCAGAGTCGCCAGTGGCAGGTAGTGCCCGCGCAGCCGCAATGTGATGAATCCGATCAGCGCCGCAACCAGTGCGGTCGCGCAGACACTCATGATCAGCGTGATCATTGTATCGATGCCGTAAGCCCGGGCCACCAGCGCCGAACCGTAGGCCCCCAACCCCATGAAGGCGCCTTGCCCCAGCGAAATCTGTCCGGCCTGCAACAGCAGAACGAGACCGACCGCGACCAATGCATAGATTCCGGCATACGCAAAAATGCCGACATAGAACGACGGCAACAACCACGGAACGACCAGAAGAACAGCGCTCACGGCGAGCGCGAGCTTGGCGCGGGCGCTCATCGTCTCGCCTCCACGCGTGAACGCGTATTGCGCCAGAGCAGAATCGGGATGAGCAGGCTGAACACCAGTACGTCACGATAGGCGCTCGCAACGTAGGCCGAGGTCGATTCCAGGCCGCCGACGATCATCACACCTACGAGCGACAGCGGGTAATCGATCAGTCCGCCCATGGCGCCGCCGACAAAGCCCTTCAACCCGACCATGAAGCCCATCTCATAATTGGCCGTGATGAGCGGCGCGAGCAACATGCCGCTGACTGCGCTGAACGCAGCCGCCAACAGGAACGCCAGCGCGCCGGTCATGTTCACCGGGATGCCGCAGAATTGCGCGCCAAGCCGGTTCATCGCCGAAGCCTGCAAGGCCTTGCCGAGCAACGTGAACTCCGAAAACACATAAAGACCGCCCATCGCCAGCAGCGCGGTGATCAGGATCGCGAAGCTCTGATAGGGGATGAACACCGGACCCATCATCAGACCACCGGCCGCGATCGGATCTACCGGATAGGGATTGGCGCCCCAGATCAGCAACGCAACGCCCTGCAGGCTCATCGACACGCCGACCGAGATGATGACGAATACGATCGTCGTCGCATTTGGAATCGGATGCACGGTGAAGCGATAAATAAGAGCGCCGAGCGGCGCGACCAGAATCAGCGCGACCAGCATCATGCCGATGACCGGCAAATGCAGCGCCAGTGCGCAACGCGTCAACGCCAGCGCGGCGACGCCCGCAACGATCAATCCCGTTGTGTAGAGCAAGGCCTGTCGCCAATCGCGCCGCCAGCGGCCGGCGTCCAGAACGATACACAGCACAAGTCCACCGATCAGGAGATACAGCGTGCCGGGCATACGTCCCTGCAATAGATCGGCGAGCGTGAGCGCGCCGAGCATCACGTACTCGCCCTGTGCGATGTTCACCACACGCGTAACGGTGAACACCAACACAAGGCTGAGCGCGAGCAGCGCATAAACAAGGCCGTTGGTCAGACCATCGACCAGAAGAAATAGAACGGTGTCGATCATACCTTACTTGGATTCGTAGAGGCGAAATTCACCGTTCTTTACCACGGAGATGAACGTGCTCCGCTGATCAAGGCCGAGATGATCGGTGGGGCTGTAGTTGAAGATACCACCAACGCCGACGAACTCCTTGATCCCTTCGATCTTGTCGCGGAGCGCCGCACGCGAAGCGTCGAGATCGTCGAGCTTCCCGCCAGCCTTCACGACCTCCTCGGCCGCCTTCAGCGCGATATTGCCGGCATCCCAGGACTGGCCGGGGAATATATCGACCTTCGGCACGTTGAAGCGCTTCTCATAGAGCGCGGCGAACTTGGCGATCACCGGCTTCAGCGGATTGCTGTCCGGCAGATCAGTGTAGACCAGCACCGGCGTGGTGCCCAGCAACGCGCCCTCGACATCCTGCTTGCCGATCGAGATGAAAGCGTTGTTGGCGGAGCCGCCCGAGTGATAGATCGGTCCGGAATAGCCGACGCGCTTGAGCGCCTGATGTACCAGCGCCGAGGACGGCGGAATGGCGTGGATATAGACTGCACCCGGATTGGACTGACGCACCTTAAGGGCTTGCGGAGTGAAATTGGTGTCGGTACGCGAGAAGCGTTCGGACGCTACGATCTCAACGCCCTTGGCCTTGGCGACGCTCTGTAGCGCGATCCAGCCGCCTTCGCCGAAGGAATCTTCAAGGCCGAGGAACGCGACCTTCTTGATGCCGCGTTTCACCATGTCGTCGACAAGGCCAGAAACTTGAAGCTGGTCGGTGCTCGGCGTCTTGAATATCCAGTGACGATCCTTCACCGGCTCGATCACGCTCTGTCCCAGAGCGAGCGAAATGTTCGGCACCTTGGCCTGCGTCACCGTTTCGAGAATCGCCATCGAGGTCGGCGTGGTGCTGCAGCAAATCACCACATGAACCTGATCCTCGGTAATTAGCTTACGGACGTTATTGACGGCCTTCGTCGGATCGGATGCGTCGTCATAGGTGATGAACTTGACGGTGAACGGCAGGTTCGTGTCTTTCGCGATCTGCTCCTGCAGCAATTCCAACGCATTCTTTTCCGGCAGGCCGAGCGCCGACGCCGGGCCGGTCATCGCCACCACCGAACCGATACGCAATTCCGGTTTGTCGGTAGCAAATGCCGTAGCCGACATAGCCAATGCGGCCAGAGCAGAAACGACTGAAATAACTCTCATATTTCACTCCCCAATAAAATCGACGGAACGGAATCTGCGACGGAAGCGGAAGGTATTAGGCGATACAAACCGCTTTCATCCGATGATTGTTGATGGCGTCTTCTTTGTGCGTCTCAGTCGAGAACGTAGGTCGGTACCGCCGGCAACAGCGGCGGTTTGGTCTCCTGCATTGCTGTGCCATCGAACGTTTCCACGGCCATTGCCTCCTCGAACCATCGGCGCGGCGGCGGCGCTCCCCATAGCGTCTGCCGCACCGGATTGTTGAGATTCCAGCGGATCGGCTCGGCCGCGGTGTTTCCGGTGAGATAGTCGCCGGTATAGAGCTCGAAACGGTTGCCGTCGGGATCGCGCACATAAACGAATAGCGCGTTGGAGATACCGTGACGCGCGGGGCCGCGCTCAAGGCTGTCGGCATAACCAGCGCCCGCGAGCATATCGCAGGCGCGGATGATCGAGAGCGTATCGGGCAGCGAGAATCCGACGTGATGCGCGGCCGGTCCGGCTCCGGTCATCACCGCAATGTCATGCACTGTCGATTTGCGGAACAGCCAGCTTGCCCAAATCCGCTTCTCCGGCGGATCGGATTCGGTCAATTCAGCGCAACCGAAGCCCAGCTCCTGTGTGTACCACTCGTAACCCGCCTGCGCGTCCGGCGTCAGCACATTGGCATGATCGATGCGGGTCGGCGAAGCGCCCTTGTGCAGGTGATACTGCTGCACCAGCCATGGCACCGGGGCGATCTCGGCGTAGTAATCGATAATGAAGCCGAATGGGTCCTGCACGCGCAGCGTACGGCCCTGTCCCAGCATTTCGTTGCCGGCCCAGCGTGTCTGCAGACCCAGTTCCTCGAAGCGAAGCTTCATGCGGTCCAGATCGCCCTCCTCAGCCACCATGAAGCCGATATGGCCGACGCCGGCAGAGTCCGCCTTGCGCAGCACGAACGTGTGATGCTGCTTGTCCTCGGTGCAGCGCAGATAGACGCGATTGTCGTCGCGGGCGGTCTCGTGCAGGCCGATCAAATTGACGTAAAAATCACGCGCCCGCTCGAGATCGGTGGTGCGGAATTCGATATGTCCCAGCTTCTGGATGTTGGCGATATCCTTGATGCGGCCAGCGCTCACTGTCATCCCCTTGCTCGTTGTGGCGGCAGGCTCCGGACCGGAACCCCGCCGCCAGGCGGCTCGATACGCCCCCGCAGGTTACCGGCCCGCCGGGAGCCGTCTGTATCACCTGCTACCAACCGCAGACATTCTTTGCCTCAATCGCCCGGCCGGAGCGCTATTTCGGCGTGTAGGCGACCGCCTTGATCTCGATGACGAGGCCCGCCCGCGCCAGCCCGGCGATTTCAAGGATGGTCCAGGTCGGAAACGGCTCGCGGATATAGCGACTCTTGATCTCGACGAACTTGCCGAGATGGTTCTGCAGACCGACGTGGTAACTGACCAGTTCTACGATATCGTCGAGCGAGGCGCCGGCTTCCTCCAGCACGATCTTGAGCCGGTCGAAGGCATTGACGATCTGACCCTCGTCATTTTCCGGCATGGTGCCATCCGGATTGAGGCCGATCTGGCCCGCGACATAGAGAAACTCGCCCGCCCGCACCGCCGGTGAATAGCCGAACTTCTTGAAGATCGTCGAACCGTCCGGGGTCGCGAAGATCGGATTGGTGGAGTTGATGGCCTGCTTTTTCATTATTTGTCTCCGTGGTCAAAATCAGATGCGCGCGGTTGGCGGCAGCGGCAGATCGAGCAGCAGGCGACCATATGGCTCGCCGATCGCATCGGGCTGCAACAGCATGTGGCTGCTCATGGCATGGACGTCGCGAAACAGCCGCTCGATCCGCGTCCCGCTCGGCAGCACCGAGCCGCCGAGCGCCGCAAACAGACGCTGCGCCGTCTGCAGGGCGAGTCGAGACGCGACAGCAAAGCGCGTACGCATCGCGGCGCGCTCAATCAGGCTGACATGACCCGCGCGCGCGGCTTCAATGATCTCATCCGCATCGTCGAGCAGCGTCCGGCGCAGGATCGCCATCGTTGCCTCGCTGGTCGCGGCCTCGATCTGCGCGACACGGTCCTCCACCAGCGCCTTCTGCGCCGCCGGGCTGACCTTCGCCTTGACGATAGCGCGAAACTCTTCCGCCACCGCTGAAGCGACACCCAGCGTCGGCGCCAGTGTGGACATGGCGTTGATCGGATTGAGTGGCGCGGCGGTGATGGCACCATGTTGCGGGCAGGTCGGATGACACCCTCCGTCCTGCAGCACTTGCCAGCTCATCCAGCGATGCGCGGGCACGAACGTCTTGGTCAGCGCGATATCCTTGCTGCCGGTGCCGCGCATCCCGAGCACGTTCCAGCTTCCCTGATCGACCGCGAAAGCATCCGCCGGCACCAGCACCACATGCGGCACCATCTGCCCGTCGATCGGGATCGGCACCAGAAGGCCCGCCCAGGTGGCGACATCGATGCCGGAAGCATAGCGCCAGCGGCCGCTCAGCAGCACACCGCCTTCCACCGGCTCGGCCAGGAGATCCTGCCCGACGCCACCGGTCAGAAGGGAAACGATCGTGGGCTTACCGGAAAGAAAGACATCGCGCTGCGCTTCCGCGGAGAACTTGCCGATCATGACCACGTTGGCGCTCGACAGACCGAGGATCCAGGCCGTGGACGAACAGCCGCGCGCAATCTCATAAGTCGCCTCCCACGCGGCGCGCGGATCGAGCCCAAGGCCGCCATAGAGGCTTGGCTGAGTGATGCGAAACAGCCCTTCCGCCACCAGCCGCTCCACCACTTCCGGCGTCAGGCTACGCCGCTGCTCGATTTCGACCGCCTTGCTGCGCAGCCATTCCTGCATATGGGCCGCATTGGTGACGACGGCAGCAGCGCCGTTGCTGCCCTCTCTCGATCGGTCATCTGCTTGCGCAAGTGCCATTGACGCCATCGGCTCCATCCGAAAAACTCATGCTGATGACGCTAGCCCAGCCGATTTTCGCCGGGCTGTATCGCCCTATACGAGATGGCACATCTTTTCCGTTCAATCTGGGATTCATGACCCGGACCACGCATGACATGACGAAAAAGAAACTCGGCACATGGCGCATCGACCGTCAGCTCGTCGAACAGATCAGCCGACATGCCGCCTATGGCCGCCGCCGCAAGTTCAAGAAGAACGCCGTGCTCTATGAGCAGGGTGAAATCTCGACGCGGTTCTATTTCGTGCTCAAGGGACTGGTACAGATCTCGATCTTCCGTGCGGATGGCTCCGAGGTGGTGCTCGAACTAATGGGGCCGGAAACCATCTGCGGCGAAGGCTCCGCGTTCGACGGCCTGCCGCGTTTTTCCAGCGCCGCTGCTGTGGAAGACACCGAGGCGATCGAGTTCGATACTTCGAAGATGACCGAGATTTTCCGCTCCCATCCGGAGTTCGCGACGTCGCTGCTGCGTGTGACCAGCCTGAAGCAGCGTGTGGTCGCAATCCGCCTCAAACACCTCGCATCACGCGAGCCTCAGGACCGCATCATGGAACTGCTGACACGCCTCGAGGAAATGTTTGCGATCGACCACCCGAAGGGGCGACTGCTGGTCACTCACGTTACGCACGAACAGATCGCAACCATGACCGGCACCTCACGCGTGACCGTCACGCGCACGTTGCATCGACTGCGCGAGCAGAATCGCATCGACATCGTCGACGGACATATCCTGCTCAAGCGCCGAGCTACTGCTGGCTGAAGCGATGACCTATCCGCACGCGCCGAGCGGATGCGGCCGCATCACGCTGTAACGCCCCTCGTGATAGAGCAGTGGATGTTTTGCCGTTGCAGGGCCGACAATCTCCCGCACGGCACCAACAATGATGGTGTGGTCACCACCCGGATAGGTGCTGGCGACATCGCAGAACATTGCCGCGTTGCAGTCCGGAATCGTAAACCAGTCCAAGTACCGATGGCACGCACTCGCATTCCAACCTTCCGCCCGCCCCGCGAAGTAACCGGAGATATGTTGTTGTGCATCCGAAAGAATGTTGACAGAAAACGAACCACGCGTGATCACCGCCTGACCGGTGCGGCTTTCGTTGCGGGCGCAGAACAGCAGAAGTGGCGGATCGAGGCTGAGCGATGTCAGCGAGTTGACCGTGAGGCCGATCGGTCCTTCTTCGCCAGCTGTCAGCACCACCGCGACACCGGTGGCGAACCGCCCCATCAGGCGGCGAAACGTCAAGGCAGCAGCATCGATCATCCGCAATCGTCCCGGTCGTTGCATCGACCGGGAGCATGGCGGATTGTTTCGAAGAATGCCGTATCGCGGTACACAGGCTCGCGTATTGCGGGAAATATCAGGCCTGCACGCGTGCACCGTCGCCAAGACCGTAACACGGCGACCGTACCAGCTCGTAATTGCCGCGCTTGCACCGCACAGCGCCATCGCGCCTCAACTTCTGCATCGCCCGCGTCACGGTGATACGCGAGGCCCCGATCAGATTGGCGATCTGCTGATGAGTCAGAACGATAGTCGGCGATTCGGGCGTCGTGATCTGCGACAGCAGTTCGGTGATCCGGCCCTCGGGCGAAGCTTGAGTCACCTGCGCGAGACGCGTCGCCAGCATACGCTGCTTGAGTGCAATGGTCTGCACCACGAGCGGCGCGAGTCCGGCGTGGCCGGACATCAGCTTGCAGAAATCAGTGGCCGGGATCACGAGAACCTCGCAATCCTCCAGCGCATTGGCACTGGAAAATCGTGGCAGACCATCGAAGGCGGCACCTTCGCCGCACAGCGCACCTGCACCCACAATGTCGATCAGCAACTCTTGTCCGTCGGCACGCAGCATCGTGATGCCGATGCGACCCGATATCACAACGAACACCTGATCGCTCACTTCATCCTGCCGATAAAGCGCGCATCCCTTCGGATATCTACGGCGCATCAAGGCCGGTGCGAGACCTAGAAGATACGCCAGCATCGCTTGCGGAACGCGCAGCGTTTCGCTCACTCCCGGACGCATGAGTTTGGATACCGTGTCCTGCATCCGGGACATTCTGTCACTCCTCGAACAAAGGGTCGGCGGATCAATACCAGGCGGCCGACAATACGCAGTCGCCGTTATATCATCCCGCCGTGGTGCGCAGCCACAGCGTCATGGCCTCATGCTCGGCCTGGGCGGCTTCGCATAGCGCCCTTGCGCGCACAAAGCCGTGAATGAGCCCGAGACCGGGGCGAAACGTCACAGGAACGCCGGCCGATTTCAGATGCTCCGCATAGGCATGACCGTCGTCACGCAGCGGATCATGTTCGGCAACCACAATGAAGGCAGGCGGCAGATTGGAGAGATTGTCGCATCGCATCGGCACCGCAAGCGGGTTCTGACGCTGCCCCGCATCTGGGCAATACTGGTTCCAGAACCAGACCATCTCGACCGCCTTCAGGTAAGGCGCTTCGGCTTCGCTGCGATAGGATCCGCGTTCGAAATCGGTGTCCACACACGGATAAAGCAGCAATTGCCCTCGCAGCCGCAAGGGACTGTCGCGGAAGGCAAGGGTCATCGCGGCAGCGAGATTCCCGCCGGCGGAGTCGCCGCCAACAAAGATAGCGGTCGGGTCCACGCCCATTGCGCCGGCATTGGCGAAGGTCCAGGCGACAACGGCACGACAATCTTCCATCGGCCCGGGAAACGGATGCTCTGGCGCGCGAGCATAATCCACGCTGATCACCACGCAGGGCGTATCCGCAGCAATTGCCGCGGTGATGGAATCGTGACTATCGATACTGCCGATCACCCACCCGCCGCCGTGCATGTAGATCAGCGCGGGCAGCGGCTTGGGCGCGTGCGGACGATAGATGCGGACACGCACCGGCCGCGGACCATCGATCACCCGGGTCTCGACCTCGAGTCCATCGGGATAAGGCGTGCGCGCTGCGGCCGACAGCCGCTCGACGCGATCGCGCCAGGCATCGATCGGTAACGACAGCACCGGCTCCGGCCACGCCTCCTCCAGCCGCGCGATGAAGGGAGCAAGCTGCGGATCAATAGCCATGGGTGACGTATCCTGCGTGATAACCGATTGAACTAGATACTGCCGTGAACGAATTTTCCGCCGACCATGGTGGCAAGGCAGGACAGCGTTTCCAGCTCCTCGCCCGGCATGGTGAGTGGACAGCCGCTGAGCACCGTGAGGTCGGCAAAATAACCCGGGGCGATCCGCCCCTTGACGTTTTCCTCGAACGAAAACCACGCGCCGTTCTGCGTCATCGCGCGCAGCGCAAGTTCGGCGGTGGTCCGTCCGCCCGCGCCCAGCACTTCGCCGGTGGTGCGCTCACGGCGGGTGCGCATCGCCCGCATAGTCGCCAACGGATTGAAAGGGCTGTTATCGGTGCCGCACGCCACCGGCACGCCGAGCGCGTCGAGCTGCGCCGTCGGCGACACCAACTCGCGATCAGCTTCGGACAATGGGAAAAAGCGGGTGCCGACTTTCCAGACGTGATAATCCGGAATCAGGGTAACGCCGATGCCAAGCGCCTTGAGGCGCGCAAGATCGGATGCCGATGCATGACTCATGTGCTCCACCACCCAGCGGCGGCGTGAAATGTCGTGAACCGCATGCACGCGTTCGAAGATCGGCAGCAATTCGCACAGCTTGTCGACGGCGATGGTGTGAATACGTAAATCATGCGCGGCCGTGCGCATGCACAGCTTTTCGAAGTCATCCGGCTCATTGGCGTGCTTGATGTAACATGACCAGCCGAGATCGGCCGGATCGATCCGCGCGGCGCGGGCCGCCGTCGGCTCGCCGCCATAACCGACAAAAATGCCGCCGATGCGGAGCGTGGCGTCGCCAATTCCAGCCCCGCGCGCATGCGACAGCCAATCGCGCATCATCAGTTCGGCTTCCTCGCACGTCGTCCAGGTCGGACTGACGACGAGATGCATGCGCATGGTCAGCTCGTTCGCCTGCCATAGATCGCGATAAGCATTGATGACTTCGGGCGCGCAGCCGTGACCTTCATAAACGCTGGTGGTTCCGACAGCATGATAGGCGCGCACCGAACGCAGGATGCCGTCCCGGCGGTCCTTTGGTGAAAAACGTGGCACGGCCGGCAATAACGCGATCTGGGCGGAATCCGGATAGTTATGCTCGACGATCACGCCGGTCAGTTCGCCCGCGGCGTCGCGCTCCAGTTCGACGCCTTCGACCGGCGACGTGGAATTCCGGTCCAACCCGTTCGCTTTGAGCGCGAGCGAATTGAGCGCGGTGCAACACGGCAACAGGCTCCAGTAGCCGGACGGCGGCAGGATGCAGACGGGATGATCCGGCGCCACACGGTCAAGCTCGGCGCGCGTCGGCATCCGTCCTTCCTTCAGGACCGAAGGGCCGCCGAAATAGAACGGTGCGTCGCCCACCGGCATGGTGACGATCCACTCGCCGCGTGGCGTTTCGCGGGCGAGTCCTGCAATCCGCGCCAGCACATCGGCAATGCTGCGGACATGGCCAAGCGAGGGGAAACGGTCGCGTAGCCCCTCCGTATCCAGATGCGCGTGAGCATCATTGAAACCGGGAATGATCGTGCCGTCGGTTTCGGTGATGCGCGTAGCCGTTCCTTTCAGATCCAGAATCGCACGGCGATCTCCGACGGCAACGATGTGGCCGTCCTGAACTGCAACGGCTTCGGCAATGCGCCCGCTCTCATCGAGAGTAATAACCCGTCCGGTAAGGATATGGTCGATGTCACGCCGGCTCATTTTGTGCACTCCCCACAGGCGCCACAACCGATCGTTTCGCGCTGGCTCCCTCTACCCAACCCAGTCGCGCACGGATAAACAGCCGTTCGCTCAGTCCGCCGATGCCCGCGGGTATCGCCACCAGCGTCAGGATCAGCGCGCAACCGAACACGAGGCCGCCGAGCGAGACGTCGATATCGCTAGCCCAGACCGGTACGAACTGGATGAACATGGCACCGACGATGGCGCCGTTGAGCGACGTGATCCCGCCCACCACAGCTCCGACGAACAGGCTGAGGCTCATCATCACGTTGAACGTATCCGGCGACACGAAGCCGACGATCATGGCATAGAGTGAACCCGCAACCCCCGCATAGAGGCTGCTCATCGCGAAGGTCGCGGTCGTCAACGTTGCGCGATCGACGCCCATCACGGCACCGACGAGTTGATTGTCGCGTGCTGCCACCAGCGCCCGCCGCAGCGGTCCCGACAGAATGCGGCGGGCAATCACGTAGAGAACAGCAGCAACGGCAAGCGATACGAAATAGATCCACTGCGAATCGTCGATCGGAAGAAATGCAGGCGCTTCGGGATTTCCGACGTTGAGCCCCTGGACGCCGCCGGTAAATCCTTCAAATCGCTTGAGCACCGGCGGCACCGTGATCGAAAGCACCAGCGTTCCCAATGCCAGATAGAGTCCCTGCAACCGCAATGCCGGAAATCCGAGACACCAGCCGGCGACCCAGCTCAGCGCGGCCGAGACCGGAATGGTCGCATAGGGATTCCAGCCATATCGCACCACCAGAATCGCGGTGGTGTAAGAGCCGAGCGCAACGAATGCTGCATGGCCGAGCGTGATGGCGCCGCCAAAACCCGTCACCAGATTGATGCCGACGATGGCAATTGCGAATACCAGCACCGTCGCGAACTGGCTGACCAGATAGTTCGGAATGACGAACGGAATGACGTAGAGAAACACAACGGCGAGCGCGGCACCCACGATCGCACGGACCGCGATCGGCAATCTCGGTTTGATGACAACGTTCATAACCGCACGACCTTCTTCCGACCGAACAAACCGTCCGGCTTGATCAGCAGCGTCCCGAAAATCAGGACCAGCGCCACGATGATCTTGAGATCGGGACCGATCCAGGGGACGTAGGTACCGACCAGATTCTCGACCACGCCCACCAGAAGACCGCCGACAACCGCGCCGACGATACTGTCGAATCCGCCAAGCGTCGCCGCGGCGAACGCGTAGATGATCACGCCGAACATCATCGTTGGATTCAGAAATACGCGCGGCGCGACCAGAATGCCCGACAGCGCCCCGAGCGCAGCCGCGATGCCCCAGCCGATCAAAAGCATCACCGGCACCGATACGCCCACCAGAACAGCTGAATCCGGTGTCGAGGCCGCACCGCGCATCGCCAGTCCCACCTTGGTGGTCTCGAACAACAGATAGAGCAGCAACAAGACAAGACCGACCACGACGATGATTCCGGCGGTTTCCGCCGAAACGCTGAACGAGCCGAACTGAAGATGAGCTTTGGGAAACAGGCTCGGAAGCGGCTTGATGGTGTAAGTCCAGATAAATCCGGCCAGGCTGTTGAGCGCTAGATACAATCCGATCAGAACGCTGACGACCGTCAACAGGCTGGCATGCGACAGCGGCTTCACGATGGAAGCGTAAAGCAATGTGCCCGCGATGAACGAAACAACGATACTGACGAGCACCGCCGGAATCAGCGGCAGCCCCCATGCCATCAACTGCCAGACGAGATAGGCCGAAAGCATCGCCATTTCGCCCTGAGCGAAGTTTACGATACCGGTCGAGCGATAACTGAAAACGAGGGCGAGCGCGAGCGACGCGTAGATCGCGCCGTCGGCAAGACCGTCGACAATCTGGCTGGCGAAGAGCGTCATTCGTACCCCAAATAGATGCGTCGGACTTCGTCGTTGCCTGCGAGGCTCTGCGCGGAATCGCGTAGCACGATCTGCCCGCTCTCCAGAACGACTCCGGAATCTGCCACTTCGAGTGCGAGATTTGCGCTCTGTTCGACGATCAGCATCGTCATGCCGGTCTCTTCGCGGATCGCGGCAAGCGTTCTGAACAGCCCCTGCGTGATGATGGGTGCGAGCCCGAGCGAAGGCTCGTCCAGCAACAGCAATCGGGGCCGCAGCATCAGGGCGCGTGTGATCGCCAGCATCTGCTGCTCACCGCCGGACAGGCTGCCGGCCTGCTGGGACAAGCGTTCGCGCAGCCGCGGGAAGAAGGTCAGCCAACGTTCCCGATCCTGCCGCGCCTCCGCCACGGTGCGCAGATAAGCGCCGAGGCGGATGTTCTCGTCGACCGTGAGATCGGCGAAGGTGCCCCGCCCCTGTGGGACATGGGCAATGCCGGCAGCGACGATCTTTCGCGCGGAAAGCCGATCGATCGGCATGCCGCCGAACATGATCGTTCCCTGCCGGGCGATAGTGCCGGAGATCGCACGCAGCAGCGTCGTCTTGCCTGCGCCATTGGCGCCCAGCACGACCTGGATCTGCCGCTCCTCGACATCGAGTTCGATATCGTGCAGCACGCTGCGCGCATCGTAGCCGGCCCGTATCTGCCTGAGGCTGAGAAGGCTCATGCCGCGGCCCCCAGATAAGCCGCGGCGACGTTTGGATCGGCCTTGACTTCAGACGGCGTGCCATCGGCGATCTTGATGCCGTTCTCGAGTACCACGACGCGATCGGAAATACGCATCAGCATCCGCATGTGATGCTCGACCAGCAGGACCGTGAGACCATGCCGCTGCCGCACCCGAAGGATGACGTCGGACAATTCGTCGACTTCACCGTGCGACAGACCATTGGCCGGTTCGTCCAGCATCAGCAACCGCGGATGCGAAATCAGAGCCCGCGCAAGCTCGATCCGCTTCAAGGTACCGAACGGCAAACCACCGGCCAGATGATCGGCAACCGCGGACAACCCGAGATCATGAAGGATGTCGCGCGCCTCATTCTCAATCGCAGCCGGATCGATTAACGCGCCTTTTGCGAAAATAGCGTTGACGAAACCCGGCCGTAGCCGATGATGGGCGCCCAGCAACACATTCTCCGTCACCGACATCGCGCCGAACAGGCCGACATTCTGCAGCGTCCGTGCAATGCCGAGCCCAATGATCCGGTTCGCCGGCAGCGCCGTGATATCCTGGCTGGCAAAATGGATCGAACCCTGGCTGACCTCGTAGACGCGGGAGATCGCGTTGAACAGGGTGGTTTTCCCGGCTCCGTTCGGGCCGATCAATCCACAGATCGTGCCGTCTTCGACATCGAACGAGACGTCCTGCAGCGCGCGAACGCCACCGAACTGGATGCCGACATTGCGGACCTGAAGCAAGGCGGTCATGCGCCGCCCTCAAAGATCGCTTTCGGCATGCGCGCATGAATGCCGTTCACGCCATTGACGAGTTGGGTCACCAACAGATCGGCCTGCAGGGAACACAACGCATAGGCGTCGGATCGCGTCATATCCTTGGTCTTCACCATCAGTTCAATCATGTCGAGCACCGCCAGCCGCGCGGCTTCGCGGAGATCTTCGTCCAGTCCCATGGTGATGAAGTACTCGCGGGTCTCGGCCCACGGGCGCACGATCGGCTCGCCCTTGACAACCGTCAGCCGAAGCTGCGCTGCAGTCATCGCGGTCTCCAGCGCGGTCTGCACCACCTCGCCGGAGCCCTGCGCCGCATGCGCATCACCTGCGTAAAAGCCCGCGCCTTCAACAAAAACCGGAAGATACAGAACGCTACCCGCGACGAGATCGGCGCAATCGATATTGCCACCGAAATTGCCCGGGATGGCCGAACTGCGCGGCTCTTCATCTGGCGGCGGCAGCACACCCATGATGCCGAGGAACGGGCGCAGTGGAATCCGGATATCCTTACCAAACCTGGTGGTCATGGTCCGCCGGTCGAGCTCGAAATGGCGCAACTCGGCATCCTGAAAGATATCATTCAGCAGACCGCGACTGCGTCCTCCAGGGAAGATCAGGTTGATGCCATGATCGGCAACCTCGAGGCTTTGAATTTCGACTTTCAAAACATCGCCCGGTCGAGCCGTCTCGATGGCAATCGGTCCGGTGAGACTGTGCGGGCCGCGACCTTCGGTGCGAAACTTCTCACGCAGCGCCATCGCCCGCTCGAGATCGAGCGATGGCCCACCCGCATTGTCCCACATCGCCCAGGTGTCGAGAATCACTGTGTCGCCGGAGGCCACCGTGTGGACGGTCTTGGCCCCCGGATCGATGATCCCGCTCTGAACGGTCGATGCACAGGCTTTGAGAACGTGAGTCGCCATCAATTCGCCTGCGCTGCCGCCGCGTCGGCAAATACCTGCAATCGCATCGGCGTGCAGCGGCCACCGTTGATCTGGCTGATATGATCTTCCGGGCAATTGGAGATGGCGACCAGGCAATCGGTCTCCGCACGCAGTTCGACATAGTCGCCCGGCTTGGAGACGGGTGCTTCGGCCACCCAGGAGTGGCTGGCGCAATCGTGGTGGTAGTTCATGAAGAAATCGATGGTATCCGGAATATCTTCGGGGCGAATCCCGTACGGCGCCACGATCCCGCTGATGATCTCGTGGCAACCGTCGATGCCGGACAAGCCGAAGCTTTCGTAGAAGCGCCGGTTGCACATGCGCTGATTGACCTTGTGAACGCCTTTTGGTTCCGGCGTTTCCTTGATGATCGTCATCAACGGGGTGTAGATGGTGGACATCAGCACGTCGCCTTCGGTGAGAAAGTCCTTGGACATGGCCACCGTCGGTTCGGGACGCCTCCCGCGCTTTGCGCTGTATTGCATCGCGTAACGCGTAGTGGAGTAGGATAGCGACAGTCGATCGCGATAGTTGTTGGCATTGAAGATCGCCACATCGACGACCTGCTGCCCTTCCAGATCCGTGATTCTGAGAACTTCACCGGTACGGACGATCAACGCTCGTCCGGTTTTCGGCGGCAGAACTTCATTCAACAATTCAGTGGCCATGATCAACCGCCCATCTCACTTGGTCTGATGAGGCGTCTTGCCTTCGTACTTCGTGATGATGTCACCGACCGGCTCCCAGTTTCCCTTGGCGTAGCGGACGACCTGCATCGACTCGACGTAGAATGGATCGGTCTTGCCGTCGACGCAGACCTTGACGCCAGGCACCACGCCGAGCACCGGCACGCCGCAAAGATGGCGGGCCGACTCCATGATCGCCGCGCGCGTCGGCGCCTTCGTTTTCTCCAGCACCGCGACCATGGTCTGTGCCTGACCGAATCCGTACATCGTCATCGGATCGTCCAGATTGAGCCCGGTTGAACTGAACTTGGTGCCGATCTCGCGATAAGCCTTCATGTCTTTGGTCGCGGCATAATCGGACGTCGTCGGGTCCATCAGGCTGACCACCGAATAGACGCCCTCCGAGGCCTCGGCACCTGCCGGCTCCATCACGGTTTTCTTCGACGCACTGATGTTGGTGACGATCACCATCGGCCGCCACGACGTATCCTGAACCTTGCGAAGGGTCTGCGCGGTGAACTTGGGCACCGCGAATACCAGGAGAACATCGGCGTTCGTTGCTGCAAGGTTCGATACCTGCGAATCCACCGTCGGCGAGGTCACCTCGTAGGACTGCGCGTCGGCAACCGTAATGCCGCTGCCTTCGGCCGCATGCTTGAAGGCATTCAGCAATTCTTTGCCGAAGTCATCGTTCTGATAGAGGATCGCGACTTTTGCGTTGGGTTTCTTCGATTTCACGAACTCGGCGTAGATACTGCCTTCGGTCGTGTAAGAAGGCTGCCAGCCGACAGTCCACGGATATTTCTCCATGTCGGTGCTGAACGCGGACAAGCCGCTTCCAACCGAAAGCTGAGGGATGCCGCGCTTGTTGAGATAGTCGCGGATCGCAAGGCCGGTCGCACTGCCGAGCGGGCCGATGACCAACGCGACCTGGTCGCGTTCGACCAGGCGCCGCGCCTGCTCCACGGTACGCGGCGGCGAGTAGCCGTCGTCATAATAGACATAGGATATCTTGCGACGCTTGCCGTCGCCCATCATCACACCGCCGTCGCGATCGTTGATGTATTTGAAATAAGCGTCCTGCATTGCGCAGATTGTGACAAAGGACGCGATCGGGCCCGTGCTCGGGCAGATACCGCCAATTTTCACTTCGGTGTCGGTGATGCCGGGCGTTGCTTTCTCGGCCGCCACAGCACCTGACGTCGCCATTGCAAAAACGGCGCCCGCGACGAGAGCCGAATTGATCCAATTGAAGCACGTATTGCGCATCTCAAACCTTCCCTTCCCCCGGCGGCCAAACCGCCTCATTCCCATTCCAAATCGATGACCATCGGCCGCACGAAGCCGCTCTCGGACGAGCACCTGCTCGCCGGCTAATGGCGCTATCCTGAATTTGCTTACGTCAGCCGCAGCTAGGCGACCGGCCCTTTGCCTTGAAGTGATTCAACGAGCTTGTTCACGGCGACAGTCGCCCCCTTGCCGGCTTCGTTGCCGAAGATAAGCCGAGCGAACTGCCCGCCGAGATATGGATGAAGTCCGATGTCGTAGAGCGCGAGAAAGTTGCGTGTTTCAATCGCGTGACGCTCGTCTTTCCGCAACAGATAGCGATCGAGCACTGTGGCTTCGTTCGCAGCGAATTCCTCGCGCAGTTCCGGCGACCACTTCAAATCCTGGATCAGATCGTGCGTTGCCAGCGACGGGTTGAACTTCTCAAGACCCATAATCGTCTCCCGTATCAGGCCGCGGCGCGCGACTTCGGCATGTTAGGGCTCATGTCCCACAGCACGCCACCGACGCCGCACTTGAAGTCCTTGTGAACCGTGTAACCAAAGCTCTTTCCAGGCTTCGAACCGATGGCGCCGAGCACGACGACCCATGAAAGCAGTTCTGCCGTCCCGCCGGAGCCAGCCGCTTCCATCTTCTCCAGTGTCAGTTCGTTCAGCAGTTTCTCGTGATCGCCGGACGCGACCAGATCGAGGAACCAGCGATCGAACTCTTCGTCGATGAAGTAATAGCGTGCACCACCGGGTTCATGGCTCAGGCCGCCAGAACCGAGCAACGCAACCCGCATATCGGCGGGAAGATCGTTGCGGATGAAGTCACCGAGCGCCTTGCCGACCTCGTAGCAACGGCGCTGATCCGGGATCGGCGGAACAGTGCAGTTCTGCAGCACAGGCACCATTGGAATGCCGCTACCCGCGACATTGGTCAGCAACACGGGTACCGAGATATTGTCGTCGAATTTCAGATTTTCATTTTGCGCGAACATCCGGATGCCGCGCCGTGTCATGCCGTCAAACAGAGCCGCGGCAACTTCGGGCGATCCCTTCACGGTGTAGTCCTCGCAGCCGATCCACGGCTTGAACCATTCGTAAGGACCGCGGTGCTCTGCGGCCATTCCAATCAGAAAGTCGGGATAGGCGCGCACCTTGCTGTTTGCCAGATGATCGTTCGCGAACACGATCAATACATCCGCCTTTGCCGACGCCATCGCATCCGCGAGACTGCGATAGGTGCTGGTCACCACATCCTTCACATCGGCCGGCGCGGCTTCCAGCAGTCCGATCAAACCCGGCGCATGCGGCGCACCGGCGGCGTAAACGATCTCGGCCATGGCGTTCTCCTTATCGATCCAAAGTTGTTCTATAATTCCAAACATGTCAAGATTTTCGAAAATCTCTTTCTGCTTGGATTTTGGACAATGCTCGCTCATATTGGATGCAGATTCGCGACAAATAGGCGCAGCGTATGAGGAATATGTCCAAGCAACCCGCGCACCGGTGGGGTCCCAGCCTGCATTCCTCGCGGGACGAAACGCCGAAAACGCTCGCAGGCCGGGTCGCGCAACAACTACGCCGCGATATCATCCGCCATCAGCTTACCCCGGGCGAACGGCTGCAATTCGAGAAACTGAGCAAGCGGTACGAAGTCGGTACCAGTCCATTGCGCGAGGCCCTGTTCCAGGTCGCAGCACAGGGACTGGTGATTGCCGAAGATCATAAAGGCTTCGTCGTTGCGCCGATTCATTTCGACGAGATGCTGGACGTTTCCAACCTGCGTGCAAATCTGGAAGCCTACGCAATCCGCGGCGCGATCCGCGACGGCCACGAGGATTGGGAAGTCGATCTGCTCTCAGCTTTTCATCGTCTCAAGCTTGCCGGCATCGCAGTGTCGGCCGATCAGGAGGACGAAGGCCGCCGCACCGAGTGGGAAGATCGCCATCGCGAATTCCACTACGCGCTGTGCAAGGGATGCGGCTCGCCCTGGCTGCTGCATTTCTTCGACGAACTGTACGACCACATGGAGCGCTACCGGCGCTACTTCTGGAAATATGCCGAGCGGGCTGTTGCCGCCGACGGCGAGCACGAGGCCATCATGAAGGCGGCGCTCGATCGCGATGAAGAGCGCGCAGTCAACCTTCTCCAGGCCCACTTCCAGAAGCAGGCACGCCTCACCATGAATTTGCGGAAGAAGGTCGAGCGCGCCACCGCTGCGGCCAGCTAAAACTTTCGCTCCCGATGGGATTGGAAGCGCGATTCTGCCACGGACACATCGATTACTGCGCCCGGGGCTTGCGGTCCGTGTTCAGGGATGCCGTGTTCTGTGGATTCCATCCCCCGCCAAGCGCCTGAAACAGGCTGCTGGCGGCGAGCAGTTTCGTCAGCCGCACCTGGACCAGCGTATTTTCCGCGGTGAAGAGGGTTTGCTGGGCCTGCAGCACCGTGATGAGATTGACGGTGCCGCCGCGCAATTGCGTCTCTGCGACATCGAACGCCTTGCGGGAAGCCGCCACCACTTCGGCTTGCAGCCGTTCCTGCAGCGTATATTGCTGAAGTGCGACAAGCGCCTTTTCGACATCCGCGAATGCCGAGAGAACGGCTTTGCGATAAGCCTGCAGATACTGCAGTTGCAGGCCCTTCGCCTGCTTCAGCTGGCTTTCCAGCAGAAAGCCATCGAAGATCGGCTGGGTCAGACCCGCGGCCAGCGTGTAGTACCAGGCACCGGGTCCGAACAGCGCGGCAAGCGCGGCGCTTTGGGATCCGGTTTGACCCGTTAGCTGAATCTGCGGAAAAAACGCGGCGCGCGCCGACTCCACGCTAAAGTTAGAGGATGCAAGTTGCGCTTCGGCCTGACGGATATCCGGCCGCTGATATAGCAATTCGGAAGGCAGGCCTGGCGTGACGCGTGGAACGGTGATCTGCGTCGTTGCTCCACCGGCTACATTGAAATTTGCCGGCGCCCGCGCAACCAGCACGGCGAGAGCCGCGATGTTCTGCCGCAAGGTCACTTCGAGCGGCGGAATCGCGGCCCGTTGAGTTGCGACCAGCGCTTCCTGTTGCGAAAGATCGAGCTGCGATGCGGTTCCGCCTGCGAATTGCTTCTTGATCAGGGTCAGGATGCGTTCCGCAGCCGCCAGATTTCGGCGAACGACGCGAAGCTGGTCCTGCGCCGCCAAGATCTGGAAGTAGGTATTGGCGACGGTCACGATGGAGGTAAGCGTTACGACGTCACGGTTATATCGGGCGACCGTCGCATTCTCTTCGGAAGCATAAAGCGTCGCGCGGTTCTTGCCCCAAAAGTCGATCATGTAGCTCGCAGTGAGACCCGCACTGTATTGCGAAAACTGGGTCGCAGGAGTTGCAGTGGTCCCGACGGTGGAAGCTGCATTCCGCACTCGTTCGGCGTTTGCCGTTCCGGTGACCGACGGCAACAGCGGTGCACCCGCGATACCCACCTGTGCATCTGCCTGGATGATTTGCGCATAGGCCACGGCGATATCCAGGTTGGACGTCTGTGCGGCTTCCATCAGCGACGTCAGTTCTTTCGAGCGGAATCCTCGCCACCAATCCAGGGACGGTACGGCAGCGTCGGGAGCGCGTGACGACGCTTCGCGATACTGAGCCGGAATCTGGAGATCGAGCTCGGGCCGCTCGCTGCCAAGGATACAGCCGGAGAGTGCAGGAGCGAGCAGCAGCACGGAAAGTATCGATGCCACGCGCTCCTTAACGCAACCCCGTGATGCAGCAGGAATGGACATCAATACCGCGCTGCGCATCGGGACCTCAATCGAGTTATCGCCTCGATCGTGTTCCAGCTTTTCCGTATCCGCAAGAGAGTTGTCCCCTGTTCGAAGCGGACAACGGCGGCGGCGTAACAATTCTTCGCTCGCGATACCCATCGGCCACATTCGCACTTACTCACCGGGCTGCGGCGTGGGCGCAAGCGGCGCGGTTCCTCTCCCGCGCCGACACCAGAGCCGGAATCGATCGATGTAAAGATAGATAACGGGCGTCGTATAAAGCGTCAGCATCTGGCTGAGAATGAGGCCGCCGACGATGGCGATACCGAGCGGTCGCCGCAACTCGCTCCCCTCGCCCATACCGATTGCAAGGGGGAGCGCACCCAGCATGGCAGCCATGGTGGTCATCATGATCGGCCTGAAGCGAAGCAGGCTGGCTTCACGGATCGCGTCGAACGAGGAGAGACCGCGGGAGCGCTCGGCGTCGAGGGCGAAGTCGATCATCATGATGGCGTTCTTCTTCACGATGCCGATCAGCAGGATCACGCCAATGAGTGACATGATGCTGAACTCCGTGTTGAATGCCATCAGGGCCAGCAACGCCCCCACGCCTGCGGACGGAAGCGTGGACAGAATCGTCAATGGATGAACGTAGCTTTCATAGAGAACGCCGAGGACGATGTAGATCGTAATCAGGGCCGCAAGAATGAGATAAGGTTGATTGCTGAGCGAGTCCTGAAACACTTTCGCGGTGCCCTGGAAGCTGCCGTGGACCGTGGCCGGAACACCCATGCGGTTCATCGTCGCCTCGATCGTGGCGACGGCTGTGCTGAGCGACACGTTTGGCGGGAGGTTGAAGGAAATGGTGTTCGCGACAAGCAACCCCTGATGGTTCACCGCCAGCGGCGTTGCACCTTGTTCGAAATGAGCAACCGCGGATAGCGGGATCATCGTCTCCTGACCGGTGCTTACCGCGGACCCCGTCGAGGACGCTCCTTTACCAGTTGCGCCAATCGAGTTGGTCGCGAGGTTGCGGGCAGCGTTCGCATTGGCCGAATTGGCCGAAGCCGATTTTCCCGCGGCGACCACCGTACCGGCGACGGCGTTGGTCGCCTGCGAGCCTCCAACGGATCCGCCAGAGGTGCTAATATAGACGTCCTTCAACGTTTCGGGATTTTGCCAGAAACGGGGGGCGACCTCCATGATCACATGATACTGATTGCGGGCGACGTAGATGGTCGAGACCTGACGCTGGCCGAAGGCATCGTAAAGCGTGTTGTCGATCTGGCTGACCGTGATTCCCAGACGGGCTGCCGCGTCCCGATCGATCACAAGATTGGACTCAAGCCCCTTGTTCTGCTGGTCGCTGTTGACGTCGGCGAGGGTAGGTTCGCGTTGTAGCGCGGCCGCAATCTTTGGAGTCCACTCATTTAGTTCCTCCAGCGTGGGGCTCTGCAGCGTGTATTGATACTGTGCATTGCTGGCACGTCCTCCGGCCCGAATATCCTGGACTGCCTGGAGATAAAGTGTCGCGCCGGGGACAACGGCCAGCTCGCGCCGCAGGCGCGTGATCATCTGATCTGCCGACAGCTTCCGCTGGTCGAGAGGCTTCAACGAGACGAACATGAAGCCGGAGTTGATCTGCCCGCCGCCCGTGAAACCAACAGCCGTTTCGACCGCAGGGTCCTTCTTGATAATCGAGACGAATTGCGTGAGCTTCTGCTGCATCAGTTGAAATGAAATGCTCTGATCCGCTTGGATGATGCCGATCAGCCGCCCGGTGTCCTGCTGCGGGAAGAAGCCTTTGGGGATTATGTCGTACAAGTAGAAATTGAGACCGAGGATCGCGAGTAGAACCATGATCACCGAACGGGGATGCCGCAGCGCAATGGTCAGCGTGCGCCGGTAGCCGTTCAGCATCGCTTCAAAAACACGCTCGCTTGCCTGGTAGATTCGTCCATGGCCACGATCGGATTCCCTGCGAAGCAAGATCGCGCACATCATGGGCGTCGTCGCCAGCGAGATCACGAGCGAAATGACGATGGCGATGGAAATCGTCATGGCGAATTCGCGGAACAGCCGGCCGACAATACCCCCCATCAGCAGGATCGGAATGAAGACGGCGATCAGCGACACACTCATCGACAAGACGGTGAAGCCGACTTCTTTGGCGCCGAGCAATGCGGCGTCGATACGTGACATGCCTGCTTCGAGGTGTCGCGTGACATTTTCAAGCACGACGATGGCGTCGTCCACCACAAATCCAGTGGCGACCGTCAATGCCATGAGGGAGAGGTTATCGAGGCTGTAGCCCATCAGATACATGACGGCGAAGGTCGCGACCAGCGACACCGAGACCGCGACAACGGGAATCAGCGTCGCACGGCCATTCCGCAGAAAGGCAAAGACCACGACGACGACGAGAAAAATGGCGATGAGCAGCGTGAATTCGACGTCGCGCAACGAGGATCGGATGGTCGTCGAGCGGTCCACGGCTACGTCGATGTCGATCGCGGGCGAGACCGAAGCCCGCAGTTGCGGCATCAGCGCGATCACGCGATCGACGATGCCGATGATGTTACCAGCGGGCTGTCGGTAAAGCACGATGAGGACGGCGGGCTTGCCGTTGGCGAGGCCGGCGTTGCGGAGGTTCTCGACCGAATCCGATACTTCGCCCGCATCGGAAAGCCGAACCGCCGCACCATTGCGGTAGGCAATGATCAGCGATTTATACTGATCCGCCTTGTTTGCCTGATCGTTGGCATAGATCTGGTAACGCCGGTTCTCGACATCGATACCACCCTTCGGGCTGTGCGCATTGGCGCTCGCGAGCGCAGCTCGAACGTCTTCGAGACCGATGCCATACTTGTAGAGCGCCTGTGGGATCAGTTCGACCCGCACGGCAGGCAGCGAGCTACCGCCCACGATGACTTCGCCAATCCCCTCGACCTGGGAAAGCTTTTGCGACAGCACCGTGGATGCGGCATCGTAGAGTTGGCCGCGCGTCAGCGTGTCCGATGTCAGCGTCAGGACCATGATCGGAGCGTCGGCCGGATTGACCTTGCGGTAGGTCGGGTTCGCCCGCAGGCTGGTCGGCAAATCCGCGCGCGCGGCATTGATGGCTGCCTGCACATCGCGCGCTGCGCCATTGATGTCGCGGCTCAATCCGAATTGCAGGGTAATGCGCGTCGACCCCACCGTGCTGGACGAGGTCATTTCGGTGACATCGGCGATCTGGCCGAGATGACGCTCGAGCGGGCTTGCGACCGTGGTCGCTACATCCTGCGGGCTACCGCCCGGCAAGGTCGCCTGAACCGAGATAGTGGGGAAATCGACCTCCGGCAGCGGGGATACCGGAAGCTTGAAAAAGGCGACCGCCCCCACCGCCGCAAGCCCGAAGGTGAGAAGCGTCGTGGCGACCGGCCGACGAATGAAGATGCTCGACGGACTCACGGCTCGATTCCATCTGTCGCTGGGCGGCCGCTGGATGATTGCCCGGAGAAGCGGAGCGAAAGGCGATCGAACCAGAGATAGATCACCGGCGTGGTGAACAGTGTCAGCAACTGACTGACCAGGAGGCCGCCGACGATGGAGATACCGAGTGGGTGCCGTAGTTCGGAGCCTGCGCCGGTGCCGAGCATCAGCGGCAGCGCCCCCAGCACCGCAGCCATCGTGGTCATCAGGATCGGCCGAAATCGCAACAGGCAGGCTTGATAGATCGCCTCGCGCGGCGGCTTGCCTTCATTACGCTCTGCATCGAGCGCGAAGTCGATCATCATGATCGCATTTTTCTTCACGATGCCGATAAGGAGAATGATTCCGATAATCGCGACGATAGTGAGATCCTGACCGGCGGCCATCAGCGCGAGTAGCGCACCAATTCCGGCGGAAGGCAGCGTGGATAGAATTGTGAGCGGATGAATGAAGCTCTCGTAGAGCACACCCAGCACGATGTAGACGGTGACGATCGCCGCGAAGATCAGAAACATCTGGTTTGAGAGAGACGATTGAAACGCCAGCGCGGCGCCCTGAAAGCTGCTGATCACGCTAGCTGGCAACCCGACATCGGCTTGCGCCTGTTTGATCGCGGTCACGGCCTCACCCAGCGACGCACCAGGCGCGAGGTTGAAGGAGATGGTTGTTGAGGGAAACTGTCCGAGATGAGAGACCTGCAGCGGCGCGGTTTCTTCCCTCATCTTTGCCAACACCGAAAGCGGCACCGGTGCGCCGCCGACCGAGGACGGCAGATAGATCGCCGATAGCGCCTGCAGCGATGTTTGCAGCGATGGATCTGCTTCGAGGATCACGCGATACTGATTGGAATTGGTGAAGATCGTCGAGACGATCCGCTGCCCATATGAATCGTAAAGTGCGTTGTCGATGGTGGCGGGCGTGATGCCGAAACGCGCGGCCTGGTCGCGGTCGATATCCACGAAGACCGAGAGCCCTTTCGCCGATATATCGCTGGTGACATCGGCAAGCTGCGGGAGCTGATTCAATTTGTCGACCAGCTTGGGCGTCCATTCCGCAAGCTGCGCCGCGTCGGCATCCTGTAGGACGAATTGATACTGCGTCCGGCTGACGGTGCCTTCGATGGTCAGATCCTGCACCGGTTGCATATACAGCGTGATGCCCGGGAGAGAGGTCGTTCGATTCTTCAGGCGCTGCATCACCGTTGTGATGCTGGATCGGCGCTGATCGCGTGGTTTGAGGTTGATCAGGATGCGGCCGCTGTTGAGCGTCGTGTTGGTCCCGTCGACGCCGATGAACGAGGACAGGCTGACGACGTCAGGGTCTTCGAGAATGGCACTCGCAAGCTGTTGTTGTCGTTCCGCCATCGCGGCATAGGAAACCGACTGCGGTGCTTCGGAGATCGCCTGGATGACGCCGGTATCCTGAAGCGGAAAGAACCCCTTGGGAATGATGACGTAAAGTGCCCCGGTCAGCACGAAAGTGCCCAGCGCCACCAGCAGCACGAATGTCTGGCGATCGAGCACCCAATTGAGCGCGCGGCCATATGCTGCGATCAGCCGGTCGAAGCCCTCGCGGCTGTAGCGTTGAAACAGATTCTCGCGGTCATCCGCTGCGGCTTTCAGAAGCTTGGCGCAAGCCATCGGGACCAGCGTGAGCGAGACCACGCCCGAGATGAGAATGGTGACCGACAGGGTAATGGCAAATTCCCGGAACAGCCGGCCGACCACATCGCCCATGAACAGCAGCGGAATCAGCACCGCGATCAGCGAGACGGTGAGCGAGATGATGGTGAAGCCGATCTGTTCGGAGCCGCGCAGCGCGGCCTGCAACGGGGTCTCACCCTCTTCGATATAGCGCGAAATATTCTCGATCACGACAATCGCGTCGTCGACCACGAAACCGGTTGCGATGGTGAGTGCCATCAGGGAAAGATTATTGAGACTGAAGCCGAACAGGTACATCGCGCCGAGTGTACCGACCAGCGAAAGCGGCACCGAGAGACTCGGAATCAGGGTCGCCCGCGCGCTGCGCAGGAAGACGAAGATCACCAGCACGACCAGGATCACCGCAAGCGTGAGCTCGTATTCCACGTCCCGCACAGATGCACGGATGGTGACGGTGCGGTCGGTGAGAACGTTCACGTCGATCGAAGCAGGCAGTGACGCTTGCAGTTGTGGCAACAGTGCCTTGATTCCCGCGACCACGGAAATCACGTTGGCGCCCGGCTGCCGCTGAATGTTCAAGATGATCGCGGGCGTCTTGTTCATCCAGGCGCCGAGCTTGTCGTTCTGCGCGCCATCGACCACATCGCCGACATCGCTCAGTCGCACCGGCGAACCGTTTTTGTAGGCAACGATCAGCGACTTGTATCCGATGGCGTTCCGGATCTGATCGTTGGCATTGATGGTATAGGCGCGCATCGGCCCGTCGAAGTTTCCCTTCGGCGTGTTGATATTGGCATTGCCGAGCGTGGTACGAAGATCGTCGATGTTGAGGCCGTAGGCGGCGAGTTTGCGAATGTCGGCACGAATGCGCACTGCGGGTCGCTGGCCGCCGCTAATGCTGACCAATCCGACACCCGGAAGCTGGGAAATCTTTTGCGCCAGACGGGTATCGGCAAAATCCTCCACCTGAGTCAGTGGCATCGTCTCCGAGGTCAGCCCGAGTGTCAGAATCGGCGCATCGGCTGGATTCACCTTGGCGTAGATCGGTGGGGCCGGCAGGTCGGAAGGCAGCAGATTGCCCGCGGCATTGATGGCGGCTTGCACCTCCTGCTCGGCAACGTCGAGGGATATGCTGAGCCCGAATTGCAGCGTGATGACCGATGCGCCGGCGGAGCTCACCGAACTCATCTGATTCAGATTCGGCATCTGCCCGAGCTGGACTTCCAGCGGCGCCGTAACGGATGACGTCATCACGTCCGGGCTGGCGCCGGGATAAAAGGTCTGAACCTGGATCGTTGGATAGTCGACTTCGGGGAGCGCCGCGACCGGCAGGAAGCGAAAGGCGAGCAAGCCGGACAACATGATTGCCACCATCAGCAACGTGGTTGCCACTGGCCGCAAAATGAAGGGTCGCGATGGGCTCATCGTTTCTGGCCGCTATTCGAACGCTGCTTCGTGCTTCCCGATTTATCCGATGCTGGATGACTGTCGCTGCCGGCTTCCGTACGAATGGCGATCTTCGCGCCGTCGCGCAGCTTGTCGGCGCCATCGACCACAATGCGATCACCGGGGGCCAATCCCGAAACGACCTCGACGCGTTCGCCATCGGTGACGCCGAGTTCAACCTTGCGAACGGATACGGTGCTATCGGAATTGACGAGATAGACAAAGGTACCCGGAACGCCGCGCTGAATACCGGCGGTGGGCATCACGGTGACATCGCTATGCGTATCGACCAGCAGCCGGACGTTGACGAACTGGTTTGGATAGAGCGCTCTCGTATCGTTTGGAAACTGGGCCCGCAGTTTGATCGTTCCGGTGGTCGGATCGATCTGGCTGTCGAAGGTCTGCAGCACGCCATCCGCGATCTTGTTGACGCCGCTACGGTCATACGCGGTCGCAGGCAGCGTGGCACCGGCCTGAATCCGCTTTGAAATTGCCTGCAGATTATCTTCCGGCAACGTGAACAGGACGCTGATCGGCTGCAGCTGCGTGATGACGACAAGACCGTTGGTGTCTCCCGGCGTCACGTAGTTGCCCTGGTCCACCTGACGCAGTCCGACGCGTCCATCGAGCGGCGACACGATATGGCAATATTGCAGGTTTACCTGAGCTGCCTTCACTGCGGCATGGTCAGCCTCGACTGTCCCCTGATATTGGGCGACCAGGGCCACTTGGGTGTCGAGCGTTTGATGAGGCACGGCATTCTGCGCAGCCAGCCCCTGGTATCGAGTCAGATCAACCTGTGCGCCTTTCAGAAGCGCCTGGTCGCGCGTCAGATTTCCGTTCGCTTGAGCCAGGGCGGCCTCATACGGCCGCGGATCGATTTCCGCGAGCAGATCGCCTTTCTTGACCTCCTCCCCCTCTTTGAAATCGATCTTCATCAGGTAGCCGCTGATTTGCGTCCTGATGGTGACCGTTGCCAGCGACGTGACGGTGCCGAGCGCATTGAGGTTGATACCGATATTGCCCTTCCCGACCGTCTCGGGAACGATCGACATCGGCGGAGCGCTGCGGCCATTTCCCGCCGGCTTCGGTGCCTGCGCACGCTCACGCCACACCACAGCACCAGCGACGATCAGCACCAGCACCAAAATCCATACTATGCGCTGGCGTGACTTGCGCTGAGGCGGCGGTGCCGCGGTGAGCGGGCGCTCCTTGCCGGGGTTTACTGGCTGATCCATGAACGTGCCAAGATGCCCTTGTTCGCGGAGATACTGAGCACCGGAAATCCGGCATTCAGAAAACCTCGGCGAAGTCCCTATTCATCGCAGCCGTCAAAAACGGTGACGACTTCCCCGATGCCGCGCTAACCAGCGAGATTACCACACCGCAAGAGGCGGGCCTTTTAATATTCTGTAAGGAGACGCTCGCCGGAATTATGGATTTTATCATTGCGGCATTCGAACGTCCCCAACGAAAGATGATCCGCCGGTCAGGTTTGCGAGACAGATACGGATCGACGACTTGCCGTTTCATCTCGGGAGTTGCGCGAGAAGCCCGCGCAAAAACAGGCATCGTGCTGCTTGTTCATGATTGCTTACAACGCATCGAAAGATAGTGCGATGCAGGCGCGGAAGGTCTGCGCTCAAGCTCTCTTCAAGACTATTTGATCTGACAGGCCAGATGCGCCAGCGGGGGAAAACCTGATGAAGTCCGGGCTTTGGCGCGCATTGCCCCTGCAAAATAGGGAGCGCTTGAGTCGAGTGGCGGAGAGAGTGGGATTCGAACCCACGGTACGGTTTCCCGCACACACGCTTTCCAAGCGTGCGCCTTAAGCCACTCGGCCATCTCTCCGGCTGCCCTCTCATGACGGGACGAACCGACTTTTGCAAGAGACTGCGGCGGTTACTGCAACGATTTTCGTAACCAACTGAAGCTTTTACGCTATTTCAGTCGGGCGATCGCGAACTTGACGTCCCGATCGCCGCTATGCGGCTTCAACGCCGAACATGATCCGGGAAGGCAACGCCGGCTGGCAATTCGCAGCCCAATCAGATCGAGACGGACCTGACGCGGCCGCGGGCCGTCAGATCCTAGTGCATTGCAGTCGAGCTAAGCTGGCTCTGGATGCTCTTGAAGTGATCGAGCCGCTCGATGGCGTGATCGAGTTCGGAGCCTTCCTTCTCGGCAAGCTTTGCTTCCATGCCCGAAATCGTTTCGGCGAATTCGGCACGATCGAGTTCATCGATCGAGGTCGCGACGTCCGCGAGTACGGTAAGACCCTTCTCCGATACTTCGGCGAGGCCGCCGAGCACGATGATCTTCTGATGATTGCCGCCGGTCGTCACCGTGAGAATGCCGGGACGGACCGCAGCAATGACGGGTGCATGGCCGGCGAGCACGCCGAAGTCACCCTCCACGCCGGGGACGTCGACCTGATCGACTTCGCCTGAGAAGGCGAGCTTTTCGGGAGACACGAGATCGAAGTGGAAGGTGGCCATTTCAAACCTGCGAATAGTGAATAGCGAATAGCGAATAGACGACGAGAGGAAGCAGCGGGTTGAACTGTTCGCTACTCCCTACTCGCGTTCGCTCTCTTAAGCTGCTTCGGCAGCGAGCTTCTTGCCCTTCTCGACGGCTTCTTCGATAGTGCCGACCATGTAGAACGCCGCTTCCGGCAGATGGTCGTACTTGCCTTCGCAAAGGCCGCGGAAACCCTTGATGGTGTCGGCGAGGTCGACGAACTTGCCCGGCGAGCCGGTGAAGATTTCAGCAACGTGGAAGGGCTGCGACAGGAAGCGCTCGATCTTACGGGCGCGGGCAACCGCCAGCTTGTCCTCTTCTGACAGTTCGTCCATGCCGAGAATGGCGATGATGTCCTGCAGCGACTTGTAGCGCTGCAGCACCTGCTGAACCATACGCGCGGTCTGATAGTGCTCCTCGCCGACAACCAGCGGCGACAGCATGCGGGAAGTGGAGTCGAGCGGATCGACCGCCGGATAGATGCCCTTTTCCGAAATCGCACGCGACAGCACCGTGGTCGCGTCCAAGTGCGCGAACGAGGTCGCTGGCGCCGGGTCGGTCAAGTCGTCGGCCGGCACGTAAATCGCCTGCACCGAGGTGATCGAACCCTTGGTCGTGGTGGTGATGCGTTCCTGCAGCGCGCCCATGTCGGTCGCGAGCGTCGGCTGATAACCCACGGCGCTCGGAATACGGCCGAGCAGCGCCGACACTTCCGAGCCCGCCTGGGTGAAGCGGAAGATGTTGTCGACGAAGAACAGCACGTCTTGGCCCTGGTCGCGGAAGTGCTCGGAGATGGTCAGACCGGTGAGACCGACGCGGGCACGCGCACCCGGCGGCTCGTTCATCTGGCCGAACACCAGTGCGCACTTCGAACCTTCGCCGCCGCCCTTCTTGTTGACGCCGGATTCGATGAACTCGTGATAGAGGTCGTTACCTTCGCGGGTACGCTCGCCCACACCGGCGAACACCGAATAACCGCCGTGCGCCTTGGCGACGTTGTTGATCAGTTCCTGAATCAGCACGGTCTTGCCGACGCCAGCGCCGCCGAACAGGCCGATCTTTCCGCCCTTGGCATAGGGTGCCAGCAGGTCGACGACCTTGATGCCGGTGACGAGAATTTCCGCTTCGGTCGACTGCTCGGTATAGGCCGGCGCATCCGCGTGGATCGGGCGCTTGCTGTCCGACTTGACCGGACCGGCTTCATCGATCGGTTCGCCGATGACGTTGATGATACGGCCGAGCAGACCGTCACCGACCGGCACCGCGATCGGCAGGCCGGTGTCCGTCACTTCCTGACCGCGCACCAAACCTTCGGTGACGTCCATGGCGATGGTCCGGACCGTCGATTCGCCGAGATGCTGCGCGACTTCGAGCACCAGACGGTTATCGCCGTTCTTGGTCTCCAGCGCGTTCAGAATCGCCGGCAAACCTCCATCGAACTGCACGTCCACGACGGCGCCGATGACCTGCGTGATGCGACCAACCTGATTGGCTCCTGTAGCCATGGACTTCATCTCCTCAAAAACCGAATTAGACGACGGTCAGCTTGACCGGAATGTTACCTTTGGTTGCCTTCGAATAGGGGCAAACCGTGTGAGCTTCTTCGACCAGTGCCTGCACCTTGTCCTTGTCGGCGCCGGGCACGGAAACCTTGAGTTCGACGGCGAGCGAGAAACCACCGTCGGTATTGAGCGTAACGTCTGCAGTCACCTTCGCAGCCTGGCCATCGATGCCATGCTTCTTGGCGACCACCAGAATGGCCTGACCGAAACAGGCCGAATAACCGAGCGCAAACAGCTGCTCCGGATTATGGCCGTCACCGGCGCCGCCCAGCTCCTTGGGAAGCGCCATGGCCAGCGCCAGCGCGCCGTTGTCGAGCATGGCGCGACCGTTGCGTCCACCCTTGGTCGTTGCCGATGTCACGTAACCCATCGATCGCTCCTGCCTGTCTGCCTTAAACGGCCTCGGCGCCCGAGATGATTTCGATCAGTTCCTTGGTAATCATGGCCTGACGCGTGCGGTTGTAGATCAGCGTCTGCTTGCGGATCATTTCGCCCGCGTTGCGTGTTGCGTTGTCCATCGCGCTCATCTGCGCACCATAGAAGGACGCATTGTTTTCCAGCAGCGCGCGGAAAATCTGGACCGCCAGGTTGCGCGGCAGAAGCCGGGTGAGGATTTCGTCTTCCTCCGGCTCGTATTCGTAGGAGGTCTTCGGACCGGCATTGGCGGCAGGTGCTTCCACCACCAGCGGAATGATCTGTTGCGCGGTCGGCAACTGCGAGATCACCGACTTGAACCGGGAATAGAACAAGGTGCATACGTCGAATTCGCCGGCCTCGAAACGGGCAATCACCTTCTTGGCGATCGCTTCCGCATTGACGAAACCAAGCTGACGCACGGAGCGCAAATCGACATGCTCCACGATCTGCTTGTCGAACGTGCGGCGCAGCTGCTCGTAGCCCTTGCGGCCGACGCAGAAGAACTTGACCTCTTTGCCCTGGTTGATGAGGACAAGGGCACGCTCGCGCGCCAGACGCACGATCGACGAGTTGAAAGCGCCCGACAGGCCTCGCTCGCCGGTGCAGACCAGCAGCAGGTGAACCTGATCCTTGCCGGTGCCTCCGAGCAGAACCGGCGCACCCGGAGACCCGGCCGCGGCGCTCGCGATGTTGGAAATCACCGCATCCATCTTCTCGGCATAGGGCCGCGCCGCCTCGGCCGCGCTCTGCGCACGGCGAAGCTTAGACGCTGCGACCATCTGCATGGCCTTGGTGATCTTCTGCGTCGCCTTGGTCGAGGCGATGCGGACGCGCATGTCTTTTAGAGAAGCCATTCTCAGCTCACCCTTGCGACCGGATCGAGCCGTGTCGCGAACCCCTGTATTTCGTCATGCCTGGCCTTGTGCCGGGCATCCACGTCATTCTGCGCCGCCACGCCTCAAGGCATGGACTGGCCGGGACAAGCCCGGCCATGACGAATTTATGCAAACGTCTTGGCGTAACCCTCGACCACGTCCTTCAGCTTGGCTGCAAGGTCGTCGCTCAGGTCACGGGTGTCGCGAATCGCATCGAGAATATCCGCATGCTTGCCGCGCAGCAGCCCGAGCAGGCCATCTTCAAACTCGCGCACCTTGTTGAGCGGAAGCGGATCGAGATAGCCGTTGACGCCGGCGTAGATCACCACGACCTGCTCTTCCATCTTCAGCGGCGAGAACTGCGGCTGCTTCAGGAGTTCGGTCAGTCGCGAGCCACGGTTCAGCAGGCGCTGGGTCGAGGCGTCAAGGTCGGAGCCGAACTGCGCGAATGCCGCCATTTCGCGGTACTGCGCGAGCTCGCCCTTGATCTTGCCGGCGACTTTCTTCATCGCCTTGGTTTGCGCCGACGAACCGACGCGCGACACCGACAGACCGACGTTCACCGCCGGGCGAATGCCCTGGAAGAACAGATCGGTTTCGAGGAAGATCTGGCCGTCGGTGATCGAAATCACGTTGGTCGGAATGTAGGCCGACACGTCGTTGGCCTGGGTTTCGATGACCGGCAGCGCGGTCAGCGAACCACCACCGAGACTGTCGTTCATCTTCGCCGCGCGCTCGAGCAGGCGGGAATGCAGATAGAACACGTCGCCGGGATAAGCTTCGCGGCCCGGCGGGCGGCGCAGCAGCAGCGACATCTGGCGGTAGGCGACGGCCTGCTTGGACAAGTCGTCATAGATGATAACGGCATGCATGCCGTTATCACGGAAGTACTCGCCCATGGTGCAGCCGGTGAACGGCGCGATGTACTGCATCGGCGCCGGATCGGAAGCGGTCGCGGCGACGACGATCGAGTATTCCAGCGCACCCTGCTCTTCGAGCACCTTCACGAACTGCGCGACGGTCGAGCGCTTCTGGCCGACCGCGACGTAGACGCAGTACAGCTTGATCTTCTCGTTGCCGGTTGCGTTGAGCGGCTTCTGGTTCAGAATGGTGTCGAGCGCGATCGCAGTCTTGCCGGTCTGACGGTCGCCGATGATCAGCTCGCGCTGGCCGCGGCCAACCGGAATCAGCGCGTCCACCGCCTTGAGGCCGGTGGCCATCGGCTCGTTGACCGACTGGCGCGGAATGATGCCGGGCGCCTTGACGTCGACGCGGCGGCGCTCGGTCGCCTGGATCGGGCCCTTGCCGTCGATCGGATTGCCGAGACCGTCGACAACGCGGCCGAGCAGCCCCTTGCCGACCGGCGTATCCACGATGGCGCGGGTGCGCTTGACGGTCTGGCCTTCCTTGATCTCGCGGTCCGCACCGAAGATCACGACGCCGACGTTGTCGGTTTCGAGGTTCAGCGCCATGCCGCGCGTACCGTTCTCGAACTCGACCATTTCGCCGGCCTGAACGTTGTCGAGGCCGTAGACGCGGGCGATACCGTCACCGACGGACAACACCTGTCCGACTTCGGTGACTTCTGCCTCCTGGCCGAAATTCTTGATCTGGTCCTTGAGGATCGCGGAAATTTCCGCGGCGCGGATGTCCATCAGCCTGCCTCTTTCATCGCGTGCTTGATCGCATTGAGTTTGGTGCGAAGCGAACTATCCACCATGCGGCTGCCGAGCTTGACGACAAGCCCGCCGATGATGGACGGATCGACCTTCACGTTGAGAACGACATCCTTGCCCGTCACCGACTTCAATGCGGTCTTGAGGCTGTCGAGATTCTTGTCGCTGAGCGCCTCAGCAACGGTAACGTCCGCCGTCGCCTCGCCCTTGAACCGGGCGACCAGCGCGCGGAACGCGCGGCTGACGTCAGCAACGGCAAACAGCCGGCGATTGGCGGTGAGAACTTTGAGGAATTTGGCGGTGGTGCCGCTGATCCCGGCCTTGTCGAGGATCGCCGTCAGCGCTTTGAGCTGGGTGTCCGAGCTGAAAACCGGACTCCGTACCAGTCGGGCCAGATCGGCGCTGTCGGCCAGCATGGCATCGAATTTGTCGAGGTCGACGCTGACCACGTCGATCGACTTCTCCTCACGGGCGAGGTCAAACAGGGCCGTCGCATAACGACCGGATACGCCGGAAACGGATTGATCTTCAGATGCCACTAGCGCGCTCTTCAGGCTGTCAAATTCGCAAGGGAAAGACCGTCGCCAGAAATGCGGCGGCAATCGGCCTAAGTCCTTGGAATTCAAGCGGGACTTCGATTTTCGACCGAAACGAAGTGTTCCGGCAACGTCAAAATCGCGGCCTTGCTAACATAGCGCGCGCGCAGGTGCAACATGACGGCGTTGAACGGCGATGCCATGTCGCATCCAATTTTGGATAAGGCACCTCGGACACCACCGCATCGCGTCGACGCTTGCGCCGATCCGCGCTTGAGCTTCCGCATCAGTGTTGGGCGGCATGCCGAGCATCAGCCGCGCCGCGCTGACAGAATAATCCAAGTCATCTCGCAACAGTCTCGCAGATATCGAAAGCTGCGGCGGCTATCCGCGACATCGCATTGCGAAATAATTCCTGCGTCACCTCGGCAGAAAAAAGTTCCTCAATAAAACGTCGCCCTCGAATACTTGGCGAATGCTGGCCATGCAGAAATTCGCGTCACTTCTACAGAAGTACCAAGTATTTAAAAGTTAATAATTTGTTAATTCGGAAATTTAGCCAATAACCGGATTCGGACATAAACCATCACAAGATGTTTCAATCCGGGACTGCTTGAGGTTTCTGCCAATTTTACGCCTTATTAAGCAGCCAACTCTCCCGCCGCGAATTGGGACGGGGGGTTCCACTTGCCGCGTTCGCGGCAATACTTGCTTCCGAGGATAATTTAAATGCTTAAAGCCAAAGCTGTATTGCGCCGTCTGACCCGATCCCGCACTGCGGTCGCCGTCATCGCCGCAACGGTCGTGCTGGGTGGGGGACTCACCGAGGCCTCAGCGAAATCCCGGCATCACCGCCACCATCACTATCACCACCACCATCATCGGCATCACGCCCATAATTCCTGGCTGAACGCCAATGCATCGATCGGTCCCACCGGCGGCCGAAGTTTTTCCGGCGTGGCTTCCTATTACGGCAACGAAGCGGGCAGCCGTACCGCATCGGGCCAGCGCTTCAATCAACACGCCATGACCGCAGCTCATCGCAGCCTGCCGTTCGGTACGCGTTTGCGGGTCACCCACGGCGGCCGCAGCGTCGTCGTTACCATCAACGATCGCGGCCCCTTCATTCGCGGCCGCGTGCTCGACCTGTCCAAGGGTGCTGCCCAGGCTATCGGCCTCACGGGCCGCGGCGTCGGCCGGGTCGTTGCCGAAGTCATGTAAGCGACGTTCTTCGCTTACTTCCATTCGTAAGCGTTGCGTTTCCATGCGTGAGTATTGAGTTGCGTACGGCTATCGGGATTTCCCGTGCCGAGTACCTGCCATCGCAAATGATGGCAGGTTTTTTTTTGTCCGATCGTTTGTTTTAATGCGGCATCGCGCGATCCGAACCATGCCGCCGGAAGCGCGATGCGCTACAGAAAACTCTGCGGATCGACATCGACTTCCAGCTTGAGATTGCCTTTGGTCTTCGGTCCGGCGGCGAGCCACTCGCGCAGGTAATGCGACAGATCGACCCCGCGCGCCGATTTCACCAGCAACCTGAACCGGTAGCGGCCCTTGATGACCGCGAGCGGCGCCTCTGCCGGACCCAGCACCTGGATGCGTTCGTCGATCGGCGCCACTGCGGCCAGCTTTCGCGCAAAACCTTCCGCCGTCGGACGATCGCCTGCCGAAACGATCAGGCTCGCCAGCCTGCCGAACGGCGGATAGAGCGCGCGTTCGCGCTGTTCGATTTCAGTATCGTAAAAAGCTTCCCGATCGCAGGCGACCAGCGCCTTCATTACCGGGTGCTCCGGCTGATGCGTTTGCAGATAGCCGACACCCCGCCCTTGCTCGCGGCCGGCGCGGCCGATCACCTGATTGAGCAACTGGAAGGTCCGCTCGGCAGCGCGTGGATCGCCGTTGCTCAACCCCAGATCGGCATCGACGACGCCCACCAGATTGAGCCGCGGAAAGTTGTGGCCCTTGGCGACGAGTTGCGTACCGATGATGATATCGACACGCCCTTCGGCAATCTCGTTCAGTTCCGAGCGCATGGTTTCGATCGAAGTGATGAGATCGCTCGACAGCACCATGGTGCGCGCATCCGGAAACAGTGCAGCGGCTTCTTCCTGCAAGCGCTCGACACCGGGACCGACCGCGGCGAGCGATTCCTCGGCAGCGCAGTGTGGACACTGATGCGGCCGTGGCATCGAGAAGCCGCAATGATGACAGACCAGTCTTTGTCGAAAGCGATGATCGACCAGCCACGCGTCGCAAATCGTGCAGGCGAAGCGATGGCCGCAGGCGCGGCACAAGGTCAGCGGCGCATAGCCGCGGCGATTCAAGAACAGCAGCGCCTGCTCGCGCCGCTCGACCGCGATCTTGATCGCTTCGGCCAGCGGCGGCGAGATGAAGCGCCCGCGCGGCGGTCCCGCGCGGCGCAGATCGATCGCCTCGATGTGCGGCATGTGCTGGCCACCGAATCGCGACGGCAGCGGCACGCGCAGATAACGACCTTTGCGGGCATTGACCTCACTCTCAACCGATGGTGTAGCGGAGGCCAGTACGATCGGAATCTTGGCGATATGTGCGCGCACCACCGCCATGTCACGCGCGTGATAATGTGCGCCGTCATCCTGCTTGTAGGCCTGATCGTGCTCCTCATCGACGACGATCAAGCCGAGATCGGCGTAGGGCAGGAACAGCGCCGAACGCGCGCCAACCACGACATGCGCTTCGCCCGCAGCAATCGAGGCCCAGTTGCGCGCGCGGGTGCGCGGCGTCAGTTCCGAATGCCATTCCAGCGGCCGCACACCGAACCGGCGCGCGAAGCGGTCGAGAAACTGGCCGGTCAGCGCGATCTCCGGCATCAAGATCAAGACCTGCCTGCCGCGCCGCACGGCTTCCGCCACAGCTTCGAAATATACTTCGGTCTTGCCGGAGCCGGTGACGCCATCGAGCAGCGCCACCTGAAACGCATCCTTCGCCGCAAGCTGCTGCAGGATTTGTGCGGCTGACTGCTGCTCCGGCGAGAAATCCGGCGCCGCGAAAGTCGGATCGGGCGCCGGCGGCGGCAGCGCGCGCGGCATCGGCTCGACCGCCAGCGTCCCTTCGTCGACCAGACCATCGATCACGCCGGCACTGACGCCGGCTTCTTTCGCCGCATCGGATTTGCCGTGGAGGAGACCGTCCGACAAAATCTCGATCAGCCGCCGTCGTGCCGTCGTCATACGTTGCGGCGGATTGCCGATCAGCCGCACGCCGAGCCGCACCCGCTCGGGGGCAAGATGCTCGCCCATCCGCAGCGTCATCCGCAGCACCATGCCGCGCGCCGACAGCGTGTAATTGGCAACCCAGTCCACCAGCGTGCGCAGTTCCTCGCGCAACGGCGGCACATCGAGCTTTGCACTGACGTCCTTGAGCCGGTTGTGCAGGCGAGGATCCGGGTTGGCGTTCTCGGCCCATACGACCGCCGTTACCTCGCGCGGCCCCAATGGCACGCTGACCACGTCACCCGGCTTCAGATCCGTGCCGCGGGGCACGCGATAGGAATAAGCATGGTCGAGCGCCACCGGCACCAGCACATCGACGACGCGCGAGCCTGACGACGTTGTCGAAGAAGGTTTTCCCAGTACGGAACGGTCCATGCGACGATCGGTTAGTGAAGATGCAACGAAAGCGGTGCGATATAGTCATGAGACCTATCGCACTCTAGGGCAACCATGGCGAAGCCGGACCCGACCCCCGCGCAACCCGAGATCACCTGCGCCGACGCCGACGTCGTCGCGGAAATGACGCGATGGATGGCGCATTTGCGCGCGGAACGCCGGCTGTCGCCGAAAACCAGCGAGGCCTATGCACGGGATCTGCGCCAGTTCCTGGTGTTTCTCGGCGCACATTGGGGGGCGTCGGTGACCCTGAAGCGATTCGCCGAACTTGAGGCAAGTGACGTGCGCGCCTTCATGGCGGCGCGGCGGATCCAGCAGATCGGCGGGCGGTCGCTGATGCGGGCTCTCGCAGGATTGCGCTCGTTCGCCCGTTTCCTGGAGCGCGAGGGCAAAGGCAAGGTCGGCGCCCTGTCGGCGATTCGCGCGCCCAAGGTCGGCAAGAGCCTGCCGAAGCCCATAGCCGTCGGCGCGGCGAAAGAACTGACCGATGCCGACCTGCGTGCCGGCGAAAACCGCGAGCCGTGGATCTGGGCGCGGGACGCCGCCGTCATGGCGCTCCTCTATGGGTCTGGCCTCCGTATCTCCGAAGCGCTCGGCCTCAAGAAGCGCGACGTGCCGCTACCGGGCAGCGGTGATGTGCTGACGGTGATCGGCAAGGGTAACAAGACCCGCATGGTCCCGGTGCTGCAGAATGTGCTGGCACTGATCCAAGACTATGTCGCCATGTGTCCGCACACGATTGCCGCCGATGGGCCGATTTTCGTCGGCGCGCGTGGCGGCCCGTTGAGCCCGCGGATCATCCAGCTCACCATGGAGCGGCTGCGGGGCGCGCTCGGCCTGCCCGACAGCGCCACGCCCCATGCGCTACGTCATTCGTTCGCCACCCACCTGCTTGGCCGGGGCGGCGACCTTCGGGCCATCCAGGAACTGCTCGGCCACGCCTCGCTATCGACCACGCAGATTTATACCGGCATCGATACCGAACGGTTACTTGAGGTCTACCGCACCTCGCATCCCCGCGCCTGACCGCACCTCTCAGAATAATTCCCGGGACGCCGCAGCCGGCCACTTGTCTGCCGGAACCGGTTCGGTCAATCGTAAGGCTCCTCAAATGGAGCAGGATGCCATGAGCGCCCACGAAAGCATGGAACACGCCGAACATGCCGAGCACGCGTCTGGTGAGAACAAGAAGATCGCATTGCTGATCGCGATCATCGCCCTGTGCCTCGCGCTCTCCGAGACGCTGGGCAAAGGCGCGCAGACCGAATCGATCAGCGAGAACGTGGCATCCGCCAACCTCTGGGCGTTCTTCCAGGCCAAGAGCATCCGCCTGACCACGGTAAAGACCGCCGCCGAACAACTTCAGGCGCAGGCCGACACGACCGTCGACCCAGCCGTCAAGGCAGCGCTGGCCAAGCGCATCGAGGCCTGGCAGAAGACCGCGGCGCGCTACGACGACGA
Source organism: Xanthobacteraceae bacterium (assembly GCA_024508855.1). GTDB lineage: Bacteria > Pseudomonadota > Alphaproteobacteria > Rhizobiales > Xanthobacteraceae > 62-47. The sequence continues at coordinate 72,663 of JANINJ010000006.1, forward strand.
GCCCGAAACCGGCGAAGGCCGCAAGCAACTGGCGGAACGCGCCAAGCACGCCGAGCACGGGCGCGACCTGGCCATGGCGAAGTACCATCACTTCGAGATCGCATCGGCGGCATTCCAGATCGCCATCGTGCTGGCGTCCGCCACCATCATCACCGGGATAGTAGCGCTGTCATGGGGTGCCGGCCTTCTGGCGCTTGCCGGGATCGCATTCACCGCCATCGGCATCTTCGCGCCGCACGCCGTTCATCTCATGTAGCGGCAGCCGATCGGCAAAGCCGAAGAACGGCGTCCGCAAAGGCCTGCGGCGCTTCCTGCGGCGGATTGTGGCCGATGCCTTTGAGCACGCGACGCTCGTAAGGCCCGACAAAGTATTTTTGATGTGCTTCCGATCCATGGACCGGAAGCACGCCATCGACTTCACCATGGATTGCGATGGTCGGCACACCGATCGTCGGCTGGGCTGCAAGTCGTGCTTCGATTGCCGCATAGCGCGGATCGCCCGGCGCATTGCCGGTGCGATGACGATAGGCGTGGATGACGACGTCGACAAAGTCCGGATTGTCGAACGATTGCGCGGTGGCATCGTAAGTCGCGTCGTCGAAAGCCGATGTCGGCGACCACATGGTCCACAATTTCTTGCAGAGGTCGTACCGATTCTGCCGCAGGCCGTTACGGCCACGCTCCAAGTGAAAATAATACTGGTACCAGAACCGCGCCTCCTGTTCCGGGTCTGCCGGTTCGGCCGAGCGCGCGATGTCCTGGATCAGATAACCCGCGCAGGTCACGAGGCCGTGCACACGCTCCGGCCATAGCGCCGAAACGACGCAGGCCGCGCGGCCACCCCAGTCGAAGCCGGCGAGGACAGCTTTCGGAATGTTCAACGCATCGAGCAGATCGAGCAGGTCCTGTCCGACCGCAGCCTGCTCGCCGGAGCGCGGCGTATCCGCTGATAAGAAAGTCGTCGCGGCATAACCGCGGACGTCGGGGACGATGGTACGAAACCCGGCGGCGTTGAGGATCGCAACCACATCATCGAAAGCATGCGCGTCGTACGGAAAGCCATGCGACAGAACGACAGGCAATGCATCCGGTGGACCACTATCCTGATAGGCGAGATTGAGCACCGGGGTTTGCACGAAGGATCGTTCTGTCATCGCACCATCCCCACCTATGATCGACGAAGCATCTCAGGTCACGCGCGAGCGCGCCGATTGCACACGATGCCGGATGCGTTGCACCAGCCGCATCCATCGCGACGATGAGTTGGAACGAAGACTCCGAAGCACGGCCTTCACGCGATCCATGATTGGCGCAACCAGTTCGAGAGCTCGCGCGCGGATCAGCAGCACGGATTCATAGAGCCAGCGAAACCACGCCATCTGGAGAAGTTTTGGCCGCGTGACATCGAAGATAAAGGCCGCAACGCCGACGCCCATCAATTTGGCAAACACGATGACGGCCATCGCGCCGACCCAATAATGGTGTGCGAGCAGCCAGAGACCCAGCACCTTCAGCGGGAATAGCAGGATCACCGGAACCAGAAAGACGATCAAGGTGAGCGGCGGCGACAGCCGCTGAACCTTTTCAGCGATCCATGCCTTGATCGCCCACAGCGGGATAAGCGCGACGATCCGCGCAACAACGGGTTCGAGATGATCCCAGAGCCACGCCTCAAGCAGGAAGATCAGCGCGAGCAGGACCCAGAGCGGTTGCAGCAGACGACGCATCGGCAGGTTCCCGTTCCGGCAGCGCGCCGGTTATCACTACATATGGATGGCCCGCTTGCCGACCGCCAGAGCCGCTTCCTTCACTGCTTCCGAGCGTGTCGGATGGGCATGGCATGTACGCGCCAGATCCTCGGCAGAGCCGCCGAACTCCATCAACACGCAGGCCTCGTGAATCATTTCACCAGCCTCACGACCAACGATGTGAACCCCAAGGACACGATCCGTCTTGGCATCCGCCAGAATCTTCACGAAACCTTCCGTGGTCTGGTTGACCTTGGAGCGGCCGTTGGCGGTGAACGGAAACTTGCCGACGGTGTAGGCGACGCCAGCCTGCTTCAACTCTTCCTCGGTCTTGCCGACCGAGGCGACTTCGGGCGTCGTGTAGACGACGCCGGGGATCACGTCGTAGTTCACATGCCCGGCTTGCCCGGCAAGGATTTCGGCGACCGCGACTCCCTCGTCCTCGGCCTTGTGTGCCAGCATCGGGCCACGAACGACGTCACCGATGGCGTAGATGCCTGCCACGTTGGTCGCGAAGTGATCGTTGATCTCGACGCGGCCGCGATTGTCGACGTTGACGCCGGCTTCCTTCAACCCAAGGCTGTCGGTGTGCGCGGCGCGGCCGATCGCCACCAGCACCACATCGGCGTCAATCGTTTCCGCCGCACCACCGGCTGCCGGCTCGACCTGCACCTTCAAGGTCTTGCCGCTGCTGTCGATGCTCGTGACCTTGGCTCCGAGCTTGAAGGTGAAGCCCTGCTTCTCGAGGATGCGCTGGAATTGCTTCGCCACCTCGCCGTCCATGCCCGGCAGGATACGGTCGAGGAATTCCACCACGGTGACCTGCGCGCCGAGGCGTCGCCAGACCGAGCCCAGTTCGAGGCCAATGACGCCGGCGCCGACGATCAGCAGCTTCTCCGGCACCTTGTCGAGCGCGAGCGCGCCGGTCGACGACACAACGCGCTTTTCGTCGATCTCGATGCCCTTGAGCTTCGCGACATCCGATCCGGTCGCGATGACGATGTTCTTGGTCTCGACCACCTGGGTCTGGCCATCGGCACCCTTCACCTCGACCTTGCCGGCGGAGACGATGCGGCCGGTGCCGTGCAGCACGTCGATCTTGTTCTTCTTCATCAGGAATTCGACGCCCTTGACGTTGCCGTCGATGCCTTCCTGCTTGAATTTCATCATCGACGGCAGATCGAGCTTCGGCGCGCCGACCGAAATGCCCATCTTGGCGAAGGAATGCTCGGTCTCCTCGAACAGTTCCGACGCGTAGAGCAGCGCCTTCGACGGCATGCAGCCGACATTGAGGCAGGTGCCGCCCAAGGTCGCATTCTTCTCGACGACAGCGACCTTCATGCCGAGCTGGGCTGCACGGATCGCGCAGACGTAGCCGCCGGGGCCGGTGCCGATGACAACGAGATCGTAGGAAGCCATGAGTTCAATCCTGTCGTTTCAATCCTGGCGTCGCGGCTAGCGACCGCCGGATACATTCAACGTGGTGCCGGTGACATAGGATGCCTCATCCGACATCAGCCAGACGATGGCATTGGCGATTTCATCCGCGGTGCCGACACGCTGCATCGGCACCGTCTTGCTCAGGCGGTGATGCCGATCCGGATCGCCGCCGCTGGCATGGATTTCGGTATCGATCAGACCCGGCCGGATGCCCGCAACGCGAATGCCTTCGGCCGCGACCTCATTGGAGAGGCCGAGCGTGAAGGTATCGATGGCGCCCTTTGAGGCGGCGTAGTCGACATAGGTATTTGCAGAGCCAAGTGTCGCAGCAACCGATGACAGGTTGACGATCACGCCGCCCTTGCCGCCATGCCTGGTCGACATCCGCTTCACCGCCTCGCGCGCACAAAGGAAACTGCCGGTGACATTGACGCGCAGCATATGATTGATGCGATCGGCGGTCAGGTCTTCCACCCGCGCGGTCTGACCGACAATGCCGGCATTGTTGACCAGCGCGCCAAGCGGGCCGAACGAATCGGCAGCCTTGAACAAGGCGAGGATGTCTGCCTCGACGCCGACATCGCATTTGACCGCGAGCGCCTTGCCGTTACTGGCCTCGATCTTCGCTACCACGTCGTCAGCGGCTACCTTGTTCGTAGCGTAACCGATGACAACCCGCCAGCCGCGCTTCGCAGCAGCCAGCGCTGTGGCGCGGCCGATGCCTCGGCTGCCGCCGGTGATAATGACAACGCGTGAAGACTGCGATCCGCCGTTCATCGCCCCGCCTTAGAGATCCAGCACCAGGCGCGCCGGGTCTTCGAGGGTCTCCTTGACGCGCACCAGGAACGTCACCGCTTCCTTGCCGTCGATGACGCGGTGGTCGTAGGACAGCGCGAGATACATCATCGGCCGGATTTCGATCTTGCCGCCGATCGCGACCGGCCGCTCCTGAATCTTGTGCATGCCGAGAATGCCGGATTGCGGCGCATTGAGGATCGGCGTCGACATCAGCGAACCGTAGATGCCGCCATTGGTAATGGTGAAGGTGCCACCCTGCATCTCGTCGATCTTGAGATGGCCGTCGCGCGCCCGCCGGCCGAAGTCAGCGATGCTCTTTTCGATGTCGGAGATCGATTTCTGGTCGCAGTCGCGCACTACCGGCACGACGAGGCCCTTGTCGGTGCCGACCGCGATGCCGACATGATAGTAATTCTTGTAGATCAGATCGGTACCGTCGATCTCGGCGTTGACGGCGGGAATATCCTTGAGCGCCTGCACGCAGGCCTTGGTGAAGAAACCCATGAAGCCGAGCTTGGTGCCGTGCTTCTTCTCGAACACGTCCTTGTACTGCGAGCGCAGCGCCATGACGTGACTCATGTCGACCTCGTTGAAGGTCGTGAGCATGGCGGCGGTGTTCTGAACATCCTTGAGGCGGCGCGCGATGGTCTGGCGCAGCCGAGTCATCTTCACACGATCCTCACGCGCGGCATCGTTGGCCGGAGACGGCGCCCGGACCTGCACGGCGGCGGCAGGTTGGTTGACCGGCGTCGGCGACGATGCGGCTTTCTCGATCGCGGCCAGCATATCGCCCTTGGTGACGCGGCCGTCCTTGCCGGAACCGGGCACGGTCGACGCATCGACGCCGCTCTCGGCGGACAGCTTGCGCACCGACGGCGCCAGCGGCGCATCGGCAGGCGGCGACTTCTGTTGAGGCGCGGGTGCAGCGGCAGCAGGGGCTGACGCGGCCGGCGGTGGCGGTTCGGCGGGTGCAGCCGGCTTGGCGGGTGCTGCAGCGGCAGGCTTTGCCGCACCGGCGCCATCGGTGATCTGGCCGAGCAACGCTCCAACCGCAACCGTCTCGCCATCCTTGGCGACGATTTCGCCGAGCGTTCCTGCGGAAGGCGCAGGCACTTCGATGGTGACCTTGTCGGTCTCGAGCTCCACCAGCGGCTCGTCGACGGCGACAGCATCGCCGGCCTTCTTGAACCAGCGGCCGATCGTAGCTTCGGTGACGGATTCGCCGAGCGTGGGGACTCGAATTTCAGTCATTGGAATTCACCTTCGAATATCGACTTGAAATCTTCGTTCGTGCGGGATGTTTCGACAAGTCGCGGAACGATATGAGGCAGATCGCGGGAGTTTTCGTTCGCCGCGCCCGGAACCGGACGCGGCGATTATTCAGAGGTCAGCCGAGCGCATCATCGAGGAACGCCTTGAGCTGCGCCAAGTGCTTCGACATCAGGCCAGTAGCCGTCGCTGCAGCCGCGGCACGGCCGACATAACGTGGCCGACGATTCGGGGCACCGGACTGGTTCAATACCCATTCAAGATATGGCTCGATGAAGTGCCACGCGCCCATGTTGCGCGGCTCTTCCTGACACCACACCACTTCGGCGTTCTTGAACCGCGACAGCTCCTGCACCAGCGTCTTCAGCGGCACGGGATAGAGCTGCTCGATGCGCATCAGATAGATGTCGTCGATCTCGCGCTTCTCCCGCTCCTCGTAAAGGTCGTAATAGACCTTGCCGGAGCACAGCACGACGCGGCGCATCTTGTCGTCGGCAACCAGCTTGATCGGCTGGTCCGGCAGCGTTGCCGCGTCATCGTGCAGGATACGGTGGAACGTGGTATCGGCGCCCAGCTCATCGAGCCGCGAGACCGCACGCTTGTGACGCAGCAGCGACTTCGGCGTCATCATGATGAGCGGCTTGCGGATTTCCCGCTTCAACTGCCGGCGCAGCACATGGAAGTGGTTGGCCGGCGTGGTGCAGTTGGTAACCTGCATGTTGTCTTCTGCGCACATCTGCAGATATCGCTCGAGACGCGCCGACGAGTGCTCGGGTCCCTGTCCCTCGTAGCCATGCGGCAGCATACAGACGAGGCCCGACATGCGCAGCCACTTGCGCTCGCCGGAAGAGATGAACTGGTCGAACACCACCTGCGCGCCGTTGGCGAAGTCGCCGAACTGCGCTTCCCACATCGTCAGCGCCTTCGGCTCCGCCAGCGAGTAGCCGTATTCGAAGCCGAGCACGGCCTCTTCGGACAGCAACGAGTTGATGACCTCGTAGTGTCCCTGCTCGGGAGCGAGGTGGTTGAACGGCGTGTAACGGCTTTCGTCCTCCTGATCGAACAGCACCGAGTGGCGCTGCGAGAAGGTGCCGCGCTCGCTGTCCTGTCCGGACAGGCGAACACGATGGCCTTCCAGCAGAAGCGTACAGAATGCCAGTGCTTCGCCGGTCGCCCAGTCGATTCCAACACCGTTCTCGATCGCCTTGGCGCGGTTCTCGAGGAAACGCTGCACCGTGCGGTGAACGCGGAAGCCATCCGGCACCTTGGTGATCTTCCGCCCAATCTCCCTGAGTTCACCGACGTCAACGCCGGTAATGCCGCGGCGCGGATCGTCGTCTTCGCCGGCAGTCTTGAATCCGGCCCACTTGCCGTCGAGCCAGTCGGCCTTGTTCGGCTTGTAACCCGAACCAGCCTCCAGTTCAGCGTCGAGGTGCGCCCGCCAGCCGGCCTTCGCCTTATCGACTTCGCCTTCTGTGATGACACCTTCAGCAATCAACCGCTTCGAATAGAGATCGAGCACCGAAGCGTGCGTTGCGATCTTCTTGTACATCAGCGGCTGGGTGAACGACGGCTCGTCGCCTTCGTTGTGGCCGTGCCGCCGGTAGCAGAACATGTCGATGACGACAGGCTTGTGGAATTTCTGCCGGAACTCGATGGCGATCTTGGCCGCGAACACTACGGCTTCCGGATCGTCGCCGTTGACGTGGAAGATCGGCGCATCGATCATCTTCGCAACATCCGACGGATACGGCGAAGACCGCGAATAGCGCGGATAGGTGGTGAAGCCGATCTGGTTGTTGACGATGAAGTGGATCGAACCGCCGGTGCGATAGCCCTTGAGGTCGGAGAGCGCGAAACATTCGGCCACTACGCCCTGGCCGGCAAACGCCGCGTCGCCATGCATCAGCAGCGGCAACACCGACGTACGCTGATCCGGCGCATCGCCATGCTGGTCCTCCTTGGCGCGGGCCTTACCCAGCACGACGGGATCGACGATCTCGAGATGCGATGGGTTGGCGGTAAGCGACAGGTGGACCTTGTTATTGTCGAACTCGCGATCCGATGACGCGCCGAGGTGATACTTGACGTCGCCCGAACCTTCGACCTCGTCCGGATTGGCCGAGCCACCCTTGAACTCATGGAACAGCGCACGGTGCGCCTTCGCCATCACCTGCGTCAGCACGTTGAGCCGCCCGCGATGCGGCATGCCGATGACGATCTCCTTGACGCCGAGATTGCCGCCACGCTTGATGATCTGCTCCAGCGCCGGGATCAGCGACTCGCCACCGTCAAGACCGAAGCGCTTGGTACCGGTGAACTTGAGATCGCAGAACTTCTCGAAACCTTCGGCTTCGATCAGCTTCATCAGAATGGCGCGACGCCCTTCCGGCGTGAAGCTGATCTCCTTGTCTGGCCCCTCGATACGTTCCTGAATCCACGCCTTCTGCGCACCGTTCGAGATGTGCATGAACTCGACGCCGAGCGTCTGGCAGTAGGTGCGCTCGCAGAGGGCCACGATCTCGCGCAGCGTGCCGTATTCGAGACCGAGCACGTGATCGAGGAATATCTTGCGGTCGAGGTCCGCGTCGGTGAACCCGTAGGTGCGGGGATCGAGTTCTTCGTGATCCTTGGCCGGCTCGAGACCCAGCGGATCGAGCTTGGCATGGAAATGACCGCGCATGCGGTAAGCCCGGATCAGCATCAGGGCGCGGACCGAATCCCGGGTCGCCTGGTTGATGTCGACCGCCGGCTCGGTTCCCGCGGCTTTGGCCTTGGCCTGGAGCTTGCCGCTGATCGCCGTCTCGACCTGGGCCCAATTGCCGTCCAGTGCCGACGTCAGGTCGTCCCTTGGGGTCAACGGCCAGTTCGCCCTCGCCCACGGCGGCCCCTCGGCGTTCTTCAACACATCGGCCGGAGAATCTTTCAGGCTGCCGAAGAACTCGCGCCACTCGGCGTCGACCGAATTGGGGTCCTTTTCGTAGTCGGCATAGATGTCGTCGATATAGCTGGCATTTGCGCCGTAGAGGAACGAGGAGAGAGCAAATGCTGCATTTGCGTCCTGGCGAGACATGGTTCGTCCTAAGTTATTGGTGTCGCGCATAAAAACGGATTACGCCGTCGATCCGGCAGTTCGGATCGACCACGTTTTTGACCTTTTACCCTATTTAAGGCGAATATACGCGCCGAAAAGACCCAATAAGTGAATTAGGATTTCAACTTTTCGACAAGTGTTGTGCCAAGTCGTGCCGGGGACGGAGAAACCGTAATTCCGGCAGCTTCCATGGCCGCAATCTTGGATTCGGCGTCGCCTTTGCCGCCCGAGATGATCGCGCCGGCATGACCCATCCGGCGACCGGGAGGAGCCGTTCGGCCGGCAATGAACCCGACCACCGGTTTCTTGCGGCCGCGCTTGGCTTCGTCCTTGAGGAACTGGGCGGCGTCTTCTTCCGCCGAGCCGCCGATTTCGCCGATCATGACGATCGAGGTGGTCTTGTCATCGGCCAGGAACAGTTCCAGCACATCGATGAATTCGGTTCCCTTGACTGGATCGCCGCCGATTCCGACGGCCGTCGTCTGGCCGAGACCTTCCTGGGTGGTCTGGAACACGGCTTCATAGGTCAGGGTGCCGGAGCGAGAGACGATGCCAACATTGCCGGGCCGGAAGATGTTTGCCGGCATGATGCCGATCTTGCATTCACCGGCAGTGACGACGCCCGGGCAATTCGGCCCGATCAGGCGCGACTTCGAGCCGCACAGCGAACGCTTCACGCGCACCATGTCGAGCACCGGAATGCCTTCCGTGATGCAGACGATCAGCGGAACTTCCGCATCGATCGCTTCGCAGATGGCATCGGCTGCACCCGGCGGCGGCACATAGATGACGCTGGCGTCGGCGCCGGTTTTCTCGCGTGCTTCGCGCACGGTGTCGAACACCGGAAGCCCAAGATGCGTGGTGCCGCCCTTGCCCGGCGACGTACCGCCAACGAGTTTGGTGCCGTACGCAATCGCCGCTTCCGAATGGAACGTGCCGTTCTTGCCGGTGAAGCCCTGGGTGATGACTTTGGTGTTCTTGTCGATCAGAACGGACATCGGCCTACTTTCCCTTCACCGCATTGACGATCTTCTGCGCGGCATCGTCGAGGTCGTCGGCCGGCAGCACGTTGAGGCCGGACTCGCGGATGATCTTCTTGCCTTCCTCAACATTCGTGCCTTCGAGGCGCACGACCAGCGGCACCTTGAGGCCGACTGCCTCGACCGCTGCGATGACGCCCTGCGCGATCACATCGCACTTCATGATGCCGCCGAAGATGTTGACCAGGATGCCCTTCACGTTCGGATCGGAGGTGATGATCTTGAACGCCGCCGTGACCTTCTCCACCGTCGCGCCGCCACCGACATCGAGGAAATTGGCCGGGCTTTCGCCATACAGCTTGATAATGTCGAGCGTCGCCATCGCGAGACCGGCACCATTGACCATGCAGCCGATCGAACCGTCGAGCGCGATATAGGCGAGATCGAATTTCGAGGCTTCGATTTCCTTCTCGTCTTCCTCGGTGGTGTCGCGCAGCGCCAGCAATTCCGGATGACGATAGAGCGCGTTGTCGTCGAACGAGACCTTGGCGTCGAGGCAACGGAGCTGGTTCTGCTTGGTCACTACCAGCGGATTGATCTCGAGCATCGCCATATCCTTGGCGACGAAGGCCGCATAAAGCTGCGCGACCAGTTTCTCTGCCTGCTTGGCGAGATCGCCCCTGAGCTTCAGCGCTTCGGCGACGGTGCGGCCGTGATGCGCCATCACGCCAGTGGCAGGATCGATCGAGAAGGTAACGATCTTCTCCGGCGTCTTGTGCGCGACTTCTTCGATGTTGACGCCGCCTTCGGTTGAGACGACGAACGACACCCGCGACGTCTCGCGGTCGACCAATGCGGAGAGATAGAACTCCTTGTCGATTTCGGAGCCTTCCTCAATGTAGAGGCGGTTGACCTGCTTGCCCGCCGGACCGGTCTGCACCGTCACCAGCGTCGCGCCCAGCATTTCCTTGACGAACTGCTTGACCTCATCGGCCGACTTGGCGAGACGCACGCCGCCTTTATCGCCCGCGGACGCTTCCTTGAACTTGCCTTTGCCGCGGCCGCCCGCGTGAATCTGGCTCTTCACCACCCACACCGGGCCGCCCAATTCCTTGGCGGCAGCTTCCGCTTCCGATGCCTTCAGTACGGGAACACCACGCGACACCGGAACGCCAAACTCGCGCAGCAATGCCTTGGCTTGATACTCGTGGATATTCATCCGCGCCCCTTACGTTTTCGGAATTCGATGTAGAAAAAGCCGCGCTGGCGAGGCCAACGCGGCTGAGATTTATTTGCCTAACAAATCGGGAGCGATCTGCCGGCACGCATCCATCAGGCCATGCACCGAACCGACCGACTTGTCGAAGCCTTCGCGGTCCTTGCCAGCGAGGTCGATCTCGACGATGCGCTCGACGCCCTTGGCGCCGATCACGACCGGCACGCCGACATAGGTATCCTTCACGCCGTACTCGCCGTTGAGATAGGCGGCGCAAGGCAGCACGCGCTTCTTGTCGCGCAGATAGCTCTCCGCCATCGCGATGGCCGAGGCCGCCGGCGCATAGAAGGCCGAGCCGGTCTTCAAGAGATTGACGATTTCCGCGCCGCCGTTGCGGGTGCGGTCAACGATCTCGTCGAGGCGCGCCTGCGAGGTCCAGCCCATCTTGATCAGATCCGGCAGCGGGATGCCGGCTACGGTCGAATACTTCACCAGCGGCACCATGGTGTCGCCATGGCCGCCGAGCACGAAGGCCGTGACGTCTTCGACCGACACGCCGAATTCGTCGGCGAGGAAATAACGGAAGCGCGCCGAGTCCAGCACGCCGGCCATGCCGACCACCTTGTTGTGCGGAAGGCCGCACGCCTTCTGCAAGGCCCACACCATCGCGTCGAGCGGGTTGGTGATGCAGATGACGAAAGCATTCGGCGCGTACTTCTTGATGCCGGCGCCGACCTGCTCCATGACCTTCAGATTGATGCCGAGCAGATCGTCACGGCTCATGCCCGGCTTGCGCGGCACGCCAGCGGTGACGATGATGACATCGGCGCCTTCGATCGCTTCATAGGAATTGGCGCCGCTGAACTTGGCGTCGAAACCATCCACCGGCGACGACTGCGCGATATCGAGAGATTTGCCCTGCGGAATGCCCTCGGCGATATCGAACATCACGACATCGCCCAGTTCCTTCAAACCGACGAGATGGGCAAGCGTTCCGCCGATCTGGCCGGAGCCAATCAAAGCAATCTTGTTGCGCGCCATGGGAAATATATCCTTTGATAGCCTGGAGGAGCATAAGGGTGGGAATTCTTGACAGGCTGGTTAGACCTTTCGAAGGAACCGTTCAAGTCGCGGCCGCTGCAAATTTACCTCGCGCGCTATCTCGGGAAGAAAACCGGCTTCACGTTTCGACCAGCCCGGTGGTAGCGCCTGATGCCTCGGACAGACTGCGTCCGTGCGGGAGCGCGAGATAGGATTCCGAACTCATTTCGATCAGGCGAGAGGACGTGCGCTTGAACTCGTTCGCCTCGGTGCCTTCGGTTGCCCGATAAAGCGTCAGCGGATCGGCGTCGGCGGACGCCATCAGCTTCACTGCGTTGTCATAAAGCGTGTCGATCAGCGAAATGAACCGCTTGGCTGCGTTGCGATCCGCGATATCCATCACCGGAATACGGTCGATCATGATGGTGTGATAGTCATGCGCGAGCCGCAGATAATCCGAGGCAGCCAGCGGCTGCTCGCACAGATCCGCGAATGAAAATCGCGCCACGCCATGCGCCGCGCGCGGCACGTGCAGCTTGCGGCCCTTGATCACCAGATCGAGCGGCGCACCGGCGTCGCCGCCGGTCATCTTGAGCCACGCCTTGTCGAGCGCGGCTTCCGCCGCCGCATCGGCAGGCACCAGCCACATCTTCACGCCCGCAAGTTTCTCCATGCGGAAATCAGTCCGGGCGTCGAGCCGAAGCACATCCATGTGGGATTCGATCTGCGCGATGAACGGCAGGAACAGCGCACGGTTGAGGCCTCCCTTGTAAAGGTCTTCCGGCGCGACGTTCGATGTCGCCACCACCACGGTGCCGAGATCGAACAGTTGCGAGAACAACCGGCCGAGGATCATCGCATCGGCGATATCGGTGACGTGGAATTCGTCGAAGCAGAGAAGCCACGCCTCGTCGAAGATGGACGACGCCGTCAGTTGCACCACGTCGCTGTCGGCGATCTCGCCGCGCGCGATGCTTTGACGAAAGTTGTAGATACGCTCGTGCACGTCGGCCATGAATTCATGGAAATGCGCACGACGCTTGTGCATCACCTGGCTCTGCCGAAAGAACAGGTCCATCAGCATGGTCTTGCCGCGGCCAACGTCACCATGAATGTAAAGTCCGTGTGGCGCAGCGTCGTTCTTGTCGGAGAACAGTCGGCCGAAAAAGCCCTGCTTGCGCGCCGGGCGATAGCGCATCAGCTTTTCATCGAGCGCCGCAAATGCCTCGACGGCACGCGCCTGCGCCGGATCGGCCTCGATTGCGCCGGACGAGACAAGCGACTGGTATTCGGCGCGGAACGAAGCAGGCGACGATGCATCCATGCGCGCTAACGGCCCTAGCGCCACAAAAAATGCAAGACGAAATTTTCAAGGACCGGCATTGCGCGGAGCGCGCGATCCGGACTTCCTCTGGCATACCAGCAACGTCACGCGCTCAGGGCGTATGCATCCTCGACAACGTACGGTCCGCCGCCGACCGACGCACGGGACGAGAACAGCACGAACCGCGAGGCCGTGAATACCCGGGTCGGGAAGTACCCGCGCACCGACAGATAGTCGGCGACGTCCTGGTTCGACGAGTCACGCAGCCGCGCCAGCGTGACATGCGGCGTGAACTTGCGTCCCTCCGGATGCAAACCGATCCGCTGCATCATGCGCTCCAGCTCGGCCTGCAATTCCAGAAGCGGCCGGCTCGGCACCACGGTCGCAACAACCGCGCGGGGTTTCTTGCCGCCGAAGCTCGAAAGCCCCTGCAGCGCAACCTCGAAGGGCCTGCGGTTGACTCGTGGCAGCATCGAAGCGATCTCGTTGGCCGCGAGGCCATCGATGTCGCCGATGAAGCGCAAGGTGACGTGATAATTTTCGGGATCGATCCAGCGGGCACCCGGCAGGCCCCCGCGTAAGTTGGACAGCGTCTGGCCGATCTCGGCCGGTATTTCCAGTCCGGTAAATAAGCGCGGCATCGCGAAACCCCCGATGCTGAAACCCGGCGACGAATCACCGATACTGATTTTTACCGTAGTTATGTGACTGTGCGAAGTGATGTGCGGTTCAAGCTGTCGTTAACCGTGGAAAAGAAGCCGCCTGTTCCGCACCCTCGCGACGTCAGCCATCCTTTGCCTTGATCGTTGCCAGCAACGCTTCAACACTGGGCAAAATCCGCGACACGATCACATCGACGCCTTGCGCCGTCGGATGCATTCCGTCGGCCTGATTGAGGGTCGCTTCCGCCGCCACCCCGTCGAGGAAGAACGGATACAATGGCACTCCATATTGCTTCGCCAGTTCCGGATAGATCGCATTGAACCGGGCCGCATAGTCCGCGCCATAGTTGGGCGGCGCCAGCATCCCGCACAGCAAGACCGCAATGTTGCGCGCCTTGAGCCGCTTCAAAATGTCCTCGAGCGCATCGCGTGTGAGCTTCGGATCGATCCCGCGCAACGCATCGTTGGCGCCGAGTTCGAGAATGACGGCGTCGGTGCCGTCCGGCACCGACCAGTCGAGCCGGTCGCGGCCACCCGAACTGGTGTCGCCCGACACTCCCGCGTTGCTGATCTCGGCATCTATGCCCTTGTTTTTCAAAGAACTTTGCAATTTTACCGGGAATGTCGATTGCGCCGGCAACCCCAGTCCGGCGGTCAGGGAATCGCCGAGCACGACAATTCTGACCGGCTTACCGGTCTGCGCCCCGGCGGGAAGCGACGACATGAGCGCGATCATCACGAGACCGAGGCAGGCGCTCAGAAACATCCGCGCCCGCCTCTCGACCACCGCAAAGCAATCGCCATATGAACGCGGCATGGACACTCTCATCACCTCTTCATCGGCGCCTTCTTCGACAAGCGGGACGCCGGATTCCATTTCGATCGCCAACATCAATCTCTCGCTGGGCCAGAGCGCGGCGCGGGTACACATCCTCAAGGACATCAGCCTGCAGGTCGCCTCCGGCGAAGCGATCGGACTGGTCGGCGCATCGGGCTCCGGCAAATCCACGCTGCTGATGGTAATGGCGGGCCTGGAACGTCCCGACAGTGGAGAGGTGGTGGTCAGCGGCACCGCCTTCAATGCCCTCGATGAAGATGGTCTCGCCCGCTTCCGCGGACGCCACGTCGGCATCGTGTTCCAATCCTTTCACCTGATCCCCACCATGACCGCGCTGGAGAATGTCGCGGTGCCGCTCGAACTGGCCGGCGTTGCCGACGCTACCGAGCGCGCAGCACGCGAACTGACGTCGGTCGGTCTCGGCGAGCGCCTACACCACTATCCGACGCAACTTTCCGGCGGCGAGCAGCAGCGTGTCGCAATCGCACGCGCGCTGGCGCCTGACCCGGCAATTCTGGTGGCTGACGAGCCCACCGGCAATCTCGATGAGACCACCGGTCAGCAGATCGTCGATCTGCTGTTTGCCAAACACGCCGAACGCGGCATGACACTGGTGCTGGTGACTCACGATCATTCGCTGGCACAGCGCTGCGACCGCGTCGTTCGTCTGCGCTCGGGACGGATCGACGGTCCGGCCACCGATCGGCACTGGGTCGAGACGGCTTGACCGCGATGACCACCACCATCGATCGAGTGCCTGGCCGTCCGCTCACGCTGTTGCCATTACGTTACGCCTTTCGTGAGTTACGCAGCGGTCTGCGCGGCTTCTACGTCTTCATCGCCTGCATTGCGCTCGGGGTGATGGCCATCGCCGGCATCGGCTCGGTCGCGGCCAGTCTCAACGACGGCCTGGCGCGCGAGGGGCGCACGCTGCTCGGCGGCGACGTCGCGTTCTCGCTGATCCAGCGAGAGGCGAAACCCAACGAAGTTGCCTTTCTCCGTAAACACGGACAGGTCTCGGTAGCGGCGACGATGCGCGCCATGGTGCGCGCGCAGGACGGCCAATTGGCGCTGGTCGAACTCAAGGCCGTCGACAGTGCCTATCCGATGCTCGGCGAACTCACGCTCGATCCGAAAACTGCAACGGCCGACTTGCTTGCAAAGCGCGACGGAGCGTTTGGCGCGGCCGCGGATCCGACGCTGCTGGCGCGGCTCGATCTCAAGGTCGGCGATCGCGTCACGGTCGGGAGCGCGACATTCGAAATCCGCAGCGCCGTCACTGCCGAACCGGACAAGCTCGCAGGCGGTATCGGCTTCGGTCCGCGCTTCCTTATCAGCGAAGCGGGACTACGCGCGACCGACCTGCTGCAACCGGGCAGCCTGGTGAAGTGGATCTATCGCGTGCGGCTTCCCGACAACGCCGCGAACGACAGCGCCGCGAAGAGTTTCGTCGACGCCACGCGCGCCGCGCTTCCCGATGCCGGCTGGGAAATCCGCTCGCGCGACAATGCTTCCCCGCAACTCGAACGCACGATCCAGCGCTTCACCCAGTTCCTGACGCTGGTCGGCCTCGCCGCACTACTGGTCGGCGGCGTCGGCGTCGCCAATGCCGTGAAGAGCCACATCGACCGCCGCCGCGATGTGATCGCGTCGTTCAAGGCGCTCGGCGCCACCGGCGGGCGCGTCTTTTCGATCTACCTGACGCAAGTGATCGTGCTGGCGGTTATCGGCTCGCTGATCGGCCTCGCGGCAGGTGCGGTGCTGCCGTTCGCCATCGTCGGGCTGTTCGGCAAGCTGTTGCCGCTGCCGGTCGAACCGGCATTGCATCTCGGCGAACTGGCGCTGTCGTTCGTCTACGGTCTGCTGACGGCGCTCGCTTTCGGGCTATGGCCGCTGGGTCGCATTCATGACGTACCGGTTGCGGCGCTGTTTCGCGATGTGGTGACGCGAGAACGGCATCGGCCGCGCATCAACTATCTCATCGGAATGGCGATCGTGATCGCGCTCCTGATCGCAATCGCCATCGGCCTCGCCTACGACAAGCGCGTCGCTATGGTGTTCGTTGCCTCATCGGTGGTGGTGTTTGCATTGCTGCGCGGCATCGCCGCCGCCGTCATGGCGATCGCGCGACGATTGCCACGGCCGCGCAACACGATGCTGCGCCTTGCACTGACCAACATTTATCGGCCCGGTGCGCTGACGCCATCGGTCGTGATGTCGCTGGGCCTCGGCCTCGCCGTGCTGGTCACCATCACCCAGATCGACGGCAACCTGCGTCGGCAGTTCATGGCTGCGCTACCCGAACACGCACCGTCGTTCTATTTCATCGATATTCCCTCCACCGACGCGGCTCGATTCAGCGCATTCCTCAAGCAGCAGGTGCCGCAGGCCACTGTCGAGGACGTGCCGATGCTGCGCGGGCGCATCGTGTCCGCCCGTGGCGTCAAGGCGGAGGACCTCAAGCCGTCGCACGACGCCGAATGGGTGCTGCAGAGCGACCGCGGCCTGAGCTACACCGGCGAAATCCCGCGCGGCTCCAAGTTGGTCGAAGGGCAATGGTGGGGACCGGATTACGACGGTCCGCCGCTGGTGTCGTTCGAGAAGAAGCTCGCTGACGGCCTCGGCCTCAAGATCGGCGACGAGGTGGTGGTCAACGTGCTCGGCCGCAACATCACCGCAACCATCAGCAACTTGCGGACGGTCGACTGGCAAAGCCTCGGCATCAACTTCGTGCTGGTATTTTCGCCGAACACCTTTCGCGGCGTACCACATACCCACATCGCCACGCTCACCGAACCCGATGCCAGCCCGACCCGCGACGCCGATGTCGTCAAGGCCATTGCCGGTGCTTTCCCGATGGTGACCAGTGTTCACGTCCGCGAGGCGCTGGAGACCGTCGGCACCGTGGTCACCAATCTGGTGCTGGCGATCCGCGGCGCCAGCGCCGTGACCTTGTTGGCCGCGATCCTCGTGCTCGGCGGCGCGCTCGCGGCCGGGCACCGCCATCGCGTCTACGACGCGGTCATCCTCAAGACCCTCGGTGCGACCCGCATGCGGCTGCTTGGCGCCTACGCGCTGGAGTATCTGATGATCGGATTCGCCACCGCCGTGTTCGGGGTCCTGGCGGGTTCCGTGGCGGCGTGGCAGATCGTGACGCGGCTGATGACACTGGGCTTCGTCTGGCAGGCCGGCAGTGCGGCGGTTGTCGTCTTGGCCGCCCTGGCGGTAACGGTCGGGCTCGGGCTCGCAGGTACGCTCGTCGCCCTTAACCGCAAGCCGGCCTCCGTGCTGCGGAATTTATGACAATATGTAGCAGGCGGGCCACGCCTCTCGAAATGATGACTCGGCGTTAACGAAATGCTTCGACCCGGCTGAATATAAAGTGGTTTCCGAACGTCGGCGGGGCTGCAGTCGCCCAGGCGGCATGCTACGGAGCGACATTCAGCCGCGCGTGGAAGCTTGCGCCGAATGTGTTAGTTTCCCACATATCAACTTGGGTCAGATGCCTGTTCGATGACGCAAATGTAATGTCAGGGGACAGCGGTATCTGGGATAGATTTCGCGCTGGCGGCGCGAGCCCTTCGCACTTTGCCAGACAACCACGAGGGTTTCGACCATGTCGGACTTGGACCGTAACTACTCTTCACCTTTCGGCCGGGCCGCCGGGCGCGTTGACACCGCCGCCGTCGATGCTGGCTTGCGCGCATACATGCTGCGCATCTACAACTATATGGCGATCGGCCTGGCCATTACCGGCCTGGCGGCGCTTGGCGTCTACATGGCCGCCGTCACCGGCGACCCGGCAGGCGCTGCCGCCAAGATCGGCAACGCCTATCTGACGCCGTTCGGCTATGCGCTGTTCGTGAGCCCGCTGAAGTGGGTGTTCATGCTGGCGCCGCTGGCGATGGTGTTCGTCATCTCCTTCGGCATCAACCGGCTTCGCCCGGCGACGGCGCAAATGCTGTTCTGGGTGTTCTCGGCGCTGATGGGTATCTCGCTGTCGTCGATCTTCCTGGTGTACACGCACACCTCGATCGTGCGCGTGTTCTTCATCACGGCGGCTTCGTTCGGTGCGCTGAGCCTCTACGGCTACACCACCAAACGTGACATGACCGGCATGGGCTCGTTCCTGATGATGGGCCTGTTCGGCATCATCATCGCCAGCCTGGTGAACATCTTCGTTGCCAGCTCGATGCTGCAGTTCGTGATCTCGGTGATCGGCGTCCTGGTATTCGCCGGCCTGACCGCCTGGGACACGCAGCGCCTGAAGAACGACTACATCTACGGTTACGCCTCGGCCGGCGGCGATATTGCGGAACGGGCCGCGATCACCGGCGCGCTGTCGCTGTACCTGAACTTCATCAACCTGTTCACGCTGCTGCTGCAGTTGCTCGGCCAGCGAGACTGATCGAACGGGTCGAACATCAAATACCAAGCCCCGGCCTCACCGCCGGGGCTTTTCTTTTGCCTCCGACAAAAATACTCTCCGCCCATGTCCGCCGCCGATATCAGGCCCGCCGTCGAGGCGGACCTTCCTGCCATCACCGCAATTTACGAACGCGAGGTCCTTCATGGCACCGCGACGTTCGAACTCACCCCGCCCGACCTCGCCGAGATGACGCGGCGCTTCCGGGCGCTGGCGGATGGCAGTTTCCCGTATCTTGCGGCGGAGGTTGCAGGCGAGGTCGTCGGCTACGCCTATGCCGGCCCTTATCGGCCACGGCCGGCCTACCGGTTCACGGTCGAAAACTCGGTCTATCTCGCGCCCGCCGTCCACCGGCAGGGCATCGGCATGAAGCTGCTGCGACGCCTGATCGACGAATGCGAGGCGCGCGGCCATCGCCAGATGATCGCAGTCATCGGCGATTCCGCCAACGCCGGATCCATCGGCCTGCACAGCCGGGCCGGCTTCGAGATGATCGGCACGCATCCCAATGTCGGGTTCAAGTTCGGCCGCTGGCTGGACACCGTGATGATGCAGCGCGCGCTGGGAGAGGGCGCCGGGACGACGCCGCGCGGCTAATCCTAATTTCAGACCACCGCCAGCTTGCGATCAATCACCAGCAGCACACGCTCCAGTTCGTGCCCGCGCCGCAGGATCAAACCACCGGCCGAAATCACGCTGTAGATGCCTTGCTTGCGTGCCAACCGTGGATCCTTCTCGATCCGGTAGATCGGGACCTCCGATGCACGGCGGAAAATCGAGAACACCGCCTTGTCTTTCAAAAAGTCGATCGCATAGTCGCGCCATTCACCCGCCGCCACCATCCGCCCGTACAGGTTGAGGATGCGGTTGAGTTCGAGACGGTTGAATGTGACTCGACTTGGCAGAGGGACCGCAGCGGCAATGCGCTCCGGCCCCCGACTCTCTCCGGGATCGGCGTCCCCCGACATTGAGCTCATGTCGCGCCTCCTGTCATCTGTCCGACATGATCGCGCCGACCGGCCTGCTCCGCAAGGGCCCGATGAGGTCAGCACGCAATCTTGTCGGCGGCAAAGACTGCCGAGAACCGCACGAGCCGGCCAACGTCACGGGAACGTTAGTCAAATCATAATACTGCCTAAATTCGGTCAAGCCGACGCCGTGCTGGATTGCGAGAAAACACTCACTGCGTTGGCCCGGTCCTATCGATTCCGGATTCCTCAGCCCCCAGCCCCCCGGGGTCGACGGGACCGGGTCTGTACGCAGGAAGTTAATCCCCACACTACGGGCCAACGCGAGTTGGTCCTTTTTCTTTTTGGGGACCTGCTATCCAGAGTGGCTGGATTGGCGTCGGAGTCGGTGCACCAAGTCACCCGGCGCTACCTGCTCCGGTAGCGCGCAAGCAGTGCAGCAATCCTAATGTAGTGAAGTATAGGCAGCGCCCAGCATCGGGCCGGGTCGATCGCGGGTACCGTCCTGAAGATAGACGACCGCGGCATCGACGCCGTCGCGCGCGATATTTTCCATCGGCACCGACCAGTTTCCCGGCGCGCCAGTCCAGTCGCCAACCTTCAGCCAGTTGCGCACGACGTTGTGATAGATGATTTCACGTCCGCGATTCTCCCCGCGTCCGATGGCGATCGGCACCGCTTTCGAGAGCGCGCAGATCCACACCTCGCCGTGGCTGGCGGTGTGATTCGCACGCGGGCCCGACACGCTGACATTCAATTGCTTGCCGGATACCGTCATCGAGATCGGCACCGACATGACGTCACCGGACTTTCTGGTGGCATGGATCGCGTTTTCGATGCCAGCCCGGTCACTGCCGATCACATGCGTCTCGCCGTTGACGATGACCTGCGGCGTATAGACGTCGCGGTCGCCACGCACATGCGAGTAGGCTTTCTGACGCGCGCTGAATCGCGAATCGGCCAGCGTGTCCTTCCAGCCGAGATAATCCCAGTAATCGATCGGCATGCTCAACGCGACGATCGAGGGATCCTTGGCGAGTTCACCAAGAATCTTGTCTGCAGGCGGACACGACGAGCAACCTTGCGACGTAAACAATTCCACGACTGCTCGCGGATCTGCCTTGGCGGGAGCAGTGACAACCATGACAGTGGCCACGCCAAGCGCGCCCGACCATTTCAGAATGTCTTCGTATCCCATCATTCTGCCGTGAAGAATCCTGGCTCTACTATCGCTGCTACAGTGCGATTCCAAACCCTCGAATGCGAGAAGGCGACCCTTTCATAGGCCGCCTTCTCATCACTCGCTACTCACTTCGCAGTGAGACGTTCGGTCGCAGCTAGTGGAGCGGATTTGACATTCGCTGCCCACCTTGCCGCGAGTCCGGAGGCGAATGTCAAATCCAAGGCTCCACTAGAAGTCTATAATTTCTGGTGGTCCCTATGATTCTAACATTTGCGAGAACGCCGCCGAAACGGGACGCAAATGTTAGAATCGGACCACCAGCATCATGCTGCCAGCTTGCGGAGAACGTAATGCAGAATGCCGCCGTTGCGATAATATTCGAGCTCATCGAGCGTATCGATGCGGCACAGCAGCGGAACACGGCGCAGCGTGCCGTCGCTCGAGACGATTTCCGCCGTCAGCGTTTGACGCGGCTTGAGATCGCCCTGCAGACCACGAATCGTAACAGTCTCATCGCCCTTCAGGCCGATCGACTGCCACGACGCACCGTCCTCGAACGTGAGCGGCAACACACCCATGCCGACGAGATTCGAACGATGGATACGCTCGAAGCTCTGGCAGACCACGGCGCGAACGCCGAGCAGGCGCGTGCCCTTCGCTGCCCAATCGCGCGATGAACCGTTGCCGTATTCTGCGCCGGCGAACACCACGAGCGGCACCTTCTCCGCCTGATACTTCATCGCCGCATCGTAGATCGTCATCTGCTCGCCGCCGGGCCAGTGCTTGGTGAGACCGCCTTCCGGAATGTTGCCGTCGGCGCCCTTCAGCATGAAGTTCTTGATGCGAATGTTGGCGAAGGTGCCGCGCATCATGACTTCATGATTGCCGCGGCGCGTGCCGTACTGATTGAAGTCGGCCGGACGCACCTGATGCTCGGAAAGATATTTTCCGGCGGGCGAGGTCAGCTTGATCGAACCGGCCGGCGAGATGTGGTCGGTGGTGATCTTGTCACCGAACAGCGCCAGGATACGCGCGTCGACGATATCGACGATCGGCTCCGGCTCCTTCTTCATGCCTTCGAAATACGGCGGGTTCTGCACGTAGGTCGAGCTCATGTTCCAGCGATAGGTTTCGCTGGCCACCGTCTTGATCTTGCGCCAGTTGGTGTCGCCCTTGAACACGTCGGCATATTTCTTCTTGAAGATCGTCGAGGTGACGAACTTCTTGATGAACGCATTGATCTCCTGCGTCGTCGGCCAGATGTCCCGCAGGTAGACCGGCTTGCCGTCCTTGCCGGTGCCGAGCGGCTCGGTTTCGAGATTCTTCGTCACGGTGCCGGCGAGCGCGTGCGCCACCACCAGCGGCGGCGAGGCGAGATAGTTCGCCTGCACGTCCGGAGAGACGCGGCCTTCGAAGTTGCGGTTACCCGACAGCACCGCGGCGGCGATGATGCCATTATCGTTGATCGACTTCGAAATTTCTTCCGGCAGCGGACCGGAGTTGCCGATGCAGGTGGTGCAGCCGAAGCCGACCAGATTGAAGCCGACGGCGTCGAGATCCTTCTGCAATCCCGAATTGGCGAGATATTCAGCGACTACCTGGCTGCCGGGCGCCAGCGACGTCTTGACCCACGGCTTGGCCTTCAGGCCCTTGGCGGCAGCCTTGCGCGCCAGCAGTCCGGCGCCGATCAGCACGCTGGGGTTCGAGGTGTTGGTGCACGACGTGATCGCCGCGATCACCACGTCACCGTGGCCGAGATCGTGACTACGTCCTTCGACCGGATAACGCTGCGACATCGTGGCCGCTTTCTTGTATTCAGTTTCCATGGCGGCAGCAAAACCGGCCGGAATGGTCGGCAAGGCTGCGCGACCTTCCGGCCGCTTCGGTCCGGCCATCGACGGCGTGACGTCCTTCAGATCGAGGACCAGCGTCGTGGTGAATACCGGATCGGGCGTAGTGGCAGTGCGGAACAGACCCTGCGCCTTGGCGTACTTCTCGACCAGCGCGACGCGCGCGGGAGCACGGCCCGAGGTCTTCAGATAATCCAGCGCGGCCTTGTCGACCGGGAAGAAGCCGCAGGTCGCACCATATTCCGGCGCCATGTTGCCGATCGTCGCCTTGTCGGCGACCGAGAGGTGATCGAGACCGGGGCCGAAGAACTCGACGAACTTTCCGACCACGCCCTGCTTGCGCAGCATCTGCGTGACGGTGAGCACGAGGTCGGTCGCGGTGACGCCCTCCTTGAGCTGACCCTTGAGCTTGAAGCCGACCACTTCCGGCAGCAGCATCGACAGCGGCTGACCGAGCATCGCGGCTTCCGCCTCGATGCCGCCGACGCCCCAGCCGAGCACCGCAAGGCCGTTGACCATGGTGGTGTGCGAATCGGTGCCGACCAGCGTGTCCGGATAGGCCACCTCGAACGTGCCGGTCTTCCTGCCGACCGTCATCTTCTCCTTCTTGGTCCACACCGTCTGCGCGAGATATTCGAGATTGACCTGATGGCAGATGCCGGTGCCGGGCGGCACGACGGAGAAGTTCGAGAATGCCTTTTGGCCCCACTTGAGGAATTCGTAGCGTTCCTGGTTTTGCTTGTACTCCTCGGTAACGTTCTTCGCGAAAGCCTTGTTGTCACCGAAGAAGTTGACGATCACCGAGTGATCGATGACGAGATCGACCGGCACCAGCGGATTGATCTTTTCGGCGTCGCCGCCGAGCGACTGCATCGCGTTACGCATTGCGGCAAGATCGACCACCGCCGGCACGCCGGTGAAATCCTGCATCAGCACCCGCGCCGGGCGGAACGCGATTTCATGCTCCAGCGCCCGCTTCTTCAGCCACTTCGACACCGCGACGATGTCTTCCTTCTTGACGGTGCGGTCGTCCTCGTTGCGCAGCAGGTTCTCGAGCAGCACCTTCATCGAATAAGGCAGCCGCGATATCCCCTTGAGACCGTTTTTCTCGGCCGTCGGCAGGCTGTAATAGACATAGGTCTTGGCGCCGACCTTGAGGGTTTTGCGGCATTTGAAACTGTCGAGCGAGGTCATGTGGAGCAATCCCAGTGTTTTCGTTAGAGATACCCGAAATCAGGTATCTGGACACCATCGGAAGACGGGCCGTTTGGCTTGCAGGTGCGCATTGTGTGCTGCATCAAGTTCCGGCTTATAGAATCTTTCTAGGGGCACCGCCACACCGACAATCGTTACGCAGCAATGTGTAATGAGAGAGCCGTAAAACGATGAAAAATCCAGCAATGCGGCTCTCCGGACGCGACGTCCGATGCGTGCGTGGGGGCCGCGAGATTTTCACCGATCTGAGCTTTTCGGTGCAAAGCGGCGAGGCCCTTGCGGTGACCGGGCCAAACGGCGCCGGCAAGACTTCCCTGCTGCGGGTGATTGCAGGCCTGCTGGCGCTTGCGGGCGGCACGATCGACCTCGAAGGCGGAACCGGAGAACTGACCACGGCCGAGCAGGCTCACTATCTCGGTCACCGCGATGCCCTCAAGCCGGCGCTCAGCGTCGGGGAGAATCTGGCCTTCTGGCGCGATTTTCTCGGCGGCGCTCCCGACCACAAGCAAAACGCGCTGACCGCCGTCGGGCTCGACCATATCGCCCACCTGCCGGCCGCCTTTCTCTCGGCCGGCCAGCGGCGGCGGCTGTCGATGGCCCGCCTGCTGGCGGTGCGGCGACCGGTGTGGCTGCTCGACGAGCCCACATCGGCGCTCGACGCCGCCGGCCAGTCGGTGTTCGCCCGTCTGATGCAGGATCACCTCGAGAACGGCGGCCTGATCGTGGCTGCAACCCACGCCCCGCTCGGAATTACTACCCACGATCTGTGGATGGGAGCGCAGCCGTGACCGCTCTTGCCGCGCTGATTCGCCGCGATATCCGGGTTGCACTGCGCATCGGCGGCGGCGCCCTGATCGGCGTGCTGTTTTTCCTCACGGTGGTGGTGCTGATGCCGTTCGCGGTCGGTCCGGATCTGGCGTTGCTGAAACGGCTGGGTCCGGCAATCCTGTGGCTCGGCGCTTTGCTCGCCAGCCTGCTGACGCTGGACCGGCTGTTCATGGCCGACCATGACGACGGTTCGCTCGATCTCCTTGTGATGAGCCGGACGCCGCTCGAACTGGCCTGCGCCACCAAGGCGCTGGCGCACTGGCTGGTCGCCGGCCTTCCGCTGATCGTTGCCACGCCGGTTTTGGGACTGCTGCTCAATCTCGACGGCAGCGCGACCCTGGCGGTGGCCCTGACACTGCTGGCCGGCACGCCCGCACTGACCCTCACCGGCATGATCGGCGCGGCGCTGGCCGTGACGTTGCATCGCGGCGGCCTTCTGCTGGCCGTGCTGGTGCTGCCGCTGTCGATCCCGGTGCTGATCTTCGGCGTCGCGGCCTCCAATGCCGCTACTTCCGGCGACACTCCATTCGGAACACCCTTCACGATCCTGTGCGCGCTTTCGCTCGCCAGTCTGGTGATCGGACCGTTCGCAGCCGCGGCAAGCCTGCGGCATGGGCTGGACTGAACATGCCGACGATCCACGGAACCGAAATGAAACCGGCATCCCTGCATTGCCTGCCGGACCCGCGACGATTATCAGGAACGCCATGACGCTGCTCGACCTCGCCAACCCCACCCGCTTCCTGTCGCTGACGGCAAAGATCCTGCCGTGGCTGGCGGGCGCGACGGCGGTGCTGCTGGTGATCGGCCTGTATCAATCGGCCATGGCGCCCGACGACTATCAGCAGGGCGCGACCGTGAAGATCATGTTCATCCACGTCCCCAACGCCTGGCTGGCGATGTTCGTGTGGGGCGTGATGAGCATTGCCGCGCTCGGCACGCTGGTGTGGCGGCATCCCCTGGCGGACGTCGCGGCCAAGGCCGCCGCCCCGATCGGCGCAGCCTTCACGTTTCTGGCGCTCGTCACCGGCTCGCTGTGGGGCCGGCCAATGTGGGGCACCTATTGGGAATGGGATGCGCGGCTGACCTCGGTGCTGATCCTGTTTCTGATGTATCTCGGCCTGATGGCGTTGTGGCGCGCGGTCGAGGATCCGTCCCGCGCTGCGCGTGCGGCTGCGATCCTGACGCTGGTCGGTGCTATCAACCTGCCGATCATCAAGTTCTCGGTCGACTGGTGGAATACGCTGCATCAGCCCGCCTCGGTCATGCGGATGGGCGGCTCGACGCTCGACAAGGCCTTTCTGATTCCGCTGCTGGTGATGGCGGTCGCCTTCTCATTTCTGTTCGTCACGCTTCATATCGCCGCCATGCGCAACGAGATCCTGCGCCGCCGCGTCCGCTCCCTGCAGATGATGCAGGCCGGCAAACCTTCGGCATCCTGAGCGCCATGACCCTCGGTCCCTACGAATCCTTCATCGTCACGTCCTACGTGCTGGTCGCTGCCGTGGTGGCGCTGCTGATCGTCTGGATTACCGTCGATTATCGCCGGCAGAAGGCACGCCTGCGTGACCTCGAAGCCCGCGGCGTGACGCGCCGTTCGGGCCGCAGCGCGTCGGATATGTCATGAGCGAGCCCACGGCACAGGACAGCACGGCACGGCGGCGAATTCTGATGCTGCTGCCGCTATTGATATTCGCCGCGCTGGCGGCGCTGTTCTGGTTTCGGCTCGGCGACCGCGATCCCTCCCGCATCCCCTCGGCGCTGATCGGCCGGCCGGTGCCGCAAACGACGCTGCCGGCGCTCGCCGGCCTGACCCGCGACGGCGCGCAGGTGCCGGGGATCGATCCCGGAGCTTTCAAGGGCAAGGTCAGCGTCGTCAACGTGTGGGCCTCCTGGTGCGTGCCGTGTCACGAGGAAGCTCCGCTGCTGACCAAGCTCAGCGCGGACAAGCGGATTCAGATCGTCGGCATCAACTACAAGGACACGCCGGACAACGCACGGCGCTTTCTCGGCCGCTACGGCAATCCCTTCGGCATCGTGGGCGCCGACAGCAACGGCCGCGCGTCGATCGAATGGGGGGTCTACGGCGTGCCGGAGACCTTCATCGTCGGCCGCGACGGCAAGATCGCCTACAAGCTGATCGGCGCCGTGACCCCGGAAAACATCGACACGGTATTGAAGGCAGAGATCGACAAGGCACTCCAGGCCGGATCGTAAATAATTTTCCGGCGTTTAACTGCCGTTCATTTCGCAGCCATGGCGCTGCCACGAATCCGAAGCTAGCTTTGTTCCGTGACAACTATCGTCCTTGGAGGGACATCCCTATGCGTCGTTTCACGCTTGCTTCCCTGACCGCCGCGGCGCTTACGCTCGGTCTGCTCGCATCTGCGCCGTCGATGGCCCAGTCGACCCAGACCGCGCCGAGCAGTTCGAAGATGGCGCCTTCGAATAAAATGATGGCCCCGGCCGCGACCAAGACCTCTCCAACCGCCGGCGCCAAGACTGAATTGCTCGATATCAATTCCGCCAGCGCCGACGAGCTCGACGCACTGCCGGGCGTCGGCAAGGCGTATTCCGCCGCAATCATCAAAGGCCGCCCCTACAAGGGCAAGGACGATCTGGTGCAGAAGAAGATCGTGCCGCAGAAGACCTATGACGGCATCAAGGACAAGATCATCGCCAAGCAGAAGTAGCCGACGCGAATTAGTCTTCTCGAATCGAAAGCAATGCATCGGCACACCGCGCCGGTGCATTGTCATGTCGGGAGATCGTCAGCCCTTGCCGATGTCGCCTTCCTTGGCGTCGCTGGCTTCGAGCGTCACCGGCTCCAGATGATGGCGCTTGACCAGCGGCATCTGCAGCATGGCGAACACCATGGTGATCGGAATCACGCCGAATGCCTTGAAGGCGACCCAGAAATCCGTGGTCTGCGTGCGCCAGATGAACTCATTGAGCAGCGCCATCGCCAGAAAGAACAGCGCCCAGCGCAACGTCAATAGCCGCCAACCCTGCGGGGTGAGGTTGAACATCTGATCGAACATGATGGCGATGAAGGAGCGACCGAACAGCAGGCCGCCGCCGAGGATCGCCGCGAATAACCCATAGATGATAGTCGGCTTGACCTTGATGAAAGTCTCGTCGTGCAGCACCAGCGTCAACGTGCCGAACACGATGACGATGACGCCAGTGACCAGCGCCATGATCGGGATGTGTCGGGTGACGGTGTAGGATGCGATCATCGCGACCACGACCGCGACCATGAACGCACCGGTGGCGACGAACAGATTGAACTTGGCGTTGGCGAAGAAAAAGATCAGCAGCGGCCCGAGTTCGGTCGCGAGCTTGAACAGCGGATGCGGCTGCTTCTTGTCCATGTCAGCTCTCAATCCCTGCGATGGCCTTCGAGAAATCCGGTGCCGTGAACGGCGACAGATCGTCGACACCTTCGCCGACGCCGATGAAATGTACCGGCAGTTTGAACTTCTGCGCCAGCGCCACCAGAATTCCGCCGCGCGCGGTGCCGTCCAGTTTTGTCATCACGAGACCGGTGACGCCCGCCACGCGATGGAACGCTTCGACCTGCGACAGCGCGTTCTGGCCGACCGTGGCATCGAGCACCAGCAACACGGCGTGGGGCGCGGTGGCATCGACCTTTCGGATGACGCGAACGACTTTCTCGAGCTCGTTCATCAGCTCCGCCTTGTTCTGCAACCGGCCCGCGGTGTCGATCAGCAGCACGTCGGATGAGGCCGTTTTCGCCTCGGTGATCGCATCGAATGCCAGGCCTGCCGAGTCCGATCCTTGCGCACGGGCGATCACCGGCGCGCCGGTGCGTTCGCCCCAGACCTTGAGTTGCTCAATGGCAGCCGCGCGAAACGTATCGCCCGCCGCGAGCATCACCTTGCGGCCTTCCGCGGCAAAGCGCGACGCCAGCTTGCCGATGGTCGTGGTTTTGCCGGAACCGTTGACGCCGACCACCAAGATCACGAAGGGCTTCTTCGCACCGTCGATCACCAGCGGCATCGCCACCGGCGTCAGCACCTTCTCGACCTCGGAGGCAACCACGGCCTTCACTTCGTCGGCCGAAATCGTCTTGTCGTAGCGGCCGTGACCGACCGCAGCCGCAATCTTTGCTGCAACATCGGTTCCAAGATCGGCGCGCAACAGCACATCCTCGATATCCTCGAGCATGGCGCGGTCGAGCTTGCGGCGGATCACCAGATCGGCCACTGCCGACCCGATCGAGCTTGACGTTCGCTTCAGGCCGCTGGAAAGCCTGCGCCACCAGCTCTGTTTCGGTTGTTCAGGATTGTTGTCGGTCATGTCCGGAATGCTCTAAACACTTTATCGCTCAAACGAAAGCCGCCAATGGATACGCCGCAACTCAGCGCCGACGAAATTCTGGCCCGCGTCCTGCATCGCGACGGATTGATGCTGGTGATCGACAAGCCTGCAGGACTGCCGGTGCATCGTGGGCCGAAGGGCGGTGCAAATCTCGAAGATTCGTTCGATGCGTTGCGCTTCGGCCTGCCGCGTCCGCCCGTGCTGGCGCACCGGCTGGACCGCGACACCTCGGGCTGTCTCGTTCTGGGGCGGCACCGCAAAGCGACGGCGTCGCTGGGTTTGCTGTTCAAGCATGGCAAGATTGAGAAGACCTACTGGGCCGTCGTCGAAGGCGGGCCGACCGAAGACGAAGGCGTGATCGATATCCCGCTCGGACGGCTCAACGCCGACCGCGGCTGGTGGCAGAAGTCCGATCCCGAGGGGCAACAGGCTGTCACGAACTGGAAGGTGCTCGGACGCGGCAACGGCCTCACTTGGCTGGCGATGGAGCCGGTCACCGGCCGCACCCATCAGTTGCGCGTGCATTGCGCCGCCTCCGGCTGGCCGATCGTCGGTGACAATATCTATGGCAACGGGCCGCGGTTCGGCGAGCCATCGCTGCACCTGCATGCGCGCGAGATCGTGATCCCGATTTCGCGCAACAAGGAACCGGTGCGCGTGACGGCGCCTGCACCTGCACATTTGCATGAGCGGCTTAAAGCCTGCGGGTGGAACGGCGATTAACCTTGCACCGTCAATCGCGCGCCGTCGTGCCCCGCGATGGTCATCGTTCGCACAGCGCCGGGCGTGCCACCGGCAATCGCGACCGGCACGAAATGCTCGGTGCGGCCTTGGGTCGCGCTTTCGATCAATACCGCTCGTGAGCGACCGACTTCCGAATCGAGCCGCCGTCGCAGGGCAATCTCGCCGGATGTCCGTAACCACTTCGCGCGTTCCTTGATCGTCGCGCCATCGACCTGTGGCATGCGCGCCGCCGGCGTACCGGGCCGCGGTGAATACGGAAACACGTGCAGAAAAGTCAGGCCGCATTCCTCGACCATGTCCTGCGAGCGCATGAACATCTCGTCGGTCTCGGTCGGAAAGCCGGCGATGATATCCGCACCGAACACAATATCGGGACGCAGCCGCCGCACCTGCGCGCAAAACGCGATGGCATCGCCGCGCGAATGCCGCCGCTTCATGCGCTTGAGGATCATGTCGTCGCCGGCCTGCAGCGACAGATGCAGGTGCGGCATCAGCCTCGCGTCGCTGCCGATCGCATCGAGCAGATCATGGTCCGCTTCGATCGAATCGATCGATGAGATGCGCAGCCGCTTCAACTCCGGCACGTGGCGCAGGATCTTCTTGACCAGCGTGCCGAGCTTCGGCGTGCCCGGCAGATCGGCGCCATAGCTCGTGAGATCGACGCCGGTCAGCACAATCTCGGCGTGGCCGCGTTCGGCCAGCGTGCGCACCTGCTCGACCACGCCACCCATCGGCACCGAACGCGAATTGCCCCGGCCATACGGAATAATGCAGAAGGTGCAGCGATGATCGCAGCCGTTCTGGATCTGCACGAACACGCGAGGCAGACCGGTCTGGAATCCGTCGACCAGATGCGGCGCCATCTCGGTGACGGCCATGATGTCGGCGACGGCGATCTTCTCATCATGGTGCATGCCGAAGTCAGGCGCATGATCGAACGCCGCTCGCGTCGCCTGCCAGGCGGCACCACGCATCTTGTCGTCGTTGCCGAGCACCCGGTCCACCTCGGGCATCTCGGCGAACATCTCGGGCTGGGTCTGCGCCGCGCAGCCGGTGACGACGACGCGCGCGTTCGGCCGCTCGCGCTTCAAGCGGCGGATCGATTGCCGCGCCTGCGCCACCGCTTCATTGGTGACCGCGCAACTGTTGATGACGATGGTGTCGTCGATGCCCGCGAGCCGGGCCTCGCGTCGAATCACTTCCGATTCGAACGCATTGAGGCGGCAGCCGAAGGTCACGACGTCGACGGCCATCTCAGGCGACGCTTGCGAACAGCGCCGGATCGAAGCGGCCTTCATATTCGAACGCCGCAGGCCCGGTCATCAGCACGTGATCGTCGCGCTCACGCCATTCGATGGTGAGTTCGCCGCCCGGTAGCGTCATATGCACCGTGCGGCCGGTCCGCTTGAGACGCGTCGCCGCAACGGCGGTGGCGCAGGCGGCCGAACCGCAGGCCTTGGTCAGCCCCGCACCGCGCTCCCATGTACGCATCACGATGTGATCGCGATCGACGATGTGGGCCAACGTGATATTGGCGCGCTCCGGAAAGATCGGATGATTTTCGAGCAGCGGACCGAAGCGCTCCAGATCGTAAGCCTGAATGTCATCAACCCAGAAGATCGCATGCGGGTTGCCCATGCTGACGACCGATGGCGAATGCAAGATTGGCGCATCGATCGGCCCGACCTGCAATTCGATGTAGCGGGTGTCGCGAAACTCCTCAGCCAGCGGAATGTCCTTCCAGCCGAACTTCGGCGCGCCCATGTCGACGGTGAAAAGGTCGGGCGACGGACCCTGCCAGCAGTTCAAGAGCCCGGCGCGGGTTTCAAAGGTCAGCGCCGACTTGCCCGTCGCAGCGAAGGTTTGGCGCGCCACGCAGCGCATGCCGTTGCCGCAGGCGGCGGCTTCAGAGCCGTCATTGTTATAAATCCGGACGAACGCCTCGGTGCCTTGGAGGCGCGCCGGCTGCAGCACCATCAACTGGTCGTACGGCACTCCGGCAGGCGACGCCACTGCCCGTGCATCCTCCGGCGTGACCGCCCCCGCGGAATCGCGCAGATCGATCACGACGATCTCGTTGCCGATGCCATTCATCTTGCTGAAGGCGTGATTTGCCAGCGCGCTCATGGGATTTCCGTGGGTTATGCCGTCTTATATGGCGAACCCTGCCGGCTTGGCCAGTGCGGCGAATCTGTGTCCGCACAATCGCCCCCATAGACCGGAAACGACCGTTCATGATCGAGACATCTTTCGACGCATATTGGTGATCGTATCCGGCATGGGACGGAAGCCGACCCCGCATGTTAGCATGCCGGAACTCAGCTTTGCCCACGCCGGCCAGCCGTCACGGCCATGGAGATATCGGAATGCACCGCCCTCGCCTGTTTCGTTTTTCCACGCTTGCCCTGATCCCGGCGGTTGCGATCTCGCTCTCGGCAGCCGGTGCGCTGGCCCAATCGCCACCCGCCACGCCTCCTGCCACCGCACCGGCAACGCCGCCGGCCGCGCCCGCACCGTCCGACACGACCACGCCTTCGACGACGGCACCGGCAACCCCTGCTCCGACGACGCCAGCCGCGCCGGCGCCCACCCCCGAATCGCCGACCCCAACGCCAGCGCCCGGTGCCGCAGCCCCCACAACGCCGCCTGCCAATGCAGCGCCCGTTCAGACCGCCGACCCGTTTGGCGAGGAGATCACGCTGACTTCGAAGACCGTGCTGATCTACAACGGCAACGCGACCTGGGATTCAGCCTTCGAGAGCCTGATCGATGCGTTCAAGACGCTGACGGCGTTCCTCGACAAGCAAGGCATCAAGCCGTCCGGCAATCCGATGATTGTCTACACTTCGACCGACGACAACGGCTTCGTATTCCAGGCCGAAATTCCAGTCGATCAGGAGCCGAAGAACCTCGCCAAGAACATGGCCATGGGCAAATCGCCGGAAGGCAAGGCGCTGAAATTCGTGCATCGCGGCTCCTATGACAACATGGACAACACCTACGAGGCGATCACCAATCATCTCGACGACAAGAAGCTGGAAGCCAAGGACCTGTTTATCGAGGAATACGTCACCGACCCGCTGAAAACCGAAGAGGACAAGCTGGTCATCAATGTCTATGTGCCCCTGAAGTGAGATCATGAACCGCATTCGCACATTCGCTACGATCTTCGCCGTCACCGCCTCGATCACCGGACCCGCCATGGCCGATTCCGTTCCGCCGCCAATGATTTCCGTCACCGGCGAAGCCACCGTGAATGCAGCGCCCGATCTGGCGCAGATCGACGGCGGCGTCAGCACCGATGCCAAGACCGCGCGCGAGGCCAGCGACGCCAACAACGCCGCGATGGGCAAGGTGCTGCTGGCGCTGAAGGGCGCGGGCCTCGCCGAGAAGGATTACCAGACCGCGCGCCTGTCGCTGCAACCGCAATATGCCAGCAACAACAGTCGCAACGGCCCCAACGTCATCACCGGCTATCGCGCCAGCAATCGCGTCACCATCAAGGTGCGCGATGTCGGCAAAGTCGCCAACGTGATCGATACGCTGGTCAATGCCGGCGCCAACGACATCGGCGGCATCAATTTCACGGTGTCCAACGCATCGAAGCTGCTGGACGACGCGCGCCCACAGGCGATCGCCGATGCCCGCCGCAAAGCGGAAATCTACGCCAAGGCCGCCGGCGTCGGGCTCGGCGATCCGGTCAGCATCGCCGAAGGCGGCTTCAGCCCGCCGATGCCGATGGCCCGCAAGATGTCCGCGGATTTCGCCTCCGCCCCTGTCGCGCCGGGCGAGGAAACACTGCACCTCACGGTGAGCGTGTCGTGGGCGATCAAGCCTGCGGGGCAGTAAAAAGGCGCTTAAATTTCGACCACCTGCCCCGGCTTCAACGCGACGAACCGCTCGCGCGCAACGCCTGCGGCATCGAGTGCGGCGTGCAGCGCTAGTTCGGGCGCATCGATGGCTTCGTCGGTCAGTTGAAACGTGCCGTGATGGTGCGCGAAGGCCTGCTGCGCGCCGCAATCCGCCAACGCCTTCACCGCATCCTCCGGGTTCATGTGCTGATCGCGCATGAACCAGCGCGGCTCATAGGCGCCGATCGGCAGGATCGCCGCGCGCAACGCGCCATGCGTCTCCCGCACGCGGCGGAAATGCAGCCCGTCACCGTAACCTGAATCGCAGACGATGTAGATTTTACCCGCCGGCGTCTCCAGCACGAAACTCGCCCACAGGGCCTTGTTGCGATCGAACAAGCCGCGCGCCGACCAATGCCGCGTCGGCACCAGCGTGACGGCGATGCCGTTGCCGAGTTCGACGCGCTGATGCCAGTCGAAGGCTTGCGCGCCGATTGCGCCATCTGCCGCGCGCATGGTGACGTCGTTGCCGAGCGGCGTGACGATGCGCGGCGAAAATTTCGCCTGCAATCGCGACAGCGTTGCGACATCGAGATGATCGTAGTGGCCGTGCGACACCAGTACGGCATCGATCGGCGGCAGCGCGTCGAACGCGATGCCCGGATCGTTATGCCGCTTCGGCCCCGCCCAAGAGAACGGCGATGCCCGTTCCGACCACACCGGATCGATCAGGATGTTGAGCCCCGCCGTCTGGATCAGCCAAGAGGCATGGCCGACGAATACGAGGCGCACCTTGTCCCCAGTGACCCGCGCCGGCGGCGTATCGGCATAGGCGCTCGGCACCCAATCCGGCCACGCGTGCCGCTGCCGGCCGCCGCCGAACTGCCAGCGCAGCACTTCGGTCAGGCTTTTGGGCGGTGCGCCGTCGGGATCGAAGAAATGCGTGCCGTCGAAATGATCGGAGATGGGGCCGGCGTAGGTTTTCATGCGGGAAGCCCAGAATGCGGAACCGCCAAGCAGGGCGGCGAGGCCACCCGCTACAGCGAAGAAGCGGCGGCGCGTGATTTTCATGATCCGATTGGGCCCGAAATCACCGGATTCAGCAAGCCGCCCGCTGCAACTCTACAAGCCATTGATCGGTCAAAAGATATTGACTTCGCGTCCCACGGCGAACCGGCTTGGTTTCGCCGTCCAACATTCAATATATTGACTTATCCGGTGGGGAAGCGTTTAACCCGCGCAACTTCTCGGAAAGACGTTCTTTTCGACCCGCCGCCCGGCCCTTGAGACCGGAGGCCAACGCCCGACAGCGCTGTGCGCCCTCGGGCGCAAACGTGTTTGGATTAGTGGCCCATGTTCGACAATCTGTCGGAAAAGCTTGGTGGCATTCTCGATCGGCTCACCCGCCGCGGTGCGCTGACCGAGGCGGATGTCGACGCCGCGATGCGCGAGGTGCGCCGCGCGCTGCTCGAGGCCGACGTCGCCCTCGAAGTCGTGCGCAGCTTCACCGAGAAGGTTCGCGAGCAGGCAGTCGGCGCTACCGTCGTCAAATCGGTGACGCCCGGCCAGATGGTCGTGAAGATCGTCCACGACCAGCTCATCGCGACGCTGGGCGCCGACGGCCAGACCATCGATCTCAACGCGCCCGCACCGGTGCCGATCATGATGGTCGGCCTGCAGGGCTCCGGTAAAACCACCACCACCGCAAAACTCGCGCGCCGCCTGACGACCCGCGACAAGCGCAAGGTGCTGATGGCCTCACTCGACGTCTATCGCCCTGCGGCGATGGAACAGCTCGCAGTGCTCGGCCGCGACCTCGACATTCAGACGCTGCCGATCGTCGCCGGCCAGAAGCCCGAGCAGATCGCGCGCCGCGCCATCGAAGCCGGCAAGCTCGGCGGCTACGACGTGGTGCTGCTCGATACCGCCGGGCGCACGACGCTCGACGAAGAGATGATGAGCGAGGCGGCAGCGATCAAAGCGGCCGCCCATCCGCACGAAGTGCTGCTGGTCGCCGACTCGCTGACCGGCCAGGACGCGGTCAACCTCGCCCGCTCGTTCGATCAACGCGTCGGCCTCACCGGCATCGTGCTGACCCGTGTCGACGGCGACGGCCGCGGCGGCGCGGCGCTGTCGATGCGCGAAGTCACCGGCAAGCCGATCAAACTGATCGGTACTGGTGAAAAGACCGACGCGCTCGAAGATTTCCATCCCGACCGCATCGCCGGCCGCATTCTCGGCATGGGCGACGTGGTGTCGCTGGTCGAAAAAGCCGCCGCGCATATCGACGCCGAAAAGGCCGCGCGCGTTGCCGAGAAGATGCGCAAAGGTCAGTTCGACCTCAACGACATGCGCGACCAGCTGCAGCAGATGGCGAAGATGGGCGGCATCGGTGGTCTGATGGGCATGATGCCCGGCATCGCCAAGATGAAGAACCAGATCGCCGCCGCCGGCGTCGACGACGGCATCCTCAAGCGCCAGGTGGCGATCATCGATTCGATGACGCGGCAGGAGCGCAAGCATCCCGACGTCCTCAAGGCCAGCCGCAAGAAGCGCATCGCCGCCGGTGCCGGCCAGAAGGTCGAGGACATCAACAAACTGCTGAAGATGCACCGGAACATGGCCGACATGATGAAGATGATGGGATCGGGCAAGCGCGGCCCGATGGCCGGCATCGCCCAGGCCATGGGCTTTGGCGGCGGCATGCCCTCGCCCGAGCAGATGAAGGCAATGGCCGACAAGCTGCCCAAGGGCGCCGATGGCATGCCGCAACTACCCAAGGATCTTCCCGCCGGCCTGCGTGGCGGATTGCCGAACCTGCCGGGACTTACCGGCCTGAGCGGCAAGCCTACATTGCCCGGTCTCGGCGGCTTTCCCGGACTGGGCAAGAAGAAATAATCGCTTTCAACTCACACAGACTCAAACAGACTTCCAAAGGAGAACTCAATGTCAGTCGTTATCCGCCTCGCTCGCGCAGGCACCAAGAAGCGTCCGGTCTATCATGTCGTCGTTGCCGACTCGCGCTTTCCCCGCGATGGCCGCTTCATCGAGCGCCTCGGCTACTTCAATCCGCTGCTGCCGAAGGACAACGAGCTGCGTCTGAAGCTCGACATGGACAAGGTGAAGAGCTGGCTCGCCAAGGGCGCGCAGCCGTCGGATCGCGTGTCGCGTTTCCTCGATACCGCCGGCGTCAAGAAGCGCGCGCCGCGCAACAACCCGGAAAAGGCCGTGCCGCGCAAGGAGCGCAAGGCGCAGGCTGAAGCGGCTGCAAAGGGCTAAGCCGGCTAGCGGGCGATGACAAAGCAGATTTGTGTCGCCCGGATTGGCGCCGCGCATGGCGTGCGCGGCGCGGTGAAGCTGTGGACCTTCACCGAAGACCCGCTGGCGGTGCTGCATTACGGCCCGCTGGCGTCCAGGGACGGCGCGCGCACGCTCGTCGTCACCCACGCGCGTGAAGCCAAGGATCATCTGGTCGCAACGCTTGAAGGCGTGACCACGCGTGACGACGCCGAGAAACTCAATGGCGTCGAACTCTACATCGCGCGGGACAAGCTTCCCGCGACCGATGACGACGAATATTACCACGCCGACCTGATCGGATTGTCCGCGGAGACCACCGCCGGCGAGGCGATCGGCCGCGTCAGCGCGATCCATAATTTCGGTGCGGGCGACGTCATCGAGATCGCCCCGCCCCACGGTCCGACTCTGTTGCTGCCGTTCAGCAATGCGGTGGTGCCGACCGTCGATATTGCCGGGGGCCGCGTGGTGATAGAACTGCCGGGCGAGATCGACGGCGATACGCCGAACGACAGCTAGCAACGACGAACAACATCTCGTCATGCCCGGCCTTGTGCCGGGCATCCACGTCTGTCTTTCTCAGCTTCAGGACGTGGATGTTCTTAAGAGCGTGGATGGCCGGGACACGCCCGGCCATGACGTTCCCTCAGTTACCAGCTTGGTGCCTTATCGATGACTTGGCGCGCGACCATCCTGACCCTGTTTCCGGAGATGTTTCCCGGCCCGCTCGGCGTCAGTCTGGCGGGGCGGGCGCTCGCGTCCGGACTCTGGGAACTGGAAGCCCGCGATATCCGCGCTTCGGCAACCGACCGCCACCGCAGCGTCGATGACACGCCGGCCGGCGGCGGGCCCGGCATGGTGCTGCGCGCCGACATCCTCGCCGCCGCCATCGATGCCGCCGATATCGCCCCCGGCCGTCCCCGGCTGGTGATGAGCCCACGCGGTCGGCCATTGACCCAGTCCCTGGTTGCGGAGCTCGCGGCCGGCCCGGGTCCCTTGATCGTCTGCGGGAGATTCGAGGGGATCGACCAGCGGGTCATCGATGCCCGCGGGCTCGAAGAGGTTTCGATCGGCGACTACGTGCTGTCCGGCGGGGAAATCGGCGCCATGGCGCTGATCGATGCCTGCGTGCGCCTGCTGCCCGGGGTGATGGGAAAGCTCAGTTCGGGGGACGACGAGAGCTTCTCGGCTGGACTACTGGAATACCCGCAATATACCCGGCCCCAGGACTTCGAAGGCCGGCCCATTCCCGACATCCTGCTGTCGGGCGACCACGCCCGGGTCGCGGCCTGGCGCCGGGCCGAGGCCGAGGCGCTGACCCGGAACCGGCGGCCGGACCTCTGGCAGGCGCATGCCAAGCAGACCGGCAACCAAAAAGCCCCAAAAAGCACGACAGACGGGTGACAACGGCTTCGCTTTGCCGTATAGGAGCGCGAAATCCGTGCAATGGCAGGGTAACGAATTCCGCGCAGCCGCCTCAATGGCTGGCGCGCACCGATGGAGATTTGCAATGAACATCATCCAGCAGCTCGAAAAAGAGCAGTTCGACAAGCTGTCGGCCGGCAAGGATATTCCGGAATTCGGCCCCGGCGACACCGTGATCGTCAACGTGAAGGTGGTCGAAGGCGAGCGCACCCGCGTACAGGCCTATGAAGGCGTCTGCATCGGCCGTTCCGGCGGCGGGCTCAACGAGAGCTTCACCGTGCGCAAGATTTCCTACGGCGAGGGCGTCGAGCGCGTATTTCCGCTGCTCTCCCCGATGATCGACTCGATCAAGGTCGTGCGTCGCGGCAAGGTGCGTCGTGCCAAGCTGTATTACCTGCGCAGCCTGCGCGGCAAGTCGGCCCGCATCGTCGAGAAGAAGCAGGACCGGCCGCAGGCGGCCGCCGTCGGCGAGTAATCGCTGCATACCGGGTTCTGAAAAGCGCGGGCAGGTCCCGCGCTTTTTTATTGGCTGCAATTTCCAACAGCCGCCCTATCTAGGGAAGGCATTGGCGCATTGCCGCATTGTCGCCGGTTTCATTGTCGACGCCGCTGCGCCTGTGCTAGGATGTGGAATGGTTCCAGATTGCAAAAAGATCAGCGTACGGATCGTGCTGGATGATCGCAGCCGTCTGCCGTGGCGCTTTTTCGGCCGCTTGACGACGACCGCGCTCCTCGCGGCCTGACGTCCGGCGCACGCGCGCCGCCCCGCCTGCACCACACACCGTTTCATTTCCGTTTCGAGGCCGACACATGTCCGATTCAAAATCCGCCAGCACGCTGTACGACAAAATCTGGAACGACCATCTGGTTCACGAGGCCGACGACGGCACCTGCCTGCTCTATATCGATCGTCATCTGGTGCACGAAGTGACGTCGCCGCAGGCCTTCGAGGGACTGCGCACCTCGGGCCGCAAGGTCCATGCGCCGGAGAAGACGCTGGCGGTGGTCGATCACAACGTGCCGACCACCGACCGCAGCAAGCCCAATCCCGATCCGGAAAGCGCCGAGCAGATCGCCGCGCTGGCGCAGAACGCCAAGGATTTCGGCATCGAGTACTACAACGAATACGACAAGCGTCAGGGCATCGTGCATGTCATCGGCCCGGAGCAGGGCTTCACCCTGCCCGGCACCACGATCGTCTGCGGTGACAGCCACACCTCGACGCATGGCGCGTTCGGCGCGCTGGCGCACGGCATCGGCACCTCCGAGGTCGAGCATGTGCTGGCGACACAGACGCTAATCCAGAAGAAGGCCAAGAACATGCGCTCGGTGGTCGACGGCAAGCTGCCGGACGGCGTCACCGCCAAGGATATCATCCTCGCCATCATCGGCGAGATCGGTACCGCGGGTGGCACCGGCTACGTGCTGGAATACGCCGGCGACGCGATCCGCGCGCTGTCGATGGAAGGCCGCATGACGGTCTGCAACATGTCGATCGAAGGCGGCGCGCGCGCCGGCCTGATCGCGCCCGACGAGATTGCCTACGAATTCCTGAAAGGTCGTACCAAGACGCCGAAGGGCGACGCCTGGGATGCGGCACGGCGTTACTGGGACACGCTGCGCAGCGACGAAGGCGCGCATTTCGATCATGAGATCCGCCTCGATGCTGCAAAGCTGCCGCCGATCGTGACCTGGGGCACCTCGCCGGAAGACGTGGTGTCGATCACCGGCGCCGTTCCCGATCCGGACAAGATCACCGACGAAGCCAAGCGCATCTCCAAGCACCGCGCGCTCGACTACATGGGGCTGAAGGCCGGGACCAAGATCACCGACATCAAGCTCGACCGCGTCTTCATCGGCTCCTGCACCAATGGCCGCATCGAGGATTTGCGCGCGGCGGCGAAGGTCGCCGAAGGCAAGACCGTGAACGGCAACGTCAACGCCATGATCGTGCCAGGCTCCGGCCTCGTGAAGGAGCAGGCGGAAGCGGAAGGTCTCGACAAGATCTTCATCAAGGCCGGCTTCGAATGGCGCGAGCCGGGCTGCTCCATGTGCCTGGCGATGAACCCCGACAAGCTGAAGCCGGAAGAGCGTTGCGCCTCGACTTCGAACCGCAACTTCGAAGGCCGTCAGGGCTTCAAGGGCCGCACCCATCTGGTGTCACCCGCCATGGCCGCAGCGGCGGCGATCGCCGGACACTTCGTCGACATCCGTGACTGGCGCTGAGACGCACGGCATCACGGCACTGACATCGAAATAAAAAAGGCGCCTTCAACGGCGCCTTTTTGATTCAACCTCGCGCTCGATCAAGCGCGATCGACTTACCAGCCCCAGCGCGGTCCAAACCCGAATCCGAAACCGACGAACGGACGCGGACCATAATAATAGGGACGATAGTAATACGGCCGCGGCGCGTAGTAGTACGGCCGATAGTAGGGTCGGTAATACGGGCGATAGTAACGCGGGCCATAATATCCGCGGTAATGCCGGTGCCCGCGATAATGACGGTGTCCGCGGTAGTGACGACGTTGCGAGCTCAAATCCGTTGCCGTCGAGCGCGCGGCATCGCGCTTCACTGCGACATCCGACTTTGCCGTGATCGGCGCGCTATTGGCAGGCGCTGCTGCCATTGGACCTGCAAATGCAAATGTCGTCGCGACGACAACAGCTCCAATCAACATCTTCATTCCAGGTTCCTTTCCGTTACCTGCATTGCTTCGCTCCACTGCCCCGCATCATGCACGACAACAGAACTCGGTCACCGCTTCGTCACGAATCATGCAGGCTCACGATCGCGAGCCCGCATGATGGTGACGGAACGTCGTGACGACCGCCGCTTACCGCCAATGACGGTGGTGATGGCGGTGGTGCGGACGCCAGTGATGACGATGCCAATGCCGGCGCGGATGCCAGTGACGATGATGACGGCGATACTGCACATCGGTCGTCATCGTCGTCGAATCCTGCACCGCGGCGGCGACGCCCGGATTGATCAACGAGGCTGCTTGCGCCGGTTGATTCGGCGCGGCGACAACGAGCAAACCACCAACGGCAAGAAAGCCGAGGATCTTGGTCAGTTTCATAATGAAATCTCCTTGAAGTGGCTGGCGCAAATGCATCCGCACGGATCGACCGATGCACAGGGGCAGGCTAGGTTCATGCAGGTGAATGCGAAATGAATGCAGAAGGCCGCATTCCCCACTGCGGCGACATGTCGCCCGATCTCAACGCGCGAAAAGTTGATCGGTTCCACTGTCCCGAAATGGAACGAATCCAGGACCGCGAAAGCCGAGGATCAGCCGCGGCGCCAGAAACAATGCATGCGGGGCACGATGACGGTGCCGCTCGGCCGGAATTCCTGAACATAGGTCGCGGTGCAATCGCGCACCGCATTCGGCCCGGGATTGTAGCGCGGATAGACATCGTAACCGTCATCAGGGCGCGGATGAATCCGCAGGCGTGTCGGCGGCCGCTCGGCTCTGCGACGCTGCGCCGACAGATCGGTTGCGGGCTGCGAGACTTCTTGCGCGATTTGAGTCGCGGGCTGCGCCTTGACAAGACCAGACGACGAGACGGCCGCAGCCAGCACCGCCGCTGCAAAAGCCCATCCTGCCGTCGTCGTCCCGATCCGCATTATCCCGTCCCGTCCGATAGGTAATAACGCCCGCACCGTCACCGATCAGGGCGCCGCCGTCAACCGCCTCACCGCCTCTGGCCACCGCTTTGCGAAATATCCAGC
The DNA here is from genome assembly GCA_024508855.1 of Xanthobacteraceae bacterium. Classification (GTDB taxonomy): domain Bacteria; phylum Pseudomonadota; class Alphaproteobacteria; order Rhizobiales; family Xanthobacteraceae; genus 62-47. The sequence continues at coordinate 114,943 of JANINJ010000006.1, forward strand.
AGCCCCTACAACAGAGCGATGTGGACCACCCTCAAAGCCCCGTCGCTGGCCGATCTGGAGGCCATGGCGCAGCGCGAATTGTCGGCGTTGCCGAAGACATTTCGCGACCTGTGCCAGGGCGTCATCATCCGGGTCGAAGACTTCGCCACCGACGAGGTACTGGACGCCTTGAAAGCGGAGAGCGAATTCGACATCCTCGGCCTGTTTCAGGGGGTCGGCCTGCCCTTCCGCAGCAACGACGAGGTCGCGCCGCTGCCGAACATGATCTGGCTCTATCGCCGCCCGATTCTCGAATACTGGGCGGACCATGACGAAACGCTGGGGCAGATCGTCCGCCACGTGCTGGTGCACGAGATCGGCCACCACTTTGGACTCTCGGACGACGACATGGAGGCGATCGAAGCGCAGGTGGAGGATTAGCCCTGCGCAATTGGCCCTTGGATCAAGGCCCGGATCGGGCTAGAAAACGGCCGCTCACAAGGAACCCTGCCATGGACAAGTTTACCACGCTGGAAGGCGTCGCAGCACCGCTGAAGATCATCAATGTCGACACCGACATGATCATCCCCAAGCAGTACCTGAAGACCATCAAGCGCACCGGCCTTGGCAAGGGACTGTTCTCCGAGCAGCGCTACAACGACGACGGCAGCGAGAACCCGGATTTCATCCTCAACAAGCCGGCCTATCGTCACTCCAAAATTCTCGTCGCCGGCGACAATTTCGGCTGCGGATCGAGCCGCGAGCACGCGCCATGGGCGCTGCTCGATTTCGGCATCCGCTGCGTGATCTCGACCTCGTTCGGCGACATCTTCTACAACAACTGCTTCAAGAACGGCATCCTGCCGATCCGCGTCGCGCAGGAAGACCTCGACAAGCTGTTCGACGACGCCGAGCGCGGCGCCAACGCAACCCTGACGGTCGATCTTGAAAATCAGGAAATCCGCGGTCCGGACGGCGGCAAGATCAAGTTCGAGATCGACGCCTTCCGCAAGCACTGCCTGATCAACGGCCTCGACGATATCGGACTGACCATGGAGAAGAAGCCGTCGATCGTCAGCTATGAAGCGAAGGCCAAGGAAGCGCATCCCTGGCTGTGATTGCGAACGCTCCTTGTTCGAACGAAAATGCCCGGATCATCTCCGGGCATTTTCTTTAAGAACTATCCCTGCTTCATTGTCTCGATCGCATCGGCAATCGCAATCGTGCGCTTGGCCATCTCGGCATGCAGCCGTTCGACCATGCGCCCGTCGAGCTGAATCGCGCCGCGCGAGGTGTTTTCGGGCAGTTCGAACGCTGCGAGAATCTTGCGCGCCTGCGCGACATCTGCCGCCGGCGGTGTGAATGCGGCGTTGCAGATCTCGATGTGGCTCGGATGAATTAAGGTCTTGCCATCAAAACCCATGTCGAGGCTCTGCGCGCATTCCTGTTCAAGTCCCTGCATGTTGCCGATGTCGCCGTAAGGCCCGTCGAGCATATCGAGACCATGTGCGTGAGCCGCAAGCACGCAATGCGAGATCATCGGCAGCATGGTCGCGCGTCCCGGCACCATGCGGATACGGGTTTCGCGCGCAATATCGTTGGGACCGAACACAAAGCCGGCCAGGCGCATCTCCGGATTATGCGCCTGTGCGGCCAGTTCCTCGGCATGCAGGATGGCCTGCGCGGTCTCGATCATCGCCCACACCCGGATCGCGGGATCAGCTCCGCACTCGCGCAGCCGGTCAGCGACCGTCTTGAGATCGGCGACGCTTGAAATCTTCGGCACGAGAACGCCATCGGGGCGCACTTTCGCAGCCATATTGAGATCGTCCATCCACCACGGCGAATCGAGACCGTTGGTGCGGATGATGACCTCGCGCTTGCCAAAGCCCTTCGCCGTCACCGCCTGCGCGATCTGGTCCCGTGCCACCGACTTGGCATCCGGCGCCACGGCGTCTTCGAGATCGAGGATCAGACCGTCTGCCGGAAGCGTCCGCGCCTTTTCCAGCGCCCGCGGATTGGAACCGGGCATGAACAGCAGGCTGCGGCGGGGGCGGATCATCGTGCATTTCCTCAATCATTCGCGCGGCTTGAGCGCAAGTCTGTAGTTCGTCTCGGGACAGGCTCAAAGCCCTAACATTGCACGCCGCCGAGAGAAAGCCTTGTTCCGGCGAGATCGCTATGGTTCATGAGGCCATCATTCATCATCAGGCCACGCTCATGCTGACGTTCCCGAAACATCTGATCGCGGGATATCGCGATTTTGCCGCCCATCGGCTGCCGACCGAACAATCGCGCTACCGCGAACTGTCGGAGCATGGCCAATCTCCGGAAACCATGCTGATCGGTTGCTCCGACTCGCGCGTTGCGCCTGAGACGATCTTCGATGCGGGACCGGGCGAGTTGTTCGTGGTGCGCAACGTCGCCAATCTGGTGCCGCCTTACGCGCCAGACGGCGAAGCGCATGGCGTCTCTGCCGCGCTGGAGTTCGCGGTGCAGGTGCTGCGCGTCAAGCACATCGTGGTGATGGGCCACGCCCAGTGCGGCGGCGTCAAGGCGCTGACACAGCAGGACAGCGCGCCGCTGTCGCCAGGCGATTTCATCGGGCGCTGGATGTCCATTATCGAGCCCGACCCCGCTAAGTTGAAGCAGTCGCCCGGAGAAGATTTCGACACCTTCATCACCCGATTGGAGCACGGCGTCATCAAGCGCAGCCTGCAGAACCTGATGACGTTCCCGTGCATCCGCACCAAGGTCGAACGCGGCACGCTGTTGTTGCACGGTGCCTATTTCGGCGTCGCGAAGGGCGACCTCTACATTCTCGACAAGGCCAGCGGCAAATTCCGCACGCCGCAAGAAGCAACGGCGGTATAAACAAAAACGGGCGGCTCGCGCCGCCCGTTTTGCAATCGTAACTGGCTCGTGCTTTACGCCGCCTTCTGCTTCGGCTGCAACAATTTGCGATTGATCAGGCATTCGGCGATCTGGATCGCATTCAAGGCCGCGCCTTTGCGCAGGTTGTCCGACACGCACCACAGTGCGAGACCATTCTCCACCGTCGCATCCTCGCGGATGCGGCTGATGTAGGTGGCATCCTCGCCCGCCGATTCATAGGGCGTGACGTAGCCGCCCGGCTCGCGCTTGTCGATCACCAGAACTCCCGGCGCCTTGCGCAGCACCTCACGCGCCTCGTCGACGCTGATCGACTTCTCGAACTCGATGTTCACCGCCTCCGAATGACCGATGAATACCGGCACGCGAACGCAAGTAGCGGTGAGTTTGATCTTCGGATCGAGGATCTTCTTGGTCTCGGCCACCATCTTCCACTCTTCCTTGGTGTAGCCGTCTTCCATGAAGACATCGATGTGCGGGATCACGTTGAAGGCGATCCGCTTCGGGAATTTCTTGGTAACGAGATCGCTGGCCGTGTAGACCGCCTTGGTCTGCGCGAACAGTTCGTCCATGCCGTCCTTGCCGGCGCCCGACACCGACTGATAGGTCGAGACGACGACACGCTTGATTGTCGCTGCGTCGTGCAATGGCTTCAGCGCGACCACAAGCTGCGCGGTCGAGCAGTTGGGGTTGGCGATGATGTTCTTTTTGGTGAAACCGGCGACCGCATCGGCGTTCACTTCCGGCACGATCAACGGCACGTCGGCGTCGTAACGCCAAGCCGACGAGTTATCGATCACCACCGCGCCTTGCGCGCCGATCTTCGGCGACCACTCCTTGGACACGTCACCGCCCGCCGACATCAGGCAGATGTCGACATCGCTGAAGTCGTAATTCTCCAGCGCTTTGACTTTCAGGGTCCGGTCGCCATAGGACACTTCCGTGCCGACGCTGCGCCGTGACGCCAGCGCCACGACTTCGTCGGCCGGAAATTTACGCTCATCCAGGATGTTGAGCATTTCGCGCCCGACATTGCCGGTCGCTCCGGCTACCGCGACTTTGTAACCCATCGTTCCATCTCCGAACAAAAATGCCTCGCCTCCCGCATCGCGGAAAGGCAAGCGGTGCGCTTCTAAGCGAGAAATGCCCGCAAGACAACGCCGGATGGCCTCAAGCGGCGCTCCGCCACCTCATTTGGGATGAATCCGGACTATCCGCCAGTCAATCGGCTCGACATTTGCCCCGTGAGGACACGGGAAGCGTCGGTGAAGCAGGCGAGCGGAGGTGTCATGCAACATTTTGACGGATCGGGCATTATTCTGGTCAGGTGTGACCCGAATGACCTTGTAGCGATGCCCTGCGGGACGTAAAAATGCGCGAAACACTCGCAATTTCTGATGAGGACCCGATGACCTGGAAACTGCCCGCCACCAAGAACCTTGCCGCCGTGAGCCGCGCGGCGCTGCTGGTGGCCGTTGCTGCGCTGGCCGTCAGTGTCATCGGCGTGAGCCAGGCCGATGCGGCCAAGCGAAAGCCGGTCAATCGCGCTGCCTACAGCCAGCGCGGCCCGAACGTGTCCTACAACGCCGGTCCGCGCACGCGCATTTACGTCACCAAGCGGTCCTGGCTCGATGCCGGCACCGAGGTATTGCCGGGCGAACGCAAGTTCATGGACTACGCGATCCCGCCGGGCCAATCCTTCGGCAACCAGAACATGAACCGTCCGCTCGACCGGCAGCCGCTCAGCCCGAATTACGATCTCGGCGGCGGCCCGCAGCAGTTCCCACTCTACTGAGCGGTTCGCGCAATCCTAAAAGAAAATGCCCCGCTTTGCGGGGCATTTTTATTTAAATGGATAGGTCGCCCCTGTGCAGGGACGACTCCGTAAGCTCGCCTCAGCCGTGCAGCGACTGCACTTCCTTGAGGACAGCCTCGCCCATTTGCGCGGTCGAAACGATGGTGGCGCCATCGGACTTGAGATCGGCGGTGCGCAATCCCTTCGCCAGTACGGTGGCGATGGCCTGATCGAGCTTGTCGGCGAGGTCGCCCATGTCGAACGAATAGCGCAGCGCCATGCCGAACGACGCCAGCATCGCGATCGGATTGGCTTTGCCCTGACCGGCAATATCCGGCGCAGAGCCATGCACGGGCTCATAGAGCGCCCTGCGCTTCTTGGTCTTCACGTCGGTCTCGCCGAGCGACGCCGACGGCAGCATGCCGAGCGAGCCGGTCAGCATCGCCGCGATATCGGACAACATGTCGCCGAACAGGTTGTCGGTGACGATGACGTCGAACTGCTTGGGCCAGCGCACCAGTTGCATGCCGCCGGAATCGGCGAGCTGATGCTCAAGCGTGACGTCCTTGTATTCGCGCTGATGCACTTGCGTCACAACCTCATTCCAGAGCACGCCGCTCTTCATGACGTTGCGTTTTTCCATCGAGGTGAGCTTGTTGCGGCGCTTGCGCGCGAGGTCGAAAGCGACACGGGCAATACGCTCGATTTCGTAGGTATCGTAGACCTGCGTATCGACAGCGCGCTTCTGGCCGTTGCCGAGATCGGTGATGGTCTTCGGCTCGCCGAAATAGACGCCGCCGGTGAGTTCGCGCACGATCATGATGTCGAGGCCCTCGACCACGTCGGGCTTGAGGCTCGAGGCCTGTGCCAGTGCCGGATAGCAGATCGCCGGCCGCAGATTGGCGAACAGCGACAGATCCTTGCGCAGACGCAGCAGGCCGGCCTCCGGACGCACCTCGTACGGCACCGGGTCCCACTTCGGGCCGCCGACCGCGCCGAACAGCACGGCGTCGGCGGCAACCGCCTTGGCCATCGTCGCATCGGTAATACTGACCTTGTCGGCATCGTAGGCTGCGCCGCCGACGAGGCCCTGATCGGTCTCGAAATGCGCGATACCCTGTGCGTTGAGCCAATCGATCAGGCGCTTCACCTCCGCCATCACCTCGGGGCCGATACCGTCGCCGGGAAGAAGAAGCAGCTTGTGGGTCGCCATGATCGCCTTGCCTAGTCAGAGTGGAAAATGCCGGTAAACGTGCCGGATTGCTAAAGCGCTGTTGCGCAATTGGCAAGACACCCTTGAGGCATCGCAGCCTGTGCAAACCAGCCACGGCCTGCCACAATGGTGAGCCTCCCGGAGTTGCCTGTGACCATCGCCAAATCCGATCCCTCCCAAGACGTGCGTGTCGCGCGGCTGATCCTCATTTTGTCTCTGGCACCCACGATCGGGCTCGGCATCGGCCGGTTTGCCTATTCGCTGGTGCTGCCTGATATGCGCGACTCGCTTGGCTGGTCCTACGCAGCTGCCGGCTTCATGAACACGATCAATGCGGCGGGCTATCTCGGCGGCGCGCTGATCGCCTCGCGCCTGTGCAACCGTTTCGGCCTGTTCAGGGTGCTAAGGGACGGAACCCTGGCCTGCGTCGCGGCGCTGATCCTGTCCGGCCTGTCGGGAAATTTCGTCGTGCTGAGCTTTGCGCGGCTGCTGATCGGCCTCGGTGCAGCGGTGGCCTTCGTTGCCGGCGGCGCCATGGCGGCGGCGCTGGCACAATCCCAGCCAAACCGCGCCAGTCTGCTACTCAGCCTGTTCTACGCCGGCCCCGGGCTCGGCATCGTTGCTTCGGGACTGCTTGCGCCGTTCATGCTGCAATTCTTCGGTCCCGGATCGTGGTGGATCGTCTGGCTGGCGATGGCCGCGATCTCGATCGTGATGATGGCCTTCCTGCTGTTGAGCCCCGTCGACACGCCCGCCAACATGGCAGACGCGACACCCGGAAAGTTCGAAATCCGGCCGGTGCTGGCCTATCTCGCCGGCTACTTCCTGTTCGGCGCGGGGTACATCGCCTACATGACATTCATGATCGCCTTCGTGCGCGACGCGGGCGGTGGCGCAGCGGCGCAGAGCGCATTCTGGTGTTTGATCGGCCTTAGTGCCTTCGCCTCGCCATGGGTGTGGAAGGGCGTGCTGGCGCGCGGACAAAGCGGCGTGAGTACGGCCATCATCCTGGCCTTCAATGCCATCGGCGCAACGCTGCCGCTATTCAGCCAGACGCCCGCGATGCTGGCGATCTCGGCGCTGGTTTTCGGCGTGGCATTTTTTGCGGTCGTCACCGCGACGACAGCCTTCGTTCGCTTCAACTACCCTGCCGCGCTGTGGCCTTCGGCCATTGCAGCGATGACCATCGCCTTTGGCATCGGACAGACACTCGGCCCGATCGTCACCGGATGGATCACCGATGCGACCGGCAGCCTATCCTCCGGGCTTGCCGTATCGGCCGCCGCACTCGGGATCGGCGTCATCACGGCCGCATTCCAGCGGCCGCTGAAAGCGGCCGCAACGAAATAGGCTCCATGATTTTGTTTTGACGCGTTTTCTTCACGCGAACCGGTATCCACTTCGCTCGAAAACGCTCTACTACTCGATCACACCGCAGGCGATGCGTGCGCCTGCATTGCCGGCCGGATCGGACTTGTAGTCGTCGGGCACCGCATGAATGACGAGCGCGGTGCCTTCCGGCTTGAACAGTGAATTGGCCGCGCCCTTGTCGAGCGACACGGCGGTATTCACCACTTCGATTTTCAGCTCGCCGGACGACGGAACGTCGAGATTCGGCATGTCGCCAGCGTGGTGACCGTCAGCCGCCATCATGCCGTGCTTCTTGTTCTGCGGATTGAAGTGCCCGCCGGCGGAGGTGAACGGCGGCTCGCACTTGCCGACTGCATGGACATGAAAGGCATGGCCGCCCGGCGGCAACCCTTTCAGTGCCAGCTTCAGCAGAACGCCGTCATCCACCGCGACCAGGTCGACACGGCCGACATCCTTCCCCTCGGCATTCTTCATGAGGGCCTTCGCAGTCAGGGGCGCCTTGGCGTCATTCGCCGAGGCCCCGGAGAGCGCGAGGCCGGAGATAACTGCAATTGCACACAATCCGCCGGGACGCATGAAAACCTCCATTTTCGGAACAGACCGGAAGGTCAACGAAGAAGGCAGGGAAGAAGTTCGCCACAAAATCACGCGAAAGGTGACACGCTGGCGGAAGGTTGCGCAAGCGACCGTCAACCACATTGGACACAATCCAGCGGCGCTTGCTCCAGAGCCTTTCCGGTTCTGACGGAATCAGAACCGGAAAGGCTCTATGATTTTGATGTGACGCGTTTTCTTCACGCGAACCGGTATCCACTTCGCTTGAAAACGCTCTAACTGCCACTGAATGAATTGTAGCCCTGGTCTTCCCAATAGCCGCCCTTGTAGTCGTTGGTGACTTCCATCGAGACGACGTATTTCGGATTCTTGAAGCCGAGCTTGGTGGGGATGCGGATCTTCATCGGATAGCCGTAGGCGCGCGGCAGAATCTCGTCGGCGAACTTGAAGGTCATCTGGGTCTGCGGATGCAGCGCGGTCGGCATGTCGATCGGGCTGGTGTAGCCCTCGGCACAGCGGAACCAGCAATATTTCGCGGTCGTGTCCGCTCCGACCAATTTGAGGAAATCGCGCAGCGGCGTGCCAGTCCAGCTTCCGATCGCGCTCCAGCCCTCGACGCAGATATGCCGCGTAATCTGTTTCACCTGCGGCAGCTTGTAGAGTTCATCCAGCGTCCATGATTTCTTGTTCTGGACCAGCCCGCTGACTTCGAAACGATAATCCTCGCCATCGACCTCCGGCGCCTCGTCCTCGCTGTAATAGGCGTTGAACGGAAACGGCTTGGTGATCGCGCTCTCCGGAAATGTCGGCGCGAGGGTGTTTGGATTGAAGATCAGCGCCTGAACGGCGTCGTTGAACTTCGACACATGCTTGAGCAGGTCTTCCGCCGACGAACTGTCGACCACATCGCAACCCGTCAGCATCGTCAGCGCGCCGAGGCTGGCGCCGCCGGTAATGAAGCGCCGCCGCGTCAGGTCGGGCATCAATCGGGAGGCGTCCTTGACCAGCATCTTCTTGTCGACGCCCGGAATCAGCAGCGAACGAATGCGGCCCATCGCTTCTCTCCTCAGCGTCCGATGATCATGGCACGCAGGCTTTTCGGCACCAGCACAGCCAGGGTCACATGCACGATCAGGAAGCCGACGATGCTGGCCATCGCCGCGAAGTGAACGTAGCGGGCGAAATCGTAGCCTCCGAATATCGCAGTCAGCCATTGCAACTGCACCGGCTTCCAGATCGACAGCCCCGACAGCACGATCACGATGCCGACCAAGATGATGCCGACGTACAACAACTTCTGCACCTGATTGTAGGTGGAGAGGTCCGCGTGCGACAGCCGCCCGGTGAGTGCGGCCTTGGCATCATCGACAACACCGCCCGCGGTGATCGGCAGCAGCTTGCGGCGAAACCGGCCGGTGGCAAATCCCAACGTGAGATAGATCAGCCCGTTGACCATCAACAGCCACATCGCCGCGAAATGCCACAGCAACGCGCCGCCGAGCCAGCCTCCAAGGGTGATCGATGCCGGAAACACGAAATCGAACAGCGGCGAAGCGTTGTAGATCTGCCAGCCCGACATGATCATGACGATCATTGCGACCGCATTGATCCAGTGCAGCGAGCGTATCCACGCCGGCTGAATGATCTTTCCGGAACTGGAGCCGGACCGGTCGCGGGACGATGTAAGGGCTGGCGTAACGGCGGACATGGCGACCTTCGCTTCTGTCATTGATCGATGACGAACCGTTATACGTCCTAAGGCTCCGATTGTTACGGTTTGCCACTCCATCACCCGGGTGTGATCGGCCCACCAGCAGTCACAAAAAGGCGAGCCGGGGCGCCCGGCTCGCAATGTGCGTCCCGTTGGGACGAACCGGACGCACGCAGTTTACGGCATCAGCACGGTATCGACGACATGGATCACGCCGTTCGACTGGTTGACGTTGGGAATTGTCACGGTGGACATGCCGCCCTTAGCATCGACCAGCATCACCTGACCGCCGGAATTCTTGACCGTCAGCGTTTCGCCCTCGACGGTCTTCAGCTTCTTCCCATCGGTCAGCGCCGACGCTTCGAGGCGACCCGGCACCACGTGATAGGTCAGGATCTTGGTCAGCGTCGCCTTGTTCTCCGGCTTCACCAGCGTATCGACGGTTCCCGCAGGCAGCTTGGCGAATGCGGCGTTGGTCGGCGCGAACACCGTGAACGGGCCCTTGCCCTCAAGGGTCTTGACCAGACCCGCTGCCTTTACCGCGGCGACGAGCGTGGTGTGATCCTTGGAATTAACGGCGTTCTCGACGATGTTCTTCGACGGATACATCGGCGCGCCGCCGACCATCACGGTCTTCTCGTTCGACATCTCGCTCTTCATCATCTTGTCTTTGGCGATAGCCGGCGCAATGGCGGTGGCGGTCAGAGTGAGAGCACCGAGTGCGGCAGCCGACAGAAATGCGATACGCTTGGACATGGAACGTCTCCCGATATGGCCGACAATCTTTCGCCGGCGCGATTAAGCTCCAACAACGAACCGCTCGTCGCCTGGGCAGGCGGTAGCGTCGCTGTTGGCGAAGGTACGGGAGGACTTCGAAGCCGGTTTCAGGAAATATTTTTTGCTGAACCTGAAACTTTCCCGGATGCAGCGAGTACTACGCAAATCGACAACAAGGCCCGCATCATCCAATGCGGGCCTTTGCTCGTCTTCAAATCAAGACAATGTCTAACGATTCTGCGTCTAGCGATTCTGCGCCATTGCAACGAAACTGCGGTTCCACGTCGGGCTGATCAGAATTTCGTTAACGCAGACATGCGGCGGCATGCCGGCGACGAAGGCGATGGTGCGGCCGAGGTCTTCCGGCTGCAGCATCCGGGCCTGTTCTTCCTCGGTCGGAACGACCGGCCGTAACTTCAGGATCGGGGTCGCAACCTCCGCCGGCGACAGGCAACAGGCACGCAAGCCGTTGACGCATTCATCCATGTTGAACGAATGGGTCAGCGCCAGCACCGCATGCTTGGTGGTGGTATAGGCCGGTCCTGGCATCTTCGAGACATGGCGGCCCGCCCACGATGCGACGTTGATGATGCAGCCGTCCTTCTGCGCACGCATCGCCGGCAGCACCGCGCGCATGCAGTACAGCACGCCGTTGAGATTGATCTCGACCAGCTTGTCCCAGCCGGAAATCTCCATGTCCTCCCAGCTTCGTTTCGGCACGTTCACGCCAGCGCTGTTGACGAGCAGATCGATGCGACCATGAGCGGCGAGAATTCGCTGGGCTGCCGCTTCGACATCGGCGGCTTGGCTCACATCGAGCACCAGCGCCTCGGCTTTCCCGCCTCCTTTGGAGTTGATTCCAGATACCACCGCCTCCAGCGCATCCTTGCGCCGGCCGGATACGATCACGGTCCAGCCATCTGCCGCCAGCGCCTCGGCGCCGGCCTGCCCGATACCGCTGCCGCCGCCCGTCACCCACGCCACGCGCTTCTTGTCGTTTGCCATTTCCACCCGCCTTTGTTGCCTTGTGCAGCACGTCTTTGCTATTGAATTGGGATCGATCCCACTGGGCCATCCGCTCCAGCTCATCCACTTCGGAATGATGCATGAACACTTCAGCGAACGCCAACCTGTTTTCTCGCCTGTTCGACAACCTCGACGATCCCGCGCGACTGGCGATCGAAACGGCGGACGGCCAGCGCATCAGTTACGGGGAGTTGGTCGAGCGATCGGGGCGCGTTGCCAACTTTCTGACCGGCCAAGGCGTCAGGATCGGCGATCGCGTCGCGGTGCAGGTCGAGAAATCGGTTCAAAATCTGATCCTGTATCTCGCAGTGGTTCGCGCCGGCGCAGTCTATCTCCCGCTCAACACCGCATACACCCTCAACGAGCTGGAATACTTCATCACCGATGCCGAGCCGTCATTGGTAGTATGCGATCCGTCGAAAGCCGACGGCATCCGCGCGATCGCCGACAAGGTCGGCGCCAAAGTCGCAACGCTGGACGCCAAGGGCAATGGTTCGCTGACCGATGGCGCTGCAGGCGAGAAGCCGGATTTTGCGACGGCGCAACGCGGCAACGACGATCTCGCCGCCATCCTTTACACATCCGGCACCACCGGCCGCTCCAAGGGCGCGATGCTGTCGCATGACAACCTCGCATCGAATTCGCTGACGCTGGTCGATTACTGGCGCTTCACCGACAAGGACGTGCTGATTCACGCGCTGCCGATCTATCACACGCACGGCCTGTTCGTGGCCAGTAACGTGACGCTGTTCGCGCGCGCCTCGATGATCTTCCTCGACAAGCTCGACACAGATCTCATCATCAAACTGATGCCCCGTGCCACCGTATTGATGGGCGTTCCGACCTTCTACACGCGCCTGCTGCAAAACCCTGCGCTGACGCGCGAGGCGACCAGCCATATGCGGTTGTTCATTTCGGGCTCGGCGCCGCTGCTGGCCGAAACCCATCGCGAATGGTCGGCGCGCACTGGCCACGCCGTGCTCGAGCGCTACGGCATGACCGAAACCAACATGAATACGTCGAACCCGTATGACGGTGAACGCGTGCCGGGTGCCGTCGGCTTCCCGCTGCCCGGCGTCTCCGCGCGTGTCGTCGATCCGGAGACCGGCACGCCCTTGATAGCTGACGAGATCGGCATGATTGAGGTGAAGGGCCCGAACGTGTTCAAGGGCTACTGGCGGATGCCGGAAAAGACCAAGTCCGAATTCCGCGACGACGGCTTCTTCATCACCGGCGACCTCGGCAAGATCGACAGCAAGGGTTACGTGCACATCGTCGGCCGCGGCAAGGATCTGGTGATTTCCGGTGGCTTCAACGTCTATCCGAAGGAGATCGAGAGCGAGATCGACGCCATCGACGGTGTGGTCGAATCCGCCGTGATCGGCGTGCCGCATGCCGACTTCGGCGAAGGCGTGACCGCCGTGGTGGTGCCGCAGAAGGGCGCGAAGCTCGAAGAGGCTGCGATCCTGCACGCACTCGACGGCCGGCTCGCAAAGTTCAAGATGCCAAAGCGCGTGCTGTTCGAGGACGACCTGCCGCGCAACACCATGGGCAAGGTGCAGAAGAATATTTTGCGCGACAAGTACGCGAAACTCTACGCCAAATAAAACGGCGCTGCCGACCGGTCAAACGACGTGATCGGGCGCGAGCGCACAGGCGGAGGTCGGATCTATCTCGATCTGCACAGTGGTGTGCTGAATGCCGAAATCTTCTTTCAGACGGTGGGCGATATCCATCAGATATGCATCGCCGGGTGAACCGGACGGCACTACCATGTGGCAGGTCAGCGCAAGCTCGGTCGTACTCATCGACCAGATATGAAGATCATGCACTTGGACAACGCCTGCGCGTTCTTCGAGATAGCGGCGAACGGCCAACGGATCGACCCAGCGGGGCACCGCACTGAGTGACATCGCTGCGCTGTCGCGCAGCAGGCCCCATGTTCCAGCCACGATGATGCCGCCGATGACCAGACTGATGATCGGATCGACCCATACCCAACCGGTCCACATGATCACCAGCGCGGCCATCACCACACCGAGCGACACGCCGGCGTCGGCCGCCATATGAAGATAGGCGCCGCGGATGTTGAGGTCGCCCTTGCGGCCCGCCGCGAACAACCATGCCGTAAAGCCGTTAATGGCGATCCCGGTCGCAGCCACGATCAACACCGTCATGCTCGCAACCGGTTGAGGATCGAAAAGCCGCAAGATCGCTTCCCAGCCGATCGCACCCACCGCCACGAGCAGGAACACGGCGTTAAATAACGCCGCCAGGATAGACGTCCCGCGCAAACCGTAGGTAAAGCGAGGTGACGGTGCCCGCTTCGACAAAACAATTGCAATCCATGCAACGACGAGCCCCAGGACGTCGGACAGGTTATGTCCCGCATCCGCGACCAGCGCCATTGAATTTGCGGCATAGCCATAGACTGCCTCGACGATCACGAAGACCGTATTGAGACTGATGCCTATCGCGAACGCGGAGCCGAAACTCGCCGGTGCGTGAACATGCGCCCGTGATCCATGTGCGTGACCTGCATGGTCGCCAGCAGGATGGGCATGATCATGACTATGCGCGCTCAACGTATCGGCCTTTGCACCGGAGCATCCGCACAAAGCTTAAGCCGCAAACGAAAGCGAATACTATCACACGCATTTTTCGTCGCGCGAAACGCCGGACAACGAACGCAGGACCGGCCTTATTTAAGCTGCCGCGTTAATCGTCGATTTTCTCCTTGGTCAGCGCGCCGGAGTGAGGATCGACGTGAAACTCCATGATCTTGCCGTTCTTGACACCCTTGCCTTCCCAATGGCCATCGTCGGCTTCGAGACCCGTGATGTTGGTGTAGCCAGCAGCAGTGAGTTTTTGCGTGACCTGTTCCTTGGTGATCCAGTCCGCGCCCGGCTGATCGGCCAGCGCGATGCTGGCACTGGCAACCAAGACGGCACCGGCAATTATTGCTCTTCGAAATCCGGTCATTCGCTTCCCCGTCCGTTGGAAAATTACGCTGAAGGGCAAATCGGCGGCGGCGCGTTTGGTTCCTGCAGCACAATGCCGCGGCGCGGCTACACCAGACTGAACACGAAGCGGCTGCCGACCGTCAGTAAATAGAGCCCAAACGCGATCTCGAGCGTGCGCTTGGACATTAGATGCGCAACCTTAACGCCGAGCGGCGCGACCAGCAGGCTGGTCGGCATAACCAGAATCGCGCCGATCAGGGAGACGTACCCCAACGCGAACGGAACCTGCAGCGCCGCCACGTCCGGATAATGCGCCGCTGCAGGCCAGCCGGCGTAGATGTATCCGAGCGCGCCCGGAATCGAGATCAGCACGGCAAGGCCCGCCGACGTTGCAACCGACTGATGGATCGGCCGGCCGTAGAACGTCATCAGCAGATTAGAAAACAGCCCGCCGCCGATACCCATGAGGGTCGAGAGCAGTCCGACGCCGAAGCCGAACGCTTTCATGATCGGGCCCCGCGGCAGATCATCGCCGAGGCGCCAGCTCTCCCGGCCGAACAGCAACCGTGCAGCTGCCGACCACGCCACCAGCACGAACACCACCTTGAACAGTCGCTCCGGCGCATACCGGGCGATGATGCTGCCGACGATCACGCCGACCAGTACGGGAACCGCCCATTGGCGAAGCACATCCATGTCGACCGCGCCGCGAGCCCGGTGCGCCTGATAGGAGCGGATGGATGTTGGAATGATGATGGCCAGCGAAGTTCCGATGCAAAGCGGCATACGCACATCCAGCGGTACACCCGCAAGGCGAAAGCATTCGTAGAACACCGGCACCAGAACCGCGCCGCCGCCGATCCCGAATACGCCCGCGAGGAATCCGGCCAATGCGCCGACAGCGATCAACAGCACCGCCAGCTCGATGAGCTCGGCTACATTCGGTTCTGCGCCCATCGCGACCGTATCCCCCAAAATGCGGCTGCTTTCCTGGTCGTGAATCTCGCTTCATCACCAGCGCGCCGACCTTGCAGGCTGCAGTCCGTATCGCTTCTGTCAAGTGCCGCAGCCGCAAGGCTCAAATGAAAGAATGAACGAATATTCGAAATCGGCGAATTCGTCGTTGCACTGGCTGTTTCGAGTTCGTAAATAGAATTGCTCTACGCGATCCCGAAACATCGGGCAGCGTTTCCCGCCTGCCGCGAAAAACACTAAAAGTAGCTCATGACCGCCAGGATCGATCGCCCGCTTTCGCCCCATCTGCAAACCTATCGCTGGACCCTGACGATGGCGATGTCCATCGTCCATCGCGCCACCGGTATCGCGCTGTATTTCGGCACGATCCTGCTGGCTTGGTGGCTGATGGCAGTAGCCTCGGGTCCGGGAGCCTACGGCATCTTCTCGTCCTTCATCGGAAGCTGGTTCGGCCGTCTGATCCTGTTTGGATATACCTGGGCGCTGATGCACCACCTCCTGAGCGGCATCCGCCACTTCGTCTGGGATCTCGGTTACGGCTTCGGTCCCAGCGAGCGCGAGGGACTGACCTGGGCCGCCCTGATCGGAGGCATCGTGCTGACCGTCCTGATCTGGATCATCGCCTATGCATTCGGAGGCGGACGATGAGCGACAATTCTCCCATGAAAGGCATCCGCACGCCGTTGAAGCGCGTTCGCGGGCTCGGTGCTTCGGGTTCGAGCGCTACCGCCGATTTCTGGTGGCAGCGCGTCACTGCGGTCGGAATGCTCATCCTGATCATCCCGGTGATCGTTATCGTCATGATGCTGCTGGGCCGCAATCAGGCCGGCGCCGGGCAGATTCTGGGCACCCCGGTCGTTGCCCTGCTGGTCCTGCTATTCGTCGTCGCCAGCGCCTTCCACATGCGGCTCGGCATGCAGGTGGTGATCGAGGATTACATCCACGACGAGCGGCTCAAGCTGATCTCGGTCCTCGCCAACAACTTCTTCTCGATCGCGGTCTCGCTGGCCTCGGTCTACGCCATTCTGAAACTGTCTTCTGGAGTCTAGTCTGATGGCCGCCAACGGAAACGGCGCAAACGGCGGTGGCAATCCCGCTGTCAACGGAAAGGCCTATCCGATCGAGGATCACACCTTCGATGTGGTCGTGGTCGGCGCCGGCGGCGCAGGCCTGCGCGCGGTCGTCGGCTGCAGCGAGGCAGGCTTACGCACCGCCTGCATTACCAAGGTATTCCCTACGCGCTCGCACACGGTGGCGGCGCAGGGCGGCATCTCCGCCTCGCTCGGCAACATGCATCCCGACAACTGGCGCTGGCACATGTACGACACCGTGAAGGGGTCGGACTGGCTCGGCGATCAGGATTCCATCGAATACATGGTGCGCCACGCGCCCGCCGCCGTTTACGAACTGGAGCACTGGGGCGTTCCGTTCTCCCGCACCGAGGACGGCAAGATCTACCAGCGTCCGTTCGGCGGCATGACCATCGATTACGGCAAGGGACAGGCGCAACGCACCTGCGCCGCCGCCGACCGCACCGGCCACGCCATGCTGCACACGATGTACGGCCAGGCGCTGCGCCATTCGGCCGAATTCTACATCGAGTTCTTCGCTATCGACCTGATCATGGACGATCAGGGCGTCTGCCGCGGCGTTATCGCGCTGAAGCTCGACGACGGCACGCTGCATCGCTTCCGGGCCCAGACCACGATCCTCGCCACCGGCGGCTACGGCCGCGCTTACGCGTCATGCACCTCGGCACATACCTGCACTGGCGACGGCGGCGGCATGGTGCTTCGTTCCGGTCTGCCGCTGCAGGACATGGAATTCGTGCAATTCCACCCGACCGGCATCTACGGCTCGGGCTGTCTCGTCACCGAAGGCGCGCGCGGCGAAGGCGGTTATCTGGTCAATTCGGAAGGCGAGCGCTTCATGGAGCGTTACGCGCCATCCGCCAAGGACCTGGCGTCGCGCGACGTCGTCTCGCGCGCGATGACGATTGAAATTCGCGAAGGCCGCGGCGTCGGCAAGAAGAAAGATCACATCTATCTGCACCTCGATCATCTCGATCCCAAGGTGCTGCACGAGCGGCTGCCGGGCATCTCCGAATCCGCACGCATCTTCGCCAATGTGGACGTGACGCGCGAACCGATCCCGATGATTCCGACCGTGCACTACAACATGGGCGGTATCCCGACCAATTATCACGGCGAAGTCGTTACCAAGAAGGACGGCGACGACAACGCCGTGGTGCCCGGCCTGATGGCGGTCGGCGAAGCCGCTTGCGTCTCGGTGCATGGCGCCAACCGTCTCGGCTCCAACTCGCTGATCGACCTCGTGGTGTTCGGCCGCGCCGCCGCGCTGCGGCTGGCCGAGAAGCTGACCGCGAACGCGTCGCAGCCCGAACTGCCTGCGGACTCCGCGGACAAGGCGCTCGGCCGCCTCGACCGTTTCCGGTACGCCAAGGGCGACACCCCGACGGCAAAACTGCGCGAAAACATGCAGCAGGTGATGCAGAACAACTGCGCGGTGTTCCGCACCGGCGACGTGCTGCACGAAGGCCAGGACCTGATCCACAAGGTCTATGGCGGCATCGGCGACATCTCCGTTGCCGACCGTTCGCTGGTCTGGAACAGCGACCTAATGGAAACGATGGAATTCGACAATCTCATCGCGCAGGCCGTGGTGACGATGGATTCCGCCGCGAACCGCACCGAGAGCCGCGGCGCGCACGCCCGCGAGGACTTCTCGGCGCGCGACGACCAGAACTGGATGAAGCACACGCTGGCCTGGATCGACGAGCGCGGCAATACCACCATCAACTATCGTCCGGTGCATGACTACACGATGACGAACGACGTTCAGTACATTCCGCCGAAGGCGCGCGTGTATTGATCGTGACAGCGAAGGCTTGAAAGCAATGGTTGAATTCGCACTTCCGAAGAATTCGAAGATCACCGGCGGCAAGAGTTGGCCGAAGCCGGAAGGCGCGACGGAAACGCGCGAATTCCGCATCTATCGCTGGAATCCGGACGACGGAAAGAACCCGAGCGTCGACACCTACCACGTCGACATCCACGATTGCGGCCCGATGGTGCTCGACGGCCTGATCTGGATCAAGAACAACATCGATCCGACGTTGACCTTCCGCCGTTCCTGCCGCGAAGGCGTCTGCGGCTCTTGCGCCATGAACATCGACGGCCAGAACACGCTAGCTTGCACGAAGTCGATGCACGACGTCGCAGACGGCGGCGCGGTGAAGATCAATCCGCTGCCGCACCAGCCGGTGGTAAAGGATCTGGTGCCCGATCTCACCAACTTCTATGCGCAATACGCTTCCATCGAGCCGTGGCTGCACACCACTACACCCGCGCCGCAAAAGGAATGGCGGCAGAGCAAGGAAGACCGCGAGAAGCTCGACGGTCTCTACGAGTGCATCCTGTGCGCCTGCTGTTCGACCTCGTGCCCGAGCTACTGGTGGAATTCGGAGCGGTACCTCGGACCGGCCGCACTGCTGCAGGCCGATCGCTGGGTCTCCGACAGCCGCGATGAAGCCACCGGCGAGCGCCTCGACAATGTCGAGGATGCGTTTCGGCTCTATCGCTGCCACACCATCATGAATTGCACCAAGGCCTGCCCGAAGGGGCTGAATCCCGCCAAGGCAATTGCAAACCTCAAGCTGAAGCTGGTCGAACGACAGGTCTAAGATTCAAAGATTCCGAGACTCTCGTCTCTGACAACTCCGGGCTCTCATCGACGATGTCGATGCAGAGCCCGTTCTATTTGAAGACCGGCAATACGAAGATCGCGATGTTGACGAGAAATCCGGCGAGGAATGTCAACGAGCGCAGCGTGGCCTGATCGCCGATATAGAGCGCAGCGTGCAAGATGCGCAACGCGAGATAGACGCTGGCTAGCGTGTTGACGGCACTCGGCGTTGCACCTTGCGTGACGGCGATGATCACCGCAGCCGCAAAGAACGGAAAATTCTCGTAGGCATTGAAGTGCGCGGCATAGGCACGACGATGAACGCCGGACAGGCGATCGACGTCGTCGCGTGGATGATGATTGTCGCCGCCACCCGATTTGGCGAAACTGACGATCGCGAGCGGCAACAGCGCAGCGACAAGGACGCACCAGTAAGCCCACAGCATGAACTTCTCCTGTTGCCGCGACTAAGCTGCGCTCGCACGACAGTTCCATTGCGGCATTTATCTGACGGGAACATCGTCTATCGCGCATCGTTATCACGGCGAGACGCGATGGAGAACGTTATGACGAGGTCTCTTCCTATCATCGGCGACGATCGCAAGGTGGCAATGTAATGCCTACTGATCCGCAGGAAGTACCGCCGGGCAATCCGGGAAAGCCCACCGAACCGCCGCAGGAAAGCCCGCCCGGCAATCCGCGGCCAGAGGTGCCTCCGCCCATGGAAGATCCTGGCGAACCGAAGCAACCGCAGGAATTACCGGGCTATATGCCTGACGAGCTACCGGTACGCGGTCCGGGTGGACCTCCCGCGCCGGGACCGGCCGCAGACCTGCCACAAGCGTGAGTTCGATGACCTTGGATATCACTCACATCGCATCCCGGAGCGTTACGATGATCGAGCGATGCAGCCATGATGTCGCGGTGTTCAGAGACCGCCGACCTGAACGCGTCATGAATATTTGCCGCGTCTTGGTGTCTGCTGCGCGAAATATATTTCGACAGAATGCAAACTGCGTTTGCCCGCTGCCATATTGCGGCCCCATGACTAATCGTTGATCGCATCGGTTGACGCGTTCTTCATCTGCACGACGCATTCGAGCGTCGCGTTATCAATCGAACATTTTCGGGGACAAGGTAATCATGACAAAACTACGTCTCGCTTTGCTCGCTACCACGGCTCTCGCTGCTGGTCAGTTCGCAACGACAGCCTCTCATGCACAGACGTCGCCCGTTCAGCTCGCGCAGAACGCGTCGCCAGGTGAAGAAGGAAAGTCGAAGGCCGCGCCCAAGCAGGCACCCGCGCAGCACGCTCCGGCGGCGCGCCCTGCACCTCCGCCGCACGCACCGGCACCGCCGGCAGCGCGTCCACCTGCACCTCCTGCCGCACACCCGCCGGCAGCACCTGCACGTCCGGCAGCACCACCCGCTGCCGCCCCGCAGCCTCCTCATCCGCCGGCAGCACAACAGCCACGGCCCGCCACTCCGCCTGCGCCCCCCGCGGCGAAGCAAGCCCCTGCTCCGAATGCTCCTGCAGCAAAGCAGCCTCCCGCTGCGGCTCCCGGCGTCAGGCAGGCGCCCACTGCACCGGCACCAACCCATACGCCGCCCGGCGCGAAGCAACTGCCTACGCCGCAGAATGCCCCGGCAACGGCCCCCGCGCGTCCTGCTGCTCCCGGCACTGCAGCACCAACGGGACATCCGGCCCCGAATGCGCAACCCGCGCCGGCTCAGCCGCCCGCCGCACACGGTGGACGCCCTGGCGCGCCCGGGACGACGCCTCAAGCCGCTCCTGGTGCGCAACCCGTCCAGCCCGGCGCAAGACCGGCACAGCCGAACGCTCCCGCTGCGGGTCAACCGCCCGCGGCCGGCGTCCGTCCCGGCGCTCCCGGCGCGGCACCTCAGGCCGCTCCCGGTGGACAAACAGCGCTCCCGCCGGGCGGAGCGCGTGGCGCCGTACGGCCGCCGCCACAGGTCACCACTCCGTTGCCGCCGGCACCGGCGGTCGCCACCAAGCCGCTTCCGGCCAACGCTCCACCGCCTGGCGCTGCGATGCGAATCGACCAGATCCGCAGCGAGCGAAAGACGGTGAAGGAAGGTGGCCGCACGGTGATCACCGAACCTGGACGCGTCATCGTCGAGGATCCCAGCGGCCGCGCCTTCGTGCGTCATAACGACGTCGATCGCTTCCGCTACGGTGCCCGGGACGTTCGCGTGCAGCACGAAGGCAACGATACCCGCACCGTTGTCGTTCGCCCCGACGGGACGCAGATCATCAACATCAATGACCGCGACGGACGGCTGCTGCGCCGTATGCGCCGCGACCGCGACGGCCGCGAGATCGTCATCATCAACAACGACTACGGCCGCCGTGGTATCGGCCCCGGAGGCGTTGCCGCAGGTGTCGCAGCGGGCGTGGTTGCCGGAGCTATCGGCGGATATTTCGTTTCGCTGCCGCCGCCGGTGGTCAGCATCCCGCGGGATCGCTACATCGTCGAGGCCGAGGACGCACCGCCGGACGTGATCTACGATACGTTGATCGCGCCACCGGTGGAGCGGATCGAGCGTCCCTATACGCTCGAGGAAATCCGCTACAGCCCGTCGGTGCGCGAGCGCATGCGGTCGGTCGATCTTGATACGATCAACTTCGACACCGGTTCGGCGGAGATTCCTCCGGATCAGGCCGTAAAGCTGCAGGTGATCGCAGACGGCATGAACCGCGCGATCCAACGTAACCCGAGCACGGTATTTCTGATCGAAGGTCATACCGACGCGGTCGGCGACGAAACCGACAACCTGTCGCTATCGGATCGCCGCGCCGAAGCAGCCGCAACGCTACTGACGCAGCAGTTCAACGTGCCCGCGGAGAACCTTACTTCGCAGGGTTACGGCGAGCAGGACCTGAAGATCCAGACCGACGGTCCGGAACGGCGCAACCGCCGCGTTACGGTTCGTAACATCACGCCGCTGCTCAATGGCGGTCAGGCCAACGCCGCACCACCGCCGCCGCGCTGATCGCCTCGCTGTCATAAAACCGAAATGGCCGGGACATCGTCCCGGCCATTCTTGCATCAAAACTGGCTGCCATGCTGAGCGCTGCAAATTCAAACGCAGCGCAAGTCGACGAACCATTAAAACAACATCGAAAGAAACGTGCATGGGCAATCCAACTGCGGCGATCCACACCTCGGCAGCCACCGGCTTCGCTGCGAAGGCTGACAGATATGTCCGCGGGCGCCCCGACTACCCGGATGAAATTGTATCGTGGCTGCAGAATCGACTGGGCTTGAAAGCGGGAAAGGTCGCGCTCGATCTCGGTGCAGGGACCGGAAAATTCACCGCCTATCTTGTCAAGACCGGCGCGCAGGTGATCGCGGTCGAGCCGGTTCAGCAGATGCGAGAACAACTCAGCCGGAAGCTTCCCGACATCGATGCGCGCGACGGCACGGCCGTTTCCATTCCGCTGCCGGATGCATCGGTCGATGCGGTGACCTGCGCGCAGGCCTTTCACTGGTTCGGCACCCGGCAAGCGCTTGCGGAAATCTGTCGCGTGCTGAAGCCCGGCGGCAAGCTCGGCCTGATCTGGAATATGCGCGACGAGAGCGTCGACTGGATCGCAAAGCTGACGCACATCATCACGCCCTATGAAGGCGACACGCCACGTTTCGCCAAAGGCACCTGGAAAGAGGCTTTCCCGTTCGACGGATTATGTCCGCTTCGGGAAGATCACTTCCGGCACAGCCATACCGGATCGCCGGAAGATGTGATCATCGACCGGGTGCGATCGACCAGCTTCATCGCCGCGCTGCCGCCGGACGAGGAAGCGAAGGTCGTCACGCAGCTTCGCGCGCTGATCGCTGCAACGCCCGCGCTTGCGGGAAAGGACGTGATCAGCGTGCCTTACGACACCGTGGCATTCTGGGCGGAGAAGATTGCGTGAGCAACCGCGCGCTTCAGCCCTTGTCGTTCTCAAGTTTGGGAATGTTCGCGCCTTCCGGGGCCGACAGCAAACCCGTCTTCGCGTAGAGATTTAATTTGGCGCGGGTGTCGGTGATGTCGAGGTTGCGCATGGTCAACTGGCCGATGCGATCCGCCGGCGTGAAGGCCGCGTCCTCGACCTTCTCCATGCTCAGCCGCTCCGGCTCATAGGTCAGGTTGGGGCTCTCGGTGTTCATGATCGAGTAGTCGTTGCCGCGGCGGAGCTCCAGCGTCACCTCGCCGGTCACGGCGCGGGCCACCCAGCGTTGCGCCGTTTCGCGCAGCATCAGGGCCTGCGAGTCGAACCAGCGTCCCTGATAGAGCAGCCGGCCGAGCTTCATGCCGTTGATGCGGTACTGCTCGATGGTGTCTTCGTTGTGGATGCCGGTGACGAGGCGTTCGTACGCAATGTGGAGCAGCGCCATGGCCGGCGCTTCGTAGATGCCGCGGCTCTTGGCCTCGATGATGCGGTTCTCGATCTGGTCGCTCATGCCGAGGCCGTGCCGGCCGCCGATGGCGTTGGCTTCGAGGAACATCGCGACCGGATCGGTGAAGATCTTGCCGTTGAGTGCAACCGGCTGGCCCTCTTCAAACCGCACCGTGACCTTTTCGGCCTTCACGGCGCAATCGTCCTTCCAGAACGGCACGCCCATGATCGGGTTGACAATAGTGATGCCGCTGTCGAGGTGCTCGAGATCCTTGGCCTCATGGGTGGCGCCGAGGATGTTGCTATCGGTCGAATAGGCTTTCTCCGCGCTCATCTTGTAGGCGAAGCCGTTCGCCGTCATGAACGCCGACATTTCCGCGCGGCCGCCCAGTTCGTCGATGAACTGCTGGTCGAGCCACGGCTTGTAGATGCGCAGGTCCGGATTGGTCAGCAGCCCGTAGCGGTAGAACCGCTCGATATCGTTGCCCTTGTAGGTCGAGCCGTCGCCCCAGATGTTGACGCCGTCCTCCTTCATCGCCGACACCAGCATGGTGCCGGTCACCGCTCGTCCAAGAGGAGTGGTGTTGAAGTAGGCGATGCCGCCGGTCGAGACGTGAAACGCGCCCGACTGGATCGCGGCGATGCCTTCATGGACCAGTTGGGTGCGGCAATCGACGAGGCGCGCTTTCACCGCGCCGAATTCCATCGCTTTGCGCGGAATCTCGTCGTAGTCGGCCTCGTCGGGTTGGCCGAGATTGGCGGTATAGGCGAACACGCGCGCGCCCTTCTGCTTCATCCACAGCAGCGCCGCGCTGGTGTCGAGCCCGCCCGAGAAGGCAATGCCGACGTTTTCGCCCTTGGGCAGGCTCTTTAAAATCGTAGTCATGAAGCTTCCAATCGACCGATCTTTGTTTGCGATTTGAGTACGCGAATATCAAACTTCGCGCCACCGGGCACGCGTTTAAATGCTTACAGCAATGGCACCGGGCCGACATCGCGGCCGAACAATTTGCGGCTCCAGCGGTACCCCGGCCAGGCCAGGCGCGTCAGCGCAGCGTCAATTCGGTCGTCGGTGGTCCGGGTCGAGGCCCACCGGTAGATGATCCCATGAAGCAACCAGATCACCAGAAACGTCACGAGGCCCGCAATCGACACGTCAGTGAAGAAATGGCCGCCGAACGCCATGCGCAATCCGCTGGTGACGACGCCGAACACGACGGCAGCGGTATAGGCCAGCGGCCGCCAGCTCGGCGGCGCGAGCGCGGCGGGCGCCAGTGTCCAGAACGAGGTGGCGCCTTCGCCGGAAATGAACGAACAGTTCTTCGGGCAGCGCCCGCGCGGGTCCCACCACGCCACGAAGGGCAGCGATCCGCTGAACTCCGTGACGGAAACGGGGCGGGGCCGACCCCAGAAACTCTTGAAGGTGAAGTTGGTCAATACACCGGCGGACAGGAACATCGTCAGCAGCAGGAACGCAACGGTACGGCCGCGGACCAGCAGCGGCCGATCGGGCCGGATGAATTTCATGATTAGCGCGACAATCGACGGCAGCGCGAAGGCCCATGCGATCCACATCGCGGCGTTACGCGCAAAATCCGCGCCGCGATTGAGGCGCAGCGGAAAATCGTGGATCGCGGGATCGTAGAACAGCGAGGCGAGGCGCAGATCCAGCTCCGGGTGCACGCCGAACACCACCCCGATGATGAGCGCGAGGCCGAGCGCAATGAAAAGTCCGGTTCGGTTCATGGGCGGGGTTATAGCGTTTTCAAGGAAAGTGGAAACCGGTGAGCGCAAAGAACCGATCAGGATGGCGGCATGGGCGGCGCCGGCGGCGGGACGCGGCGCGGCGGTTCGCGCCATGCGCCGGCATTGCGTCCGGCGATCAGCCAGTAGACCACGCCGGCGACGATCCCGGCCCCGGTCATGATCTCGAGTTGACGCCGCACAATGCCCTCGAACTGCATCGTACCGGGATCGAACGGCACGAGACCAAGATAGCAGGCCAGACCGACGATCGCGCCGCCCACCGCATAGGCCAGCAGCCGTCGGACGTAGAACGCTTCGGTGATGGCGACGATCAGCATGGCCGGCACCAATGCAAAGCCGCTGACAAAAATGAAGCCGAATCCGAGCACGATATTCAACGCATCCGGATCGATCGGGCCGACCGAGAGTTCGCTCCAGTCGGGAAACAGCAGCGCCATGACGACGATCGCGCCCGCCGCGAAACAGGCGAACAAAAATCCGAATAGGATGGCGAACAGCCGGCCGATCAGCGCCATCGGCTTCGTCAATCCGTCATCGCCATGGCGCGCAGCGCCTGGCGTTCGCGCGCGGACAGTTTCTCGGTTTCCGACTTGAGCTGGCCGCAGGCGGCGAGGATGTCGCGGCCGCGCGGGGTACGCACCGGCGACGAATAACCGGCGTTGAAGACGTATTCGGAGAACTTCTCGATCTGCTCCCAGTCGGAGCATTCGTAGACCGAACCGGGCCACGGATTGAACGGGATCAGGTTGATCTTGGCCGGAATGCCCTTGAGCAGCTTCACCAGCAGCTTGGCATCGTCGAGCGAATCGTTGACGCCCTTCAGCATCACGTATTCGAACGTGATGCGGCGTGCATTCGATGCGCCGGGATAATCGCGGCAGGCCTGCAGCAATTCGGCGATCGGATATTTGCGGTTCAGCGGCACCAGCTCATCGCGGAGTTCATCGCGCACCGCGTGCAGCGAGATCGCCAGCGACACGCCGATTTCCGCGCCGGTGCGCGCGATATTCGGCACCACGCCGGATGTAGACAGGGTGATGCGGCGCTTCGAGATGCCGATGCCGTCGCCATCCGCGACGATCAGCAGCGCATCGCGCACCGCGTCGAAATTATACAGCGGCTCGCCCATGCCCATCATGACGATGTTGCTGACGAGACGGCGTGTACCCTCGCCTTGTGGCGCAGCCCCCGAGGACACCCAGTCGCCCAGCCGATCGCGCGCCACCATGATCTGGCCGACGATCTCGCTCGCTGTGAGGTTCCGCACCAGGCGTTGTGTGCCGGTGTGACAGAATGAGCAGTTCAACGTGCAGCCCACCTGCGACGACACGCACAGCGTGCCGCGGTCGGTCTCCGGAATGTAGACGCATTCGACCTCGTGCGCCTTCTCGCCGGCGAGCCCGCTCGGCAGGCGCAGCAACCACTTGCGTGTACCGTCGTTGGAAATCTGTTCGGCGACCACTTCGGGCCGCGCCACGGTGAAATGGCTGGCGAGTTCCGCACGCATCTCCTTCGAGATGGTGGTCATCGCGTCGAAGTCCTGCACCCCGCGCACATACATCCAGTGCCAGAGTTGCTGCACGCGCATCTTGCGTTGCGCGGGCGGGACGCCGATGCCGGCGAGCTTGTCCGTGAGTTCGGCGCGGGACAGGCCGATCAGCGACGGCTGGGCGAGCGCCACATAGGACTCCAGCGCAACCTTCTCCAACGGCGCATTGGCGCGCGCGAGGTTCTCGCTGGCACGGCGCGGCAAGGCATTGGCCTCAGTCGAAGTCCGGGTCATGGGTTCACGTTACTCGGTCAGCGCTCGAAAGATGGCCCTGACATAAGCCTTTCGGCCGCCGCTGGAAAGGCGATCAGGGCCGGAACGGCCATTTACGCGCTTTGGAACCCGACGCGACCGCTCAAACCATAATGATTTCAGGTGGATGCGCCACGACCGTCATTGCTAAACCCGGAGCGCCCTTACCGGCACTCCTGCGCGACGCGGTCCAGCGCCTGCGACAGGCCCTTCAGCGAGAATACGTCGGTAGTCTGCGTGCCCTTGGCGGATGCCGCCTTGACGGTGAGATCGGCACTCTTGCGCATGCCCTCGACCAGCTTGGCCTCCTCGGCCGCGTTCTTGATCCAGAGACCATCGCCTTGGGTATACATGGCGTATTTCGCACCGCCGACCTCGAGCATCGAGTCCGATCCCGGTTTGGCCGGGTAGCCGATATTGATGGAGACCTCGTTCGTCACCTTCTCTGCGGGGCGCGTCGAGATGAAAGCATAGGCCGGATCGCGCGGACGATTCGGCGGGTTGGTTTTCGACGACGAGGGCTTGGCGAGCGCGAAGCAGACTTTCTTGCCGCCGGGTGACGCCGTGTAGGCACCCCAGCTGCCGAACTGGCCGAGCAGCGTCGGCTCGGCGCCGCCCGCGGCGCGCCCGGCTTCATGCCGTGCACCTCTCTTCGACGCACCTTGCGCCAGCGCGAGAGTCGAACTCCCGCACACCAGCGCACCGGCCGTCAAAATTATCAGCGTTCGCCGCACGGACATACCGGGCCTCGTTCTCGCACCATTGTGACTGGAAGATGGCTTCGCATTCGTCGTCGCCCCGAATCGTCAATAAACACGGGAAAGCCCGCATTGTGAAGTGCGACAACATTACGAGCTGTTCATGCATCTTACTTGTTGCGCGCGGCTTGCCGCTGGCGCTCCCATTGCGCATCGGTCCATTGCAGCAAGTCTTCCGCGCCCGAACTGCGCAGATGCGAGCCGCCATCCTGCACCACCATCTCGCCGTTGATGTAGGAAGCCTGATCGGAAATCAGGAAGCTCGCGAGGTTGGCGAGTTCGCTGTGCTCGCCGACGCGCCCCAGCGGATTCTTCGAGGCGCCATCGTCGCGGCCTTCGGGCCGCAACTGTCCCGACGCGCCCGGCGTGGGAAACGATCCCGGCGCGATGGCGACAGTGCGAATGCCTTTCGGTCCCCACTCTACCGCGAGGCTCTTCGTCATCGCCAGGATGCCGGATTTCGCCATCGCCGATGGCACGGTGAAGGCGCGCCCGGTGATCGTCGATGTCGAGAGAATGCTGAGCACTACGCCGCAATGCTTCGTGTCGATCCAGCGCCGCCCGGCGCCGAGCGTGCAATACAACGTGCCGTGCAGTGTCGGCGCGAGAATCGCATCGGCGGCACGCGCCGACAGATGTTCGGTCTGCGCGATGAAAGTCGCGGCGGCATTGTTGATCAGCACGTCGAGCGGCGCGTCGCGCCAGATCGCATCCATCATCGCCTCGACGGACGCCGGATCGCGAATGTCGCATTGCGCGGTGTGGACCGTTGCGCCGATCTCCTCACGCAGCCGTTGCGCGGTGGCTTCGAGCATCTCGATCCTGCGGCCGCAGACGACCAACGCAGCACCGAGTTCTCCGAAACGCTTCGCCATCGCTGCGCCGAGACCCGAGCCTCCGCCGGTAATCAGTATCCGCTTGCCGGCAAGCAATCCTTTTTCGAACATCGTTTGAAACTTTCGGTTGATCGGCCCGACCGGACACGCCGCGCCAAAAGCCTTGCCGCGCCGCACGATTCGAAACAGATTGTCGCCTGCCGCCAAATCCGGCAAGTAGCTGCAATGCGCGGTCTCCGCGTGCGAACTTCAGGCCGCACGAATTCCGTGTCTCGCAATTCTCGTGTGTTCTGAAAATCCGGCGTTCTAAAAATCAGGTGTGTCCATGAAAGCGATCCTCTGCTCCCAGTATTGCGGCCCCGATGATCTCGTCCTTGCCGACGTTCCCGATCCGGTTGCCGGTCCCGGCGAGGCCGTGATCGCGATCAAGTCCGCGGCGCTGAACTTTTTCGACATCCTGATGATCCAAGGCAAATACCAGATCAAGCCACCGTTCCCGTTCTCGCCGTCGGCGGAAGTTGCTGGCGTCATCGAAAGCGTCGGCGCGGGCGTCACCGACCTCAAGGTCGGCGATCGCGTGATGGCGTCATGCGGGCACAACGGCGCACGCGAGAAGATCGCACTGCCGGCATCATCGATCATCAAGATTCCGGACAATCTCGATTTCGATCGCGCTGCCGGCATCACCATCATCTATGGCACCACGCTGCATGCGCTCGAAGATCGTGCCAGCCCGAAGCCCGGCGAGACGTTGGCGGTACTCGGCGCGGCCGGCGGTACCGGGCTCGCAGCCTGCGAGATCGGCAAGCTGATGGGACTGAAGGTGATCGCTTGCGCATCGTCCGATGAAAAGCTTGCCTTTGCGAAGGAGCATGGCGCCGAGCTGACACTCAACTACAGCAAGGAGGACCTCAAGGAGGGTCTGAAAAAGCTGACCGGCGGCAAGGGTGTCGATATCGTGTATGACCCGGTTGGCGGCAGCTATTCCGAGGCCGCGCTGCGCGCCATCGCGTGGGAAGGCCGTTTCCTGGTGATTGGCTTCGCCGCCGGAGAAATTCCGAAGATGCCGCTCAATCTCGCGCTCTTAAAAGGCTGCGATATCCGCGGCGTATTCTGGGGCGCATGGACCAAGATCAATCCGCAGAAGAACCGCGCCAATCTCGAGAAGCTCGCCCGGTGGACTGCCGAGGGCAAGCTCTCGTCGCATGTCGACCGCACTTTCCCGCTGGCGCAGACCGCCGACGCACTCAAGGTGCTCGCCGGACGTCAGGCGATGGGCAAGGTGATCCTGCATCCGTAAGCGGTGCTTGAGCAGGAATCTATCTTTTCGTCATGGCCGGATTTGTTCCGGCCATCCACGTCTTGGTGGTATTTCGGGAAGCAAAGACGTGGATGGCCGGGACGAGCCCGGCCATGACGAACTAATTCACACTAGCTCACTTTGAGAGCTAGGCGCTCACGCCACACCGTCTTCCGCGAGCCCACGGTTGATCGCGGCGCGCGCGGCTTCCCGGTGGTCGGGGCGGATGTGGCTCGCCACGGTGCGGATCGCCGCGGCCAGCACGGCGGCATCATCGGTGAAGCCGAGCACCGGCAGCATATCGGGAATGAAATCGAACGGCAGGATGAAGTAGGCGATCGCACCGAGCAGCGCCATCTGCACATGACGCGGCGTCTGCCGGTCGAAGGCACAGTAATAGGCTGCCAGCAGATCCTCGGCGAACGGCAACTGCGCTGCCACCCGCTTGAGCTTGCGCCAGAAATCGCGCCGCACGCGCGCGCTGTCCTTCGCCAGCCGTTCGGCCGGTCCGAAATTCAGGCCGTAGTCGCTCGCCATCGCCAGGTTCCCTCACGCGGCGCCATAGCCGCACCGGAAAAATGGTGATGTCACCCTTGCGCCGCAAGATTGCTCAGGCCACACCCAGTTGCGCTGCGACCGCGTCCATCGCCTTGGCGAGCGCTATATCCTTCGCCGTCACACCGCCAGCGTCATGGGTCGACAGTACTACCTCGACGGTCTTGTAGACGTTACGCCATTCCGGATGATGGTCGTTCTTCTCGGCGATCAATGCCACGCGCGCCATGAAGCCGAACGCCTCGTTGAAATCCTTGAACGTGAACGTCCGGGCGATCGCCTCGTGGCCGCTGGCCTCGGACCAGCCCTTGAGTTCCTTCAAAGTCGCCTTGCGCGCCTCCGCCGATAGTCGCTCCGCCATGGCCGTCCTCCTGTATCCGCTCCACCCTATCCTAACACCCCGGCGCCTAATTCCGATCCCGCCACAATAATGAACCAAAGGGCCGCCAGAGCTATCGCCATAGTAATCATGACGATGACGTGAAGCCGCGTCGCCGGATTGATCTGTTAGATTTCCGGACCGACCACGTTCATTGCAGTGGGCCGCTGAACTTGAGCACCTCTCGATCGCCTTCAGGACCGACCGGCGCAGAGCAAGCGGGATCGACGGCCCCGCCATCGCAGCGCTCGGTGCGACGCAAGATGACGATGATCACGCTGGCGGGGACGCTGGCGATCGTCGGTGCGGTGTCGGCTGCCTATTACTTCGCCATGCGGCCCGTCACCCTGCGGATCGCGGTCGGGCCTCCCAACAGCGAAGACGTCAAGGTGATCCAGGGCCTGACCCAGGCCTTCGCCCGGCAGCACAATTATGTGCGGCTGCGCCCGGTGCCGACCGAGGGTGCGGTCGCCAGCGCCACGGCGATCGCCAACCAGACGGCCGACCTCGCCGTCATCCGCGGCGACCTCGAGGTTCCGAAAAATGCCCAGGCCGTGGCGACGCTGCGCAAGAACGTCGCCGTGCTGTGGGTGCCGCCGCCCGTCAAGACGCCGGGCAAGAAGGCCGCGCCGAAGATCACCAAGATCGCGCAACTCGCGGGCCGCCGCATCGGCGTGATCGGGAAAACGCCGGCCAACGTCAATCTGCTCAAGGTGATCGTGGAGCAGTACGGCGTCGACTTCAGCAAACTCGACATCGTCCAGTTCTCGACGACCGAAGCGGCAGACGCGGTGAAGGCCCACAAGGCCGACGTGTTCCTCGCCGCCGGGCCGGTCAACAGCAAGATCACGACCGAAGCGGTCAACGCGACAGCGCGCGAGGGCACGCCGACCTTCCTCGCGATCGACTCCGCGGATGCGATCTCGCAAAATCATCCGGTCTACGATGCCGCCGAAATCCCCGCCGGCACCTATGGCGGATCGCCGCCACGGCCGGAGGAGGAAGTCAAGACCATCAGCTTCGCGCATCACATCGTGGCCCGCAAAGGGCTGTCGGATACCACCGTCGCCGCCTTCGCCCGGCAACTGTTCGCGATCCGGCAGGCGGTGATGTCGGAATTCCCGCTGGCCGCCAAGATCGAAACGCCCGACACCGACAAGGATGCCGTGATCCCGGTGCATCCCGGTGCCGCGGCCTATGTCGACGGCGAAGAAAAATCCTTCATGGATCGCTATAGCGATTACATCTGGTGGGCGCTGATGGCGATGTCGGCGCTGGGCTCGCTGGGCGCCTGGTTCGCGAGCTACCTGCGGAAGGACGAGCGCACCACGACTACGTCGCTGCGCGGCCGGCTGCTCGACATGCTGGCAGCCGCACGGCAAAGCGGGTCGCTCGAAGAGCTGGACCGGATGCAAGGCGAGGCCGACGACATCATGCGCAACACGCTCGACTGCTTCGAGCGCGGCGGCATCGAGGAAGGCTCGTTGACTGCCTTCAACATCGCGCTGGAGCAGTTCCACAACGCCGTCGCCGACCGCAAGGCGCTCCTGCTGACGATGCCGCCCGATGCGCCGAAGTCGAACGTGCAACTGATCGCCAATGCGTCGTAACGGAAACGTCACACAACCTTTCTCTACCTGTCAGATCCGCGCCGCATGGTGGAATCCTCTTTAGGAAGATTCCATTCTCGGAGGATTCATGGGCATGCGCATCTCACGCCGGCGTTTTCTTTCGACCGCGGCAGCGGGCGCGGTCGGCACCATTGCCCTGCCCTATCTCAGCCGCGCTGCGGATCGCCCCCAGATCGCCCACGGCGTGCAATCCGGCGACGTCAACGCGAGCGGCGGCGTGGTGTGGTCGCGTGCGGACCGCCCATCGCAGATGCTGGTTGAAGTCTCCACCACCGATTCCTTCAAGAACGTCCGGGCATTGCCGCCGATCGACGCGCTGCCGGAAAGCGATTTCACCGCCAAGATGCTGATCGAGAACCTGCCCGCAGGGCAGGACATCTTCTATCGCGTCAAGTTCCGCGATCTCGCCCATACCGGCGTTACCAGCGAACCCGTCACCGGCCGCTTCCGCACTGCGCCTGCCGGGCGCCGCGACGTCAGCTTCGTCTGGGGCGGCGATGTCGCCGGACAAGGCTGGGGCATTAATCCGGACGATGGCGGCATGTTCACCTTCAAGACCATGCGCAAATACAATCCCGATTTCTTCCTGCATTCCGGCGACACCATCTATGCCGACGGCCCGATCCAGAGCGAAGTCAAGCTCGCGGATGGCAAGCTCTGGAAGAATGTCACCATCGAGGAGAAGGCAAAGGTGGCGGAGACGCTGGCCGAGTTCCGCGCTGCGCACAAATACAATTTCCTCGACGACAACCTGCGCGCGTTCAATGCGGAGGTGCCGATCTTCGTGCAATGGGACGATCACGAGGTGATGAACAACTGGTCGTCGTCGAAGGAAATTCCGGCCGTCTACAAGGAACGTAACATCGAATTACTCGCGGCGCGCGCCGCCCGCGCATTCCATGAAATGTATCCGATGCGGGAAAGCATCGTTGAACCGGGCCGCGTCTATCGCACCATCAATTACGGGCCGCATCTCGACGTCTTCATGCTCGACGAACGCAGCTATCGCGGCCCCAACGGGCCGAACCTGCAAACCACCTACGGTCCCGCCAGTTATTTCATCGGCCCCGATCAGCTTGCATGGCTGAAGCGTGAACTGCTGGCGTCACGCGCGACATGGAAGGTGATCGCTTCCGACATGCCGATCAGCCTGCTCGTATATGACGACGCGCCGAACAAGAAAGGCTCCGAAGCCATCGCGCAAGGTGACGGGCCGCCGCGCGGCCGCGAACTCGAGATCGTCGACCTGCTGCGCTTCATCAAGACTGCTGGCATCGCCAACACGGTTTGGTTGACCGCCGACGTACATTACGCGGCGGCGCATTACTACAATCCCGACAAGGCGCAGTTTCAGGATTTCGACCCGTTCTGGGAATTCGTCTCCGGCCCGCTGCATGCCGGCACCTTCGGTCCCGCCGAACTCGACAACACGTTCGGGCCGGAGGTGAAGTTCGTCAAAGCGCCGGGCGCCGACCACCAGAACCTGTCGCCGCTCGAAGGCATGCAGTTCTTCGGCCACGTCAAGATCGACGGCGCGACCGGGCAGATGACAGTCACTCTGCGCGACCGCGCCGACACCAATCTGTGGTCGACCACGCTCGACCCGAAAGCGGGATAGACGACGGATCGGCAGGCGTCATCGGGCGGATAGCGCCTGCCAATTCGCCAGCAGCGCTCCGAGTGCTTCCATCGAATATGGTTTGTTCAACAGTGGCCGGTTGGCGAAGCGGCTGAGAAAAACCGCGTCTGAACGATAGCCGGTGACGATGGCGAACGGAACGCCGAGCGCGGCGAGCCGGTCGGCAACCTCGAAACTGGTTTCATTGCCAAGACCGATATCCAGCAGCGCGAAAGCCGGCGCCTGCATGTCGATCAGCTTGAGCGCCTCGGCGACGCTTGAGGCCGATCGCACCATCGGGACGCCAAAACTCCGGATCGCCTCCTCGAAATCGAGGGCGATGATCGTATCGTCCTCGACGATCAGCACATCTTTAGGCACTGGAAGGGGAGCAGCAGCGGCCGCCGGCTTGCCTTCGGGTTGGGCAGGTTCCATGGGTCTCGTGATGCGGTTAGAGCAAAAAGATGTGATTGGGTGGCCGGAGAACGTGTCCCCCGCTCGGCGCGGCGTCCCGCGAATGCCCTGGCGGCGCATTTCCGGTTCCGCATGGAACCCACCACATCGTTGCCGCATTGTCTGTTCACTAGTGCACACAAAATTGGATGCATGTCGGCTAAAAAGCAGTGATCAGAGGAGCACGGCATGGACCAACGGAACCCTTCGGCGCAATCGGGCAATAGCCGGCCTCCCAACAATCTGCTGCGCAAATTAAGCGAGCCCGATTACGCGCTGATTTCACCCTTCCTCGAAGCCTCCGGGGAATTGGCGGGCAAATTGCTCTACAACCCCGGCGACAACGTCGAGGTCGTGCATTTCCCCTGCGGACCGAGCCTCGCCTCCTACCTCGTCACCAACGAGGACGGCCGCGACGTCGAAACCATCCTGGTCGGCCGTGAGGGAGCGGTCGGCGGGATTGTCAGCCAGGGCCACCTGCCGGCCTATTCGCGCATTACCGTCAAGTTCGGCGGCCCGTTTGTGCACCTGCGGGTTAACGCCCTGGAAAACGCCAAGCTGAAGTCGGCCAGCCTCCGAAACCTGTTTGCCCGATACGCGGATTGCATGCTGGCGCAGGTATTCCAGTCGATCGCCTGCAACGCCATCCACACCATCGAGCAACGCACCGCCAAATGGATCGTCTCGGCGATGGACCGGACCGACAACGATCTGGTGCCGCTTACGCATGAACAACTCGCTACCATGCTCGGTGTCGGCCGTAGCTATGCCAGCCGCGTGGTACAGGTTTTCAAGGCGGAGAATATCCTCGAAACACGCCGGGGCGCCCTGCTGGTCCGCGACTACGACGCGCTATGCGCCCGCGCCTGTCAGTGCAACAACGCCGTAAAAGCCCACTTCGAGGAAGTCCTGAGCGGCGTTTACCCTGACGAGGAGACCGAACCCGCCTGATGTCGGCCGAAAATCTCGCGGGAACGGCACCGAATGTGGACAGAAGCGCATTGTTTTTCTTCACAAACCGGCATATATTGCAATGCAACGTGCGGTGCTCGATCCAGACAGGATCGGGCACCGCCTTTTTCGTACCCCGCCTTTAGACCCCTCGCTCGCTGCGCGGGGCGGCAGGGTACAGTCCTCCCGATGTGCGACTGATCGCCGGGAGCCAAAGGAACAAGGCCGCTGCCATGACCTGGCCGAGCTCGATCGGATCCTGATCCGTTTTCCGACTGCGTGAATGCGGATCACGCGGCGCACCTCGCGCCATCCTCATTTTCATTTCGACGCAACAAACCTCGCGTACCCCGGTCCTGAATCGATCAGCGCCGGTACGTTCCTTGAGAACCTGAAAAGTAGCCCCATGAATATTCGCAACATCGCCATCATCGCCCACGTCGACCACGGCAAGACCACGCTGGTCGACAAGTTGCTGCAGCAATCCGGCACCTATCGCGAGAACCAGCGCGTCGCCGAGCGTGCGATGGACTCGAACGACCTCGAAAAGGAGCGCGGCATCACCATTCTCGCCAAGTGCACCTCGGTGCATTGGGGTGACGTGCAGATCAACATCGTCGACACCCCCGGCCACGCCGACTTCGGCGGCGAGGTGGAGCGCATCCTGTCGATGGTCGACGGCGTGATCGTGCTCGTCGACGCCGCCGAAGGTCCGATGCCGCAAACCAAGTTCGTGGTCGGCAAGGCGCTCAAGCTCGGCCTCAAGCCGATCGTCGCGATCAACAAGGTCGACCGTCCGGACGCCCGCGTCACCGAAGTGCTGAACGAGGTATTCGACCTGTTCGCCGCACTCGACGCCACCGACGAGCAGCTCGACTTCCCGATCCTCTACGGTTCAGGCAAGAACGGCTGGATGGGCACGACGCCGGAAGACAACGGCAACGGCATGAAGCCGCTGTTCGAGCTCGTGCTCAAGCACGTCGCGCCGCCGGTGGTCGAGGAAGGCCCGTTCCGCCTGCTCGGCACCATCCTCGAAGCCAATCCCTATCTTGGCCGCATCATCACCGGCCGCATCGCCTCCGGCACCGTGAAGCCGAACCAGTCGGTGAAGGTGCTGTCGCGCGACGGCAAGACCGTGGAGACCGGACGCATCAGCAAGATCCTGGCCTTCCGCGGCCTTGAGCGTGTGCCGCTCGAGATCGCCGAGGCCGGCGACATCGTCGCCATCGCGGGCTTGTCGAAGGGCACCGTCGCCGACACCTTCTGCGATCCGGCGGTGGAAACGCCGATCCAGGCGCAGGCGATCGATCCGCCGACCGTGTCGATGTCGTTCATCGTCAACAACTCGCCGCTGGCCGGTACCGAAGGCGACAAGGTGACGAGCCGTATGATCCGCGACCGCCTGCTCCGCGAGGCCGAGGGCAATGTCGCGCTGCGCGTGGTCGAAGCCACCGACAAGGATTCGATGGAAGTCTCGGGCCGCGGCGAATTGCAGCTCGCGATCCTGATCGAGACCATGCGTCGCGAAGGTTTTGAGCTGTCGGTGTCTCGTCCGCGCGTGGTGCTGACCAAGGACGACAACGGCCAACTGCTGGAGCCGGTGGAAGAAGTCGTCATCGACGTCGACGAGGAATTCTCCGGCGTCGTCGTGCAGAAGATGAGCGAGCGCAAGGCCGAGATGATCGAGATGCGGCCTTCCGGCGGCAATCGCCTCCGGCTGGTATTCTACGCGCCGACCCGCGGCCTGATCGGCTATCAGGGCGAACTGATGACCGACACCAAGGGCACCGCGATCATGAACCGCCTGTTCCACGACTACCTGCCCTACAAGGGCGAGATCGCCGGCCGCCGCAACGGCGTGCTGATCTCCAACGATCAGGGCGAGGCCGTCGCCTACGCCATGTTCAAGCTGGAAGATCGCGGCCCGATGATGATCGAGCCGGGCTGGAAGGTCTATCGCGGCATGATCGTCGGCGAGCATACCCGCGACAACGATCTCGAGATCAACGTTCTCAAGGGCAAGCAGCTCACCAACATCCGCACCACCTCGAAGGATGAAGCGGTGCGCCTGACGCCGCCGATCCGCATGACGCTGGAAAAGGCGTTGGCCTATATCGAGGACGACGAGCTGGTCGAGATCACGCCGAAGTCGATCCGGCTGCGAAAGCGCCACCTCGATCCCAACGAGCGCAAGCGCGCCGAAAAGGCCAAGGATCTGGTGGCCTGAGCAACCTGCTCACGCATATGTGGAAAACATTCGTCATGGCCGGGCTTGTCCCGGCCATTTACGTCTTTAAAACCCTTTGCGTAAGTTAAGACGCAGATGCCCGGCACATAGGCGAGCGAAGCGACGCCGTCCTTTCGACAGCCATGGTCCGGGCACGACGACAGCGGGCTCTCATGTCACTCCCCTCCGACATCGATGTTGCGATCATTGGCGCCGGCGCCGCCGGGCTCGGTGCCGCCAATGCGTTGAAAGGCTCCGGCCTGTCGGTGCTGGTGCTGGAAGCGCGCGACCGGCTCGGCGGCCGCAGCCACACTATTCTTCCGGCCCCCGGCGTGATGTTCGATGTCGGCTGCGGTTGGCTGCATTCGGCCGATCGCAACTCGTTCGTCACGATCGCCGCGACCCTCGGCTTCGAGATCGACAAGAGCCGGCCGCCGTGGCGCGACGAAAGCGTCAACGTTGCCTTTCCGCCGCGCGAGCGTGCCGACTTCATCGATGCGCTCGATGATTTCTACGAGCGCTGCGAGGACGCTTCCGACGCCGCATACGACAGCGTCGCCAGCGAATGGCTGGAGCCCGGCAATCGCTGGAATCCGATGATCGATGCGATCTCGACCTACATCAACGGTTGCGAACTCGACCAGGTGTCGGTCTACGACATGGACGCCTATGAGGACACCGAGATCAACTGGCGGGTGAGCCGCGGCTACGGCGCGCTGATCGCTGCCTATGGCGCGGCATGCGATGTCGCGCTGAACACCAACGTCACACGCATCGATCATTCCGGCGCACGCGTGAAGATCGAAACCTCGCGCGGCACGCTCACGGCGGCGAAGGCGATCGTTACGGTCCCGACCAATCTGATCGCCGACGAGGCGATACGCTTCTTTCCGGCCTTGCCGGCGAAAGTCGGCGCCGCGCGCGGCTTGCCGCTCGGACTTGCCGACAAGGTGATGCTGGCGCTGGACGAACCCGAGGCCTTGCCGAAGGACGGTAACCTGCGCGGCGCGACCATGCGCACTGCGATGGGCAGCTACCATCTGCGCCCGTACGGACAGCCGAGCATCGAAGGCTATTTCGGCGGCCGCTTCGCGCAAGAATTGGAAGATGCCGGCGAAGGCGCACTCGCCGCGCAGAGCATCGACGAGATCGTCGCGCTGCTGGGCTCCGACTATCGTCGCAAACTCAAACCATTGGCGTCATCGCGCTGGGCGCATGATCCGTTCGCGCGCGGCTCCTATTCGCACGCCATGCCGGGCTGCGCCGACTGCCGCGCCGTGCTGGCCGCGCCGATCGACGATCGCCTGTTCTTCGCCGGTGAAGCGACATCGCCGAACTTCTTCTCCACCGCGCACGGCGCACGGGATTCCGGAGAGCGAGCTGCGCGGGAAGTGATGGCGAGCAGATAGATTGCTATTCGATCACCCTGGCGCGAAAACTATCGTCACCCAAAAAGCACGCTTCGTACTTCCCGAAAATCCGGTAGCGATTGCTTGCGACAAGCGTATAGACCGCATCGCGCAGCGGCTTCGGCACGCCGCGCAAGAGCCTGACCCAGCCCCAGCCGGGCAACGCCGCCAGCACCATTAGCGCGGCATCGGACTTGAAATAAGCTACGCCGCCATGGATCACCGCATTGGTGTCGGGATCGCCGGGATCGATATTGAAAGCCCGTGCCAGCCGCGTACCGTAGTCTGACTGGATCGCGGTGAATCGGAAGATGCGGCTCGCATCCCGCTTTGCCACGAACCTGATCCAGCGCGAGCAAAAGATGCAGATTCCGTCGTAGAGGATGATGTTGTCGTCCGGCCAACGGCCCGTCATGTGTAAACTCGTCGTTATCGGCCAGCGCGCCTGCCGTTAAACAAGCTGCTTCGGTTACCCTTGGACACCCGTCTGTAACACCGCCGGACTGTCCTTTTTCGACACATCTGCGCGACAAACTGATGCAGAAAGTACACATATTAACCGATAATTAACGATGGACCTTGAAGCGGGCGCGATGTCTTGCTTTGATTGGGGCCATGAGCACAACCCTTATCGAGGTTCGGCCGGCCAAGGCGGCGGATGCGCAAGCAGTCGCTTCGACGCATGACGAGGCGTGGCGCGCTGCCTATCAGGGCATCATCCCCGGCGCCGAGCTCGAAAAGCTGATCAACCGCCGTGGTCCGCACTGGTGGGATAGCGCGATCCGCAAGGGCAGCCGGGTCAGCGTACTGGTGTTCGGCGACAAGGTCGCGGGCTATGCCAATTACGGTCGTAACCGGGCGCGCAGCCTGCACTTCGAAGGCGAGATCTACGAGCTCTACCTGCGACCGGAATTCCAGGGCCTCGGCTTCGGTCGCCGCCTGTTCAGCGCCGCCAAGCGCGACCTGATGCAGAGCGGCCTCAAGAGCATGGTGATCTGGGCGCTCTCCGACAACGAACCGGCGACGGAGTTCTACCGCGCGCTGGGCGGCCGGATGGTAGCCCGTTCCTCCGAGCGATTCGGCCAGAAGTCGCTCGACAAGGTGGCGTTCGCCTGGACCAACTAGGTTTGCACGCGGACGTTCTACCCGACAGATTTCCGTTTGATCTTCATTTGAACATGGTCTTTAGAGAATAGGTCCGCCGGCATCCTGCGATGCGGGCGCCAAGGCCGTTTACGAGCGCCGGCAACAGGTGCCGCAGCCAATCACCTTCGTTCCAACCAGACAAATTTTCCGGAGTCTTCGATGCGCATCGACGCCATTTCCCTCGGGGCCAACCCGCCGCATGAGGTTAACGTCATCATCGAAGTGCCGGTCGGCGGCGAGCCGATCAAGTACGAGATGGACAAGGAAGCCGGCACCCTGGTGGTGGATCGTTTCCTCTACACCGCGATGCGCTATCCGGGGAATTACGGCTTCATCCCGCACACGCTGTCGAGCGACGGCGACCCATGCGACGTGCTGGTCGCCAATACCCGCGCCATCGTGCCCGGCGCGGTGATCGCGGTGCGGCCGGTCGGCGTGCTGATCATGGAAGACGAAGCCGGCGGCGACGAGAAGATCATCGCGGTGCCGGTCTCGAAACTGACGCAGCGCTACGACAAGGTGAAAACCCACAGCGACCTGCCCGACATCACGCTGCAGCAGATCCAGCACTTCTTCGAGCACTACAAGGATCTGGAGCCCGGCAAGTGGGTCAAGGTGCTGCGCTGGGGCGGTGCCGACGAAGCCCGTCGGCTGATCGAGGAAGGCATCGCCCGCGCCAAGGCGAAAAAGTAAGAGGCGCGAAACCATTCAATTCGTCATGGCTGGATTTATTCCGGCCATGACGGGCAGACTATTCCGCCCTCGCATAAACTGAATCTACCAAACCTCAGCTTCTACACCGCCGGTGCTGACAGACCCTTGATGGCGCAGGCAGCGCGCAGGGTGTTGACCAGCAGACACGCCACCGTCATCTGACCGACGCCGCCGGGCACCGGCGTCACCGCGCCCGCAACCTTCATCGCCTCATCGAAAGCGACGTCGCCGACCAGCCGGGTCTTGCCCTCGGCGGTTGGAATGCGTGTGATGCCGACGTCGATCACGGTCGCGCCGGGCTTGATCCAGTCGCCGCGCACCATCTCCGCCTTGCCGACCGCGGCATAGACCAGATCGGCCTGACGGCACAGCGCCGGCAGGTCGCGCGAGCGCGAATGCGCGATGGTCACCGTGGCGTTTTCGTTGAGCAACAGTTGCACCAGCGGGCGACCGACCAGATTGGAACGGCCGATGACGATGGCGTTCATGCCCGCCAGCGACGGATGGACGCTCTTGGTCAGGATGATACAGCCAAGCGGCGTGCACGGCGACAGCGCCGGCAGGCCGCCTGCGAGCCGCCCGGCATTGTTCGGATGCAGGCCATCGACATCCTTGGCCGGATCGATCGCCGCAATCACCCTTTCGGTGTCGAGCCCCTTTGGTAGCGGCAGCTGCACCAGGATGCCGTGCACCGCCGGATCGGCATTCAACTTGCCGATCAGCGCCAGCAATTCGTCCTGCCCGACATCGGCCGGCAGCTTGTGCTCAAACGAGGCCATGCCGGCGGCCTGGGTCTGGGTATGCTTGCTGCGAACATAGACCTCGCTGGCGGGATCGCTGCCGACCAGCACCACTGCGAGGCCCGGCGTCAGCCCGTGGTCGCGCTTGACCCGCGCCACCTCGTCAGCGACGCGGGCGCGCAGCTCGGCGGCAATGACTTTTCCATCGATGATCTGCGCCGTCATATCGTTCCTTATTTGGTTTCGTCCGCGGCCTTGGCCGCCATCAATGCCCTCAGCGTCTCGCCCAGTCGGCGCGGATCGCCATCGACCGCCACCTGCTTGAGTCGCGAGGTCACGCCCGAGAGAATGCGGACCTGCCGTTTCGGCACGCCAAGCGCTTTCGCGAGCAGTTCGACCACCGCGCGATTGGCCTCGCCGCCATCGGCGATGGCCCGGACGCGGACCTTCACGACGCTCTTGCCGTTGGCCAGCGTCTCGATGCCGTCGATGTCATCGCGGCCGCCGCGCGGCGTGACGCGCAGCGCAACGCTGATGCCCTGTGTGGAAAAACGCCAAGGGTCGGCCAAAGGCGAAACGTCCGTCGAAAGCGATCCCGCGGCGGTCAGAACACGGCGGGATAGATGTAATAGGTGATCACCCGCTGGATGAACATGATGATCAGGATCAGGATGATCGGGGAGATGTCGAGGCCGCCCAGGTTGGGCATGAAGTTTCGGATCGGCGCCAGCAGCGGCTCGGTGATCCGGTACAGGAATTCGGCGATCGACGACACGAACTGGTTGCGGGTGTTCACGACATTGAAGGCGACCAGCCACGACAGGATCGCGGAGGCAATCAGCAGCCAGACGTAGAGGTCGAGAACGATCAGAACGATGTCGAGAATGGCTCGCATGGCGGGATGGGCTCGCGGTGGGGTTGATCGCCGTTGTGAGGCCGCAAACTATCGATTCACCCCCGGCTAAACAAGGGAAGTTCCTGCCCTTTTTGCGCCAGATGCCCGGATGTGCGGCGTCCTTGACTTGGTATCGGCCGGGATTTAAATGACGCCCACTTGCCGTGGCTCAGTTCCAGTCGCCGCGTTGCAATGGGGCCATAGCTCAGCTGGGAGAGCGCGTCGTTCGCAATGACGAGGTCGGGAGTTCGATCCTCCCTGGCTCCACCAGCCTTCGCAGGCTTCGCCAGCTACGGCTCGGCAAGCCACATACCAAACTCTTGAAGCCGAAGTCCGCGAAGGCTGTCGCGGCATAGCCCGAAGGGCGAAGCCGGACTGGTATTTCCCCTCACCCACCCTTGAACTTCGGCGGCCGCTTTTCCATGAAGCTGGCGACACCCTCGCGGAAATCGGCGCCTTGCAATGCGACGTGCATTTCGCGATTGGCGTCGATGGTGGCTTCCGCCAGCGTCTGGAACGGCACGTCGTAAACCTGCCGCTTGATCACCGCCATCGCCGAGGGCGAGACGAAGTCCGCGAGATCGCGCGCGTAGGCGTAGGTTTCCTCGCGCAGCTTGTCCGGCGGGCAGAGCCGGTTGACGAGGCCGATCCGCAACGCCTCCTCGCTGGAGACCCGGCGCGCCGACAGCAGCAGGTCGAGCGCGTTGGCGTGCCCGACGATGTGCGGCAGCATCCAGCTGATGCCATGCTCGGCGATCAGGCCGCGACGCGAGAATGCCGTCGTGAACACGGTGTTGTCGGTAGCGAAACGCAGGTCGCAGTACAACGCGTGCACCAGGCCGATGCCGGCGGTGGCGCCGTTGAGCATAGCGATGATAGGCTTTGCGATCGAGGGATAGAAGCCATAGCGCGTCTGCCAATCCGGCCGCCGGTTCATGTCGAATGCCGGCAGATCGCCGCCGCGCCGCTTGATGTCGTTGGGATCGAGGCCCTTCAGCGCATCCATGTCGGCTCCGGCACAGAACGCCCGGCCCGCGCCGGTGAGCACGATGACGCGCACGCCATCGTCCGCCGCAGCGGCCTCCATGGCGTGACGCACGTCGCGCTCCATCGTCGGCGTCCATGCATTCATGCGGTCGGGTCGGTTGAGCGTGATGGTCGCGACCCTGTCGCCAACGCTGTAGAGAATGTCCTGATAGTCCATCGCGATCTCCCTGTGCGGCGTCATGCGCCGTTGCTTGTCGTTGTCTTGCCGCGCGCCAGATAAGCAACGGTCTCCGGCCGCTCCTTGAGCCAGCCGGCCCAGCGATCGAACACTTTCGTCATCCGTTCCGGCGCAACGCCGAGCTGCGCCATTGCCACGCCGCCGTTGACCGATTCGCGATATTCCGAGATCAGCCCGTCGCGCACGATGAAGCGGCTCATGCCGTCGATCACGACGCGCTGGCCCTTGAACTGCGGAATGGTCGAGGTGAAGCTGGATAGCGACCACGCGTAGCCCATGTCACCGCTGCAGACCGGATCGAACATTTCCCAGCGGTAATCGGTGGCATCGCGATGAAACAGGTTCTGCATCATGTGCGCGATATCGGCGCGGCCCTGATGCGGTCCATAGATGTAATCGTAATAGATTGCATCCTCGGTGAAGTGGTTCGCAAAGCGTGTGCCGTCGCCAGATTCCGCCGACGCGGTGAACGCTTGCAACAGCTTCGAGAAATCGTCCGCGTTCATGAGCCACCCTCGCGATGATGGCGCAA
This sequence comes from Xanthobacteraceae bacterium, assembly GCA_024508855.1. Lineage (GTDB taxonomy): Bacteria > Pseudomonadota > Alphaproteobacteria > Rhizobiales > Xanthobacteraceae > 62-47. Next base: position 159,247 of record JANINJ010000006.1, read on the forward strand.
GACAACCGTAATTTCGCCGGCGCGGCAAGGGCGCGCGCCGCGCCATATCGATGCGGATTAAATCTATTCCGTGCGACGGAAACTACTCGGCGGCTTCTCGCAACGGTATGTCTGCCGCCATCTGCGGCATGCGGCGCAGCCAGCCTTCGAGGAAGCGCATCAGCCACGCGCGTTCGACGACGTCGTAAAGCGCGCGACCGGCAAAATGTTCGTGACGCGGATGCGCGCCGGGCAGCGTCAATCGCTCTTCGCCGCAGGTGGTCCAGCGATGCATCATCGCCGTAGTGACGTCGGGATGGAATTGCAGCGCGAAGGCATTGTCGAACCGGAACGCCTCGAACGGAAACTCGCTGCCCTCGGCCAGCAGTTCGCAACCCGCGGGCAAGGTGAAGCCTTCGCAGTGCCAGTGATAAACGCGATCCGGCCACGGGCCGCACAGCGCGTCACCGGCGGCGGTTGGCCGAACCGGATAATAGCCGATCTGCGCGCGGCCCTGCGGATGCGGCGCCACCGTGCCGCCGAGATGCCTGGCCAGCATCTGCGCGCCGAGGCAGATTCCAAGAAACGGCCGCTGCTCCGCCAGCGGCACCGCGATCCAGTCGATCTCGCGCCTGACGTAATCGTCCGGATCGTTGGCGCTCATCGGCCCGCCGAAGATCACCGCGCCTGCATGATCGGCAAGCGTGCGCGGCAGCTCATCGCCAAAGCGCGGGCGGCGAATGTCGAGTGAATAGCCTAGCGCACGAAGCGCATTGCCGACGCGGCCCGGCGTCGAGCTTTCCTGATGCAGGACGATCAGAACCGGGAGCGATTGGCGAGACTGCAAGCCATGGGTGAGAGTGTGCGGCAGAAGACCGGAAGGCTTCAGCTCTTCGACGGAATTGGAATTGACCGGCCGCAACAACATCGTTGTTCTTGCTCGCGCGCAACATGCGCGGAATTAAGGCATATCTTAATTAATCTTGGTGAACGCTTCGTTAATCGGCCGTTTTGCCGCGGCCTCGCTGCAGCCGACCGACTGCGGCGAGCACCAGGCCGCGCGGCACGAAACGCAGCAGCAACGGCACCATGCGGGCACCGAAGCCGGGAATCACCACGCGCTTGTTGCGCATCAGGCCGCGATACCCCGCCTCCGCGACCTGCTTCGTCGATACAGCCAGCGCCGGGGAATCGACGCCCGCCTTCAATCCCGACCGCGCCTGAAATTCCGACGGCACCGGCCCTGGGCACAGCGCCGTCACCCGTACGCCTTGTCCGGCGAGCTCGTTATGCAGCGCCTCGGTGAACGAAAGCACATAGGCCTTCGACGCGTAGTAGACCGCCATGCGCGGCCCCGGCAGGAACGCCACCACCGAGGCAACATTGAGCAGCCCGCCGCGATGGCGGATCAGGTGGTCGGCGAAACGCAGCGACAGATCGGTCAGCGCGCTGACATTGACCGCAATCATCTCGAGCTGCTCGTCGCGGCTCAACTCGGCGGCGCAGCCGAACAGGCCGAAGCCCGCATTGTTGACAAGATGGTCGATCTCGACGCCAGCGGCGGACAGCGCTGCTGCGATCACATCACCCGCGTCAGGCTTTGCGAGATCACAGGCAATGACGATCGGCGCGATGCTGCCGCCCGTGACGATCTCTCGCGCCAGCGCCTGCAGTCGCTCCTCGCGCCGCGCCACCAGCGCAACTCGGTGGCCATGCGACGCGAAGACGCGTGCGAGGTCTGCGCCAATGCCCGCCGACGCGCCGGTGATCAGGGTCACGCACTCGGTCACGATACGACGCTCTCGAATGAGGGGTTAGTGTTTGTCCGATCGGTGCAAAGACGTCGCCTTGAAGTGCACCATACTTAGCAGAGCGGCTCGATGGGTGACGTCCAGCAATTGTCCTTATAAGGCTCGACGCGAAAGAGGCCTCGTATCTCAGGATGACGCTTCCTGTTCGGTCTCGGTCAGGCTCCGCGCGGCGCGGTGCTTGAGGTCGATGCGGTCGCGCGCCGACACGCCGAGCAGGTCCGCAGCGCGCCACACCACATTGTCCTCGAATTCGCTGACGCGGCCGTCCGCGAACACCATCTCCCACATCATCTCCACGATCCGGACGCGGCCCGGCTCATCCACCGAGCGCATGATGACGCTGGTAAAGTGATAGAGATCAACCGCCTCGCCCTCGACCAGCGTGGCATCGGCGATCAATTGCGACGCGGTGCCGGGATCGAGCTGGAAACGGCTCTCGAGCAGGCTGTGCAGCTTGCGCTTCTCGGCTTCCGACGGCTCGCCGTCGAGCGAGATGACGTGGATCAGCAGCGCGGTCGCTGCAAGGCGGTAATCGGTATCGTCGAACGTCCGGTTGTCACCCGCCATCGGGGAAACAACCTCGGCAATGAATTGGCGCAGTTTATCCAGCATCAACCTTCCAATCGAACCCGTTCAATGGAAATTGCAACAAGACGGGCGCTCTATGGCGCGAAATGGCAACGCTTGCAACCGACACCGGGTTCCGGATGGCAAGATTACAGTTCCGTCATGCAGCCCGGGCTTAGGGTAACGAGCCGATCACGGAATTTCGAACACGACCACCTTATCGGCAATGCCGCGGAGCGCCGCATGTTTGCGGATCGGCGCGATCGAAGCCTTGGTCAAGATGTCGGCAACCGCGGGCGTTTCCAGCACCGGGCCGGTGACGTGAATCGCCTGATCGATCGATAGTCCCTGCACGCGTGCAGCAATGTTGACAGTCTGGCCGAAATAATCCTGCCGCTCGTTGAGCATCACCGCGAGGCAGGGACCTTCGTGAATACCGATCTTGAGCACGAGATCCTTTTTGCCGCGCTGCTCGTTGAGCGCATCCATCGCCGCGCGCATGCGCAGGCCGGCAGCCAGTGCCTGCTCCGGCCGCACGAAGGTAGCCATCACCGCATCGCCGATGGTCTTCACCACCGCGCCGCCTTCGGATGCGATGATTTCCAGCAGCGCATGGAAATGCGCCCGCACCAGATCGAACGCCGCGAGATCGCCGACCCGTTCGTAGAGCGCCGTCGATCCCTTCAGGTCGGTGAACAGGAACGTCAGCGAGGTGATCTTGAGGCGCTGATCGATGTTGAGATTGTCGGCCTTATAGATGTCGCGAAAGGTTTGGTTGGCTAGGATGCGCTTGGCGGTCAGGATCGGCTTGCGTTTGCCGAGCAACTCATGCAGCGCGTCACCCGCAATCCAGACCGACGGCAGCACGCGAACGCCCGACTGATTCTCCAGCGTCAACCGCAACGGCCCCGGCCGCATCTCCGTTGTTCCGGTCGGCGCGTGCTGCGCGTTGAAGACCATCGACAGTTGCTGGCGCTCACGGGTCGGCTCACCCGAGATCGCGAGGAACTGCGCGGAGTGCGTCACCGGTTCGAACACAATGCAGAACTGGTTCGGCAACTGCAGCGACAGTACGGCCTTTTCGCCAGGCGGCAGCTCGATGGCCTCGAGCGTGACATCGTCGATCAGGCGCTGAAACGAGCCGTCGTCGAATTCGATGCCCGAACTCCAGAATATCTGGCGGGTATATTCCCATAACGGCAGCGAATTCGGATCGTGCGCGGCGATCCGCCGTACCCGCGGGCTCACCGTGAATGCGACCTCGACGTGATCATCGACCGAGGCTTCGTAGCCGGCTGCGCATAGCGCACAGTTATAGTCTTCGTGACGCAGCGACTTCAGCGTGGTGTGCGCGTCGAGCACGCCGCTACATCCCGGACACAGCACATTCCAGGTGAGATCAAACAGGCCGAGCCGCGACGCATGGAGGAAGCCGGCGATGACGCGCTCTTCGCCGAGGCCCGTCTGCCTGGAGAAGTCCAGCGCATTGATGCGGTTCAGGTCCCGATCGGCGCCATCCTCGACGAGTTGCCGGATCGCATCGACCACCGGCGGATCGGCGGTCTGTCCTAATACCGAGAATAAGGCCTGAACTTCACTCATGCCGGATGCTATCGCAGATAGGAACCCGCTCCAAGCTCAGCAGATGGCGTCGCAAGTAATCGAATTCAACGCCGCGTGATGCGAAACATCGGCGAGCGGTCCGGCTGCGTCGTCACCACGCCCATCGGCATCACCGGTTCGCGATCCACCAGTTCGATGTGGAACGCGCCGACGATCCTGGCGAGCGCCAGCGTCGCCTCGACGATGGCGAAATGCGCGCCGATGCAAATCCGCGGCCCGACCCCGAACGGCAGATAGGCGAAACGATCCGGCGCGGGCCTACCGGGCGCGAAACGATCCGGATTGAACGTATTCGGCTCGTCCCACAACTTTTCGTGCCGATGCAGCAGCCACGGCGCGATCAGGATCACGTCCTTCGGCGCGACCTTCATGCCCCCTACTTCGTCCGGACCGACCGCGGCGCGCGCGATCAGGAAGGCCGGCGGATACAGCCGCATCGTTTCGTCGATCACCGCGCGGGTGAACTTCAGCTTCTCGAACTCGGTCGTCCCCACGCTGCCCGCCTCGGCGGCGACCTTGTCCTGCGTCGCCGGATCGAGCGCCAGCAGATAGAGCGACCAGAACAACGCCGTCGCAGTGGTTTCATGGCCGGCGAGGATCATGGTCGCCACCTCGTCGCCGAGTTGCTCGGCGGTGAACGCCGCGCCGGTCTCGGGATCGCGCGCAGCTTCCATCAGTTCGAACAGGTCGCGCGGCGGCGCGCCTTCGACCTTGCCGGTAGCGCGCCGCTCGGCGATCAGCGCCTGGACGAAGCGCGTCCAGCGCTTGCGGAAAAAGCGCCGCGAGATGTCCTGCGGACTCGGCCAGCTCAGCGGCAGCACCAGATCGAGGAAATGTGGGCGCGCCAATCGCGACGAATATTCGATGACGAAATCGCGCAACGCCGCGCCGTGGTGCGCCATGCCAAACGAGAACATGGTGCGCCCGGCGATCTCCAGCGTCATGCGCTGCATCGCCTCGCGCAGATCAACCGGTTCGTTGCGGCGCGCATCGAGCGCGGCAACCGTCTCCTCCGTCGCGGATACCATGTGCGGCACCAGGGTCGTCACTGCGCGCGGCGTGAAGGCCGGCGCCAGGGTGCGGCGCTGATGCTTCCAGCTCCGGCCCTCCGCAATCAGCAGGCCCTCGCCGAGCATCGGCCGCAGCACGCGGAAGCCCGCCGGGGTGCGGGTATAGTTCTCGTAGTTCTCGACCAGTACATGCCGGATCGCTTCCGGCGTATTGAGGATGAAGCTGCTGTGCCCGAAGAAGCGCCCCTTGATGATGTCGTCCTCATAGGCACGCTGGCCCCAAGTGCCGATCGCGCTCTTGCGGATCGCCGACAAGCGTCCGAGCGCCGTCATGGATTCGGAGGCGCGGGGCGGGAACGGCGGCACCAGCGGCTCGCGCGAAACCGGCATATCGAGAACTTCGGCAATGCTCACAATCGGGCCTCACGCTAAGAGAGGATCAGACCGCCCAAATTAATTAAAGGGCGGTTCCAGCACCATAACACCAGTAGGGGAAAATCCGGGCACCTTGAAGGCGCGGCCAACCGCCTCATTGCTCAATAGGTCAGTTCGGCAATCGAAACCCGGTTCTGCGAGGCCGGCCACGCGCGTGTGACGATCCGCTCTTCGTTGAACATCGCCACGACCGGACGGCCCAGTTCCGATTTTGCCAACCTGACCGTCGTGACGGAATCGGTCGGCACGCCGGCTTTGACGTCGGTCGGCGTCTTGCCGTCGAGCAGCACGATATCGCGCGGCAGGCCGAAATAGCCGCGCGGACGCGACATCGTCACGATCGCGCCGCCGCCGCTTTCAGCTGCCGATAGCGGCCGGGCCGCGCGCAGGTTCACGACATCCGACGAGCGTGCGAACGGCGAACGATAGATATGCGTGGTCGGCGAGCCCGTCGTTGCCAGCACGAATTCGAGATACCAGTCCGGTTGCACCTTCACCGGGCCCCAGAGGCCATCGGCGGCGGTCTTGGTGGCGTGGATCGCGTCACTCATGCGCTCGCCGGTCTCCGGCGAGACCCGGTAGACCTCGACGGAAGCATCCGCGACCGGGCGATTGGTCTGCACGCCGCCGGGCGTGTCGGTCACCCGGCCGTTCAGCACCACTTCGGTCTCGGGTACGATCGCGATGCGTCCCGGCTCGCGACCGACGATGAACTTGTAGATCTCGCGGAAGGCGCGCGGCGAGAACGCCGTCTCGCGGTGATCGACCTGGCCGAGCACCAGATTGATCGCGCCTTTCAGTTCCGGACCCTCAAAGGTCACGTTGGTGGCCTGGCCCGGCTTGCCGACAAAACGGCCATCAGGTTGGGCGTACTTGTCGTAACCGTCGCTGCGTAACGTCAGGAACGCGGTGCCTGCGACGACCTCGTTCGCGCCCTTGTTCAATTCCTGCAGGAACGGCCCGCGACCGTTGAACTCGCTGCCAAGGTTCTCGTCCCAGGCAAAGACGCCGTGATTGGGGACGCCGCACAGCACCGCGTGGCTGACGTCGGCGGCGCCGCCGTTCTTGATGAAGTTACGGATCGCATAGCCGCCGCGGGAATTTCCCACCAGCGCGACGCGAGCCGCGCCGGTGCCCTGCTTCAGCGCCGCAACCGCCTCGGCGAGTTGCAGACGCTGCTCTTCGGTGGAGGATCGGAGCGGCTGCGGCTTGCTGTCGTCGTTCCGCGCCAGCGGGTTGAGGAAATCGATCGCGGCCATCCTGTCACGCGGCACGCCGTTCGATTCCATCCGCCACAGCGTCGTCATCCACAACGCGGACTGATCGCCATTTCCGTGCACGAACAGGATCGGCGGCAACGCGGCGGGCGCGGCCTGTTGAGCCGGCTGGGCCGCGGCACGGCGGCCGACCCCTCCTGCGACCAGCGGCAGCACGGCTGCGGCCTGCAAAATTCGTCGCCTTGAAAGGGCCATTCCTTGCCTCCTGCCGATCTTAGATTCTAAAACGTGACAGGCGACTCATAGCCGTCCGGCAGTCGAACAGCCAAGACCAATTGCAGGCGTCCCGCGCATGACCGAACCGCCGAAACGCACCGCACTCGCCGCCGACGGCCTCGCTGCCCCGCTGCGGCATGCGATATTCCGGCGGATCTGGGTGGCGAGCCTGCTCTCCAATCTCGGTCTGATGATCCAGAGCGTCGGCGCGGCCTGGGCGATGACGCAGATGACCTCGGCCGCCGACAAGGTGGCGCTGGTGCAGACCGCCCTGATGCTGCCGATCATGCTGATCTCGATGCCGGCGGGCGCCATCGCCGACATGTACGACCGCCGTATCGTATCGCTGATTTCGCTGACCATCGCGCTCACCGGCGCGACCTGCCTGACGCTACTGACGTGGATTGGCGCGATCACGCCGAATATCCTGCTGGCGTTCTGTTTCATCGTCGGCAGCGGCATGGCGCTGTTCGGCCCGGCCTGGCAGGCCTCGGTCAGCGAGCAGGTTCCGGCCGAAACCCTGCCCTCGGCGGTCGCCCTGAATGGCATCAGCTACAACATTGCCCGCAGTTTCGGTCCTGCGATCGGCGGCGTCGTGGTCGCGGCGGCGGGCGCCGTGGCTGCCTTCGGCGCCAACATGCTGTGCTACATTCCGCTGCTGGTCGTGCTGTTCCTGTGGCGGCGCGTCAGCGAGCCGTCGCGGTTGCCGCGCGAACGGCTGAACCGGGCCATCGTGTCCGGCATTCGCTATATCACCAACTCGCCCTCGATCCGCGTGGTGCTGACCCGCACGCTGGTGACCGGCTTCGCCGGCGGTTCGGTCTCGGCGCTGATGCCGCTGGTGGCGCGCGACCTTCTGCACGGCGGCGCACAGACCTACGGCATCATGCTGGGCGCGTTCGGGATGGGCGCGGTGATTGGCGCGCTCAATATCAGCGAAGTGCGCAAGCGCATGAACGGCGAAGCCGCCATCAGGCTGTGCGCCCTCGTCATGGGTGCCGCCATCGTTGTGGTCGCCGTCAGCAGCGAACCCGTCATCACCGCGGCGGCGCTGGTGGTTGCCGGCGCGGTCTGGATGCTGGCGGTTGCGCTGTTCAACATCGGCGTGCAACTGTCCGCACCACGCTGGGTGGCAGGCCGGTCGCTGGCGGCGTTTCAAGCGTCGATTTCGGGCGGCATCGCCATCGGAAGCTGGAGCTGGGGACACCTTGCGGATTCGATCGGCGTCGAGGGCGCGCTGGTCGCATCCGGCGTGGCGATGGCGGTTTCGCCCGTGCTCGGGCTGTGGATCCGGATGCCGCCGGTCGGCGAGCGGGACGAGGCGGCTGAATTTCTCGACGATCCCGAGGTGCAGCTATCGCTGACCGGACGCAGCGGCCCGATCATCGTGGAGATCGAGTATCGCGTCGACCCCAATCGGGCCCGCACCTTCTATCGGCTGATGCAGATGGTGCAGCTCAGCCGCCAGCGCAACGGCGCTTATGGCTGGTCGATTGCACGCGACATCGCCGACCCGCATCTGTGGATCGAGCGTTATCACTGCCCGACATGGCTGGACTATCTGCGCCAGCGCAATCGCGCCACGCAGTCCGAGCGCAAGCTGCATGTCCGGGCGATGAAATTCCATCAGGGTGCGGAGCCGGTGCGAATCCGCCGCATGCTCGAGCGGCCCCACGGTTCGGTGCGCTGGAAAGAAACGACGCCCGATCGAGCCGCAACCGCGGCCGTCGAGGTGTTGCCGGTGTCGACGCCGGCAGGAAGCAGTGCCTGAGGCGTGGTAAAAGTGTGAACTTTACATCCCGGTAAAGCCAGCCTTGACGGAATCGATGCTGCCGTCGCGCTCGCGCAGGTAGGTGAGGCCACAGACTGTCAACCGGTGCGGATCGGTCTCGCCCGCTTCCGACAACGTCTTGAGATACTCGACCAGCTTGACGCGCGCGTCGTCGCTGACTGCGGCGGTGCGATTGGCAAGCAGATCGTAGGTCAACATGATGCGATCGATAATGACTTGCATATACCCTTCTCGTTTACGCGCCGAGCGCCGCTTCGAACTGTGCGATCGCGCGGTTCGCGATGCGAATCTTGTTGCGGCTGCCGCCGTGGAATATCCGGACCACGATCTCCAGCAGCCGTTCGTTCACGGCAGGGGAATCATCGATCGCGCCGCTTCGCCGCAGATAATTTGCAGCGATGTCATAGGCCTTGCCAACCACATCGACATTCATCACGTCCAAGTCTCGTTCGACCAACATGGTATTATCCTCCGGCGCTGACATAAGTCACGGTGAGGCGGAAAGTTCCGCCGCCGCATAGCGCCCCGGCCTTGCAGATAGGATGGCGCAGTCGCTGCCGTTAGGGGTAGAGTTCCACGCTCGGCTCACCCGCGCCAACGAATCGACTTCCATCGGCATGCTCCAGCTCATCCAAAAATTTACCTGGCGCGACGGCTTGTTCTCGCTGAAATCGTTCGTGGCCGCGATGCTGGCATTGTTCATCGCATTTCGTCTGAACCTGTCGCAGCCGAGCTGGTCGATCACCACGGTCTACGTGGTCTCGCAGCCACTGGCCGGAATGGTACTGGCGAAATCGATGTATCGCGTGCTCGGCACCGTGATCGGCGCATTGATGTCGCTGGTGTTCGTGGCGCTGTTTTCGAATACCCCGGAATTGTTCTGTCTGGCACTGGCGATCTGGATCGGCATCTGCACATCAGTCTCGGTCTACCTGCGCGACGCTCCGCAGGCCTATGGCGGCGTGCTGGCGGGATATTCGGCGGCGATCATCGGCCTGCCGGCAGCGCTCACGCCCAACCTCGCATTCGATTTTGCAGTCGCCCGCTGCCTCGAAATCACGCTCGGCATCGCTTGCGGCACGCTGCTGCATCACGTCGTCTTTCCGCGCCGCGCCGGCGACGCCCTGCGCAAGGCGCTGCACGCCACGCTGCCGAACATGGCGCACTGGGCGGAAGATGCACTGCACGGGCAGCAGGCCGAGGCCAAGGGGCTGGCCGACCGGCAGAAGATCATCGCGTCGGTAGTGTCGCTCGATGCGCTTCGGGTGTTCGGATCGCTCGATACGCCCGCAATCCGAACGATCGATGACGTGATCCGTCAGTTCGAAGGCAAATTGCTGTCGCTCTTGGCGATGCTGGTCTCGGCCTACGACCGGCTGGCGCTGTTGCACCGTCACCAACCCGAAACCGCCCGCGAACTGCAACCGCTGGCCGAGCGCACTGCCGAGCATATCGCGGAATCCGCGAACGCTGCGACGCCGCAGCAATCGCTGGAAGAGACCGGCGGGGAAACTGCGCTGCTCGCCGAGATCGAAGCCCGGTTGCCGCCGCCGGAGGCGCTGCGCAGCGATCCGAGCACCTTCCTGCCGCGCAGCTTCCTGCTGCGCCTGCGCGACGTGCTGGCGCTTTGGCATGAAGCCGTCTGGCTTCGTACCCACATCACCGCCGGCATCCATCCGCCCCAGACCGCCGCAGCACCATCGCTGCGGCCCTACCGCGATATCGTGTTCGCGATTCTGGTCGGAGCGATCTCGCTGCTGACGATCCTGGCCGCCAGTGCATTGTGGATTTTCACCGCCTGGGCAAACGGCCCTACGGCGGTGACCTATGCCGGGATCATTTGCGCCATCATGGGCGCACGGGACGATCCTTCGGCCGCGGCCGCCAGCTTTCTCAAGATGAGCCTGGTGGGCGCGCTGGTCGGCGGCATCTATCTGCTCGTGGTGCTACCGCCGCTCTCGACCTTTCCGGCGCTGGTGATCGCACTTGCGCCCTTCTACCTCGCCTGCGGCCTGTTTCTCAGTGCTGCGGTACCCGCGGTAATGCCGGTGATTTTCGTCGCCGGCGGCCTGACAAGCATTTCCAACACGATGAGTTACGACTTCAGCGAATTTCTTAACAACTACCTGAGCTATGTCGTCGGCATCGGCATCGGCGGGCTCGCATTGCGGCTGCTGCGCCCACTCGGCACCGAGTGGGTGGTGCGGCGCCTGACCCGCGGAATGCTGCGCGATCTCGGGCGGGCCGCCGGATCGGCGGTACCGGACTCGCGTACCGCATTCGAGAGTCTGATGTTCGACCGCATCAATGCGCTGCTGATGCGCCTCGACCCCATGATCGATACTCACCGCGCCGTGATGCAGGGTAGCTTCGCCAGCCTGCGCGTCGGCCTCAACATCCTTGCACTACGGAGAGACCGCAGCGAGTTGCCCCCGGCTGCGGCTGCCACGGTCGACCGCGCCCTTGCGGCGCTGGCGGAGCATTTCGGGCGCGCCACGAGAAATCGACGCGCGGCATCGCCATTGCCATTACTGGAGACCGCGCGGGATTCCGTGCTCTCACTCGACGTCAACAGCGTATTCACGAGGACGGCCGAGTCGCTCTATGGTATCGAAACCACGTTGCGGCAGCATCCCGGTTTCTTCGGGCTCGAAGTGTCCGCGCAACCAACTCCATCGGTCGAACCGGTGATCGCATGATCAAGGAAATCAATCTGGACGGCATCTACCTGCCCCCGCTGCTGGGCTATCTCGCGGGGACGGCGGTGCTCTGGTATGTCCTGCGTTATCTGCTCAACAGGCTTGGCGTCTATCGCTTCGTCTGGCATCCGCCTTTATTCAACACTGCGCTTTATGTCATGCTGCTCAGTGCTTTCGTCGCAGCGACGCTTTGAGTCTTGAGATATCGGCCGGATGCAACAAACCAGTTCATGGATTCGTGTTCTTGTCACCGTCGTCGTGGTGGCGGCAGCAGGCGTGGCCGGCTGGTACTTGTGGCGCACCTATGAGGAAAGCCCATGGACGCGCGACGGACGCGTCCGCGTCAATGTCGTCATGGTGGCGCCGGACGTCGCCGGCGCCGTGACTGACATGCGCGTGAAAGACAACCAGAGCGTCAAGATCGGCGACACGCTTTTCGTCATTGATCCCGCGCGCTACCGACTGGCGCTGGAGCAGGCAGAGGCTGCGCTGGCCGGCGCCAAGAGCGTGCTCGATCAGCGGCAGGAAGAACAGCAGCGCCGCGAGCGGCTAAGCTCGGCCTCGATCTCGGAAGAGGCACTCAACCAGGCCCGCGCCGCGGCGCTGTCGGCGCAGGCGGCCTACGATCAGGCGGAAGCGGCGCTCGGTGTCGCCAAGCTCAACCTCGCTCGCACCGACGTGCGCTCGCCGGTCAACGGTCACGTCACCAATCTGCTGGTGCATCGCGGCGACTACGCCACGGCGGGCCATGCGATGGTGGCGTTGGTGGATAGCGACTCGTTCTACGTCGCGGGCTATTTCGAAGAGACCAAGTTGCGCCACATCAAGATCGGCGATCACGTTTCGATCCGGCTGATGGCTTACGATGCACCGCTCACCGGTCACGTCGAAAGCGTGGCACGCGCCATCACCGATCGCGACAATGCGCTCGGGAGCGACCTGATCGCCAACGTCAATCCAACCTTCAGTTGGGTTCGGCTAGCACAACGCATTCCCGTGCGCATCGCGATCGACGATGTGCCGAAGGGCATCACGTTGAGCGCAGGCATGACGGCCACTGTCGTCGTCACCGACCCGAACGATCCGAACCGCATCAAGCCGCCGGTGCGTTGACGAAATCGTTTTGAATTCCGGTCGACCGCTCCTTCAACTCGATCGATGACGCACTCGAAATTGGCCGACGATGTGCGACTGCGCATTCCACTCGTCGAATCAAGCTTTGAGAAATTCCAATTTTGAAAGCGATACACCGCGTTACCATCGCGCTAAGACCTCATTCGAATTTGGTTCTGCCAATCCGAATGTAGGGGCTGTTAGGTGGGGATTACACAACGTTGCAAGGCGTGGAGCCTTGGCACGACGGGTATCGGATTCGTCTTATTGGCCGCGACTGCGGTCAAAGCGCAGACATCGCTTCCCGCCGTAACGATCGACGCACCGAAACCGCGACAGCAATCGACCGTCAGGCCTCAGCGCTCGTCGCATGCGGTCCACGCGAACCGGCGCGCGACGCGCCGGGCCGAGCCTGCAGCGCCAACACCAGTCGCGGCGCGGGCACCAAACCGGAATTCCGTCGTAGGCAATTTGCCCACACCTTATGCCGGCGGTCAGGTCGCAAATGGCGGCCAACTGGGCCTGCTCGGCAATCGCAATGTTCTGGATACGCCGTTCAGTCAGACCAGCTATACATCGCAAACTATTAGGGATCAGCAGGCGCGCGTCATCACCGACGTCCTGATCAACAACCCATCGGTTCGCACCGTGTGGAGCGACATGAGCTACACATCGGGCCTCTACATTCGCGGCTTCACGTCAAACCCCTGGGATTTCAGCTTCAACGGTCTCTATGGCGTCGTTCCAGGCCTTGCGTTCAGCACAGACGCCGTGGAGCGCGTGGAGGTTCTGAACGGACCGAGCGCGCTGCTGAACGGCATGCCGCCGTTCGGCAGTGTCGGCGGTACAATCAATATCGTCCCAAAACGGGCAACGGATGATCCGATCACCCGACTGACCGCGCTCTATGCGTCGAATAGCCAGTTCGGCACGCAGTTTGATGTCGGCCGCCGCTACGGCGACAATCACGAATGGGGCGTGCGCATCAACGGCACCTATCGCGATGGCGATACGGGAACGCAACGGCAATCGCAGAATCTTGGCGACGTTGCACTCGGCCTCGATTATCGTGGCGAACGCGCGCGGTTCTCGCTGGATGTCGGATATCAGGATCAATTCGTCCAGTCGCCGCTTCGTCCGACCTATCTCGCGCCCGGGATCGCGGTGCCGGCAGCACCAAGCGCCAACGCCAATTACTTTCAGCCATGGACCTATGCCCATACGCAGGATTGGTACGGCGCGGCGCGCGGCGAATACGATCTTTCGGACGACTGGACCATCTATGGCGCCGTCGGCGGCCGGCAAAATCGCAGCTATCTTCTCAGCGGTTTCGCCACCATCACCAATGCCAACGGCGACCTGACGGAAGCACCCTACAATTTCCCCGTCTCCCACGACAGCGATTCACAGGAGGTCGGACTTCGCGGACGGTTCTCGCTGGGAGGCATCCATCACCAGGTCTCGTTAACGGCCAGCCGGATCGACGACTGGTCCGGCAGCCAGTTTCCGGTGGTCGCGACCATCGCGTCCAACCTCTACAATCCGACGTTCATTCCGGAACCGACCTACACGAGATTGAATCCGACAGTCACCAGCGCGGTACACTTGGCGACGCTGGGCTTTGCGGACACGATGTCGGTGTTGGGCGATCGCCTGCAACTGGTCGTCGGCGGACGCCAGCAGCAAATCGAATCCACCAGCTATAGTTCCGCCACCGGCGCGCAGACGGCGCATTACGAGAAGGATGCCTTCACACCGGCGGTAGGCCTCGTCGTCAAGCCGCAGGAGAACATCTCACTCTATGCGAACTATATCGAAGGACTGCAGCAGGGCACGACGGTCGGCATCGCTTATGCAAATGCCGGCGAGATCCTGGCGCCGTATATTTCGCAGCAGTACGAAACCGGCATCAAGGTGGACTGGGGCAGCGTCATCACGACGGCATCTCTGTTCCAGATCACCCAGCCGAGCGGCACGGCCAATGCGACAACCAATATCTATTCCGCGGATGGCCAGCAGCGAAATCGCGGCATCGAGCTCAGCGCCACGGGTAAGGTGACGGACACCGTTCGCGTTCTCGGCGGCGTGACGTTGCTCGACGGCCGGCTCACCAGCACCGCCAACGGCATCTACGACGGCAACAAGGCGCCTGGTGTGCCCGATGTGCAGATGAACATCGGAGCCGAATGGGACACGCCGTTTCTCCGCGGTCTCACGCTATCGGGACGGGCGATCTATACCAGCGGCCAGTATTACGACAATGCCAACCTCCAGCAGCTTCCCGATTGGGTCCGCTTCGACGTCGGCGCGCGTTATACGTTCGACCTGAACGGCAAGCCGGTGACAATCCGGGCCAACGTCATCAATGTCGGCAACAAGGGATACTGGGCATCAGCAACCCCGAGCTACGGACTGTCGCTGGGTGCCCCGCGGACCTACCTGCTCTCGACGACGTTCACGTTCTGACGGCTTCCTCGCCCCGACAGGATTTTCAACATGCACGGTCGGGCTTGGTCATATTTGAGCCTGACTGTGTATGGTAACCGCGATCTGCGGCTTGTCCGCGCAAACCGGTTTACGCAAAGGTTCAATGATAAAATGAAGAAAACTCTACTGATTGCGATTTCCTGCCTTGTCGCCGCTTCTTCCTCCGCGCTCGCCTGCACGCAGGAAGAGGCGACCAAGAAGGCAACGGACTTGCAGACGGCAATGGTCGCGTATCTGCAGAAGAATCCGGACAAGGCGCAGCAACTGATGGCTAAGTCTCAGGAGATCGGCACCAAATATCAGAAGGCCACCAGCTTCGACGAAGCATGTCAGGCCTACGACGAACTTCTGTCATCGCTGAAGTGAATCAGCGCAGAGAGACTTACATTGAAAACCCCGCCGCGCTCCGGCGGGGTTTTTTAATGTTGGACCGATATGCAGATCGAGGTCGTATGCATCAGAAGCCTCCCATACGATCGCATCGATCGACTGCATTGGAGCGTTGACTCAAAACCAAAACGCACAACGATCGACCAGCTCCGCAGCCCATAAACTTCAACTGTATTGTAACCTTGGCCCGCACGCTCACGCCGAGATTCTAAGTCGCAGAATGACCGCGCGAACCGCACGCTGCGCTAACGGCCAAGATCAACAACGCGTTTGACTCGTTGAATTTCTTGGCATTAGATCGTGCGAAACAGCCTCGCGAACCGATCGCCTCAAGGCAGATCAAATCGATGCGTGGAAGATGGGAGTGGAACAAAGCCGTATGTTGATGGCCGCATCGACTTGCCTCAACCACATCCCCCTCTTTCAGTCGCGACGTGAGACGCATCGGTCATCGGCACGTGTCGACGGGAATATGCGGTTCGATGTTGCAAGCAAGCGAGAGACGGTGGGATGACGCTCAAGCGGTTTAGCCAGCAGGAAGTAGTTTTTGCTATTTTCGTTGTCCTGTTCGCTGCATTTGCTCTGTTTCTCCCTGGCTTTGCCACCACGCAGAACATGCTGACACTGCTCCAGAATGTTGCCGTCCTGGGCATTCTCGGGTTGGCGATGGCGCTGGTCGTGATCGGGCGCGGCATCGACATCTCGCTGATCGCGGCGCTCGCCGTGCCGCCGGGCCTGGTGTTACAGATGGTCCAGGACGGATATTCTCTGCCGTTATCGATCGCGGTCGCATTGGCGTTGGCGCTGGCGTTCGGCCTCGTCAACGGCTGGCTCATCGCCTATGCGGAAGTGCCATCCCTGTTCGCAACACTGGCGACCGGGCTGCTCCTCGCGGGCTTAGGCCAGGCCAGCCTGTTCAAGCTCGACGTCGTGCAATGGAGCGACGGCATGAAGGGCTTCGAGCACCTCGGGCAAGGAAGCGTGCTCGGCATTCCGACGCCGATCATCGCCTTCGCCGCGGTGTGCATCGTCGTCGCGCTGTTGCTGCGCAACACCCGGATCGGCGCCTATGTCTATGCGATCGGCGACAACCCTTACGGCGCGCGCGTCACGGGCATCCCTTCGCGGCCGATCATCGTGCTGCAATATGTGCTCGCCGCGTTGATCGGCTGCTTTGCGGGTTTCGTCCTTGCAGCATCCGTCAACAGCATGCCTACACGTATCTTCAATTCGACATTGATCTACGACGTGATCCTCGTCGTCGTACTCGGCGGCATCGGACTGTCGGGCGGGCGCGGCGGCGTTCTTAACGTCATCATCGGCACGCTCCTGATCGGCACCATGCTCAACGGCATGACCATCATGGACATTTCCTATTCGGGACAGAACCTCATCAAGGGCATGGTTCTGCTCGCCGCTGTGATCGCCGACTCGTTTCTCAACCCGCGCAACGAGGAGACGGCGCAGCAAGGCGACATCTGAGGCGTCGATCGCAGTAACGAAAATTTAGAGAGGGAGGACACCGATGTTCAATACAAAAAGTCGCGTCGCGGCATTCTTCGTCGGGGCAGGTCTTGCGGCATGCGCCGCTGCGCCGGCATTCGCGCAGCAGGGGCTGGACGAGCCGTTCCAGGCGTCGTTCAAGAAGGCGCTGGAGGGCAAGACGATCGGATACGTTCCGGTCGCGATGAACTTCGACCTGACGGAAGGCTGGTTCGCCGGCGTCAAGAAAGAACTCGAACCGTATGGGGTCAAGGTCGTCGTCCGCGACCCGAACTGGAGCACGAGCGCGGGCGCTCAGGCCCTGACGACGCTGATCTCAGAAAAGCCCGCCGCCATCATCGTTCACAATCCCGACGTGCAGACCTACGCAAAGCTGATGCAGCGCGCGGAGAAGGAAGGCATCTATATCATCCAGGTCAACATGGGTTCGGTCTATCGCAGCGCCGCCTTCGTCGGCGCCAACTGGATCGAGATCGGCGAACGCAACGCCAATGCCGTGATCAAGGCCTGCCAGGGCAAGTCGAACAAGGTCGCTATCGTGCAGGGCGCGCTGTCGGCGGCCACTTCGGCCTATACCCTCAAGGGTGTCGAGAACGTCTTCGCCAAGCATCCTGAAATCAAGGTCGTCTCCAGTCAGGCCGCGGATTGGGACGCCGCCAAGGCCAAAGCCATCACCCAGACCGTGCTGAAGCAGAATCCCGATCTGTGCGGCATCGTCGGCTTCTGGGACGGCATGGATATCGGCACGGCGGCAGCGGTGAAAGAAGCCGGACTGACCGGCAAGGTCTTTGTCGCGACGTCGGGCGGCGGCGAGCGCAAGGGCGCCTGCGAACTGGTGAAGTCCGGTGCGTTCGACCTCGACGTCAGTTACGACGTGCCGACGCAGGCCGCAGACATGGCCGGCATGATCAAGTGGTTGCTGTCATCCGGCATCAAGCCCAGCGAAGCCAAGGGCTCGATCTACACCACACTGACCGACATCACGAAAGACAACGCCGATTCCCAGACGGCGTGCTGGAATCTCAGCGACCTGAAGAAATAGGCCGCGCGCGCATCCGATGGCGTCCGCCCGGCGCGGACGCCATCCATTACGTCTCCATTTCCTTGAACGATCTTGAGACCATTCCATGTCGATGCAGGAATCCGTTGTCCGCCTGAAGGCCCGCTACTGGCCGGATCATCTGCTCGGCGAAATCTTGTCGAAGCGCTGGACCGAGACGGCCATTCCCGTCATCGTCCTCTTTATCGTCGCGTTCGGACTGAGCCAGGCGATCGACAACTTCTTCTCCCCTGCCGCCCTTTCGGATACGGCGCGGCAGGCGGGCGAGATCGGCTTCGTCGTGCTCGGCATGGCACTGGTCGTCGTCGTTGGCGGCATCGACCTGTCGGTTGGATCGATGTTCGCGCTGTGCGATTTCTGCGCGCTGTATTGCCTCGACGTACTGAACTGGCCGGTGCCGGCCGTCGTGGTCGCGACCATCGCGTGCGGCGCACTGCTTGGCGCGGTGAACGGCTTCCTGATCGGCTATCTGCGACTGCGTGCCTTCATCACCACACTGATTACGCTGATCATCTATCGTTCCGCCTACGACCTGCTGCTGTTCGGCAATTCGGTGAAGATCGCATCCGCATTTCCCGATTTTGCGTCGTGGGATTTCATCGGCACCGGAAGCCTGTTTGGCATCCCGAGCGTGGCGCTGGTCTATATCGTCGTGGCCGTGTTCGGTCATATCTTCATGACACGCATGCGGCCCGGCTGGCACATCACCGCGATCGGCGGCTCGCGGCGCTCCGCCTACAATTCGGGCATCGCGGTGCGCCGGACGATTGCGTTGTGCTACGTGGCCAGCGGCGCGCTGACCGCAACCGGCGCGCTGTTCTTCGCCGCACGGCTCGGCACGGTCGGCGGCGACATCGGCGTCGGCCTCGAAGTGACCGCACTGACCGCGACTGTGCTCGGCGGCATCACGCTTGGCGGCGGCAACGGCTCGGTCGCGAAAGCGCTCGCTGGTACGCTGATCGTGCTGCTCGTGACCAACGGTCTGACAACGCTCGGGGTGCGCGGCGGTTTCAACCGCATGGTGCTGGCCGGCATCCTGCTGGTGGCGGCGATGATCGACATCCGCTGGTTGAAGAATCGCAGCCGCATCATCAGCAAGGTCTATGTCAGCCCGACCTATCATTTCCTGCCGCCTCCACCCTCGACCGAGGTCGGCAAGGGCGGCCCGTTCGAGCAGAACGACAAGCTGCGCGACGTCACGCTCATCGGGCTCGGCAAAATCGAAGCGCCCGAGGACGTTATCCTCGATCGTCACGACAATCTTTATGCCGGTTCCCGGCACGGCGATATCATCCGCTTTCTCGCGCCAGGCTACGAGAGGATGGAAGTCTATGCCCATATCGGCGGCCAGCCGCTCGGTATGGCGTTCGACCGGCAAGACAATCTTTATTGCTGCATCGGCGGCATGGGCCTCTACCGCATCACGCCCGAACGCAAGATCGAGAAGGCGACCGACGAGACCAATCGCAGCCTCTATTCGGTCAACGACGACAGCCGGCTTCGCCTCGCCGACGATCTCGACATCGCCGATGACGGCCGCATCTTCTTTTCGGAAGCGACCGTGCGCTACGAGATGCACGAATGGCCGGTGGACGGGCTGGAGGCGCGCGGCAACGGCCGCATCATCTGCTACGACCCCAAGACCAACACCACGCACACCGCGCTGCGCGGCCTGAAATTCCCGAACGGCATTTGCATCGCCAGCGACGGCCAATCGATCCTGTTCGCTGAAACGTTCGGTTGTTCGATCAAGCGTTACTGGTTCGACGGCCCGAAGAAGGGCAGCGTCGAGATCGTGATGGACAACCTGCCGGGCTATCCCGACAACATCAATCTCGCCTCCGACGGCAATTACTGGCTCGCGCTGGTCGGCATGCGTTCCCCCGCGCTCGATCTCGCATGGCGGATGCCGGGCTTCCGCAAGCGAATGGGCAAGCGCCTGCCGGTCGATGAGTGGCTATTCCCGAACATCAACACCGGTTGCGTCGTCAAGTTCAACGAAAAGGGCGAGATCCTCGAATCGTTCTGGGATCTCAAGGGCACCAATCACCCGATGATCACCTCGATGCGCGAACATCGCGGTTATCTCTATCTCGGCGGCATCGCCAACAACCGCATCGGCCGCTACAAGCTCGACAACGCCGATCCGAACTTCGTGCAGTACGACCGCCGCTGGGGGAAGACATCGTGATCGCCGCGCTGAGAGACTTCACGGACCGCATTCTCGGCCGCGGTCACGCTGCGATCACCGTGCCGCCGTTCGACGGCGCGCTGAAGCCGAACCAGATTCTGGAGCATGCCGAGGTTGTCGCCGAACTCGAACAGCCGAACGATCTCGCAAGCCATGGCGGTGTGCTCTACATCGCCGACGGCGCGAACATCCTGCGCCTCGCAGATAGCGGCGCGCCGCAACCGCTGCGGCGCTTCGACCGCGAGGTGACGGCGCTGTGCGCGCTGCCGGACGGCCGCCTCGCCGTCGCGCTCGACGGCCGCGAGGTGCGCATCGTTTCCGCAAGCGGGACCACCGATCAGGACATTGTCATCACGGGCGCCGACATGACATCGGTGAATGCGCTGGCGCCCACGCCATCCGGCGCATTGCTCGCGACCGACGGCTCGGCGCGGCAGCCGTTCGCGCGCTGGGTGCATGACCTGATGAGCCATGGCGCAACCGGACGGCTGCTGTCGATCGATATCGCGTCGAAGCAAATTCAGGTGCTGGCGAGCAACCTGCGCTATGCCTTCGGCGTTGCGGCCACGCCCGACGGCGCGCTGGTCAGCGAAAGCTGGCGGCACCGGCTGCTGTCGATCGGCACGAAGGGCGGCAAGCGCGCGCCGCTCGAACATCTTCCTGTTTATCCGTCGCGGCTGTGCCCGGCGGCCGGCGGTGGATATTGGCTGACCGCATTCACGGGACGCACCCAGCTCGTGGAATTCGTGCTGCGCGAGAATGCCTATCGGCGCCGCATGATGGAGGAAATCGATCCCGAATTCTGGATCGCGCCGCGTCTCAATTCCGGCAATTCGTTTCGCGAGCCGATGCAGGGCGCGCATCTCAAGACCATGGGCATCATCAAGCCATGGGCGCCGCCGCGCTCCTATGGCCTCGTCATCCGTCTGAATGCGGATTGCAGCCCGCGCTATTCGCTGCACAGCCGCGTCGATGGCCGCAATCATGGCGTGGTCGCCGCCGCGGAGGTGAACGACGCGCTGTATGTCCTCGCCAAGGGCGCCGGTCGCCTGTTGCGGCTGTCGCTGAAGACGATCGAAGCGGAGTTCGGGGAATGACCGATAACGTGATCGAATTCCGCAAGGCGACCAAGCTCTATGCCGGCGTGCCCGCCATCAACGAGGTCGATTTTCAGCTCCGCCGCGGCGAAATCCACGCCCTGGTCGGCGAGAACGGCGCCGGTAAGTCGACCCTCTCCAAGGCGCTTGCGGGCGTCGTTACGCTGACCTCCGGCCAGTTGCTCATCAATGGCGCCGAGGTCGCGCCCAAGACACCGCTGGAAGCACGGCACCTCGGCGTCGCCATGGTGTTTCAGGAGAACAGTCTGGTGCCGACCATGACAGTGGCGCAGAACCTGTTTCTCGGGCAGGAGCGCTTCTACAACCGGCTGCGCGGAATCTACATCGCAGCCCAGCAGTTCCTGCAATCGCTGAACTTCGACGTGCCACCGACGGCCACCGTCAGCCTGCTCGGCGCAGCCAAGAAACAGATGGTGGAAATCGCGCGCGCAGTACTGCATCAGGCGCAGGTCATCATCTTCGACGAACCGACTGCGAGCCTGACGCCGGAAGAAAAAGCCTATTTCTTCGATCTCGTTCGCGATCTGAAGAAGCGCGGCGTCTCGATCATCTTCATCTCGCATGCGCTCGAAGAAGCGCTATTGCTGGCGGATCGCATCACGGTGCTTCGCGACGGCAAGCACGTCGTCACCGACGACGTCGCCAATTTCGACCGGGCGAGGATCGTGCAGGCGATGGTCGGCCGCGACCTGTCGAACACGCTCTACGGCAAACGCAAGACGGAAGTGCGGCGGGCGGGCGAACGCATTCTTTCGGTGCAGAACCTGAAGATGGCGCCGATGGTAAAGAACAATTCGCTCTCGGTTTTCGCAGGTCAGATCACCGGCGTGTTCGGCCTCGTCGGCGCCGGCCGCACCGAGACCTTCAAGATCGTTGCGGGCGTACTGAAGCGCGACTTCTTCCACGGCGGCGAGATTCTGCTGAACGGCAAACCCGTGCGCTATCGCGTTCCCGCGCCGGCGGTGCAGGCAGGCGTCGCCTATGTCACCGAGGATCGCAAGGTCGAAGGCTTCTTCGAAACCATGTCGATCGCGCGCAACATCTACCTCGGCCTGTTGTCGAAATTTCCCGGCGGCCGCTTCCTTCTGTCGTCCAATGAAGCACAGAAGACCGGCGACGACTGGATTTCGCGCCTCAAGGTCCGTGCCATCAGCCCCAAGGCCAAGGTCGTCGAATTATCCGGCGGCAACCAGCAGAAGGTGGTGATTGCGAAATCCCTGACGCAGGAGCCGGACCTGATTATCTTCGACGAGCCCACACGCGGCGTCGATGTCGGCGCCATCGTCGAAATTCACGAGCTGATCAACCGGCTGGCGGACGAAGGCAAGGCGGTGGTGGTGATCTCGTCCTATCTTCCCGAAATCCTGGCGCTGTCGGACCGCATTCTGGTCAGCCGCCAGGGCAAGGTCGTCGAAGAATTTTCGGCGCTCGACGCAACCGAAGAAAAGATCATGTACGCAGCGATCCACTAGGCCGCCATCGCACACGGTTTCCGATTTTAGGAGAGGTGGTGCGCAAGAGGGAGCCGCATAGAATATATAACCAACTGAAATAATGATATTATTATTTTTCTGAACCAACAAAAGGCCAACAAATCGGCCAACATTTATTCGGTTATCAGCTCTATTGTGAAAATGATCGTCAGAGATGCGAGACGTTAGACCCACACCAGCCGTGGTCGGCTCAAGACTTTGTCAGCTTCGGACCAAGGTAGAGAATTTTTAGGTAGGAGGAACTCGCAGGTACCGGCCATTCAAAATGAAGCCTGAACATGCGGTAACTTATCTTTCCATGCCAATGAGCGAAAATTGTTCTATCTGCGGCTGCAGGATCCCGGAACGTAAGCTCCTCACGAAACTTCGCCTGATTGCTCAGCGATTCACCACTAAAAAGCGCCCTCTGACCAGAGAAAAAGTTATTTATGACTGATTTGGCAGCCCGCCCTTCAGCTCCATTTGGCGCTCGATCAGACATATACAAATTGAGATAGCCAAGAAGGGCGAAAGTTCGATCTCGGATCGTCGCTTCGAATGGCTCTCGGGCGAGTAGTCCGTTTTCATATACGCTATTTGGTATTAGTAGAAACGGAAACCGCTCGCGTGCCGACTCGATGAGACCCTTCCACGTTACGGCAGGGACGCGGCTTTCGAGGGCGGAATTCGTGAGTTGAGCAACTGTCCAGAAGTTTTCGACAGAGTAACTTCCCTGTCGATCTCCATCTATGCCGTGGTCGATTGATAAAGGCGTCAACTCGAAGGGTATTCTCCCCCCCGAAAAGCTGAAACTGGCTACTGGTTCACGCGCCTTAGTGCGCCGTGCCGCTTCACCCAATCCAGTGTTCGTTATATCCGTGTCGCCGTACTCAAAATAGTCATCGGCTTCAGTAGTCCGATCATCTTCGACAAACGGCCCACTTCGATCCAGCCATCCCAATACCGCTCGTCGGAAATCTGCATCATCTGATCGCTGTATTGTTTCCCTAAGCAGCGATGTTTGCGTTACCGGTCGATCACGAAGCATACGAGTCGTGAACAACCCGGTTCGCAAACTTTCAATGCGTGCCCGGGCCGAGAGGATCGTCCGGATCATGATCTCAAACTGATGCCCGTCAATGAATTGGCCCTGCAATGAAGTATCATTAACGTACCATCGCATGCCTTATTCCCAGCCCGTGAGTAACGATAAATCCTTTTCGGATTGATCGAAAAAGCCCAGAGGCCATTCGTAAATTCCTCCTTTGGAATCAACCCTTGGAGAAATTACACCGTGTCCGTCCTCAGTAACGCCCGTGAAGAAATGTATCTGCAGAGACTGATGAGGTAGTTGACCGTTTTTGACAGCCAATCGAGCGCCATTGAGCAGATGATCGCTATGTGTTTCGGCGACAATCTGCACTCCTGCGGCGGCAAAATGGGCGAGGATTTGTCCCATCGCAGATTGTGCGGACGGATGCAGATGAGCTTCAGGACTATCAATTATGACAACTTGCTCATTGCTAGCCGATAACAATGCGACAAGGATCGGGAATGCGTAGGTGAGCCCATATCCAATATTTGCCGGCCGCCTCCAAGGACCTGTGGCAGACAATCGAAATTGCAAATTGAGTAACGAGACCTGCGGAAGGGATTGAACATTCGCCTGAGCCCCAAAAAACAAGGCTCCGAGCCAAGCATCAAGTTGCTTCCGGAATATGCCTGTCGGCTCAGTGGGATGCCGACGGGCTGATGGAACGTCTTCGTCGACTAATTGGTCGTACCAATAAGATGCAAAGCGACCATCGATCCCAATCGACGAAAATACATCTTCACTCACATTGGGAAAAGGAAATGCATCTGCAGTACCCTCGCGAACCGCGCTTATATAGATTGTCTTTGATAACGTTCTGATAATTTTTTCTCGCGCATTGATAATATCTCTCACCGAAAGATCATCGTCGTCTGAAGCTTTGACTCCGGTGTTCTGCAGGAACCGCTTTCCAGCTTTTCCCGAGAACGTCCAATGCATTTTTACTTTGTCTCGCCCTTGAACTATGAACTCGACGGGAGCGGCCAAGATTTCTGACGGAATTACGTCTCCAATAGTCCCAAGATTCACGAGTGTCCCGTTCAAAGCAAAATTGCGAGGACTCTCGGATGAACGCATATTTTGAGACAGAAGTAGCAGAGGCTGGATCGCTGTTGATTTTCCTCCACCATTAAAGCCGGTGAGGAGAGTGAGTCCCCCAAACCGGAGGTTCAGATCTTCGAAACATTTGAAGTTCCTAATTTGAAAGTTTGAAATCATGAAAGCGACATCTCCTGAACGACTTTTTCCATCGCCGAGAAACGCTTTTGTACTGCCGACGTGCTGTTTGTAGAATAAGTAATTGACCGAGCATAATCATCATCATCAACCAGCTTTATTATTGCGTCTTTAAGCACGTTCTCCGTTGCCGCACTTAGAACTGGAAGGCTACTCATTGTGACTGCGCAAACTTCGAATAGTGAGATATTGATAACGCTTCGGTAAGGCATCGGCCCCTTAGCGGCTAGCGACTTCCTGAATGCGTGCTCTTTAAACATGCTTCGGTTCAAGTTCATCGCACGATCAAACTTTTCGCGTAGAACAGAGCGATCCTCCTCCGACAATGATGCCAGCGCCGTTAATCCATCGGCGAGAAAACCGTCCATGTCCCCGGTCTTGTATTTTTCTCTACCAAGGAGTTTAAATGCACAGAAGCGGTTGATCGCTTCTCGATCTCGCATCGTTTTTGGATTTAAGGATTGCCCGGTTGCAGAGCGGAAAGCATCACCTTCTGCTGCACTCTTCAACCAGTTCGTCGCTTCTCCGTTATAGAGCGCATTGCGCATCTGTTGGCGCGTCAGCGGCTCACCACTGTTCACTCGTTCAAAAATGTCTAATCGAGCGCGCTCGGGAGCTTTTGCATCCAAAATGTACATCGTCAATTGAGTATCTTGAATCCGCTCTTGGAGACTTAAAGGCAAATCACTGAAGAATTTCCCTTCCAAGGCATGCGAACCGGTCCCATCTTCACCGCTTGTTAGCCCTGACAACTTGAACGTGTTTCCTAAGTAGCGAGCGAAGGTCGTAAGCCGCTGCAATCCATCAACTACAATAATCCTGCCGTCCCGGGCTTCCGCCACGTAGAAGACCGGAAGAGGGATGCGCATCACGCAGCTCTCAATTAGTTTGGATTGCTTCTGGTTCGGCCAAACGAAATCGCGCTGAAAATCAGGATCAAGTATGTACCTTTTGTTTTCAATTCTTTTTACGACCTCGGACACGGAACGTGTTTCGGTTCGAACGAAGACCGCATCAAGGGGATAATCACCCCATCCATCACTCGTAGTAGGATCCAGGCCCTCCGGCTTCTCATCGAATAATGGGGTATCGGATGTATTATCGTTCATGCTTTAGCGCCATCAATAATCGGCCGTGTTTCTGGGTGCTTACTAAGTGTCGTATAAATATCGTTGGAAGCCAACAAAAGTGTCGCGTATTACCTGTACACTCCCAAGCTGCGATGCTGCGTCATCGATGGTATGGTACTTTAGTTGGATCAACCCTCCCAGCTTCTCTTGATCAAGTTCGCCGACGCCCTGCTTTACGTATTGGGAGAGAACGAAATCGAGAAAAGCCTGTAGATTCGAATCGTATCGGGAGAGAATGTCACCTCGCCGAGATCGTACACGTTCTGAGCGAGTGATCGGGGCCAGCGCAAAGGCGATGTAGCCCAACACATCGAATACGTCGCTTTTCTCGGCGTTGATCATCCGACTGATTTCGAGCAGCTGTTCCTCACCGAACCCTTTTTCGGACAGTGCCAATAGCAAGGCCTTGCGGGTATCCGGCTTGCTCCATAGCCGCCGCAATTCGTCCTCGTCCTTGAAGAAGCGCGGCAATTCGCCAAAGAGTTTCTCCACCATCTGGTTTGCCGAAATTGGTTTGCCGTCCGGACTCCAGTAGCTCGTCGCCATCATGCTCTGGATGGTGCGCTCCTTGCCGTCCGCGAGCCTGATCCTGATCTTCCTTGGCCTTTCGCCTGGATCGTCATCATCGCCGCCGGTTGCCGTGACACCCTGTGGTCCGAAGACGGTCGTTGCTCTCGACGTGGCAGGTTCCAGCGGTTCGCCATCCCACTCCGGATCGTTGAAGTGCTCATAAGCCTTCACGAAGTCGTAGATCGTGAAATAGTCCTTGCCGTCGAATAGCCGGGTGCCGCGCCCGATAATCTGCTTGAACTCGATCATGGTGCCGACCGGGCGCATCAGCACGATATTCCGGACGTTACGGGCATCGACGCCGGTGGAAAGCTTCTGCGAGGTGGTGAGGATCGTCGGAATGGTCTTGTCGTTGTTCTGAAACGCGCGCAGCCATTGATCGCCCCGCGCACCATCCTCGGCCGTGACCCGCACGCAATAGTTCGGATCGCTTGACGTTTTCATCTGGTTGATCAGGTCGCGTACCAACGCCGCATGCCCCTGTGTGGCGCAGAAAATCAGCGTCTTTTCGCGCGGGTCGATCTGATCCATGAATAGCTTGACACGGTAACGTTCTCGTTCCTCGATCTCGATGGTGCGATTAAATTCCGGTTCGCGATATCGCTTTCCTTCTTCGATCTCGCCTTCCACCACTATGTCGTCTGGCATCCAGATGTAATCGTCCAGCGTGGTGGCAATCTGCTTCACCTTGAATGGCGTCAGGAATCCGTCGTTGATACCGTCCTTTAACGAATAGATGTAAACTGGTTCGCCGAAATAGGCGTAGGTATCGACGTTATCGCGCCGTTTCGGCGTCGCGGTGAGGCCGATCTGCACGGCGGGCATAAAATAATCGAGAATGCCACGCCAGTTGCTTTCGTCGTTGGCGCCGCCGCGATGGCACTCATCGATGATGATGAGGTCGAAGAAACCCGGAGGATACTCACCGAAATAGGGCGCGGGCGCGCCTGCGGCGTCGGTGCCACTCATGAAGGTCTGGAAGATGGTGAAGAAGATGCTGGCGTTCTTAGGCACCCGGCCGTGTTTTCGGATTTCATCGGGCTTGATCCGCGCCAGCGCATCCTCCGGAAAGGCCGAGAAGGCGTTATAGGCCTGATCGGCGAGAATGTTTCGGTCGGTGAGAAACAGGATGCGCGGCCGTCGGTCCGGCTTCCGGGTGAGATTCCAGCGGCTCTGAAACAGCGCCCAGGCAATCTGAAACGCGATGGCGGTCTTGCCGGTGCCGGTGGCGAGCGTCAGCAGGATACGCTGCTTGCCTACGGCAATCGCCTCAAGTGCGTTCTCGATAGCGTTATGTTGGTAGTAGCGGGTCTGCCATGTGCCACCACGCTCCTCGAACGGCACGGCGGCGAAACGGCCGCGCCATTCGTTCGGCGCTTTGAACACCTCGGTCCACAGTTCTTCGGGGGTCGGATAGCGGTCGATATAGCCCTCGGCACCACTCGCCATGTCGATACGGTAGATGCGACGGCCGTTGGTGGAGAAAGCAAAACGCGCCTGCAGCTTCGCGGCATAGGCCTTGGCCTGCCCGACGCCTTCGGTGTCACCCTTATCGCGCGCCTTGGCCTCAATCACCGCCAGCTTGTGGTTGCGGAAGGTGAGGACGTAATCGGCGATCTCGGCCTTGCCACGCCGTCCGGCGCCCTCGATACGACCAGGGCAGATGGTTTCGCGCCGAACGCGACTGTCGGCGACAATACCCCACCCGGCTTCTCGTAGCGTGGGGTCGACCAACTCGGCGCGGGTCTCGGCCTCGTTCACTCCGCCGCCTCTTTGATGGCTAACGACGACGACGCGGTCAGTTCGCCGGAAAAGGCTTTTTGCAGAATAGACTGTTTTAGCTCATCAATAGCCTCGCCCCTCTTTCGGTAGATGGCTTCGAGGCTTCGCGTTTTACGGTACATCGAGTCCATTTTCTGAATGATTGACTGTTGCTTTGCGACTGAGGGCAATCGAACGGGTAAGCGCTGTATTATACCCATGTTCAATCCAGCCATTATCGACCCCTTCGCTTGTTCATTCAGAAACGTTCGAGCGGTTGGATGATAGAGAAAATAGGCTTGCAAGTATTTCGGTAGACACCGGTTTTGATCCAAGGAAATGCAACAAAGATGCTTTGTATTTATCGCCACCGGAATATCTTCAGGAACAATCGCACAGCGACCACAGGTGCCCATTATCGTAATGAGCACATCGCCCGGGCGAACCTGATAACGGGAGAGTTGCTCGAATTTTGCGGGCGTAATGAAACGACTTCTGCCCCAGCGAAATTCATTCGCAACAACATTATCAATTCCTAGGACAGCTATTCCGCTTTCAACAAACTCACCATGCAAGAGTTGGCTGCCGAATGGACCTGTTCTAATTGAGCCCTTCTCTGCCAGTGCTAGCGCGGCGACTGTTGTCATCCCCCACTCTTGATCACTCGTGTCAGCAAAAATGCGGGTCATCAGCCCGACCTCGAATAACTCGCGGGCGTTTTTAAGATTTTTCGCGGCGTTTGCGGTTGCGGTCGCCAAGCCCGCAAAGGCGTCATCCAAAATGGCAACGATGCGACGTTGTTCAGGCAACGGAGGAAGCGGGATCGGCACTTCTTTGAGCTTGCCACTAGAAAGCTCCTTGAACGTCGCCCCGGTCCCAAGATCGTTCAGCAGACCGACTATGCTGCCGAGATAATAGAAAAGGTATTTGTGATCCACGTTGGCCTTGGGCACCAACCCTTTGCAGCCTTGATTGGTCGCCATTTGCACCGAGTTGATAACTAGGTGGCCAATGGGAGCACGCGAGGACAGAATGACAGACCGTGGTGGAAGCAAATTTGCAGCCGCTAGTCCGGCATCAGTGAGTTGTCGTTCTGTCTGCGCGACGTAAGGTTCGCTTCGCCCGCCCATTTCGGCAGGCGTAATCCACATATGCGATCCACCCCAATTGGCCGCTACGCTGGTTTTAGGCGTGCCGCCATTTACCACCTCGCAGACCTCCCCAATGGTAACCTTGCGCCACCCTTCCCTCACAGCATTCTCCCGATACCAGCAAGGATTTCCGCGCTCTCAGCATCTAACGCCGCCATCTCGGTTATGATGTCCTTTGGATCGCGCAACGCCATCTTCTCGGACTTGTTCGGGTTCTTCACCGAGAGGTCATAGGTCATTGTGTCGATGCTTTTGGCATCAACCGTCCATGAATTTGCGCTATCTTTGAACTTGACCTGCAACGCGACGAAGTCCGTGAGGTCGTCATCATTGAGCGGATTGGTCTTGCCGAGGTTGCGGCCGGGCTCGCACTTGTAGAACCAGATTTTTCGCGTCGGCGCGCCCTTCTCGAAGAACAGCACGACGGTTTTCACGCCCGCACCCTGGAAGGTGCCGCCCGGCATGTCGAGCACCGTGTGCAGATTGCAGCTACCCAAAAGCTCCTTGCGCAACGCCACCGAGGCGTTGTCGGTGTTTGAGAGAAACGTGCTCTTGATAACGATGGCGGCGCGACCGCCCGCCTTCAGCGATTTGATGAAATGCTGCAGGAACAGAAATGCGGTCTCCCCGGTCCTGATCTCGAAATTCTGCTGCACCTCCGGCCGCTCCTTGCCGCCGAACGGCGGATTCGCCAGCACGACGGCGTAGCGGTCTTTCTCCTGAATATCGCTGATATTTTCCGCCAGCGTGTTGACGTGGACAATATTCGGCGCGTCGATGCCATGCAGGATCATGTTCATGATGCCGATGACATAGGCAAGGCTCTTCTTTTCCTTGCCGTAGAATGTCTTCTCCTGAAGCGTCTTGAGGTCTTTGGTCGAAAGATCAGGCTTGCCGCGCAGATAATCGAACGCTTCGCACAGGAACCCGGCCGATCCGCAGGCGCCGTCGTAGATGCGCTCGCCGATCTTCGGCTTTACTACCTGGATCATGGCACGGATCAGCGGTCGCGGCGTGTAATACTCGCCGCCATTGCGCCCGGCATTGCCCATATTGCGGAGTTTCGCCTCGTAGAGATGCGACAACTCGTGCTTTTCCTGCTGCGAGCGAAAGCGCAGTCCATCAACAAGCTCCAGCGCGTCGCGTAACGAATAGCCACTCCGGAATTTGTTTTCGATCTCGGAGAATATCTCGCCGATCTTGTATTCGATGGTATCGGCTGTCTCTGCACGCGCTCTGAAGCCTTTCAGGTAGGGAAACAGCTTTTCGTCGATATAGGCGATCAGGTCATCGCCGGTCAGCGCCTTGTCGTGATCGAAGCTCCCGTCCTTCTTCTTCGGTGCGGCCCAGACTGACCAGCGGTATTTGGCATCGATGATGGGTTGATATTTCTTGCCAGACAACTCGGCCTTCTGCGCGTTGGCGCGCTCAAGATCACCAAGATACTTGAGAAACAGAATCCAGGAAGTCTGCTCGGTGTAGTCTAGTTCGGTGGCGCATCCGGCTTCTTTCCGGAGGACGTCGTCGATATCCTTGAAGGTCTGTTCAAACATTTTTCTGCTATTGCCCTGCCCCACCGGTTGGCGAAGCGAACCGGTGGGGCAACTTAACAGGCAGATAAAGACAAGAGAACCGGAACGATGGCCGTCAATTAGTCGGGTGAGTGAACCCACCCCCTGGTCACGGGTCCCTGCCAGGCCACCCCCGCCATGTTGGGGGCATTCGCCGCCCCCGAAATATGAGAGCCTTTAAGTCGATTTTGCCACTCTTGATCGTCACCCCTTTGGACAACACAGGCTTCAAGCAAGGCCCTCCAAAAGCATCGATATAGCGACAGTAAGGCCTATGGTCGCATTTCGGGATTCATCCAACGACCGTGCGCAACGCGATTGAACAGGTCCGCGGGCCTGATCCGCTCCCAAACAACCTTATCTAGATTCTCACGAGTGAACATCGCGTTGATAGCGTTCTCATCAAAGCTCTCACGCCCGTAGACGTCGATTACGGGACAGCCGCCGTGGATAAAAATGTTCTGTATAGCCGGATACTTCGCAAGCAGCGCTGGCAGCAACTTCACCAAATCATTTTGGAAGCCCCTTTGCGCCGCAGACGGGCTGACCGCGCATCCGTTTACCTGATACCAAATGTCTGGCGCTTCTACACTTCCGGTAGTGCGAAGATGCTCTGCCTTCACATTGAGCGTGGATGCAACCATTGCCGGATCAATCGGCGCGGATCCAGATATTGCCGGATCGATAATCATTGTTGAAATTGCAGAAAAGAAAAACAACCAAACCCTAATCACATTCACCCCCCGGTTGGTGATCCCAAATTTAAATCTGACCGTCGCGGCTCCCCATCATGTCAGGCGCATATCTGTAACCTCACAAACCTTACAGTTCTTGACGAACGATAATCGATTCCAGCACCCGATCAATTAGCTATTCCGCCATCTCATCACAGAGCATCGGCAACCGATAGGGTTGCGCGATCAAGAACGATGATAGAGGGGACAAACATGCAAATGATCGCGATCCGGCGCTATCCGATTGAGGGCCCGCGAACCGGGTGTGAATATCAAGCCACGGACTACCTGTACCGCAGGCGAGAGCGATTTTATTTGAGAGAGACGACGAACGGCCACCCGGACGAACGGGACAGGACCCAGCGCGTCGGCCTTGGATACGTCTATCGATGGTTGAGCGAGATACCGGAGCAAATCGAGCGTGTGGTTATAGAGGGTGGATTGGCGCGCTCCGGCCCGGAAGACACTGACCCGGAAGATTCCGGCCCCCGCTCTTGAACGCCTTGTCGCCGAAAGGCTTTCCGGTTGAAGGGCCGTCGCCACCGCGCGGCGGTCCAATCAAGCTCCCCCAGAAACCGCCAACCGATGTGCTGGCGTCATTGTCGGCAGTGGGTCAGGGGTATAGGGAGAGAAATAGTAAGAGGGGGAATCGGCAATTTTTATCCATAGACGACTCTGACACCACTATACCCCCTGACACCATGCCGACAATGACGCCAACACACACCCCTCGGTTGGCCAAAACCCGGCAGTCTATTCGCTCCGTGCCGCCGATAGTGACGCCAACGCCGACACTGACGCCAGTGCCGACAATGACGCCAGCCGCCTAGGTCCAGCGGCCTTGGAGACTTGCCGCACGATCCGCGAACAGGGTCCAGACCCGATCATCCACCACATAGGAAGGCGCGCCCGATGCCTGCCTGTCCGTCACCCGCAGCCACCGGCGCTCCACCAGATAATCCAGTGCCGCGAACAGGCGGCCCATTCCGGCTTGACCACCGAACTTTCGGATGTCCCGAAAAGCCCGCGAGCCAAACGGCGCGCCGAACTTATCCTCCCGCGCCACGATGTACGCCCCGACGTGCCGCGCATCGTTCACCACGGAAGCCCCGAGGCCCGCACCGTCGTACACCGCGAGCATGGTGGGAAAGCAGAAGTCCCACCAGAGCCGAATGGCGCGCTGGACGGTGGCCATCGGCACGACGGAAGGAAGCGCCAGCGGATCATCGTCCAGCACCTCCACCGCCTCACGGTTGGCAATCGCCCAATCGATCATCGCAAGCCACAAAGCTATCCGCGCGATATGCCCGGTGGTCTTGCCGAGAACCGATTTGATCGTGTCGGACAACGTAGGGTCTTCCGTCATCATGCGCCGCGCCCTGTTGCCCTCATCGATCATGACCTGTCCGACTTCCTGCGTTCCAACGATCAAGCTTTCAGCAACACCAACCTCGCCAAGCCGGAGTATCTGCCGCACCACATCGTGGTAGAGCGTGCGGCCAGCATCATCTCCGCACGGCGCGCCGTAGAGGCCGGTGGTCATCACCGCCACCAAAGCCCGTTGCAACATGCCGTTCGCGGACAAGCCATCGGCCATCCCGGCGAGAACCGCAGGCTGTACACCCCCGACAAGCGACAGGTGCGCCCGTTCGGTGGCGACAGACCTCCCCTCGCCTTTGCGGTCCACCGCGAGAGCTTTCGATTCATATGCGGATAGAAGCGTTGCCGAGTCGCTTGCGCCATTTTGCGAGCCGCGATTGTAGCGTCCGAAATCAAAGGCCGAGGCCAGTTCATCCGCGTGCATAATCACACCAGACGGTTGGCGTTCGAACAGCATCGCCAACGCTTCCGAAGTCGCGCTATTGGTGACCCGGCGCACGGGTCCTTGCTTTCGCAGCCGGTCGCGCTCCTTGTCATCTGGTGCCGACGCCACCCGGCGCTTGTGCTCATCACGCCACGTTTGCTCCATGTCATAGACCGGCCCAAGCGCCGCATCCAATGCGGGGCTCTTTGAAACGCCCGAGGGGCCAAGAACCATGGCCCAAGCTGTGGCTGGCACCACCCATCCGGCTTTCGCCGGGTCGGGCTGAAACCGAATACGGGCAGGCACGCTTGCGCCACACACCACCAAGAACAGCAATTCCAGAACCCCGGAGTTCACCCCAAGTTCTTCACCCATGCAGGCCGCGTAGGCTTCAAGCGCTTCGGGCAGCACTCCTGAAGGCCATGCCACCGAGCCGCCCGGCAACTCTGCGAATATATCGTCTGGTGGTGCAGTGGTGTTTCTGGCAAGCATCGTCGCCATGCCGCGCAGCGCAGACGGCTCTAACGCCATGCGCTCCGCAAGCCACGCTGCGGCCTCCGTGGCAGTCAATTCCCGATCCAGGTCCGCGAACAGCATCACAAGGTCCACCGGCGTCTTGGCGTTATCGTCCTTCCACCAACGAACGCCCTTCGGACTCAACGACACGTCACCGCGTGACGCATCGTGAGTACGCCCGCGCCAGATGTCTCCCTGCTTTTTGGCACCCGGAAACAGAACCGGAAACCATTGATCCGCAGCCAGAACGGCAAGACGATTGAGCACGTAGAACGGGCCATCCTCCGGTCGGGCCGATGTGAACGGCGCGGCGGTTTCATCCTCCGCGTCATCCTCCACCGGGCCGCTATTCGTCTCGCGAACCGCTGTGGCCACTTCATCCGCTTCCACGCCCTTCGCTTCCGCACGGGCCGCAAGGTCCCGCGCCGCTTGCAGCACCTCATCGCAAGTCGTGATGGCTTGCGCGTTGCCGCAGCCTCCCGTTCGGAAAGTGGTCGCTATGAATCGGTTGGCGTTACCATCTGCTTCGCGGCCACCATAGATTTCGATTCCGGTCTTGTCGGACCGCTGATCCGGTGCGAATGACTGTTTGAACTTGGTCTTGATGGTGCCGGTCCAGTCCGACAGCAAGAAGATGTGCAGCCCCGCGCCCGATAGCGACCGTTCAATGAACGCGCCGTGCTTCAAGGCCAGATCGTACAGCGGCTTGAACACAGGTTTGACGCGCGTCACCGGCTTCTTGCCGGTCTCATCGACATACAGCGCATGATCCAGATCGATGACGACAACTCCGTCACCCACGGCAAAGCCGGTGTTCTTCCCGGCACGCGCCGTCGCGGTGGTGTGATCGGTCCACGCGGCTGGATTACTCCAGCCGGTGGCCTTGCCTGTGATCGCGGAATACGGCGCTTTATCGCGGTGACATAGCCACCGGCGTTGCACGCGAAATTCTTCAAGAGAGAGACTATCGCGCATCATTCATCACCCGCTTGCGCGTAAACGCACATTGCCAGCGCAGAGGCTTCCAGATTCGAAAGGTCTTCGCGTTGCGCGGCGTGTTGCGCGCGGTCCAGTTGGACAAGGTCTTGAATGCGCCCCAACCGGCCTTCACGCGCCGCATCAGCAATCCGCGTGATGGGCATGCCGAAAGATTTTTCGATTGTCTCAAGCCCGACCATGTGAAGGTCGCTTCGGATGGAAGGCGCCTCCTCTCCATCGCGGGGCAGGCAATCCCCAAAGCACAGAAAATCCGCCGCATCCGACCATTCATCGGATTTCGGTCCCCACTCATCGCGCGACAGCCAAATTTGGTCGTGCGCGATCCACGCTCCCATCGTCTCGTGCAGCTTGATTATTTCATCAATCTCAAAACAACCATCACCGGTTTGCATTCGTGAGATAGCCGCATCGCCGTAACGTGTGCGCACACAGACGGCAGCCCATGCAGCACCCCGCACCACCGCCATGCAGTCGAACCGTTTGCGCGGATGAACAACGAAACCCTCACCACCGATCACCGAGGTGATGTCGCGAATTTCGACGTGCTGCGTGATGAGCTTAAAGTTCTCGCGGCGTGCCGCGCGGCGCGCATCGCCGATGGCCTGTGCGCTATCATCGCTATCGGTATTCGGCATTGCCGTCACCCCGCTCATTGTGCGCGCGCTGGAAGCGAGGCGATGAAACCCTCGAGGCTTTCCGCCGGAATCTTTGTGAGCGAACCAAGTTTGACGGCGCTCAACTCGCCGCGTTTAAGCAACGCGTAGAGCGACGTGATCCCGATATCGAGGTGCCGCGCTGCCTCGCGCGGCGTGTAGAGCCGCTTGGGCATTGCGGCGGCAGACAAATCCGTCATGTGTATCTCCGTGAGTTCGGAACGCTACGATGGCGTTCACCTGAATTCTCGCAGAGACGGATATCGCCATCCGGGGGGCGAAAAATAGGAAGATAACTGCACAAAATGAAAGTCTGGCGCGCGACGCTTGTCGCGGACCGCGTTATCGATACGTCAATGCTTGCCGGTGGAATGGCGGACTACAGCATTCGATAGTTGCGCAACGCGGTTCCGCGCGGCACTGGCCCAGGTTCCTACAGGTGCGCTTCTGACAAAACTTCACAGCCTCGCGTATGCGGTGCAGGCTGGCGGTATGGCGCCGCCACTGGCGCTCATCTACATTGCAGCCAGCATCTACCCATTCGTTTATGAAGATCTGAAAGCCACCCTTGATTAGTTCGGGCTCCGTGTTGCTGTAGGTAGGACATTTGCCCGTCAGCAACCAAAACCAGTTTGCCAGTTCCAGAACAGCATCAGCGGCCCCCGCATCAGCCTCGGGACCACCGGCACGCTTGGACGAAAATGGCGTTGCGGCTGTATGTGCCAAGGCCGCGATGGCTTCGGGGGACGGCGGCGGCACGGGGTCGCCGTTGCCGATGGCGGTCAATGCTTTTCTGACAGCGTGTCCGCTCTCAAGGCCGTCACCACCCGCGCGCCGGATGTGGTCCAGCACCTCGGCATGAATCTCATACGCATAAGGCTTGTCCGAACTAAGCCACTCAAGAATTTCCGCGTGATCCTTCTTTGCCAGCTTCTTTGCCGCGCGCTTCAACGGTTGGCGATTCCTCCCGGTGTCGGATTTTTCGGTTTCAAAGGTGCGCGCGTTATGCTCTGATTCCAGAAGCGCTAATGTCAGTTGCAACACGTGCCGCCGCGCGAGGCCCGCCGAATTGTAACGCGACAAAACCTTGTAGGTGGCCGAACGCCGCGCGCTCGACATCTGCTTCCATGCGGCAAATGACATTGGTCAGCTAACCGCGCTGCCGTGTTGCTCGAATTCAAGCACAACGCCGCCTTTTCGCAGGGTGTCGCAGTAATCAGCCCACCACGTCATGAGCTTCACACGCTCCGTCCAATAATCTCCACGCGCATAAGCCCTGCGAACCGAATTGGCTTCTATGTGTGCCAGTGCAGCTTCAATGGCGTTTACGGACCACTTGCCGCTTTCGTTAGACAGCGTTGAGAACGTAGAGCGGAAACCGTGTGAGGTGGCCTCCTCCTGGCTGAATCCGATCCTACGCAACGCGGCGTTCATGGTGTTTTCGGAGATAGGACGTGACACTGAACGCAACCCCGGAAAGACAAGCCCCGCAGCACCGTGGCCTGTGATCGGATGTAACTCGTTCAGTATTGCCACCGCTTGCTTGGCCAACGGGATACGGTGGGGCCTGCGCATCTTTGTCCGGTCGGCAGGAATATTCCAAACGCGACTATCCAAATCGAACTCGCCCCACACCGCATGACGCAATTCACCCGGTCGGCAGGCAAGCAGCGCCATCAACTGCAATGCCGCCCTTGTCATCGGCTGGCCCATGAACCCGTCGATGGCGCGTAACAAGCCGCCGAATGCCACGGGATCAAGGATCGCGGCGCGATGCTGCGGATTGGGCGAGTCGATAGCACCTCTCAAGGCTTGTGTCGGATCAATCTCCGCGCGCGCGGTGGTGATGGCATGGCGAAACACCGCGCCGATGGTGGACCGTAGGCGCTTGGCTGTTTCCAGCTTACCGGCCGCCTCTAGTGGTTTTAGTACCCGCAAGGTTTCGGCTGAGGAAATAGACGTGATAGGCAGAGACCCGAATTCAGCCTTGGCCAGACGCAACAGCCAATCCAGTGGAGGCTGCGGGCTTTTTTGGCGCATTTTTCTTTTTGGCCAAAAATTCGTCCGCGATCAGTTCAAAGGTGTTGGACTGCTCCTCGGCCTTTGCCGCCTTTAGTTGACGCTTGTGCACACCGGGATCGATACCATCCCGCAGCAATGCCTTGGCCTCATCACGCCGCTTCCGAGCCATCTCAAGTGAAAGCCCCGCAGGGGCAGCCCCGTACGGACCAAGGGCGAGTTTCTTTTGCTTACCACCGAACCGGTAAGCAACCTGCCAGAGTTTGCCACCGGCAGGCATAACCCAAAGCTGAAGGCCGCCACCATCCGAGAGTTTCCGTACACGCTCCCCCGGCTTTGTCTTGCGGATGGCTACGTCCGTCAGTGGCATGGCCCCTCCAATATGTTGGCCTTTTCGAAAGGCCAACATGCCAAAAGCCAACAGAAAGGCCAACTCATTTTTTGATTTGGGACGGAAGCCCGCGAACAGACTCGAACACAAATAACCAAAAATAACCGTATTCTCAGCTATCTAGGAATGTGTGACGAATGGGAATGAAAGCCCGCGAAGGGTTTAATGGTGCCGCAAGAGGGATTCGAACCCCCGACCCCGTCATTACGAAGCCCGAATTCGTCGTGCTCCTAGAGTGCATTAGGAGACGCTCAATTGGGCCTTAGTACGCTTCGTAACGTGCTTCGCTGAGCCTTGGTGTAAGATGGACTAGTTAACTCCGTCGAACTCCCGCGAAAAGCTCGGATCTATTTAAAAATCTAGCGCCTGTAACCGCGGTGTAACCGAGGGTGTACGAGAGGGTCACGCAGCTGAGTTTCTTTTCCCGACTGTATCAGACCTATCTACGCGCGGGTGTGAATAGGCGTCGGAGAGTGACCCCTCCAGCGTCAAGCGGATCAATAGATTAGCGCGCCGAATGACACAGTGGGCGGGAAGTTGTCGCAACTACGAAGTTGATCGACGTAGCTGAGTTCGAGGGTCAGGTTCTTGACCGCTTGAACACCATCCGAAATCGCTCATTTAAAATGAACAATCCACCTCTTGAGTTGCTCCTGGCGCAATCGGGCCGTGCCACTCGCATTTCGGTCTGCCCGTTCTAACTGCATTGACCATAGATTCACCGGGCAGCACCTTGTAAACTCCCGCTTCGGTTGCAGGGCATTCCTCGCCATTAACGATGACCTTGTAGTCACGCGGCGGAACAGGCTTCACAACAAGCTTGATCGTCGAAAATCTCTCCAGAAGAGATGTCGTTGTATCTACAGACAGGAAGGATGATAAATATCTTCCCTTGGTCTGTCCGGGTTCTGCATCGATGACAATATCTGGATTTTTAGCGACAAACTTGCCCCATTTGCCACCCGGTTGAATTCGGATATCTCCAGTCAACATACTGTTAGTAAGCACCGTCGCTTCATAATGGCTGAACCCCGCTT
This sequence comes from Xanthobacteraceae bacterium, assembly GCA_024508855.1. Lineage (GTDB taxonomy): Bacteria > Pseudomonadota > Alphaproteobacteria > Rhizobiales > Xanthobacteraceae > 62-47. Next base: position 198,655 of record JANINJ010000006.1, read on the forward strand.
GCGCTGCTCCTTCGGAAAATTTAGCGGCAGATGCGCGGCGATATTGATCCGCCACCGGAGCTGTTAAATAAACGCCTAACCGATTTAGCGCTGAGTCAAAGAAGGGGCCGCCTGTCTTTGCAGTTGTAGTTTGGGCGCTTGCCGCTTGAGAAGAGATCACGACAAATAGCATCGCCACTTTCATCGTCATGACTGACCTCCCTGCGCCGGCTTGGAAGTTGTTACGGTCGCGCTAATTACCAGCAAGGCGAGGAAACAAAGTCCGGCTAGGAAAAAACCGAAGTGCGCAGTAAATCGGTATTGCAACCTCGGCTCAACCACCAGAGCTAGGCAATCATTGACCCAAAGCTCCGCAATTCGCATCCTCCACAAGATTGCGTACAGTGCAGACTCCAGGAAGCACGTAGTGGCCAAGAGAATGAACGCTCGCACTGGGGTCGTGAGTGCGAGGCCCGACTTGAAACCAAGCAAGACAGCCGCGCCAATGCCTACGAGCGTTGTGCAGAGCTTTATCCCCACATCAGCGACAGCATCGAGTGCTTTAATTGCTTCCTGGTGTTGAGTAGTTGCAGCGCCTTCGGTTGGAACACAAACCTGAAAGGCCGAGCCGGTTTGAACCCAAAGAAAAACTCCGATTGAGATAACCAGCGTTATTCCAATGACTATCCACAACACTCGAGCATTTGCGATCATATTGCGTTCCCGACCTTAGTTGTGCACTGCTTATACGCGAGCATGTGTTTGTATTTCCCAGCCCTCATGTTCAAGAGTGGCTCCAAGTGGGCAATAAGCAACGTTTCGATATCCATGATGACCGCTCCGCTGCCCGCATGGCAAGCTGGATAGACAACAGATATTGCAGGGACTTCCACATCCGAGCGGAGCGAATGCCGAAAGAATCGCTTACTTCAATGGGCGTAAGACGCGAGATTCGCTTTCGTCTAGGACAAATCCCACCACGTTAGACGTAGCGATTGAAGCGTTTCGTGCCCGGGTGCAAAGACTTTTCGTTTCGCTACCGAACCGGTCTATGAAGTATCGCTCTTTGGCTAATATGCACGCAACTTAATCATAGGCGGCCTCGCCAAGATCATCATCCAATCAATATTGCTGCTGTCTTCTTGTTCAATCTAAATCGGACTCTTTCTATTTCAAGCGCCTTCAGTGCGGCTTCGATATCCGGAGGGAGTATTTTATCATGAGGAAGGACAATCACTCTGCGGCAACCAACGCGGTGACCGTGAATGAACAATTGTCCCAGTGCTGAATATATATCCGAGCGATCGGCTCTTGGTTTGACCTCAAACACTTCGACGAGTCGATTGCCGACCGCAACACCCATATCAATGAACACGTCCTTCACAACGCGCGAGCCCTCCGGCATGGGCCGCGATTTTCGCCAAACATGTAGGGCGTCAACTATGTCTCCATGACGGGAAATATAATCAATTAGGCTCGCGCGATGCCCTGTACGTCGGCCTCTGCTTTCAGAAAAGTACTCCTTGAGCTTACGTTGTTGGCGTAGGAACTTCGCCGTGGAGATTTCTCCTTTTCGCACGGCACTCTTAAACTGACGGACTATATCGATATAATGAATTGCAGCCTTCCCTGAAGCGAACGCCTCTACAGGCATAACGATCAGTCCACGACGCACCTTTCCTGAAGCGTCAACGACGTCCAGCAACGGTTGATTTTCAAGTTGCGCCCAGGTCAAGAAACTATTCTTTCCTACTCCTTTGGTGCCACCGCCGACTCGACCCGAATGTAGGAGATACACGATGCCGGAATCAGAATCGCGAGCAAAAAAGCCCGAGCCGTTATCATCTCTCCCTGAGTATGGGACATTGACCTCAACTGTAATTCCCACACCGGGGCCTTCGTTCAAAACCCCGAACCAGTTCAGGCGCCGTGGGGTCGATCCCTCGATTGCAGGGCTTGACCAAAACCAATAGTGACCATCGGTTGCTACTTTAGCAGCACTTTCCCTTCCTCCCGGATACCCAATGTCTTTTATGGCGATCTGAGAGAATTCTTTTCGCAAAGAAGCGTGTAATTTACGTTGAGCGCGCGCGATATCATCTTTCGCTTCAAGATATTGGAGCATCGTCTCTCCTTGATTTTCGCCCTGTACGCTAGCATTAATGGATCGGACAAGGTTGGCATCACATCAACGTAGAATATTGCAGCTACTCTTGTGCGGGTTGACTGACTCTCAGGAACTCATTAGCAAACATCGAAATTTGATGAAGCAGACAATTGCATTCCGAAATGCAAATCAAGCCGCGCCAATGAATCTTCTATTTCGTTAATCGATTTTCTATGGAAGCCCGGCATACGCCGTATCTCTGATTCCGAATATTGCACCAGTTCACCGATATAGAGAATATCTGCGTTGTGCAGGCAGAGTGTCGACCGCACCGATAATTCCAAACTGTCGACCCCTTTTAAGAAGGGAGAAACACGCTTCGACAGTTCTTCTAGATTCTGCGGAGGCCAATCAGGGATTTGCAAGCATAAGCTCAGTCCGAGATACGCGAGAGCATCTATAATATCGTACAAGGATTTACGATTTAGACTTGGAATTTTTAGCAGTTCAGCTTCCGACTTCTGAACGAGCGTACCTATGTAAAAGATACCGACCTTACGCAGACAATTCTCCGATCGCACTGACAAATTTAACTGGTCAACATTCAGACAGAAAAACAATCTAACAGGCAACCCAACCGGGGCCCGTGGCATTGCGCGTTCAAGCGAATTTCGAAGATCATCGTCGAACCGACGACTGAACTCATATGCTTCGGCGTTGTGGGACCGCCACGCGCTAGCTCGTTCATCTTCGCTTAAGCAACTCTCTAATGCCTCAAGAGCTGTGGCAAAGTCGCAGTTCACTATTTCTCTAGCGCTTTGCGGATCGCGCCCGTCCTTCAGGTATATTCGAATGACCTTATATTGCTTCAAACGTGCGAGCACCTCAGCTTCTACGCGACCGCTGCTATCAATCCAGACCCTGTATAATAGCTTCCAATCTCCGATGCCCCCGTATTTTTGGGTTCGATTTCGTCTCGTCCGTTGACTTAAGTTCTTAGTAATACCGAACTTGAGGACCTGCGCGGAAAGTGAGCCCTGGATATAAATCCAGCCCGGAATGCAGTATCTTTCACGAAACACATCCGATAGTGACATCATCAATACCCATCGATTTAGCCGAGTTCTCTCGGTCGACCCCCCGTACATTTCTAAACATCTTTTATCCTGCTACATCGAACAATATGCGCGGAACGCACTCGACCCGAATCGGAACGAACCCGCTCGCGCCGGAAGGTTCTAAAACGGCACGCGACCGCTACTGTCACCAGCCGTTAGGGGGTCCGATGCAGACCGTTCGGTTCATGATTGCAATCAGTCTCCGGCATTAACTATCGATGAAGCCATCTCAGTATGGACCTATCCAAAACTATCTTTCCTAAGACATAACCTACATCAACCGAACTGCGCCGGCATTTCAATGAATGTGCCAGGGTCTGCGATTAATCGGCCTCTCACATCCGTTTCACACTCCGTCCGCGCGCGGGCGCGCGATTTCTTCTTAAATAGCTATCCGGCAGTGGCCACCCCTGGATTGGTTACGTGGCGCAGCCCGAGCTACGTACGCTAACTGATTTCCAAAAATTCAACGTTCGAGTGTATGATGACATCAATGGCATGAACAATTGCGTGATCGGATCAAATCTATGGACTGGCACCGTGTCGAGCATGAATTCGCCAGCCTCCTCGCACTCGCCTCCTTCCCCTCAGTCGCTCTGACTACGTTACTCTCTAGCTTTCCGACCCTCAGGGTACGACACAAGCTTCGGCAGTTTTCTGCAATGTGCTCCGTACGCTGTGATTCCGCGGCCGTAAGGAGCAGAACATGCCGTCAAATGAACCCCCTTTCCAACGATCCAAGCTCGAGCCATGCGCCATTACCGTGCCAAGGGGTTACGCGCGTGCGCGGGATTCCTGCCGGTTCGATCCGAGGTACCTCGACGCAATGATGACGCGCGGCTTAATCGTGGTTGAAGCCGTGGAAGCCCCCGACCATCACTACAAATGCTATAGTTTCACATGCGGGTGCGCGAGGCGCGAGGCGCGCCATCGGGGTCTAAAGCATCAATGGCGCAACGCTCCCCTCGACCGTCGTGGCGGTATTTCGACGAGCATGGAATATTGAAATGAAAGAAATCGAAGAATGGCAGGCTGTTCAGCCTTAGCTGACCGCCCTGACCGCTGCCGAAACTTGGTGCGATCCGTTAATTAGTGGTCCAAGGAAGATGAGTAACTTAGCCCCACTGGCGAAATTGCTTCGTTCGAATGCACCAATACCAAGCGACGCTCGTCTGCGGCTTGCTGAGCTATTCGACCGTCACACGCTCAAAGCCAAGGGAAACCGTGTCCCCTCGTACACCCCATCGGAGAGCTGTGTAAACGCAGAGGTTCTTGCAGAGTTCGTGGCCGACTTTAAGCAAGTTTGTCGCCGTGGCCCTATCACCAAGAAAGAAATGAATGATGCGGTGAAAGTGAAGCAAGCGAACGCGACTGCTGAGGGTCGCGGACGTCTTGAGCTTAATGGAATGGCAGCGGCAACGGAACTTCGAGAAGAGCAACGTCGCTCGTACGCGCGCTATTATGGTCTTGATTACAATCAATTTTCCAATGCCATCGATGGTAAACATGGATCAATTAATAGGAAGAAGAGAGGACGCTCGGCTGGAGCGTAGATACACGTCAGAGCGGTCCGCCGCCCTCCCCCACCCCGCGCGGCGGAAGGCTATCTCGGCGACATAGCCTAGGTTCTCGACGATCACTCGAATCGTGGAGAACCAAGATGCACACAAACAATGAAAACGGATCAAGGTCGAGAGCAGAGCCTCTTCTGACGATCCGCAAAGGTGCCGACGCGCTAGGCGTCCCATACTGGCAGTTACAACGTGCCGTACGGCGCGGATTGGTCCCCAGTTACGCGCCCTTCAACGGTCGCCGGCTTGTCTATCTTTCAGAGCTACAGCAATTCGTTCTCCGCCGCTGCACCGGAGGTCTTCATGACTGACTGTCCGGTCATACCCGACCCACCGCGGCATGCCGTTTCGTCTTCAGTTCGATCGAGCTCTGAAGGCCTGACACGGGACACCGACCCGATGACTGAGTTCGACCTTTCGCATCTGCTACCGGATCGATGCGAGCCGTCCGACGACGCCGTCATCACAATTCGAATTCGAATTGGAGCAGGACGCTCATGACCCCTCGAGACTCTGCAATCATTTTTAACGATTTGGGCATGTGGTCGCGCCGGATCAGGCCAGGCACCAAAGCCTGTTACGACAAGGGCTGGCAAGCACCTAACACTGATCTTCCCACCAGAGCCCTCCAGAACTGGCTCGATGCTTGGGGCACTTTCGGCATCGGACTCCTTATGGGTTCACCGATCTCGGACGGCACGCGTCTCGGCGCGCTTGATGTCGACCGGGATGAGTACACAAGTCTGGCACGAACGCTGCTACGAAATCCTGCTTGCGGGCGCATCGGCGAAAAGGGTGCCGTATTCTTTGTCCGAGTCCGCGGAGATGTCGGTAATCCGGAATTCCGCGTCAGCGGTCCTAAAGGAAAGTCATGGGGCAAGGTTGCCGAATGCTTATTTGTAAAAAAGCTCTGCGTGATCCCACCCACCATTCATCCAAACACTCGACAACCTTATCGCTGGATCGGAACACCGCTCCACGAAGTGGACCTCTTGTCACTTCCGCTCATCGGAGAATGATCATGGCACCGACAATAGACGACGCCATCTCAATTGAATTTGTAAGAAAGGCTTTTACCAGTAAATATTATCCAGAATTGTTCGCAGGTGAGACGACGCACGATGCAGCGCGCGACTTGATAGCCCAACTGGTGGCACTTTCGGATGATGAAGATCTTCTTTTTGAGATAGTCCGTAGTGGCCTTCCGGAAAACTACGAAGGCGATACGCTTGGAGAAATCTCCGCGATGGTCCGAGGTGCTGTCGCCAAGGGTTTTGGAACAAACGACACCACCGGCCTCGCCGATCCTTCCAAGTCGCTGGCATCGCAGGTCGTGAAACTCGCGATGGCGAAAGCTACTGAGTTGTTTCATGACCGTAATCAGAGGTCATACATCTCCATGCTCACTGAGAAGGGTGGCGTTCGGACCCTTTCCCTAAACTCATCTGCAGCCTTGGATTGGTTAGGGGGGCTTTGGTATGCAACCGCACGCGGCGCACTGCCTTCAAAAAGCAAGACCGACGCCCTAGCCACACTTCACGCCAATGCACTGTATGCAGGCCCACAACACTCGACATCAACCCGGATTGCTCGCACCTCCGATGCAATGTTTGTAGATTTAGGTGGAGCCGACTATGCCGTAGTGCGGATCGACAAGAGTGGCTGGGAAATCACTCAAACACATCCTATAAAGTTTATACGGCCGTCCAGCTTTGCCGAACTCCCTGCACCCAGTCGTGACGGCGACCTCTCCGCAATGCAGAGTTTGTTGCAGCTTTCGGATGCGGCGTGGTCGCTTGTCCTCGCATTTATCATCAGCGCTGAACGCCCGACCGGTCCGTACTTTTGCCTTCTGATCGATGGCGAGCAAGGCAGCGGGAAAAGCTTTTTGTGTTCGGTGCTCAAACGTATTGTGGATCCCAGCTTGATCGACAAGTTGCCCTTACCTTCATCCGATGACCAGCTATTCATCCAGGCAAAGGACTCACACCTCCTGGTGTTCGACAATGCATCGGGCATGAGAAACGACATGTCCGATGCATTGTGCCGGCTCGCAACCGGAGGGGCCGTCGCAAAACGTACGCTCTATACCAATGATGAACTGCACATTCTCGTGCAGTGCAATCCGTTCATCATCAACGGCATCGGCGACTTTGTGCATCGTCCCGATCTATTGGAGCGGTCAATCTTACTATCGTTGCCGGCGATGGCCGATGGTTCGCGGCGAACCGAGCAGGAAATCTTAGCGGACTTAGAGATTATTCTGCCTGGCTTCTTGGGACAATTGTTCGACACAGTGTCTGTCGCATTCCGCGATGAGCAAACCACCGAGGCTCCTCGCGATCTTCGCATGGCCGACGCTGCGAGATGGCTGAAAGCCGCGGAACCGGCCACAGGGTTGCAGAGGGGCAGCTTACTAAAGGCGATCGAGGATAGTCAGACTATCTCGGTAGTCGATCGAATTCGCGAAAACTCTTTGTTTCGGGCGCTGGAACAGACGCTCGAAATGGATGGCCCTTTCGACGGCGGCATTGGCCGATTGCATGATCTGCTTTTGTTGCGCAACGAGCGACCGGATCGCTCCTTTCCAAGAACGGCGTCCCATCTCTCGACGCAACTTCAACGGCTCAGACCGGCGATGGCCAAGGCGGGAATGTTGGTCGAACTGAAACACAAAGGTCGCGAAGGCCGAGCTGTATCGATCAGGTGGGCAGACGGAAATGAAAGACCGCGGAAGAAGCCCCCTTCTTCTCCATCATACTGATGTGGCGCTGTGACGCTCGTGACGCTCCCGTCGACAACGTCGGAGGGGCGATAGGGGGATGGTTCGCATCCCCGGAGATCCGATAATCGGAGCGCCCCACGGGAAGCGTCACGAGCGTCACGGCGTCACTGGAGTGTGCGACCCCATCATTGGTTGGGATAGAGCGAGCGCCTGTCAGACGGGGCTTCGCGGCCCCTAACGGCTCGCGGTTACATTCTCGGTTGCAGCGAAGTTCACCGCAACAACTTCGGAATAATTGTGGCCGCCCTTCGGCGGAGTTTTTCTCGTCCTTTTGGATGCGGGACAGCTATATGGGTACGTCGGTCAACATCACGAGGCGCGAGAGAAAGCGGAAGCTAAGCTCCGGGGCTATCGTCACGCAGACCCGATGGGTTGTGAACTATCGAGAGCCTCGAACGGGTCGGAGGCGGCAGTTATTCTTCGACAAGCAGAAAGATGCTCAGTTCAGGCGGAATCAGGTAATCGCTGAGATCGAAACCGGCACCTATTCTGAAGATGGAACCCGAAACGTTACCGTTCGTGAGATAGTCCGTCGCTGGCTGGAGAGCTGCGAAGGTGAGGTGAAGGACGGTACGCTGGATGGGTATCGGCGCGCCGCCGCCAATATTGTCGGACCGCTTCTCCTGGGCACGACGAGGCAGCGTGCGGAATTCACCGCATCAGGAAAGCTACCTCAGGGTACGAAAACGATCCAGCTGCTCGGCGAGATCAAGATTGCAGACCTTTCAACTAGTGACATTCGTTCCTGGCATAAGACGCTGGCCATAGAGGTTGGCTGGTATTCGGCGAACCGTGCCAAAATGTTTCTTGTGAGCATCCTGGCGCTTGCAGCTGAAGATTTGAACATTCGGCCGCCTGCGATGCCGACAAAGCTCGGTCGTGGCCGACCCAAGGGTAAGAAGAACATTCTAACGACTGAGCAAATTGCGATGGTTATTCGGTATGCCCACAAAGATCGCGAGCGCGGTCTTTATACCGCATTTCCTTTTCTGGCGGGTACTCGCCCCAGCGAACAACTAGGCCTTCTTTGGGAGGATGTGGATTTCGACGCCAACGTCATCCGTATCTGCCGGATGCAGGAGCGGGATGGGTCGATCACGAACTTGACCAAAACGATCGCGGGGAACCGAAACGTCCCTATGGGCGCCCTACTGCGGAGCTTGCTGCTCGAATGGAAGGTTGCTTGCCCCCGTCGCGACGGTAAGTTGCACCGAATATTCCCTGGGCTCGGGAGCCGCCAACCTTGGCCACTACCGCGGATCGGTGGAGGCGGTCCTCTGCTGTATTGGAATTTTCGCAGGCGGTTCTGGGCAGCTACCCTCAAAAAACTGGGCCTCCCAGCAGTAACACCTCATAGCGCCCGCCATTCATTTATTTCGACACTACAAGCCCAAGGCATTGAGGTTGGATTGGTTGCAAAGATTGCTGGGCATGCGAATGCGACCGTCACACTGGGTCACTATACGCAAGCCGTGCGAGGCGGAGAAAGCGCCGCAACGGCTTTGGAGCAAGCGTATACGATTTGACCATCAGATCTCATTGAGTTTGGCAGTTAGTGTACTGTCCGTTCGTCACACAGGACGTTTGAGCTGGCGTTCGGATTGGAGGAACGGTCGTCGCAGGCGCTGATCTATTGGGCTGAGAAAGCACCGCGCCTAGCACCGCTGCCTCCCTCGCACTACGTTGGGCGTCCATATTTTGTCGACATTGAGCATATTCGGCGGTCCCAAATCGTAGGCCGTAGGATTGGCACTGAGCGTCGGCTGAAGCCTGACGGTTCTCCGCCGCACGATAGCCAGCGGTGTCAGGCAAACAATCGGCGTGGGATATCCCGATTGAACAGTCGAGCGGGTGATTTGCGCATCCAGTCAAGCTGAAACTTAGACATAAAAACGCGGTCCGGTATAGGCCTTGAATTATCTTGCCCCAGTTCATCGAAATTACTCGTATGCCCCATTTTATCAGGTTTTTAGATAATCAACAATTCCGATTATTTGTGCTGCCCTTGGTTCATCGGGCAGACGATGTCGCGCACACTCCGGTCATCCCGGCAGAAGAAGCTGATTGCGCTGATTATTGCGGAGAGGAAAGCCGCGGGCCTGACTCAAGCTGACGTAGCCAAGAAGCTCCGCCGATATCAATCCATCGTTGCCAATATTGAAAGCGGTGAGCGGCGAATTGATGTTATTGAATTTTTGGATATTGCTGAGACGATAGGATTCGATCCGGGGCAAATGCTTGCGAAATTGCGATCAGTGACTTAATTTCTATGGATAAGGGTCGATTCAATAATCGGAAAAGAGGCCGTGCTGAATGACCAGAATGAATGGCGTTTCAGAAACTTATCTCGAAGAGCACCTGCGCGCACGTTTTGCAAGATTTGCATCACTCGATTTCGATTAGCGCTATCTGGTCTAACAGCATTTGCCTCTCGATAAAGCGGTTTAGCTTTCTAGCAAGCCATTTGTACTTTTCACCGACTGAAGGATTTTCGGAGCCCGCGACCAGCCCCGCAGCGATTATGTCCTGCAGTTGGATAAGTTCAGCGAAAGCTCCCGCGTCAAGCGCGGTGCCTGTCTGCCATCGAGCAAATAGATTGAGGTAGGGAACGTCGTAAGAGTCGACAGTCAAATATCGAAGCAACTGGTTCCGTGTAACGCCGCCGGAATGATAGATCGCGCCATATACGTTTGGGTCGAGCATGATCCTCGGATGGAAGCTTTTTCTAGTTTCAAGCTCGTAGGCATCAACGAGCGCCGGTCCGAAAATTAGGTCGGGGCGGTGAAGAAGCTTCCCTCGAACCAGAGCTCCTCGGAATAACATGTTCCGTCGCAAAAGATCGTATGCGAATTCGTCAATGATCTGCAGCATATGGAGCAATTCGGGATCGCCCACTGGAGCCGAAATAACGACGGTGTCTGAAAAGCTTGTTGCCTCGATCCGCAGTTCGTCAGATCGCATGGCTCGCGCCTTCGCGCTAACGTCCGAAAGGGCGTCTCTCAATTGAATAACGATAGATAGGTCTTCCCGGCTTCGGTTGACCAGGCTTGAAAAGCCCAGCACATCCACGAAGGCAAGATATCGATCCTCATATCCCTCTGTCGTCACGCCTTGTTCCGATGGCTGATATTTGAGGCGGCCTTTGAGGGTTTATTCTTGGAACGCTTAGAGGCGGCGTGAGCGCGGACTACTGTTGCGAACACCGCCTGAGCCAATAGCGGTGGAACAGCGTTCCCAACCTGTTGTTGCTGTAGGCCGATGGACCCTTCAAAAACAAAGTTGTCGGGAAACGATTGGAGCCGCGCAGCTTCTCGAACAGAGAGTCCGCGATCTTCTGTTGGATGTATAAGCATATTTTTGCGGAAGTTGCCGATAACCACTGATGGCTTATCAGGTACCAGCCTCTTGTAAATCCCCGTGTGGCATCGAGTACGATCAGCGTAGTTCTTCATCATCGATTGAGGAACGTTAGCCCAATTCCCCCCGGGTGGAATTTTAGCATAGCGTTTTACGACATAAGATGCGTTTCTGGAAACTAGGTGACCACTGCATTTTTTTAATCCACCTCGCATGCGTTTGGCGTAGGTAGACTTTGCTGCTCGAGCGTACGGCAAGATCGACTCCTCTGCCCCTATGTGAAGCTTAGGGAGATCCTCGATTGCCTCGGCTACGGTAACGACTCGGGCTTGGCATGGTGGTTTCGGCAAAGGAGGCGCGGCCTGTCCGTGGCGGGCGATGATGAAAAAGCGGGACCGTACTTGTGGGACGCCAAAGTCAGCGGCGTTTAGCAACCCGCTTGAAGTAAAGTATCCAAGCTTCTTCAGATCGGCCTCGACCTGCTTGGCGAACATGCCACCCTCAGTTTCGAGTATACCTCGTACATTTTCGAAAACCACCCATGCTGGCCGAACGTTTCTCACGAACGCGATGAATGCTTGATAGAGCCAGTTGTTCTTATTTTTCTTGCTGCGTGTTCGTTGGTTGGATGTCGAGAATCCCTGGCAAGGCGGCCCACCGAAGACGACCAAATCGCTTGGATCAGTCGATGCCCAACGAAGGTCGAAGATGCTTTGTGCATCGCCGCGCAAAGTCAGACAATTTGGATGATTTCTCGAGTACGTTGAGAACGCGCTTTGCTCCAATTCCAAGGCCAGCTTTACTTTAACTCCGGCCCATTCCGCACCAAGCGACATACCGCCCGCGCCAGAAAATAAATCGACTCCGATCATTATTCACAAATCTCTTTGACACGCGGACCGGTGACGCTGCATCTTGCGAATCCGAGGTGACTGCCAAACTCGCAGCGCCCTACTACGCTGTCAAGCCCGAGCGAACCTAGCGGTTGGGAAAATTGGTTCTGCGCCTGCCACCTGTCGCCCCGGATATAGTCAGATCGCTTCGCGGGCTCGGTTACTCGACGCCCACGGCGGTCGCAGATCTCATCGACAACAGCATTACCGCTGGCGCAAGTCAGATTGAGGTCGATTTCAAGTGGCACGATAACTCGCCTTGTGTCGAAATCGTCGACAATGGGCGCGGAATGAACAGGGAGCGCCTGATCGAGGCGATGCGGATGGGCACCAGCTCCCGCAGTGATCGGGAGGCCGGCGATCTCGGTCGCTTCGGTCTCGGCCTCAAGACGGCGAGTTTATCACAGGCAACCATCCTGTCCGTAGTCAGCAAAGAACGCGAAACGAAGGCTGTTGCAGCGCAATGGGACCTTGAGAAAATTGAGGCTTCCTCCGATTGGGAGTTGTGGGAGGGGGACCCAGTAGAGCTCGGCTTAACGATGGAAAAGCTGGATGAACTGACGTCTGGCACGATGGTTCGCTGGGATAAGCTTGATCGGCTATTGGGCAAAGATGGTGACGTCGATAATTTTTTTGCAATCGCAGAAAGTGTGGGCCAGCATCTTTCTATGACCTTCCACCGGATGCTATTTGCAGGAGACATTCGAATAGTAATGAACGGAGTTTCTCTGGCACCGTGGGATCCTGTCGCAGATGATATCTGTGCCCCGATAGGGAGGAAATCAATCGGAGTTAACGGCCAAATTACTTGCGCCGCCTTTATCCTAGGCTCGCCCGCTAATATGACCAGCGAGCAGTTGCACCGAGCCGCCGGACCATTGGATTGGATTCAGCAACAGGGCTTCTACGTATATCGCGAGCGCCGCCTGATCGTTGGCGGAGGCTGGTTAGGGCTAGGTCCTATTGATCGGCCGTGGCGGCTCGATCCGCGCTATAATCTAGCTCGTTTGACGATAGATATCACAAACGCCGATGATCAGGATTGGGCGATAGACCTCCGCAAAGCATTTGCGCAACCGCCCAGTAGCTGTAGGGACGAGCTCTCGAGGTTTGCGAAAAGCGTCCGACGCCGGGCCGTGACAACATCGCGAGGAAGGTCAGTTTCTCAGAAGAATCGGGCACCTTCAGGCACCGTGGACGAAGTCCCCCTTTGGATGCCGAACATCACGGCGGCAACTGCCCCATTCCGGGTGAATAGGCGGCATCCACTGGTGTCAAAGGTCCGAGCCGCGTTGCCAGATGCGTCCCTGCTGCGATTGCTGCTCGATCAGATCGAGAGGTCGGCACCTCTCCAACCGATCAGCGCCGCAGTGCGTGTTGATGTTGCGGTACTCGCTGCTCGTGAACTGAAGGAGGCCGATATTCGAAAGCTTCTTCTCACAGTCTACCCCAACTATCGGCGGGTACTCGGATTGTCGCATGACGAAGCGTGCAGAAAGCTATTGGCACAGCCCCATTTTCAGGAACACCGAGCCCTGGTTCTGGTCACCGTTGCCACCTTGGAGCGTGATATGTTGGGCGCGTTATGACACCTGATCAAGAGACAGTTCTTTCGGTGACGCAGATGCTTCTCGGCTCGTTGATTCGGGGGCGGAAAGTCGAGTCTCTAACGCGAGACATTATTAGACAACAAGTCGTCGCCGCTGTTGGTCTCGTTTCTACGAATGATCTCGACATCGAGTTGCTGACCAATGAATTGGTGCGCAGATTCGATGTCTTCGTGCAGCAAGCGGCAATCCTTGTTGAAAAAGACAATCATGAGCGTTGGGTTAGGGACATCGATCGCACGAATTGGAAGTTTTGGAATCGTTGCGAGACATTTTTTCTCAGTACACTACCTGAGCCCGTCGTTCGGCGGATCGATGAGGACACGGACAGAATCCTTGAACTTCTCGGTAACCCAGCCATTAAGGAGCCTTGGGACAGGCGAGGCTTGGTTGTAGGAGATGTTCAGTCCGGCAAGACTAGTAACTACGCCGCGCTCGCCTGTAAAGCGGCAGACGCAGGCTATCAAATCATCATCGTACTTGCGGGCATCCATGAAAGTCTTCGGATGCAAACACAGATCCGCATGGATGAAGCGTTCTTAGGATTCCGAACCGATAGCACTCGTGCACTTGTTGGTGTTGGGCTGTTTGATCCTAGCGTAACGGCGTTGGCTGCAACGGCGCGCTCGCAAAAGGGAGATTTTAATAAGATCGTAGCCAGTCAACTCGTCGTTCCCGAGGATATCGGGTTTCCGATCCTGCTCGTCGTGAAGAAGAACGTTAATATGCTACGCAACCTCCATGCCTGGCTGGAGAAGGTTGCAAAAAATATCGATTCGAACGGTCGCAGAATCATCATGAATGCGCCTGCTCTCATAATCGACGATGAAAGTGACAATGCCTCCGTCGATACCAGTGAGCAGAGTTTCAGTGGTGATGATAAGCCGGATCTGCTTCATAAGCCTACTGCGATTAATGACTTAATCCGCAGGATATTGCGCGTCTTTGAACACAAGTCGTACGTAGGCTACACGGCGACGCCGTTTGCAAATATATTTATTCATCACGAAGGGGCAACTGCTGAAGCAGAGAAAGACCTATTTCCGAGAAATTTTGTCGTTAATCTTCACGCCCCTTCAAATTATTTCGGCCCTCTTCGAGCTTTTGGTCTCGAGATAGAAAACGACGAATTCGAGCCGTCGGCGAAACTTGTCAGGCTAATCGACCAGAGCGCGGCGGATGCCGCAGCTCTAGCTGCTTGGATTCCGGCAAAGCACAAACAATCGATAGATCCTGGACCAATACCAAATTCCTTAATGGAGGCGATCCTCTCGTTCATTCTTGCGTGCGCAGTGCGCAAGCTTCGTGGTCAATTGACCGAGCATAATTCGATGCTCGTCCATGTTACACGCTTTACTCGAATACAGAATGCAGTTTGCGAGCAGATCGATGATGCTCTCCTTCGCATCCGGCGGCGTCTTCGTTTCGGAGATGAGGGGGTTTCCGGTTCGATCAAGGGAGAGCTTAAGCGTCTCTGGTTGAACGATTTCGTGCCGACGACCTCCTCTCTCCGTGCAGAAGATCAGCCAGACGCAGGCGAGCTTCCAGCATGGGACCGGGTGGAACGAATCCTCGCAGACGTTGTTGGCGGAATCCGAGTCAAACAGATAAATGGACTCGCACAAGATGTTTTGGACTACGACAGTTTCAAAGAGACGGGCATCGATGTCATCGCCGTGGGAGGTGACAAACTTTCCCGGGGGCTGACTCTGTTTGGTTTGACAGTCAGCTATTTCGCCAGACAGACCGATATGTACGACACGCTTCTGCAAATGGGGCGGTGGTTCGGTTACCGAACTGGGTATATGGACGTCTGCCGTTTATACACCACCGAAAACTTGAACGACGCCTTTACACACATCGCTCTTGCAAGTGACGAGCTTCGTCGAGATTTCGACTATATGGTTCAGATTGGCGCACAGCCGATCGATTATGGTCTCAAGGTCCAATCGCACCCTGTCCTGTCACCCACAAGTTCAAACAAGCGTCGGCATGCACGCGACGTCATCGTCTACCAATCGTACGCTGGCGGCATTAGCGAATCGAAGAGTTTTAGCCTCGATCCGTCCATTCTTAAGCAGAACAAGACGGCCGCAGACAGGCTCGTGGAAACCGTTGAACGGGACTTTAAGGGACGAGGTGGCATTGATCCGAGTAGGCCGTACGATGGATCTAGGCTCTGGAGCGACGTCCCGTGGAACGTCGTTGAGACGTTTCTGACGGATTACCAGTCGGAGAAGACTTCGATCCGCGCCCGTAGCGACCTCTGGGTCAACTATGTCGTCCAGCAGATAGCTCTGTCCGGAGAGCTAACGATGTGGAACGTCGCTGTCATTGGTGGGGATCTTGAGCCTGCTCGTAAGTTGGGAAATCTGAGCTTCAAACCCCGAAAGCGCGAGCGCGATACCGCGGTTCAACAAGGGAATGGTTACCGGATCAAACGCCTC
Organism: Xanthobacteraceae bacterium; assembly: GCA_024508855.1. Lineage (GTDB taxonomy): Bacteria > Pseudomonadota > Alphaproteobacteria > Rhizobiales > Xanthobacteraceae > 62-47. Next base: position 214,519 of record JANINJ010000006.1, read on the forward strand.
GTGACGACCCGGGACGCAGGGATCGATTTTTCCGCGGAGGCTTGGAACACTGCGATGCAACTTGATCCGATAAACCGCGTGACCGGAGTGGCCCGCAAAGAGCCCACCGCGCACGCTATATGTTCGGCTCGGCAAAAGCTCTCATTGAATCCGCTCCTGATGATTTATCTCCCAGAGCCGAAAGATTATGCTGAAAGTGTTCCTGTAGTGGGCGTTGCTATCTCATTCCCAGGAAGCGATCGAGCGGTAAGAGAGCAATTGATCTATACCGTAAACACGGTCTACCAAGCGGGTTTGCTGGCCGATGAGGAAGAAGTCGATTGATAAGGCCAAAGCCTTCGACGCTCACGAAGCCATCATTGAGCGAAATGGCCTCGCAAATGTAACCGCGGTGTAACCGATGCAGCCGGTTTACTCGTGATCATCATCGCTGTTCAGAAGATTTCCTCAGAACCGCATCGTGGACGCAGCCGTAGCCGTTCTCGAGGAGAGAAAGGCTGGTGCCGCAAGAGGGATTCGAACCCCCGACCCCGTCATTACGAATGACGTGCTCTACCAGCTGAGCTATTGCGGCGAACCATCGACGCCCCGGCAAGGCCGGGAGCGCTCCGGCACCTGATATCGGGCAGCGCGCGGCTTTGCAAGACGCCGCAGCGCAATCCGCGCCTCAATCCCGCCCGCCATCGTCGTGGTCTGCCCGAAAAGCGCAGCATTTCCGGCGCGTTGCCGGATTATCGGGGCCAGCGCCATCCGGACGATCGCACAAAATGACGATCAGCCGACCCAGCGCGCGACGAAGCCGCGCCAGCCGCCGGCCTGCGCCGTGGGGCCACCGGAACCGTCGAACTCGTCCCGGTCCGATTCATCGTCAACCCCCGGATCGTCCGGCGCCCGGACGATGGGAATCACCGGCGGAATAGCCGAAGCGCTATTCCGCACGGCTTCCTGGCGGGCCCGAAATAGCGGCGGAGCGGCCGCTGGGGCTGTAACTGCCGGGTCCGGCGCACGCGCCTCCTCCACTTCGTCAATTATGATGGCAGCCGTGTCCTGAGCCTGCGCGGTTCCGTCATCTGCGATCTCTGCCGACGCGGCGTCAGTGGCAGGCGGCGGCGCCAGCAGCGGTTCACGCGCCGGTTCCGGCTCCACGACGACCGCCTTGTCGGACGGCAGCGCCGCCAGCGGCATCTGCCACCGGAATGCATCGAGCTGTCCCGTCACCGGAGATACCGGCCGCCAGCGATCCGACACGTAGCCGTCCGCCGTCCACACCGGATCGTGCAGCGCGCGCACCGCGCGCAACGTCCATTCGCGAGCCCGACCGCTGTCGCCATGCTCGGTCCGCTCGATCTCCGCCATCAGCATCGCCACGCGCTGGGTCGGCGCCGCGACGAATGGCGCCAGCGCCTCGCGGGCGCGGGGGAATTCGCTGGCGTCGATCGCGGCACGTGCGAGCGCCACCGCGCTTTCCAGTTGTCCCGGCGCTTTTGCCGCCAGCGCTTCGACGCGCGCCAACCGCTGCACGGCGGAATCGCCGAGCTTCACATGCGCATAGACATCGGCCAGATCGGGATGCGGATTGACGATCCATGCCGCCTCGATGATGCGCATGGCGCGCCGCACCTGATGCGCTTCGCTCAGCAGTTTGCCGGCAAGCGTTGCCGCGGGCACCAGCGTCGGCGCGAGACGCACGGCGTCGAGCGCGCTGTGGCGCGCCAGATCGCGATCGCTGGTTTCGAGTTCGAGCGCCCGCGCCGTCAGCAGCACGGCGCGTTGCCGCTGATACAGCGTTTTGTCGAGCAGGCCCGCGGCGAGATTGTTGTCGAGGATCGCCAGCGCGCCGTTCCAGTCGCCCTTGGCGCAGCGGAAACCAAGCACCGCATGGGACGCCCATGTCGATGACGGCGATACCTTCAGCGCTTCCTGCGCGATCTCCACCGCCACAACCGGATCGTCGGCACGCTGCGCTTCGATGAACAATCCACGCAGGCCGAGCAGCCGCGTATCCTTGCGCTCGGCCATGGCACGAAATGCATGCTGCGCGCCGGCGCGATCGCCATCCATCTGCGCCGACTGCGCGTGCAGCAACAACGCCAGCGGATCGTCCGCGGCAAGACGCTTGGCGACGCCGGCATGCTTGCGCGCTGCGTGGCTGTCGCCGTGACCGACCGCAAGCAGCCCACGGGTGATCGCCTGCCGGCCCCGCGCATGACGCCGCTCGCGCCGCGCCCGCTGCACGCGCTGCGGCGTGCGCCAGATGCTGCGCAGCACCGACCACAGAAAGACCGCAGCCAGCGAAACCAGGCCCACCGCAAGCGCGAAGATCGGCAGGGAGGTCTCGATGCGCCAGCCGCTCCAGGTCAGCGCCACGTCGCCGCTCTGGTCGCCGACCCAGGTGGCCACCAGCGCCGCCGCCGCGATCAATATCAGGAACAGAATGATCCGTATCATCGGGGGCCTATGGCGCTGGTTTGCCGAGCGCCGCCGTGGCATCGGCCGCGAGTTGACGGGCGGCCGCAAGCGCAGCATCGCGCGCATCGGCCTTCTCGATCCATGGCTGCAGTGGCGCACGATCGGCTGCCGAGAGGCCATTCAATTCGCGCCGCGCCGCGCCGACATCGTCGAGCCGCGCGGCCGCAGCAGCGCGGCTGAGGATCGCCGCCCGCCCCTCACCGGTCTGCGAGGTGACGCGGCGGATGCGAACCAGCCGTTCGGCGCCGGCCTTCAGACGATCGACGATGCCGGAGGACTCGGCGACCGGGGGTTCGCTCGGCGTCAACCCACCAATCAGCGTCAACAACTCTTTGCAGAGTGCGTTGGCGCTCGGCACGCCCGACGCGGCGAAGTGATCGAGGGGTGCCAGTAATTCCGGCTTTGTGGCCAGCGGCTTCGCCGCCGCCAGCGCGGCGCCATAGGATTCGCCCTGCCGCACCAGTTGATCGAGCAGCGTCGCCGCCACCACGCGGCGCAGCGGCGCATCGTCCGCCGGCGTGGAAGCGCGCTGTGCGTTCGCGGATGACAGTGCACGCGTCGCACCTTCGACCTGATCGAGCCGCGCCGTGACTGCCGACAGATCGGGCGACGGCGTGGCCGCCGCGGTCTCGCGCGGCGCAGATTTGACATCGTTGATTGCAGCTGCGGTCTTTTCCGATTGCACGCGCAAACCGGCAACGTCCTTGCGCAGATCCGCGATTGCCTGCTCGATGGCCGTGACCCGATTGACCAACGCGGGATCCGTTGCCACCGGCGCGGCCGGTCTGGATTCGAGTTTTGCGACGCGCGCCGTTATCGCATCTACACTGGCGCGATCGACCTGCGGGGCAACGGGAGCCGACGGCGGTGCCAGCCAGCCGGCCCGCGACGAGACCCCGATTGCTCCACCGCCGACGATTGCGCCGACGATCGCCGCCACGATGGCTGTCGGTATCCAGGGCGTTCGTTGACGCGGCTCGGGAGGCGTTTCGCCGGTCGGCTCGGCTTCCGGTGCTATATCGGGTCCGGCATCATGCGGTTCGGCCGGCGTGGCCGATTCTTCCCGGGTGATTTCGGACGGATCGAGATCGATGGTCGGCGGCGTACGCTTGGGACGGCCCAAATCCGGCGGCTCGGTGGGTTCGGGCTTGTCATCGACCATCGTCCAGGTTCCTCAGTTTCACCAGGCGCCGCCCACCCGATTCGAGGCTCTTTTTAAAGCATCCCGCCGTCAGGCGCGACGCAGCTTTCCGGCTACCTCACGTCTGCGGCTTCAAACCGGAGCGCGCCTGCAGGGCCCGCTCCAGCACCTCGAACATGGCATCTTCGTCCGGCGCGCGCGCCACCGCAACCTGCGTGGCGCCGCCTTCGCGCACAATTGCAGCCACCGCCTCGGAAAAGCAGCACTGCGGCAAGGCCAGCGCGGAAATTTCCACGGCCGCAGCCCGCGCCGCATCGAGAAAGGCGCGCGCGCTCCACCCCGAATAATGCAATACCGCCTCGACCTGTCCGTTCGCGCAAGCGGCGCTGATGTCTGGCGGCAATTCAGGCGCGGCAGCCATCCGGTACACGGTGACCGTGGAGACGTTGAAACCGAGTTCACCCAATTCGGTGCCGAGATCGCGGGCGCGATCGGCAGCAGCGAGATAGAGCAGGTCGCCGGATTTTTTCAGGCGCTTGGCACGCGCCTGCGCCACGATCATTTCACGCAACGACACCGCATCGCCGCCTGCCGCGGTGACATTGGTGAAGCCGTTGTCACGCGCCGCCTGCGCGGTGCGCTCACCGACGGCGAACAGCGGCACATCGAGCAGAGCGGCGCTGGCGGGGTTTTCACTGATGGCACGCAACGCGTTGGCACTGGAAACGATCACCGCCTCGAATCGCGCATCCGTATCGATCTGGAATGCGACCGGCTCGAACCGCAACATCGGCGCCAGCAGCACCTCGAAACCCTTGGCGCGCAATGCCGCCGCCGTCGTCGCAGCGTCGGGATGCGGGCGAGTGACGAGGATGGCCACAGGTCACGCGCCCGAAAACAGCGTGAAGAACTTTTCACCGGCGCGCTCGCGTAATTCGCGCGCGGCATCGGCTCCGATGGCGATCGCGTCGGCACGCGAGCCCTCGCGCGTGGTGGCATATTCTTCTTCGCCATCGGGCGAGATGATCAGTCCGCTGAAATGAATACGGTCCCCTTCGACACGACAGTGCCCGCCGATCGGCGTGCGGCACGAGCCGTCGAGCAGTGCAAGGAAGCTGCGTTCGGCAGTCAACGCCACCTCGGCCTCGGCGTCACCGATCGCCTTGACGAACGCATTGATGCGCTCGTCATCGCGACGTGACTCGATAGCGATGGCGCCCTGTCCCACCGCCGGCAGAAATTCGTCGACCGTCAGAATTTGTGTCGCCTTGTCTTCGAGGCCAAGCCGCTTCAATCCCGCCAGTGCCAACAATGTGGCGTCGGCTTCGCCTTCCGCGAGTTTGCGCAGGCGCGTCTCCACATTGCCGCGCATGACGCTGACATTGAGATCGGGTCGCAGCCGCAGCACCATCGCCTGACGCCGCAACGACGCAGTGCCGACCGTCGCGCCTGCGGGCAATTCCTGCAGCGACGACGCTTTGGCGCTGATGAAGACATCACGCGGGTCTTCGCGCGGCAGGAAGGCAGAAAGCCAGGTTGCGTCGGGCAGAAACGTCGGCACGTCCTTGGACGAATGCACCGCGAGGTCGATGTGACCCGCGAGCAGCGCCTCTTCGATCTCCTTGGTGAACAAACCCTTGCCGCCGGCTTCCGACAGTGCGCGATCCTGGATCGCATCACCCGAGGTCCGGATCACCTTGATCGCGATGCACTCCGGCGCGACATCATGCGCGCGCGCCAGACGGCCCTGCACCTCGTGCGCCTGCGCCAGCGCCAGCGGACTGCCCCGTGTGCCAATGGTCGCCAGAAACTCCATCTGACCGGAAGATTGTCCGTCGGAAGATTGCACGTCGTGGCCTCACAATGCTACGCAAATGAACGAATGAGAAGCAAAACGCTGGTTTGGCGGCGAACGCAAGGGCTCACATTGGCTGACGATATGCCCATCCTGGTCCTGGGAATTGAAACCACCTGCGACGAGACCGCCGCGGCGGTGATCGAGCGCGCGGGTGATGGCCAAGGCCGCATCCTGTCGAACATTGTGCGCTCGCAAATCGAGGAACACGCGCCGTTCGGCGGCGTGGTTCCCGAGATCGCGGCGCGCGCGCATGTCGACGTGCTGGACGGCATCGTCGCCAATGCAATGAAGGACGCCAGCGTAACCTATTCGCAGCTTGCGGGCGTTGCCGCGGCCGCCGGCCCCGGCCTGATCGGCGGTGTGATCGTCGGCCTGACCACGGCGAAGGCCATCGCGATGGTCCACAACACGCCGCTGCTCGCGGTCAATCATCTCGAGGCGCATGCGCTGACGCCACGGCTGACCAACGCGCTGGCATTCCCCTATTGCCTGTTTCTCGCGTCGGGCGGCCACACCCAGATCGTCGCGGTGCTCGGCGTCGGAAAATATGTCCGTCTCGGCACCACTGTCGACGATGCTTTGGGCGAAGCCTTCGACAAGCTGGCCAAGATGCTCGGCCTGCCCTATCCCGGCGGTCCGCAGGTCGAACGCGCTGCCGTGCAGGGCCATGCGACGCGGTTCGGTTTTCCGCGCCCGATGATGGGACGGCCCGACGCCAATTTCTCGCTGTCCGGGCTGAAGACTGCCGTGCGCAACGAGGCCAGCCGGATGACACCGCTGGAGCAGAAGGACATCAACGATCTGTGTGCCGGCTTTCAAGCCGCAGTGCTAGAATCCATCGCCGACCGGCTCAATGTCGGGTTGCGGCTGTTCACCGAACAGTTCGGCCCACCGACCGCGCTGGTTGCCGCAGGAGGCGTTGCCGCCAATCAGGCCATTCGCGGCGCACTGCGCGAGGTCGCGGGACATGCGCGCACCGAACTGGTGATTCCGCCGCCGGCACTGTGCACCGACAACGGCGCGATGATCGCCTGGGCTGGCGCGGAGCGGCTGGCGCTAGGTCTGACGGATGTGCTCGATGCACCGCCCCGCGCACGCTGGCGTCTCGATGAAAATATCGAGGTCCCGGCCAAGCTGGCCAACACCCGCGCAGGCTTCTGATAATGCCGTCGTACCAGACCGTCGCGGTGATCGGCGCGGGCGCGTGGGGTACCGCGCTGGCGAGCGCGGCGAGGCGCGCCGGCCGCGATGTCGTGCTTTATGCGCGGCAGGAAGCGAACGCGCAGGCGATGCGCGATTCCCGCGTGAACAGCCGCCTCCCGGGCGCCCCCATCGATGCATCGATTGTCGTGACCAGCGATCTGCCGCGTGCCGCGCGCGCCGACGTTATTCTGCTGGCGACGCCTGCACAGCACTCCCGCGCCGCCGCTGTCACCCTTGCGCCATATCTCGCGGAAGGCACACCAGTCGTCGCCTGCGCCAAGGGCATCGAACGTGGCACACATCGATTCATGACCGAGGTGATTGCCGAAGCCGCGCCGCACGCCACGCCCGCCATCCTGTCCGGTCCCGGCTTCGCCGATGACGTCGCGCGCGGGCTGCCGACTGCTGTGACGCTTGCCGCAGGCGATGAAGAAATAGCGCGCGCGCTGGTCCATGCACTCGGCTCGGCGACGTTCCGACCCTATCACACCACCGACATGCGCGGCGTCGAAATCGGTGGCGCAGCAAAGAACGTGCTGGCGATCGCAGCTGGCATTGTGGTGGGACGAAAACTCGGCGCGTCGGCGCTGGCGGCGTTGACGACGCGCGCGTTCAGCGAACTGGTGCGGCTCGGGCTTGCCTGCGGCGCGCGCAGCGAGACCATCTCCGGTCTCTCGGGCCTCGGCGACCTGATCCTGAGTTGTTCGAGCCCGCAATCGCGCAATTTCTCGCTCGGCATTGCACTGGGGCGTGGCGAGAATCCACCGGGCGACAAATTGAGCGAAGGCGAATTCACCGCACCGGTGCTGGCTGAACTCGCCGTGGCACGCCATGTCGATATGCCGGTGGCCATGGCGGTTGCCGCGATCCTGAGCCGCAAGGTGACGATCGACGAGGCCATCGAACAACTGTTGACGCGGCCGTTTCGCGCGGAGGGATGACAAATGAATTACTGGCTGGTGAAATCCGAACCGTCGGTGTGGTCGTGGGAGCAGCAGGTCGCCAAAGGCGCAAAGGGTGAGGCCTGGACCGGGGTGCGCAACCACAGCGCCAAGCTGTTCATGATGCAGATGAAGAAGGGCGACCGCGCTTTCTTCTATCATTCCAATGAAGGCAAGGAGATCGTGGGCATCGTGGACATCATCCGCGAGCACTATCCCGATCCGACCGACAAGACCGGAAAATTCGTCTGCGTCGACATCAAGGCCGACAAGCCGCTGAAGACGCCGGTGACGCTCGAGACGCTCAAGCACGACAAGCGTTTTGCCGATATGGCACTGATCAAGCTGTCGCGCTTGTCGGTGCAGCCGGTCACGACCGACGAATGGAAAGCGATCTGCAAGATGGGCGGACTATAGAATTTTTGCGCGGGGCGAAACGAAGAAGCCGCCGACAACCTAATTTCCTTCTGAATTGTTTCGCGCGTAATGACACAGAGTGCTCCGGCCGACAGAACAGCCTTCATTCGCGCCAACACCAGATTGCGCCCGGTGCCACTGGTGCCGGAAATCTCGCTGCATGTGGCGGACGAGGCCGTTCCGATCTGGCACAAGACCGAGGAAGAACTGGGCGAGATGGGACTGCCGCCGCCGTTCTGGGCCTTTGCGTGGGCCGGCGGACAGGCACTGGCGCGTTACGTGCTCGATCATCCAGAGATTGTGGACGACAAGCGGGTACTCGATCTCGCTGCCGGCTCCGGACTGGTCGGCATCGCGGCGATGCGAGCAGGCGCAAGCTCCGTCACCGCGGCAGATATCGATGCGTTCGCCTGTACGGCGACATTGCTGAACGCGGAGGCAAATGATGTCCGTCTGTCGATTTGCGGCGACGATCTGCTGGCCGCATCGATCGATGATGGCCCTTCGTTCTCGAACGCGTGGGACGTCATCCTGGCCGGCGACATCTTCTATGAGCGCGACACCGCGGAACGCGCCTTCGCATTTCTGTCACGGCATGTCGCGCGCGGCGTGGCCGTGTTGATCGGCGATCCGAGCCGGACCTATCTGCCGAAAGACCGATTGACCAGATGCGCCGAATACAACGTGCCGGTGACGCGGGAACTGGAAGACAACGAGATCAAGCGCACCGCGGTGTGGATCATCAATGTCGCGTCGTGATCGCCATCAACGCGCCGCTTACATGCCCGCCGTAGCGACCACCTGCGCCAGCAGTTGCTCGCGCTTGGCCTGGGTGCGATAGCCCTTCATCGTCGCGGCGAAACGCTCGAGAATACCGTCCTCGAACGCGGTGACGATGGTATCGTGCACATAGCTCTTGCGGCAGATCGCCGGCGTGTTCGACAGTTCATCCGCCGCCGCGCGCACCGCTTCCAATACCTGTTTGCGGCGGCCCCGCGCACTTGCCGCCGGCGAAATCCGCGACAGCGATTCCAGCACCACGGCGGATGCCATCAGGGTGCGGAAATCCTTCAGCGAAATCTTGATGCCGGATATCTCGCGCAGGAACGCATTGACCTGCGTGGTGCTGACGATGCGGACGGTGCCGCCCTCGTCGCGATACTGGAACATGCGTTTGCCGGGCACGCCGCGCAAAATGCCGATGGCGCGCACCAGCTTGGCGGCATCGCATTCCTTGCGCACGGCCTTGCCGCCCTTGGCGCGGAATGTCAGCACGATGCCATCGTCCTCGATAGTGACGTTCGACTTGAGCAAGGTGGTCGCGCCGCGCGTGCCATTGAGCCGCGCATAGGATTCGTTGCCCGGGCGGATTGCGGTGCGCGCGATCAGTTCGATCACCGCGGCCAGCGCGAATTCGCGGGTCGGTTCGTCGCTCGATAGATGCTGCGAGACCGCGCGGCGAATCTTCGGCAGCGCTTCGACCAGCGTCGCGAGCCGATGCGCCTTGCGCCGCTCGCGAACCTTCTCCCAGTCCGCATGATAGCGATACTGCAGCCGCCCGGCCGCATCGCGTCCCACCGCCTGCAGGTGAAAGGTCGGGTCGGCGGCATAGCGTACTTCGGCATAGGCCGGCGGCACCGCCATCGAATTCAGCCGGCGGATGGTGCCGGCGTGACGAATCTGCGTGCCATTGGCACGAATAAATGAATACGACTTACCACGCTTGATGCGGCGGATCGTCAGCTCGTTCTGATCACCGATGGTCAGCCCCATCTCGCGGGCCAGCCGCTCGACACTGAGGCGCGCCCCGCGCCGGTCCGCCGTTGCAGCCTTACCTTTGAGAGGCTGCCGCGCCTTCGTACGCCGGGGCGAAATCGGCTGGAACGATGCCGTCTGCTCGAGCCCCGTTCTCGAAATTTCGAAATTCTGCTGATCCATCATAGTCTTAGGTGCCCTCCGGGCTCCCATACGCCTACCCAAATGCAATCGCGCCTGATTTTGTTCCCGCGAAGGGCGTCAGGCTTTCGATCTCGCGCGGCGATTTAGTCGCCTGTGGAACGTGACACCAGTACCTGCAATGCCTGAAATGGTGCCAACATACCGTTATCTCAACGAAGTGATCGCCGACCTGCCTCGCCCCGCGACGGAACGCAACTTTCTGGGGCCTCCATGCTGCAATGGAGCGCGTTTCTTGACCTCGCTCCGCCAATTGCGTTGCTCGCGCCAAAACCGCCAAAAGTTCTATGCCTTTCGGCCTGTAGCCATTTGCTGCGCAGACGCTTAATTCATACGACGGTGAAAATCGAAATGCCGCCGGATCTGCAATCGAGGCCGGGTTAGCAAGCCCGGCCGCGGCGGCACAGCGTGGAGGAAATGATGTCCGAGAAGGTTCACGACGTATCCGCGGAATGGGCAAAGCGCGCTTTTATCGACGCCGCGAAATACCGCGAGATGTACGCCCGATCGGTCAATGAGCCGGACGCGTTCTGGCTGGAGCAATCCAAACGGCTCGACTGGGATCAGGCCCCGACCAAGGCGGGCAACTGGTCGTTCGAACCCGGCAACATTTCGATCAAGTGGTTCGAGGACGGCGTTCTCAACGCCGCCTACAATTCCATCGACCGTCATCTCGACAAGCGGGGCGATCAGGTTGCGATCATCTGGGAAGGCGACGATCCGTCCCAATCCAAACACATCACCTATCGCCAGCTCCATGACGAGGTCTGCAAGTTCGCCAACGTCCTGCGCAATCGCAACGTCAAGAAGGGCGATCGTGTCACCATCTATTTGCCGATGATTCCCGAAGCGGCTTACGCGATCCTCGCCTGCGCGCGGATCGGCGCGATCCATTCGGTGGTGTTCGCGGGCTTCTCCCCGGACTCGCTCGCACAACGTATCACCGACTGCAAATCGAGCATCGTCATCACCGCAGACGAAGGCCTGCGCGGCGGCCGCAAGGTGCCGCTGAAGGCCAACGTCGATGCCGCCATCGCCAAAAGCGGCGGCGTGGATTGGGTCGTGGTCGTCAAGCGCACCGGCGCGCCTGTCGAAATGGATCCGGTACGCGACTTCTGGTACCACGACGCCGCCGAGATGGTGACCACGGAATGCCCGTGCGAGCCGATGAATGCGGAAGATCCGCTTTTCATCCTCTACACCTCGGGCTCGACCGGACAGCCGAAGGGCGTGCTGCACACCACGGCCGGCTACCTTTCCTACGTCGCGATGACGCACCAATACGTGTTCGATTATCACGACGGCGACATCTACTGGTGCACCGCCGACGTCGGCTGGGTCACCGGCCATAGCTACATTCTCTACGGCCCGCTCGCCAACGGCGCGACTACGCTGATGTTCGAAGGCGTGCCGAACTATCCGGACAATTCGCGCTTCTGGAATGTCATCGACAAGCACAAGGTCAACATCTTCTACACCGCGCCGACCGCGATCCGCGCCCTGATGCAGGCCGGTGACGAACCGGTAAAGAAGACGTCGCGCAAGACGCTGCGCCTGCTGGGTTCGGTCGGCGAGCCGATCAATCCGGAAGCGTGGGAATGGTATCACCGCGTGGTCGGCGACGGCCGCTGCCCGGTGGTAGACACCTGGTGGCAGACTGAGACCGGCGGCATCATGATCACGCCGCTGCCGGGCGCCATCGCGCAGAAGCCGGGTTCGGCGACGCAGCCGTTCTTCGGCATCGTGCCGCAAATCGTCGATGCCGACGGCAAGGTTCTCGAAGGTGCGACGGAAGGCAATCTCTGCATCGTGCGCTCTTGGCCGGGACAGATGCGGACCGTCTATGGCGACCACGCGCGGTTCGAGCAGACCTATTTCTCGACTTATAAAGGTAAGTATTTCACCGGCGACGGCTGCCGCCGCGACGCCGACGGCTACTACTGGATCACCGGCCGCGTCGACGACGTCATCAACGTCTCCGGCCACCGCATGGGCACCGCCGAGGTCGAGAGTTCGCTGGTCGCGCACGACGCCGTGTCGGAAGCCGCCGTGGTCGGTTATCCGCACGACATCAAGGGCCAGGGCATCTATGCCTATGTCACGCTGATGACAGGCGTCGAGCCGACCGAACAGTTGCGTAAGGATCTGGTGGCGTGGGTGCGCAAGGACATCGGGCCGATCGCTTCGCCCGATCTGATCCAGTTCGCGCCCGGCCTGCCGAAGACGCGCTCCGGCAAGATCATGCGGCGCATCCTGCGCAAGATCGCGGAGGACGAACCGTCGAGCCTTGGCGACACGACAACCTTGGCCGACCCCGCCGTGGTCGACGATCTCGTCACCAATCGTCAGAACAAGAAGGCCACGGCCTGAGGGCCGACTAACTTCACCTCACTGCACGCTCACGCAAATGTCAGAGGCCTTAGCCTCTGACATTTGTGTTTTCAGGCCGGTGTTGTTTTCCGGACATTTACTTTTTTGTCGGCATTTTCTTTGTAGGCGCGCGCAACGAAATGCGCGCCGGACGGGGCGAGGCGAATTGCCGCCCTTGTTTACCGGGCATATTCGAACCGGAGTGATCGATGTCGTTGAAGATTGCCGTGGCGCTGGCAGCCACAATGGTAGCCGCGTCATTTGCCGCAGTGCCGGCGCAGGCGCGCCCGGATGTGGTGGCCTATCGCGGCGACTATTCGCCCGGCACCATCGTCGTCAAAACCAATGAGCGGCGGCTGTATCTCGTGCTCGATAGCGGCCGCGCAATCCGCTACCCGGTCGGCGTGGGCAAGGCCGGCAAGCGCTGGGCCGGTGAGACGCGCATCAGCGGCAAGTATCAGCACCCGGCATGGTCGCCTCCCGCCGAGGTAAAGCGCGACAATCCGCGCATCCCCGACGTGATCCCCGGCGGCTCCCCCTCGAATCCGATGGGTGTCGCAGCGATGACGCTGGCAGGCGGAGAGTACGCGATCCATGGCACCAACCGGCCGGGCTCGGTCGGCGGCTTCGTCTCCTATGGCTGCGTGCGGATGTATAACGACGACATCAGCGACCTGTATCGACGTGTGTCGGTCGGAACGCCGGTGGTGGTTACGCGCTGATCATCGGCTGGAGTTGCCGCACCAGCCGCTGCGATGGCCGCCGCCATAGCGGCGTGCATGTCCGGCAGCCAGCAGCGCCTCGGAGACGTTCGGCGTTTGCCGCGTCGCTGCATCGGCAACGACGCGACCGTTGTATTTGTCCGGGCCGATATTGAAGATCGTCACCTCGCCCTCAGCAAGCAGCGCGCGTAGCGCATCGCTCGCCGATCGCGCCATGCGATATTCTTCGGCGCAGGCGGCCTTCAATTCCGGTGCATCGATGCCGCGCAGCCGCACCCGGGTCACCATGTCGAGCCCAGGCCACAGATGCACCTTGGCTTCGAACGTATCGCCATCGATCGTCCGCAGAACCTCGGCCGGATGACGGGCGCCGCCTTGCCCGGCTCGCGACCAGATCGCGCCGGTATCATGCCCCTGCAATTCGCCCGGCGCGGTCGACGTGGTGGAAGAAATGGCGCCACGTTCGTGCCAGTGCCGGACCGCAGGCAGCATGGTCCCCGCCGCGACGCCGAGGACGAATATCCATGGCATCAATCCGGCGAAGCCGCTGCGCCTCCAACGGTTCGATGCTGGGTATAATCTGCGGGATGGGTACATATTCCTAGACTAAACTGAGTCGGACATCGCAGCAACCACAATCCCTAGTTGTGGCGTACGATTTACACAGTCAGCCAGCCGAAATCGGAGCAAGGGCAATTATTGGCTCCCCCGAAACGCGCCAACGCGTCGGGAGCCTCACGCAGATTCCTTAAAAATCCGACGCGATGCCCTTAGTTTCCCAGTCGCCGAACCGGGTCGGCTCGGGACCCTGCGGACCCTGATACTCCTTGGGCAGCGGCTTGGCGTTGGCGAGCGCTGCCGCGCGGCGCGCCTCGGCTTCCGCCAATGCACGCTGCGCCGCTGGCGACAGCGGCTTGCGCGCGGAGTTTGCCTCATTGGTTCGAACGGAATCGTCCTGCATCGTTCTTTCTCCGCCACATCACGGTTTGCATTCCGATGATGGCGACTTGTCGATCTGCTTCGCGCAACGCGCGAAAAATTTTGCTCGAGGATTATATAAGCCGGATTCTTACATTTGGCATATTCGCGTGCCACTAAAATGATCCTCGCCATGACGGTATGCGACAGCGCAATATCGTCACCCACTCTTTGCATCGATGTTCCCCGCCCATGCCAGCTTCGAGATTTGCCCCGCCGGCGGAAGTGCCCGGATTAGCAGCGCGCCGCATCGCTGCGGACATTCTCGATGGCGTCCTGCACAAGCATCGCACACTCGATGAGCAACTCGACGGCGCCGCCGCGCATCCTGGATTGAAGACGCTGGCGGATCGTGACCGCGCCCTGATGCGTCGCCTGGTGGCGACGATCCTGCGGCGCCTCGGCACGCTCGGTCATGTGCTGTCGCGACTGCTCGATCGCGGCGTCCCGACCGATGCGCCGCGCGCGCAAAGTGCGCTGCTGATCGGCGCCGCGCAGATCCTATGGATGGACGTGCCGGATCACGCCGCGGTGGATCTATCGGTGCGCCTCGTGCAAGCGGATCGTCGCGCCGCCAAATATGCCGGCCTCGTCAATGCGGTGTTGCGCCGCTGCGCGCGTGAAGGCCAGCCGCTGATCGATGAAATCAAGTCGCAGTCGCTCGACGTGCCGCCGTGGCTACTGGCGCGCTGGGTCGCGAACTACGGCGAGACCGCCGCTGCCGAGATCGCCGTCGCGATTGGCTACGAACCGCCGCTCGATCTCACCGTGAAGTCCGACGCGCCGCAATGGGCGACGCGGCTGCACGGCGAAACATTGCCGACCGGTACCGTGCGCACCTTGCTTCAAGGATCGGTAGCGATGCTGCCGGGCTTCAGCGAAGGCAAATGGTGGGTGCAGGATGCCGCCGCCGCGCTGCCGGTGCGATTGTTCGGCGATCTCAAGGGACAACGCATCGCCGACCTGTGTGCGGCGCCCGGCGGCAAGACCGCGCAACTGATCCATGCCGGCGCGGAAGTCACCGCGCTCGATCGTTCGCCGAACCGCGTCGCGCGGCTGCGCGAAAATCTCGTGCGACTGTCACTCGACGCGCAGACTGTGGTCGCCGACGCCGCCGAATGGTCCGGCAATGGCGGCGATGCGCTGTTCGACGGAATCCTGATCGACGCGCCATGCACCGCGACCGGCACCATTCGCCGCCATCCCGATGTCGCCTGGCTGAAGCAGGAAAGCGACATCAGCGCACTGACGGCGCTGCAACGCCGACTGCTGCAGCGCGCGGTCGCGCTGCTGAAACCGGGTGGCACGCTGGTCTACTGCACCTGTTCGCTCGAGCCCGAGGAAGGCGAGCAGACCGTGGCCGCTCTGCTCGCTGCCGAATCAGGCGTCCGGCGTGCGCCGATCGACGCTTCCGAGGTAGCAGGACAGGCCGAACTGGTCACCGCCGAGGGCGATTTGCGCACGCTGCCGTGCCATATGCCCCATCCAGAAGACCCTCGGCTCGGGGGTCTCGATGGGTTTTACGCCGCGCGGTTGGTTAAAGCCTAATATTTGCAATGCCTTGACTGAATGACTGGTTTCCTGTGATGCGTCGGCGGCGTTTCCACATTAAGAAGGATTCGCAGTTAAATTTCATCAAGTCACAACTGATTCTGGGAACCCGCCGCGCGTGTCCGCCGCACAACGCAGACGCCTCTCGACGCTGATTCTCGGCCGCTTCGCCCGGTCGGTGATGTCGCGCGCCAGCGGCGGCCAGGCGGCAGTCGCGCGATTATGGCCGGGCCGCACCGATCGCCTGATTATCGCGCCGCACGATCTGCGCACCACCGACGCAACACGCGCCTCCGAGATCTATGCCGGGCGCTTCGTGTTTGCCGGCAAGATCGTCACCTGCCACAGCCGCTCAATCTTCGATCTCGAGCCTCCGTCGGACGACTGGGAAGCCGCGTTACTGGGATTCGGCTGGCTGCGCCACCTGCGCGCTGCCGATACCGCGATCACGCGTGCCAATGCGCGCTCGCTGATCGACGACTGGATCTCCAATCCGAAGCGCAAGCAGCCGGTCGGACGCCGCCCCGATGTGCAGGCGCGCCGCATCATCTCGCTGCTGTCGCAGGCGCCGCTGGTGCTCAACGACAATACCGACAGCAAGTTCTATCGCCGCTATCTGCGCGCGCTGAGCCGCGAGATTCGCCAGCTTCGCGGCGCCATGGTGGACATCGGCGACGGCGTGCCGCGGCTGCAGGTGGTGATCGCGCTGTGTTATGCGTCGCTGTGCCTCGCCAATCAGGCCGCCCAGATCAAGAACGCGACACGCAAGCTGTCGGACGAGTTGCAACGACAGATACTACCCGACGGTGGCCACATTTCGCGCAACCCGGGCGCGCTGATCGAACTTCTGATCGATCTCCTGCCGCTGCGCCAGACCTTCGCGGCGCGCAACATCTCGCCACCGCCAGCCTTGTTGAACGCCATCGACCGCATGATGCCGATGCTGCGCTTCTTCCGCCATGGCGACGGCAATTTCGCGCTGTTCAACGGCATGAGCGGCACGCCGTCCGACCTGCTCGCGACGCTGCTGGCTTATGACGACACCCGCGGCATTCCGATGGCCACCATGCCGCACTCGGGTTACGAACGGCTCGACGCCGGTGCGACCGCGGTGATCGTCGATGCCGGTCCACCGCCGCCAGCCAATGTCAGCTCCGAGGCCCATGCCGGCTGTCTCGCCTTCGAATTGTCGTCGGGACAAAATCGCATCGTCATCAATTGCGGCATGCCGGCGACCGGCCGCGAGACCTGGCGCGTGTTCGCACGCTCCACACCGGCGCATTCGACCGCGACCTACAACGAGACGTCATCCTGCCAGTTCGTCGAACGGTCGACCATGAAGCGGCTGCTGCGTGGTGCGCCGATCGTCAGCGGCCCCACCGAGGTCGAGAGTTACCGCGAATTCGTCGCCAACGGCACGTTGCTGACCATGGCGCATGACGGTTATCTCAGCCGCTTCGGCATCATGCACCGCCGCGTGCTGATGATTGCCGAGGACGGTCTGCGGCTGGACGGCGAAGACACCCTGGCGCCGCCGCAGGGCTCGCGACCGCGCGGTGGTGACACCGAATTCGCGCTGCGCTTTCACCTGCATCCGTCGGTCAAGGCCAGCCGCCTCAGCGATGCTCGCAGCGTCATGCTGGTGTTGCCCAATCGCGAGGTCTGGACCTTCGAGGCTCTCGACGACAAGGTCGACCTGGAAGACAGCGTCTTCCTCGCCGGCAACGACGGTCCGCGGCGAACCGCGCAGATCGTGATCCGGCAGAATGCGAAGCAGGTCTCGAACGTCCGCTGGAGTTTCATCCGCTCGACGACATCGCCGGCGGCGACATCGGCACGCCGCGCTGCGCGTCACGAACCCGAACTACCGCTCTGATCCCGCGAAGGTTCCTTCGCGTGGCGTGCAGATGTCGTCTCGCTCTCGCCGACAACCTATGTAAAAGGTCATCGGGAGAGCGAATCTGACATGCAGCACGATTTCCAGGCGGATATCGATTCCATCCAGCGGATCAATGCCGTTCCGCAGATTCTCGAAGTGGTGTGCCGCGCCACCGGGATGGGCTTTGCCGCCGTGGCGCGGGTGACGGATGCGCGCTGGATCTGCTGCGCGGTTCGCGACGACATCAATTTCGGTCTGATACCGGGCAGCGAATTGCAGGTGCAAACCACCATCTGCCACGAAATCCGGCAAAGCGGTAACGCGGTCGTCATCGACCATGTCAGCGAGGACGAGGTTTTCGCCGATCATCGCACGCCGGCGATGTACGGCTTCCAGAGCTATATCTCGGTGCCGATTTTCAAGGCCGACGGCAGCCTGTTCGGAACGCTGTGCGCCATCGATCCGCGACCGGCGCGCCTCAGCACGCCGGAAACCATCGGCATGTTCAAGCTGTTCGCCGAGTTGATCGGCGCCCATCTCGACTCGCTGGACCGGGTAGCCGCCAGTGAAGCCAGCCTGATGGAGGAGCGCCGCACCGCCGAATTGCGCGAGCGGTTCATTGCCGTGCTGGGACACGACCTCCGCAATCCGCTGGCGTCGATCGCGGCCGGGCTGCGCATGCTGTCGAAGCCAAGGGGCGAGGCTGAGACCGGCAAGCTGGTCGGCCTGATGCAGGACAGCCTCGCCCGGATGTCCGGCATGATCGAGAATGTGCTGGATTTTGCGCGCGGCCGCCTCGCCGGCGGCTTGCCGCTACAGCGACAGACGGTGGAGATCGAAACGGTGCTTCGTCAGGTGGTCGCGGAATTGCAGGCCGGATTCCCGGAGCGGACAATTCGAACCGATTTCACGCTGACCCAGCCGGTGAACTGCGACAGCGGTCGCATCGCCCAGTTGCTGTCCAACCTGCTCGGCAACGCGCTGACCCATGGCGCGAGCGATCGGCCCGTTGCGGTTCATGGCACGACACGCGATGACGCCTTCGAACTGACAGTGGTGAATTCCGGCGACCCGATCCCGCCCGAAAAGCTCGATCGGCTGTTCCAACCGTTCTTTCGAGGCGACGCCAAAACACCCAGGCAGGGCCTCGGGCTCGGCCTCTACATCGCTTCCGAAATCGCCCGCGCCCATGGCGGCACCCTGATCGCAGCCTCAAACGCCGCCGAGACCCGTGTCACCTGCCGAATTCCGCTCCAATCCTAGATTCCGGCTTGCGATTTTCAGTGGCGAATCGAACCGTATTGCATCGCAATCGGTTCCGTCGGCAGGCAAACCGTGCTACCGGGCTGCCTTAACGTCCGGACGCTGTTTTCTCGCCGAACCGACCCCCGTTTCGCTGGAAAATGCGCCCCTTTCCAGGAACCAAAATCCATGTCCGACACTCCGCGCCGCGTGACCCGCGCACTGCTTTCCGTTTCCGACAAGACCGGCCTGATCGACTTCGCCAAGGCGCTCGCAGGCCTCGGCATCGAGCTGGTCTCGACCGGCGGCACGGCGAAGGCGCTCGCGGCGGCGGGGCTGAAGGTCTCCGACGTTTCCGATCTCACCGGCTTTCCCGAGATGATGGACGGCCGGGTCAAGACGCTGCATCCCAAAGTGCATGGCGGCCTGCTGGCGATCCGCGACAACGCCGAACATACCAAGGCGATGAAGGATCACGGCATTGCGCCGATCGACCTGCTGGTGGTCAATCTCTATCCGTTCGAGGCCACCGTCGACAAAGGCGCGGGCTACGAGGACTGCATCGAGAATATCGACATCGGCGGGCCGGCGATGATCCGCGCTGCGGCGAAAAACCATGATGACGTTGCGGTGGTCGTCGAGGCCAACGACTATGAAGCCGTGCTCGATGAACTCGCGGCCAACAACGGCGCGACGACGCTGTCGCTTCGCAAGCGCCTCGCCGCCAAGGCCTATGCCCGCACTGCCGCCTACGACGCCGCGATCTCCAACTGGTTCGCACTGCAACTCAAGACCGACGCGCCGGATTATCGCGCCTTCGGCGGTCGCCTCGTGCAGTCGCTGCGCTACGGCGAGAACCCGCACCAGAGCGCTTCGTTCTATCGCACGCCCGATCATCGCTTCGGTGTCGCCACCGCGCGGCAGGTGCAGGGCAAGGAGCTGTCCTACAACAACATCAACGACACCGACGCGGCTTACGAATGCGTCGCCGAGTTCGACGCCAAGCGCACCGCGGCGGTCGCCATTATCAAGCACGCCAACCCATGCGGTGTTGCGGAAGGCTCAGATCTCGTCAGCGCCTATCGCAAGGCACTGGCCTGCGATTCGACCTCGGCGTTCGGCGGCATCGTCGCGCTCAACCGCACGCTCGATGCCGAGGCCGCGCGCGCCATCACCGAGATCTTCACCGAGGTCATCATCGCGCCGGACGCCACCGACGAAGCCGTCGCCATCGTCGCCGCGAAGAAGAACCTGCGGCTGTTGCTGGCCGGCGGCCTGCCCGATCCGCGCGCACTTGGCCTGACCGCGAAAACCGTCGCCGGTGGCCTTCTGGTGCAAAGCCGTGACAACGCGGTGGTCGACGACATGACGCTGAAGGTCGTGACCAAGCGCGCGCCGAGCGAGGCCGAGCTGCGTGACCTGCGCTTCGCCTTCCGCGTCGCCAAGCACGTGAAATCCAACACCATCATCTACGCCAAGGACCTCGCCACCGTCGGCATCGGCGCGGGCCAGATGAGCCGCGTCGATTCCGCGCGCATCGCCGCGCGCAAGGCGGAAGATGCCGCGCGCGAACTCAAGCTCGCCGAGCCGATGACGAAAGGCTCGGTGGTCGCGTCCGACGCATTCTTTCCGTTCGCCGACGGCATGCTGGCCTGCATCGAGGCCGGCGCGACGGCGGTGATCCAGCCGGGCGGCTCGGTGCGCGATGACGAAGTCATCAAGGCTGCCGACGAGCACGGCATCGCCATGGTGCTGACCGGCATACGCCACTTCCGACACTGACGTCCACGACGTCGCTGCAGCCAGCGACCGGCATTCATGAACGCCACAAGCCACGTTCAACTTTTGATGTTCGGGCAGCAATGGCGCTATGCTCGTTCCTTCCGGATGTTACGGTCCGTTCCAGACGGCCCGTAACCGTGAGAGCGAATGCAGGTGGACGACTGATGAGATCGATGGTGGGCGGAGCGCTGCTCCTTTGCATGTCTGCGATCGCGGCGCTTGCGGCGGACGGGAAGGACATTGCGGCAAACGGAACATCCGGCGGAGCGTTACCATGCTCGTCGTGTCACGGCGAGCATGGAGAGGGAACGCCGGCATCGGGTTTTCCACGCCTTGCTGGCCTCAATGTCCAATACATCGAGCATCAGCTCGAGAGCTTCAAGAACGGGACCCGCAAGAACGATGTCATGCAGCCGATCGTGGCGGCGTTGTCGGACGACGAACGCAAAACGATCGCAAACTACTACGCTGACATGACGGCGCCGAAGGCCGAAGCCGAGCCGGCTGCTCCGGCCGCGATCGCCGCCGGAGCCAAGCTCGCCGCGACCGGCGACTGGCCGAAAGGCATGCCCGGATGCGGCCAGTGCCACGGGGCTGCCGGTCTTGGCGTTGGAGCAACCTTTCCACGCCTCGCGGGACAGTCGGCTACCTACATCGAGAACGCACTTCAGTCGTGGAAGGCCGGCGATCGCAAGAACGATCCCATGGGCCTGATGGCCAGTGTCGCCAGCAAGTTGAACGACGACCAGATCAAGAACGTTGCCGCCTATTACGAGAGTCTGCCCGTAGCAGCACCAGCTCGCAGTCCGGAGACCAAGCCATGAGCGGCAATCCCATCAAGCCATCGACCTGGGCCGCGGGTGTTGTTGCCCTCGCAGCCGCCGGCTTCATCGGCCACATGCTCCCCTCGACTGGCACAGCGCCGGAACAGCCCGCCGCATCAGCGCAGCCGGCAAAGCAAGCGAAGTCCGAATCCCCAACGCCCAAAGCCGTAGCTCCGGTGCAAGAGACCGCCGCTCCGGCGCGAAAGACGGAAGCGACAAGCGCCTCCTATACGCCTCCGGCAGAAAGCGACATACCGAAAGGGCCGTTCGGCGACATGGTGCGGCTCGGCGAAGCCATCTTTCATGACACCCAGCACAATGCGAAGGGGTTCGTCGGCAACGATCTGCAGTGCGCGAACTGTCACATCGATCGCGGCCGTCAACCGAACTCCGCGCCGCTGGGAGCTGCCTATCTTCTCTACCCGGCCTATCGCTCGAAGAACGGCCACGTGAATACCTTTCAGGAGCGGCTGCAAGGCTGTTTCCGTTTCAGCATGAACGGCAAGGCACCCCCTTTCAACGACAAGGTGCTGGTAGCGCTCGAGACCTATGCCTATTTCCTGGCGAGGGGCGGCCCGACCGGCGTCGCCGTCGAGGGCCATGGCTATCCCAAGCTGAAAGCTCCGGGTCAGCCGGCGGACTATGATCGTGGCGCCAAGGTCTACGCACAGCATTGCGCGCTCTGCCATGGCGCCGGTGGCGAAGGACAAAAATCTGCCGATGGACAGACCGTGTTTCCGCCGTTGTGGGGACCGCGCTCGTTCAACTGGGGCGCAGGCATGGGATCGATCAACAACGCTGCGGGCTTCATCAAGGCCAACATGCCGCTCGGACTCGGCGGCACGCTGAGCGATCAGGATGCGTGGGACGTCGCCACCTACATGGACAGTCAGGAACGGCCGCAGGATCCCAGATTCGTCGATTCCGTTACGGAAACCCGCAAGCGATTCCACGACGAGCCGACATCGAAATACGGTCTGATCGTGAACGGTGTCCTGCTTGGCGAGAAATCGCCGCCGTCAGGGACGATCAATACGATGGACTGAGTGCAGGAAGGTGCGCATCGCAAAACCCGTGTCTTGAGTGCGACCTTCCGCTCCGTTCCAGTTAACCCGTGCTTTCGCGCGGCTCCGTCCGCACCCGCGACAGCAATGCGAGGCCGGCGAGAAAGAACGCAACCAGCACAGCCATGCCGGCCTTCTGGCTTGCGGTGACGGCAGTCACGATGCCGATCAACAGCGGCCCGACGAACGACGTGACCTTTCCGGTCAGTGCGAACAGCCCGAAGAACTGCGCGATGCGATCTCGTGGCGCGAGGCGGATCAGCAGCGTGCGCGAGGCCGCCTGCAACGGCGCACCCATCATGCCGATCAGGCAGCCGAGCACGAGATAGGCCTTTTCCGCAGGCGCGGCGAACAGGCCGCCGCCGGGCTGCGGCGGCGTCACCGGAATGAACAGGATCGAATCGCGATCGACCAGCAGGATCGCGGCGATCGACAACAACAACATCAGCAGCGCACCGGTGATGACCGTCTTCGGTCCGAGCTTGTCATCGAGCTTGCCGCCGAACCAGCCGCCGAACGTCCCGGCGACCGCGAGCAGGATGCCGAACGTGCCGATCTGGATGGTGTGCCAGCCGAACGTGCCCGCTGCGTAAATCCCGCCGAACGCGAACAGCGAAACGAGGCCATCTGTGTAGATCATGTTGGCGAGCAGGAACGCCGCCATCGATTTGTGTTTCGGCAGTTCGCTCAGCGTCCCGCGCAATTCGCGCAGGCCTTCGTGCAGGGCTTCGCGCACCGGTCGCTTCGCCGGGAAATCCGGCGTCAGTAAAAACATCGGCAACACAAAGATGATGAACCACACGCCGGTCAGCGGCCCCGTGATGCGATCGCCCTGGTGGGACGCCACATCGAGCCCGAACAGCGGCGTCAGTCCGAACAGCGTGCGGCCGGTGTCCGGATTGGCTGCGAGAAATCCCAGCACCAGGATAAGGCTGAGAATGCCTCCGATATATCCGGTGGCCCAGCCGGTGCCGGACAGTCGCCCAATTTTTTCCGGCGGCACCAGCGACGGCATCATGGCGTTGTTGAACACCGTGGCGAACTCGACGCCGACTGTGGCGACGGCGTAAGCGATCAACAACGGCAGGATCACCCCCGGATCGCCCGGCCTGCCGATCCACATCAGGCAGGAGCCGATCACCAGCAACGCGCCAAACACCGCGATCCACGGCTTGCGCCGCCCGCTGGCATCGGCGATGGCGCCCAGCACCGGCGACATCAGCGCGATCAGAAGCCCAGCAGCGGCGGTAGCGAAGCCCCACAACGATTGCCCTTCGGCCGGCGTCGACGCGACATAGGTGGCGAAATACGGCGCGAACACGAATGTCGTGATCAGGGTGAAGTAAGGTTGCGCTGCCCAGTCGAAGAAAATCCACGCCGTCACGGCCGAGCGCGGCGGATAGACCAGCGGCAAGTCCGCTTTGCCGGCGTCAGGCGACACTGCAGCCGACATATGCAACCCTCTCACGAATCATCAGGGCCTTTTGCCTACCGCATCGATGCCAATATAGCATTAAGAAGCAGGCGGCCGGGCGTCCCGTTTGGACCCACGAGGCGCGAAATACAACCGCGACGACCGCGGCCGGAGTTTGAGACGATGAAGCCACCCGCCTTCCGGCGACTGATGCGCGCCATCCCATTGCTGCTGTTGTTCCTTGGCACTGGTTCGCTCGCGCAGGAAGCGCGCCGCGGCAACTATCTGCCGCCTTCGGCCGATGCGATCCACGCCGTCAAGGCAACGCACGGCATGGTGGTGGCGCAAGAAAAGCTGTCGGCGCAAGTCGGACGCGACGTGATGGCGCGTGGCGGCAACGCGGTGGACGCGGCGGTCGCTACCGGCTTTGCGATGGCAGTGACCTATCCGCGCGCCGGCAATATCGGCGGCGGCGGCTTCATGGTGATTCATCTCGCCGACGGTAACAAAGATGTCGCAATCGATTATCGCGAGACCGCGCCTCACGCTGCCACACGCGACATGTTCCTCGGCGCGGATGGCAAGCCGGATCCGGCGAAGTCGCGCGACTCCGCGCTCGGCATCGGCGTGCCGGGTACCGTCGCGGGACTGTCGCTGGCGCTCAAGAAATACGGCTCCGGCAAGTTCACGCTGGCGCAACTGCTCCAGCCAGCCATTGTGTTGGCACGCGACGGCTTCATCGTCACGGACGACATGGCCGATACGTTGCCGGGCTGGCACAAGCGGCTGGCGCGCTGGCCTGCCACCGCGAAGATTTTCTCGCATCCGGATGGCTCATCGCTTCGCGAGGGCGACAGGCTGGTTCAGACCGACCTGGCCACAACACTCGAAGCCATCGCCGGACACGGACCGAGCGGTTTTTACGAGGGGCCGGTGGCTGACGAACTCGTGAAAGGGATTCAGCAGGCGGGCGGCATCATCACCCGCGACGACCTGAAATCCTATCAGGCGGTCGAGCGCGAGCCGATGCGCGGCAGCTACCGCGGCTATGACATCGTCGCGATGCCGTTGCCATCGTCGGGCGGCGTAGTGCTGCTGGAAACGCTGAATATCCTCGAAGGCTTTCCGATGCACGACCTCGCGCAAGGCTCGGTACCGTCGCTGCATCTGCTGATCGAAGCGATGAAACGCGCCTACGCCGACCGCGCCCGCTTCCTCGGCGATCCCGACTTCGTCAACGCACCAGTCGCAAAGCTCACGTCGAAGGACTACGCTGCAAAATTGCGCGCGAGTATTAACCCGGACCGCGCAACACCATGGAGCGACGCGCTTCCACTCAAGCAGCCGCATGAAGGTAGTAACACCACGCACTTCTCCGTGGTCGACAGCGCCGGCAACGCCGTGAGCAACACCTATACGCTGAACTTCAGCTATGGCGTCGGGCTGGTCGCGGATGGCACCGGCGTGCTGCTCAACAACGAACTCGACGATTTCACCGCCGCGCCCGGCGCATCGAACGCTTATGGACTGGTCGGCTTCGCCGCCAACCTGCCTGGCCCCGGCAAACGGCCGCTGTCATCGATGTCACCGACGATCGTGCTGAAGGACGGCAAGCCGGTGCTGGTCACCGGCTCCCCCGGTGGCAGCCGCATCATCTCCACGGTGCTGCAGGTGATCGTCAATGTGCTCGACTACCATATGGGTGTCGCAGCCGCGGTCGATGCGCCGCGCCTGCATCATCAGTGGCTGCCCGATGAAGTGCGCGTCGAACGCGGCTTCAGCGACGAGGTGCTGGCCGGACTGAAGGCGAAGGGCCATCGCGTCATCGAGCCGATGGGACAGACCTCCGCCAACTCCATCGCGATCACGCCGAATGGCATCGAGGGCGGCCCGGACCCGCGCACGCGTGGATCGGAAGCGGCAGGTTACTAGTATCGCACGATCGACACTTGCATTCACTGGCCGCGATGACGGAACCATCGCGGCGGCTTTTGACTGATGACAACCTCACCGATCGGCGTAGGATTTGAAAAAATCCTCCGGAGGAACACGCATGAGTTCATTGCAGCCGGCGACCGTTGCACCGATCGAGGACACCAGCCTTACCGCTTTCTACAAGGACATGACGGTTCCGGAACGGCGCACCTTCTGGGCTTGCGCATCCGGATGGGCGCTCGACGGCATGGACTTCATGATCTATCCGCTGGTCGTCGGCACCATTATCAAGCTGTGGAATGTCGATCCCACCTCCGCCGGATTTGCCGTCACCGTCACGCTGCTGGCTTCGGCCATCGGCGGCTGGGGTGGCGGCTATCTCGCGGATCGCATCGGGCGCGTACGCACGCTGCAACTGACGATCCTGTGGTTCTCGGTGTTCTCGCTGATCTGCGCGGTTGCGCAGGATTTCAACCAGCTTCTGATCGCGCGCGCATTACTCGGCCTCGGCTTCGGCGGCGAATGGGCCGCGGGCGCAGTGCTGATGGGCGAAGCGATCCGTGCGCAATATCGTGGCCGCGCCGTCGGTTCGGTGCAGTCCGGCTGGGCGATCGGTTGGGGGCTGGCGGTGCTGGCGCAGGCGATCCTGTTTTCCTACCTGCCGGCGGAGAGTGCATGGCGCTGGATGTTCGTGATCGGCGCGCTGCCGGCCCTGCTGGTGTTTTACCTGCGCCGCTACGTCGAGGAGCCACAGATCGCCGCCGAGACTCGGGCACGGCAAAAAGCCAAGGGTGACGGTCCCGCAATCTGGGAGATCTTCTCCGGTCCGATCCTCAAGACCACCATTCTGGCCTCGCTGGCGGTGACCGGCTGCCAGGGCGGCTATTACGCGATCACCGCGTGGCTGCCGCGCTTCCTCACCACCGAACGCCATCTGTCGATCGTCGGCTCGACCGGCTATCTCGCGACGCTGATCATCGGATCGTTTATCGGTTATCTGGTCGGCGCGTGGCTCGCGGACCGAATCGGACGACGCCTGCTGTTCCTGACCTTCTCGATCGGCGCGATCGCCGTCGTCATCGCCTACACCCAACTGCCGCTGTCGAACGAATCGCTGTGGCTGCTGGGTTTCCCGCTCGGCTTCTTCGCCTCCGGATATTTCTCCGGCATGGGTGCGTTTCTTACCGAACTCTATCCGACGCGGCTGCGCGGCTCCGGTCAGGGCTTCTGTTACAATTTCGGCCGCGGCGTCGGCGCGCTGTTTCCGGCGCTGGTCGGCTATCTCTCCACTACGATGACGCTGGCCAATGCCATCGCGATCTTTGCCGTCGCAGCCTACGGCCTGTTCTTCCTCGCTGCGTTCGCGCTGCCGGAAACCCGTGGCCGGATTCTGCAGGCCGATGCGTAGCAGAACTTAACGTCCCACCGTGTAAGGACCGCCCTTCTCCAGCGCGCGCTGATAGGCGGGACGCGCGTGGATGCGCTTCAAGAACTCCATCGCCTTCGGGTGGTGGTCGCTGAGGCCCGCGCGTGCGGAAGCCGCTTCGAGCGGAAAACTCATCTGGATATCGGCGGCAGTAAACTCGTTGCCGGCGAACCATTCGCTCTTGTTCAGTTCGGTTTCCCAGAACGCCATGTGCTGCTTGAGTTGAGGATTGACCAGCGTGGTCAACGTCTCTTTGGCGATCTTGCCGACCAGCGGCCGCAGCAACATCGGCGAGCGGCGCGGAATCATCGTGAAGAGAAGCTTCATCAGGAGCGGCGGCATTGCCGAACCCTCGGCATAATGCAGCCAGTAGGTATAGCGCAGCCGCTCCGGCGTATTCGGCGGCGGGATCAGTCGGCCCTCGCCATAGGTGCCAACGATGTATTCGATGATCGCGCCGGACTCCGCGATGGTATTGCCACCGTCGGTGATCACCGGCGATTTGCCGAGCGGATGGATCACGCTGAGTTCGCGCGGCGCCAGCATGTTGGCCTGTCGCTGGTAGCGGACGATCTCATATGGCACGCCGAGTTCTTCCAGCAGCCACAGCACACGCTGCGATCTCGAGTTGTTCAGGTGATGCACGGTCAGCATGCGGTGTCCTTGGTGGTCGGCCCATCGTACGGCGACAGGGGGAATTTCGGGCGCGCTGCGGAGATCGCTCGCCCGCCCATGATCAGGCTGAATTTTCGTAGTGCTTTCAACTGCAAAAATATTTACCCGGATAATATTGACACTCAAATTTTACCCGGATAGAAGGTGCGCCACCCTGTTCCCCCGGACCTGACGCCATGACCCAACGCTCCCATTTCACCGCCTTCGAAGGCCAAAGCCGCCTCGCCTCTGGGCCATTGGCCGAGGTGGCGCTGGCTGTGAAGAAAGCTGCCGACCGGGCAATGCCGACCCCGATTGTGATTTTCGATGATGCCACCGGGCGACCGATCGATCTCGATCTGCGCGGCAGCGATGCCGATATCGTCGCGCGGCTGCCGCAGACGCCGAACATCCCGGAGCCGACAGCCGAGCAGACGGCGCCGCGCGGGCGTGGACGGCCGAAGCTCGGCGTTGTCGCCCGCGAGGTGACCCTGCTGCCGCGCCATTGGGACTGGCTCAGTGCGCAGCCCGGCGGCGCATCCGTCGCCTTGCGCAAGCTGGTCGAGGAGGCGCGACGCGCTCGCGGCGATGCGGATCGCAATCGCCAGGCACGCGACGCAGCCTATCACTTCATGTCGGCGATGGCCGGAAATCTCTCCGGCTTCGAGGAAGCTTCGCGAGCGCTATTCGCCAGCGACCGTCGGCGCTTTACCGAATTGATCGCGGCATGGCCTCACGATATCCGCGATCACACCGTCAAGCTTGCATTCAGCGACAACGCCGGCTGACGCCGCACAAGGATTTCCATGACGACCCCACGACCCTTGTGGCAGGCGTATATCGCCTTCCTGATGCCGATGATGCTGAGCAACATTCTGCAGGCGTTGTTCGGCACCATCAACAACATCTATCTCGGCCAGATGATCGGCGTCGACGCGCTCGCCGCGGTCTCCGGATTCTTTCCGGTGATGTTCTTCTTCATCGCCTTCATCATCGGCCTGGGATCGGGTTCCTCGGTGCTGATCGGCCAGGCCTGGGGCGCCGGCGAACGCGACAAGGTCAAGACCATCGCCGGGACGACATTGACGGTCGCATTGCTCGGCGGCGTCGTCATCGCTGTACTCGGCGGGTTCTTCACACGCGACCTGATGATCGCGCTGGCGACGCCGCCGAATGTGCTCGACGCCGCGACCTCTTATGCGCGCATCATGATGATCGCGATGCCAGCCACATTCGCGTTTCTACTAGCCGCATCGATGATGCGTGGCGTCGGCGATAGCGTGACACCCTTGTTTGCGCTCGCGGTCTCCACTGTGATCGGTCTGATCGTGACGCCGTCGCTGATCCAGGGGTGGTTCGGGCTGCCGAAACTGGGCGTTGCCAGCGCGGCCGTTGCCGCGGCCGTCTCGTCGGTCGTGACGCTGATCTGGCTTGTCATCCATCTGCGCTGGAAAAAGCACGCGCTGGCGCCGGACGCGACGTTTGTGCGCGGCATGCGCCTCAACGGCAGCCTGCTGCGCAAGGTGCTGCGGATAGGGCTTCCCACCGCCGTACAACTCGTCGTGATGTCGCTCGCCGAACTGGTGCTGCTCGGCCTCGTCAATGGATTTGGCTCGGATGCGACGGCGGCCTATGGCGCCGTCAATCAGGTGCTGAGCTATGTACAGTTTCCCGCGATATCGATCGCCATCACCGCCTCGATCTTCGCCGCGCAGGCGATCGGCGCGGGCCATGTCGACCGCCTCGGCGCCATCGTCCGCACCGGCCTGTGGCTCAACTTGTTCATGACCGGCGCGCTGGTAATCCTCGGCTATCTCCTCTCGCGGCTGATCATCGGCCTGTTCATCACGCGCACCGAAGTGCTCGATCTGGCCCAGAGCCTGCTTCATATCGTGTTATGGAGCACCATCGCCTTCGGCATGTCCGGCGTCTTCTCGGCAACCATGCGCGCCAGCGGCACCGTCCTCATTCCGATGCTGCTCTCGATCTTCGCCATCATCGCCATCGAGGTCCCGGTCGCGGTGTGGCTGAGCCGGGCCATCGGCGTCAAAGGCGTATGGATCGCCTATCCCGTGACCTTCTGCGCCATGATGCTATTGCAGATGGCCTTCTATCTGCTGGTCTGGCGCAAGAAAGCGATCCGCCGGATGGTATGATTTGCCATTCGGCACCAGCATTCCAGATATATTATAACCATCATAAAAAGGGGTGGACGAGGCCCGGATGCTGCGCCACAATCGCGTCAACGCCAATCCGGGAGGTTCATGGTGGCCAAGACAAATCCGCAGTTCATGTTCGATTTCGGCAGCCCGAATGCGTTTCTGAGCCATGAAGCGATCCCGGCGATCGAGCAACGCAGCGGCATCAAGTTCGAATACATTCCGGTGCTGCTCGGCGGCATCTTCAAGGCCACCAACAACAAGTCGCCGGCCGAAACCTTAGCCGGTGTCAAAAACAAGCGCGAATTCATGCAGCTCGAAACCGACCGTTTCGTGCGCCGCTTCAATGTGAAGCCTTACGTCTGGAATCCGTTCTTCCCGGTCAACACGCTGAACCTGATGCGCGGCGCCATTGCCGCACAGGCCGAGGGCGTATTCGAGAAGTACGTCGAGGCCGCGTTCCACCACATGTGGGTCGAACCGAAGAAGATGGACGATCCGGAAGTCGCGGCAAAGGCGCTGACGGAATCGGGTCTTGATGGCGCAAAACTGCTGACCCGCGCGCATGAGCCGGAGCTCAAGGCAAGGCTGGTGGAAAACACGCAATCCGCCGTCGAGCGCGGCGCGTTCGGCTCGCCGACGTTCTTCGTCGGCAGCGAGATGTTCTTCGGCAAGGAGCAGTTGCGCGAAGTCGAGGAACTGATTGTAGGGAAATAAAGCGAAGACGGCGTCATCCTGAGGAGCGCTCCGCAGGAGCGCGTCTCGAAGGATGCGCGACAACGGGACATCATCCTTCGAGGCTCGCCAAGATGGCTCGCACCTCAGGATGACGTGCCTCAGCCTGGGAGGATATCGTGCCAAAACGCAATGCCACCGTCGCGGTGATCGGCGCCGGCGACTACATCGGCGCCGAGATCGTCAAGAAATTTGCCGCCGAGGGCTTCACCGTGTTTGCGGGGCGTCGCAATGGCGACAAGCTCGCTCCATTGGTCAAGGAAGTCGAGGACGCCGGCGGGTCGATCGTCGCACGCTCGCTCGATGCGCGTCAGGAAGACGAAATCAACGCGTTCCTGCAGGACGCCGACAAGCACGCGCCGCTCGAAGTGACGATCTTCAATGTCGGCGCCAACGTCAATTTCCCGATCCTTGAGACCACCGACCGGGTGTTTCGCAAAGTATGGGAGATGGCGTGCTGGGCCGGCTTCCTGGCAGGACGGGAATCCGCGCGCCTGATGCTGCCGCGCGGCCAGGGCAACATCTTCTTCACGGGCGCCACCGCAAGCCTGCGCGGCGGTTCAGGTTTTGCAGCATTCGCCAGCGCCAAGTTCGGGCTGCGGGCGGTGGCGCAGGCGATGGCGCGCGAGCTCGGGCCTAAGAACATTCACGTCGCGCATCTTATCATCGATTCCGGCGTCGATACCGCCTGGGTGCGCGAGCGGCGCGAACAGCTCTGGGGCAAGGAAGCACTGGACAACCCCGACCTGCTGATGCCGCCGGCCTCGGTGGCCGCGTCGTATTGGCAGCTCTACCAGCAGCCCAAAAGCGCATGGACCTTCGAGATGGAAATTCGCCCGTTCGGAGAAAAGTGGTAAGGAGGAGGAGGAAGCGAATAGCGAACAGAATTTGCTTCACTCCCTGCGCGCTATTCGCTACTTCCTATTCGCTTAATCCACTCGCCTGAACAAGAAACAGAACGGGACCGAACCCATGCGCATTCTCGTGGTTGGAGCCGGCGCGATCGGCGGCTATTTCGGCGGCAGGCTGCTGCAAAGCGGCGCCGACGTCACCTTCCTGGTGCGGCCGCGCCGTTCCGAAGAACTGGCGCGCGACGGCCTCGTCATCAAGAGTCCGCATGGCGACGTCACCTTGCCGAAGCCGCCGACCGTGCTGGCCCAGGATATCAAGCAACCGTTCGATATCGTGCTGTTGAGCTGCAAGGCCTTCGACCTCGACGATGCCATCAAGTCGTTTGCGCCAGCGGTCGGACCGCAGACTGCGATCATGCCGATGCTCAATGGCATGCGCCACCTCGACGTGCTTGACGCGAAATTCGGCCGCGAACACGTGCTCGGCGGTCAATGCGCGATTGCCACCACTCTCGACGCCAACCGCCATGTGGTGCAGCTCTCGCCGATGCAGTCGCTCGGCTTCGGCGAGCGCGACGGCACGCTGTCGGATCGCGTTCGCGCCGCCGACGAGATTTTTGTGCGCGGCAATTTCGACGGCAAGGCCTCGACCGCCATCGTGCAGGACATGTGGGAGAAGTGGGTGCTGCTGGCGACATTGGCGAGCTCGACCAGCCTAATGCGCGCTGCAGTCGGCAAGATCCTGCTGGCTCCCGGCGGCCGTGAATACATCCTCGGGGTCCGCGATGAAATCAGCAAGATCGCCTCGGCGGCCGGTCATACCCCCCGCGCACCGTTCATCGAACGCATTACCGCCGTGCTCACAGCCGAAGGCTCGCCGTTCACCGCCTCGATGTTCCGCGATATCCAGGCCGGTCTGCCGATCGAGGCCGACCACATCGTCGGCGACCTGATCACCCGCGCCGAGGCCGCCAAGGTAGACGTCCCGCGGCTGCGCGTCGCCTACACGCATCTGAAGACCTACGAGGCGCAGCGGGGTTGAGTCTACGCTGATCAAGTGCGATGGACGTTTGTGGCGAAGTCGACTCTCCAAGTCGTCATGCCCGCGCTTGTCGCGGGCATCCACGTCTTTGCGGAGAATCCACGAGCAAGGCGTGGATGGCCGGGACAAGCCCGGCCATGACGACACAACTAAAGCAGTCGAACCTTGAGGCTGACCTCCCCTTACAGTCGCGACAGATAATGCGCCAGCGCAGTGATCTCTTCTTCGCTGAGCGGATAGGCGACGTCGGCCATTGCCGCGCCGCCACCGCCCGACCGGATTCCGGATTTGTAGTCGTGCAGCGCCTTGACGAGATATTCTTCGCGCTGCCCCGCGATCCGCGCGACCGCCTTGGTGCCGGCGAAACTATCGGTGTGGCATGAGGCACAGCGGCGGCCCTTGGCCGCCATCTCGCCTTTCTTCGACAGATCAGGATTGTCGTCCGGCTTGGCGCCTTGCGGCGGCGTCAGCGACGCGTAATACGCGCCGAGATTGCGGATCTCCTCGTTGCTGAGCACCTCCGCCACCGGGTTCATGATGTCGCTCTTGCGCGCACCACCCTTGAAGAACACCAGCTGCCATTGGATGAACTGATCGGGCTGGCCGGCCAGCGACGGCGTGTTCTCCGTCACCGAGATGCCGTTCTCGCCATGGCACGCCGCGCAGATTTCCGTGGCCTTGGCCTTACCTGCGGCAATGTCGGCAGCGTGGGCCGATGTTGCTGACAACATTGCGGCCAACACAGTTACAAGAATAGTTCGCATTCCCACTCCCTGCCGTCATTGCGGGGACGAAAACAGCGAAGCAATCCGGTTCGGGTTTGAGGTCTGGATTGCTTCGCTGCACTCGCAATGACGCGATGGCTATGCAACGTCGCTGCGACGATGCGATCGAAATGAATGGCACGGTGCACGTGGCACCGCGCCATCTGGACGGCCTTATTTCTTGGCCTCTTTCTTGTCATAGCTGATGCGATAGATCGCACCCGCCCAGTCGTCCGCCACCAGCAGCGAACCATCCTTGGCCAGCACGACGTCGGCCGGACGGCCGAGATAGGTCTGCTTGCCTTCGATCCAGCCGGACGCAAACACTTCCTGCTTGGCATTCTTGCCGTCGGGACCGACGATCACGCGCACGATCCGTGCGCCCTGATACTGATGCCGATTCCACGAGCCATGTTCGGCGATGAAGATGTTGTTCTTGTACTCGGCCGGGAACATGCTGCCGGTATAGAACTTCATCCCGAGCGGCGCGACGTGATCGCCGAGCTTCAGCACAGGCGGCGTGAACTCCGAACACTTGTGGCCCATGGCGAACTTCGGATCGGGAGTGTCGCCCTGGTGGCAATACGGATAGCCGAAGTGCTCACCCATCCTTGAGATCATGTTGAGCTTGTCGGAGGGCGAGTTATCACCGAGCCAGTCGCGCGCGTTTTCGGTGAACCAGTACTTGCCGGTGCGCGGATCGACATCGCCGCCGACGCTGTTACGCACACCGAGCGCTACCAGTTCGGCATTGCCGGTTTTCGGATCGACGCGGCGGATCTGCGAGACGCTGGTCGGCGGCAGCCCGATGTTGAAAGGAGGGCCGAACGGAATGTAGAACCAGCCATCCTTGTCCACCGCGATGTATTTCCAGCCATGCGCGGCGTAGGACGGCATGTCGTCATACACCACCTTCGGCTCCGGCATCTTGTCGAGACTGGCCTCCGGATTGTCGTAGCGCATGATCTTGTCGATATCGACGACGTAGAGCGCGCCGTTGAGATAGGCGAGCCCGGTCGGCATCTTGAGGCCCTTGATGATGGTCTTGACCTCTTTCTTGCCGTCCTTGTCGGTGATCGCATAGACGTTACCGAGGCCGAACGAGCCGACGAACAACGTGCCCTTGTCACCCCACGCCATTTGCCGTGCCGCCAGCACGCCCGTGGCATACGGTTCTATCTTGAAGCCCTTCGGCAGCTTGATCTTCTTCAATGCGTCGGCGATTTCCGAGTCCGACATACCGGTCGGTGGACCGGATGGCGGCGCGAGTCCCTTCTGAGCTTCGGTCTCGTCACCCAAGAACCAATCGTCCGGCGGATGCGTCCAGAATTCCTTGTTGCCGGATTGATAGCTCTTCAATCCATCGGCAGCCGTTGCAGGGGCAGTCACGCTGATCGACAAGACAGTCGCGAGCGCCAGAACAGATCCAGTAATGATCGATTTCATTCGGTCCCTCCCGCGCAGCCATCCCGTGGCTGCAATTGTTCTTTATGATCGAGAAACGAACAGCGTCTGCATCGAGCATGCGATGCGACGGCGCACGCTAGCACATCCATCACCAGAATGAAGTGCGTTACGCGCGAGTCAGTCAGACCAAAAATGCTAAGACGAAATCGGCGAAAGCGTTCCGTACAATTTTAGACGCAGCCGCACACGATGTGCATCGCACAAACGGTTATCATATGCAGGTTACTTGCGCGTGACCGTCAATCGGCCGGCACCGGCATTGTTGCGATAGAACACATCATACAACCCGGGAATGCCGACCACGGCATCGTTGACGAAGATCAGGAGTTCGCCGCTGCGCGTCGGCCTGATCGTGGCTTCGATTGTGCCGTCCTCGGGATCGGGATCGAGAAAGACTTCCTCGCCACCAACCGCGCCATAGCGCAGGACAAGCCGAAACCACGGCCGCGTCAATTCGCGCCGCAGCGGAACGCCCAGCATCAGCCACAATTGCTGATGCCAGTTCGGCGCATCGGTGGTGTAGAAACCGCCCAGCGGCGAAGGAATGCCGCCGTCGCTGAAAGGTGATGTGGTTTCGACCTTGATCAGATAGCGCGCACCGCCGCCCTCGACGAAAATTCCGGTGTTGTTGCAAAGTTTAGCGGTGGTGAAATCGGCGGTGACCTTTTCGTCGCGCGCGAGGCCTTTGGCCATTGCGTCCTCGGTACACGTCAGGCCTGCCACATCCTGCACGTTATAGAGCAGATGACTCGCAAGGAAGAGACCGAGATAGACAAACAGGATCGCAAAGAACGCAGGCGCGATCTTGCGTTTCAGCGCGTCATGCACCGCTATATATAGTCGGCTACGACGGAGCCGATAGATCCAGTTGCCCGGCAAGCCCGCAGGTGCAGTTGGAGCGCGCTGCCAGATTTCGCCCATCGTGTCTTCGATCCCCCCGGCAAGCCAGGTGCCCCACCACGTGAACAGACCAACCAGCGCCAGCAGGGCAAGAAACTGGAAAGGACTACGCGCGTAGCCGTCGATCCATGTTTGCGCAAAGCCCGGCAGGAAGCCGCCGACGATGCGGATCAGGTCGGACACCCAGCGGATCGGGCTGAGATACTCGTCCTTCGCCGGCAGTTTGCGCAGCAACGGATAGAGCAGCAGCGCCAAGGTCGCGCCGACGGTCAGGAAGTAGACGATGCGACGCTTCCACACCTCGTTCCAGACATGCTCCTGCGCCTTGGCGCGCGTAGACGCTTCCGCCCCCGTCTCGAAACCGGACCGATCCGGCGGCCGGATCAGCCCGTCGCCGGTCACCACATCATAGGTCTCCGGTAGCCCGACCGGCGCATAGGCGTGGACGCCGCTGGCGATGCGCTGAAAGGCGGTCTCATGAATCTTCGGCCGCGCGATGAACACCTCGTC
This sequence comes from Xanthobacteraceae bacterium, assembly GCA_024508855.1. GTDB lineage: Bacteria > Pseudomonadota > Alphaproteobacteria > Rhizobiales > Xanthobacteraceae > 62-47. Next base: position 250,773 of record JANINJ010000006.1, read on the forward strand.
ATTTCTTGCGTAACGGTAGTTGCAAAGGTCCACCAGCTTGCGCGGGCCGTAACGGTAGTAGCTATAGAGCCCCTGACGCGAATCGTAGAGCCGCCCGTCCTTGTCGCGCATCGACATGGCGTTCTTGAAAGTGTCGGGATCGGCCGGCGGCGTCGCGTGGTCGGATTTGAAGCGCAGCCCGCAGGCTTGCGCCTCGGTGATCATCCAGACGAACGGGACATAAGCCAGCGCGTCGTCCGGGTAGCCGCCGCCGACATTGGCATGCACCCCGGCAAACCAGACCTGGCTGATCTGCTCGTCGCGGACATGGCGTTCGCCATCGTCCCGCGGTGGCGGCGGCACCACGGCGCGCTCGTCCCACAATTCAGGGTGGAAGGTGGTGCGCGCCTCGTCGATCGCCAGCGCCTGGCAGGCACGGGTGACATGAGCAAGGTCGAGCGCATGATCCGGCAATTCCAGCGGCCAGATCCATTTGCTGACGCCGCGCGTCATCTCGTCGATCGGCAACCCGTAGGCCGCAACCGTATCCCACACCCCGATGAAACGGATGCGCGCCACGGCGCGGTTGGCCGCCTTGTCGTAATCGCCACGCGGAAAACGATCGCGCAGCCATTGAAACACCCGCTCGATCCGCCAGACCGTGTGGTAGCGATCGCGGCGATAGGCCCGGTAAGCGGCATGCGCCTTGCGATCCAGCTCTTCTTCCGTTTCGGCGACGACCAGGCCCTGATTGAGGATCAGCCCTACCACCACGCGGATGGTGAAGGCGCCGCGGCTGAAGCCGAAGCCATAGATATCATCGTCCTCGTCGCGATAATTGCGGCAGGCGAACTTGTAGATGTCGATGACGTTACGCTTCAGGCCGATACCGAACGCGCCGCCGAGGAACGCCCACAGCTTGAACGACGAGGTGCCGACGCCGTCGTCATAGAATGCCACCTGATCCGATCCGGACAGGTCGAGTGCCGCAAACGTCCGCCAGACATTGGTGCGCCATACTTGCGCAGCGGAATTTCCGGTGCCGTCCGACAACAGGACGATCTTGCGGCCCATGTGACGGCCTCCCGGGAAAATGCGTGAATCGTAATATGTACCGAAGATTGCACATTCGCGATCTTCGAGAAAGCCGTCGCCGGTCCGAGCGACCGATTCCCTTTCTCCGACAATTGTAATGAACCGCTCCGCGGCGGGAATAAATCCGGCGAAGCCCGAGTCTCCTCCAGACGCAGCCCGTCTGCGATGGAGATTTTCATGACCGACAAACCACACGACCCGGATGACATCCGCCTCGATCGACGTCACGCCCTTGAATGTATGGTGTGGGCCGGCACCGGCGTGCTCTGGACCATGAGCGGCGGCGTCCCCGTCGCCCGTGGCCTGCTCGGCGAAGCCAAAGCGGCGACCGACACCGGCTTCAGCTTCCTGCAAATGAGCGACAGTCATATCGGCTTCAACAAGGCCGCCAACCCCGACGCACTCGCAACGCTGCGCGAAGCGGTCGCCAAGGTGAAGGCGATGACGACCAAGCCGTCCTTCATCATCCATACAGGAGACATCACGCACCTGTCGAAGCCCGGCGAATTCGACAATGCCGATCAGGTGTTCGGCGAAACCGGGCTACAGATTCACTACGTACCCGGCGAGCACGACATCATCGACGAGGCGCGCGGCAAGGCCTACCTCGATCGCTACGGCAAGGGAGCGAAAGGCGCCGGCTGGTACAGCTTCGACGATCACGGCGTCCATTTCGTCGGACTTGTGAATGTCGTCGATCTCAAGAGCGGCGGTCTCGGCAATCTCGGTGCCGAGCAACTGGCCTGGCTCGAGGACGATCTGCGCGACAAGAGCAACAGCACGCCCATCGTCGTGTTCGCGCATATCCCGTTGTACGTCCTCTACGAACAATGGGGCTGGGGCACCGACGACGGCGGGCGGGCGCTGGCGCTGCTGAAGCGTTTCGGCTCGGTCACCGTTCTCAACGGGCACATCCATCAGCTCGCGCAGAAGGTCGAAGGCAACATGACCTTCCACACTGCACTCTCGACCGCCTTCCCGCAGCCCGCTCCCGGCACGGCGCCGTCGCCCGGACCGATGGTCGTGCCTGCGGAGAAACTGCGCAGCATGCTCGGCCTCTCTTCAGTCACCTTGCGCCAGACCGGGACGCCGCTCGCCATCGTCGATTCGACACTCAGCTCCTGACAGGATTCGTTTCATGACGCCGATCCAGAACACATCCGCAAAACCCAACTTCCGCTTTCGGCTCGCGATTGCGCTTGCCGGCTGCGCTGGCCTTGCGACCGGGGTCATCACGGCGCGTGAGGCGCACGCTGCGCTGGAGACGCCGGCCACTATCACCATCGACAACTTCACTTTCGGGCCGGCGGATCTGACCGTGAAAGCCGGCACCGCCGTCAAATGGACCAACCACGACGACATTCCGCATTCCGTCGTGGCAACCGACAAATCGTTTCGCTCCGCGGCCCTCGATACCAACGACTCCTATTCCTTCACCTTCAAGACCGCAGGCACCTTCATGTATTTCTGCGGCCTGCATCCGCACATGACCGGCAAGGTGACCGTTACGCCATGAACCAATGCGGGCCGTCCGCGCGGGCGGCCCGCGAATGTGCTACACGATACACAGAACAAGCGATCTTTCCGGGCAAATCGGGGCAACGGAAGTCATCTTGAAGACCAAGGACGACCACGCGCTGTTCGATGAGATCTTCCTGCCGCATCTTCAGGAGGCGTATCGCCTCGCTCGATGGCTGACGGGAAACACGAACGATGCCGAAGACGTCGTGCAGGAAGCCGCGATGCGCGCCTTTCGTGCCATCGCCAGCTCCGATGTCATCAACCCGCGGGCGTGGAGCCTGACCATTGTGCGCAACGTCGCTTACAGCTGGCTGATGAAGAACAAACCAAAGGACATCGTATTCGCAGACGATCTCGATGCCGCGGAGCGTAGCGGCTTGGACAGCGCGGCCGATGCCGATGAAAAGACGCCGGAGGATATTGCCATTCTCCACGCCTCGGCCGAGGAAGTGCGAAAAGCGCTCGCAGCACTTCCGGCATTGTTTCGCGAGATCGTGGTGTTGCGCGAGATGCACGAGCTGAGCTATCGCGAGATCGCCTCCGTCACCAATCTGCCGATCGGCACCGTGATGTCGCGCCTGTCGCGGGCGCGGCAACTGCTGATCGGAACGCTGAGGCATGCCAGATCATGACGCAGTTTTTGCACATGAGCGACGAACTGACCTTGCAGGCCTATTGCGACGGGGAGCTCGACGCTGCGGCAATGGCGGAGTTCGAACGCCGCCTTGCAACCGATGCCGATCTACGTCGTCGTCGCGACCAGATCATCGCCCTGCGCGGACGGCTTCGCGACCTGTCCGACGAGACGGAGCCTCGCGACCTTGCGACGCGGATCAAATCATCCGTTGCGACACCGCCGTCGCGCACGGCGCGCTGGCCGGTGCGCGCGATGGCGGCATGCCTGCTGGTCGGGTTGCTCGCGGGCAGCGCCGCGACCTTGTTCGTCGACGGTAATCAGGCACGCGATCAGGTCGCCAGCGTCATCGTCGGAAACCACATCCGGGGCCTGCTGGCGCCGCAGTCGTTCGACGTCGCCTCGTCCGACCGCCATACGGTGAAGCCGTGGTTTGCGGCACGGGTGCCGGAATCGCCCAAGGTGGCCGACCTTGCTAGCGAAGGATTTACGCTGGCCGGCGGCAGGGTCGACGTGGTGGGGCGGATTCCGGTAGCCACCATTGTCTACAAGCACGCCGCCCACGTCGTCAGCGTCACCGCGCTGCCAAAGGACGAAGCGGTCACTGCCGACACCACGATAGCCGGCTACCATATGCGGAGCTGGCGCGAGGGCAGCTTCACCTATGTGGCGGTCTCCGACCTGCCGGAAGCGGACCTTGCCGCTTTCGAGCAGGCCTTTCTCACGGCAGCGAAGCAGCTCTGACGTTTCATCCGGGACATCAGAAACAACAAAGCCGCCTTGCGGCGGCTGTTGATCGCTAAGTCTTTGCCAATTCAGAAATTCTGGAGCGGGCGAAGGGATTCGAACCCTCGACCCCGACCTTGGCAAGGTCGTGCTCTACCCCTGAGCTACACCCGCATCCGAGAAGTGTGTCGGCGAACCGCCGAGCGGCAGAGCTATGCCAAATGCCGCCCCCGATTGCAACAGCCAGTCGAGCGCTGACGTGCGAATAATGGTCCGATATCGCCCCAAAACCATCAAATGGGTCCCAGAAGCACGCTATCTCGCTGTTTTTGCTTGATCTTCCATCAAAAATTGCCAGCTCGGCGGCTTTGAACCCGGTTCCACCGATTGCAAAATGCGCCTTCCCGCGCCATCTACAGCGTTCGGCCCTCGTGGATCGGCCGACAGGACATCAGGTGAGGTTGACGTGACAATTGTAGAGCAGGGCAACGGCGCGACCCCGGCGGCAGCCGATCTCATCAAGGACACCACTACGCAAACGTTCATGAAGGACGTCATCGAGGAATCGAAGCACCAGCCGGTGCTGATCGACTTCTGGGCGCCGTGGTGCGGGCCCTGCAAGCAGCTCACGCCGATCATCGAGAAAGCGGTGCGTGCCGCAGGCGGCCGGGTCAAACTGGTCAAAATGAACATCGACGAGCATCCGGCAATTCCGGGCCAGATGGGCATCCAGTCGATTCCCGCCGTGATCGCCTTCGTCAACGGCCAGCCGGCCGACGGCTTCATGGGCGCGGTGCCTGAAAGCCAGGTCACCGCCTTCATCGACAAGCTGACGAAGGGCATGCCGGCTCCCGGCGACGACACCGCCGAACTGCTGCAGGAAGCCGAAGCGGCGCTTGCGGCCGGCGACGCCGGAACGGCTGCATCGATCTTTGCCGAGGTACTTGCCGTCGATGCGACCAATATCGCCGCGCTGGCGGGACTGTCGCGCTGCTATGCCGAGACCGGCGCGATCGACCAGGCCAAGCAAACTCTGGCGCTGGTGCCCGAAGCCAAGCGCGACGACGCCGCAGTCAAGGCGGTGCAAGCCATGATCGATCTCGCCGAGCAGGCGAAGTCGCTTGGCCCGGTGACCGAACTGGAACAGAAAGTCGCCGCAAACCCACTCGATCATCAGGCGCGATTCGATCTCGCGACGGCGCTGAACGCCAGCGGCAAACGCAGCGAAGCGACGCAGCAACTGCTCGAAATCGTCAAGCGGGACCGCAAGTGGAACGATGATGGCGCGCGCAAGCAGCTCGTGCAGTTCTTCGAAGCATGGGGTCCCACCGACGAAGCCACCATCGAGGGCCGCAAGCGGCTGTCGACGATTCTGTTTTCCTGAAACAAGGCGCATCGCCGACAGACGCAACGCAACCGTTCGAGGTTGACCCCACAAACATCCGGATTCGCTCATGCCGATCAATTCCGATTACCGCGGACCCGGCGACCTTCCGGAAGTGATTCCGGTATTCCCGTTGCCGGGCGCGCTGCTGCTGCCGCGCGGCCAGATGCCGCTCAACATCTTCGAGCCGCGCTATCTGGCGATGGTCGACGATGCGTTTCGCGATGGTCATCGGCTGATCGGCATGATCCAGCCCGACGCCGCGCATACCAGGAGCCCGGACAAACCGGCGCTGTTCCGCGTCGGCTGCGTCGGCCGCATCACTCAGCTCGCCGAGTCCGGCGACGGCCGCTACATCCTCGAACTGACCGGCATCTCGCGCTTCAAACTGGTGGAAGAACTTTCCGTCCTGACGCCGTACCGGCAATGCAAGGCGGATTTCTTTGCCTTCCTCGACGACTTCACGGCACGCAAGGGCGAGGACGAGGTCAACCGCGCCGCGCTGCTGACGGCGCTTACCGATTTCCTCAAGGTCAACAATCTCAAGGTTGACTGGGAAGGCATCGAAAGCGCCCCCAACGAAGCGCTGGTTAACGCACTCGCGATGATGTCGCCCTATGGCGTCGCGGAAAAGCAGGCCATGCTGGAAGCGCCGGATCTCAAGACCCGCGCGGAAATCCTTATTGCGGTCACCGAAATGGATCTCGCCAAGAAGCGCACCACCGGCGACCCGCCGCTGCAGTGACACAGCCTGAATTGCTTCCGCCGTGGACGATGGCTATGCAGCCGCCCGGTTCTCTGCGTGCCTGCGATCGAGCCAATCTCTCCATGTGAGTCGTCCGCGCACGCCCCTGCTCGCGACAAAGCCCATGCCGCGTCCCGTTGCGTCGGAAAGGTGCAGCGACAGAATGGTGCGACGCAGACCGCGCGCCTTCTGATATTGACGCGCGAACGCGACACAACTGAGATCGTCGGGACCACCGATCTCGGCGCGCTCTCCGCGCTCGCCATCAAAAGCACATCTGACGAGATAATCGGCGACATCGGACGTATCGACCGGATTGAATATCGTCGTCGGCATCGGCCAGACCGGAAGCCATGCGACGCCTGCCATCATGCTCTCCAGCAGATAGTAAAACGGCGTCGCGCGGACAATCGACCACGGCAGCGGCGAATTACGCACCAGATGCTCCCCCGCCAGTTTCACGCGCGCATAGGGCAGCGACGCGTCCTCAAGCCCGACAATGGAAACATGCAGGAAATGCTGCACGGATGCTTGACCGCATAAAGCGAGCAGCCGTTCGGTCCCCTCCACATCGACCGCCGCAGGGGACTTGAAAAAATCCACCGGCCGGATACCGCCGCGCTGTGCGATCGGCGAGCAGGTCGCGGCGTTGATCACCGTGTCAACGTCCTGCAAGGCAGCCTGCAATCCCTCGCCCGTGGCGAGATCGCCGATCGCCCATTCGACCCGCATCGACGGGCGCTGCGACCGCGCGAAGACCCTTACCCGATGTCCGGCACTCACGAGTCTGGTCACGATGTCCTGACCCAGATGCCCGGTGCCTCCTGTCAAGAGAACAAGCGACATTCGAAAACTCCGTCCAAAGCCTGCACTCAAAATCCGATCCGCGTCAGGCGCCGCCGGTGGGAATAAGCAGGGTCTCGCCCGTCGCGACCAGCGACAGGTCGCCCTGCTCGCTTTCTGCAAAGAGTTCAGCCTTTGCGAACACCTGCCGGCGTCCGGCGCGAACCGTCGTGCCCTTCGCGATGAAGTGACGACCGATGGCCGGTCTCAGGCAGTTCATCGAAAAGTGCGACGCGGTGACCGCGCCTGACTCAGTTGCCGCGGCAAAGCCGCAGGCAGTATCGAGCAAGGCAGCGATCATTCCGGCATGTAGATGCCCGGCATATTGGGTGAAGTCGTCGCGCCACGTCATGCGAATCTCGGCATGACCATCACCGGCCGCAACAACTTCGAAGCCCGCCATCCGATTGAACGCAGCCGAGCTGTTAGTCGCGACGAGCTGCTCCAGATCGAACCCAACGCCGGTGGTCATGCGCAGCTCCATTGCGGCGGGCGGCTTTCACGATGCGCCATGACCGCCTCGACATTGTTCGGCGTTCCCAACAGCATGCTCTGCTCGGCGGTTTCGGCTGCGAGCCCCGCGGCAGCGCCGTGATCGACCGCGAGGTTCAGCAACCGCTTTGCCGCGCGGATCGCATCCGGGCTGCGGCCTGCGATCTCGCGCGCCGTCGCCAAAGCGGCCGTCCTTGGATCAGCGACGATCCGCGTAACGAATCCATAAGCAAGAGCCTCCTCAGCCGAGAAAACACGCGCGGTATAGGTGAGTTCGCGGACGATATCTTCCCGGGCCAGATGCCGCATCAACTGCGTTCCGGCCATATCCGGCACCAGCCCCCATTTGGTTTCGATGATGGCGAAACGCGTGGCCGGTGCGACATATCGAAGGTCGGCACCGAGGGCGAGCTGGAAACCGCCGCCATACGCGATGCCATGAACCGCCGCGATCACCGGCACAGGCAGCTCGCGCCACAGCCACACCAGATGCTGCGCGCAGTTGGCGATGCCGTGGCTCCGTTTGGTGAGATCGGCGAACGGCACGATCGATTCGCCCGATGCGGCGGCGGAGATTCGTTCGAGATCGAGTCCGGCGCAGAATGCGCGTCCCTCGCCGGACAACACTACGGCACGCAGGCTGCGATCGCTCCTGAGCTTTGCGCCGGCCGCGGCGATGGCTTCGAACATCGCCGGATCGAGCGCATTCATTTTTTCCGGACGCGTCATTCGAACGTCGGCGATCCCATCTTCGATGGTTACCCGGATGCGATCGTCCATGGCTTATCCTTTCGCTCGTTGACGTTCTGTGCGGAGGTTGCGAGCGGCGGCGCCGCTAGTAGCCGGCGATCGCCAGCCCGACCACGCCACTCAACAGCATCCATCCGAAGTGGCGTCCACGCGTGGCATAGGCATTGGCCGCCGCCGCAAAGGCGAACACGACCACGAACGTCGCGACAATCCAGTGCCTCGCTACGTCCGACGCCATGTAAGGCGCGGCGATCAGCAGCACGCCGCCACCGATCCACGCCAGCGTCCCGGCCTGCCAGACCAGCCGGATCAAGGTGCGCAGTCGTGGCGGTTCGATGGTCGATCGTGCGAATACTTTCGTTTCGCCGAGCACACCGTGGATCAGCGCCACCATAATCGCGATCGCGCCGGAACACTGCAACAACAGATCACGCATCGCTCCGTCTCCGCTTACCATACATAACTGTATGGTAACGATGCGCTCGACGCTGGCGCTTGTCAATACAGTTGTGTATGGTTATGGAACCGAACGGAGATCCATGCGTGACGACCGCTCAACTGTCCGCCACCGACTGGCTCGATCAGGGCCTCGAGACTTTGGCCCAAAGCGGCTTCACCGCGTTGAAGGCGGAGCCGCTGGCCAAAGCGATGGGCGTCTCGCGCGGCAGCTTCTATTGGCATTTTGCCGATGTCGGCGCATTTCATGCCGCGCTGCTCAAACGCTGGCGCGATACCTCGACCGAGCAGATCATTGCCAACCTCGAACAGGTGGCGGATCGCAAGGACCCGATGCATGTGCTGCTGCGTGCGGCCTTTAGCGGCCGGCAACCGGCGGAATTGGCGATACGCACCTGGGCCACCGTGGATGCAGCCGCGCGCAACGCCGTTCTCGCCGTCGACAAGCGCCGACTATCCTATATCGAGGATCTTCTGGCGGCAGGAGGATTTACTCCGGTCGTGGCGCAGGCCCGGGCGCAGATTCTCTACTGGGCGTTTCTCGGCTACACCCTGTCGGACAAGCCGCTGCCGAAGCCGCGACAGGCTGAAATTCTCGACGAATTGATTCTTTTCGCGTCGCGACCGACCGGCGCGAGATGACGCATTCGCCGATCAGGTGTGCTACAGGATCGCCACCACACTTCAGGAGTCCCGGATGACAACCCCTTCGCCCGACCGCCCGGAAACCACCGTCGATCCCAAGCTGCTGGAAATCCTGGTGTGTCCGGTCACCAAGGGACACCTTGAATTCGATGCCGCGCGGCAGGAACTGATCTCGCGCTCGGCCAAGCTTGCTTATCCGATCCGCGACGGCATTCCGATCATGCTGCCGGAAGAGGCCCGCGCCATCGAGTGAGGTTCACTTCTGGCAGGTCGGGCACCAGAACGTCGACCGACCGTTCTGGACGAAACGCTTGACGGTGCCACGGCAACCGCGCGTCCGGCATTTCTCGCCTTCGCGATCGTAGACCTGGAACGAGTGCTGGAAGTAGCCGAGTTCGCCGGAGGTCTGGCGATGATCGCGCAGCGACGAACCGCCGGCCTCGATCGCCTGATTCAACACGTCGTGAATCGACGACACCAGGTGCCGCGCATGATCGGTCGGCTCGCCCTTCTTCGTCGCCAGCGTCGCCGCCAGCCGCCGCGGCGACAGATGCGAACGGAACAGCGCCTCGCACACATAGATATTGCCAAGCCCTGCGACGACGCGCTGATCCAGCAACGCCGCCTTCAGGCTCGTCTTCTTACCTGTACAGGCAGACGCCAACATCGCCGCGTCGAACGCATTGCCGAGCGGCTCGGGACCGAGCCCCTTCAACAGCGGCTCCTGCTCGAGTGCGCTGCGCGCGATGATCTTCATGTAGCCGAAACGGCGCGGATCGTTGAACACAATCGCGGCCCCCGACGACATGTGAAACACAACATGGTCGTGCGTGCGATCTTCGTTGCGCGGGTAGTGAAATTCGCCTGGCGTCGCCTCGCCGTCCGTCGTGACGACCCGGAAGGAGCCGGACATGCCGAGGTGCATCAGCAGCACGTCGCCGGAGCCGAGATCGGCCATCAGGTATTTGGCGCGGCGGCCGAGCCCCGCGACGGTCTGCCCTTCCAGCCGGGCGATAAAATCTTTCTGAAACGGAAAGCGCAGATCGCCGCGGCGGGTTTCCGCACGCACGATGCGCGCTCCTTCCATCGCCGGCTGCAGCCCACGACGTACGGTTTCGACTTCGGGGAGTTCGGGCATGATGCTCTGTTCTTCCGTCATGGCCGGGCTCGTCCCGGCCATCTACGTCTTAGTGGTGTGTCAGCAAGAAAGGCGTGGATGGCCGGAATAAATCCGGCCATGACGAGTTAAACAACAGGCGCCATGTTACATCGTCCCGGTCCCTACGCCACCGTAGTCTCCGACTCGCGCTCGCTGAACACGAGGCGGTTAGAAAAAGGATCGATCACCGTCATGGTGAGGCCGCCCCATGGCGGCACCTCCAGCCCCGGCCGCATGTAGCCATATCCTTTGGCGGTAATGTCGGCATGGTAATCCCGCAGTCCCATCGTCTCGATGAGAACCTTCGCGCCCGGTGAACAGTCGCCGTGGTGTTCGCTCAGATGCAGGATCGCCGAGCCCAGCGATACCTGCATGTAAAGCGGCAGGGCCGGCTCGAAACGGTGCTCGAAGTCGACCTTGAAGCCGAGGAAATCGAGGTAAAATTCCCGTGCCTTGCGAATATCGAACATCCGCAGAACCGGGGTGGTTGTCAGGAATTGTATTGCCATGGCTTGCCATATAGGGCTGCGAAACGGATTAACCACGGCATCACGCCGCAGCCAACACCGGCTCAAGCCGGGCCTCGCTTGTAGCGCACCGCAGCGCAGCAGGCTATGGTCCGGCCGTGGAGAGACAGGGCATGGATCGAGACGATCAAACGACGCATTTCGGGTTCAGGGACGTCGCGCTGGGCGAAAAGCAGACGCTGGTGAACGACGTGTTCCACAGCGTCGCGTCGCGCTACGACCTGATGAACGATCTGATGTCCGGCGGACTGCATCGCGTCTGGAAAGACGTGATGATTAACACCCTCAACCCGCCCCGCACCGATGCGCCGTTTGCCCTGCTCGACGTCGCCGGCGGCACCGGCGACATCGCTTTCCGCGCCGCCAAGGCCTCGGGCTACGGCTTCCACGCCACCGTCTGCGACATCAACGGCGACATGCTCAATGTCGGGCGCGAGCGCGCCATCAAACAGCATCTCGACGACCGGGTCTCGTTCGTCGAAGGCAACGCCGAGACGTTGGCGTTCCCCGATCGTAGTTTCGATGCCTACACCATCGCGTTCGGCATTCGAAACGTGCCGCGTATCGACCTGGCGTTGGGGGAGGCCTATCGCGTGTTGAAGCCTGGCAGCCGCTTCCTTTGCCTAGAATTCTCCACCGTCGATGTGCCGGGTCTCGACAAGCTTTACGAACTCTTCTCATTCAGGGTGATTCCACCGCTCGGCCGTGCCGTCACCGGCGATGCCGAGTCCTATCGCTACCTGGTGGAATCGATCCGCAAGTTTCCGCGGCCGCCGCTGTTTGCCGAGATGATCCGCAACGCCGGTTTCGCGCGCGTCACCTGGCAGCCGCTGTCCGGCGGCATCGTGGCACTGCATTCGGGCTGGCGCTTGTGATTTCTGCACTGACTCATGTCGCGCGGCTGACCCGCGCCGCTTACGTGTTTGCGCGCGAGGGCGTGTTCGGCGTGGTCGATCCCTCGCTGGTGCCACCGCCCGGACAAATCCTGCTGCGCATGGCGCGGCTGATCGAGCGGCACGGCGCCCGCTCAGGCCCGCGCCTGTCGCGCGCGCTGACGCGGTTGGGGCCGGCCTACCTCAAACTCGGCCAGTTTCTCGCCACCCGGCCCGACGTCGTCGGCGTGGCGGTCGCGCGCGATCTCGAAAGCCTGCAGGATCGCCTGCCGCCATTCGCGCAAAGCGAAGCCGAGGCCGTGATCGCGACATCGCTGGAGCGCCCTGTGGCACAGGCATTTGTGAGCCTCGGCCCTTCGGTGGCGGCGGCGTCGATCGCCCAGGTGCATCGCGGCGAGGTCGAGAAGAACGGCGCACGCCAGCAGGTCGCTGTCAAGGTGCTGCGGCCCAACGTCGCCTCGCGTTTCCGCCGCGATCTGTCGGATTTCATTTTTGTCGCCAACAATGCGGAAAAATATTCGGCGGAAGCGCGGCGTCTGCGGTTGATCGAAATCGTCAACACGATGTCGCGCTCGGTGGCGATGGAGATGGACCTGCGGCTGGAAGCCGCCGCGCTCTCGGAGATGGCGGAGAACACCCGCAACGATCCCGACTTCCGCGTGCCGACGGTGGACTGGGATCGCACCACCAACAACGTGCTGACCATGGAATGGATCGACGGCATTGCGCTGAACGATCATGCGCGGTTGGCGGAATCGCAGGTCGACCTTCCCGATCTCGGCCGCAAGGTGATCCAGAGTTTTCTGCGCCATGCGCTGCGCGATGGCTTCTTTCATGCCGATATGCATCCAGGCAACCTGTTCCTCGACGACTCAGGGCGCCTGGTCGCGGTCGACTTCGGCATCATGGGCCGGCTTGGACTCAAGGAGCGCCGCTTCCTCGCGGAAATCCTGCTCGGCTTCATCACGCGCGATTATCGCCGTGTCGCCGAGGTGCATTTCGAAGCCGGCTACGTGCCGCGCCACCACTCGGTGGAGAATTTCGCGCAGGCCATTCGCGCCATCGGCGAGCCGATTCACAATCGCACCGCCGAGGAAATCTCCATGGCGAAGCTGTTGTCGCTGCTGCTGGAGGTCACGGGCCTGTTCGATATGCAGACGCGCCCCGAACTGATCCTGCTGCAGAAGACCATGGTGGTGGTGGAAGGTGTGGCGCGCAGCTTCGATCCCAAGCTGGATATCTGGACCGTTGCAGACCCGGTGGTGCGGGAATGGATCGAACGCAATCTCGGGCCAATCGGGCGCATCCAGGGCGCGATGGCCGGCGCCGGTGAACTCGGCAAGGCGATGTCCGGCCTGCCCGCCATTGCCTCGCGCGCCATCGGCGTGCTGGAGCAACTCGAGGTCATGGTGCGTGACGGGATGGTGTTGGCCCCGGAGACCATCGCCGCAATTGCCCGGGCCCGCGCCCGCCAGAATCGCTGGCGCACCGTGGCGCTGTGGGTGATCGCGATTACCTTCCTCGGCATTCTTTGGGCAGTTCGCTGATCTGCCCCCGGATGATTGCATTGATGGCAATTTGTTGATATCAATGCCTGCATTTCCGTAAGGATTGCTCTCATGGCCAGCCTGACCATCCGCAAACTCGACGAAGCCATCAAGGCCGAGCTCCGCGTACGCGCCGCCCGCAACGGCCGCTCGGTCGAGGATGAGGTGCGGGTGATCCTGCGGGAGGCCGCCACGGACGCCCTGCCGACAGCCACCACGGAAGCTCCGTCATCTCGCAGCGCAACATCATCGGAGCGCCTGGATTATCGCAGTAAATCCAATGCCATACAGAATATCACATTGATTATCGGCGGCGGCATTGCTGCATACAAGGCGCTCGACCTGATCCGCCGCCTCAAGGAGCGCGGCTTTATTGTGCGGTGCGTTATAACTCATGCTGCGCAACAATTCGTCACGCCGCTCAGCGCCAGCGCCCTGTCCAATAACCGCGCCTATACCGACCTGTTCGATCCGGCCAGCGAATTCGACGCCGGGCACATCCGCCTCGCGCGCGACTGCGATCTCGTCATCGTCGCCCCTGCGACCGCCGACCTGATGGCAAAGATGGCAAACGGGCACGCCGACGATCTCGCGACCGCGATCCTGCTCGCCACCAATCGCCCGATCCTGCTGGCCCCGGCCATGAACCCGCTGATGTGGGACAATGCCGCCACCCGCCGCAACGTCGCGCAACTGGTCCGCGACGGTGTTACGCTGATCGGCCCCGGCACCGGCGAGATGGCCGAGGCAGGCGAAGCCGGCGTCGGCCGCATGTCGGAGCCGACCGAGATTGCTGATGCCGCCGTGCGGATGGTGCGCCCACAGCGGCCGCGCCCACTCGCTGGCAAGCGCATCCTGATCACCGCCGGACCGACCCATGAGCCGATCGATCCGGTGCGCTACATCGCCAACCGCTCTTCCGGCAAACAGGGTTTTGCCATCGCTGCCGCTGCGCATGCGGCGGGCGCAGACGTGACGCTGATCACCGGCCCGGTCGATCTCGCCGACCCGGCGGGCGTCAATGTGAAGCGTGTCGAATCTGCGCGTGACATGCTGCAGCAGGTGGAAACCACGCTGCCGGTGGACGTCGCGATCTTCGCCGCCGCGGTTGCGGACTGGCGGGTCGCCAACGAAGGCTCGCAGAAACTCAAGAAGACCCAGGGCGGCATGCCGCAACTGGAACTGGTCGAGAATCCTGACATCCTCGCCACCGTCTCCCACCTTACCCAGCGACGGCCGCCGCTGGTCATCGGCTTCGCTGCCGAGACCGAACATTTGCTCGACAACGCAAGGTCCAAGCTCGCTCGCAAAGGCTGCGACTGGATCGTCGCCAACGATGTATCGCCCGCCACCGGCGTGATGGGTGGCGACCGCAACACCATTCACCTCATCAGCAAAGACGACAGCAGCGACGACGGCTTTCACGTCGAATCATGGCCGGTGATGACGAAGGACGACGTCGCCGCCGCCCTTGTCGATCGGATCGCTACTACCGTAAAGGACCAAACCTCATGAGCATGCGCATCGCCGTCGAAGTCCAGCAATTGCCGCATGCCGAAGGCCTCGCGCTGCCAGCCTACCAGACCAGCGACGCCGCCGGCATGGACCTGTTGGCCGCAGTCCCCGCCGATGTACCGATGGTGCTGGCGCCGGGACAATCCGCGATGATCCCGACCGGCCTCGTGATCGCGCTGCCTGCGAACTACGAAGCTCAGGTGCGGCCGCGCTCCGGTCTGGCCGCCAAGTTCGCCGTCACCGTGCTCAACGCGCCGGGAACCATCGACGCCGACTATCGCGGCGAGATCAACGTGCTGCTGATCAATCACGGCCGCGCGCCGTTCACGATCCAGCGTGGCGAGCGGATCGCGCAGATGGTGATTGCGCCGGTGGTGCAGGCACAGTTGATTCCGGCAACCGGCGCACTTTCGGCGACCGCGCGCGGCAGTGGCGGCTTCGGCTCGACCGGCCGCTGATCATTCCCGGCAGGTTCCGCAGCCGCTACGACGGCATTTTTCCCGGGCGCATGCCACGTTCACGATCTGGACTCTGTTCGCGCGAGTCCGGTTGAGAGATATTGGCTGTGATTCGCGCGCGGCAACTTCCTGCCGATCGCGCGGCCGTGCGATTTGGGGCAATCAATGTCAGGCGTGATCGCAGCGATGCGTCGGACCCTGCTGTCATGCACTTCTCTTGTGCGCGACGGCCTTGCCGGTGCTGGCATCGCGGCACTTGTTGCGATCTCGCCGGCGGCCGCAGCAGATTCGCTGTCGTTCGGTGATGCACTTGCGGTATTGACCGATCTCGATCAACGCGGCATGGCCGCGATCACGGTCGCACTCGGCGTCCTCTGGTTTTCCGTCGTGGCTGCCGTCCTGCTGATGCGCACCCGCGTCCGCGCGGCCGCCAGCGATCAGCGCCTCAAGACAACGATCCAGGGTCTGCAGGCCGAAGCCGATCGCTATCGCGCGCTGCTGTTTGCCGAACCGCAGGTGCTGATCTCCTGGCCCGCCGGCGACGACCGCCCGCAGATTAGCGGCGATATCGCGTTGCTGCTGCCGCAGGAGATGCAGCATCAACCGCAACGCGTCCTTGCCTTCGGCAGTTGGCTGCCACCCGAACCTGCGCTGCAGATGGACCATGCCGTCGATGCCTTGCGCGATGCCGGCGAAGGATTTCTGCTCAACCTGACCACCGCCAACGGCCGCGCTATCGAGGCCATGGGCCGTGCTATCGGCGGCCAGGCCATCGTGCGCATCCGCGAACTCAGCGGGTTGCGCCGCGACCTCGCGGAAATAACCATCCGTTATCGCGAGCTGGCCAGCGAGACCCAGATGCTGCACGGTTTTGCCAACGCCGCACCGTGGCCGCTATGGGCGCGCGACGCCGGCGGCAAGCTGAGCTATGCCAACGCCGCCTATGCCCGCGCCACCGACGCCGCAACGCCGGCCGACGCCATCGCCCGCAATCTCGAACTACTTGATAGCGACGACCGCACCCGTCTGGCGCGAGCGATCAACGATGCCAGCACATTCGACGCGCGCCTGCCCATCGTCGTCGGTGGTGAACGGCGTATCTTCGACGTCCATGCGCAGAAAGTGAGCGGCGGGAGTGCCGGCATCGCCATCGACGCCAGTGAAGCGACAAACCTGCACGCGTCCATCCAGCGGATGGCCGAAGCCTATCGCCGGACGCTGGATCAACTCTCATCCGGCGTTGCCGTATTCGACGCCGATCGCCGCCTCGCATTCTACAACGACTCCTACCGCCAGCTGTGGGATCTCGATCGCGCCTTCCTCGATGGTAATCCGGACGATTCCAGCGTGCTGGATCGCCTGCGCGCGACACGCAAGATTCCCGAACAACCCGACTTCCGGACCTGGAAGGCGCGGCTGCACGAAGCCTATCGCGCCGTCGAAACCACCAAGGACGTCTGGTACTTGCCTGACGGCCGCGCCGTCAGCATCGTCACCACGCCGAATCCCGAAGGTGGCGTCACCTATTTGTTCGACGACGTCACCGAAAGCCTCGATCTGGCGCGCCGTTTCGACGGCCTGATCCGGGTGCAGCGCGAGACGCTGGACAGCCTCGGCGAGGCGGTGGCGGTGTTCGGCAGCAACGGCCGCGCGCAGCTGTTCAATCCCGCTTTCGCGAAGATGTGGAACCTATCGCCCGAAGCGCTCGCGGACCAGCCGCATATCGAAGCGGTCACGCGCTGGTGCAAGCCGCTGTTCGACGACGAGGCAACCTGGCACAGGCTGCACAACGCGATCACGAGCATCGAGAATCGCGTCGCCGTGCCGTTGAAGATCGAGCGCCGCGACGGCAGCGTGCTCAGCGGCATCGCCATGCCGCTGCCCGACGGCGCCACCATGCTGACGTTCCAGGACATCACCGACACCGAGAACGTCGAACGGGCGTTGCGTGAACGCAATGAGGCGCTGGAGACCGCCGACCAGATGAAGGTCGACTTCGTCCACCACGTCTCCTACGAGCTGCGTTCGCCGCTGACCACCATCATCGGATTCGCGCATCTCCTGAACGATCCCTCGACCGGCCCGCTGGTGCCGAAGCAGACCGAATATCTCGACTACATCACGTCTTCGACCGATGCGCTCCTGGCCATCATCAACAACATCCTCGATCTCGCGACCATCGATGCCGGCGCGATGACACTCAATCTCGGCCCGGTCGATATCCGCAAGACCATCGATGCGGCGGCTGAAGGCATTCAGGACCGGCTGACACGCGACCACATCGCGCTGCGCATCGAGGCCGATCCCAACATCGGCAATTTCATCGGCGACGAGCGCCGCATCGTCCAGGTGCTGTATAACCTGCTGGCCAATGCCGTCGGCTTCTCGCCGCCCGACACCGCCATCACCGTCAGCGCACGGCGCACCGACCACAGTGTCGCCATTGCCGTCACCGACAATGGTCCCGGCATTCCGCCCGACGTGAAGGACAAGGTGTTCGACTGGTTCGAAAGCCACTCCAACGGCTCACGGCATCGCGGCGCCGGACTCGGGCTGTCGCTGGTGCGCTCGTTCGTCGAATTGCACGGCGGCAAGGTGCGGGTCGATTCGGCGCTCGGCAAGGGAACGACGGTGACGTGCGAATTCCCGACCGAACCGACGATGCAGCGTAACGCCGCCGAATGACGGCGCCCGCGACATTCTCGGTCGCGCTCGCCAACGAGACGGCGACCGCGAACCTGATGGCCGATATCGCGCTGCTGATCGGCCCCGGCACCGTCATCACGCTGTCCGGCGATCTCGGCGCCGGAAAGACCGCGGCGGCGCGCGCGATGATCCGCTACCTCGCCGGCGACGACGCGCTGGAAGTGCCGAGCCCGACCTTCACGCTGGCGCAGAGCTATGACCTGCCGTCGTTCGCACTGCTGCATGCCGATCTCTATCGCATCAACCATCCCGGCGAATTGGAGGAAATCGGGCTCGATCCGATTCCCGACGATATCGTCGCACTGATCGAGTGGCCGGAGAGGGCCGCCGGCGCGATGCCGGACGACCGCATCGATATTGCCCTCAGCCATCGGCCCGCGCTCGGCACGTCGGCGCGCGCCGCGGAGATCACCGGCTACGGCAAGGGAGCGGTGCAGGTGGCGCGACTGGCGGCGTTGCGTGCATTCCTCGATCACGCCGATTACGACGGCGCGCGGCGGCAACGCATGGCCGGCGACGCCTCGACGCGCTCCTACGCAAGGCTTTATCGCAGCGACGAGAGTGCCGTCATCCTGATGAATGCGCCGAAGCGGCCGGACGGCCCCGCGATCTATCGCGGCAAGTCCTACAGCGCAGCGGTGCATCTCGCCGAGGACGTGCGGCCGTTCGTGGCCATCGGCAACGGACTGCGCGCACAAGGCCTGTCGGCGCCGGCGATCCATCACATCGATCTCGACCACGGATTCCTCATTCTGGAGGATCTCGGCAGCGCGGGTTTCATTCAGGGCACGCCGCCGCAACCGATCCCCGAACGTTATCGCGCTGCCGCCGATATGCTGGCGGCCTTGCATCGCATGCCGTTGCCGACGACGTTGCCGCTGACGCAGGATTCCGCCTACACCATTCCGGAATTTGATACCGAGGCACTGCTGATCGAGATCGGGCTGATGCTGGAATGGTATCTGCCGGACCGCGGCGCCGACCCGGGCGATGCGCAGCGCGCCGACTTCATCGCCATGTGGCGCGAACTGCTCAACGAGGCCAATGCGACGGCAAAGACCTGGGTGCTGCGAGATTTCCATTCGCCGAACCTGATCTGGCTCGACGATCGGCCCGGCATCAAAAAGGTCGGCCTGATCGATTTCCAGGACGCGGTGTTGGGATCGCCCAGCTACGATCTGGTGTCGCTACTCCAGGACGCCCGCCTCGATATTCCGGAAGACCTCGAGATTGCGCTGCTCACCCGCTACATCATGGCGCGGCGCGGTGCGGATGCGAATTTCGACCCGCCCGCCTTCGCCGAACTCTACGCCATCATGTCGGCGCAGCGAAACACGCGGCTGCTTGGCACCTTCGCGCGGCTCAACCGGCGCGACGGCAAGCCGCAATACCTGCGCCACCAGCCGCGGATCTGGACCTATCTGAACCGCTCGCTGGCGCACCCCGCGCTCGCGGTGTTGCGCGAATGGTACCGCAGCTACGTGCCGCCGCCGGCCGCTTAACCTCTCGTTTACCGGCTGTTAGCCCCCGTGGCTTAAAGCCTGAGGGTTAGGGGAAAACGTCCTTTTTGGCTGCGGAGAGCGACGATGGCTGCGGAACAACGGCGTAGCGGTGAACGGGTGACGTTCGAGCGCGGCTTTGGCGCGCACATGATGGGAATCGACGGCACCTGGCGCCGCGACTGCACCATGGAAGACGTCTCCGAAACCGGCGCCAAGCTCACTGTGCAGGGATCGATCGAGGGACTTCACCTCAAGGAGTTCTTCCTGCTGCTGTCGTCCACCGGGCTTGCCTACCGGCGCTGCGAACTGGCCTGGGTCAACGGCGACCAGATCGGCGTCAATTTCCTCAAGCCGGGCGACAAGAAGAAAAAGCAGGCCCGCAACGGCGGCGGGCAGATGATCGAAGTCTGATACCGCGATTCCGCGACTGGCCGTGCCTGTGCGCCATAGTGTCGCTCGTCGCAAGCCTGTCATATCCTGCGCCTAAGGCATCGATAGCCGTACGGAAGGCGTGATATCATCGCGTACCGATTCACGGATTCGATTCTTCAGGAAGATTTCCAGGCATGTCCGTCACCCCAAGCAAAGCCATGGTTCTCGCCGCGGGCTTCGGCCTGCGGATGCGTCCACTGACCGAGCGGATGCCGAAGCCGCTAGTGCCGGTCGCCGGCAAGCCGCTGCTGGATCATGTGCTCGACAAGCTGGCCGACGCCGGCGTCAACGACGCTGTGGTCAACGTGCATTACCTGCCGGACCAGATCATCGATCACGTCAAGGGCCGCGCGCGGCCGCGAATCACCATTTCCGACGAACGTGAGGTGGTGCTCGGCACCGGCGGTGGCGTGGTGAAGGCGATCCCATTGCTCGGCGATGCGCCGTTCTTCCATCTCAATGCCGACACGCTGTGGATCGACGGTGCGCAGCCGAATCTGACACGGCTCGCGGCGGCCTTCGATCCGGCGCGAATGGATATCCTGCTATTGATGGCGCCGACCGCGGGCAGCATCGGCTATGCGGGCAGCGGCGACTACGCCATGTTACCGGACGGCGCGCTGCGCCGGCGCAAGGAACATCAGGTGGTGCCGTTCGTCTATGCCGGCGTCGCCATCATGTCGCCGGCGATCTTCGCCGATGCGCCGGCCGGCGAATTCTCGCTGACCACGATGTTCGACCGCGCCAACGAACAGGAGCGGCTGTTCGGCCTGCGGCTCGACGGCCTGTGGATGCATGTCGGTACGCCCGACGCGGTCAGCGCCGCGGAGCAGGCATTTCTCGCTAGCGCTGCCTGATATCGCTCGGTCGAAGCGCCTGATTTCCTGCTGTGATGCGACGCATCGCATGATGTAACCTGAGGTCGAATCGGGTTCCTCATGCGCGTTTTCAATATCCCATCCTCGGCACCGTTCCTGCGCACGCTTGTCGGAGCGCTGGTCGACGGCCGGCTGATTCCAGGCTTTGTCGCGCGCGGCAATCCCGAGTTGCTGGCAACCGCCACGCTGTATCTTCCCACTCGCCGCGCCGGACGCATGGCACGGGAAGTGTTTCTCGATGTGCTGAACACGGACGCCGCGGTCCTCCCGCGCATCGTCACGCTCGGCGACATCGACGAGGACGACGTCGCCTTTGCGGATTCCGATATCCGCGACAGTTTCGATATCCCGCCCGCACTTGGCGATCTGCACCGTCGGCTGGCGCTGGCGCAACTCGTCGGCGCATGGTCGAAGCAATTGCGGCCCGACAGTCCGCTCGATGCGCCGCTGGTGGTCGGCGGGCCGGCCTCGACGCTGGGATTGGCCACCGACCTCGCACGGCTGATGGACGACATGGCGACGCGCGGCGTCGACTGGGCGGCGCTCGACGGCATCGTGCCCGATACGCTGGACAAATACTGGCAGCTCTCGCTGGATTTTTTGAAGATCGCGCGCGAGGTCTGGCCCGCCCATCTCAAGGAAATCGGCTGCATCGAGCCCGCCACGCGACGCGACCGGCTGATTGCCGCCGAAGCCGCACGGCTGACGCAGCACACCGAAGGTCCGGTGATCGCCGCCGGCTCCACCGGCTCGATGCCGGCGACCGCAAAATTTCTCTACGCCATTGCACAGTCGCCGCAGGGGGCCGTGGTAGTGCCCGGCCTCGACACCGATCTCGACGAAGCCGCATGGGATGGCATCGGCGGCATCAGGAATCCGCAGGGCAAATTCATCACACCGCCGTCGTCGAACCATCCGCAATTCGCGCTGCATGCGCTGCTTGAGCGGTTCGGCATCGCGCGACGCGACGTGATGCCGCTCGCCGCGTCGGCACCGCATGGCCGCGAGATGCTGGCGTCGGAAGCGATGCGGCCGTCCAGCGCGACCGGGCAATGGCATCAGCGGCTGGCCGACCCGGTCATCGCGCAACGCATTTCCGACGCGATGAACGATCTCGCCGTCATCGAGGCACCCAATCCCGAAATGGAAGCGCTGGCGATTGCGGTGGCGATGCGGGAGGCGCGCGAGTTGAACAGGCCGGCAGCGCTGGTGACGCCGGACCGCGCGCTGGCGCGGCGGGTGATGGCGGCGCTGGATCGCTGGAGTCTCGACTACGACGATTCCGGCGGCGACGCGTTGCTCGATACGCCCGCAGGCACCTTCGCGCGTCTCGCCGCGCGCGCCGCCTGCGAAGGCTGCGAGCCGGCAACGCTGCTGGCACTGCTCAAGCATCCATTGTTCCGGCTCGGGCGCCCTAGCAACGGTTGGCGCGAGACCATCGCAATGCTTGAACTGGCGCTCTTGCGCGGCACCCGGCCGATGCCGGGAAGCGCCGGTCTTTCGCGCGACTTCACCAGCTTTCGCGATGAACTCGGCAAGCTCAATCGCGGCGAGACCTCGACGCTGCACAAGAGCGAACCGCGCGCCAGACTGGCTCCGATCGAACTCGATGCGGTTGCCATGCTGATCGCGCAGTTGCAGGAGGCGCTTGCGCCGTTCGAAACCATCGGCGTGCGCGCAACGACGGATTTCATCGAACTGGCGCAGCGCCACCGCAAAGTATTACTGGTGCTGGCGAGCGACGACAGCAACAGCGCGCCGCTATTCGATGATGCGCAGGGCAGCGCACTCGCTAAGGCATTCGACGATCTGCTGGCCGACCAGGTGGACGGCAAGGTCACGCCAAGCGGCCTGCTTGTGCCGTTGAGCGACTATGCCGAGGTGTTCGAGACCGCATTCGCCGACCGCATCGTGCGCAAGCCGCTGGCGGCAAATGCACAACTGCGCATCTACGGCCTGCTCGAAGCGCGGCTGACCCATTGCGACCGCGTCATTCTCGGCGGACTGGTGGAGGGCGGATGGCCGCCCGCGCCGCGCATCGACCCCTGGCTGAGCCGGCCGATGCGCACCGAACTCGGCCTCGATCTGCCGGAACGGCGCATCGGCCTCTCGGCGCACGACTTCACGCAACTGCTCGGCGCCGGCGAGGTGATCCTGACTCACGCGGCAAAGGTCGGCGGTGCGCCAGCGGTAGCCTCGCGTTTCCTGCATCGGCTCGAGGCAGTCGCGGGCGAGAAACCATGGCAAACCGCCAACGCCACTGGCGCAAGATATCTGCATTACGCCGAAGCGCTCGATGAGCCGGACGAGGTCAAGCCCATCGAGCAACCGGCGCCAAAACCTCCGCGCGCGCTACGCCCGCTGAAAATGTCGGTCACCGACATCGAGGACTGGCTGCGCGATCCCTACACCATCTACGCGAAATATATTTTGAAGTTGCAACCGCTCGATCCGGTGGACATGCCGTTGACCGCGGCGGATCGCGGCTCGGCAATCCACGGCGCGCTTGGAGACTTCACGCTCGCTTATGCCGATGCATTGCCGGACGATCCCGAAGCTGCGCTACAAATGATGGGCCGGAAGCATTTCGCGGCGCTGACCGAACACCCGGAAGCCCGCGCGCTGTGGTGGCCGCGCTTCCTGCGCATCGCGCAATGGTTCGCGAACTGGGAGAGCGAACGGCGGCTGAATGTCACCCGCATCGATGCGGAAACACGCGGGGAGATTCCGATCCCGCTCGGCAATGACCGTGAATTCATCTTGTCGGCACGTGCCGACCGCATCGAACATCGCAGCGACCGCACATATGCGCTGCTCGACTACAAGACCGGCTATCCGCCCACCGGCAAGCAGGTGCGCATGGGCCTGTCGCCGCAACTGACGCTGGAGGCCGCGATCCTGCGCGGCGGCGGCTTTAAAGGCATTGCCGCCAACTCCTCCGTCAGCGAACTGGTTTACGTCCGCCTCAGCGGCAACACGCCGCCGGGTGAAGAGAAGCCGGTGGAGCTGAAAATCAATCGTGGCGATCCGCCGCAGTTTCCCGATGACGCCGCCGACGAAGCGCGCGCCAAGCTCGAAGGGCTGATCCGCAAATTCGAGAACGAGGCGCAGGGTTACGCGTCACTCAGTCTGTCGATGTGGTCGAACCGCTACGGCACCTATGACGACCTTGCGCGCATCAAGGAATGGTCCGCGGCCGGCGGCATCGACCTCGGAGACGATGCATGAGCGGCCCGCGCAGCAACATTCCGCTGGCGGTGCGTGAGGCGCAAGCCAGGGCGTCAAATCCGGAAGCCTCGTCATTCGTCGCCGCCAATGCCGGTTCGGGCAAGACCCATGTGCTGGTCAACCGCGTCATCCGGCTGCTGCTCAATGGCGTGCCGCCGGAAAAAATCCTCTGCATCACCTTCACCAAGGCGGCCGCCGCCAACATGGCGCAGCGCGTGTTCACCACGCTCGGGCACTGGGTGACCTTGGGCGACGACGAACTCGACGCCGCGATTCTCGCCACCGGCGCGACGCGGCCCGGCCCGAACATGCGGCAACGCGCACGTGAACTGTTCGCGTGTGCGCTGGAGACGCCGGGTGGACTGAAAGTGCAGACGATCCACGCGCTGTGCACGCGGCTGCTGCAGCAGTTTCCGTTCGAGGCCAATGTGCCGGCGCGGTTCGCCGTGCTCGACGAGCGCGACCAGACCGCCATGATGGAGCGTGCCAACCTCGCGGTGCTGCTCGATGCATCGCGCGATCCGGCAAGCCCGACCGGGCGCGCGCTCGCGGTCGCCATGGCGAACGCTGCCGACGTCACGTTCAAGGACGTGGTACGCGAAGCCTGCCTCAGCCGCGAAAAATTCATGGCCTGGGCCGACCAGATCGGCGGCATCGACGCCGCGATGGCGCAACTGGCGACGACGCTCGGCGTCGGTCCCGATGAGCGTATCGAGGATGTCGAGCGCGACATCGTCGATGGACCATATCTGCCGCGCGCGCAATGGGTCTCGACGGCAGCAATCCTCAACACCGGCAGCAAAACCGATCAGGATCAGGCCGCACGGCTCGTGATGGCTGCCGAACTCACCGGCGGTGCGCAGGTGGAACGATATCTCTCTCTGTTTCTCACCGAGAAGCAGGAGCCGCGCAAATCGCTGGTCACCAAGAAGATCAGCGACCCCCGTCCAGGCATCGCGCAGCTATTCTCCGACGAGAGCGTGCGCATCCAGGCGCTGCTGGAAAAGCGTCGGGCCGTCCTTCAGCGTGACCGCACACAAGCGCTGCTGGTAATCGCCAGCGCCGTTGCCCAAAACTATCGCCGCGAGAAGCAGCAGCGCGGCCTGCTCGACTACGACGACCTGATCGACAAGACACTGGAGATGCTCGACCGCGTGTCGTCGGGCTGGGTGCATTTCAAGCTCGATCGCGGCGTCGATCACGTGCTGATCGACGAGGCGCAGGACACCAGTCCGCGGCAATGGGATATCGTCGAACGCATCATCGCTGAATTCACTGTCGGGGAAGGCGCACGTGACGGCATCAAGCGCACCATCTTCGCGGTGGGCGACGAGAAGCAGTCGATCTTCTCGTTTCAGGGCGCAGCGCCCCGCGAATTCGATTCACGGCGTAGCGACCTCAAGACGCGCTTCGAAAAAGCGGGGCTTCGGTTCGAGCCGGTGTCGTTCAACTATTCGTTCCGTTCCGGCGATAGCGTGTTGCGCGCGGTGACACAGACCTTCCGATTGCCGGAGATCTACAAAAGCATCACCACCGATCGCGACGGCATGCCGCCGCACATGGCGCTGGCCGACGCCGCGCCGGGGTTGATCGATCTGTGGGAGCTTGAGCAGCCCCCGGAACGCAACGATATCGAAGGTTGGGACGCACCATTCGACAAGCAGTCGGAGACCAGCCCCACAGTGAAGCTCGCGCGACGCGTGCAAGCCGAAATCAAGTCCCTGATCGACAACGGCACAACGACCGGCGCCGGCGACCGGCTTCGTCCCTTGCGCTACGGCGATATTCTCATCTTAGTCCGGCGGCGCGACAAGACGTTCGACGCGGTGATCCAGGCGCTCAAGCACGCCGGAATCCCGGTGGCCGGTGCGGATCGTCTCAAACTCACCGAGCACATCGCCGTCATCGACCTGATGAATCTCGCCGACGCGCTGCTGCTGCCGCGTGACGACCTTGCACTGGCGGTCGCGTTGAAGAGTCCGCTGTTCGGCCTCGACGACGACGACCTGTTGAAGATCGCGCCTCGCCGCAAGGGTACGCTGCGTGCCGCGCTTGCGGCGCATGCAGCGCAGGACGACAGGCTGAAAAAGGCCGACGCGCGGCTCGTGCGCTACGAACAACGCTTCCTTCGCGATACGCCGTTCACGTTCTACGCATGGCTTCTCGGTGGCGACGAGGGCCGCGCGCGCATCCTCCAGCGGCTCGGCCCCGAGGCCAATGATGCAATCGACGAATTCCTCGAACTGGCGCTGAATTACGAACGCAAGGCGCCTGCGTCGTTGCAGGGTTTCATGGCGTGGCTACGGGCCGCCGATACCGACGTGAAGCGCGACATGGAAATGGGCCGCGACGAAGTCCGCGTCATGACTGTGCACGGCGCGAAAGGCCTCGAAGCCTCTGTGGTGTTCCTCGTCGACACCACGACGTCGCCGAAGGACAGCCAGCGGCTGAACCTCATCCGTGTGCCGCAGGGCAATGCCGCGCCCGGTGCGCTGGGTGTCACGGTATGGGCCGGAAGGAAGGCCGACGATCCCGCTACCGTCGCCGCCGCACGCATCGCCATGCAGGAGGAGACCGAGGACGAATATCGCCGGCTGCTCTATGTGGCGATGACGCGCGCGGCGGATCGCCTCATCGTCGGCGGCTGCCAGCCCGGCAATCGCAAGGAGGTGCGCGAACACTCGTGGTACGACCTGATCGCCAAAGGCCTTGCCGCGTCAGATCTTGAGATGAATGAGATCGAAACGCAGCACGGTGTGGTGAAGCGTTATGCACGCCCCGATCACGCACAACCGCGAGCAGCGATTGTCCCGGCAACCCCCGCTCTCAAACATTTCCCACCGCCACCATGGCTGCGCACCGACGCGCGCCCCGAGACAAACGCCGAAGCAGTGCTGCGGCCATCCGATCCTGCCGAGGAGCAAGGCCATAGCGTTCGTACCGGCGAATCGCCGGACCTCCGCACGCGAGCCCTGCAGCGCGGCACGCTGGTGCATCGGCTGTTGCAATCGCTGCCCGATGTCGAACCCGCACGCCGTCGCGAAGCGGCGGACCATTTCCTCGCGCGTGCGCGCGATGCAAAGGCCTGGAGCGACGCAGATCGCAACGCGCTGGCTGCGCAAGTGCTGGCGCTGCTCGACGACGTCCGCTTCGCCGCGGTGTTCGCCGCCGGCAGCCGTGCAGAAGTCTCGATCGTCGGGCGGCTCGACCGCGCGCGCGGCGGCACCGTGCTGGTCAACGGCCAGATCGACCGGCTGGTGGTGACACCGAATTCTGTCCTGATCGTCGATTACAAGACCAACCACAGCCCGCCGCGCGGCGGCGCCGATGCGCCCAAGGCCTATGTCCGGCAGCTTGCGCTGTACCGCGCCGTACTCGCAAAGCTATACCCCCACCGGCCCATCCGCGCGGCCCTGCTATGGACAGAACTCCCTGAAATGATGGAGCTTTCTGCCTCCGCGCTGGACGCCGGGCTGGCATCCGTCATCTCCGCGTGAGGAACCTTGACCCGGCAAGGGAGCATTCATAGGTTGGTCGGATGATAGCCGGGGCGATTCCCGCACCGCATATTTCAGTCAACGACAACGAGGTACACCATGGCCGTTAGCAAGGTTTCTGACGCCGATTTCGAATCCGAAGTGCTCAAGGCGGACGGCCCTGTGGTGGTGGATTTCTGGGCCGAATGGTGCGGCCCGTGCCGCATGATCGCGCCCGCACTGGACGAGATCGCAGGCGCGATGGGCGACAAGGTCAAGATCGTCAAGCTCAACGTCGACGAGAGCCCGCAGACCGCGTCGAAATACGGCGTGATGTCGATCCCCACCTTGATGATCTTCAAGGGCGGCGAGATGGCCTCGCGTCAGGTCGGCGCAGCGCCGAAGCAGAAGCTGCAGCAGTGGATCACCGCTGCGGTGTGATTCGCTCGCCTCTCGGGAATTTCAGAACGGCCGGCGAAAGCTGGCCGTTTTTGTTTGCTGAAATTCGTCGCGCACCCTCTCCGCTCGTCATGCCCGCGCTTGTCGCGGGTATCCACGTCTTCGCGTCAACGCTACAAAACAAGACGTGGATGGCCGGAACAAGTCCGGCCATGACGACATCGAATCGGTTGTTCGTATAACCTCACCCCACCGCCGTCCCATTCGCTGCCAGCACCTGACCGGCGAGATACAGCGAGCCGGCGATGAGGATGCGCGGCGGCACTTCATAGGCCAGCCGCGTCAGCCCATGCAGCGCGGCCTCGACGCTGCCTGCGGTTTCAACCCGCATCCCGATGCGCCGCGCGGCGTCCGCCAACCGGTCCACCGCCATGGCGCCATCGCGATCGATGATTGGCACCGCGATGATGTGGCGAGTCAGTCCGGCAAAATTGGCGAGGAAGGCGTCGGCATCCTTGTTGCCCATCATGCCGGCGATGACGACCAGCGGACGCGACACGCGTTCCTCGAGGTCGCCCAATGCGGCGGCGACGACGCGGCCGCCATCGGCATTGTGACCGCCGTCGAGCCAGATTTCCGATTCGCGGGGTGCCGCGTCGACGAGCGCGCCGGAGGTCAGGCGCTGCATCCGCGCCGGCCATTCGGCGCGCGCAACACCGGCTTCGAACGCTGCATGGTCGATCTTGAACGCAGCAATCGCGCGCAGCGTCGCGATGGCCAGGCCGGCATTGTAGAACTGATGCCGGCCGAACAGTTTCGGCGCAGCGAGATCGAGCAGGCCGCGCTCGTCCTGATAGACCAGCCGCCCGTGCTCGACGCTGACATGCCAGCCTTCGCCGGCGACGTGCAGCGGCGCGCGCATGCGCTTCGCCTGCGCCTCGATCACCGCCATCGCTTCCGGCGGTTGCTCGGCGCAGACCACCGGCACGCCGCGCTTGATGATCGCAGCCTTCTCGCCTGCGATCGCACTGAGCGACTCGCCGAGAAATTCCATGTGGTCCATCCCGATCGGCGTCAGCACGCAGGCCGCAGGCGCATCGATGACGTTGGTGGCGTCGAGACGGCCGCCGAGGCCGGTCTCCAGCAGCACCACGTCAGCCGGATGTTGCGCGAACAGATACAACGCTGCCGCAGTCTCGATCTCGAACCGCGTTATCGGTGCGCCGGCGTTGACGCGCTCGCAATGCAGCAGCGTCGCGCGCAGTTCGTCGTCGCTGACCAGAACACCGCCACCAGCCCGGCCGAGACGCACGCTCTCGTTGATCCGTACCAGCCACGGCGACGTATAGACGTGAACGCGCAAGCCCGCCGCTTCGAGAATCGCGCGCAGATACGCAATGGTCGAGCCCTTGCCGTTGGTACCGGCGACATGGATCACCGGCGGCAATTTGCGCTCGGGACGATCGAGTTGCACAAGCAGCCGCTGCATCCGTTCCAGCGTCAGATCGATAGTCTTGGGATGTAACTGCGACAGCCGCGCCAGCAAATCGCCCAGCGGCAGCGGCGTGGACGCGGAATCGCTCACGCCTGCGGCGCGGCCGACGCCGCGCCCTCGGACGCGACATCCGCGGGAGTATCGATCGGCGTCTGCGCGCCCTTCGACGACGACGCATTTTCAATGGCAGGCGAGCGTGTCAACAACCGGCACAGCCGCGCCAGCGTCGCGCGCAGATCGTGGCGGTGCACCACCATGTCGATCATGCCGTGGTCCTTGAGGTATTCGGCGCGCTGGAAACCTTCCGGCAGTTTTTCGCGAATGGTCTGCTCGATCACACGTGCACCGGCAAAACCGATCAATGCACCCGGTTCCGCGATCTGCACGTCGCCTAGCATCGCGTAGGACGCGGTGACGCCGCCGGTGGTGGGGTTTGTGAGTACAACGATATACGGTAGCTTCGCTTCGCGCAGCATCTGCACTGCGACCGTCGTGCGCGGCAGTTGCATCAGCGACAGGATGCCTTCCTGCATCCGCGCGCCGCCAGAAGCCGCGAACACGATGCACGGCGATTGTTTTTCGACCGCAAGTTCAAGACCGCGCACGATGGCTTCGCCCGCCGCCATGCCGAGCGAACCGCCCATGAAATCGAAATCCTGCACGACGACGACCGCGCCCTGCCCTTCGAGCTTGCCGAAGCCGACTTTCACCGAATCGTTGAGGCCGGTCTTGGCGCGCGCATCCTTAATGCGGTCGACATATTTGCGTTCGTCGCGAAACTTCAGCGGATCGGCTGCGACATCGGGCAGCGCGACGTCATACCAGGTCTCGTTGTCGAAGATCGACTTGAGGCGGGCCACCGCGCCCATGCGCATGTGATAGTTCGAACCGGGAATGACGAACTGATTGGCCTCGACGTCCTTGTAGAACACGAGCTGCCCCGAATCCGGGCACTTGATCCAGAGATTTTCCGGCGTGTCGCGGCGCAGGATGCTGCGGATCTTGGGCCGGACAACGTTGGTCAACCAGTTCATGCTTTGCTCCGTGGATCAGCCCTATATGGCGCGAGGACCGGCTTCCGGCAACCCGCACCCAGCCGTGTGACCTCCGATTATGGCTTATTCAGCGGCCTGCACCGCTCCCCGCACGCCCTGCGCCAGCGCCGCCGTGAGATCGGCCACCGCGGCAACCGTTTTACCGGTCGCCTTGCCATCGGCGTCGAGGCTCTTTGCCAGCGCATCGACCAGCGCGGTACCCACCACGGCACCGTTCGCCACCCGTGCGATGTCCCGCGCCGTATCCGGCGTGCGGATGCCGAAACCGACGCAGACCGGCAGTTGGGTATGACGCTTGATGCGCGCCACCGCGTCCGTGACCTGGGTGGCGTTCGCCGCCGCCGCACCGGTGATGCCGGTAATCGAGACGTAGTAGACGAAGCCCGACGTATTGGCGAGCACCGCCGGCAGACGCTTGTCATCGGTGGTCGGCGTCGCGAGGCGAATGAAATTCAATCCGGCCTGCATCGCCGGAATGCACAGTTCGTCGTCTTCCTCCGGCGGCAGATCGACGATGATGAGGCCATCGACGCCGGCCTGTTTCGCGTCCACGAGAAAGCGCGCCACGCCATAGATATAGATCGGGTTGTAATAGCCCATCAGCACGATCGGCGTCGTGTCGTCGTCCTTGCGGAAGGCGCGCACGAGATCGAGCGTCTTCTTCAGCGTCATGCCGGCTTTCAGCGCGCGCAGGCCGGCGGCCTGAATCGCGGGACCGTCGGCCATCGGATCGGTGAATGGCATGCCGATCTCGATGACGTCGGAGCCTGCCTGCGGCAGCGCCTTGATGATCGCGAGCGAGGTCGCGGGATCGGGATCGCCGGCCATCAGGAAGGTGACGAAAGCCGAGCGGCCCTGCTTCTGCAATTCGGCGAAGCGTGTGTCGATGCGCGTGGTCACTTCTTCCTGCCCTTCAGAATGTCGCCGACCTGCGGCACGTCCTTGTCGCCGCGGCCCGAAAGATTGACCACCATCAGGTGATCGCTCGCGCGCGCGGGCGCGAGGTCGATGACGCGCGCGATGGCATGCGCCGATTCCAGCGCCGGGATGATGCCTTCGAGTCGCGACAGCAGCTGGAATGCGGCCAGCGCCTCCTCGTCGGTCGCGGAGATATATTTGACGCGGCCGGTCTCGTGCAGCCACGAATGCTCCGGTCCGATGCCGGGATAATCGAGGCCCGCCGAGATCGAATGCGCATCCTGGATCTGGCCGTCCTCGTCCATCAGAAGATAGGTGCGGTTGCCGTGCAGCACGCCGGGGCGTCCGCCTGTGAGCGAGGCCGCATGAAGCTTGTCGAGGCCGTGGCCCGCCGCCTCGACGCCGAAGATTTCGATGCCGGCGTCATCGAGGAACGGATGAAACAGGCCCATCGCATTGGAGCCGCCACCGATGCAGGCGATCAGCGAATCCGGCAGCCGGCCTTCGGCTTCCATCATCTGCGCGCGCGTCTCGACGCCGATGATCGACTGGAAGTCGCGCACCATCATCGGATAGGGATGCGGCCCCGCCACCGTGCCGATGCAATAAAACGTGTCGTGGACGTTGGTGACCCAGTCGCGCAGCGCCTCGTTCATCGCGTCCTTGAGCGTGCGCGTGCCGGACTGAACCGGCACCACCTTCGCGCCCAGCATTTCCATGCGGATGACGTTCGGCTCCTGCCGCGCCACGTCGACCGCGCCCATATAGACGACGCAGTCGAGACCGAAGCGCGCGCACAGCGTGGCGGTGGCGACGCCGTGCTGGCCCGCGCCGGTCTCGGCGATAATGCGCTTCTTGCCTATGCGGCGCGCGACCATGATCTGGCCGAGCACGTTGTTGACCTTATGCGAGCCGGTGTGATTCAGCTCCTCGCGCTTGAGGTAAATTTTCGCGCCACCCAAATGTTCGGTGAGGCGCTCGGCGAAATACAGCGGCGAGGGGCGGCCGACATAGTCTTTCAGATAGCCGTTCATCTCGCGCTGGAACGCGGGATCGGCCTTGGCCTCGGCGTAAGCTTTTTCGAGATCGAGGATCAGCGGCATCAGCGTTTCGGCGACGAAGCGTCCGCCGAACATGCCGAAATGCCCGCGCTCGTCGGGGCCGGAACGGAAGGAATTGGGGAGGGCCGAACTCATCAGGTCATCAACTCTTCAGTAGCGCGCGCGGCGCGGATGAAAGCACGGATCATGTCGACGTCCTTGCGGCCGGGCGCGCTTTCCACGCCCGACGATACATCGACGCCACCGGTACGGGTAACGCGAATGGCTTCGGCGACGTTATCGGCATGCAGCCCGCCGGATACCATGAAGGGAATGTTGAGCTGCAGGTTTTCCAGCAGATGCCAGTCGAAGGCGGTGCCGAGTCCGCCGGGACGCGTCGCGTCTTTCGGGGCGCGCGCGTCGAACAGGATCTGGTCCGCGACCGCGGCATAACCGGCCACCTGTGCCAGATCGGCGGCGGTTTCGACCGGGATCGCCTTCATCACCGGCAGGCCGAATTTCTGCTTGATGTCGCGCAGCCGCGCCACGCTCTCCTTGCCATGTAATTGCAGCATATCCGGCCGCAGCGCCTCGATGCTGTTCTCCAGCAATGCATCGTCGGCATCGACCGACAGCGCGACCTTGAGCGCACGGCCCTTGGCCTGCCTGCCGAGCGCCGTAGCCGCGGCCAGTCCAAGATGGCGCGGCGACGGCGGGAAGAACACGAACCCGACCATATCGGCGCCAGCCGCAAGCGCCGCATCGAGCGTCTCGGGGGTGGACAGACCACAGATTTTGACGATCAGGGACATGCTGGCGGCGTACTGGCTTCATTCGCTCGGATTCAAGCATTTGCATTCATGCAAATGCCGGGACGGATACCGGCCATTCAGGGCAGATGGCGCGACCGGCGAGGTTCTACAACGTCGCGCCGTGCTTGTCTCGCACCGCTGCGTCCGTTTCGTTGAGATAGGGCAGCAGGGCCGGCGATGGCGGGGCTGCCCGCTGCGCCGCGCTGGCGGCCTGGAGCTGCGCCAGCTGTTCCCGCGCTTCCCGTGCATCGGCCTCATGCAGCCGCGCGGCGCGCCGCCAGTGCCGCTGCCGAAACCACGTCGCCACACCGCCGGCGACGACGCCCAGGATCGCTACCACGATGATGACGAGGAACAGCGGAAGCGTGACCCCTACCGAGGGATCGGTCGAATTGAACGGGTCGAACGACACCGTCACCAGCCGCCGGTTGGCAATGGCGAAGACCAGGAAGATGACGGCGATCGGAATAACCACCAGCGCTGTGAAAAACTTTCGCATCATCTCTCCCGCATTGGCGGCGATGGATCGGCCTGCATGCGATCGCCCGGCCACAGCCTCAAGACCGCCCCAACGGTGCAATCAGCCCCTGCGATAGGATCATGCGGTGTGTCGAAAATCCAGAGCGGGGCCGGCGCGAAGCCGGTTCCAGTACGGGTCGATCGCGTCAGGCGGTCTCGATCGTGACATCGTCGCGGTTGAGCCGCTCACGCATTTCCTTGCCGGTCTTGAAGAACGGCACGCTCTTCTGATCGACCGGCACATGCGCGCCGGTGCGTGGATTGCGTCCGGAACGGGCTGGCCGATGCTTCACCGAAAATGCGCCAAAGCCCCGCAGCTCAACGCGATCTCCGCGTGCCAGCGCATCGACAATCTCGTCGAGAATCGCATTGACGATGTTCTCGACATCGCGCTGATAGAGGTGCGGATTGTGCTCGGCGATGCGCTGAACGAGTTCTGATTTGATCATAGAGATGGGGACCCGTGGCGTGCGGGAGCCATTTCCTAAAAAAAGAAGCGTACTGTCAAGTCGCTAATTCACGCATCGAGCCTCGAAATGCTGTTGAATCTCGCGCGAGTCCCATCATCACCTGCGAGTATTGCGCTGCGGTTTTGACTGAAACGCGATTCAGATCATTGCATGCAACGTCATTTCGACGTCGCCGGCTGCCACAATGCAAGCATGCCATCGAGACCGAGCCGATCTACCGCCTGCACCATGCCGGCATGCTCGATCTGCTGCGCAATCGCACCGAAGCCAAGCGCGTTCAGCGTCACCGATGCTGCTGCACGCAGGAATGTCAGGTCGCCGAAGCGCGGCGCCAGCTTATAATTCTGCACCGGCAGGCCGGGCTTGACATTCTTTGCAGAAACCAGCCATGCCACAGCGGTTTTTTCATCGCCCAATTGATCGATCAGCTTGAGATCGACGGCCTGTCGCCCGGTGAAAACCCGGCCATCCGCGACCTTGTCCAGTTGTGCCGCATCCATGCCGCGACGGGTCTGCACGAGACCGCGAAACCAGGCGTAGGAATCCCTCACCAGCGCATCGAGCGCCGCGCGCGCTTCCGGACTGGTCGGTTCATATCCGTTCGGCGCGGCCTTCAACGGCGACGATTTCACTTCCTCGACCTGCACGCCGACGGTCTTCAGCAAGCCGGTGAAGTTGGGGAACTGAAACAGCACGCCGATCGACCCGACCAGCGCGGTCTGCTGTGCGACGATATGATCGGACGCCAGCGCGGCGATGTAGCCGCCGGACGCCGCCAGCCCTTCGACCACCACCACCATCGGCTTCTTGGCCTTCAGGCGCATCAGTGCGTCGTAGAGCTGCTCCGAGCCCGCGGTGGTGCCGCCGGGCGAGTTGATATGCACGATGACCGCAGCCGCCGACGACTTCTCCAGCCGCTCGAGCGCCTCGATACGCTGCTGGTCGCTGCGGATCAGGCCATCGATGTTGATGCGCGCGATGGCACCGGAGCCAGTCAACGTCCGCCGCGCAGCAGGCGTCGTCACTACAGCGACGGCAACGATGGCGACGATCGCAACCAGTGCGGCCACGACGCGCCAGAACGTCAGCTTGCGGCGGATCCGGCGGCGATCGACGATCACATCGGAATCGAGCGACATTGCAGTTTCTCCGAATTGCCTCGCGCGATGGTGTTCGCGGCGAGAAGCGTGGGGTGCATTACATCAATTGCCGGACAATTTGAAGAAAACATGCCGCTTCAAATCGCCCGCATCCTTCAAGCGTGGGTCGGCGGGGATTCGGACGTCGGCGGCCGCCCGCCGAACCTGGCCTTCACCCGCTCGCGCATCCGCTGGAACGTCGCATATAGCATCGGCACCAGGAAAATGCCGATCGAACTCGCCGCGATCATGCCGCCGAATACTGCAGTTCCCACCGCACGCCGGCTGACCTGCGCGGCACCTGTCGCCACGACCAGCGGCGCGAGGCCGAGAATGAAGGCGATCGATGTCATCATCACGGCACGGAAACGCATCTGCGCCCCCAGAACCGCAGCCCTGTCGATGTCCACGCCCGCCTCACGCTGCTCCTTGGCGAATTCCACGATCAGGATGCCGTTCTTCGCGGCGAGTGCGATCAGGACCACTAACCCGATCTGGCCGTAGAGATCGAGACTCAATCCGGCGATCTTGATGCCGATATAAGACCCGAGCACGCCGACGATCACCGACAGCAACACCGGGATCGGAATCGTCCAGCTTTCATACAGCGCAACGAGGAACAGGTAGGCGAACAGGACGGCGAGCGCGAGGATGATGCCGGTCTGTCCGGTCGCGGCCTGCTCCTGATAGGCCGTGCCGGTCCACTCGAAACTGTAGCCCGGCGGGAGCGTCGCATTGGAGACCTTGGCCATGGCCGCGAGCGCTGTGCCGGAAGATACGCCGGGCGCGGGTCCACCGTTGATGCTGATGGCGCGGTAGTTGTTGTAACGCGTGATCACCTGCGGGCCCTGCACGATCTTCAGGCTCGCGATCGACCGGATCGGCACCATCTCGTTGCGATTGTTGCGCACGTAGATCTGCCAGATGTCCGGGATGTCGGCGCGGTTTGCCGCCTCGCCCTGCACGTTGACCTGCCAGGTACGACCGAGCATGTTGAAGTTGTTGACGTAGATTCCGCCGAGCGTCGCCTGTAGCGCGGTGAATACGTCGCTCATGTTGAGACCGAGCGCCTGCGCCTTGGATCGGTCGATATCGAGATAGAGCGACGGATTGGTGGCCGTGAACGTGGAGAATACGCGAGCCAGTTGCGGATCGCGGTTTGCAGCGCCGATCAGCCCGCCCATGACGCTGCTCATCGCCGCAGGGTCTTGTCCCTCAAGGGCTTCGAGCACGTATTCGAAGCCGCCGCTTGTCGACAATCCGATGATCGGCGGCAGATTGAACGCCACGACGTTGGCTTCGCGGACCTGCGAACCGGCTGCGAACACTTTCCTGATCAGCGCTTGTGCGGAATCCGCCGCCGCGGTGCGATCCGCAAACGGCTTCAACCGCGCAACCAGGAACGCGCTGTTGGGCAGGCTGCCGCCGTCGAGCAGGGAAAAGCCGATGATCGACAGCGTATGCTCGATCGCCGGCATGCCTTTCAAAATATTCTCGACGCGCTTGGTGACATCGCTGGTGCGTGCGACCGACGCGCCGTCAGGCAATTGCACCATGACGAAGAACGCGCCCTGATCTTCTTCCGGCAAGAAACTCGTCGGGGTGATGCGCGAGACGCCGAAGATGCCGCCGGCAAACACGGCGACGGCAACCAGCGACAACACCGACATGCGCAGCAACCGCCGCACACCGCCGGCGTAACGATCGCGGGTCCAGTCGATTCCGCTGAGCACCTTCGCCATTATGCCGCGCCGCGGTCCGGTATGCCGCAGGAAGATCGCGCACAAAGCCGGCGACAGCGTCAACGCGTTGAGGGCCGAGATCAGCATCGCAGCGCTGATCGTCACCGCGAACTGACGGAATAGCGTTCCAGAGATACCGGGGATGAAGGCGATCGGGACGAACACAGAGAGCAGAACCAGCGTGATCGCGATGATCGGCGCGGTGATCTGTGCCATGGCCTTCTTGGTGGCGTCCGCCGGCGACAGATCAGGCTCCTCCTCCATCACCCGCTCGACGTTCTCAACGACCACGATGGCGTCGTCGACGACGATGCCGATCGCCAGCACCATCGCCAGCAGCGACACCGTATTGGCCGAATAGCCCATCATCAGCAGGACGGCGAAAGCGCCCACGAGGCTGACGGGGACGGCCACGGTCGGGATGATGGTGGCGCGCAGGTTGCCGAGGAACAGAAACACAACGATCACAACGAGGATGAATGCCTCGCTCAGCGTCTTCAGCACCTCCTTGATAGTGTCCGTCACGAATGTCGTGGTGTCGAACTGGACCAGGTACTTCATGCCCTGCGGAAAACGGGCGGACAGGTCCTGCAGGGTCTTCTGCACCGCCGCCGCGGTCGTCACCGCGTTGGCGCCGGGCGCGAGGTAGATTCCCATGCCGACACCGGGGCGACCATCGATCCGCGATTCGCTATCGAGGTTCTGTGCGCCGATTTCGACGCGCGCGACATCGCGAACCCGCAACTGCGATCCATCGGAGTTGGCGCGCAGCACGATATCGCCGAACTGCTCCGGCGTCGTCAGGCGTCCTTGCGTCTGCACATTGAACTGAAACTGCTGATCGTCGCCAATCGGGCGCGCGCCGATCCGTCCGACCGGCGCCTGCACGCTCTGGGCGCGAATGGCGTTGACGACATCGGACGGCGCCAGATTGAGGCTGGTGAGGCGCTGGGTGTCGAACCAGATTCGCATCGAATAGTTCATTCGCGCGAAAAGGCTGGCCTGCCCGACACCGGGCGTTCGCGCAATCTTGTCGAGAATATTGACGACGGCGTAGTTGGTGATGAAGACCGGATCCTGCTCGCCGGTCTCGCTGTACAGAATCACGAACTGCAACACCGCCGACGACCGCTTCTGCACGGTCAGGCCCTGCAGTTGAACCTCTGACGGCAACTGCGCCAGCGCGGCCTGCACGCGATTGTTGACATTGACGGTGTTGATGTCGGGGTTAGTGCCAAGCGCGAAGCTCGTGGTCAGCGTGTAGCTGCCGTCGTTGCCGCTCGTCGACTTCATGTACAGCATCTTGTCGACGCCGACGACCTGGGCTTCGAGCGGCTGCGCGACGCTCGTCTCCACCACCGACGCGGATGCGCCGGGGAAGGTGCCGCTCACCGTCACCTGGGGCGGGACAATGTCGGGAAACTGCGCAACCGGGATTTGCGTCAGCGCGAGCAGCCCCGCGATCGTGATGACGAATGCGATCACGATCGCAAGGCGGGGACGATCGACGAATACGGACGAAATCATTTGCCCGTGTCCGGTGTTTTCGTGGCTGGCGCTGCGGCGGGATTGCTTCCCGGCGCGCCGGGTGCCGACGTGTTCGGTGCGGGCGTGCTAACCGAGCCGCCCTGCTCGGCGCGCTTCATGATCGCCTGAATCTCGGAGCCGGCCGGCGCGGGCGCGACGACCTGACCGGGACGTGCGCGTTGCAACCCCTCGGCAATCACCTTGTCGCCGAGCGACAGGCCGTTGATGATGGAGGCGATGGTGCTGGTCGATTGTCCAAGCTTGACCCTGCGCTGCTCGACCTTGTTTCCTGCTCCAACCAGCAAAACGTAATCGCCCTGCTGATCGGACAGCACGGCGGAGCGCGGGATCGCCAGCACCTCGACCGGCTGCACGCCCTCCAGAAGCACGGTGACGAATTCGCCGTCGGTCAGTTCACGCACCGTCCCGCCGGTATTCGAGGTCGGATACAGCAGCGGATTGGGTATTTCGCCGCGCACCAGCAGCGTGTCGGTAGTCTGTGTGATCGTGTTGCTGGCGAAGTTGAGATGACCGGTCTGGCCGTAGGTCCGCCCGTCCGGAAGCTTCAGATGAATGACGACTGCACCATAACCCCCCTTCGTCGCATAGCGTTCGCGTAACGACAGTGCCTCACGCACCGGGACTGGAAACGTGACGTACATCGGGTCCTGACTGACAATCGTGGTCAGTACGCCCGAACTCGGACTCACGACATTGCCTTCGGTCACTGAGGTGCGCCCGATCCGGCCGTCGATCGGCGAGCGGATGTCGGTATAGTCGAGATTGATCTTCGACAGGCTCACCTGAGCCTGGGCCGCTTCCACCTGCGCCTCAAGGCTCTTCTGGTTCGCGACCGCCGCATCATAGTTCGATTGCTGTCCGGCAGGTCCGCTCAGAAGCGTGCGCTGCCGGTCCGTGGTCAATTTG
Organism: Xanthobacteraceae bacterium; assembly: GCA_024508855.1. Classification (GTDB taxonomy): domain Bacteria; phylum Pseudomonadota; class Alphaproteobacteria; order Rhizobiales; family Xanthobacteraceae; genus 62-47. The sequence goes on from JANINJ010000006.1 coordinate 290,407, forward strand.
GCGTTGGTCAGCGTCGCCTGAAGCTGCGCGACCTGCGCCTGCTTCGCCGCCAGATCGGCCTCGAACGGACCACGTTCGAGCTTGTAGAGCGGATCGCCGGTCTTGACCTCGGCACCTTCATTGAACAGCCGCTTATCCAGGAATGCGGTGACGCGCGCCACGACACTTACGCGATTGACCGCCTCGATCCGGCCAAGAAACTCGCTGGTTTCCGTGATCGGCCGTTTGACGACCTCGATCACCCCCACCGCGGGCGGTGCGTTCGGCTGCTGGGCGAACGCGCCATCGGTGACAGCAAGCGCAATCGCCGCTACGGCCACCAGCGCAGCCGATCTCCTTGCAAGGTGCATTTCCGCTCTCCTTAGCCAAGTGACTATTCACTAGCACACCTCGCTGGACCCGTCAGCCGACGGAATGATCACACGACCGACAGCATGGGACGCCGCCCAGCTTCCGGTGCATCCGACTACCAGCGTCTTCGAAAAATAAATCAAAATGAGCACATCACGCGCCGAGCAAGCGGCGGCAGAGACTCAAACAAAAAGGGCCCCGGAAACCGGGGCCCTTTGACCTAACGAAATGATGACGCGGTCAGATCACTTGTCGCCGCGCTGCTTGAGCGCGGTACCAAGGATATCGCCCAGCGTCGCGCCGGAATCCGACGAGCCGTACTGTGCGATGGCTTCCTTCTCTTCCGCCACTTCCAGCGCCTTGATGGAGACCTGCACCTTGCGGGCCTTCTTGTCGAACTGGATGACGCGGGCATCGACCTTCTCACCGACGGCGAAGCGTTCGGCGCGTTGATCGTTGCGGTCGCGCGCCAGCTCGGAGCGCTTGATGAAGGTGGTGAAGTCGGTGCCGGTGATCTGCACGTCGATACCGGATTCCTTCACGTCGAGCACTTCGCAGGTCACGACAGCGCCCTTCTTGACATCACCCGGCTCGGCGAAGGGGTCGCCTTCGAGCTGCTTGATGCCCAGCGAGATACGCTCCTTCTCGACATCCACATCGAGGACGATGGCCTTGACCATGTCGCCCTTCTTGAAGTTGTCGATGACCTGCTCGCCCGGCTGCTTCCAGTCGAGGTCGGACAGATGCACCATGCCGTCGACGTCGCCTTCGAGGCCGAGGAACAGGCCGAACTCGGTCTTGTTCTTGACTTCGCCTTCGACCGTCGAACCGACCGGGAACTTCTCGACGAACACTTCCCACGGATTGCGCATGGTCTGCTTGAGACCGAGCGAGATACGGCGCTTGACGGAATCGACTTCCAGCACCTGCACTTCGACTTCCTGCGAGGTCGAAACGATCTTGCCGGGATGCATGTTCTTCTTGGTCCACGACATCTCCGAGACGTGGATCAGGCCTTCGATGCCCGGCTCCAGCTCGACGAACGCGCCGTAGTCGGTGATGTTGGTGACGCGTCCGGTGAAGCGCGAGTTCAGCGGATACTTCGCCTCGATGCCCTGCCACGGATCGTCCAGCAGCTGCTTCATGCCGAGCGAGATGCGGTGGGTCTCGTGGTTGATCTTGATGATCTTGACCTTCACCGTCTGGCCGATGGTGAGCACCTCGGTCGGATGGTTGACGCGGCGCCACGCGATATCGGTGACGTGCAGCAGGCCGTCGATGCCGCCGAGGTCAACGAACGCACCGTAATCGGTGATGTTCTTGACGACGCCGTCGATCACCTGACCCTCTTCGAGGTTCTGCACCAGCTCCTGGCGCTGCTCGGCGCGGGTCTCTTCCAGAACCGTGCGGCGCGACACCACGATGTTGCCGCGGCGGCGATCCATCTTGAGGATCTGGAACGGCTGCGAGTTGTTCATCAGCGGTGCGACGTCGCGGATCGGACGAATATCGACCTGCGAGCGCGGCAGGAAGGCGACGGCGCCGTCGAGATCGACGGTGAAGCCACCCTTGACCTGATTGAAGATAACGCCGGTGACCTTCTCATTGTTGTTGAAGGCCTTCTCGAGCTTGCCCCAGCTTTCCTCGCGGCGCGCCTTGTCGCGCGACAGCACGGCTTCGCCGAGTGCGTTCTCGATGCGATCGAGGAACACCTCGACCTCGTCGCCTACCTTCAATTGATTCTCACGGCCGGGTCCGGCGAATTCGCGCAGCGCCACGCGGCCTTCGGTCTTCAGGCCGACGTCGATGACGGCCATGTCCTTCTCGATCGCAACAACCTTGCCCTTGATGACGGAGCTTTCCTGCAGGTTGCCACCGGCAAAGGATTCGTCGAGCATCGCGGCGAAATCGTCACGCGACGGATGATAGGTGTCAGTAGAAGCCATTTGGTCTCCAGATGCGGGTCTTGCCGGCGTTCGGGTTAAAGGGCGTATCGCGCGGGAAGGGCCAAAGGTCCGCAACCTTTGACGACCGCCTCACCATCCTGTCTCTCACAGGAACTGGCAATCGCGGGCCGGCATCATGCCTTCACGTTCGATACGGAGATTTCGCGCCATCCATCTTGCGAAAGCAGGCGCGTCGCTGTGTCCGGAACCCGAGGCGATATCGCGAGGATATCTGTCTCAGGGGTTCGATTTCGAGGTCGAGCGGGGCATTCCTCCAAGACGGCAGGGGCTCAAACCCGCTGCCGGCCCGCTCGAACGGCCTCGACAATTTCGATGGCAGCCCGGACGCCGCCTTCTATATCCAACTGCGAGTTATCGAGCAAGTATGCATCGGATGCGGGTTTCAAAGGCGCCGTGGCGCGATTTTTGTCGCGCTCGTCGCGTTTGAGGATGTCCGCCAGCACCATCGCCTCGTCGGCCTGCTCGCCGCGCGCCCGCGCCTCCAGCGTGCGCCGGCGGGCCCGTACAACCGGATCGGCCACCACGAAGATCTTCACGTCGGCGTCGGGGCAGATCACGGTTCCGATGTCGCGGCCGTCGAGCACTGCGCCGGGCGGCTCAGAGGCAAACTGGCGCTGGAAGCTGACCAGGACCTCCCGCACCCGCGGGATCGCTGACACCATCGAGGCGGCATCGCCGACGGCCTGGGTCTTCAGGATCGGATTGCCGAATTTTTCCGGGTCGAGTTCCATCGCCGCGGCCACCGCGCGGGCCTCGTCCGCCAGATCGGCGCCGGTTTCCAGCAGTGCCTGGGCAACGGCGCGATAGATTACGCCGGTGTCGAGATGGCGAAAATGGTAGTGCGCGGCCAGCCGCTTGCCGAGCGTGCCTTTTCCGGAGGCGGCGGGACCGTCGATGGCGATGATCATGCGAATTCCGCTCCCAGCCGTTGCATCATCGGGATGAAGTCGGGGAAGCTGGTGGCGATGAAGGCGGTATCGTCGACCTTGACCGGCACATCCGACGCGCAGCCCATCACCAGCGCCGACATGGCGATGCGGTGATCCATGTGGGTGGCGACAAGACCGCCGCCCGGGACATGGCCGCGCCCTTCGACGATCAGGTCGTCGCCCGCAATCTCGACCTTGACGCCGTTGACGCGCAGCATCGCCGCGGTCGCCTCCAGCCGGTCGGATTCTTTCACCCGCAATTCCTTCAGGCCGCGCATCACAGTGGTGCCTTCGGCAAACGCGGCCGCCACCGCCAGCACCAAATATTCGTCGATCATCGACGGCGCGCGCTCCGGCGGCACCTCGACGCCGCGCAGTTTCGAGGCACGCACCCGCAGCCGCGCCATCGGCTCGCCGGCATCGCGGCGAACGTGGCTCTCCTCGATCGACGCACCCATCTCGCGCAGCGTCGTGAACAGGCCGGTGCGCAGCGGATTGGTCATCACGTCATCGAGCGTGATGTCGGACCCCGGCACGATCAGCGCTGCCACGATCGGAAATGCCGCCGAGGACGGGTCGGCCGGCACCGTCACCGCCGCGCCATGCAATTCCGGTTGGCCGGTGAGCGATATCTTTCGGCCATGCGCGCCATCGGCCACCGAGACAACGTCGGCACCGAAATGCGTCAGCATCAATTCGGTGTGGTCGCGGCTATGCTCGGGCTCGATCACCGTGGTGACGCCCGGCGCCGATAATCCCGCCAGCAGAACCGCCGACTTGATCTGCGCGGAAGCCACCGGCGAGCGATATTCGATCGGCAGCGGATCGCGCGCACCCGCGAGCGTCAGCGGCAGGCGGCCGCCATCGCTTTGCCCGGTGACGCGTGCACCCATCAGCGCCAGCGGATCGACGATCCGGCGCATCGGCCGCGAGCGCAGCGAGGCATCGCCATCGAATGTCGCGGTGATCGGGCATCCTGCGACCGCGCCCATCACCAGCCGGCAGCCGGTTCCGGAATTGCCGAAATCGAGGGCACCCGAGGGCACGGCGAAGCCGCCGACCCCGACGCCGCGCACCGACCAGACCGCTTCGCCCGCGCCCTGTCCGCCGGCCTGCCGCTCGACCTTGGCGCCCAGCATGCGCATGGCCTGCGCGGTATTGAGCACGTCCTCGCCTTCCAGCAGGCCCGTGATCCGGGTCTCTCCCACGGCGAGGGCACCCAGAATGAGCGCCCGGTGCGAGATCGACTTGTCGCCGGGCACGCGCACCCGCCCGTTGAGGGGCGAACTTTTGCGCGCTTCGAGCGGCGAGGGCTGGCTGGAATGTGTCACGATCGCAATCCTTTACGTGGCCGGGCTGGTAACACAAGGCGGCCCCTGCGTCACCTCGCCGCCACAGACGCAGCAAAGCTATTGACAGGCGCGTGACAACTAGCCAAGTGAAGCACCGCTTTTCAGAAATCCCCGGGATTGACACGTGGCCAAATCCGAACTCGGAACTAAACGTATATGCCCGACGACGGGTAAGAAGTTCTACGATCTGAACAAGAATCCGGTCATCTCGCCTTATACCGGCGAGGTAGTGCCGATCGCTCCCGTTGCTCCGCCGCGCGGCCGCACCGATGCGCGCGCAGCCACCGGTGAAACTGCGCCGGAGCCGACAGAGACCGAGGAACTTGTCTCGCTCGAGGAAGCCGATGCCGAAGAGAACACCGGCAAGGTGAAGACGAACGTCCCCGAATCGGAAGACGACATCGAAGTCGACGATACGCTCGATGACGACGATGACGACGACTCGACCTTCATCGCCGACGAGGAAGAAGGCGACGAGGACGTCACCGACATCATCGGCGACGTGTCGGACGACGAAGAGAGTTGATAAAAGACACTTGAGATCGGCCCTGATCTGTGGTCAGGGTTGCGCCGCGTCGCCCACCTGAGTCACCCAGGGGCGAAACGCGAATGGTTAGGGGCCATAGCTCAGCTGGGAGAGCGCTTGCATGGCATGCAAGAGGTCGGCGGTTCGATCCCGCCTGGCTCCACCACGCTTCGCCTTCGGCTACGCGTGGCGCAGCCACGTAGCCGAAAGCGAAGCGTGTCCGGCATAGCCCGAAGGGCGACGACGGACTGACCCGACTTACCCGACCACGAGACATTCCTGCTCATCGTGCACATTCTAGTGCCTGACGGCGCGACGCGTTGCGCCCTGAGCAGCGCAAGGTAAAACGCGCGATGTGGTACGTTTACATTATTCGCAGCACCAGTTTTCCCGACTAGGATTACACCGGTGCAACTGCCGATCTGAAACGTCGGCTGTCGGACCATAATGGCGGTAAATCGACGCATACTGCGAAATTCACGCCATGGAATTTGGCTTGGTATTGTGCCTTCCCGGACAAGCAGCAAGCTCTCGACTTCGAAAAATACTTGAAGTCGCATTCCGGCAGAGCATTCGCAAAGAAACGCCTCTTATGCTTTAGTCATGATCCTCATCCATAAAAACTCCCAAGAAAACGGCTCATGACGACAGAAACGACCCAACAACCGACGCCCGGATCCATGACGGGTCTGCGCGTGATCGATCTCTCGCGCGTGCTCGGCGGTCCCTATTGCACGCAGATCCTCGCCGACCATGGCGCGGACGTCATCAAGGTGGAGCCGCCGGCCGGCGACGAGACCCGCGACTGGGGTCCTCCCTTCCACGAGGAAGACGCGGCCTACTTCATCGGCATCAACCGCAACAAGCGTTCGGTCGGCCTCGACCTCGCCTCCGACGGCGGACGCGCGGTGTTGATGAAGATGCTCGAAACCGCCGACGTACTGATCGAGAACTTCAAGCCGGGCACGCTGGAGAAATGGGGCATCGGCAGCGACGTGCTGCGCGAGAAATTTCCAAAACTGATCCATTGCCGGATTTCCGGCTTCGGCGGCGACGGTCCGCGCGGGGGCAATCCGGGCTATGACGCGATCATCCAGGCCATGACCGGCATGATTGCCGCCACCGGCTCACCGGAAAGCGGACCGATGCGCATCGGCGTACCGCTGGTCGACATCACCACCGGCCTCTATGCGACGGTCGGCATCCTGATGGCGCTCAACGAACGCGCGCGCTCCGGCAAAGGCCAGTTCCTGGAGACCACGCTGTATGAAACCGGTCTCGCCATCATGCATCCGCACACGGCGAACTATTTCATGCACGGCAAGCCGCCGTCGCTGACCGGCAACGAGCATCCGAATCTCGTGCCGTATTCGATCTTCGCGGCGCGCGACGGCAATATCTTCACCGGCGTCGGCAACGACGGCACCTTCCGCAAATTGTGCAAGGAGATCGGCAAGCCCGAACTCGGCACCGATCCGCGCTTTGCACGCAACAAGGACCGCATCGCCAACCGCGCCGCGTTGCGCGTCGAACTCGAAGCGGTGTTCAAGCAGCATGATGCCGAACCGCTATGCGATCGCCTGCTCAATGCCGGCCTGCCCGCCGGCCCGGTGCAGTCGATCGACAAGGCGCTGACCAACGCGCACACCAAATACCGCGGCGATGTGATCGAAAAGGATTGGTACAAGGGCGTCGCCTCGCCGATCCGCTTCGAACGCAGCAAGGCATCGCTGCGCAGTCTGCCACCGAAATTCAGCGAACACACCAATGCGGTGCTCGAAGAGTTCGGCTACTCCAAACAGCAGGTGGACGATCTGGTCGCCAAGGGTGTGGTGTGCGGCCGGGAGCGGCGGCGATAAAGCAACGACGCCGACCCGTGCACATGCCCCCATTAAAAACGCGCCGGCTACCACCGGCGCGTTTTCGTATCGGATCGATCGCCGCTAACTCGGCTTGCTTTTACTTCGCAGCCACCGACAGGTTCTCGCCGAAGAACACCCAGGTCTTGCCGTCGAACTTGGCCAGCCGGAAGGTGTTGAAGGTCGAGTAATCGTCGGGTGAGATCGAGACCGTGATGCCCGGCAGCAGCAGCGGCAGCGAGACGTTCTTGAACGTCGTTGCCTGCTTCAGGAGATTGGCGCGGGTCAGATTGTCTCCGCAGTTTTTCAGGATGACTTCAAGGACCTTGGCGCTCTGATATCCGGTCTGCGCGCTGCCATCGATCGGATTTCCTTCCGGATACCACTCCTTCATGAAGGCCATGAATTCCTTGACGCCGGGATCGTTGTCCCAAGCAGGATCGCCGACGACCTTGGTGCTGATCGCGGTGATCAATCCTTTCGAGGCTTCGAGACCTGCAGGCTCCAGCACACCGCCGATCGACGAAGCGACCGAGACGATGAAGTGCGCGGGCTTCCAGTTGAGATCGGCCACCTTGCGGATGACCTGCGCGCCGAATTTCGGCGTCGTCACCGTGAACAGCGTATCGACGCCGGCGGCCTTCAATCCGACGATCTGCGAATCGATGGTCGGATCGGAAATCTCGTAGCTCACCTCCTTGACGATGGACGACGCCTTGGCGCCAAGCCCTTCCTTGAAGCCCTTGAGATAGTCCTTGCCGAAGTCGTCGTTCTGGAAAATCACGCCGATCTTGGCCTTCGGCATCGTCTTGGCGATATAGGTGCCATAAATCTTGGCCTCCTGGACGTAGGGCGGATAGAACGGCGTGGTCCAGGGGAAGTGTTTTGGATCGTTCCATTTCGACGCCCCCGTCGAAATCAGAATGTGCGGGATTTTCTTGGCGTTGAGATATTTCTGGATCGCCGAATTGGTCGGCGTTCCAAGCGAACCGGCGATCGCCAGCACTTCATCCTGCTCGACCAGCTTGCGGGTTTGTTCGACGGTCTTGGGCGGACTGTAGCTGTCGTCCATCGACAGCAGCGTGATCTTGCGCCCGTTGATGCCGCCCTTGCTGTTGACCATTTTCCAGTATGCGAGTTCGGCCTTGCCCACCGTGCTGTAGCCGGAAGCCGGCCCGCTATAGGGCATGGTCTGGCCAAGCTTGATTTCGGTGTCGCTGGCGCCGGTGTCGTATTTCTTTTCCGCCGCGAACAATGGTGTCGCGAGCACGACGGCCATCGCGCTTGCCACCAAGACTTTCCCTAGACGCATGATTTTCTCCCTGATGATGATTTTGTGTTGCAATCTTTCCGTTGCGTCCCGTCAGCGTAGGTTTTCCTTTCCTTGAACGCAACGAGATGCATCGGGTGCGAAAAATCTTGTGCCGTGCAGCAAGGCGACGCATGCACATCGACGCCGCCTTCCGAAGACGGCCTTCCAAAGAATACGGCAATTCTAAATGGCCAGCCGGCGATCCGGCGGCACGGCGTGATATGCGGTCGAACCACGACAGCTCGCCGCATCGCATCGGGAATGCCATGACCACATCGAACCTCAGCGCCATTCGCCTCGCCGGTCTGGCGGGAATCCTCGGCGCCATCTGCTGGATTATCGGCGATGCATTGATCGTCGGCGGCAACGCCACGCCTGCCGACTATCCTTTGCTGATGAAAGACTATGCCGATCGCATCGCATTCGGCGCGCTTGCGGAAACGCTGTCGTCTTCGGAAACGCGGCTCGCCGCCGGCGCGCTGATCGCCAACATCGCGATCCCGCTCTATCTGGCCGGAAGCTGGCATTTCTATCGGGGAGTGAAGCCGGCCGGCAAATTCACGGCGGGCCTGGTCTTCGCCTTGCTCGTCTGCGGCAATGCGTGGTCGCCGCTCGGCCATGCCGCGTTCTATTTCATTGCCATGGTCTACAAGACCGTGATGGTCGTACCCGAGACCGCACATGGCGCGCTGCTAGAACTGGGCGACCGGTTTCATCGCGTCCTGATGATCGCGTGGCTGTTGCCGATCGTCACGCTGGCGCTGGGACTGGTGGCGCTCGCCGTCGCCATTGTGCGAGGGCGCACGCTTTATCCGCGCTGGGCGGCAGCCGTGCTCAATCCGGTGACGCTGATGGCCATCGGCATTGCGCTGCCGTATCTGCTGCCGGAACCGATGCGGACGTGGCTGCACGGCGCCGGCATCAATATCGGCTGGCTGTTGGCCTATGCGCTGTCGACGGCGTTGCTTTGGCGTGTGCCATCGCACTCATCGTAAGAAACGATCGGCATCGATCCGCGGCAAACGATTTTGCCCTTTCCATGGGCCGGGATTTCCCGTTACCATTGCTTTCGTTTATACGGTCATTTGCACGTCATCCGGCGCTGTTAACGCGCGAAACGAAGATGACGACTTAACGACGGCCCAATCCGGAGGATCTCGATGCTCGTTCGACAATTTGGCGCGGCGCTGGCCGCAACCCTTGCGCTGGCTCTTGCCACGCCTGCCCACGCCGTAACCGAGATCCAGTGGTGGCACGCCATGACCGGTGGCAACAACGACGTCGTCGTCAAGCTGGCCAATGATTTCAACGCCTCGCAGAGCGAGTTCAAGGTCGTGCCGACCTACAAGGGCGGCTACGCCGACACCATGAACGCCGGCATCGCTGCATTCCGCGCCGGCAACGCGCCCGCGATCATGCAGGTGTTCGAAGTCGGCACCGCCACCATGATGGCCGCAAAGGGCGCGGTGAAGCCGGTCTACCAACTCATGAAGGAGACCGGCGAGAAATTCGACCCGCAAGCCTACCTGCCGGCGATCACCGGCTATTACTCGACCTCGAAGGGCGAGATGCTGTCGTTCCCCTTCAACTCGTCGTCGACGGTGATGTGGATCAATCTCGATGCGCTGAAGAAAGCGAACATCGCCGAGATTCCGAAAACCTGGCCGGAAGTGTTCGACGACGCCAAGAAACTGAAGGCGGCCGGCTACACCACCTGCGGCTTTTCCAATGCCTGGGTGACCTGGGTCAACCTCGAGCAGTTGTCGGCGTGGCACAACGTGCCGCTGTCGAGCAAGGCCAACGGCCTCGACGGTTTCGATACCGTGCTGGAATTCAACGGCCCGCTGCAGGTAAAGCATCTCGAAAAGCTGATCGAGCTGCAGAAAGACAAGACCTACGATTATTCCGGCCGCACCAATACGGGCGAAGGCCGCTTCACCTCCGGCGAGTGCCCGATCTTCCTCACCTCGTCCGGTTTCTTCGGCAATGTGAAGACGCAGGCCAAGTTCCACTGGACCAACGCGCCGATGCCCTACTATCCGGACGTCAAGGACGCGCCGCAGAACTCGATCATCGGCGGCGCTTCGCTGTGGGTGATGGGCGGCAAGACCCCGGAAGAATACAAGGGCGTCGCAAAATTCCTCGCCTTCCTGTCGGACACCGATCGTCAGGTCGAGATTCACAAAGCGTCGGGCTATCTGCCGATCACCAAGGCGGCCTACGAGAAGGCCAAGGCGGAGGGCTTTTACAAGGACCAGCCTTATCTCGAAACGCCGCTGAAGGAACTGACCAACAAGGAGCCGACCGAGAACTCGCGCGGCCTGCGCCTCGGCAACATGGTGCAACTGCGCGACGTCTGGGCGGAAGAAATCGAGCAAGCGCTCGCCGGCAAGAAAACCGCCAAGGAAGCCCTCGACGCCGCCGTCTCGCGCGGCAACGTGATGCTGCGCCAGTTCGAACGGACGGCAGTGAAGTAAGCGACGACGCTGGGAGCCATGGACGCTTTTCGATTGCAGTTCGCAAAAGCCGCTCATGCTCCCCTCCCCCCGCCCTTGCGGCGGGGAGGGGTCGGGGGTGGGGGGATGCCACGAATGCCTCGCTCGATTGATCGTCGCGTTCCGCGTGCGCGCAAACTTCGACAAAATCCGACCGACGCCGAACGAAAGCTTTGGCAGCGATTGCGTGCGCTGACCGGCTCGTCGCATATTCGCCGGCAGGCAACGATCGGACCTTACTTCGCGGACTTTGCCTGTCACACCACTCGAATCGTGATCGAAATCGACGGCGGCCAGCACGCCGACAGTGCGGCTGATCTTGCGCGAACTGCCTATCTCAATGCTCAAGGTTATCGCGTTCTCAGATTCTGGAACAATGACGTCCTCGACAATATCGATGGCGTACTCGAAACCATCATCGACGCTCTGCGTGCGTCACCCCCCACCCCTGACCCCTCCCCACCGCAAGAGCGGGGGGAGGCGAACAGCGGCGCCGCGGGGCGATAGCCGATGCAAAAACAAGCCACCTTCAATTCTCGCTGGCTGCCGTGGCTCCTGATCGCGCCGCAGATGATCGTCGTGCTGGTGTTCTTCTATTGGCCAGCCGGGCAAGCAGTGCTGCAATCGTTCCTGCTGCAGGATGCGTTCGGGCTCTCCACCACATTCGTCTGGTTCGAAAACTATAAAGAGCTGTTCGCCGACCCGGATTATTTCGCCACCATCGTGCGCACCTTCGCGTTCGCGTTCGCCATCGCGCTCTCGTCGCTGTCGCTCTCGCTGCTGCTGGCGGTGATGGCCGACAAGCCGCTGCGCGGCAGCGCCATCTATCGCACGCTGCTGATCTGGCCGTACGCGGTGGCGCCGCCGGTCGCGGGCGTGCTGTGGGTGTTCATGCTCAATCCCTCGCTCGGCGTACTCGCCCACGGCCTGCGCGCCATGGGCGTCGACTGGAATCCGCTGCTCGACGGCAATCAGGCGGCGGCGCTCATTATCCTCGCGTCTGCCTGGAAGCAGATTTCCTACAACTTCCTGTTCTTCCTCGCCGGACTGCAGAGCATTCCGAGAAGCGTGCACGAAGCCGCAGCCATCGACGGCGCGCGGCCGATGCGGCGGTTCTGGACCGTCACCTTCCCGCTGCTGACTCCGACCATCTTCTTCCTGATCGTCGTCAACATCGTCTACGCCTTCTTCGATACCTTCGGCGTGATCGATACCATGACGCGCGGCGGACCGGCCAAGGCCACCGAAACGCTGGTCTACAAGGTCTATGTCGACGGCCTGCTCGGCGGCAATCTCGGCGGCTCGGCCGCGCAGTCGGTGATCCTGATGGGTCTCGTCATCGTACTGACCGCGATCCAGTTCCGCTTCGTCGAACGCAAGGTGACGTACTGATGGTCGAGCGCGAAGGCATCCGTCGTTATGTCGCCCACGTCATCCTGTGGGTGGGCATCGCCGTGGTTGCGTTTCCGGTCTATCTGGCGTTCGTCGCCTCGACGCAGGACAATGCCGTGATTGCCAACGGCCAGATGTCGCTGCTGCCCGGCAGCCACTTCCTCGAGACTTACTACCGCACAATCTTCGTCGGCACCTCGGGCACCACGCGCGAGCCGGTCGGCATGATGTTGTTCAACTCGCTGATCATGGCGATGTCGATCGCGCTCGGTAAAATCTTCATCTCAATCCTCTCCGCCTATGCGATCGTGTTCTTCCGTTTCCCGTTCCGCATGACGGTGTTCTGGATCATCTTCATCACCCTGATGCTGCCGGTGGAAGTGCGCATCTATCCGACCTACAAGATCGCCGCCGACCTCAACCTGCTGGACAGCTATTCGGGTCTCGCACTGCCGCTGATCGCATCCGCCACCGCGACGCTGCTGTTCCGGCAATTCTTCATGACGGTGCCGGATGAACTGCTGGAAGCCTCGCGCATCGACGGCGCCGGTCCATTCCGCTTCTTCAAGGATACGCTGCTGCCGCTGTCGCGCACCAACATGGCGGCGCTGTTCGTGATCCTGTTCATCTATGGCTGGAATCAGTATCTCTGGCCGCTCTTGATCACCACGCGCGACGACATGCAGACGATCCAGGTCGGCATCCGCAAGATGATCGTCACCTCCGACGCGCTGACCGAATGGCCGATCGTGATGGCCACCGCGATCCTGGCGATGCTGCCGCCGGTATTCGTGGTGATCGTGATGCAGAAACTGTTCGTGCGCGGACTGGTCGAGACGGAGAAGTAGGAATCGAGATGGCGAACGTCACGCTGCGCAATGTCCGCAAGACCTATCCGGGTGGCGTCGAAGCCATCAAGGGCATCACCTTCGATGTTCCCGACGGACAGTTCTGCGTGCTGGTCGGGCCTTCCGGCTGCGGCAAGTCCACGCTGCTGCGCATGGTCGCCGGACTTGAAACCGTCACCTCGGGCGAAATCGATATCGGCGGCCGTGTTGTCAACCAGGTCGAGCCGGCGGATCGCGACATCGCCATGGTGTTCCAGAACTACGCGCTCTATCCGCACATGAGCGTCTACAACAACATGGCTTACGGCCTGCGCAATCGCGGCATGGCCAAGCCCGAGATCGACAAGCGCGTGCGCGAAGCCGCGCAGATTCTCGAGATCGGCCCGATGCTGGAGCGCAAGCCGCGCCAGCTCTCCGGCGGCCAGCGCCAGCGCGTTGCCATGGGCCGCGCCATCGTGCGCCAGCCGAAAGTGTTCCTTTTCGACGAGCCGCTATCCAATCTCGACGCCAAGCTGCGCATCGCCATGCGGGTCGAAATCCGCAAACTGCAACGCCGGCTCAACACCACCTCGATCTATGTCACCCACGATCAGCTCGAGGCGATGACGCTCGCCGACATCCTGGTGGTGATGAACGGCGGCGTGGTCGAGCAGATCGGCAATCCACTCGACATCTACCAGAAGCCCGCGACGACCTTCGTCGCCTCCTTCATCGGTGCGCCGCCCATGAACCTGACGCCGCTGCGTGGCGACGAGGCTGGCATCCGCTTTACCAGCGGCGGCTCGGTGCCGGCAGGCACTATTCTCGGCGTGCGCCCGGAGGACCTCACGGTCTCGACCGGCGACGCGCCCGAGGGCGGGGTGAGCTACGATCTTATCGTCGAGGCAATCGAGCGGGTCGGCGCCGAAACCTTCGTCTACGGCTCGCGCAGCGGCGCGAAAGAAGCCGCTGCCGTAAGCGCCAAACCGGGGGAACTGCCGCCTGGCGAGATCATCGTCCGCATCCCCGGCCAGGCCGCACCCGCCATCGGCGCAGCGATTCGCGCCGTGGCGCCGCGCGACAAGCTGCATCTGTTTGCCGCCGACGGCCGCAGCCGGATCGATCTTTAAGCCTTTTCAATGGGTTCCAGCCGGCGAACCGGGCGCTTGAACGGCCCGCTGGTATACCCATATTGTTGGATGACCGATGGGCAGATCGCCAAGCGGTCAACCGGGGCGCCGTAAGGGCCCCTCACTTCAAAGTCGCTTCGAGAGGACTTTGTGATGTCTCGTGTTCCTTCGTTGTCCAGTCCGTTCCTTTTGGGATTCGACGAAATCGAGCGTGCGCTCGACCGCGTCGTGAAAGGTGCAGACGGTTATCCTCCCTACAACATCGAGCGGTGCGACCGTAACGACGGCCAGCCCGAACGCCTGCGGATCACGCTGGCGGTGGCGGGGTTCACCCGCGACCAACTCGATGTAACCATTGAGGAAAACCAGCTCGTGATCCGCGGCCGCCAACAGGACGACAAGACCCGGCAATACATCCATCGCGGCATCGCCGCGCGTCACTTCCAGCGCACCTTCGTGCTGGCGGAGGGGATGCTGGTGCTGGGTGCGGACCTGAAGAACGGGCTGTTGTCGATCGATCTGGCCAGGCCGGAACCTGAACGGGTCGTTAAGACAATCGCTATCAATGAGCACGAATAATAGGAAACTGGAGCGGACTCGACCGCTTGAACTGTAGAGGAGTCGAGACCATGACCGAAGCTAACACCATTTTCGATACAGCCTCCGTGACGCCGGAAGCCCTCGCCAATCTGGGCGGCGGCCACATCGCCTACGTCAAGGAGATCAAATCCGAGGACGTGCCGGGACTGTTCCCGCAGGCGCCCAATCTCGCGCCGGGCATGAAGCTGTACGCGCTGCATGCCGCCGATGGCACGCCGATCATGCTCACGGACTCGCGTGAGGCGGCGATCGCCAACGCCTGGAGCAACGAGCTGCAGGCCGTCAGCGTCCACTAACGGCGAGACGCGGATTCGAACGGCCCGCTTCGGGCGGGCCGAACCGCACGAGATGCGAGCGGCGGCGCTGTGAGCGCTGCCGCTTTTGTTTTGGGGGCTTTCACACGCGAAGCACCGTCACCCTGAGGTGCCATTGCGCAGCAATGGCCTCGAAGGTGCTGGCTGAACGCTGGTCATCCTTCGAGGCTCGGGCTGCGCCCTCGCACCTCAGGATGACGCCGTTGCGGCCGGGCACGCATGGCATCCATTCGCGCGGCGATTTTTCGCTGGGCCCGGTTTGACCCGCCGCGCGCGGAGAGTATGGTCGCCCCGCCGCCACCGGCGGCATTTTCATTGCCAGCACACCGAGCCAGCCACTTTCGTGACCTGAGGATTTCATCATGCCAGCCTACCGCTCCCGCACCTCCACCCACGGCCGCAACATGGCCGGCGCTCGCGGGCTGTGGCGCGCCACCGGCATGAAGAACGAGGATTTCGGCAAGCCGATCATCGCGGTCGTCAATTCCTTCACCCAGTTCGTGCCGGGCCACGTCCATCTCAAGGATCTCGGCCAGCTGGTCGCGCGCGAGATCGAGAAGGCCGGCGGCGTCGCCAAGGAATTCAACACCATCGCAGTCGACGACGGCATCGCCATGGGCCATGACGGCATGCTCTACAGCCTGCCCTCGCGCGAGATCATCGCCGACAGCGTCGAATACATGGTCAATGCGCATTGCGCCGATGCCATGGTCTGCATCTCCAACTGCGACAAGATCACGCCCGGCATGCTGATGGCCGCGCTGCGCCTCAACATCCCTGTCGTGTTCGTCTCCGGCGGACCGATGGAATCCGGCAAGGTGACCATCAAGGGCAAAAAGCGCGCAGTCGACCTGATCGACGCCATGGTCGCCGCCGCCGACGACAGCGTGAGCGACGCCGACGTCGAGGTCATCGAGCGCTCCGCCTGCCCGACCTGCGGCTCGTGCTCCGGCATGTTCACCGCCAATTCGATGAACTGCCTCACCGAGGCGCTCGGCCTCGCGCTACCCGGCAACGGCTCGGTGCTCGCCACCCACGCCGACCGCAAGGGCCTGTTCGTCGAAGCCGGTCACCTGATCGTCGATCTGGCACGCCGCTACTACGAGCAGAACGACGAGACCGCGCTGCCGCGCAACATCGCGAACTTCAAGGCGTTCGAGAATGCCATGACGCTCGATATCTCGATGGGCGGCTCCACCAACACCGTGCTGCATCTGCTCGCCGCCGCATACGAAGGTCAGGTGCCGTTCACCATGAAGGACATCGACCGGCTGTCGCGCCGCGTGCCGGTGCTGTGCAAGGTGGCGCCGTCGGTGCCCGACGTCCATCTCGAGGACGTGCATCGCGCCGGCGGCATCATGGCGATCCTCGGCGAACTCGATCGCGCCGGCCTGCTCGATACCAGCCTGCCTTCCGTGCACAGCGCATCGCTGAAGGATGCGCTGGAGCGCTGGGATATCATGCGCACCAAGAGCGACAGCGTGCGCAACTTCTACATGGCTGCCCCCGGCAACGTGCGCACCGAGCAGGCCTTCAGTCAGAACAAGCGCTTCGAGGAACTCGACACCGATCGCGCGAGCGGCTGCATCCGCGATGCCGAACATGCGTTCTCGAAGGACGGCGGCCTCGCCGTGCTCCATGGCAACATCGCGCTCGACGGCTGCATCGTGAAGACGGCCGGCGTCGACAATAGCATCCTCAAGTTCTCAGGACCGGCGCGCATCTTCGAAAGCCAGGACGCTTCGGTGGACGCCATCCTCGGCAACAAGATCAAGGCCGGCGACGTCGTGCTGATCCGCTACGAAGGCCCGCGCGGCGGCCCCGGCATGCAGGAAATGCTGTATCCGACCAGCTACCTGAAATCGAAGGGCCTCGGCAAAGCCTGTGCGCTGATCACCGACGGCCGCTTCTCCGGCGGCTCGTCAGGCCTCTCGATCGGTCACGTCTCGCCGGAAGCGGCGGAAGGCGGCGCGATCGGCCTGGTCGAGGAAGGCGACATCATCGAGTTCGACATTCCGAACCGCAAGGTTCATCTCGTGGTCGACGATGCCGAATTGCAGCGCCGCCGCGCCGCGATGGAGGCGAAGGGCGACAAGGCCTGGAAGCCGACTGCGCCGCGCAAGCGCCAGATCACCATGGCGCTGCGGGCCTACGCCGCCCACGCCACCAGCGCCGCGCTCGGCGCGGTGCGTGTGGTGAAGGATTGATCGGCGAGCCGTCACCCTGAGGTGCGCGCACTTGCGCGCCTCGAAGGGTGACAGCACGCAATCATCCTTCGAGGCTCGCGACTTGGGTCGCTCGCACCTCAGAAGCCGCACTCAAATGCGGCCATCAAACTGAGCGCTTTGGTTGAAACGTCATGGCCGGATTTATTCCGGCCATCCACGCCTTTTCAAACCGCAACGAGAATACGTGGATGGCCGGGACAAGCCCGGCCATGACGAAGATCCAATTATTGATTTGACGTCAGTATCACGCCACGTTGGCGGGTACGGCGAGCACCGAATAGATCGCCTGCGCATCGGTCGAGGCGCGCAGCTTGCGGGCGGTTTCCTGATCGCGAAGCAGCCGCGCAATCTTGGCGAGCGCCTTCAGATGATCGGCGCCCGCGCCTTCCGGTGCCAGAAGCAGGAACAGCAGATCGACCGGCTGGCCGTCCATCGCCTCGAAATCGATCGGCCGCTCGAGCCGCGCGAACAGGCCGAACAGCTTCTCGAGCTTCGGCAACTTGCCGTGCGGAATCGCGACGCCGTAGCCCACCGCGGTGGTGCCGAGCTTCTCGCGCTGTAACAACACTTCAAAGATCGCGCGCTCGCTCTGTCCGCACAGCATCGATGCACGCGCCGCCAATTCCTGCAGCGCCTGCTTCTTGCTGTTGACTTTCAACGCCGGGAGAATCGCCTCGGGCGCGACCAGATCGGTGATCATCATGGAGCATTCCGAGAAAGAAGTTTGGCTGTCACTTTGTCGAGTGTCACTTGTCGATTGTCAGTTGTCGCACGCGAAAGAAAACCAGAGGCGGGATGCGCAGAAAACCTGCTCACGCCATTCGCTGCATTGTACAGGGATGTCTCAACGTCACGCCCCACGCCATCGCACCACGAATCCTTGTAGCACCGTAATTCGCGCCTGCTAACCCTCCGCAGGCCCGCCCCATCCAAAGGCGGCGGACCATAGGGAGGACGCCGCAGGGCGTCAATGCCGATCCCGAGCAAGATTTCGGCTTCTTTTTCGATCGTTTCCAGCGGTTCCAGCCGGGATGTTGTCGACAAGCCCCGCCAAAACCACGCAAATCCGGCATCGTTGCAGACCGCCCTGCGGCTGCAACGATGCGACGCCCCGATGCCGTCGCCTGCACGTCCACATCATTCTTGGAGCACCTCCAGCCGTGGAACTGCAAGCTAAAACCGTGCCAACTTCGTTTTAAGACGGGCGCGAATTGACCTCGGGCGGATCGATCCAGCCGACATTGCCGTCGGCGCGCCGGTAAATGATGTTCACGCGGCCGCTGCCGCCGTGCTGGAAGACGATCACGGCCGCGCCGGTGAAATCCAGTTCCATCACCGCCTCGCTCACCGACAACCGCTTCAACGACGTGGTCGATTCGGCGATGATAACGGGATTGTAGGCGGAGGCTTCATCGTCCTCATGTGCCGGCGCCTCGATGACGTAACTTTGCGCGCCGAGTTCGGCTTCCGCTTCCAGCGCTGCCGCCGCATGCGACTTGCGCGCCGAACGATCCTTCAGACGACTCTTGTAACGACGCAGCCGTTTCTCGATCTGCACGAGCGCCTGATCGGCGCTGGCATAAGCATCCGCTGCATTCGATTCCGCTTCGAGCGTAACACCGGAATCCAGATGCAGCGCACAGTCGGTCTTGAAGCCGAAACCATCCTTGCTGAAAGTCACGTGACCGGAATAGTTGCCGTCAAAATACTTGCGCAAGACTTCCTCGGTACGATCGCTCACGCGACCGCGCAGTGCTTCACCGATGCTGATGCTCTTTCCCGAGACTCGGATGGTCATGTCGTACCTCGATTCGTCACGAGTGGCGCGTCGTCCGCAAAAGTGGCAACCGGTTTTGTGACCGGACGACGCGGTTAACAACGCTGAACGATGTCCTGCGGCGAGCCGGATTCCACCTCGCCGAAACAACACGCCAGCGATTCTCAGTATTGGTATGGATGTGGGCGCAATCAAGCCTGCGCAGTGTCGCGATACGGAGTACCGCCAAAGTGTCAGTCGATGGCCGGGGATGCGGAAAGCGCATTGCCGAGCATACTCTGCTTGTCACGGCGACGCTGCACCGAGGAAGGAATGCGCATCGCCTCGCGGTATTTTGCCACTGTGCGGCGCGCAATATCAATTCCTGCTTCGCGCAACCGTTCCACAATGGTATCGTCCGACAGGATACTGGATGTTTTTTCCGCATCAATCAATTGCTTGATATGATGACGGACGGCTTCGGCCGAATGCGCCTCACCGCCGTCCGCCGACGCGATGGAGGCCGTGAAGAAATACTTGAGCTCGAAGTTGCCGCGGTTGGTCGCCATATATTTGTTGGCGGTGACGCGCGACACCGTGGATTCGTGCATCTGGATCGCGTCGGCGACGGCCTTGAGATTCAGCGGCCGCAAATGCGCAACGCCGTGCGTGAAGAAACCGTCCTGCTGGCGCACGATCTCGGTCGCGACTTTCAAAATCGTGCGAGCGCGCTGGTCGAGCGCGCGCACCAGCCACGTCGCCGTCTGAAGGCAATCGCTGAAATAGGTTTTGTCGCCGTCCTTGCGGATCGTCTTCGACAACTGCGTGTAGTAGCGCTGGTTGACCAGCACCTTCGGCAAGGTGTCGCTGTTGAGTTCGACCAGCCAGCCGCCATCGGGCCCCGGCCGCACATAGACATCGGGCACCACAGTCTGCACCCGCGCCGATGCGAACTTCAATCCCGGCTTCGGATCGAGCCGGCGGATTTCTGCGATCATGTCGGCGAGATCTTCGTCATCGACGCCGCAGATCTTGCGCAATGCCGCCGCATCACGGCGCGCCAGCAGATCGAGATGCTCGACCAGCTTCTGCATCGCCGGATCGTAACGATCGAGCTCGCGCAACTGGATCGCCAGACACTCGCTCAGCGATCGCGCGCAGATGCCGGCCGGATCGAATCCCTGCAGCACCGCGAGCACTTCCGCCACCTGCTGCGGCGAGGCGCCGAGCTTTTCGCCGACATCGCCGAGATCGGGCGGCAGGTATCCGGCCTCATCGACCAGATCGATCAGGTATTGCCCGATCATGCGCTGCGCCGGCTGCGCGAAGGCCACCGCAAGCTGTTCGGCGAGGTGGTCGCCAAGCGTCGTTTCCGCCGCGACGAAGGCTTCGAGATTGTAGCTTTCGTCGCTGGACGATCCGCCGCCCCATTCGGTGAAGGCAGCGGGCGCGCTGTCCTGCGCCGCGCGCGCAGCAGCGTCGGCCGGCTCCTCCGGGAATACGTTGTCGAGCCCGGTGTCGAGGCGTTGCTCGATCTCGGCGCGGCTGCCGAGATCGTTGTTCATCCATTCTTCCTGGCCCGGCTCGAAACTGTCGGTTCCGGCTCGGTCGCCGTCGGACCCGCCATCGTCATTGAAGGAAGCATCGGCGCCGTCGTTCCCGGCATCGCTCTGGGCAGACTCCGGCGCATCGCCGTCCTCGCTGGCGCGTTCCAGCAACGGATTGCGCTCCAGTTCCTCATCGACGAAAGCGGCGAGATCGAGATTGGACAGTTGCAGCAGCTTGATCGCCTGCATCAGCTGCGGCGTCATGACCAGCGACTGCGACTGGCGAAACTCTAGTTTTTGCGACAGCGCCATTCAGGCAAGAACCGTTCCATCAATTGGTCCGTTTCTTGCTTAGCTGTTCTGTGGATGGATGTCACGGGCTTGACCGCGAAATCCGGCCGACCTTTCGTATGCCTGAGCCTTCGCTCGAAAACGCCCTAGAGCCGGAATTCCTCGCCCAGGTAAAGGCGGCGGACGTCCGGGTCGTTGACGATGGCGTCGGGGTCGCCTTCGGTCAGGATTTCGCCGGCATAGACGATATAGGCGCGGTCGGTCAGGCCGAGCGTTTCCCGCACGTTGTGGTCGGTGATCAGCACGCCGATGCCGCGATTGGTCAGGTGGCGCACCAGATCCTGAATATCGCCGACCGCGATCGGATCGATGCCCGCGAACGGTTCGTCGAGCAGCATGTAGTTCGGCCGCGTCGCCAGCGCGCGCGCGATCTCGACGCGGCGGCGCTCGCCGCCCGACAGCGCGATCGACGGCGATTTGCGCAGGCGGGCGATGTTGAATTCGTCGAGCAGCGAATCGAGTTCCTTCTCGCGCTTCTTGCGGCTCGGTTCAACCACTTCGAGCACGGCGCGGATGTTCTGCTCCACGGTGAGGCCGCGAAAGATCGAGGCTTCCTGCGGCAGATAACCGATGCCGAGGCGCGCGCGCTGATACATCGGCAGCTTCGTGACATCGTGGCCGTCGAGTTCGATGCGGCCGCGATCGGCCTTGATGAGGCCGGTGATCATGTAGAACACGGTGGTCTTGCCGGCGCCGTTCGGGCCGAGCAGGCCGACGGCTTCACCGCGACGGACATAGATGCTGACGCCACGCACCACCTGCCGCGAACCGAAACTCTTTTCGATGCTGTGGACCGCGAGATAACCCGAGTGCTGCACTTGCGCGTCACGGCTTGCGTAAACCTGCTGTCGCGGCTGGCGCTGCGACTGCACCGCCGGCGCGGCGGGGCGCGCGTTACGCGCAACTTGCGGCGCGTCGCGCACCGGCGCCTGCAACAGATCGCCGTCGCTCATGGCGGTGGCGGTAATATCCGCCGACCCGCGCGCAAATCCCTGGGGACCGCGTTTTGGCGCGCGCCGACGGAACATGTCGCGTAAATCCACCATACCGCTTCACTCAGCTTTCAACGATGCGCCGGCCGCAGCGAAAGAGGCCGGGTGATACAGGTTCGGCTGCGCCAATTCAACGTCGCGCCGCATCTCACGCAAATCGAAAGAAATTGATTCCACTCGCTTCCGAACCTGACTCACTTTGGTTTGATCGATTTGGGCGCGCCGATTGCCGGCATCGGACTGCCTTGGCCGGACGACTGGAACAAGCCCTGCACCCTGCCGCTGTCGGATTCGACCCGCGAGATGCCGGTGGTCATATCCACCATCAGGCGGTCGCCGCGCAGCACGTTCTTGCCCTGGGTCAGCACCACGCCGCCCTGCATGGTGACCAGATTGGTGGTGGTGTCAAAAATCGCGGTCTCGCCGGTCACCACCTGATCCTTCTGGGTGACGACGACGCCGCCGCGCGCTTCGAGCCGGCGAATCGAGGACGCGCCCGCCGGGCCCGGCTCGGCCGCCTTCATCTGCGGCTTGGCAGCAGCGCGCTTGCCGCTATCCGCGGGCTTGTCCTTGCTGTCGTAGAACACCACCAGCGTCTTCGACTGCATCGTGGTGTCGCCTTGCGTCACCTTCACGTTGCCGGCGAAGGTCGCTTCCTTTTTCTTGTCGCGCATTTCCAGCGACGCAGCCTCGATCTTGATCGGCTGGTCGCGGTTTTGCGAAAATCCCTGCATGGCGTTGGGCACGCCCTTCACCGTGGAGCCTTGCGCGTGCGCATCCTGTGCGACGAACGCAACCGTCAGCAGCGCCGCGCATGCAACGCCGACGCCGCCCCCACGCAGGCATCGATTGAAACGAGAGATCGAAAACGTCATTTGGTGCCGCCATGCTTGCGGGATGAATGTGGTTTGACGGACCGCGTCGGCGGAGGCGGCGATGCTTCCTCGTTCGACGCTTCCGGTTCGGCCTCGGCTTCCGGCTGGCTTGGCGGCGCCGGCGTATCCATCACCAGGTTCATCACCACATTGCCCTCGAAGCGCACGACATCGCCCTTGTCGATGATACGCAACCCGTTGGCATCGAGCGTTCCATTCAACAGCTTGACCGCCACCGGCTGGTCCGAGGTCACCGCACCCTTGGCGATATCGACGATCGCGTGGGTCAGCCTGGCTTCATAGCCGGTGGACGATTGCAGAAAGATATCCTTGCGCAAATCCAGCACCTGCCCCTTGGTATCGAATATTCCCTGCCGGGCATCCATCGTCACGGTCGAGCGATCTTCCATCAGCACCTTGGCGCGAATCGTGTTGAGATCGACGTGATCGGGATCGAGCAGATCCTGCGTCGCGGTCTTGGCCCACACTTCATAGGGCCGCTGGTCCGGCGAGAACCCGGAGAGATGCGGCGACTCCATCGTGATCTTGGTGCCCGACACCACGAGATTATCGGCATCGACCGGTAACTGATTCATCAACGTCCGGAACGGATTGAAAATCGATATGCCGACGATGGCCGCGAGCGCCAGAACGACCGCGCCGGGAACTGCAATGCGCAGTACCCGCACCAGACGGCTGTGACGCGCCGCTGCCGCGAAGCGCGCATCCATGCCGGCCTGGTAGGTCGCGTTCTGAACCGAAACCACTGCTGCTCCAAAATTGCCGCCGGACGATCGGGAAAAGCCTGAGCCAATTTCCCAAGTCCCATGGCCGGAAAGTCCCGCGGCCGATTCGTTACCCCACTGATCGCCCGGCGCCCCACGCCCGGCCGATCCGAACCGGCTCCGTGTTCAAATCATCAATGAAGGCCCTGACATGGCCAAATCCGAAATCTATCGTCCGATTGCTGAAAAATAGTAACGGGAGCGGCCCAAACCACCCCCTGCGCCATCGGGGAGCGCACGGCCCATCAGGAATGGGCGAAAATATCCTCGTTTTCCCAACCCTGCAGGTCGAGCCGCGCCCGCGACGGCAGGAACTCGAAGCAGGCCTGTGCCAGCGCCGTACGGTTTTCCCGCGCCAGCATCCCGTCGAGGCGGTCGCGCAGCGCGTGCAGGTGCAGGACGTCGGAGGCGGCGTAGGCGAGTTGCGCGTCGCTGAGGGTCTTCGCGCCCCAGTCGCTCGACTGCTGCTGTTTCGACAGATCGACCGACAGCAGTTCGCGCACCAGGTCCTTCAGGCCGTGGCGGTCGGTATAGGTGCGGCTGAGCCGCGAGGCGATCTTGGTGCAGTAGACCGGCGCCGGCATCACGCCGAAGGCGTTGTAGAGCGCGGCGAGATCGAATCGCGCGAAATGGAAAATCTTGACGACGTTCGGATCGCCCAGGAGTTTCTTCAGGTTGGGCGCATCCTGCTGGCCCTGCGCGATCTGCACGACATCCGCGGTGCCGTCGCCATTCGACAGTTGCACGACGCAAAGCCGGTCGCGGTGCGGATTGAGACCCATGGTCTCGGTATCGATCGCCGCCGAATGGGTATAGCGGCCGAGGTCCGGCAGATCGCCGCGATGCAGGCGGATGGTCATGCGTCCAAAACCTCAATGTCCCTTTGAATCAATGTGATGCGACCCTAAAGGCAAACGCTTAAGGATCAAATTCAAAATGCGGTATGGCTGTGGACCGCACCCAGGCACCTCTGGCACCCTGATGTAAACCTACCACAAAGGGTAGCTGGTGCAGGGCATCCAATACCACTGGTATCGCGATTGGTGTTCGCAAGAAATCAAGGCTGGCTCAAGGGCTGTCGCGTTACTGTTGCGCTTGGCCGCTAAAATTCCGCATGCCTACAGCCACATGCGCGCTTATCGAGACGGCCTGCGAGTGGAGAATGTCATGCTGACTCTCCATGGATCATCCAGGCTGGCATCGTTTGCGGTTGTTGCCCTGATTGCAGTCATGGCGATCCCTCCGGTCCAGGCCGAAGATTTCAATCCGTTTCAAACTCCCTTCTTTGGTTTCGACCCGTCGCCTCCTGCCCCTGAATCGGCGACGCCCGGAACAAGGATTACGGTCCGGCCCCGGCCTTACCTGCCCAAACAGCGTCGGGTGAGTTTTTGCGTGCGGACCTGCGATGGCCGTTATTTTCCGCTTTCGGGCAGGACGACGAACGAGTCGCTGGCGCAGACGTGCAGCAATTTTTGCCCGGCAGCAGAGACGACCGTGTATTCCGGCTCCAGCATCGACGAGGCTGAAACTGCCGATGGCAAGGCGTACAAAAAATCCGCCAACGCCTTTCGTTATCGATCTGAACTGGTCTCAAACTGTTCCTGCACGGCCAGCGGCGCGAGCGGACTCACGCATATGTCCATCGAAGACGATCAAACCATCCGCAAGGGCGACATCGTTGCCCAACCGGAAGGTCTGATGGTGGTGACCAGCGTAGGGCGCCGCCGCTCGGGCCTGGTTTTTCGACCGCTCTCGAAAGAACACGCGCTGGCTTACCGCATTGCTCCGCCGACGGTGGTTCGGGAATCCCTGGCCAAGGCCCGCGCTGAAATGGAGAGCACCTTGTCGTCGGATCCAGCCGCCGAAACCACCCGCACAGCAAACAACAACCGCCGGCAACTTCAGGACTGAGGCGCTCTCGCACAAAGCGCGGACGGGTCATACTATTGACGGGTCCCGCCACCCAACCAATTGAATAATAACACAAATATTGTCATGATGCTTCGCCACCTAAAAGACAGGTTCGGCTTTTACATCCTGTGGCATTCGGACACTCGTATCGGACGCCATCGTTTGATAGGGGAAGGCATACCCGCCTCGACTGATCGGCAGACATGACCATCGCCGCAACATTCCGCGCCTCTTTTCGCACACCGGGCGCAGCATTCAGAAGCCGGCTTGCCCGGCTGCCGCTGGTGCTGCTGCTGACGGTCGGGATGTTGCTGTCGCTGATCCACTGCGCCGGCGATGCACTGAATATTGCGTCGGCCCCCGGGACGACCCTGGCCCTCAGTCAGGATCAGGGCTCCGTGCCCGATCCGCATCAGCAGCAGTTGCCCTGCCACAGTGGCCACTGCCTGTCCCACGTAACGGCTCAACCGGCGGCAACTGTGACGCTGCCGTCCGATTTCGTTCCTCGCGCGCGCATCTTCCGTCAGGAACGATTCCCGGCCACGCTCGCCGGCTTGCCGCTGTTCAAACCACCCCGCGCCTGACCTCGCACGGCCAATAGGCCGTCGCCCACACCCTGTTGCCGATGACGGCAGCAGGATCGTCGGCATGCGTTCTCTATCGTTTTGGCGAGGTCACGAGCTGTGAGGCTCGTTGCGGATCAATTGCAATGTTCAGGATTCTTTTTACGGCGGTCGCGCTGACGCTCGGCCTGTGCCTTTCGGCTGCGGCCGACGGCAAATCATCATCCGGCGCGGATCATCATGAGGAAGCAATCCGGCTGACGGATCAGCAGGTCGACGCTGGCGGCTTCGCGATCGCCGACGTGCGCGGCGGCGAGCTCCGCAAACACATCGGCGTGCCGGGTACGATCGTCCCGAGCGGCGACCGCATCGCCCGCGTCGCGGTGCGGCTGCTCGGCACCGTGGTCGAACTGCGCAAGCGCCTCGGCGATCGCGTCGAGGCCGGCGACGTGGTGGCCGTAATCGAAAGCCGCGAGGTCGCCGACGCCAAGAGCGAATACCTGGCGGCGCGTCTCGTGTTCGATCTGCAGAAGACGCTGTTCGACCGCGCGGCGCGGCTGTTCGACAGCAAGGTTCTGAGCGAGAACGACTACCTGCGAGCGCGGACCACTTTCGAGGACGCCCGCGTCAAGATCGAGACCGCTCGGCAGAAACTGTTCGCGCTGAGCCTGACGGCCGAACAGATCGAGGCGCTGCCGCAACAGCCGGTCGAGACGCTGCGCCGGCAGGAACTGCGCGCGCCGATCGCGGGACGCGTCGCCGAGCGCCGGGTCGAAATCGGTTCGCTGGTCGGCCGTGAAGGGCAGGAAAGCGAGCTATACGTCATCGTCGATGCCAGCGTGGTGTGGGCCGATCTCTCTGTACCGCCGGCAGAGCTGGCCAACGTTCGCGAAGGCCAAGAGATCACCATCACGGCCGGCGCGGAATCGTCGCCCGCGACGATCATGTTCGTCGGGCCGCTGCTCGATAAGGACACACGCAGCGCCCGCGTCGTGGCTTCGGTCGACAATGCCGATGGCAAGTGGCGGCCCGGCACATTTGTCACCGCCGAAATTCCCGTCGATC
Organism: Xanthobacteraceae bacterium; assembly: GCA_024508855.1. GTDB lineage: Bacteria > Pseudomonadota > Alphaproteobacteria > Rhizobiales > Xanthobacteraceae > 62-47. Next base: position 317,534 of record JANINJ010000006.1, read on the forward strand.
GAACCCGCGCCGATCTGGTGGTGCCGCTCACGGCGCTGCAATCGATCGATGGCACACCGGTCGTGTTCGTGCGCAATGCCGAAGGTTTCGACGCGCGCAAGGTCACCGTCGGCCGCCGCGACGGGCGGATCGCGGAAATCACCGCAGGGCTCAAGGCCGGCGAGAAGGTGGCCACGCTCAATACGTTTGTCCTCAAGGCCGATCTCGGAAAATCCGGGATCGCGCATACGGAGTGAGGCAGATGATCCGTCGCATTCTCGCACTCTCGATCCAGAACCGCTGGCTGATCGTTCTCGCCAGCCTCAGCATCATCGCGCTCGGCGCATGGTCGGTGGCGCGGCTGCCGATCGACGCGGTGCCGGACATCACCAACAAGCAGGTGCAGGTCAACACCACGGCCTTCGCGCTGTCGCCGGTCGAGATGGAAAAGCAGGTGACGTTCCGAATCGAGACCGCGCTCGCCGGCATTCCTGGCCTCGACCATGTGCGTTCGATCTCGCGCAACGGCTTCTCGCAGGTGACCGCCGTCTTCACCGAAAAGACCGACATCTATTTCGCGCGCCAGCAGGTCAACGAACGGCTGCAGGAGTTGCGGCCGCAATTGCCACCCGGCGCCGCGCCCAAAATGGGACCGGTCTCCACTGGCCTCGGCGAAATCTACATGTGGACGGTGACATTCTCGCCCGACGCCTTGAAGAACGGCCCCTACGAGACGCCGGAAGGCGAACGGCTTACGACCGACATAGAGCGGTCCGCTTATCTGCGCACGGTGCAGGACTGGATCGTGCGACCGCAGATCAAGAGCGTACCGGGCGTCGCCGGCGTCGATTCGATCGGCGGCTACGTCAAGCAATACCTGGTGCAGCCCGATCCGATCAAGCTGACGGCGCTCGGCCTGTCGTTCGACGATGTCGTCAAGGCGATCGAAGCCAACAATGCCAGCCGCGGCGCCAGCGTGATCGACCGCAACGGCGAGGGCATCGCGGTGCGCACCGGCGGCCGGCTGGAAAGCATCGCCGATATCGGCGCTGTCGTCGTCAGCACTCGCAGCAGCACTCCGGTGCATGTCCGCGACGTCGCGCAGGTCGTGATCGGCGGCGAGATCCGCACCGGCAGCGCCAGCGAAAACGGCAGGGAGGTCGTGGTCGGCACGGCGCTGATGCTGATCGGCAGCAACAGCCGCACCGTCGCCAAGGCCGTCGATGCCAAGCTCGACATGGTCCGCCGCACCTTGCCGCCCGGCATTGAGATTCAAACCGTGCTCAACCGGACGCAACTGGTCGACGCGACCGTCAAGACCGTCAGCACCAATCTCGCCGAAGGCGCGCTATTGGTGATCGCCGTGCTGTTCGCGATGCTGGGCAATTTCCGCGCGGCGTTCATCACCGCGCTGGTGATTCCACTGGCCATGCTGATGACGGCGACCGGCATGCTGCAGGGACGCATCAGCGCCAACCTGATGAGCCTCGGCGCACTCGACTTCGGCCTGATCGTCGATGGCGCGGTGATCATCACCGAAAACGCGCTGCGGCATCTCGCCGAAAAGCAGCAGGCACTGGCGCGCCCGCTGACGACACCGGAACGGCTCGAAACGGTGCAGGCGTCGGCGGAGGAAATGATCGCACCCAGCGTCTACGGTCAAGCCATCATCGTGCTGGTCTACGTGCCGCTGCTGACCTTCACCGGCGTCGAAGGCAAGATGTTCGAGCCGATGGCGCTGACCGTGATTCTGGCGCTGGTGGCGGCGTTCGTGCTGTCGCTTACTTTCGTGCCGGCGCTGATCGCTATCGTCATCACCGGCCGGGTCAGCGAGGGCGACAACGCCGCGGTGCGCTGGCTGAAGAAACTATACCGGCCCGTGTTGGCGCGCACCGTCAGCCGGCCGCTGCCCGCGCTGGTCGGGGCGGTCCTGCTGTTCGCGATCACCGCGCTGCTGTTTCTGCGGATCGGGCAGGAGTTCATTCCAACGCTCGATGAAAAGAACATCGCCATGCACGCGCTGCGGATTCCCAGCACCAGCCTGACGCAATCACAAGCGATGCAACTCGATGTCGAGCGCAAGGTCTCCGCGCTGCCGCAGGTGGCGTTCGTGTTCTCGAAAACCGGCACCGCCGAGATCGCTTCCGATCCGATGCCGCCCAATGCGTCCGACACCTTCATCATCCTGAAGCCGCAGTCGCAGTGGCCCGATCCGAAGCTGACAAAGGATGCGCTGTTGAAGCAGATCGAGACGACGGTGCGCGACCTGCCCGGCAACGCCTACGAATTCACCCAACCGATCCAGATGCGCTTCAACGAACTGTTGGCCGGCGTGCGTGGCGACGTCGCGGTGAAAATTTTCGGCGACGATTTGCAGCAACTGCTGACGTCGGCAAATCAGGCGGCGGAGATCCTGCGCAACACGCGCGGCGCGACCGACGTGAAGGTCGAGCAAGCCAGCGGCCTCTCGGTGCTCGACATCAGCGTCGACAAGTCGGCGATCGCGAGGTTCGGCCTCAGCCTCGCGACGGTACAGGACGTCATCGGCACCGCGATCGGCGGCCGCGACGCCGGCGTGGTGTTCAAGGGCGACCGCCATTTCGAGATCGTGGTTCGCCTGCCGGAAACGCTTCGCAACGATCTCGATGCGCTGAAGAACCTGCCGGTGTCGCTGCCAAACCCCGGCACCGGCGGCGCGCGGACCGTACCGCTCGGCCAGATGACGGCCTTCACCTTCAGCGAAGGCCCGAACCAGATCAGCCGCGAGAACGGCAAGCGCCTGATGATCGTCACTGCCAACGTGCGCGACCGCGATACGGCATCGGTGGTGAATGACGCACGCGAAAAGATCGACGCGCAGGTCAAGCTGCCGCCGGGAACCTGGATCGCCTGGGGTGGACAGTTCGAAAATCTGATCGCGGCGCGGCAACGACTGGCGCTGGTAGTGCCGGGATGTTTCCTGCTGATCTTCCTGCTGCTCACCGGCGCGCTCGGATCGGCGCGCGATGCGGCTCTGGTCTTCAGCGCGGTACCGCTGGCACTGACCGGCGGCGTGCTCGCGCTGTGGCTGCGCGGCCTTCCGTTCTCGATCTCGGCCGCCGTGGGCTTCATCGCGCTGTCGGGCGTCGCCGTGCTCAACGGCCTCGTGATGCTGAGCTACATCAAGCAACTGATGACGCGCGGCACAGCCAGGCTCGACGCCATCCGCGAGGGCGCGCTGACCCGGCTGCGGCCGGTCAGCATGACGGCGCTGGTGGCCTCGCTCGGTTTCGTCCCCATGGCGCTGGCCACCGGCACCGGCGCCGAAGTGCAACGCCCTATCGCCACCGTGGTGATCGGCGGACTGGTGAGCGCAACCCTGCTGACCTTGCTGGTGCTACCCGCGCTTTACGCGCGGTTCGGCAAGGACCTGCCGAAAGCCGACGATGAGAAGGAAGAACCCCTGCGTGAGGCCGCAGAATGAGAAGCCGGTGTTCCGGCGAAATCGCCGGCACTTCTCGAATTTAAGTGTTGACTTTCGTTAGTCTATACTTACGCTTTGAGCCAATCGAGCTGTAAGGCGAAGCAATGATCAACGCTGAGCGAGCCCTCGACGCGCTCGGAGACCCGACGCGACGACGGGTGTTCGCCAAACTCCGCAACCGGGTCTGCACCGCCGGCGAGCTGGCGCAGGGAATGGACGTCTCCCGGCCTGCCGTTTCCCAGCATCTTCAGGTGCTTCGCGCGGCCGGACTGGTCGTGGTGCGGGCGGACGGCACGCGTCGTCTGTATCAGGCCGACAGCCGCGGCATCGACGCCGTGCGCCGATGGTTCGATGGCTTCTGGGACGAGACCTTGGAATCCTTCAGGCAAGCCGCCGAGAGTGCGGCGAACGAAAAAGGGAGGCCGTAATGGCGGACCAGATCGATCTGAACTGGACGGACCCAAACAGCGTCCGCAAGGCAATCAGGGTGCAAGCCCCTCAAGCGATCGCATGGAAAGTCTTCACCGAACAACTCGACGCGTGGTGGCCACTAGCCGTCTACAAAATCGGCAAGACCGCCGCGGTCAACGCGGTGATCGAACCGCGCGTCGGCGGCCGATGGTATGAATGCGGCGATGACGGCAGCACCTGCGACTGGGGCCGCGTGCTGGCTTGGGAACCACCTTCCCGGCTCGTATTGGCGTGGGACATCAACGCGGATTTTCAATACGTGCCCGGCCTGGGAACGGAGATCGAAGTTCGCTTCATCGCGGAAAGCGCAAACACAACGCGCGTCGAACTTGAACACCGAAAACTGGACCGGTTCGGCGACCGCCGCGATCAGATGAGGACGATTTTCGACCAGACCGGAGACTGGGGCAAATTGCTGGCGTCGTTCGCGCAGGCCGCAGAACGCGCAACCGATTGAGCGGGGAATCATATGCCTCACTACACCGCAATCATCACGCTGATCGCCATCGCGGGTTACTTCGTGCTTGCCACGCAAGTCGCGGCCGCCCGGCAAAGATTCGGTGTGAAGCAACCGGCAACGACGGGCGATCCGAATTTCGAGCGAATTTTTCGAGCGCACGTCAACACGCTCGAATGGATGCCGACCTTCCTTGTGCCGCTGTGGCTTTGTGCGATCTATTTCAGCGATGCCGCAGCGGCAGTGCTGGGACTGATCTGGATCGCGGGACGGGTGTGGTATTTTCTCGGCTATAGCCGCGCGGTGGAGGGACGCCTTCCCGGCTTCTTCATCCAATCGACTGCATGCCTGCTCCTTTTCATCGGAGCGGTTGCCGGCGTCGTCATGCATGGATAAGGCAGCCGCCCCTCAATCGAGGAGTTTCGAATGCCAAAAAAAGCGGGGGTGGTGCCCAGGAAAGGACGAGAGGGGAACTCTCGCTTGCCTCTTGTTTTGACAGAGGAATTTCTCGGCTACCTCGTATTGCTTGTACCAGTTTAATGTACCGGTAGCAAGCAATGAGAAAAGCAAGGGGCACTAATGTGAGAAAAGAGCGGATACCCGAGGAGATCGCGGACGAGGAACGGCGCACGATACCGATGGGCCTCTACAACACCGCATGTTCGTATCACCTTGCGGCGCGAAAGCTGGAGAAGCTCGATCTACCGGGGACTCACCCGTCCATGCCCGTCGAGCTACTCGCCTTGCACACGATTGAGTTGTTTCTGAAGGCTTTCCTACGGCTCACGCACTCCGTCGCACAACTAAGCTCCCGCAATTTCGGTCACCGGCTGCCCGCGTTGGCCAGCGCGGCAAAGCAGAACAAGCTCGTGATCACGAAGAGGGACATGGCTGTGATCGGCATGTGTGACCTCGAACTAGTATTTGGCGTTCGGTACATCAAAACAGGCTACTACGTTCGGCCACATACCGAAGACTTGCTGACGGTCTGCGATCACCTTCGCTATCGCGTGAAGGTAAAGTTGCGACAAAGGAAGATCATGGTGCGGGGCTAGCATTTCAGCCAATCGAAGTGGGCTCTGCGGCGCAGGATTGTGTCTTGAGAAGAATCGCCTCTAACCTGTCGTTGATGGCAACCACCAACTTATCCGTCATACACAAGAACAGCGTCAAATTACTTGCCGGTATTCTGAGGATAGGCATTTCGACAATGTCGGTTGAAAAGTCTTCGCTTCGCCAAGGGCGTATCGAATAGCTTGAACTATCTGAGTGCGCGTAAACCTCATGACGCAAGACCAAGAGTTGATCATGCAAAACTTTCTCATCGTCGGAGTAGACGCCCAGAAGTTTTGATGGAAAATTCGGCCATCCCGCGCTCTTGGTGAAGGCTCGGCCGTAGGAAGTGACCAGTGCAGAAGTGTACGCTACCTGCTTGAAATAAACTGTCCCACGTCGCTCCCACGGTTGCGAATGCCACCCCTTCTTCAACAGGAAAGAGGCACAGGAGCGCGAAAATTCGATATCACGGCGCGACACAAATAGCTTGCTGTATTGCTGCCCGTCTCGCTCGCTTAATTGGACTTCTACCACGCAAGCCACTTTTCTCTAAATACACCGTAGCAACTAGTGTCAGGCCCCCGGGCTCCTTAGTAAAGTTATTTCCTGAAGATGAGGATCATTCATTGCGCACTACTGAGCCTTCGGATGATGAGCTTCTAACGCTGGTGATTAAAGTAGATACGGACCTCTTTGCATCTGGCGAGGATATAAAGCATCGGAGCTTCAATGTTCCGCGCGAAGCGATGCGGCGATTGGGCTACGTCTCCTTCCCCCTGTTTGGCGAAGGCACGCCCAGCGTTTTAAACCGCATCCGAGAACAATTCTCGCGGATATATCGGCCCCAAGACTTGGCCATGGGTGGTCACATTGGCGTCTTCATGTTTCGAGACATTTTCGCGCGTATCGGCGTCCCGCATGGATATGGGCAAGTTCGCATAGCTCCGATTGAACACGTTGAACTTACCGCCGTTCAGAAAGCAATTCTCTCCCACGATGCTATTGCATTTGATGCCTACCACGATCAATTCGCTGATCTATTTGACCTTGAGTACGGCATTCGCGAAATGCGCTCCACGTATGCTTCCATCGAGCTAGTGGGCAGGTTTCTTAACCTCGCCAGGCTGCATCTCCATAGCGCAGCAGCGATATTGACAGGCGGCTTTGATTACAGAGGCGCGGTTCAAAGTGCGTTGCTTTCAACAGAACTAGCGCTGAAGGGGTTAGTAGCCGCGACCGGCCTAAATGAATATGAGATCAAAGAGAAATACGGGCACCGCATAAATGTTCTCGTGGATGTCATTGGAGCAAGCTGGCCAACTTTCGATGCTCCGAGAGTGCGTCGAGTAATCGCGGCACAACCCAAATACGTACCCAACCGCTATAGTAAGACGCAACCCGAACGTGTGGCCGTGGGTCATATCGTGATGGGAGCGCAATACATCTGTGCAGAAGTTACTCGGCAACTGTCGGATAGAAACTTTAGGCAAGACGGCGGGCATCCGTGGGTGCGTCAATATCCTGCACGATGCCGATGGTGGTGAGACCTAATTGACCACGATGCTTGCTGCTCCCTCGGCGCCCTCAATGCACGAGCCTTTCACTATGGGACTACGGCTCATGCCGTAATTATGCAGCCCCCCAAAGGTCAATACATCGGGGGTGCTTATAATTGGCGTGGTCTTAGGATGTCGAAAAATGCCGGTGACCGAGATAGCCTGTTCGTTCAAGAATTTGACGGTCTTAGGTGACACCTCGGTTAGACGATAGTCCTTGAAGCGGATGACGTCTTCAGGGCAGACCTTCACGGCATCATCGTGCCCGAGGAAGGCAACGAATTTGGTGACCGTGTTTCTGTAATTGTCGTGGGTGCTTTGCTTGGTGCCAACCCTCTCGGCTTCCTTCCACCAGTCCGCGAATAGGCCGAGGATGGTCTGTGCAGCCTGCGGGCCAGCGGAGCGGGGCGATGGGTAGGCGGGCGTCTCTACAGGTTCGCCAGCGTTGCGCTCTCGCTTGGCCTTCCCCGCACGGATGACGGCAGCCTGCAATTCCCTCGCAATCAACTTTCTGCTCGGGGATGACGGAGCGAGGTTCAATCCACGAAACTCAGGCCACGCCAGTACCTCGTCGACCTCGCTCAAAAAGAACACGTCGACCTCACCCCTCGCCCAGCCATACCGGGCGTCAGCCTCAAGGTCCGCTTGGGTATCTTCGTAGTCCTTGAAGGTGGGTGAGGGCATCTCGGGCAAGACGCCATCGACGGCGAAACCAGCTAGGCGGCGGTCGTCATCTTCTTCGAGCAGGAAGGCGCAATACGCCGCGCCCATGCTCTTGATGGTGGCGGCATCCAATTCGAAGAGCTGGGGAGCTGTAAGACGTCGACGGAGGTCAGACCATTCCTGCTCGACTTTCGCAGCAACTTCGGAATGCTTCCTGCGAGCCTCGGCGGGGTCTTTCGTGCGGAGCGATTGCTTTCTCTCCCACGCGCCTAGAGTGGCGCGGAGGTCTTCAGGAACGGCCTTGCGGTAGTAGTAAACACCGCTGCTCGGATGCTTCCACGGACGCGACATAGAAAGGACCATTTGTACCACCCTTCTGTACAACGGGTGGCCAAGAAATCCTTATATCGCAGGGGCTTCTAGGAACATCAAGCACTTGGGAAGAGCTTGGTGCCCAGGAAAGGACTCGAACCTTCACGACCTTGCAGCCACTGGCACCTGAAGCCAGCGCGTCTACCAATTCCGCCACCTGGGCCCGGGCCGGTTGATAAGGATCGGTAACGCGCTTGTCAAATGCAACCTGTAAGGCCAAATCCGCTGTACAGCGCCGGGCCGATGGCGTATCGGCAAACGGCGAATAACCCGTGCTTTTGAGCGCATCCGCGCCCTGATCCGGTCGAGGTGAAACCATGTCCAGCCTGCCTTCGAATTCAGAAACCCTCGTCACCGTTTTCGGCGGATCGGGCTTTCTGGGGCGGCATGTGGTCCGGGCGCTCGCCAAGCGCGATTACCGGCTGCGGATCGGCGTGCGCCGGCCGGATCTCGCCGGGCACCTGCAGCCGCTGGGCAAGGTCGGACAGATCCACGCGGTGCAGGCCAATGTGCGCTATCCGGCCTCGGTCGAGGCTGCGGTGCGCGGCGCCAGCATCGTCATCAACCTGGTCGGCATCCTCGCCGAGGGCGGCGCGCAGACTTTCGACGCCGTGCAGGCCAAGGGCGCCGCAACCGTGGCGCAGGCGGCCGCTGCCGTGGGCGCCCGCGTGATCCACGTCTCGGCACTTGGCGCCGATGCCGATTCGGCGTCGCGCTATGCCCGCGCCAAGGCCGCCGGCGAAGCCGCGGTGCGCGAGGCTGCGCCCGAAGCGATCATTTTCCGCCCATCGGTCGTGTTCGGCCCGGAGGACGATTTCACCAACCGCTTCGCGTCGATGGCGCGGATGATGCCGGTGCTGCCGCTGATCGGCGGCGGCAGGACGCAGATGCAGCCGGTCTATGCCGGCGATGTCGCGACCGCGATTGCGGACGCCGCAAACGGCCTCGCAAAGAAGGGCGCGACCTACGAACTCGGCGGCCCGGAAGTGATGACGCTGCGCGAAATCTTCACCGCCATCCTCGAGATCACCGACCGCAAGCGGATGTTCGTGCCGCTGCCGTTCGGCCTCGCCAATCTGAAAGCATTGCTGTTGCAGTTCGCGCCGTCGCCACTGACCCTGACGCGCGATCAGGTGACGCTGCTGCGCCAGGACAACGTGGTGTCGGAAGCGGCGAAGTCCGCAGGGCTGACGCTCGAAGGCCTCGGCATCACGCCGGATTCGCTCGAGGCGATCGCTCCGCAATATCTGTGGCGCTTCCGCCCGATGGGCCAGTTCCAGCGCAAGAACGCTTAAGCATTCGGTCAGGCGCGAGTCTTTCAGACAAAACAGTTTTGGTCATGCCCGGCCTTGTGCCGGGCATGACCATGGAGAAGTCTGCTGGTCAGCGAGCGGGCTAACGAACCGAGAGCCAGAGGCTACACCCCAGCCTCAATACCCCAGCGCCAGCGCGATCAGGCCGAGCGTGCCGACGATCACGCGCCACCAGGCGAAGAACGTAAAGCCGTTGCGGGTGACGTAATTCAGGAACGCCTTCACCACGATGATCGCGGTGATGAACGACACCACGAAGCCGATGGCGATGATGTAGGAGTGATCCAGCGTCATGTCGGCGCGGCTCTTGTAGAGATCGTAGACGAACGCGCCGACCATGGTCGGGATCGCGAGGAAGAACGAGAACTCCGCCGAAGCGCGCTTGTCAGCGCCGAGCAGCATCGCCGCGACGATGGTGGCGCCCGAGCGCGACACGCCGGGGATCATGGCGGTGCATTGCGCGAAGCCGATGGCGAGATAGGTGCCGAGCGGGAATGTCGTGGCATCATGCAGCCGCGGCTTGAGATCGAGCTGGTCGACCCACATCAGCACCGCGCCGCCGACGATCAGCGAGAAGCACACCACCCAGGGATTGAACAGGTAGCTCTTGATGTAGCCGCCGAGCAGCCCGCCGATCACCGCGGCCGGCAGGAACGCCACCAGCACGCCGATGACGAAACGGCGCGCCGCCGGATCGGTGAACATGCCGAGCGCGATGTTCCACAATTTGACAAAATAAATCGCCAGAATCGCCAGAATCGCGCCGAGCTGGATGAGGATGGCAAAACTCTTCCAGAAGTTGTCCTGCCCCAGATCGAAGAACCGCTCTGCCAGCAGCAGATGGCCGGTGGACGATACCGGCAAGAATTCAGTCACACCCTCGACGACGCCGAGGATCACCGCTCGAATGGCATCTGAAATCATGGGAACTATCGCTCTGATGATGTCGGGATCGGACTGGCGGGCAAAAACGCGGCCCCTTCTCCCTTATTCGCCGCCGGGCCGCAACGCCAAAATACGCAAGCCAGATGACTGCGCCGCCCGCTTGCCCTGCCCCCGCTGAAAGTTAAGAAGATCGGGCTGCAGGGGTCGGCTGGAGACGTTTTGTTAAGGCTACAAACCTATTCAAGGATTCGATGTTCACTCTGCTCCACCATCCGTTCTGCCCACATTCAAGGTTCATCCGCCTCGTGCTTGGCGAGTACGGCCTTGATCTGCAACTGGCGGAGGAGCGGCCGTGGGAGCGCCGGGAGGACTTTCTAGTCCTCAATCCGGCAGGAACTACCCCGGTACTGACGGCGGAACACATCCCGCCCATCCCGCATGCCAGCATCATCAGCGAATATATCGACGAGACCTATGGCCCGTCGCGCGGCGAGCGTCGGCTGCTGCCGGAGACGATGCAGGAGCGCATCGAGGTGCGTCGCCTCACCGCCTGGTTCAACGAAAAGTTTTTCGAGGAAGCCAGCAATCCGCTGGTCACCGAACGCATCTACAAGCGTTTCATGAGCGAGGCCAACGGCGGCGGTCCGCCGGAAGCCGAGGTGCTGCGCGCCGCCAAGGCCAATGTGCGCTATCATCTGGCCTATATCGGCTGGCTGGCGCGGACGCGGAACTTCCTGGCCGGCGACCGGCTGACCTACGCCGACCTTGCCGCCGCCGCGCACCTGTCGGCGATCGACTATCTGGGCGATGTGCCATGGAACGAGGACGACGCAGCGAAGGCGTGGTACGCGCGGGTGAAATCCCGCCCGTCGTTCCGTCCGCTGCTGAGCGAATGGCTGGCTGGCGTGCCGGCCTCGCGCACCTACGTCGATCTGGATTTCTGACGCGCGACATCGCGCCCGGAACGCGCGATCCGTCATGACCGCCGACCTCAAAACTGCTCTCATCCGCGAGGCCCGTGCGCTCGGCTTCGACACGCTGGGCATCACTGCGCCCGACGCCATCGCCGGGGCGCGCGAGCGGCTGCAAGCATTCCTCGATCACGGCGCGCACGGCGAGATGGAGTGGCTCGCTGACAACCCGCCGCGCCGCGCCGATCCGCGCGTGCTGTGGAGCGAGGTGCGTTCGGTCATCATGCTCGGCGTCAATTACGGGCCCGACGAAAACCCGCTCGCCATTCTGCAACAGCGCGACCGCGGCGCGATCTCGGTCTATGCCAAGGGTGACGACTATCACGACCTGATCAAGAAGCGGCTGAAGACCTTGGCGCGCTGGCTACTCGCGCAGGCGGGTGAAGGCGATGTGAAAGTGTTCGTCGATACCGCAGCCGTGATGGAGAAACCGCTGGCCGGTGCGGCCGGTCTCGGCTGGCAGGGCAAACATACCAATCTGGTGTCGCGCGAATTCGGCTCGTGGCTGTTTCTCGGCGCCATCATGACGACGCTCGACCTGCCGCACGATGCGCCGGAGGTCGATCATTGCGGTTCGTGCCAGGCCTGTCTCGACAGCTGCCCGACGGAAGCGTTCGTCGCGCCTTACAAGCTCGATGCGCGGCGCTGCATTTCCTACCTCACCATCGAGCACAAGGGGCCGATCCCGCATGAACTGCGCAAAGCAGTCGGCAATCGCATCTACGGTTGCGACGATTGCCTCGCCGCCTGTCCATGGAACAAGTTCGCGCAGGCGGGCAACGAGATCAAACTCGCCGCGCGTGATGAGTTGCGCGCGCCAAAACTCGCGGACCTGCTGAAGCTCGACGATGCATCGTTCCGCGCGTTGTTCACCAAATCGCCGGTCAAGCGCATCCATCGCGACCGCTTCATCCGCAACGCGCTGATCGCCGCCGGCAACTCAGGTGACGTCACGCTTGCCGACGACGCGACGCGGCTGCTCGACGATCCCGATGCGATGGTGCGCGGCGCTGCGGTATGGGCACTGGCGCAACTGCTGCCGGAGGAAGAATTTGCGTCGCGTGCGGAGCAAGCATTACGCGATGAAACGGATGAGAGCGTGCGCGAAGAGTGGCAGCGGGCGCTTGAAATACAGCCCGCGTACTAGATCGTCTGTGAGATCCGATTCCCCGACTTATCGATTCGTCATGGCCGGATTTATTCCGGGCACCAACGTCTTTCTCGCCGAGCTGTTGTGAAGAGGTGGATGCCCGTGACAAGCACGGGCATGATAGATGGAGAGCAACGTGCTCATTTCATCCGTCTGCATATTTCGCTCACTTCGCCAAATGCTTCTTCATCTCGTCGCGTGCCTTCAACGCCGCGCCCTGCTTGGCGACGATCTTGGCGATGCGCTCGGGCGCGAAATTGAGATCGACGAAGGCGGGCGCGGTGTTGGCGACCTCGTGATAGGTCGCGATCAGGCCGTCGCGCAGCTGCATGATCGAAACGCCTTCGAACATCGCACGATTGCCCTTGGCTTCCGGCAGTTTCGAGCGATAGCTGAAGGTGTAGCGCGCATAGAGCGTTTTGCCGTCGCTCACCGGATCGTGCATCACCCAGCGGAAATCCTCCGCCGTGCGATAGAACCAGTCGTCGATCAGTTCCGCGATTTTCTCCCGGCCCTCGAACGCGCCGTAGAACACGTCGTGATAGACGCCGTCTTCGGCGAACAGTTGCGCGAACGCCTTACCATCACGCGCTTCGACGGCATCGCAGAACGTGCGCAGCATCGTTGTTGCATCCATGACGCTTCCTTCCCGTCATGGCCGGATTTATTCCGGCCATCCACGTCTTGCTTGCGGCTATCCTAGAAAGACGTGGATGCCCGGGACAAGCCCGGGCATGACGAATCAGAATAGCTCAGGTCGAAAACTCCTTAACCGCCGCGAGGATGCGCGCGATGTCTTGCGGGCGCGACAGGCGGTGGTCGCCGTCCTGGATCATGGTCAGCACCACGTCGTCGCTCGGCAGCCGTTCGGTCAGCGCGAAGGCGTGCCGCCACGGCACGTCGGGATCCTGCGCGCCCTGCAGGATGCGCACCGGACAACCGATGTCGATGCTGCCGCCGAGGATGAGATGCTTGCGCCCCTCCTCGATCAGCGCACGCGTGATCGGATAGGGATCGCCGTAGTCCGACGGGCGCAGCCAGACGCCTTCGGTCTCGATCTGGCGTTTGGCGTCGTCGGAAAATCCCTTCCACATCAGTTCCTCGGTGAAATCCGGCGCGGGCGCAATCAGCACCAGGCCCTTGAGCGGCGCACCGCGCCGCTTGAGTTCGCGTGCCACCAGCAGCGCCATCCAGCCACCCATCGACGAGCCGATCGCGATCTGCGGGCCGGGGCAGAATGCGTCGAATACCGCGAGGCTTTCTTCCAGCCAGCGGCCGATGGTGCCGTCGACGAAACGCCCTCCGGATTCGCCGTGCCCGGAATAGTCGAACCGCACGCAGGCGCGGCCGTGTTCGGCGGCATAGGCATCGAGCGCCAGCGCCTTGGTGCCCTTCATGTCCGAATTAAACCCGCCCAGCCACACCAGCCCCGGCGCCGCACCCTGGCGCGCCCGCACCGCGATGCGCCGCGCTTCCGCGCCCCGGCCCACCTCGATAAAGGCCGGTGCCTCCTCCTGGCCGGCGGCAGCGACATCGATTGGGCTGGTCATGGATCGAATCCCCTTCATCTTCGTTCTGTATGCTGCCGAAGGCTTAACTCCGCTTGCGGAACGGGCCGGGCGTCTTTAAGTGAGCGGCAGTGACCGAAATGCCGCGCAGCGACGGTTTCGGTTCCAATGCGGCGTCAGGCAGCTTGTATGCGGCCGCTTGTTATTGCAAAATAAGGCTTTCTTTCACAACACCGGAGACTATCCCATTCGCCGTCCCAACAGAGCCCCGCCCGTCGCCGCCAAGGATGGGCCGCGCACCAACGACGACATCCGTAATGCCCAGATTCAGCTGATCGACCAGGACGGTACCAATCGCGGTACCGTGGAAACCGTGGTCGCGATCAAGATGGCCGCCGAGGCCGGCATGGATCTCGTCGAAATCTCGCCGAACAACAATCCTCCCGTCTGCAAGATCATGGACTACGGGAAGTACAAGTTTCAGGCGCAGAAGAAGGCCGCGGAAGCCCGCAAGAAGCAGAAGGTCGTCGAGATCAAGGAGATCAAGCTCCGTCCGATGATCGACGATCACGACTATGACGTGAAGATGCGCGCCATGCTCCGGTTCTTCGAGGAAGGCGACAAGGTCAAGATCACCCTGCGCTATCGCGGCCGCGAAATGGCGCACCAGGAGATCGGCACCAAGCTGCTGGACAAGGTGAAGACCGCCGTCGCCGATGTCGCCAAGGTCGAACAGGACGCCCGCTTCGAGGGCCGCCAGGTCGTCATGGTGCTGGCGCCGCGCTGAGTGGCGGCGCCTGCCTGAACACAAAACCTTATCGACTAGTCGTCCCCGCGAAGGCGGGGACCCATACTCCCGGTTGATCTTGTCTGACGGCAGGCCAACGACCTTCTTTCAGAGCGGCTACAGGGGTTATAGGTCCCCGCCTTCGCGGGGACGACCCAAGTGGTTTGCCAAGAATACCCCTTCCCCGTTGCCTTTCGGCCCATCCTCTGCCATAAGCCCAACCTTCATCGCCCGGCTGATTTAGGGCTGCCGTGGCGATGAGCCGTGCGGATTGGTTCCTACAAGGAATAAATCGAGCACTTTCAACGCTCTAGCGAGCATTTCAGCCGCGATACCGCCTTTCGGGGCGGCTTTTTCCGTGGCAACAGGAGAGCCAAATGCCCAAGTTGAAGACCAAATCGGGCGCCAAAAAGCGCTTCAAAGTGACCGGGACCGGCAAGGTGGTGTCCGCCCACGCCGGCAAGCGACACGGCATGATCAAGCGGACCAAGAAGCAGATTCGTCAGCTTCGCGGGACCCGCATCCTGTTCAAGACCGACGGCGACAACATCAAGAAGTATTTCTTGCCGAACGCCTGAGGCCTGTCTGTTGCAAACCTGCCGCGTCCGCGCGGCTTAAGTATATCCCAGTCATTTGAAGGAGATCGGTCATGGCACGCGTTAAACGCGGTGTGACGGCTCACGCCAAGCACAAGAAAGTCTACAAGATCACCAAGGGTTTTTCCGGCCGCCGGAAGAACACCATTCGCGCCGCCAAGGCAGCCGCCGACAAGGCCGGCCAGTACGCCTTCCGCGATCGCAAGCGCAAGAAGCGCACCTTCCGCGCGCTCTGGATCCAGCGCCTCAACGCCGCCGTGCGGCCGCTCGGCATGACCTACAGCGTGTTCATCAACGGCCTTGCCAAGTCCGGCATCACCGTCGACCGCAAGGTGCTGTCGGATCTCGCGATCCACGAGCCGGCGGCGTTCCAGGCGATCGCCGAGAAGGCCAAGGCCGCGCTGGCGGCCTGATCGAATCTGCCCGGCATCGACTGCTAATACCGTCATGGCCGGGCTTGTCCCGGCCATCTACGTCTGTTGGCCGTCGATATGTTCCAAGACGTGGATGCCCGGATCAAGTCCGGGCATGACGCTGTGCAGGTGATGGTCGCGCATGTCCAATCTCGAAACGCTTCAATCCGAAATTCTCACTCAGATCGCCGCCGCTTCCGATGAAGCCACGCTGGAAGCGGTGCGCGTCTCGGCGCTCGGCAAGAAGGGCTCGATCTCGGCGCTGCTCGCCACCCTCGGCAAGATGTCGCCGGACGAGCGCAAGACCGAAGGCGCGAAGATCAATCTCGCCAAGGATGCGGTGACGCAGGCGCTGACCGCGCGCCGCGATGTGCTCAAGAACGCCGCGCTCGATGCGCGCCTCGCCTCCGAGACCATCGACGTCACGCTGCCGCTGCGCGATACGCCGGCCGATGCCGGCCGCATTCATCCGCTCAGCCAGGTGTGGGACGAACTCACCGCGATCTTCGCCGACATGGGTTTCGCCGTGGCTGAAGGTCCGGACATCGAGACCGACGACTACAACTTCACAAAACTGAATTTCCCGGAAGGCCATCCGGCACGCGAGATGCACGACACCTTCTTCTTCAATCCGAAGGAAGACGGCTCGCGGCTTCTGTTGAGGACTCACACCTCGCCGGTGCAGGTGCGCACCATGCTCTCGCAAAAGCCGCCGATCCGCGTGATCTGCCCCGGCCGCACCTACCGCATCGATTCCGACGCGACCCATACGCCGCAATTCCATCAGGTCGAAGGCCTCGTCATCGACAAGACCGCGCATCTCGGCCACCTCAAGTGGATCCTGCACGAATTCTGCAAGGCGTTCTTCGAGGTCGACAACATCAACATGCGCTTCCGGCCGTCGTTCTTTCCGTTCACGGAGCCGTCGCTCGAAGTCGACATCCAGTGCCGCCGCGACAAGGGCGAGATTCGCTTCGGCGAAGGCGAGGACTGGCTGGAGATTCTCGGCTGCGGCATGGTGCACCCGAACGTGCTGCGCGCCTGCGGCATCGACCCCGACGTCTATCAGGGCTTTGCCTGGGGTATGGGCATCGATCGCATCGCCATGCTGAAATACGGCATCGCCGACCTGCGCCAACTGTTCGAAGGCGATGTGCGCTGGCTCAACCACTACGGCTTCAAACCGCTCGATATCCCGACGCTCGCGGGAGGATTAAGTTCGTGAAATTCACCCTCTCCTGGCTGAAGGATCATCTCGACACCGACGAGCCGCTGGAAAAGCTCGCCGACAAACTCACCATGATCGGGCTCGAGGTCGAGCACATCGATAACAAGGCCGAGCAACTGCGGCCGATCCGCATCGCGCGCGTCATCTCCGCCGTGCAGCATCCGAACGCGGATCGTTTGCGCGTGTGCATGGTCGACATCGGTGACGGCGGAGCGCCGGTGCAGGTGGTGTGCGGCGCGCCGAATGCGCGCGACGGCCTCGTCACCATCTTCGGACCGCCCGGCACTTTCATTCCCGGCAAGAACATCACGCTCAGCGTCGGCAGCATCCGCGGCGTCGAATCGCGCGGCATGCTGATTTCCGGCGCGGAGATTGAAATCTCCGACGATCACAGCGGCATCGTCGAACTGCCGGCGGATGCGCCGATCGGCGCGTCCTACGTCGAATGGGCCAAGCTGATCGATCCCGTGATCGAGATCAATCTGACGCCGAACCGGCAGGACGCTACCGGCGTGCATGGCATTGCGCGCGATCTCGCTGCCGCCGACATGGGCAAGTTCAAGGACCCTGCGATCAAGCCGATCAAGGGCGAATTCCCCTGTCCGGTGCAGGTGAAGGTGGAAGACGCGGCGCTGTGCCCCGGCTTCGCGCTGCGGCTGGTGCGCGGCGTCAAGAACGGTCCGTCGCCGGAATGGCTGCAACAGCGGCTGACTGCCATTGGCTTGCGCCCGATCAATGCGCTGGTCGACATCACCAATTTCATGACTTACGACCGCGCCCGGCCGCTGCATGTGTTCGACGCCAAGAAGGTGCATGGTCATCTCACCGTGCGCCACGCGCGCGACGGCGAGGAACTGCTGGCGCTCGATGGCAAGACCTACAAGCTCGATCCGTCGATCTGCGTCATCGCCGACGACAACGGTGTCGAATCGCTGGCCGGCATCATGGGCGGCGAGGCCTCGGGCTGCGACGAGAATACCACCGACGTGCTGATCGAATCGGCGCTGTGGAACGAGATCAACATCGCGCAGACCGGCCGCAAGCTCGGCATCAATTCCGATGCGCGCTATCGTTTCGAGCGCGGCGTCGATCCGGCTTTCATGGTGCCGGGCCTCGAGCTCGCGACCAAGCTGGTGATGGAAATGTGCGGCGGCACGCCGTCGGAAAACGTCGTGGTCGGCAAGGCCTTCCCCGAGGATCGCGTCATCGATTATCCGCTCAGCGAATTGAAGCGCCTCACCGGCATCGACGTGCCGCTGCCGGAAGCGCGCGGCATCCTGCAGCGCCTCGGCTTCATGATGGCGGGCAACGGTCCCGTCGTGAAGATCGCGGTGCCGTCGTGGCGCACCGACGTTCACGGCAAGGCCGACATCGTCGAGGAGATCGTGCGCATCGTCGGCGTCGACAAGGTGCCGATGGTGCCGTTCGAGCGCGGCGACGCGCCGCGCAAGCCGGTGCTCACGCCGATCCAGTCGCGCACCCGCCGCGCCAAGCGCGCGCTCGCGTCGCGCGGGCTGGTCGAGGCGGTGACGTGGTCGTTCATCTCGAAACCGCATGCCGAACTGTTCGGTGGCGGCGCGCCCGAACTGGCGGTGGCCAATCCGATCGCTTCCGATCTCTCCGACATGCGCCCGAGCCTGCTGCCCGGGCTGATCGCCGCGGCGCAGGCCAACAGCGACCGCGGCTCGAGCGACGTCGCGCTGTTCGAGGTCGGCCAGATATTCAAGGGCGATCGCCCGCAGGATCAGTTCACCGCCGCCGCAGGCGTGCGCCACGGCTTCGCCTCGTCGCAGGGTCTCGGCCGCAACTGGTCGGGCTCGGCTGCCGCGAGCGCATTCGACGCCAAGGCCGACGCCATCGCCGTGCTGGCCGCCGCCGGTGCGCCGGTGCAGGCGTTGCAGATCGTGCCCGGCGGCGCGAACTGGCTGCATCCCGGCCGTTCCGGCACCATCCAGATCGGCCCGCAGAACGTGCTCGGCTATTTCGGCGAGTTGCATCCGCGCGCGCTGGAAGCGTTGCGCGCCGACGGTCCGCTGGTGGCGTTCGAGGTGATCCTCAATCGCATCCCGGAAGGCAAGGCCAAGGCCACCCGCGCCAAGCCGACGCTGGAGCTCTCCGCGTTCCATCCGGTGTCGCGCGACTTCGCCTTCATCGTCGATCGCAGCGTGAAGGCCGCCGACATCGTGCGCGCCGCACAGGGCGCCGACAAGAAACTCATCACCGGCGTCACCGTGTTCGACGTCTATGAGGGCAAGGGCATCGACCCGGACAAGAAATCGCTCGCCATCGCCGTGACGATGCAGCCGCGCGAAAAGACCCTGACCGATCAGGAAATCGACGCGGTGGCGGCGAAGATCGTCGATGAGGTGACGAAGAAGACCGGCGGCACGCTGCGAGGGTAGCGCGACATCTGCCACCCACAACAACCACCGTCACCCTTGTAGTCGCACGCAAAGCGTTCCAACACCCTCAGCGTCGTCCCCGCGCAGGCGGGGACCCATACGCCGTGTCGCTCATGATGCGGGCAGCGGTTGTGACTTCGATGTACAATCGTTCTGATCACGACCGCCAGGGGTTATGGTCCCCGCCTGCGCGGGGACGACGATAGTTGTGTTTCAAGTCTCGCACAAAGCGACCCCTCGGTCAGGCGCTTACGATGGCGCCTCCTCTAAAAACAAAGGCTGATTCACTCCCGCCTGAACACACCCTTAGCAAGATCCTCGCCGAAATATTCGATCTGCAGCGACTTTGCCTTGCCGCGCTTGCGATCGAACACCAGCGTCGAGACCGATCCCGGAGCCGCATCCTCGCCATCGAGATCGAACACGAAGGTGTCGCCGTCCCAGTGGCGCAGCGGAAATGATTTTTGCCCCTTGTTGCCGAGCGTCAGCGTGAACGCGCCGGCTTTGTGCACGATCACCGCCTTGCCGAAATACTTGTTGGCGTAGATGCCCTTATAGAGTTCGGGCGCCGCAAACGGCTTCGGCTTTGCCGGCGGCGTCTTGCCGGCCATGGTGCCGAACGGCTTCTCCATATTGGCGAACAGGCCGGCATAGGCGGTGTACCAGTCGCGCGTGACGGTGCCGAACTGCACCAGATCGGCAAACTCCGCGCACAGCGTTTCCACGGCACCAGTCGGCGCCGCATTCGACAGCACCACGATGCCGACATTGAGCGACGGGATCAGCGTCAGGCTCGTCGCGGCGCCGAGCAAAAACGCGCCGGAATGCGACAGCGTCACGCGGCCCGATGGCGCGACGCCGACATTCATGCCGTAGCCGTAAAAGCCGGTGCGCTCGGAAACATCGGACGGCGGGCTGGACACCGCCTGCGGGCGCAGCGCCGGCAATAGCGCATCCTTGGCAACGATGGTCTTGCCGTCATGCATGCCGCCCGCCAGCATCATCGCCATCCACTTCGCCATGTCGTTGGCCGACGACGATACGCCACCGGCCGGCGACTGCTCGTCCGGCTCGCGCTGGTAACGCGGCTGATACTTGCCGTCGAGCATGGCGTGATTCACCGCGTGATTGTCGCGATGGGCAAAATCCTCGAATCGCGAACTGGTGCGGTTCATGCCGAGCGGCAGATAGAGCGCGCGATCCGACAGCGTCGCCCAGTCGAGCCCGGAGGCGACGGCCACGGCTTCCGCCGCCGCGGTCAGTCCGAAATTGGTATAGGCATAGCTGACACGGAACGGCGCGAGCGGCAGATAGCGCAATTGCCGCAGGATATCGTTGCGCGTGTAGCCGAGATATTCCAGCGCGTCGCCGCCGTGATCCGGCAGGCCAGAGCGATGCGCATAGAGATCGCCGATGGTGATCATGCGGGTCACCGCCTTGTCGGACAGCGCGAACCAGGGCAGCGCTTTAACGATCGGCGTATCCCACTGCACCACGCCCTTGCCGACCTGCGCGGCAACGACGCTGGCGCCGATCGGCTTCGACAGCGAAGCGAGCTGAAACACCGTATCGGCGTCGACCGTTGCGCTCTCGCCCGCCTTGCGCACGCCAAAGCCCTTTGCGTAGACCATCTTGCCGTCGCGCACGACTGCAACCGACATGCCCGGAATGCCGGACTTGCGCATGATCTCCGCTGCGAGTTCGTCGAGCTTCGCCACCGCCGCATCGATCTGCGCGGGCGGCGCGGGCACTGCCGTAGCCTGCGACGGCGGCGCTTTCGCATCGATCGCAAGCTCGAACGCAAACGACCCGTGAGGAATCGCGATAGCGAGCGCCGCAGCCATCACGGCCGGCAAATGAAGGCGACAAAACATTCGAGCGAGCCTCGTCTGGAAAACGATTGCGATGACCAGCGAGCCTAGAGCATGATGACAAAAAACGCGACGCGGTTTTGGGGAGACGTGATGCACTGCTGGCTGGGGCCGATCCTGCGCATGGCTGGCGGCCAACCCGATCCGCTCGCGGCGCGCAGGTCTCGATGACTGCGCTCGGCCTCGACGGATTTGCGGGTTCGTCAATCGTCGCGCTCCTCGTCACGGCGGTCGTCGCCGGGCTGGCGCGCGGCTTTTCCGGCTTCGGCTCGGCGCTGATTTTCATGCCGCTGGCGAGCGCGGTGATCGGCGCGCAGGTTGCCTCGCCGCTGTTGCTGATCGTCGAGATGATCGCAGCGGCCGCGCTTGTGCCGGGCGCGGCGCGGATCGCCAACCGGCGCGAGGTCGGCCTGATGGTGATCGGCTCGCTGGTCGGTGTACCGCTCGGCACTGCGTTTCTGCTTTATGCCGATCCGCTCGCGGTGCGCTGGCTGATCATC
Source organism: Xanthobacteraceae bacterium (assembly GCA_024508855.1). Classification (GTDB taxonomy): domain Bacteria; phylum Pseudomonadota; class Alphaproteobacteria; order Rhizobiales; family Xanthobacteraceae; genus 62-47. The sequence goes on from JANINJ010000006.1 coordinate 339,175, forward strand.
GCATTGATCGTGCCGCTGCTCGCACTGATGATGGCGGGCTGGCGCTATCCGCGCAAACCGACCGCACCGGCGACCACGATCGTCGGCGCGCTGGCCGGATTCTTCGGCGGCGTGGCGCAGGTCGGCGGACCGCCGATCGTACTGTACTGGCTCCGCGATGCGACGGCGGCGGCGGTGATCCGCGCCAGCATCATCCTGTATTTCGCGGTCTCCGATTTCATCATCCTCGCGAGTTATCTGCTCAGCGGGTTGTTCACCCTGCAGGTGCTGAAACTCGCCGCCATCGCCGGGCCGATCTTCGGCGTCGGCCTGTGGATCGGCTCGCACATGTTCGGGCTCGCCAGCGAAGCCACCTTCCGCCGCGTCTGCTACGTGCTGATCGCCGTCTCCGCCTTCCTCAGCCTGCCGATCTTCGATGGGCTGTTGCGTTGATGGATCGTAACTTGCATTGCCTGCACACGCAGGATTAGCCTCGGGCATCGTTCAATCAGGAGGCTTCCATGCTGCATCGTCGCGACATTCTGAAACTCTCGGCCCTCGGCGGCGTCGCGGCGTTGGCAGGGACAACTGCCGTGCGTGCGGAAACCACGGCGAAGTCACGCACCAGGATCGTCTTCCTCGGCACCAAGGGCGGGCCGCGCATCGGGCTCGGCCGCTCCAATCCCGCCAACCTGATCATGGTGAACGACACGCCGATCGTGCTCGATTGCGGCGAGGGCGTCAGCCATCAACTGGTCGCCGCGAAAGTGCCGCTGCAGTCGATCAAGTACATTCTGCTCAGCCACCTGCATTCCGATCACGATCTCGAATACGGCAACCTCGCCTACAACGCCTGGGCCACCGGGCTGAAGACGCCGATCCATTCGTTCGGCCCCAAGGGCACCGAGGCCATGACCAAGGCCTATTGGGAGGTGAACAAGTTCGACATCGAGACCCGCATCACCGACGAAGGCCGTCCCGATCTGCGCAAACTTCTGATCGCCAAGGATATCGATGCCGACGGCGTGGTGCTGAAGACCGACGACGTCACCATCACCGCGTTCCGCACGCCGCATCCGCCGATCACCGACAACTTCGCCTACAAGTTCGAGACCAAGGACGGCACCATCGTGTTTTCCAGCGACACCGAATACAACCCGAAGCTCGCGGAATTCGCCAAGGGCGTCGACGTGCTGGTGCACGAGGCGCTGTACGTGCCCGGCATCGAAGGCATCATGAAGAAGGTGACGAACGGCGCGACGCTGAAAAAGCATCTGCTCGCAGCCCACACTACCACCGAGGACATCGGCCGCATCGCCGCCATCGCCAAGCCGAAACTGCTGGTGCTCAGCCATCTCGTGCCCGGCGACAACGATTCGATCACCGACGAACAATGGCTGGAAGGCGTGAAGAAACATTACGACGGCAAGGCCATCGTGGCGAAGGACCTGATGGAATTGTCGCTGCCGGTGTAATCGGCGCCTTCATGGTGGTCGTCCCCGCGAAAGCAGGGACGACAGCTTTGCTGGAGTTACCTGATACGTCCCGCATTGTGCGACGTCGGATGCGGCTGCCGCTTCTTCTTGCGCGACCTGGATGGCTTCTCCGGCGCTGGCGGCTTGGGCGGACCGATCTTCTTCAGCGCGGCGTCGGCGGCGCGCTCGCCGGAATCCCAGGCGCCATCCACCGTACCCCATAGTGTTTCGTGCGTGGCTTCGCCGGCGATGAAGACATTGCCGAACGGCTCCGCAAGCACGCGGCGCGATGGCTGGCCGCCGGGTGACGCCGCCGACATGGCGCCGAGCGCAAACGGCGCGGCGTCCCAGTGCGTCGCCGCGGTTTTTTCTACCTTGGCGACTGCATCGCTGCCGTAAAGCTTCGCCAGCCACTCGCGCGCGAACGCGACCATCGCCGCCTCGCCCTGCGCCGCGAGATCGCGGCCGAAACGTCCTGCGACATCGACCGTGCACAGCGACTCCTCGCCGATATTGGCGAACAGCAGCGCGGTGCGGGCATCGTTGCTGCGCTCGATCACGACTTCATCGCGGCCGAGCCCGAGCGGATTGCCCGGCAGTTGCAGCGCGATGCGATCATAACTGCCGAGACCGAGTTTCGATGCTGCGTCCAACTGGCGCTTGGGAATATCCGGCGCGAATGCCAGATGGCCCGACGTCAGCACGTTGCTCGACACCGTGACGATGGCGGCGCGCGCAACGATGCGGCCCGCGCCGGTCTCGACGGTGACGTCGCGCCCGCCCCATGCGACGCGCGTGACCGGCGTCGACAGCGCCACCGGAATGCTGCCGGCGAGTTTCGCCAGCAGCGTGCCGAGACCCTGACGGCACGCGATCGCCGACATCCGTTCCTGCGCGCGGAACTGATCCTGCGCCGAGAGATCGCGCAGATCCTTTCCGGTCGCACTGGGGCCGAGCACGAACTCGACCGTTGCGGCCCAGTCGCCGAGATCCTTCGGCAGCGCATCGGCGCAGGCGATATCCGCCCGGCCGTGTGCCGCATCGTCGATGGCGCGATTGGCGCGCACCAGCGTGGCAAGGAAATCTTCGGTTTCGCCGGCACGCGCATTGCGGCGGCCGATGCGGATCTTCTGGCCCGGCGGCGCGGGAAACACTTCAAGGCCCGCCTCGCGCGCGAGCTTGACCATCGGATTGCCGTCGGGATCGTGCAGCCAGCGCGCACCGCGATCGAACGGCACCGCGAATGTCGCGCTATCGGTCATGCAGCGGCCGCCGATCCGGTCCGTCGCCTCGACGACGACGACGCTGCGATTCGCCGCCACGATGTGCCGCGCCGCAGCGATGCCCGCGGCGCCGGCGCCGATCACGACAATGTCAACCTCACGCGGCAACGAAGCCGCCATGCTGCGCGCGGGCAGGAACGGCGCGATTCCAAAGGCTGCCGATGCCGATAGAAAGCCGCGCCGCGTAATTGTCATGACATGGTTTCCGAATTTTGAAAGAAGCTGGGAACGTGAGGTGAACTTGCCGCATCGAAGCGTATGCGGCAACCTTTGTGGTGAATCAATCGTGACCTCCGCATCGAGTGCATGAACTAAATTGCAATGGCTTTCGACCATGATGGACAGAACGACAAAGCGGCCAGAACGAGCCGTCGGGGAGACCATCATGGGTTTCGTGCTTGATGCAGTCGGCAAACTGATTGCCGGCTACCTTCAGAAGGAAGTACCCGGTTACGAACCTTTCACGCCGAGCGATCCCGAGCGCCTGCGGGGCATCGTTGCGCCCGGCGACGTGCTGCTGGTGGAAGGCAACAATCGCGTTTCCGGCATCATCAAGTATCTGACGCAATCGACATGGTCGCACGCCGCGCTCTATGTCGGGCCGATCGACGGCGCGACGGAACCCGACGGCGAGCCGCATGTGCTGATCGAAGCCAATATCGGCGAAGGCGTCACCACCGCGCCGCTGTCGAAATATTTTCCCTATCACACGCGCATCTGCCGCCCGGTCGGATTGTCCTACGAGGACCGCACCACGGTGTGCCGCTACGCCATCAACCGCATCGGCTTCGGCTACGACACCAAGAACATCGTCGACCTGATGCGCTATCTGATTCCGCTGCCGGTGCCGCAACGCTGGCGTCGCCGCATGATCGCGTTCGGCTCCGGCGATCCCACCAAGATCATCTGTTCTGCGCTGATCGCGCAGGCGTTCGAAGCGGTGCGTTATCCGATCCTGCCGAAGATCACGCGCACCCGCAGCCGCCAGGCGCGCCGCGAGATCCTGCACATCCGCGATTCGTCGCTCTACATGCCGCGCGATTTCGACATCTCGCCCTATTTCGAGATCGTCAAGCCGACCATCGAACTGGGTTTCGACTACACGTCGCTGCACTGGGCCGACCGACAAAAGCCGCTCCCGGAGGTAGCGGGCTCTGTCGATCCGTTTCCAGAGCATGCTGAAGCGCCGGCAATCGTTCCTGAAACGGCTGACGCGAATGCGGCGGCTGAACCTGAAGAAATGATGGACTGCGCGGCAGGCTGATCGCCGCTGGTCAGGCCGCCCGTACCGGCGGCGGCGCGGCGGCCAGTTCGTTCACTTCCTCATCGGTGAAAACCCGGCTGCGCGTCAGGAAGCGGACGCCTTCCGGCGCTTCGAGCGAGAAGCCCGAGCCACGGCCTGGCACCACATCGATGATGAGCTGGGTGTGCTGCCAGTATTCGAACTGCGCGGCGCCGATATAGAAATTGCACCCCGCGATCTCGCCGAGCAGGACGTCCTGCGGCCCGACGCGGAATTCACCGGCCGGATAGCACATCGGCGCCGACCCGTCGCAGCACCCGCCGGATTGATGAAACAGCAGCGCGCCGTGCTGCGCCTTGAGCGTGGCGACGACCGCTGCAGCCTTGTCGGTGATCTCGACACGATTGACCATGGTCCGCCTTTCCCGATTCTCAAATGCCTGCGAGGCGCGGGACTCGTCCCGCGCCTCGGGTTTCGTGTTCGATCAGAAGAAACCCAGCGCCTTGTTGCTGTAGCTGACCAGGATGTTCTTGGTCTGCTGATAATGATCGAGCATCATCTTGTGGTTCTCGCGCCCGATGCCGGATTGCTTGTAGCCGCCGAACGCAGCGTGCGCCGGATAGGCATGGTAGCAATTGGTCCAGACGCGACCAGCCTGGATCGCCCGGCCGAAGCGATAGGCACGGGTGCCGTTGCGGGTCCAGACGCCGGCGCCGAGGCCGTAGAGCGTGTCGTTGGCGATGGCGAGCGCGTCGTCTTCATCCTTGAACTTGGTCACCGAGACCACGGGTCCGAAGATTTCTTCCTGGAACACACGCATCTTGTTGTGGCCTTCGAAGATGGTCGGCTCGATGTAATAGCCTTCCGCGATCTCGCCGCCGAGTTGCGCGCGCTTGCCGCCGGTCAGCACCTTGGCGCCTTCCTGCTTGCCGATATCGAAATAGGACAGGATCTTTTCGAGCTGATCGTTCGACGCCTGCGCACCAATCATGGTGGAGGGATCGAGCGGATGACCCTGCTTGATCTTCTTGGTGCGGGCGACGGCACGCTCCATGAACTTGTCGTAGATCGATTCTTGCACCAGCACGCGGCTGGGGCAGGTGCAGACCTCGCCCTGGTTCAGCGCGAACATCGCAAAACCTTCCAGCGCTTTGTCGAAGTAATCGTCGTCCGCTTCCATCACGTCGGCAAAGAAGATGTTCGGCGACTTGCCGCCGAGCTCCAGCGTCACCGGAATGATGTTGTCCGAGGCGTATTGCATGATCAGCCGGCCCGTCGTGGTCTCGCCGGTGAATGCGATCTTCGCGATCCGCTTGTTCTGCGCCAGCGGCTTGCCCGCTTCGACGCCAAAACCATTGACCACGTTGACGACGCCGGGCGGCAGCAAGTCGCCGATCAGCTCCATCACGAACAGGATGCCGAGCGGCGTCTGCTCCGCCGGTTTGATCACCACGCAATTGCCGGCGGCAAGCGCGGGAGCGAGCTTCCAGGTCGCCATCAGCACCGGGAAATTCCACGGGATGATCTGGCCGACGACGCCGAGCGGCTCGTGATAGTGATAGGCGACGGTATCGTGATCGATTTCGGAGATGCCGCCTTCCTGCGCGCGCAATGCGCCCGCAAAGTAACGCCAGTGATCGACCACCAGCGGCATATCGGCATGGGTGGTTTCGCGGATCGGCTTGCCGTTATCCAGCGTTTCGACCATCGCCAGCAGATCGAGATTGGCCTCCAGCTTGTCGGCGATCCGGTTGAGGATCAGCGCGCGCTGCGCTGGGGCGGTCTTGCCCCACGCATCTTTCGCCTTGTGCGCGGCATCGAGCGCCAGCTCGATATCCGCCGCCGACGAGCGCGGCACTTCGCACAGCTTCTTGCCCGTCACCGGGCTGAGATTGTCGAAATAGCGTCCATCGACCGGCTCGACCCATTTGCCGCCGATGAAATTGCCATAGCGTTCGCGGATGAGAACCTGTTTCGATACCTTCTCGATTGCCTCGTGATACATGGACGCTCTCCCTGATGATCCGCCGCGCGGGCGTTGCGACCTGCTCGAGGCGCATGGCCCGGCACGGCATTGGCTCTGTCGCACGTTATAGTCGCTGGACTATAGCGAGGGAGGTCGGCGCCGGTTATAGGACCAAAGCGGTATGCGTCCCGGTCGTCCGGCTTCGGCGATAGCGGCTTGAATCGGAACAAAAAAGCGGCCTCGCCGGCGGCTGCAATGGCCGCGCAAGTCTTCGGGAACTCTTGTCGAAGCGAGGCGCGATATCTATTTCTGCGGGGGTTTTAGCAGAGGATACCGCCGCCATGCTGGACGACGCCGTCAAGGCACTTTCGCAGATCCTGTCGCCGCCGATGCGCGCCATCCTGTGGAAGTCGATCGCGCTTGCGCTGGTGCTGATCGTGGCGCTGGCGACAGCGCTGCAGCGCCTGCTGAGCTGGCTCGCGACCTCCGGTATGGTTTGGGCGGAAGCGACGCTCGGCCCGGACTATCATACGCCGCTCAACGTGCTGTCGTGGATCGTGTCGATCGCCGCCGGTTTCGGCATCGTGTTCGGCGCAATCTTCCTGATGCCGGCGATCACCTCGCTGGTGGCCAGCGTGTTCGTCGATGACGTCGCCGATGTGGTCGAGCGCGAAACCTATCCGGCGGAAAAGCCCGGCACGGCGCTGCCCTATGGCGTCGCGATCACCGAAGGACTCAAGTTCGCGGCGCTGACGATCCTCGTCTACCTGATCGCGCTGCCCTTCGTGTTTATCGCGGGGCTCGGCTTCCTCGCCTTCTTTATCGCAACCGCGTGGCTGCTGGGCCGCCAGTATTTCGAGATGGCCGCGATGCGCTTCCGCTCCGTCGACGACGCCAAGGCGATGCGCCGCGACAACGGCGCGACGATCTTCACCGCCGGGTTGTTGATCGCCGCGTTCGTGTCGATCCCGATCGTCAACCTGGCGACGCCGCTGTTCGGCATGGCGCTGATGGTCCATCTGCACAAGCGGCTCTCCGGCCGGCGCCCGGAACTGATCGAACCCGCGCGCAAGACCAGCGTGCCAATGGTGTGAAGAGCCTTCCCGGCGCTTCCGCGTGCTTGCTAGAAGCTCGTAGGACCGACCGCGCCGACCCATCGGCTGACCTTGGATGGATCGGCCTTGTCCATGTAGAAGAAGTGCACCATGGACGGCTTTCGCGGCGCCATGGCGGGATCGTCGAACGTCATGGCGACGGTGCCGTGAAATATCTTAAGGGACGGGCTGTCCCAGTATTCGATCACTTCGTGATAGGCGGTGAAGCCGGTATCGATGAAGGCGCGCAGATTGGCGCGGATCGTTTCGCGGCCATGCCAATCGGCAACGCCGAGATTGCAGACCGCATCCTCCGCGAAACACTCAAAGCCCTTGCCGAAGGTCTTGTCGTCGATCTCTTTCCACATCGCCAGCAGCCATGCGGGCGGCGCCGTTTTGGTGAAGGTTTGCGTCGTCATGTCGTTCTCCTCAGGTGGGGTTAATCGAGTTCGGTTCAGGTCGCGGCCATAGTCGGTAGCGCGATGCCGAGTCGCGCAGCGACACGCCGTGCCGTCGCCTCGCGCTGCGCCGTGATGCCGCGGACCGATTGCTGCGCGTGCTGCAGGATGGCGGCCGGCGCGGTCTCCGGCGTGCCGCTGTCGAATGGCGGCTCAGGCGCATAGACCATGTAAAGTTGAATCGCCTGCGCGACCTCGTCGCCGCGCAATTTGGCGGCGAGACGCAGGGCGCCGTCGATTCCCGCCGTGACCCCGGCGGCGAAAACCCAGTTGCCGTCCAGCACCACACGCTCGTTGACCGGAATCGCGCCGAAGAACGGCAGCAGATGAAACGACGCCCAATGCGTCGTCGCCCGCCGTCCCTTGAGCAGGCCGGCCGCCCCGCAAAGCAGTGCGCCGGTGCAGACCGAGAACACGCTGTGCGCCCCCGCCGCCTGCCGCCGAATCCACCCGAGGACTTCATCGTCCTCCATCAGGGCTTCCTGCCCGAAGCCGCCCGGCACATGCAGCACGTCGAGCTGCGGCGCATCGGCAAGTGCTGCGCCCGGCGTGAGCCGCAATCCCTTCAGGTCGCGGACGGGTTCCGTCGTCTTGCCGAAGATGCGGTAGGTCGCGTTCGGAATTCGCGACAGCACTTCGAACGGTCCTGTCAGATCGATCTGATCGACGCCTTCGAACAACAGCGAGCCGATCTGCAGATGGGTGTCGGACGGGAACATGCGGGCCTCCGGAGTTGGGCTGGACAAACCCACCCTATCCGGGCACGCTATGGCGGAAATGCCAAAGAACCCTCGTTCTACGCCAAATGCAATTCGCGTCATCGAAGTGCTCGCCTACCCGGCTGTGCAGCTGCTCGATGTCGCCGGTCCGCTGCAGGTGTTCTCCTCCGCCAACGATCTCGTCGCCGAGGCGGGAGGCACGCCGCCTTACGTCCTGCGCGTGGTCGCACGCGCCGGCAGCGCGGGCGTGACGGCGTCGGCGGGCCTCGGCATTACGGTGAACCCCCTGCCGCGCATCGGCGCGCCGCTGGATACGCTGCTGATCGCCGGCGGCCCCGGCGTCGACGCGGCGGCCGCAGATCCGGCGCTGCTCAAGTGGGTCAGCCGACGCGCGGCGAAGGCGCGCCGCGTCGCGTCCGTCTGCACCGGAGCCTTTCTGCTGGGCGCGGCGGGCGTGCTCGACGGGCGGCGCGCGGCGACGCACTGGTCCTACTGCGCCGAGCTTGCCCGGCGCTTCCCGGCGATCCGCGTCGAATCCGATCCGATTTTCGTCCGCGATGGCGATATCTGGACCTCGGCGGGCGTGACGGCCGGAATCGATCTGGCGCTGGCACTGGTGGAAGAGGACCTCGGCCGCACCGTGGCGCTCGCGGTCGCGCGCTATCTGGTGGTGTTTCTCAAGCGTCCGGGCGGACAGGCGCAGTTCAGCACCGCATTGTCGTTGCAGACTGCCGAGGACAAATTCGGCGCGCTGCACGCGTGGATCGCCAGGCATCTGGCCGACGACATCTCGCTGCCGGTGCTCGCCCGCCAGGCCGGAATGAGCGAGCGCAGTTTCAGCCGGCATTACGCCGAGGCGACCGGCGTGACGCCGATCCATGCCGTCGAGCGGCTGCGGGTGGAAGCCGCGCGGCGGCTCCTATCGGAGTCGCGGCTGCCGGTGAAACGGATATCGCAGCGCTGCGGCTTCGGTTCGGAAGAAACCATGCGCCGCAGCTTCGTGCGCCTGCTCGCAACCTCGCCGCAGGACTATCGCACGCGGTTCAGTTCGTGAGCGGCGGCGGTCGATGCCGGCGGATCGCGCCGCCGCTCGCTCCAAAGACCACGTTCAAAGATCGGTTCGTTCCTCGGCAACGTCGCGCCGCTTCTCCATGTTGAAACGATCCGCGTAGATCGGCCGGCCGCCGGTCGTCGGTCCCGGATATTGCACGATCAGGATATCCCCGCCGGTCGCGGTTTCGAATTTGCCCTCGAAGTGCGGGTCGGGATGGAACAGCATCGTTCCGGCCTTGTAGACGTTGTCATCGATCCTGAATTCGCCGCTGAGAATGTACCAGACCTGCGCGAAGTCGTGATTGTGAATCGGATGATGGGCGCCCGGTTCGAGCCGAAGGATTCCGGCATTCGGCTCGGTCGGCCGCTCCGGCCGCGGATGGAACAGCATCTTGCCGGTCTCGCCCGGCCAGCGAATGGTCTCCCACTCGATGTCATCGATATGCTTCGCCTCATACGGCAGATGCTTGCCCTTCGGCGTAATGGGTGTGGTCTGCATGCACGTCTCCCTTAGCTGGTTTTGATTTTTGTGGACCGCACCGGCGACGATGCGGTGGGCACCCTCCACCAATCGAAGTGCTCGGTCTTCAGTGGAGATTTCGCGACCACCATCAGGATGCGCGCTTCATCCTCGCCGATGTTGTCGGCGCGATGGGGCAATTCCGAATTCAGGAAAATGCCTTCGCCGGGCCCAAGGTTGAAGCTCTCGGCGCCGACGTGAAACTGGATCTGTCCGCTGATGACGTAGCAATATTCCTGGCCCGGATGCGACACCATGAGGTCCATGCGGTTCTTGCGGGGAAACAGCAGATGAAACACTTCCAGATCGTCGTTCGGCATGCCGCCGGCGAATAGCTGCCAGCGATAGCCGGTGCTTGGAATGCTCTGCGCTTCGCCAGGATCGTCGTTGCGATGGACGGTAACGTGGCTGCGCAGCTGATCGGAAGCCTTCGCGAATAGTTCGCTGACACCGACGTCCAGCGTCTGTGCGATCTGAATCAGGTTGGCCACCGAGCTTGAGACCTGCCCGCGTTCGAGCCGCGATACGAATGCATCGGAAAGCCCGGCGCCGTCGGCCAGATCCTTGAGCTTCATTCCACGCTCCTCGCGCAGCGAGCGGATGCGCGCACCCAGGCTCACCAGCGTTTCGTCTTGCGGCTTCATTCCGGACCTTTCCCTGAATTTGCTTCCTTGTCAATTAAAATTGCTCTATAGGCAATTTATAAGGCAGACGGGTGCTCTTTTCCGCACAATACCACGATCTGCCGCAGACACAGTTGCGTACCACGCAACTCAAAAGCATCAAAGGGAGAACGCCATGAGCTTGATCAAGTGGGGAAGTGTGCTGTGCATCGCCCTCGGGGCCAGTGTTATTGCGCCGTGCATCGCGGCCGACACCACCATCTCGGACAACGTCATCAAGATCGGAATCCTCAATGACCGGTCCGGCGCCTATGCCGATCTCGGCGGCGAAGGCTCGGTCGTCGCGGCCCGAATGGCTGCCGAGGAATTCGGCAACGCCATCGATGGCGTTCCGATCGAAATCGTCTCGGCCGATCATCAGAACAAGCCGGATGTCGGCCTCGGCATCGTCCGGCGCTGGTTCGATACCGAGAAGGTGGACGTCGTGGCCGACATCTCCAATTCCGGCGTCGGCTTCGCCATCACGCCGCTGGCGAAGGAACGGCACAAGATCATCCTCAACGGATCGGCGTCGTCGGACTTCACCGGCAAGGCCTGCACCAGCACGTCGTTTCAGTGGATCTATTCGAGCTACACCAACGGCTACGGCCTGGCACGCGCGTTGACCCAGCAGAAGCTCGATAGCTGGTTTCTGATCACCGTCGACTATGCTTTCGGCCACGCCTTTGCCGCCGATATGCGCAAGGCGGTGCAGGCCAGCGGCGGCAAGGTACTCGGCGAAGTACGCCACCCGCTCAACACCGCCGACTTCGGATCGGTATTGTTGCAGGCGCAATCGTCAGGGGCCAAGGTGGTGGCTCTCGCCAATGCGGGCGCCGACATGACCAACGCCGTCAAGCAGGCCAGCGAGTTCGGCATCAACAAGGCGCAGGTCGTCGCGGCGCCGACGGTGTTTCTCACCGACGTCGATGCGATCGGGCTTGCGGCAGCACAGGGACTGCAATTCGTGACCGCATTCTACTGGGATCGCGACGAAGCCTCGCGGGCATGGTCACAGAGGTTCTTTGCGCTTCGCGGCCGAATGCCGACGATGACGCAGGCCGGAATGTATTCGGCCGTACGGCATTACCTGCGCGCGGTGCAAGCCGCGAAGTCCGACGACGGCGTCACCGTCGCCGCAAAGATGCGCGAACTCCCGGTGTCGGATGCGTTCTCGGCACACGGATATCTCAGACAGGACGGGCAATTCATGCACGACATGTATATCGCCCGCGTCAAGAAGCCGGCGGAATCGAAACAACGTTGGGACTACTACACCATCGTCGCGACGATTCCCGCCGAGGACGCCTTTCGCCCGCTCAACGAAGGCGGATGCCCGCTCGTATCGCAATGATGCGCGCATAAGAGCTAACTGGCCGTTTCGCAACGCGCGTCGATTGAACCGGCCAGCAGGCGCGTTACGGCTTCGAGCAAGGCTGATGGCGGCTCGCCTATCGATCAAGCATAGCGCGCTGCGACCATGCAAATCACCGTCACCGCGAGCAGAAGAGCGGCAATGCGTTGAGCCAGCGCAACTTTTGAACGCGCGTCACTCTCCGACGCTGCACCGTTGCGCAGGCTCTGGAGCGCACGGCCGCCGATGGCGCCTTGCACGCCGGCGGCGATCAGCGCCGCAAGGATGCCGATGCCCAGCACATGTTCGGTCATGCTCGGCGGGCCCTCATGCAACTGAAGCCACAGATAAACGCCGGTCAGAACCACGAGCGTCGCCGCGCCCATCTGCGGCCGGAACAAAGACTCGGCATCGGCGCCACCGGACCTGGCGAGCGTGAACGTCGTGCCCGCCCAGAATACGCCGGCGAGCGCATGAAGCGATATGGCTGTGACTAAAGCGATCTGCATCGTCGTCTCCCGATGGCGTTCAATTTTGATATACAGTATGTATATTAAAATAGCAATCGGTCGATCTTAGGGGTAAATGGCGCCACGTCGTTACAGCAGCACCGTCCGCGCCGCGGCCGCCGCCGAGAAGCGAGCCCGCGTGCTCGACGCTGCCGCTGCATTGCTGCGCGAGGACGCCGGCATCTCCGGCTTTTCGCTAGAAGCGGTTGCTGGGGCCGCAGGCGTCACGCGGCTGACGGTCTACAATCAGTTCGGGTCGCGGCGGGGCTTGCTCGAAGCGGTGTTCGACGAAGTCGCAATTAGCGGCGGGCTGACCCGGATTCCCGATGCGATGGCGTTGGCTGACGCGCGCGTTGCGCTCGATCGGCTGGTCGACATTTTCTGCGACTTCTGGAACGGCGATCCCGCCATCGGCAACCTGCACGGGGCCATGGCGATCGATCCCGAGTTCGCGCAAGCCCTGACCGAGCGCAACGAACGCCGACGCAAGATATTCAATGCGATCGTGAGGCGTGTCGCGGGCAAAAGCGTCCCGCTCCGCGCGCGTCAGGATGCCGCCGACCTGATCTTCACCCTGACAAGCTGCGCGACATTCACGATGCTGCGCCAGGGCCGATCCGCGGAACGCACCCGCGCGCTGGTGAAAGCAGCCTGCAACAGTGCGCTCGACACCTTGCAGCCGTCTTCTCCGGTCAGCGGCAACAATCGATAATCGATGTCTTGCGGTTATCGCGCCGGTTCGCCGCGAAGCCAGCCGGCACCTTGCGCGTAGAGCGCTTCCACTTCCGACCCCTGAAGCCCCGGCATGTCGCGCTTCACACGATAGCCGATCTCCTCCTGGATATAGGCGAGGTGGCAATAGCCCTTGGGGAATTGCGACAACTTTTGCGCATCGAGCGTAAGCGACGCCGACGGATCGACCGGATCGATGCGGTCCTTCTCGTAGATCGGCTGACGGCGCACGACACCCCAGTGGCCATCGCGTTTCTCGACGAAGTCGTAGAAGCGGCCGGTGCAGACCACGTCGCATACGACGCCATGCACCGGGCCGCGCTGCGAGATCGTCATCTTGGTCTGCACGATCGCGCGATCGCCTGCGAGATCGATACTCATGCCGCCGAGGAAATGCAGGATGCTGACGCCCTTGCTCCAGCCTTCGCGGCTGACGCGGATGAAATCCGCAGCCAATCCCTGAAACCAGGTCGCCGACATCCAGCCGTCGTCATGCCAGACGGTGGCGAAGCGATCCCAGTCACCGGCGTCGCGCCACACCGCCCAGTTCTCGATCAGGTCGCGAATGGCGAGGCGGTCGATCCGTTGCGCATCTTGCATGTGCGGGTCCTTAAGCTTGCGGCGGTCTACACCGTCTTCTCCGGCCAGCGGCAGAGATCGTTGATGATGCATACCTCGCAGCGCGGCTTGCGCGCGAGGCAGGTGTAGCGTCCGTGCAGGATCAGCCAGTGATGGGCGTGCAGCATGAACTCGGACGGAATCACGCGTTCGAGATTCAATTCCACTTCCAGCGGCGTCTTGCCCGGCGCCATTCCGGTGCGATTGCCGACGCGAAACACGTGGGTATCCACCGCCATGGTATGTTCGCCGAACGCCATGTTGAGCACGACGTTGGCGGTCTTGCGGCCCGCGCCCGGCAGCGACTCGATCTCGGCGCGGGTGCGCGGCACTTCGCCACCGAATTCCGCGATCAGTTTTTCCGACAGCGCGATGACGTTCTTGGCCTTGTTGCGATAAAGCCCGATGGTCTTGATGTAGTCGCGAACCTTGTCCTCACCCAGCGCCAGCATCTTCGAAGGCGTATCGGCGACGGCGAACAGGCTGCGCGTCGCCTTGTTGACGCCGGCATCGGTCGCCTGCGCCGACAGCACCACCGCCACCAGCAGCGTGTAGGGGTTGAGATGCTCCAATTCGCCCTTCGGCTCCGGGTTGGCGGCGCGGAACCGTCGGAACGCCTCGGTGACCTCGGCTTCGGTCCAGGGTTTTGGCACTTTGTGGGCCGCCTTCGGAGCCTTGGCGCGGGCGGATTTCGCGACTTTCTTTCGCCGCGGGTTTGCCGCAACGTTTTCGGTGCGTTTCGCGGCGGTGGATTTTGCCGGGCGGGAAGGTCGGCGGATGCTTTTGGCCATGATCCCGGTATAATGTCGGGCCATGACGACAGGCAACGACTTTGACCGGCCGAACGACACCGAGCCGACCCTGTTCTCGGCGCTGCTGGTGCCGCATCGCTCCCTGAGCCGCAGAGCTTTCGCGGTGCTGATGGCCTGCGTCAGCGTCATCAGCTTCGCCGCCGGCATGGTGTTTCTCTACCTGGGCGCATGGCCGGTGCTCGGCTTCTTCGGCCTCGACGCGCTGGCGATCTACTGGGCCTTCCGCATTAACTTCCGCGACGCCAAGGCGAGCGAGGAAATCCGCATCACGCCCTCCGAACTCCGCGTGCGCAAGACCAATCACCGTGGCGACGCCACCGAATGGGTATTCAACCCGCTCTGGGTGCGGCTCGATCAGGAGACCCACGAAGAGTTCGGCATCGAGAACCTGTATCTGGTCTCGCGCGGCCACAGCTACGCCATTGCGCGGTTCCTCGGACCCGATGAAAAATCAAGCTTCGCCAAGGCATTAACCAGCGCCCTGCAACTCGCCAAAGCCGGCCCGACCTACAATCCGGTGACGTAAATCGTTGTCGGGAATCGGGTGGTTGCGAAGCTGCCGCAAGCCTACATCAAAGGCATGATGAACATAGCCACCAGTGACCATCGCCTCGCCAAGCCGGGTTCGCAGAACGCAGCATTGCGCGACTACGATTCAGTCCGCCGCGCGATCGCTTTCATTTCCGAACACTGGCGCGCGCAGCCCAACATCGACGCGATGGCCGATGCCGCCGGCGTCACGCCCGATGAGCTGCATCACCTGTTTCGCCGCTGGGCCGGGCTGACGCCAAAAGCCTTCATGCAGGCGCTGACGCTCGATCACGCCAAAGGATTGCTGCGCGATTCCGCGAGCGTGCTCGACGCGGCGCTGGACTCCGGACTGTCCGGACCGGGACGCCTGCACGATCTGTTCGTGACCCACGAAGCGATGTCGCCCGGCGAATGGAAAGCCGGCGGCGCGGGCATGACCTTGCGTTACGGTTTCCATCCCTCGCCGTTCGGCACCGCAATCGTGATCGCCAGTGACCGCGGTCTAGCCGGGCTCGCATTTGCCGATCCCGGACAGGAGCAAACGGCGCTCGCCGACATGAGCCGGCGCTGGCCGAATGCAACGTGCATCGAGGATCACGCCGGCACTGCTGCGCTGGCGCAGCGCATCTTCGACACCAAGCTGTGGCGGCCGGACCAGCCGCTGCGCGTGGTATTGATCGGCACCGACTTCGAGGTGCGGGTCTGGGAAGCACTGCTGAAAGTCCCGATGGGCTGCGCCACGACCTATTCGGACGTTGCGGCGAACATCTGCAATCCGAAGGCATCACGTGCCGTCGGCGCGGCGGTCGGACGAAACCCGGTGTCGTTCGTGGTGCCGTGCCATCGTGTGCTCGGCAAGAGCGGCGCGCTGACCGGCTATCACTGGGGCATCACCCGCAAGCAGGCGATGCTTGGCTGGGAAGCCGGGCAGGTCAACGCCGCCTAGAGCCTTTCCGGTTCTGATGGAATCAGAACCGGGGCTCTACGATTTTGATGTGACGCGTTTTCTTCACGCGAACCGGTATCCACTTCGCTCGAAAACGCTCTGAAACATCGCGCGCAACTTACGCCGCGAGATCGAGCACCGACGCAACCGTGGCATCGGCATTGAGCCGGTAGATCACCGGAATGCCGGTGCCGAGTTCGCGGGCGAGAATCCCTTCCGGGGACAGCTTTTCCAGCACCATGATCAGCGCGCGCAACGAATTGCCGTGCGCCACCACCAGCGTGCGTTCACCGCGCAGCACGCAGGGCAGAATCTCCTGCACGAAATAGGGCAGCGTCCGCGCCAACGTGTCCTTCAGGCTTTCACCGCCGGGCGGCGGCACGTCGTAGGAACGGCGCCAGATGTGCACCTGCTCCTCGCCCCACTTCTTGCGTGCGTCGTCCTTGTTCAGCCCTGACAGATCGCCGTAGTCGCGCTCGTTGAGCGCCAGATGTTTGCGGATCGGAAGACCGGTCTGGCCCATCTCGCTCAACGCGATATCGAGCGTGTGCTGGGCGCGCGTCAACGCCGAGGTGAAGGCGACGTCGAACGTGAAGCCCTGCGCCTTCAGCTTGCTTCCGGCATCCCTGGCTTCGGCGCGGCCCTTCTCAGTGAGATCCGGGTCTTTCCAGCCGGTGAAAAGATTCTTCAGATTCCATTCGCTCTGGCCGTGACGTACGAGCACAAGAAGTCGATCGCTCATTCCTGCTGTGTCCACTCTGCTATGCGTTGTCAGATTTCGCTGAGGCCGAGCACGTCGGCCATCGAATAGTGTCCCGGCTTCTTGCCATGCGCCCACATCGCGGCCTTGAGTGCACCATGAGCGAAGATCATGCGATCTTCCGCCTTGTGGGTCAGCTCGATCCGCTCATAGGGGCCGGCGAAAATCACCGTATGATCTCCGGTCACGGTGCCGCCCCGCAGCGACGCGAAACCGATGTCACCGCTACGGCGCGCGCCAGTGATACCATCGCGGCCGCGCGCGGAATTGTCCTTCAATGCAATCTGGCGACCGGCCGCCGCCGCCTCGCCCAGCATGAAGGCGGTGCCGGAAGGCGCATCGACCTTGGCTTTGTGATGCATCTCGAGGATCTCGATATCGAAATCCGGATCGAGCGATTGCGCCACGCGCTTCACCAGCGCCGCCAGCAGGTTGACGCCGAGGCTCATGTTGCCCGCCTGCACGACGATGGCGCGCGAGGTCACGCTCTTGATGACCGCGTTGTCGGATGCCGACAGGCCAGTGGTGCCGATGACGTGAACGATTCCGCGCTGCGCGGCGATCGCGACATTGGCGATGGTCGCCGCTGGGACGGTGAAATCGAGGATGCCGTCGGCATTGGCCGACAGCGACCACAGATCGGCCGACACCATGACCCCGCTGGGAGGCAGGCCCGCAAGCGTGCCGGCATCCTGGCCGATCCATTCGGAGCCCGGAGCCTCCAGCGCGCCGGTAACGACCGCGCCCTTGGTCTCGGCAATGGCGCGCATCAGCGAGCGGCCCATTCGGCCGCCTGCCCCGGCAACAATCAATCGCATGTCCGACATGATACCGACCTCAAACGCTCCTGCGGTATAACGGGCGCAGCGCTTCCCGGCAACCGAGGAGCCTTTTCACCGGCTCAGGGCTGCGGTCCGTCGTAGCCTTCGATGACGACGATATCGCCTTCGCTGTGCGGGCTGCGGACCCCGACCAGCCGCGTGTATTCAGGGGAATTGTAGCAGGCGAGCGCGGTTTCGTAGTCCTTGAACTCGATCACCACGTTGCGCGATCGCGAGGAGCCTTCCTTGCTTTCGAACTTGCCGCCGCGCACCAGGAAGCGGCCGCCGTATTTGTTGAAGACCGGGCCGTTCTCGGCCACGTATTGCTTGTAGCCGTCCGCGTTGTGAACGTCGACGCGTCCGATCCAGTATCCCTTGGCCATCAATTCCTCCGTTTAGTTTTTCGCCTGTTCGATTTCGCGGACGATCGCTTCCGCAGCCGCCTTCGGATCGGAAGCTTCCATCACCGGCCGCCCGACGACAAGATAGTCCGCACCCGCAGCGATGGCGCGCGCCGGCGTCATGATCCGCTTCTGGTCGCCCACTGCGCTGCCGGCGGGGCGAATGCCCGGCGTCACCAGACTCATCTGCGAGCCGGCAATGGTGCGCAGGTTCGCCGCCTCTTCTGCCGAACAGACCAGCCCGTCGACACCGATGGCCTTGGCCTGTTCCGCGCGCAGCTTGACCAGATCGGAGACGCCGAGCCGATAGCCGGCTTCGCGCAGATCGGTTTCATCGTAAGAGGTCAGCACCGTCACCGCGAGAATTTCAAGTTTCGATCCGGCGCGCGCCTCGACGGCGGCCTTCATCGTCTGCGGATAGGCATGCACCGTCAGGAATGTCGCGCCGAGATCGGCGACGCTTTCGACACCCTTCGCGACCGTATTGCCGATGTCGTGCAGCTTGAGATCGAGGAACACCTTCTTGCCGGCATCGACGAGCTTGCGAACCAGGGGAAAGCCGCCGGCATAGCCGAGTTGATAGCCGATCTTGTAGAACGTCACGCTGTCGCCGAGGCGCGCGATCATCGCCTCCGCGGCGGCCACGTTCGGAACATCGAGAGCGACGATCAGGCGATCGCGGGACGAAACGGGTGTGCTAGTCATGCTGCCTCATCTGTTGTGCGACATCGATCAATTGCCAGACCATGGCGTGGAGCATGTCACTATCGGCGCTGTGCTTGAGCCGGTCTCGATCGTCATAGGCTTGATCCGCGAACGACAGTGACAACTGGGTGGGGATGACCGTGGCGCGGCACCCCGACAGGATCAGGCGCAGCATCATCAGGGATCGCGCGCCGCCGAAGCGCCCCGTCGATGCCGAAGCCAGCGCGAACGGCCGGCCGCGCAGCACATGCCCCGGCGGCTCGTCGCGTTCGCGCACGCGTGTAACCCAGTCGATCGCATTCTTGAGCAGCGGCGGCGGCGCTGAATTGTATTCGGGGCTCACCAGCAACACGCCATGATGCACGCCGATCATACGCTTGAGATCGATCGCATGTTTCGGCACGCCGGAACTGGCTTCGAGATCGCCGTCGTAGATCGGCAGCGGAAAATCGCCGAGCGAAATGCGCGTCACCTCCACA
Organism: Xanthobacteraceae bacterium; assembly: GCA_024508855.1. GTDB lineage: Bacteria > Pseudomonadota > Alphaproteobacteria > Rhizobiales > Xanthobacteraceae > 62-47. The sequence goes on from JANINJ010000006.1 coordinate 358,295, forward strand.
TCGGCTTGTACGAATTCAGCCATCGCGGCCGCCGCGAGGCGCACATTATGCGAGCCGCTGCGTAGCGAGCCTGGGATGACAAGTATCTTCAGCGAAGACATAAGCCAGTTGCTGTCGGGGAAAGGCTGCGGCCGCTGGATTGCGGTGCCGGATCAGCCCTTGCGATACACCCAGACGCGGGCCGGAGGAAGATTCATCCAGATACGTTCCGAGGCCTGAGTGGATACGCCCGGTAGCGATTTCGGAATCGGCGGCGTCACCGAATAGGTGAACTGCACGAATGGCGCGCCCGGCGACAGCGCCGCGAACGCATCGCGGATCAGCTTCAACCGGGTCAACATCGGCTTGGTCACCAGCGGAAGCCCGGAGACCACGGCCGACGACGGTGACTTGAGAACGCTCCACAACGAGTCGCGCAGCTTGTACGCATCGCCCTGCACGACCGTGGCTTGCGGATAGCGATCGCGCAGCAGCGCACAGAAGCCGGGATTGTATTCGACGAGAACCAGACGGCTTTGCTCGATGCCGTGTTCGATCAGCGCGTTGGTGATGGCGCCGGTGCCGGGACCCAATTCGACGACAGGCCCCGTGGAATGAACGTCGACATACTGCGCCATCGTGCGCGCAAGAACGCGACCCGACGGCATCACCGCGCCCATGTGCAGGGGCTTCTCGATCCATGAGCGCAGAAAACGCACCTCGTCATCAAGACGAAGCGGTTTCTTCAGCGCACGCACGGAAGGCTGCAGAGACATTTCGCACCCAAGCAGGGGACAGGTCGGCGGGATGTCAAACTCTGTTCACAAACACGTAACGCGCGTCTTAGAACCGGTCAAGCAAAAGGCTTATCCGACACTGCCCCGAGTACCGAAGAAGTCTTTGACCTTAGTAAAGAAACCCGCTGCCTCCGGCTGGGTTGCACCGGACGATAGCTTTTCGAACTCTGCCAGCAGTTCCTGTTGTTTTTTTGTCAGGTTCTGTGGCGTTTCGACCACAACTTGAACGTACATGTCGCCGGTCTGACGAGAACGCAATACTGGCATGCCTTTGCCTGCGATCCGGAAGCGACGGCTGGATTGCGTGCCGGATGGCACCTTCACCTTGGCCTTGCCCTTGTCGATGGTCGGAACCTCGAACTCTCCGCCCAGCGCGGCAGTCACCATCGAGATCGGCACGCGACAATGCAGGTCCGCACCATCGCGCTGGAAGAACTGATGCGTCGCCAGCGACAGGAAAATGTAGAGATCGCCCGCAGGTCCGCCGCGAATACCGGCCTCGCCTTCGCCGGCCAGCCGTATCCGGGTGCCGTCCTCGACGCCCTGCGGAATGTTGACCGACAACGTGCGCTCGCGCGTCACGCGGCCTTGTCCCGCGCATGACGGACAAGGATCCTCGATCATCTGACCGCGGCCCTGGCAACCGGGGCACGTCCGCTCCAGCGTGAAGAATCCCTGCGCCTGCCGCACGCGTCCGGCACCGCCGCACATCGAGCAGGTCTTCGGCTTGGTGCCGGCCTTGGCGCCGGTGCCCGAACAGGATTCGCAGGTGACTGATACCGGAATCTCGATCTGCGCGGTCTTGCCGCCGAATGCTTCCTCGAGCGTGATTTCCATGTTGTAGCGCAGATCGGCGCCGCGCTCGCGGCCACCGCCGCGCCCGCGCTGGCCCGCCATGCCAAACAGGTCTTCGAAAATATCGGAGAACGATGATGCGAAGCCCGCACCGAATCCCGGGCCGCCACCACCCGCGCCCTGCTCGAAGGCGGCATGGCCGAAGCGATCGTAGGCGGCGCGCTTGTCGCCGTCCTTGAGGACTTCGTAGGCTTCGTTGATTTCCTTGAAACGAACTTCGCTGGACTTGTCGCCCGGATTGCGATCCGGATGCCACTTCATCGCCAGCTTGCGGAACGCCGACTTCAGTCCGGCATCGTTGACCGTGCGTTCGACTTCGAGAGTTTCGTAATAGCAGCGCTTGGCGGACATCAGACGCTCCCGCAGAAAATGCCGGAGCGAGATCGGCCAGAGACGGACTCTCGCGGAAGGAATGTCCCCGGATCAAGCCCGGGGACACCGATCATGCGTCGTTCGAAAGGCATGACGACCGAACCTCAGTCACTATGCCGACTTCTTGTTGTTCTTGTCGTCGTCGACTTCGGTGAACTCCGCGTCGACGACGTCGTCCTTCGCAGCATCCTTGGCCGCATCGCTTTCGGCCTGCTGCTTGTACATGGCTTCGCCAAGCTTCATCGAAGCCTGCGCCAGCGTGTTGCTCTTGGCCTTGATCGCTTCCGCGTCCTCGCCCTTGAGCGCTTCCTTCAGGTCGCTGACCGCGTCTTCGATTGCACGCCGCTCGCTCTCCTCGATCTTCGAACCGTGCTCGGCCAAAGCCTTCTCGGTCGAATGAACGAGCGCGTCGGCCTGGTTCTTGGCGTCGACCGCTTCGCGGCGCTTCTTGTCCTCGGCCGCATTGGCCTCGGCGTCCTTGACCATCTTCTCGATATCGGCTTCCGACAAACCACCCGAGGCCTGGATGCGGATCTGCTGCTCCTTGCCGGTGGCCTTGTCCTTGGCCGACACGTTGACGATGCCGTTGGCGTCGATGTCGAAGGTGACTTCGATCTGCGGCATGCCGCGCGGCGACGGCGGAATTCCCATCAAGTCGAACTGACCGAGAATCTTGTTGTCGGCCGCCATTTCACGCTCGCCCTGGAAGACGCGAATGGTCACGGCGCTCTGATTGTCTTCAGCCGTCGAGAACACCTGGCTCTTCTTGGTCGGGATCGTGGTGTTGCGGTCGATGATGCGGGTGAACACGCCGCCCAGCGTCTCGATGCCGAGCGACAGCGGCGTCACGTCGAGCAGCAGCACGTCCTTGACGTCGCCCTGCAGCACGCCTGCCTGGATCGCCGCGCCGATGGCAACGACTTCATCCGGGTTGACGCCCTTGTGCGGCTCCTTGCCGAAGAACTGCTTCACGACTTCCTGGATCTTCGGCATGCGGGTCATGCCGCCGACCAGAACGACTTCGCCGATTTCACCAGCCGACAGGCCGGCATCCTTCAGCGCCTTGCGGCACGGCTCGATGGTCTTCTGCACGAGATCGTCGACCAGCGCCTCGAACTTGGCGCGCGTCAGCTTCATCGTCAGATGCTTCGGGCCGGAAGCATCCGCCGTGATGAACGGCAGGTTGATTTCGGTCTGCGTCGTCGACGACAGTTCGATCTTGGCCTTCTCAGCGGCTTCCTTCAGGCGCTGCAACGCGAGCTTGTCGTTGCGCAGGTTGATGCCCTGCTCCTTCTGGAATTCATCGGCGAGATAGCCGACCAGGCGCATGTCGAAGTCTTCGCCGCCGAGGAAGGTGTCGCCGTTGGTCGACTTCACCTCGAACACGCCGTCGCCGATCTCGAGCACCGACACGTCGAACGTGCCGCCGCCGAGGTCGTATACCGCGATGGTGCCGGCTTTCGATTTGTCGAGGCCATAGGCGAGCGCGGCCGCGGTCGGCTCGTTGATGATGCGCAGCACTTCAAGGCCGGCGATCTTGCCGGCGTCCTTGGTGGCCTGACGCTGGGCGTCGTTGAAGTAAGCGGGAACGGTGATGACGGCCTGATCGACCTTCTGGCCGAGATGGGCTTCCGCGGTTTCCTTCATCTTCTGCAGAATGAAAGCGGAAACCTGCGAGGGCGAATAGGTCTTGCCGTCCACCTCGACCCAGGCGTCGCCGTTCGATGCCTTGACGATCTTGTAGGGGACGAGCTTCTTGTCCTTCTCAACCGTCGGATCATCGTAGCGGCGACCGATCAGACGCTTGACGGCGAAAATCGTACGCTCGGGATTGGTGACGGCCTGGCGCTTCGCCGGCTGGCCGACCAGACGCTCACCGTCATCGGTGAATGCGACGATCGACGGCGTGGTTCGCATACCCTCGGCGTTCTCGATCACTCGCGGGTTCTTGCCGTCCATGACGGCGACGCACGAGTTGGTGGTGCCGAGATCGATCCCAATGACCTTTCCCATGATCCTCATATCCTTCTTGCTGCGGCAGGTTGGCTTGGGCCCTGACGGCGCTCCGATCCAAACCCCCATACGAATAATCGCGATATTGCGGTGGTGAGCCTCATATAGGAGGGGGGGTGGGGCCTGCAAGGACCGGACGCAACCTTGTCTCGCGAAAACCGTTGGCTACGAAAGATAAACTCCCGGCCATCGCGCTTCACGAACCGGCGACACGGCCCGGCCCCTGTCGCGCTTCAGGACAAAACCCTTTAAACCGGCTGCGGCCGTGGAAAAACGGCCTTGGAAAAACCGCCTTGGCAAAAGTGCCGCGGCACTCGACCATTGAACTGCCTCAATGCGAACCCAGACGAATCCCATGAAACAGCTCGCCCGCCTCCTTATCGTTGCCTTGCTTCCGGTGATCGCCAGCCCGGCTTCTGCCGCCGATGCCGTCTATCCGTCCGGTGTCCGGGTCGGCCTGGTCCCGCTCGTCGGCCTCGCGCCAGCCAAGGCATTCGTCGGGTTCGAGACCGAGGATCATGGCGTCAAGGTGCTGGTCACGGAACTGCCGGCAGCGGCCTATACCGAGGTCGAGAATGCCTTCAAGGCGGGCGCGCCGACCGGGAATGTGCCCAAGCCGGAGACGATCGAAACGGCGGTCGGCAAGGCTTACTACACCATCGAAAATGGCAAGGTCGGCCCCGATGCCGTACGCCGCTACTCCATGATCCTGCCGGGCGGGACATTTTCGGGCTTCGTTGCGGTTCAGGTCCCGGAAAATGCCTCCAAGATCTATACCGACGATGCGGTGAGGCAGATGTTCTCCTCCGCCGTGATCCGCAAGGAAGTCCCCGTCGCCGAACAACTGGGTTTGCTGCCGTTCAAGCCGACCGTGCTCGGCGACTTCAAGGCGGTGCGGACGCTCGCGCCCGGCGCAGCCGTGATGTTTGCCGACGGCAACGAGGAAACGGGCATCGAAGCCGCCCCCTTCATGGTGCTCGGCCTGATTCCCTCCGTTCCGGACAAGCCGGACGACCGCGCGCGTTTCGCGCAGCAGGCCGCGGGCATGATCCCCGGATTGCGGGAAATGCGGGTCACCGTTTCCGAGCCGATCCGGATCGATGGCGCACCGGGTTTCGAAACCCGGATCGATGCCATCAGCGGCAAGAGCAATACACCGGTCACCGTGGTCCAGTGGCTTCGCTTCGGCGGAGGCACTACCGCGATCCGCGTGATCGGCAGTGCGCCGCGCGACCAGTGGGAGCAGGCATTCCCGCGCTTCCGCGCCGTACGTGACGGGATCGAATCCCGCTGACGCGAGGCTGCGCGGCGGCTTCGTCGCCGGCTTTACCTTTCGGCGATGACCTGATTTGCTCTGCCCGTCCTATTGCAGGAGGCCGAGCCATGAACAGACGGCAGATCCTTGAGACCATCGGAATATCCGCGATCGCCGGACTGATGCCAGCGGCGGCGCGGGCTGCGGACAAGATTGCCATCGACGACAAGTCCGTCCTTCTCGTGATCGACGTGCAAAACTGTTTCCTGCCCGGCGGAAGCCTCGCGGTGAAGGACGGCGACCAGGTCGTGCCCGTCATCAACCGCATCGCCAAGGGCTTCGCCAACGTCGTGATGACGCAGGACTGGCACACTGCAGGCCACGTCTCTTTCGCATCGAGCCATCCCGGCAAGAAGCCGTTCGAGGTGATCGATCTCAGCTACGGCAAACAGGTGCTGTGGCCGGATCATTGCGTGCAGGGAACGGAGGGCGCGGCGCTCTCGAAAGACCTGAGCATTCCGCAGGCCGAATTGATCCTGCGCAAAGGCTTTCACAAGGACGTCGACAGCTATTCGGCCTTCACCGAGGCCGACGGCAAAACCTCCACGGGTCTCGCCAAATATCTCGAAGCGCGAGGGCTGCGGCGCGTCTTCGTTGCCGGATTAGCCACCGACTTCTGCGTCGCCTGGAGTGCGCTCGATGCGCGCAAGGCCGGTTTAGAAACCTATGTGGTCGAAGATGCCTGCCGCGGTATCGACACGCAGGGATCGCTGGCGAAGGCCTGGGCCGACATGGACAAAGCCGGCGTCAAACGAATTCAGTCCAGCGATCTTGCGGTCTGACCGATTGCCTTGATTATTCGGTGGCGGCGGTTTTGGCGCCGCCCTTCGAGACGCCGACCAGCGCCGGTCGCAGGATGCGATCACCGATCATGTAGCCGGCCTGCACGACCTGAACCACGGTGCCCGACGGCACCGACGGATCCGGTACTTCGTACATCGCCTGCTGGAAATTCGGGTCGAACTTTTCGCCCGACGGATCGAATTTCTTGACGCCGTTCTTCTCGAGCGTGTTGAGCAGCGAGCGCTCCGTAAGCTCGACGCCTTCGATCAGCGCCTTGAGGCCCGGATCGGCCGCATCTCGCGCTTCCGCGGGCACCGCATCGAGCGCACGCTGCAGATTGTCGGCGATGTCGAGCACGTCGCGGGCAAAGCCGGTGATGCCATAGGAGCGCGCGTCCGCCACTTCGCGCGCGGTCCGCTTGCGCAGGTTTTCCATTTCGGCCAGCGTGCGCAGCATCTTGTCGCGCGCTTCCGCGGCTTCCTTGGCAAGCGCTTCAGCCGACCCTTCCTCCGGATCGTCCGGCATGATGTAGGGCTTGGAAACTACCGGCTCGGCATCCTGCGCGGATTTCTCCGGATTGTCCTTTTGCCCGTTGGGATCGCTCATCACACTGCTTTCTCGAAAGTCGTCGCTGATAATTGTGGGGGTGCTGGGCGGGATATCGTGCTTTCGGCGCGAAAATCAAGCTTGAAAAGGTGATCCTCAGCCGCCGAGCATGCGGCTGACGATGCGCGCGGCATAATCCACCATCGGGATGACGCGGGCATAATTCAGCCGTGTCGGACCGATTACGCCCAGCACGCCGACGATATGGCCTGCGCCATCGTTATAGGGCGCAATGATCGTGGACGAACCCGACAACGAAAACAGCTTGTTTTCCGATCCGATGAAAATCCGCACGCCGTCGGCGCGTTCCGCGCGGCCGAGCAGATCGATGACGCCGCGCTTGGTTTCAAGGTCGTCGAACAGCAACCGCACCCGCTCGAGATCTTCCAGCGCGTGAAGGTCTTCCAGCAGATTGGCGTGACCGCGAACGATCAACTGGCGGTCCTCGCCGGCGCCGCCGGACCAGCTCGCAAGGCCGGCCGCGATGATCTTCTGCGTCAGCTGATCCAGTTCGGTGCGGCTTTGGGTCAGCGCGGTTTCGAGTTCCAGCCGGGCTTCGGCCAGCGTGCGGCCGCGAATCCGCGCGTTGAGAAAATTCGAAGCCTCGGTCAATGCCGACGACGGGATTCCGGGCGGCAATTCCAGCACGCGGTTCTCGACCTGCCCATCCTCGGCGACCAGCACCACCAGGGCACGTTCCGGCTCGAGCCGGACGAATTCGATGTGTTTCAGCCGGACGTTGGATTTGGCCGTCAATACCACCGCAGCCGCGCGGGTCAGTCCCGACAGTCGGGTCAAGGCCTCGCCGAGCGCGGCCTCAACCGTCTGCGCCTTGCCGACCGAGGCCAGTTGGGTCTGGATCGACTGACGTTCGGGTTCCGAGAGATCGCCGACCTGCATCAGCGCATCGACGAAGAATCGCAATCCCAATTCAGTCGGTAATCGCCCGGCAGACGTATGCGGCGCGTAGATCAGGCCAAGCTGTTCTAGATCCGACATCACGTTGCGCACCGATGCCGGCGACAGCGGCACGGTGATCAGGCGCGAGATGTTGCGGGAGCCGACCGGCTCGCCGGTGGCGAGATAGCTTTCGACAATTTGACGAAAGATTTCCCGCGAGCGCTCGTTGAGCTGAGCGAGCCCGGCATGGGGGGCGATCAGGCCGATCGGATCGTGATGGGCCACGGGTTACTCCTTGGTGACGCAGCCTAATCTGTCCATCTTGAGCCTCCGTTACAAGCAGGCATTGAACAGGCGTAGCCCAAGGCCCTTGCCGCTGCCGCCCGCCGCACCTAAAAGCACCCGCGAGACGAAGCCCTTTCCCGAATCGCAGGAGAATACACATGCGGCCAAGCCGACGTGCGCCGGACGAATTGCGGCCGGTTTCGCTGGAACGCGGTGTGGTCAAATACGCCGAGGGTTCCTGCCTGGTGAAATTCGGCGACACCCATGTGCTCGTCACCGCGACACTCGAAGAGCGCCTGCCGCCGTGGCTCAAGGGCCAGGGCCGGGGCTGGGTGACTGCGGAATACGGCATGCTGCCGCGCGCCACGCTGGAACGTACCCGTCGCGAGGCATCCGCCGGCAAGCAGAACGGCCGCACGGTGGAGATCCAGCGCCTGATCGGCCGCTCGCTGCGCGCGACGCTCGACCTCGAAGCGCTGGGCGAGCGCCAGATCACGGTCGACTGCGACGTGCTGCAGGCCGACGGCGGCACCCGCACCGCCTCGATCACCGGCGCATGGGTGGCGCTGGCCGATTGCATCGGCTGGATGAAGAGCCGCAACATGTTCAAGAATGGCGGCGGCAACGTGCTGCGCGACAACGTCGCCGCAATCTCCTGCGGCATCTACAACGGCACACCGGTGCTCGATCTCGACTATGCGGAAGACTCGGAAGCCGAAACCGACGCCAATTTCGTCATGACCGGTGACGGCCGCATCATCGAAGTGCAGGGCACCGCCGAGAAGACTCCGTTTTCGCAGGATGAATTCCTCGCACTGATGGCCTTGGCGCGCAAAGGCGTCACACGGCTGGTCGACCTCCAGAAGATGGCGGTGACTTGATCGACGGCGATATTTCGCCGCTGGTCGCGTTGACGTAGGATTACGCATGCATCGGCGAATCACCGGCAAACTTGTCATCGCGACCCACAATCCCGGCAAACTTGTCGAGATGCGTGAGCTGCTGGCGCCCTATGGCATCGAAGCAGTGTCGGCAGGCGAACTCGGCCTCGGCGAGCCGGACGAAACCGGCGACACCTTTCAAAGCAACGCGCGAATCAAGGCGATTGCCGCGGCCGACGCGGCGAAGCTTCCCGCCTTTGCCGATGATTCGGGACTGGCCGTCGATGCGCTCGACGGTGCGCCCGGTATCTATTCGGCACGCTGGGCCGGTGCGAGCAAGGATTTCAAGGCCGCGATGACGCAGATCGAGCGTCTGCTGCAGGAGCGCGGCGCGACGACGCCGGACAAACGCGGTGCGCATTTCGTGTCCGCGCTGTGCGTCGCATGGCCGGACGGACACCTCGAAGAAGTCGAAGCGACCGCCGACGGCACGCTGGTCTGGCCGCCGCGTGGCACCGCAGGCTTCGGTTACGATCCGGCTTTCCTGCCCGATGGCCATACGCGCACCTTCGGCGAGATGACCAGCATCGAGAAACACGGCCTGCCGCCGCTCGGACTCGGGCTATCGCATCGCGCCCGTGCCTTCGTCAAACTCGCGGAGATCTGTCTTGAGCCGCGCTGACGCAAACGATGCCTTCGGCGTCTACATTCACTGGCCGTTCTGCCTGTCGAAGTGCCCGTATTGCGATTTCAACAGTCACGTCCGGCATACGCCGATCGACGAAGAGCGTTACGTGCGCGCCTTCGCCCGCGAGATCGAAACCACCGCCGCGCGCACACCGGGACGCGAGGTCACCTCGATCTTCCTCGGCGGCGGCACGCCGTCGCTGATGAAGCCGCAAACCGTCGGCGGGATTCTCGACGCCATCGGCAGGCACTGGCGTGTCGCGCCCGATGTCGAGGTAACGCTGGAAGCAAATCCGACCAGCGTGGAGGCCACGCGCTTCCACGGCTATCGCGCAGCCGGCGTCAACCGCGTGTCGCTTGGCGTGCAGGCGCTCGACGATGCATCGCTGAAAGCCCTGGGCCGCCTGCATACTGCGCGCGAAGCGCTCGATGCCGTCGCCATCGCGCGCGGCGCATTCGATCGCTACTCCTTCGACCTGATCTACGCGCGGCCCGACCAGACGCCGCAGATGTGGGCCGACGAGTTGAAGCTCGCGATTTCGGAGGCCGCCGAACACCTGTCGCTCTATCAGCTCACCATCGAGGAAGGCACGCCGTTCTTCGGCCTGCATGCGGCGGGCAAGCTGAAGACACCGGATGAACCCACGGCACGCGCGCTCTACGACGTGACGCAGGACGTCTGCGCGCAGCTCGGACTGCCCGCGTACGAAATTTCCAATCACGCGCGACCGGGCGCGGAGTGCAAACACAACCTGGTCTACTGGCGCGGGCAGGAATATGCCGGCATCGGACCCGGTGCGCATGCGCGCCTCGACATTGACGGTTTTCGCCATGCGCTGGCCACCGAGCGGCGCCCGGAAGCGTGGCTGATGCGCGTCGAGGCGAACGGCCATGGCGTCACCACCGACGATCTGCTCAACAGCGAAGAGCGCGCCGACGAATTCCTGCTGATGGGCTTGCGGCTTGCGGAAGGCATCGATCCGCGCCGCTATGCGGCGCTGTCCGGCCGTCAACTCGATCCCGGCCGCATCACCATCCTGCGCGAGGAAGGTGCGATCACCATCGACGCCAACGGAAGATTGCGCGTCACCCGTTCAGGCTTTCCGGTGCTCGATGCGGTGGTCGCGGACCTCGCGGCCTAAAAACAAGCTTAGGCGCCAAAACTCTTGGGCGAACCGGCCACCGGCTGGCCGCCGCCCGACGCGACCCGCATCACCGCGAGCCCGCGCTGATTGGTGCCGTCGGAGCGGAAGCGGAACAGGCCGTCGATGCCGGCAAAGCCCGATGGATTGGTCAGCACATCCGCAGAGAATCGTTGACCGCCCTGCGTGCGCGCCAATGCCGCCACGAGCGCCACCGCATCATAGGCCAGCGTCGCGGTACGTACCGGCTGCGCGCCATACTTAGAGCTGTAGCGGCCCGAGAAAGCGCGGAAGCCGGACGGATCTGGCGCCGCGTAAAGACCGCCGTGCATGGTGGCACTGTTGAACACACGCGGACTGTCCCACAGGCCGGTCCCGAGCAGTTGTACGCGCTTGAGATTGGCGCCTGCCGTGGTGAGGGCATCCGCAACGCCGACCACCGTGTCGCCGTCGTCGGCAAGAAACAACGCGTCCGCACTGCCGAGCGCCTGCGCCACGTTGCGTACCGGACCGGAGCGATCGGCACCGTACTTTTCGAACACGACGACCCGGCCACCTTTTCGCGCAACTTCCTGCTTGAACGCCGCTTCGACCACGCTGCCATAGGCGTTGTCGGGCAGCAGCGCCGCATAGGAACGCTTCCCGGTGCTTCCTGCGTAATCGATGATGCGGACCACATCCGATTCCGGCAGGAAGCTGAGCAGGTAGACGCCCCGCCCGGCGACGCTGGAATCGGTCGAGAACGCGATCATCGGAATGCCGCGCGTTCGCGTCAGTTGCGCCGCCGCCGGCACCGACAGCGCAAACAGCGGCCCGAGGATGATTTCCGCGCCCTCGTCCAGCGCCTGCTGGGTTCCCTGCTGGGCCCCCTGTGCCGTGCCGTTGTCGTCCTTGATCAGCAACTGGATGTTCGGATTCTGGAATTCGGCCAGTGCCATTTCGGCGGCGTTCTTCATCGATTGCGCCGCAACGCCGGCGTTGCCGGAAGCCGACAGCGGCAGAATCAATCCGACCTTGACCTGACCGGTTCCTACCGCCTGCGGCTGCTGGGCGGGCCCCGCAGGCTTGTCGCCTCCGTTCGACGCGAATGGATTGGTCAGCGCCGACTGCACGCCGGCGCAGGCGCCGAGCAGAGGGGCGCCAAGGATCAAGCCAACGGCAGCCCGCCGCGTGGCTCCCGAGTTCGGGATTTTCGGATCGATCGGGCCCACCATGGTATTTCTTCCGTTAACCGACCCAGACCGATCCGGCATTGCCAGCGACCGATCTGGAGCGGGGATTAAGGCATATTGTCGGCGAATAGTTAACCGGAACAAAAGCTTTAGCCTCGTCTGCGGACGCCGTATGCGGCTTTTCAATCACAGTCGGCAGGGGAGTGCAAAAGCGGTATCCACGTCACCTCATGATCCTCTAGTGGAGCGGATTTGACATTCGCTACCCACCTTGCCGCGAGTCCGGGAAGCGAATGTCAAATCCAAAGCTCCACTAGAAGTCTATATTTGCTAGTGGTCCTATAGATTCTAACATTTGCGCAGGTACACGCTGAAACGGGACGCAAATGTTAGAATCAGACCACTAGATTGCAGGTCATGCGCGCAAAACCCGACCTTTCTCGTGTCGCAACAGCCTCTGCGGACCCCACCTCCCGTACTTTCGCCATCGCCGGGCAGACGCTGACGGCGCCAAAGGCGGATCCGGGTCTCTATCTGGTTGCGACTCCGATCGGGAACCTTGGCGATATCACCCTGCGCGCGCTGGAGACCCTCGCCGGCGTCGATATCATTGCCTGCGAGGATACCCGTGTGTCCCGCCGGCTGACCGAACGCTTCGGCATTTCAGCGAGCCTCACGCCCTATCACGAACACAACGCCGCGGTGGCACGGCCGAAAATTCTCGACCGTCTGGCACAGGGCGGGAGCGTTGCGCTGGTATCCGATGCCGGCACGCCGCTGATTTCCGATCCCGGATTCAAGCTGGTGCGCGAAGCCTGCGCTGCCGGCCATACGGTGATCGCGCTGCCCGGTGCGTCTTCGGTGCTGACCGCGCTCGCGGTGGCGGCGCTGCCCACCGACCGGTTTTTCTTCGAGGGATTCCTGCCGTCGAAACAAGCGGCGCGGCGCGCACGGCTTGGCGAACTGTCCCGCATCGAAGGGACGCTGGTGATATTCGAATCCGGCAATCGCGTGCAGGACACGCTCGCCGATCTCGCTACGATCATGGGCGAGCGCGACGGCGCGATCTGTCGCGAATTAACCAAACTGCATGAGGAAATCCTGCGCGGACCGCTCAAGCTCCTCGCGCAAAACGCCGACGATCTCGAGACGCGCGGCGAATTCGTGCTGGTGGTCGGGCCGCCTGCGGCACACGCGCAGGTCATGACTCCGGGCGAACTGGACGCGGTGCTGCGATCATCGCTCGACAGCGGCAGCGTCAAGGATGCCGTGGCCTATGCCGTCGAAATTTCCGGACGGCCGCGCCGCGAGGTTTATGCACGCGCGCTCGAACTCGCCAGGCAAACCCATGCGGGCGATCATGAAGAAGATTGATCGTCCCACGACAGATCTTCCGAAGGCTGCCGCGCCCGAACGCCTCGCCGCATTCCAGACCGGGCTGTCGGCCGAGAGCCGCGCTGCAGCGTGGCTGATAGCGAAGGGTTATCGGATTCTGGCGCGGCGCTACCGCACGCCTTACGGCGAGATCGATATCGTGGCACGCCGGCGCAATCTGCTGGCCTTTGTCGAAGTGAAAGCCCGCGCGACATTGGACGATGCAGCCTATGCCGTGACGCCGCGCCAGCAGCAGCGCATCATCGATGCGGCTTCGGCCTGGTTGATGGCGCACCCCGAACATGCCAGTTTCGACCTGCGTTTTGATGCGATGCTGATTGCGCCGGGCCGTCTGCCACGCCATCTCACCGGAGCGTTCGACGCCAGCGTCTGACCGACCTACCCTCAAGACATCAATCCCCAAGCCGGACAATCAAAGATGACCCTGAAAGTCGCCGTCCAGATGGACCCTATCGCGCGCATCAACGTGCGCGGCGATTCCACCTTCGCCCTGCTGCTGGAGGCGCAGAAGCGCGGCCACGCCCTCTCCTATTACACGCCGGACAAACTATCCCTGCGCGGCAAGGACGTCGTCGCACCGGTGCAGTCGCTCAGCGTCCGCGACGAGGTGGGCAATCATTTCACCCTCGGCGATCCGGTGCGCACGAACCTCGCCTCTTTTGACGTGGTGCTGTTGCGGCAGGACCCGCCATTCGATCTGGCCTACATCACCAGCACGCATCTGCTCGAACGCATTCACCCGAAGACGCTCGTGGTCAACGATCCGGTCAGCGTGCGCAACGCTCCGGAAAAACTCTTCGTGATGGATTTCGCCGACCTGATGCCGCCGACGCTGATCTCGCGCGATGTCGACGAGATCAACTCGTTCCGTGCCGAGCATGGCGCGGTGGTGATGAAGCCATTGCACGGCCATGGCGGCGCGGCAGTGTTTCGCGTTCTGCCGCAGGACATGAATTTCGGCTCGCTGCACGACATGTTCTCGGTGACATTCCGCGAACAATGGGTGATCCAGCGCTTCCTTCCCGAAGTGAAGCAAGGCGACAAGCGCATCATCCTGGTCGACGGTGAATTCGCCGGCGCCGTTAATCGCGTGCCCGCTGCCGATGACCTTCGCTCCAACATGGTGCGCGGCGGCGCAGCCAAGGCGACCGACCTGACGCCGCGCGAGCGCGAAATTTGCGCGCGCATCGGCCCGGCCCTACGTGAGCGCGGGCTCCTGTTCGTCGGCATCGACGTGATCGACGATCATCTGACCGAAATCAACGTGACCTCGCCGACCGGCATCCGCGCCATTGCCAATCTCGGCGGGCCCGACGTCGCGGCAAAAATCTGGGACTGCATCGAGGCCAGGCGCCGGTAGGGGCGGCGACCTATCGCGCGATCACGCGCAATCCGGCGGGCCATGGACGATTGCGCGTCAGCGAACTTGCACCGACCTCCCATCCCGCGCCGGACCAGACCACATCGACGACGCCCACTTCACCGGCGACGTCGCGCACAAAGAACAGGTTCGGGATCGCGTTGGTCAACAGCGCACCGGCCTCGCCGTTGGGTTGCCGTTTCAGCAGACACCAGACGTCGGCGAGACGGATGTCAAAGGGCGGATCGAGCTCCTCTGCAATCCCGACACTCCGCGACAATCGATTGAGCGTATAGGCCCGAAGCGACGGCGTTGCTGCGTAACGCTCCACTTTTACGGCGAACCGCCGGGCAAAGTTGGCACCGAGCCAGGAAATCCTGACCTCGCGCGCAGGCGATAGGCTTTCCAGAAAAACGCTGCCGGCGATAAAATCTTTGCTGGCGGTCAGTGCCGACGTCGTGGCTGGATCGTCGCCATCGCCGTCGCTGGAGGGTGAACAGCGGAACCGCGCCGCGGGCGTAAGCACACCCGCACTGCTCCTGGCCGATCGCTGTTGGGCATGGGCTGGTCCGTCGCGGAAGGAATGGTTTCTCCGCTCTCCGGTCTCGCCACCGCGCTGGGCGGGTTGCGCGGCAACCTCCGCGGATACCAACGACAATGCCAGCCATCCGACCACAAGACGAAGTACCGCTGGCATTTTGACTTTCCCTGATTCCGATCAACGGAAACAGGGTAAACGCAGTACTTTTCATGTAAACGAAAGCAGTAACCTTTGGTTAAGGATAAAAGGAAAAGTAAATATCGCATAAAATGGAAGTATTCTTACGATCACTTCTTGTGAGAATGATCTTTAAATGATCGGACACTTTGATTTTACCTCTATCGAGTGTTGCGTGCGGACGAATACCGGTCTCATTTTGTTCTCTTAATGTTCTTGCGCCCGGCAAGGTTGTAGAGTAGCGTTTCCCCGGGGGAGCACGGGGCGCCATGGTTCAAAGGGTCTCTACAGTCGCTTTCGAGGGAATCGAGGCCCGCGCCGTCGACGTGCAGGTGCAGGTCGCGCCCGGCCTTCCGGCCTTCGCCATTGTCGGCCTGCCCGACAAGGCCGTTTCCGAGGCGCGCGAACGGGTTCGATCGGCGCTGATCGCCTCCGGATTGGCGCTTCCGGCACGGCGCATCACCGTCAACCTCGCGCCCGCCGACCTTCCCAAGGAAGGCAGCCATTACGACCTGCCGATCGCGCTCGGCCTGATGGCGGCAATCGGCGCCATTCCGCCCGATGCGCTTACTGGCTTCACCGTGCTCGGCGAACTCGGCCTCGACGGCTCGATCGCCCCGGTAGCCGGCGTGTTGCCGGCAGCGATCGGCGCCAATTCGCGCGACGAGGGATTGATCTGCCCGGCAGCCTGTGGCGCGGAAGCGGCGTGGGCGAGCCCGGACATCCAGATCGTGGCCGCGAGTTCGCTGATCCAGATCGCCAACCATTTCAAGGGCACGCAGGTGCTGTCGCGGCCACAGCCTCGCGTTCACGCGCGCGAAGCATCCCTGCTCGATCTCCGCGACATCAAGGGACAGGAAAGCGCCAAGCGGGCGCTGGAGGTCGCCGCCGCCGGCGGTCATCACCTGCTGATGGTCGGCTCGCCCGGCGCGGGCAAATCGATGCTGGCGGCGCGGCTGCCGTCGATCCTGCCGCCGCTGTCGCCACCCGAGTTGCTCCAAGTCTCGATGATCGCTTCCGTTGCCGGCGAGATCGAGGGCGGAGCGTTGACGGACCGGCGGCCATTCCGTGCACCGCATCACTCCGCCAGCATGGCCGCGCTGACCGGCGGCGGCATGCGCGCCCGACCCGGCGAGATATCGCTCGCGCATCAGGGCGTGCTGTTTCTCGACGAGTTGCCGGAGTTCGATCCGCGCGTACTGGATTCGCTGCGGCAGCCGCTGGAAAACGGCGAGGTCGCGGTGTCCCGCGCTAATCACCGCGTCACCTATCCCGCGCGCTTCATGCTCGTCGCGGCGATGAATCCGTGCCGGTGCGGCAGCGCCTATGAGCCTGGCTATGCCTGCAAACGCGGCCGCCTCGATCGTTGCACGGCGGATTACCAGGCCCGCATCTCAGGGCCGTTGATGGATCGCATCGATCTGCGAATCGAAGTGCCAGCAGTAACCGCGGCCGACCTGATTCTGCCGCCGCCATCGGAAGGCTCGGCGGAAGTCGCAGCCCGCGTCGCGGCGGCCCGCGAGATCCAGCTCGCGCGCTACGCGGCCGCGGGACTGGCAAACGTCCGCACCAATGCCGAGGCGCCGGCTTCGGTGCTGGACATCGTCGCGCAGCCGGATGCGCAAGGGCTGAAGCTGTTGCGCGATGCATCGGAGACCATGCGGCTGTCGGCGCGCGGCTATCATCGTGTGTTGCGCGTCGCGCGGACCCTCGCCGATCTCGATGGCGCGGAGCGGATCGGCCGGCTGCATCTGGCGGAAGCGCTGTCCTACCGCACGCTGGCGGAAGACCTGCGCCGCGCGGCATAAAGCCCCGGTATCCACTTCGCTCGAAAACGCTCCAATTTCATCCGACATGCGCTCACGTTCCGATCCGTCAACCCGGCGGTAACGACTTTTGTTTACGCTCTGCCAACCATAAGCCCAGCGTTCCACGGGCGATGCAGCGGACTGCGTAGCATGTTGCGTTTCAAGATCTTCGTCTCCACCCTTCCGCTGATCCTTGCAGGACTGTTCGTCCAGGGCGAACCGGCCTCGACCAACCGTCCATGCATCGCGCTGGGCGATGCGTCCGTGCAGATCGCACCGACACCCTGGCAAGCCCAGTTTCATGTGAGCTTCACCAATAATCCTGCAGATGCGACGGTGCGTGTGCAGATCGTCGATCGGCCCGAGGACGCCGAGTTTACGGTGGTCGACGACGCCACCGACACCGATGCGAATGCCTGTCCCGTGAACGCATCGACGCGATATATCGGCATCGCGACGGCCGCGGCCGCGCTGGACCCGGTCATCTATTTGTCCCGCGACGGTAACGCCGATTATCGAATCTATGTGCAGTCGAAGACGTTCTCCGAACGGGAAGCCGCCGCGCTCCTGGTCGGCGCGCAAAACGGACGGCCGCGCGTCACGGCGTCGCTGCTTTAGCGATCGGTTAACCCTGTTCGCAACGGCTGCTCGGCGGCTTTCACGCCTCAAACACTTTGCAACATCGGCTGATCATTCTCCTTATCGGACATTAAGGGACGCGCGGGGGAGATCGGTAGATGAAAGGGATTTTCCGAATCAAGGCGCGCCGCCGCCGGTTCTCACGGCGCCATCCCCGCATCAGCTTTGCGATCCGATCCTTCGTACTGTTTTCAGTGATATTCGGCGGCGCCTACGGATTCATCCGCGGCAGCCTCGCCGGCCCCTATGATCCCAACGCCTTCGCCGTGGGCGCCAGTTTTCTGTTTGCCCTGGCCAGCGTCGCGCTGGCGATGCAAAGCATGCGGATGCGCTGGCTTCGCAAGAAGATGCGCATCGTCGCTTCGCATAACGAAGCACTGATCGATCGCAACTGGGAGCTCAAGGAAGCCGAGGAACGCGCGCGCACCCTGTTCGAATCCCAGGGCGACCTGATCGTGATGCGTGCTGCCGATGGCACCATCACCTTCGTCAACGATGCATTCTGCGAACTGGCGCAACGCTCCCGCGAGGCCTTGCTGGGCAGCCAGTATGCGCTGCCGATCATCGAGCAGGGCAACATCGATATCGATTCGCACGGCACCCGCATTCACGATCAAAAGATCACAAGCGCTGCAGGTCCCCGCTGGATCGCGTGGCGCGAGGGCATCGTCCGCGCCAGCGCCGGCGAACTCGCGGAGCTGCAATGCGTCGGTCGCGACGTCACCGACCGCACCGAAACCGAACGCGCGCTCGGCGAAGCGCGGGATCATGCCGACACCGCGAACAAGGCCAAGTCGCGTTTCCTCGCCATGGCCTCCCACGAAATCCGCACGCCGCTCAACGGCATCATCGGCATGAACGGCCTGCTGCTCGAAACTTCGCTGACGCCGGAGCAAACGACCTATGTCAGGGCGATCCGGACCTCGAGCGATGCGTTGCTGTCGCTGATCGAGGAACTGCTCGACTACTCGAAGATCGAAGCCGGCAAGATCGACCTCGAACATCGCCCCTTCGTCCTTGCCGAACTGATCGAGGACATTACCGAACTGCTGGCGCCGCGTGCGCAGGCGCGCAGCCTCGAAATCGCCGCCTATATCGACGAGCGGCTACCGAAGCAGGTGATCGGCGACGCCGCGCGCCTGCGGCAGGTACTGCTCAATCTGGCCGGCAATGCCATCAAGTTCACCACCACCGGCGGCGTGGCGCTGATCGTCGAGCCGGGAGCCATGCCGAACGAGATTTCCTTTCTGGTCCGCGACACCGGCATCGGCATCGCACCCGAGGCGCAGGCGCGGATCTTCCGCGAGTTCGAGCAGGCCGACGACGGGATCGCGCGCAACTACGGCGGCACCGGCCTCGGCCTCAGCATCAGCGAACGCATCGTCCGGCGCATGGGCGGCCGCATCACGTTGCAGAGTGAAGTCGGCAAGGGATCGACGTTCGAGGTGACATTGCCGCTTCCATCGAACGGCGACGGCGACCGCGACCATGCGCCGGTCGAAACTCCGGATCTCTCGGCGAAATCGATCATGCTGGTGGCGCCGCAGGGCATCGAAGCGTCGCTGATCGCCCGCCGGCTGGAACGCTGGGGTGCACAGACCTGCACGGTTGCCGACGGCGCGGTAGCGCAAGCGTTACTGCCGGAGCGCTCCTGGTACGCCATCCTGGTCGACGGCGGGCTGGACCGATCCGACATCGCAGAACTTGGCAAGCTCGCGCAATCGCACGCCACGCATCGGCTCATCATGCTCACACCGGCGATGCGTCACGATTATCCGCAGCCCGCCGAGGATGGCTTTACCGGGTATCTGGTCAAACCGTTGCGCGCGGCGTCGCTCGCGGCCCGTCTGACGTCAACGCCCCCCACTCCCGAGTCGGAGGTGAACGCTACCGACCTTCCTGACGAGGAAATGGCGGACACCGCAACCCCACGCGTTCGCACCGCGCACGGCCTCTCGATCCTGCTTGCAGAGGATAACGAGATCAACGCGCTGCTGATGCGCACCCTGCTGACCCGGTTGGGCCATCAGGTGGTGCTCACCACCAATGGCGAAGCCGCGCTGGAATCCTGGATTGCGGCGGAAGCGGCGGGAACGCCTTATGACACCGTGCTGATGGACGTGCAGATGCCACGCATGGACGGCATCGAGGCGACCCGACAGATCCGGACCCGCGAAGCCGGACAACGCGTCCGGCGCACGCCGATCCTGGCCCTGACCGCGAATGCGCTGGTGGAAGATCGCTATGCCTGCTTCGAGGCAGGCATGGACGGTTTCCTGGTCAAGCCGCTCGACCGGGACAAGCTTGTCGAAGCCCTTGCCGGGCTCACGCGCTCGCGTCACCTCGCCGCCTGACACGCTCCACAGCGTCATCATTCCGTGATGAGAGTGTCACGCGGCTGTTGAGGCCGCGTGATCTGTGTTCCCCGAAGACCGGATTGATTCGATTCGAACGAACGCGGTCGCGAGGGGTTCATGCACAACCGCCAACAGACGCCATCGAAGCCACGGCTCTTGCAGATGCTGCGTCCTGAAACCGTCGGGATCGCCGCACAATCCGCCATCACCTGGCTCAAGCCGCAGCAAAAACTCTTTCAGATCGCGACCGCGCTGGACCAGCCCTCCTCGCCGGTTACCCTCGGCCGGCTCGGTTCGCTCGAAGTGCGGCTCGCGCAGGACAAGCGCGACGTGAAGCTCGCGCAAAAGCTGCGCTACAAGGTATTCTACAAGGACGGCACTGCGATCGCCGATGCCGCCACCATGCTGGCGCGCCGCGACAAGGACGCTTTCGACAAGATCTGCGATCATCTGCTGGTCATCGATCACGATGCCAAGCCGACGCTCGACGGCAGGCACAAGGTGGTCGGCACCTACCGGCTGCTACGCCACGAACTGGCCGCGCGCCATGGCGGCTTCTACACCGAGAATGAATTCGATCTCGCGCCGATCATGGAACGGCATGCGGGATTGCGCTTCCTCGAGCTTGGACGTTCCTGCGTTCTGCCGCCGTATCGCAACAAGCGCACGGTCGAGTTGTTGTGGCACGGCATCTGGACCTATGTCCGCCGTCATCAGTTCGACGTCATGATCGGCTGCGCCAGTTTCGAGGGCACCGATCCGGATCGCCTGGCGCTTCCGCTCTCGTTCCTGCACCATTTCGCCGCTGCGCCCGAGAACTGGCGCGCCAGGCCGCACGCATCGCGCCGGGTCGACATGAACCGGATGGCCAAGGAAGCCATCAATCCCAAGATCGCATTGCGTGAATTGCCGCCGCTGATCAAAGGCTATCTGCGGCTCGGCGCCTATATCGGCGATGGGGCGGTGGTCGACCATCAGTTCGGCACCACCGACGTTCTGATCGTGATGCCGGTATCGGCCATCAACGCGCGTTACATCGAGCACTTCGGCCAGGATGCCACGCGCCACGCGGCCTAGACGCGAACTGCTTCGCTCGAAAACGCTTCAGAGCCGGCGCAGCGCGACGGTTTCCACCACGTGATCGGCGCCCTTTCGCATGATGAGGGTTGCGCGCGGCCGCGTCGGCAGGATGTTGTCCTCGAGATTGGCGAGGTTGGTACGTTCCCAGATCGCGATCGCCGTGGCCGTGGCCTCTTCGTCGGACAGCGGGGCGTAGCGATGGAAGTATGAACGCGGATCGTGAAACGCGGTGTCGCGCAGCGCGAGAAACCGTTTCACGTACCAGCTTCGCAGCACCGGCTCGTCGGCATCGATATAGACCGAGAAGTCGAAGAAGTCGGACACCACCGGAACGGCCTTGCCGTCGCGCGGCAGTTTGCCCGTCTGCAGGACGTTGACACCTTCGACGATCAGGATATCGGGCCGATCGACCTCGATCCATTCGTTCGGAATGATGTCGTAGGTGAGATGCGAATAGACCGGCGCCCGGACCGAACGACGCCCTGCCTTGATGTCGCTGAGGAAGCTCAAGAGCCTCGGCAGGTCGTAGCTTTCCGGAAAGCCCTTCTTCTGCATCAGGCCCTGACGCTCGAGCGTGGCGTTCGGAAACAGGAATCCGTCGGTGGTCACGAGATCGACCCGCGGCCGCGGCGACCATCGCGCCAGCAGCGCCTGCAGGACGCGAGCGGTGGTCGATTTGCCAACGGCCACCGATCCGGCAACGCCGATGATGTAGGGCACCTTGCGGTCTTCGATATTGAGAAACTGCCGCTGCGCCACATACAGACGCTGCATGGCGTCGACATAGATCGACAGCAGCCGCGACAGCGGCAGATAGATTTCCTCAACCTCGTTGAGATCGAGGCGATCGTACATCGAACGCAGCCTGGCGATCTCGTCCGCAGCCAGCGTCATCGGCATGCCGTCGCGCAGGCTCGCCCACTGTTGCCGCGTGAATACCCGATAAGGATTGTAAATCTGCTCCGCCCGCATATCCATGCCGCGGTACTCCCGTCCCATACTCACTCAATCGCGCTTGCGCGCAGCCTTTTCTTCCAACCCGGACATCACCGTCCGTTTCGCCAGCGCCGCTTCCACATCCTCCAGCGTGACGCCACGGGATTTCAGCACGACCAGCAAATGAAACAGCAGGTCGGCGCTCTCGGAGATGAGATGTTCGCGATCGTTTTCGACCGTCGCGATCACCGTCTCGATCGCCTCTTCGCCAAGCTTCTTGGCACAGTGCTCCGGTCCCTTGTCGAGCAGCTTGCGCGTATAGGAGGTTTCGCCACCGGACGCTGCGCGGGCGTCGATGGTTGCAGCCAGGTCGTGAAGGGTAAAACGTGCCATTTGGCGCTTTCTAGCAGGTCCGGCAGGAGCGCGGGAGTGCAATGTCCGGCGTTGGTTTATGGGTCGAGCCGTGTCGGCAGACCGGCGCGCGCCATGTGCTCCTTGGCCTCGCGAATGGTGAATTCTCCGAAATGAAAAATCGACGCGGCCAACACCGCGGTCGCGTGCCCGCCCCGGATACCGTCGACCAGATGGTCGAGATTGCCGACGCCGCCGGATGCGATCACCGGGACCTTGATACCGTCGGCAATCGCCCGGGTCAGCGGAATGTCGAATCCCTGCCGGGTGCCGTCGCGATCCATCGAGGTCAGCAGGATTTCGCCCGCGCCAAGCGACACGACTTCCTGGGCATATTCGACCGCGTCGATGCCGGTCGACTTGCGGCCGCCGTGGGTGAAAATCTCCCAGCGGTCGGAGCCGGGCCGCGTGACACGCTTGGCGTCGATCGCCACGACGATGCATTGGTCGCCGAATTTCTCGGCGGCTTCCTTGACGAACTCGCGCCGGCTCACCGCCGCACTGTTGATCGACACCTTGTCGGCGCCGGACTTCAGCAGCGCGCGGATGTCGTCGACGGTGCGCACGCCGCCCCCGACCGTCAGCGGCATGAAGCAGGCTTCCGCCGTCCGCCGCACCACATCGAGCATGGTGCCGCGATTTTCATGAGTGGCGTTGATGTCGAGGAAACAGAGCTCGTCGGCACCTGCCGCATCATAGGCGATGGCCGCTTCCACTGGATCGCCGGCGTCGCGCAGATCGACGAAATTCACGCCCTTGACGACCCTTCCGTCCTTGACGTCGAGGCAGGGAATGACACGCACCTTGAACATTCGAGTGCTCCTACGCCGCGCGGGCGTTGCGGATCAGCGCCAGCGCTGCCGCGGGATCGATCCGGCCGTCGTAGAGCGCACGGCCGGCAATCGCGCCGGCAAGCTTGCGCGCGCGCGGCTCCAGCAGCGCCTTGACGTCGTCGATCGAGGCAAAGCCGCCGGAAGCGATGACGGGGATCGAGATGTGCCCGGCCAGCGCAATCGTAGCGTCGAGGTTGAGACCTTTCAGCAAGCCGTCGCGGGCAATGTCGGTGAAGATGATCGCCGTAACCCCGGCATCCTCGAAACGCTGCGCGATCTCCAGCGCCGTCACCTGCGAGGTCTCTGCCCAGCCTTCGACCGCGACCTTGCCGTCGCGCGCATCGAGGCCGACGGCGACGCGGCCGGGGAATTTTGCGGCAGCTTCCTTCACGAAGGCCGGATCGCGCACCGCCGCGGTGCCGATGATGACGCGCGCAATGCCCTTGCCAAGCCACGCCTCGACCGTTTTCAGATCGCGAATGCCGCCGCCCAACTGTACCGGCATCGTGACCGCCTTGAGCATCGCCTCGACGGCCTGCGCATTCATCGGCTTGCCGGCGAACGCACCATCGAGATCGACGACGTGCAGATACTCGAACCCTTGCGCCGCGAAGCTCTTCGCCTGCGCGGCAGGATCCAGATTGAACACGGTGGCGCGCGCCATGTCGCCCTGCTCGAGGCGTACGCACTGGCCATTCTTCAGGTCGACGGCGGGAAAGAGAATCACGGCTTCCACTTCAGAAAATTGGAGATCAGCGCCAGCCCGAAACGCTGGCTCTTTTCGGGATGGAATTGCGTCCCGATGGCGGTGTCCTTGGCGACGATCGCCGTAACCGGGCCGCCGTAATCGGCGCGCGCCAGCACATCGGATTCGTTGACTGCGTTGAGGTGATAGGAGTGCACGAAATAGGCGTGCCGCCCCTTCGGCCCCAGCGGCAGCCGCTCCAGCACTGGATGTTCGCGCAGCAGATCCAGCGTATTCCATCCCATGTGCGGGATTTTCAGGTTCTCTTCGCGCGGCGAAATCTTTTCGACATCGCCCGCAATCCAGTTCAGCCCGTCGGTAACGACGTTTTCCTTGCCGCGCGTCGCCATCAGCTGCATGCCGACGCAGATGCCGAAAAACGGCCGCGCCTTGTCGCGCACCGCCTCGGTCATCGCATCCACCATGCCGTCGAGGGAGTCCAGGCCGTGGCGGCAATCGGCGAATGCGCCGACGCCCGGCAGCACGATGCGGTCGGCGCGGAAAACAACGTCCGGATCGCGGGTCACCACGACCTTCTCCGGGTTCTCCATGCTGCGCGCCGCACGCTCGAAGGCTTTCGCGGCGGAGTGCAGGTTGCCCGAGCCGTAATCGATAATGGCAACGCTCACGTCGACGCTCCCGGCTGCGGAAACAGCCCGACGATGCCTGGAGGCGGCGGCGGCCGCGAGAACGGCTGCCCGGGAATCTCCCGCGTCGGCGGTGGACCGCCGCGATCGATTGCCGATCGATCGTCAACAGAAACGCGCTGCTTCGCCGTCCAGCGATCGAAGAAACGCCGTTCGGCTTCCTGCTCGTCGCGCGCGACGACGACATCGAGCTGACGCCACTTGCGCCGCGACAAGGTCCAGCGCCGCAGGCTCGCCGCTTCAAAGCCCATCAGCAGCGCGATCAGCGCGAAGACCCAGAACACCGTGCCGGAGCCAACGTGCAGTTTAGCCAATGCGAAACTGAGGCCCAGCGTGACCACGACGTAGCCGATCGCGACCAGCCAGAGCCGGTGATAGAGAAACCAGAGCACGCCGCCGACCATCGCCCAGAAGTGAAACCCGTCGCGCACGAACACGAACCGGTCAATGGGAACGTCGATCGTCGCGACGCCCGCCGATGGTGCATGAACCGTATAAACCCGCATCGCAATTCTCCGCCACGGAGGCGCGGTCAGCCGCCGAGCTGACCCTTGGTGGATGGCACTTCGCCTGCGGCGCGCGGATCGATGGCGACCGCAGCACGCAGCGCGCGCGCCAGACCCTTGAAGCAGGATTCGGCGATGTGATGGCTGTTCTCGCCGTACAGGGTCTCGACATGCAGCGTGACGCCGGCATTGATGGCGAACGCGTTGAACCACTCGCGCACCAGTTCGGTGTCGAACTCGCCGATCTTGTCGCGCGGGAAATCCGCCTTGAACACCAGGAACGGACGGCCGGAGATGTCGATCACCACCCGCGTCAGCGTTTCGTCCATCGGCATGTGGATGCTCGCATAGCGCGTGATCCCGGCCATATTGCCGAGCGCCTGCTTCACCGCCTGGCCGAGCGCGATGCCGACGTCCTCGGTGGTGTGGTGATAGTCGATATGGAGGTCGCCGACCGCCTTGACGGTGATGTCGATGCGCGAATGGCGGGCGAGCAGATCAAGCATATGGTCGAAAAAGCCGATCCCGGTGGTGACGTTGGACACGCCGCTGCCGTCGAGATTGATCGCAACCTCGATGTCGGTTTCCTTGGTCTTGCGCTTGATCGTGGCCGTGCGCATGAAACGTGCTCTCCGTATCGTGAAAACGCGCCCTTTTAACAGGATGATGACCCCTTCGCTACTGCGGGATGGCGCGTTTCTTAAGTCGACTTTGCCATATGGTGACCGGTTTCCGTTCCCAAAAGCCCCGATTGCAACCCCGTGCGGCAGTGCCTAGATCATGCTGCTCGAAAGGATCCTTATGAACGCATCACATTCGACTTCCGGGGACGGATCGCCTCAGGTCTGGCACGGCACCACCATTCTGACCGTCCGCAAGGGCGGCAAGGTGGTGATCGGCGGCGACGGACAGGTATCCATCGGACAGACCGTCATCAAATCCAACGCCAGAAAAGTCCGCAAACTGGGCAAGGGCGACGTCATCGGCGGCTTCGCCGGCGCGACGGCCGATGCCTTTACGCTGTTCGAGCGGCTGGAAGCGAAGCTGGAGCAATATCCGGGGCAGCTCACCCGCGCTGCGGTCGAGCTGGCCAAGGACTGGCGCACCGATCGCTACCTGCGGCGGTTGGAAGCCATGATGATCGTCGCCGACAAAGAGGTCTCGCTGGTGTTGACCGGAACCGGCGACGTGCTGGAGCCCGAGGAAGGCGTGATGGCGATCGGCTCCGGCGGCAATTATGCGCTCGCTGCCGCCCGCGCGTTGATCGACAGCGACAAGGACGCCGAAACCATCGTGCGCCGTTCGCTCGATATCGCCGCCGATATCTGCGTCTACACCAACCGCAATGTGACGATCGAGACCCTGTCCGCATGACCGCGACGCGCGGCCCGGACGCAACGGCGGCACCGCGATTTGCGTTGTCGCCGGCGCAGGGAATGCTTTGCGCCGTCGGCCTGCTCGCGTTGCAGGCGGCCATCCTGTTCGCGATGGGCCGGCTGCCGATCTGCGCCTGCGGCTACGTCAAGTTCTGGCACGGCGTGGTGCAAAGCTCGGAGAATTCCCAGCACCTGACGGACTGGTATACGTTCTCCCACATCATCCATGGCTTCCTGTTCTACGCCGCGACCTGGCTGCTGCTGCCGCGCACGTCGTGGATCGCGCGGTTGCTCGTCGCCATCGCGATCGAGGGCGGCTGGGAAATCACCGAGAACTCGAGCTGGATCATCGAGCGTTATCGCACCGGCACCATGTCGCTGGACTACTACGGCGACAGCATCGTCAATTCGCTGGCCGATACGGTGTCGATGATCGTCGGCTTCGTCGCAGCCTGCAAATTTCCAGTTGTCTTGACCGTCATCGTCGCGATTCTTTTCGAAGTTCTGGTCGGCCTGCACATTCGCGACAATCTGACGCTCAACATCATCATGCTCATTCATCCCTCCGAGGCGATCCGCCAATGGCAAACCGGGCCGCCGATCATCTAGGCCCGTCACTTCAACCGCTTGCCGCGACATCACCTCCAACCTACCTAGAGCCCATGACCGACTTTTCTCCCCGCGAAATCGTTTCCGAACTCGACCGCTTCATCGTCGGCCAGACCGACGCCAAGCGCGCCGTCGCCATTGCCTTGCGCAATCGCTGGCGCCGGCTGCAACTCGAAGGCAGCCTGCGCGAAGAGGTGCTGCCCAAGAACATCCTGATGATCGGGCCGACCGGCGTCGGCAAGACCGAGATCGCGCGGCGGCTGGCGAAGCTCGCAGGCGCGCCGTTCATCAAGGTCGAGGCCACCAAGTTCACCGAGGTCGGCTATGTCGGCCGCGATGTCGAGCAGATCATCCGCGACCTGATCGAGGTCGCGATCACCCAGACCCGCGAACGCAAGCGCAAGGACGTGCAGGCGCGCGCGCAGATCGCCGCCGAGGAGCGCGTGCTCGACGCGCTGGTCGGCGCCAATTCCAGCGCGGCAACCCGCGATTCGTTCCGCCGCAAGCTGCGTGCGGGCGAACTCAACGACAAGGAAATCGAGATCGAGATGCAGTCGTCGGGCGGCACGCCGATGTTCGAGATTCCCGGCATGCCGGGCGCGCAAATGGGCGCCATTTCGATCGGCGACATCTTCGGCAAGATGGGCGGCCGCACCAAGACGCGGCGGCTGACCGTGGAGGACTCGCACGAGATTCTCGTCAATGAGGAATCCGACAAGCTGCTCGACACCGATCAACTGGTGCAGGAAGCCATCAGCGTCGTCGAAAACAACGGCATCGTATTTCTCGACGAGATCGACAAGATCTGCGTACGCGATGGCGCGCGCGCCGGCGACGTCTCGCGCGAGGGCGTGCAGCGCGACCTGCTGCCGCTGA
>JANINJ010000007.1 GCA_024508855.1 Xanthobacteraceae bacterium
CACGCCAAGCCAAAGGCTCCGGTCCAGCGCTGATCGGCGACGTTAAGTCGTGCCCCAAGGATCACGTGCCATTGTCGGGCGTGCGACCTAACCTGGGGGGCTGGTTGAAAACGCCATCGCATTCTCGGTAGCTTTTCAGCTTTTAGAAATAAACGCTTCCGTCATGGCCGGGCTTGTCTCGGCCATCCACGTTTTCCCGGCGGCAGCGCAATATGTCGCGACGTCATGGACGCAAAGCAACAACGAGCGTCCAGCAACTCATAAAGATTAGGATCAGAGAACCCACCGTCCAGAGTGTTGCGCGCGTATCGTGAGTCCTTGCTGTGAAATAGGCCGCGAAATGCAATAGCCGCGAAGCCACGTAACCATACAGCAGCCATCGGGCGAGCGCGATTGATGGCTCTGTCAAGATGAAGAGAAATCCAGCAACCAGGAAGAACGGCAGATTTTCGAGATCGTTTAGCTGAATTCGCCGGATGCGATCCACATATTCATTGGGTGCCAGTTGTTCGGAGCTCGGATGGGGGTTGAGGACAGTCTTCTTGATGTCCTCGGGTGAGCGAAACCCGCCTCTTACCTGCATCATGCGAACAACCGTCAACCACGACATCATGACAGCTTTGAGAATCATGATGCAGGCAGCGACCGCATAAGTACTAAAAAGCGGATTCTGAAAGCTGAGCTTGTCCATGGTGCTTGGCCTTCGTTCTGCTCGGTCATTCAACCACACAGAAGCGAGGGTCAGCTAGGGGCTGAAAGTCCGCTCGGAGTAATTTTCGACGGTTTCGGTGGTGATTGTCGGCTGGCTGCGCGGGGACGACGGCCGTGGAGTTTGCTCTTCGCCAGAAGATTTCTAGCGCTGCTCCGGTTGCGCGGGTTGTTGCTGTTGCGGCGGCTGTTGCTGCGGAGCCTGCGCAGGGTCGAGCGGCTCCTGGATGACCTGAGGCACGATGGCATCGAGGCGTAGCACCGAGACGGCTGCGGGCAGCGTCGCATCTGCCATCGCAGCATGCCCTTCCGCGGTCGGATGCACGGCGCCGCCATAGACCGCCGAAAGCACGCCCCATGTCGCATCGTGCAGGTCGGAAGGCTGGGCTGCAGTGGGCAGACCTTGCGGATAGGTCATCGCGGCGAAGTAGCTGTCGTTGGCATCGCGGATCCAGCGTGCGCGCGGCAGATAGGCGCGGAATTCGCTGGCGCCGCGGCCACACGCCATCGGCTGCGAGGCGGCCGCCACCAGATCGTTGACGAAACTGTCGCCCTTGGCCGAGAAGCAGGCCTGATCGAATTCGGGATCTTTCGGCCCGCGCGCGCAGAAGCCGTGATCGGCGAAAGCAGTCTGATGCGCATCGACGAAGGTCATGCGATCGCCGCCCGGATCGCGGCACAACACGCCCGATTGACACAGCGCCAGCGCCTTCAGCCCGGGCAGGAATTCCTTCTGCACGAAGCCTGCAACATTATTGAGACGCTTTGGATCGGCATTGAACGACGGATGCACGTCGAATCCGGCACGGCCGCCGGGGCAGGGCGCGCCGTTGAGCAGCGCGGGATTGGCGTACGACACATAGATGACATGCGACATGTCGCCGACCAGCGGTTTGAGGGCGTTGCGCAACTTGGTGAAGCCGCGCGGCAGATCGTTGGTCAAGGCTTCGCGTGCATCGTCCACTGAACTCAGCACGCCGCTGCGCTTGAAGATTTCGCGCTCGGTCGGACTGTCGACGATGACGTTGGCGACCAGCCCCGAGAAATTGATGTCGTTGGCGCCGATCGACAGCAGCACGAGGTCGAGCTTACGGTCGGGCTGCCGCCGCTTGGCCGCAGTCACGGCATCGCGCAGTTCGGCGAGTTGCGCGTTGACCTTGCCCTGGCAATCGACGCCGGATTTGGTGACGAGGCATTCGCGCGCACGCTGGGTGCCGAACAGGCCGTCGGCGATGGTCGCGCCGGTGCAGGCCAGCGGCAGATAGGTGACGGCGATGTGCGGA
This sequence comes from Xanthobacteraceae bacterium, assembly GCA_024508855.1. GTDB lineage: Bacteria > Pseudomonadota > Alphaproteobacteria > Rhizobiales > Xanthobacteraceae > 62-47. The sequence goes on from JANINJ010000007.1 coordinate 1,992, forward strand.
TACTGCACGGCCAGCGCGATCGCAGTGCGGGTCTGGTAGCTGTAGAGCGAGCGGTGGCAGGCCGGATTGAACCAGACCGCGCTATCGCGCTGCCAGGCCTGGATCTGGCCGCCCGAACCGCAGGCGCGGCCGCCCTTGTAGCCGGCGCGGCTGGGGCGGAAATATTCGCTGCCCGGTCCGCCGAGATAGGACTGGAAACAGAATCCCTCGTCGGAAAGCGCAATCTGCCGATCCGGATTGCCTTCGCCCGATGCGACGGAATCGCCGAGTCCTGCGATGAAGATATCGCGTACGGCGATTTCGGTGGAAACGCGTTGCGCTGCCTCGGCGCCGCTGGAGACATCCACGGTGGCGACGGTGGTGCGGCCGTAGGCGACGCGCAGGTTGATCGGCTCGACGCAGTCCAGCGTCGACTGGCGCGGGCCCTGGCCGTCGTCGAAGGTCCATGCGCAGGTGGCGCCGACCGGAATGGGGCCGGCAAGACGGACGGTGACTGGATGGTCGGCCGGCGTCAGGTAACTTTCCTTGGTGCCGTCGCGGGTGCAGGGCTCGCTGACGCGGCCGGTGCGATCGATGCACAGCCGGTTGACGGCGTTGCGTGCCCAGCCACGGCCGTCGCTCTGAACCTCCAGCGCGTCTTCGGCGGCTAGGATGCTGCCGTTGCGCAGCGCCTCGGCCTGGAGCTGGAAATCGCGCTCCTCGCGAAACAGCCGGAACCGGTTGCGGACTTCCCATACGATTTGCAGCGACGTGTCCGTGGTGGCGGGCTGCGCTGCGGGCGCCTGTTGTGTTGCCGCCGGCTGAGCCTGCGCGGGCGACGAGAACATCATCGCGACAACCAGCGGCAGGGCGGCCATCGCCGAGGCGAGAGAGAGCAACCGGGATTTCGACTGTGCTGCGATCATGCCGTGTTTCAACGTCAAGGGTGAGGCGGAAATAAGGGAGATCACCCAGCCGTCGCGATCATCTTCCCGGCACCTGTCCACGTCGGGGCGTGCCGGGATGGACGGATTGCGGAAGCGGCGTGGCGCCGTCGTGGCCGTTCGACTTGCGGCGCATCTGCCACGGCCGGACGACACTGAGCCAAAGCTCGCGCGTGCCCATGATGCTGATGGCGATGGTGAACGGAATGACGAAATAGAGCACACGGAATACAAGCAGCGTCGCCACCAATTGTTCCTTGCCGAACTGCGGCAGCGCCACCAGCATCGCGGCATCGAACACGCCGAGACTGCCCGGCGCATGGCTGGCGAAGCCCAGCAGGGTCGCCAGAATGAACACCACCGCCAGCGACAGGAAATCGATATAGGGCGTCGCCGGCATCAGCAGATACATGGCGAGCGCGCAGAAGCCGAGATCGACGATGCCGATCAGTATCTGCAGCAGCGTCAGCCGTCCGCCCGGCAGCACCACCTTCCAGCCGTTCTGGCCAAGCTCGCGGCGGTTGTCGCCCTTGGCGATCCAGATCAGGTAGATCACGATTCCGGCGACGCAGCCGATCCCGATCAGCCGGTTGATGGCGCTGGGCAACAGATCCATCATGCCCGCGGCATCCGGATGCACCGTCATGCCGATTCCCAGCACGAAGATATTGCCGAGCCAGAACGTCAGTCCGGAAATGAAACAGATCTTGGCGACGTCGATGGCGGTCAGGCCGTAGTCGGAATAAATCCGGAAACGGATCGCGCCGCCGGTGAACACCGTCGCGCCGATATTGTGCCCGATCGAATAGCTGGTGAAGCTCGACAGCGCCGCGATCCGGTACGGCACATGCGTGACGCCGAGCGTACGCAGGGCGAAGAAATCGTAGAACGTGAGCGTGCAGAACGCGCCGACCACGCACAGTGCGGCGAGTGCGATCTGGCCGGGGGATTTTTCCGTCAGCGCCACCAGGATGACGCTGCTGTCGACGCCCTTGAGGGTGCGGACCAGCGTCATGACGGCGAAGCCGATGATCACGAGGCTCGCAACGACGCCCAGCCGTTTCCAGCCGATCCGCTCCTTGAAGCCACGCTGGAGCGTGGTCAACAGTCGATACATTCGTCCTCCCGGAGGGGTGCGAACAAGCCGAGAGCCGAACGGGCCGACCGGACGTCAGTGGCTGCCAAGTGACCTATCAAGCGACTTATGAAGTGACTCATACGTAACTCATACGCGCAAAACCCATGTCGCGAACTTTGGTGTCGCGGAGACCCTTAAAACAAAACTCCGGCGTTGCAACCCACCCCGAACGGGGGATGCGGGCTGCGGACCGGAATTCTGGCCGTCACAAGACTTTCATATGGACTTGAAGCAAGATGGTGTGGCGCAAATCGGTCAGGGTGTGATCGTAATGCACCGCTCTACCGCCATATATAGGACGCAGCATGGGTGACGCCACGTCAAGATCGTTCGCGGCGGCAAGATGCCTCGCGAGGCGGATCGGCGCATCCATCCGGATATCCATTCAGGGCCGAATATCGTTGCGCGATATATGATTATGCCTTGCGAAGCGCGAAATGCGCGCCGCAGAACGCCAGCACGACGCCGAGACACAGCGCCGTCAACCCGGCCAGCACGCCGGAAGCGGTAGGAATCGCGCTTGGCGCCGAGGCCGCCTGACCGGCGGCGGCCGCCAGCAACACGCCGGTGACGACGAGGAATTGCCGCATTCGCCGCGGGATATGCCCCGATACCGCGCTATGCATCAGGGTCGCGGTGAAATAGCCGCCGCAGAAGCCCACCGTGGCGATCAGCCACCAGGCCAGCGCAGCCCCCGCCGGCACCAGCACGCGGGCGTCGTCGACGCGCCAAAGTCCGCCGAGATCGAGACCGAATCGCTGCCCCAAGACATGCACGGCGAGCGCAAGCAGCATGCCGCACATCATGGCGCCGGCGAGAATCAATCGACGCGGAAAGAGAATCGGTGTCGCCATCGGGGTTCCGTTGCGGGCGGCATCGCGCGCTTGCGCCATGGCCGTTGCCTGTGGCTTACAGGATAAACGTCAACGAGGGTGCAGGCAAACGGCCGCATTCCACAACAGCGGATGAGGCGCCGGCCTCCGGCACCAGCTACAAGGCATCGCTGATCGGGATGGACAGTTCGACCTGACCGATGACGGCCTATCGTGGCGCGTCAGCGACCAGCGAACCGCTTGGCACCGGCCACACAAGCGACGACGATCATCGTAGACGCAATCATAGTCCAGGCGATCGGTTCGCCAAGGAAAAATGCCGCCAGCAGGAACCCGAAGAAAGGTTGCAGGAGCTGCAGCTGGCCAACGCCGGCAATCCCGCCTAACGCAAGACCGCGATACCAGAAAATGAATCCTATCATCATGCTAAAGATCGAGACATATGCGAGTCCGATCCAAGCGGGGGCTCCAATGTTGCTCCATGTATTGGGCGAGGTGAATAGCGTGATCGCCGTCATGATCGGCAAAGACAGCAACAGTGCCCATGAGATGACCTGCCAGCCGCCAAGGCGCCGCGCAAGCGTCGCCCCTTCTGCGTAGCCGAGGCCGCACACCAGAATTGCGCCAAGCATCAGAAGACCGCCTGCCAGCGTTCCACCTTCGCTTCCGTATAGCGCGAAGCCAGCGACGGTTGCCGCGCCCAAGACAGAGAAGAACCAGAAGATGGGCTTCGGGCGCTCGCCTCCGCGCAATACGCCAAAGATTGCGGTTGCGAGCGGGAGTAACCCGATGAAAACGATCGAATGCGCCGCTGTGATGTGTTGAAGCGCGAGAGCCGTCAACAGCGGGAAACCAATGACACCGCCGATCGCTACAAGTGTTAGCGGAAAAATGTCGCGGCGCTTGGGCCACGGTTGGCGAAGCGCAAATAGGAAGACCGCACCCAGCAGCGCGGCAATTACCGCACGTGCGGATGTGAGAAACATCGGCGACAAATCCGCGACGGCAACGCGCGTGGCCGGTAGCGAGCCGCTGAATATGATGACGCCCAAGAGGCCGCTGCTCCAGCCCGCGGTCGCTCGTTCCATGTGTCCTCGCTTTCCGGGCCACTGCAATAGCGGTTTCCGTCTGGTGTGGGCAGGAACAGTTGGATACAGTTTCATTAAACCGTATGGATAAAGTGATCCACACAGTGAGCCGGAGTCGACGGTGCGCAACGGAGAAGAGATGACACGGACAGAAACACTGATGAGAGCTGTCCGAGCCAAAATCGCGAACAGAGCGCTCGGCCCTGGCGACCGCTTGCCATCGGTTCGTCGCTTCGCCCAGACCATGGATGTTTCGCCGTCTACCGTAGTCGAGGCTTACGATCGCCTGGTCGCCGAAGGCGTCATCCGTGCTCGGCGAGGCTCCGGCTTCTATGTGACGGGTGCTGACCTGCCACCGATGGCTTTGGCTGAGATGGGACCGTCGCGGGAACGCGATGTTGATCCCTTTTGGGTATCCAAGCAGTCGCTTGATGCCGACTCCTCCTTCCTCAAGCCTGGCTGCGGGTGGCTGCCGGCCGACTGGATGCCGAATGTCGCACTTCGCAAAGGATTGAGGGCGCTCGGCCGGGCTGACGACACATTGCTGTCCGACTATGGAAGCACGCGCGGTTCGCTCGCCTTGCGTCGACTGCTGCTCGGCCGGTTTGCGGATGAAGGCATTACGGCGACGGCTCAACAAATTATCCTGACGGCATCAGGTACGCAGGCGATCGACCTGATATGCCGTTTGCTGCTGCGGCCCGGCGATACTGTTCTGGTCGACGATCCTTGCTACTTCAATTTTCAAGCGCTGTTACGCGCGCATCAGGCCAAAATCGTCGGCATTCCCTTCACGCTAGGCGGTCCGGACACAACCGCTTTCGAGCAAGCCCTGATCCACCAAGATCCCCGCCTCTATATTACCAACTCGGCCCTTCATAATCCGACAGGCGCGAGTCTCTCGCCGCAAACCGCGCATCGTGTGTTGAGCGCAGCGGCGGCTCGGGGATTGACGATCGTGGAAGATGACATTTTCGCAGACTTTGAGCCGGCCCCGTCGCCACGCCTTGCCGTCCTCGACGGCCTCAATCGCGTTATCAGGATCGGCAGCTTCTCCAAGACACTCTCCGCCTCCGTGCGATGCGGCTATATCGCTGCCCGGCCAGATTGGATCGAAGGACTGGTTGACCTCCAGGTCGCGACAAGCTTCGGGGGGCCGAGCCCAGTTGCAACGGAGTTGATTGCGGGCGTTCTGGCGGGCGGCACCTATCGCAAGCATATGGATGAAGTGCGCCGACGTCTAACTCAGGCGAGGAAAGGAGCGATAGACCGGTTGAAGCCACTTGGTCTCGCTCCCTGGATCATGCCGCGCGGCGGTTTCTATCTTTGGTGCCGTTTGCCCGATGGTTACGATTCCGCCGTCATCGCGCGGCGTTGCATGGAGGAAAAAATCGTTCTCGCGCCGGGAAACGTGTTCAGCGTTTCTCAATCCGCGACCTCATTCCTCCGCTTCAATGTCGCGCAGCTCAACGACAGGCGAATCTTCTCGGTCCTCAAAAGGGCGATGGAGGAATATCGAGAGGGTTGAATTGCAGGGCGTAAATTGCGCGCTTGCGCCATGGCCGCTGCCTGTGGCTTACAGGATAAACGTCAACACCGACCGAGGCAAACGGCCATGACGCCGAAGCCGATGCCGCCCAGCGAAAGGCCGTTATCTTGCCACCGCAGATTCACACGACCGCGGACGGGGCGCCGGCCTCCGGCACCAGCTACAGCTACAAGGCGTCGCTGATCGGGATGGCCCAGCAGTTCGACTTGACCGACGACGGCCTGTCGTGGCGCATCGGCGACAAGCAAAGCGTCTGGCCGTATGCCTCGATCGCCTCGATTACGCTGTCGTATCGTCCGGTGTCGATGCAGTCGCGGCGCTTCCGTGCCGACATCGCCAACCAATCCGGCCAGCGGCTCGCGATCCTGTCGACGACGTGGCAGACCATTGCGCTGATGACGGCGCAGAACGAAAGCTACCGCGCGTTCGTCACGGCACTGCATCGGCGTCTGGCGCAAGCGGACAGCAAGGTCGTGTTGAGCGGCGGCATGCGGCCGTTGCCTTATGCGCTGAGCGCCGGCGTCCTCGCCATCGTCGCGCTGGCGGTCGCGGGGCTGCTGGTGCGCGCGATCACGACGGGCGCGAACGCCGGTGCGTTGTTTCTCGTCGCATGCGCTGCGTTGTTCGGCTGGCAGACCGGCGGCTTCATGTGGCGCAACAAGCCGCGCAGCTACACGCTCGAGGCGTTGCCGAAAGAACTGCTGCCCTGACCGGCCATGACCGATACGTCATCACTGCGACGCGGAGCGGTGGCTGATGGCCCAGACATAGGCCGACACCGCGTCGACATCGTCCGGCGTCAGGTCGCCGTCCATGCGCGGCGCCACCGACATGTTATGCAACACGGTCCGCTTCAATTCCTTCACGCTGCCGTCGCTCCAGACGAACATGCCGGCGGTGAGGTCGTTGCCGTTCGGCGTTCCCTTGCCGTCGATGCCATGACACACGCTGCATTGGCCGTTCGCAGCTTCGCCGTGGAAGACGCGGTCGCCGTGCACGATCTGCTCCCGGCTGAATCCGGTCGGCACCGGCAGGGTGTCAGCAGGGGGGCGTATCTGGTCCCTGAACATGCTGAGCGGCGGGGTGACGAGCTTGAGCTCCTGCTGATCCGCCCGCGCGCTCGAGACGACGAGCGCTGCGGAAACTATCGCGCTCGCAGCCGTTGCCAGAACAATGAAACGCGCCGCCATGAATCCTCTCCCAGAATATTGCATTCCCGACTGCCGGAGCGGAGTACCGTAGTCGTCGCTTCTATTTACGCACCACCAGCACCGAGCACTTCGCGTAACGCACCACGTGTCCGGCATTGGAGCCGAGGAAGTAGGTCTTCATCGCCGGCCGGTGCGATGTCATGACAATCAGATCGGCATGGATCGCCGCGGCTTCTTCCAGGATCTCGTGATAGATGCCGCCCTGGCGTACCGCGCTGGAGACGACGGCGGGATCGATGCCGGATTCGCTCGCCACGATGGCGATGGCTTCTTCGCAGGATTGCCGTTGCTGGCTGTCGAAGTTCGCCGGCACATATTCGGCGAGCATCACCGGCGTCATCGGCAATACGTTCAACAGCCGTACTTTGGCATTGTAGGTTTTCGACAGCGTCGCAGCCGTCGCAATCGCCGGCTTGGCGAGTTCGGTATCGGCGAGGTCGATCGGGACCAGAATGGATGTGAACATCTCTGCGCCTCCGTGCTCGTGATCCGATCCTAACATTCGGCTCGCGCGTTTGCCAATGTAGCGGCCTTGGCATGATGAAGATCATGCGGGAGCATTGGCCGGCCGGCCGCCATTGCCTGCCCAGCGGGAACGGTCTAACGTCCCATGCCCGACGTGTTTTTCATTTCGCGTTTGACGCAATGTCATTCGCGGTGCGGCCGATCGGCCGCCATCCGGCAACGGTGGATGAAAGCACCAACGCGCGACGCAACAGTGAGCGATAATGGCCGCCCTCACGCCCTCCGAAGTCCCTCCGCCCCATAAGCCGGACGCTTCGGAGATTGGCGCGATCGCGCATCTTTATCGTGCCGAGATTTATCGCAGCACGATCTGGCGGACCCGGCTCGACAACACGACCAACTGGGCCATCGTGACGATGGGGATCGCGCTGTCGGTGACGTTTGCGAGCGAGCATTCCTCGCCGTTGCCGCTCGTGCTCGTCGGGTTGCTGATGATGGTCTTCCTGATCTTCGAAGCTCGCCGCTATCGCTACTTCAATGTCTGGCGTGCGCGTGCGCGATGGATGGAAAGATACTTCTACGGCCCGATGCTGCTCGGTGAACCGGTCCTGTTGGGTACGGGCTGGTCGGACGTGCTGGCGCGCGACTTGCTCGCGCCGCGCTATCACATCAGTTTTGTGCGCGCGGCCGGCCGGCGGCTACGCCGCAACTATCTCTGGATTCTCGCGATCCAGGATATCGCTTATTACGGCAAGGTCGCGATCCATCCGACCCCGCTGACAAGTTGGGCGAATCTGTGGGAGCGCACCGCAGTCGGCCCGATTTCCGGTCAGATCATGATCGTCGCGGGAATTCTCTATACCAGCGCCTGGATCGTTTTTGCGCTGGTTACGCTTCACCTCGATCGGAAGTCACGCGCTTCGACGTCAAGCGCCACCGCGATGGGATGAGCTGGAATTCGACCCAACCCATCGACAGGTTGTCGTCATCGTTCGACGTACTGCTAAGCAACCCGCAAGCCCAACGCAGGACTGCTATCCTTCGAGCGTAAATCCGACTCGCACCGTGACCTGATAGTGGCGCACGGTGCCGTCTTCGATGTGACCTCTGGTCTGCACGATTTCGAACCACTTCATGTCGCGAATAGTCTTCGATGCACGAGCAACGGCATTCTGCACCGCATCTTCGATGCTCTTTTCGGAAGAACCGACGAGTTCCAGTATCTTGTAGACGTGATCCTTCGCTTCGTTTTTCTTTGTCACGACGAACCTCCATCGGATGGATCGCAGGGCGGGCAGCCCGGCGTTCTCGCTCCGTGATCCTATCGCGTTTTGAAGGGAAGGCGAGACCGGTTCGTGTCACGAAGCGGCGCGCGGGTCATTGCCCGAATGCGTCAGGAGCCGCTGGATTTCTGCAGCAGCTTCGGGCTTACGAACGTATCAAGCCGCCCGCGCTGGAACGATATGTCGCGCCAGTCGTCGGCATCGAAATCGATGACCACGAGGCCACTGGTCGGCAGGTTGCCGGAAAGGGCGCGCCGCGCGGTCGCGTTGCCGCTCGCGGTCAGTCCGAGCGCCAGTTCGTGCATTCCGGGATTATGTCCGATCACGAGCAGGCCGCCGGGAGCCCGTGTTTCAACGCCATGGACGGCGCGCAGGATGTCGGCCGGGTCGGCGAGATAGAGTTCCGGCAGATAGGCGACCTTTGCCCGCGGCATGATCTTCGAAAGCGGCGGTGCGACGATGTCCCAGGTCTGGCGCGCACGCACGGCGGTGGAAACCAGTACGAGATCGGCCGCGTAGTCGTGCTGCGCCATCCACAGACCGATTTCGGCGGCGTCCTCGTTGCCACGCTCGTTGAGCCGGCGGTCGATGTCCTCGCCGCTGGGCGCGTCGCTTTCGGTCTTGGCGTGACGCAGCAGCATCAGTCGGCGCATGGCAATCTCGATTCGAAGGCGATGAGGATGGCCCGGAAGGGCGATCTTCGCCGATTACTGTACAAGTTTGTGCGAGACAAGGTGACAAGCGCCGCACGGCTTCGTAAGAAAACAGCGTGCCGACACCGATGACAAGCGCGCTATCCCCCGACGCCACGACGGCTGTGCAAAACACAGCCGGGCCTCGCCGCCTCACATTGGATACGGATGTCGACATCTGTGTGGTCGGCGCCGGGCTTGCCGGCCTTACGGCGGCCTTGGAATTGGCGCGCAAGGGCATGGACGTTGTCGTCCTCGAACGCGAGCATGTCGGATGGAATGCCTCCGGCCATCCGCTCGGAACGGTGATGCCGGGATATGGCCTGCCGGTCGGCGATATCATGTCCCGCGTCGGCTTCGACACCACGCGCGAATTGTGGGCGCTGTCGCGCCGCGGCGCGGCCTATGTCCGCCATACCGCCGAGCAGCTCGGTCCGGACCTGGCCTTGAGCGATGGCGCGCTCGAGGTTTCCAACGTCGATATCGGCGATCAACTCATCGGCAGGCTGCAAATGCTGGGTGAGGATTTCGGCACCGACGTCGAAGGCTGGCAGATCGAGCGCGTGCGCGACGTGCTGAAGACGCGGCGCTATTTCCACGCGGTGCACTATCCCACCGCATTCCAGATCGACGGCAGCCGATATCTTCACGGTCTCGCGGTCCTTGCGAAAGCCGCGGGCGTCCGGATCTTCGAACAGACGCCGGTGGTGAGCATCGATGCCGGCGGTATCCGCAAGCGCATCGTCACGCCGGCGGCGCGGCTGCGGGCCTCGCACATCGTGCTTGCCGGCAATGTGCATCTCGGGTCGCCGTCGCGGCGGCTGACCGATACGCTGCTGCCGGTGTGGCGTTATGCCGCCGTGTCCGAGCCGCTTGGCGAACGCCTGGCGGAGGTCATCGCCTTCCAGGGCTCGGTGATGGATACCGACGGCATCGATCATTTCCGTATCGTGCAAGGCGACCGGCTGATGTGGTCGAGTCCCGAGACCACCTGGTCCGGCAATCCGCAACGCTTCCGCCGTACGATCCAGCGCCGCATCCGCACCATCTTTCCGGCGCTGGGGCGGGTGCCGCTGGCGGAGACCTGGAGCGGCGTCATCGGCCAGACGGTGCACGGCATGCCGCAGATCGGCCAGTTGCGCCGCGGTCTGTGGGTCGCCAGCGGCTTCGGACGGCAGGGGCTGAACACCACGGCGCTGGCGGGACAATTGATCGCAGACGGTATCCTGTTGCGTGACGACCGTTGGCGGCTGTTTGCGCCCTTCGAACTGGTATGGGCGGGCGGCCGGGTCGGGCGCGTCGCCGGACAGGTAGTCGTGGGGTGGACACGAGGCCGCGCAGCCACTGCCGGGGTGCTGGCGCGCTGGCGCGAACGCGCCGCCGCCCGCGAGCGTGCCCGCGAGGCCCGGCTTGCCGCCGCCAACCGGCAGGTGGAGATCAGATAACGCTCGCAAAAACGTGAGCGGAGCGGGGCGGTTTGGGTGTAACTTTCCTGCACCTGAACCGTATTTGGGACCATCGGCACCATGCCTTGTCTTCACGGAGTCCCGAGATGATCGACCGTCGTATGCTGTTCGCGTCCGCTGCCGCACTGGGCGGGTTCGCTACCTTCAAATGGCTTCGCGTCGCGCCCGCCGAGGCTGCGGAGAAGTTTCCGGTCGAAAAGACCGAAGCCGAGTGGCGCAAGCAACTGACGCCGGCGCAGTACAAGATCCTGCGCGAGGAGGGCACCGAACCGCCGGGATCGAGCCCGCTGCTGAAAGAGCACCGCAAGGGCATATTCGCCTGCGCCGGATGCGATCAGCCGCTGTATTCCTCCGAAACCAAGTTCGAGAGCGGCACCGGCTGGCCGAGCTTCTACCAGCCGCTGGAGGGCGCCGTGGGCAAGACCGAGGACCGCACCTTCGGCATGCTGCGGACCGAAATCCATTGCAGCCGTTGCGGCGGTCATCTCGGCCACGTGTTCGACGATGGACCGAAGCCGACCGGCCTGCGTTACTGCATGGACGGGCTGGCGCTGGTGTTCCACCCCGCGACGCCGTCGGCGACCTGATCCGCCTTCGCGTCTCCCGGCAATTGTTGCCCCGCTAGGCAATTGTGCCCCGGTCGATCGGCCGGGGCATTGCATTTATGTGGCTGAAATAGCTGCCTTATCCCCTCTGGCACGACCCTTGCGACGTCCCGCTCCGAATGCGGCATTCGACCACCCTTCCGGCATGCCGCCCGGAATGAAGCTGGAGACGATGTTATGGGTATCTTCGGGGCTCTCACCACGTCGGTGGCCGGTCTGCGCGCGGAATCGTACGCGCTGCAAAACGTCTCCGGCAACATCGCCAATTCGCAGACGACGGCGTTCAAGCGCATCGACACCAGTTTCCTCGATCTCATTCCGGAAACCGGACAGACCCAGCAACTTGCCGGCAGCGTCACCTCGGCCTCGCGCAGCACCAACACGGTGCAGGGCGACATTCAGGCCGCATCGGTCTCGACCTACATGGCCATCAACGGCTCCGGCTTCTTCGTCGTGCAGAAGCCGGGCACCGTCACCGACAACCAGCCGGTGTTCGACGGCGTCGAGAACTACACGCGGCGCGGCGACTTCACGCTCGACAAGAGCGGCTATCTGGTGAATGGCGCCGGCTATTATCTCGAAGGCATTCCGATCGACCCCACCACCGGCAACCTTTCCGGCAGCGCGCCGCAGGTGCTGAAGTTCAAGAACGACTTCCTTCCCGCGCAGGCGACGACCAAGGTGGAGTATCGCGCCAACCTCGCGAGCTATCCGCTCACCACCAAGCACGACACGTCCGTTCCGGGATCGGAATTGCTCAATCCGGGCGACTTCAGCACCAATCCGCTGATCCTCGGCACGCCGGCAACGCCTTATGCCGATGCGAGCCGTAACGGCGCGACTATCAACAACCAGGATTCGCCGGTCGCACATGTCAGCGGCACCACCGCATTGTCCGGCACCGCTCCGAGCGATTCGCTCACCTCGGGCTTCGCGGTCGGCGACACCATCACGGTCAACGGCACGGTGCTGACCTTCGTGGCGTCGGGCGCGGGAGCGAACGAACTGAACGTCACCGATACGGTCGACGACCTGCTGGCCAAGATCAACGGCATCACCTCGTCGGCGCCGCCGTCAGCCATCAGCAATGGCGTCATCACGCTGCATTCCGGAACGGCGTCGGACCTGACCATCACGAGTTCGAACGCGAACGCATTCGGCGCGCTGGGCTTCAGCGGCACCGTGCAGGTCAACCGCACCGGCGGCGGCACCGCGGGCACCGGGCAGGTGATCGCCAACGACAACCAGTCCTTCATCGACGAGTCGATCGCCGGCGGTGCGGTGACGGCCTACGACGTTTCCGGCGCGCCGGTGAATCTGCAGTTCCGCTGGGCCAAGACCGACAGCGCGTCGCTCGGGACCGGCCACACCGATACCTGGAATATGTTCTATCAGGTCAATCCAAACGCCACCGGCACCGACGTGGCGTGGCAGAATGTCGGCATCAACTTCACCTTCGGCGCCAACGGCCAGCCCAATCCGCCGATCGCATCGGTGACGCTGACCAACGCGACGGTGAACGGCGTCTCGCTCGGCAATCCGGTGGTGAATTTCTCCTCCGGCGGCCTGACGCAATACGCCGACGCCAACGGCAACGTGCAGGTCAACCAGATTCAGCAGGACGGTTTCCCCGCCGGCCAGTTGCAGTCGGTGTCGATCAGCAACAACGGCCGCGTCGTCGGCAACTATTCCAACGGCCGCAACCTCGACCTCGCGGAGATCACGCTGGCGACGTTCAACGGTCCTGATTTCCTCAAGCGCGTCGACGGCGGTGCGTTCGAAGCCACCGATGAATCCGGACAGGCGCTGTTCGGCAACGGCGGCACCATCGTCGGATCGTCGCTGGAAGGATCGAACACCGATATCGCCGACGAATTCACCAAGCTGATCGTGACGCAGCAGGCCTATTCGGCGAATACCAAGGTGATCACGACGTCGAACCAGATGGTGCAGGATCTTCTGAACGTGCTGCGTTAATTCGTGGCACCTGAATCCGGAGTGGGGCATTTGTCATGAGTTTGAGTCAGGCCCTCGCGACCGCCATGTCCGGCCTGCGCGCCAACCAGGCCGCACTGGCGCTGGTGTCGTCGAACGTCGCCAACGCGGAGACGCCGGGCTACGTCAAGAAAACGCTCAACACGATCGCGACGACGACGGCCGATTACGGCTCCAGCGTTCGCATCAACGGCGTCAATCGCGAACTCGACCAGTTCGTGCAGACGCAGTTGCGCACCGAGACCTCGGGCGCGGCCTATGCCGATATCCGCTCGAGCTTCCTCGCCAACCTGCAGGGCGTCTATGGCGATCCGGATTCGACCGGTACGCTGGAATCCGCGCTGAATGCGCTGACCACGGCGGTGCAGGCGCTCTCCACCAGTCCCGACTCGCAGTCCGCGCGCATCGGCGTCGTCAATGCGGCGCAAACGCTAGCGCAACAGCTCAACGCGACCTCGCAAGGCATTCAGGCGCTGCGCGGCAGCGCCGAAACCGGATTGAGCAACGCCGTCTCCACCGCCAACAATGCGATGGCGCAGATCGCGACCATCAACAACCAGCTCGCGGGCGGCGGGCAGACCGACGCGTCCACCGCGGCGCTGCTCGACCAGCGCGATCAATACATCACGCAGCTGTCGCAGCTGATGGATATCCGCGTCGTCACCAACGACAACAATCAGGTGTCGGTATTCACCAATTCCGGCGTGCAGCTCGTCGGCGTCCAGGCGGCGAAACTGTCGTTCAACGCGCAAGGGACGGTGACGCCGAACACGTCGTGGAATGCCGATCCGTCCAAGAGCAATCTCGGGACGATCAGCATCGATTTCCCGAACGGCGGCAGCATGGACCTGGTCTCCACCGGTTCGATCCGATCCGGTGCGATCGCCGCGTATCTCGAGCTGCGCGACAACACGCTGGTGCAGGCGCAAGCCCAGGTCGATCAGCTTGCCGCATCGATGTCGAGCGCGCTGTCGGACCAGACAACGTCGGGCACTGCGGCGACCTCGGGTGCGCAGAGCGGATTCGATCTCGATCTGTCGGGGCTGCAGACCGGCAACGTCGTCCATGTCTCGTACACGGACAGCATCACCGGGCAGACGCATAATCTTTCTCTTGTGCGCGTGGACGATCCATCGGTGTTGCCGCTGTCGAATTCCGCGACGATCGATCCCAACGACGAAGTGCTCGGCATCGATTTTTCCGGCGGCATGTCGTCCGTCGTCTCGCAACTCAATGCGGCGCTCGGGCCTGCCGGTCTTCAGTTCTCCAGCCAGCCGCCATCGGGCTCGTCGACGGGACCGGTGTTGCGCGTGCTCGACGACGGCGCAACCAATCGCGTCGACGTCACTGCGGCATCGGTGACGACGACTGCCACATCGCTGACCGGCGGTTCGCCGCAGCTCTCGCTGTTCACCGACGGTGGTCAGCCCTATACCGGCGCGATCACCGCCAGCGGTTCGCAGCAAACCGGTCTCGCCGCACGCATCTCGGTGAACCCCGGACTGCTGGCCGATCCATCGCGGATGACGGTCTACAGCACGTCGCCCGCGACGCCGTCCGGTGACGCGACGCGCGCCAACTTCATCCTGTCGCAATTGAACAGCGCCAGCCTCTATTACGGTCCGCAGACTGGCGTCGGTACCGCTGCAGCGCCGTACAAGGGAACGCTGCTCAGCTTCACGCAACAGATGCTCAGCATGCAGGGCAACGCCGCCGATGCCGCCAAGCAACTGGCGGACGGGCAGGACGTGGTTCTCAATACGCTGCAGAACAAGATGAATGCCACATCCGGCGTCAATATCGACGACGAGATGGCGCATCTGCTGTCGCTGCAGAATGCATATTCGGCCAACGCGCGCGTGATGTCTGCAGTCAAGGACATGTATACCGCGCTGCTACAATCGATCTGAGGGTATCATGGCAATCGATGGCGTTAGCGGTCGCACTTCCTACATCGGATCGTCGATCCTCAATATCAGAAGTCAGCTCGACGATCTGACGCAGCAACTCGCCAGCGGCAAGATATCGAATACCTATGCCGGGCAGGGCGTCAATCGCGGCCTCGCGGTCGGCCTGCGCGCGCAGATCAACAATCTCGATGCCTATTCCGATGCCGCGACGAACGTGAACACGCGTATCAATGTCGCCAACCTGTCGTTGCAGGGCCTGATCGATATCGGCACGCAAGTGCAGAACGCGGCCAACGGTTCGTCGATCACGCTCGGCAACAACGGCCAGACCAGCGGGCAGGTGACCGCGCAAGCCGCCTTCGCCAACGCGATCGAATTGCTCAACACGCAATCCGGAGACCGCTATCTGTTTTCCGGCCGCGCGACCGATACGCCGCCGACCGCTTCCGCGAACGACATTCTCTACGGCAGTTCCGATGGCACCAAGGCGGGACTGACGCAACTGATCAACGAGCGCAAGCAGGCCGACCTCGGCACCGACGGCATGGGCCGCGTGGTGATCTCGCAACCCACGCCAACCTCGGTCGGTATCGCCGAGGATGCCGCGCCGTCGCCATTCGGATTGAAGCTAAGCGCGGTGACTTCCACAGCGTCCGGCGCGACCGTGACATCGACGCCGACGTCGGTGGGACTTGCGACCAATCCGGGCGAAGGCGACAGCTTCAATTTTTCCTTCACGTTGGCGGACGGCACCAGCAAGACCGTGCAACTTACCGCGACCAACACGGCGCCGCCGCCGGCGGGTTCGTTCGCAATCGGCGCCGATGCGACAGCGACGTCTGCAAACCTCAACACGGCGCTTGTCAGCGCGGAGGGGGCCACGTCCGCGCAATTCGGGGCGCAGGTGAGTTCGCTCAGTTCGTCTTCCGCGGGCGTTACCGTGACGCCGGCAAGTGCGAGCATCGATCTCGGCACCACCAATCCAAGCGAAGGCGATAGCTTCAAGTTCACGTTCACGCTGCCCGACGGCACCAACGAGACCATTCAACTGACGGCGACGAATACGGTGCCGCCGCCGGCGGGGTCGTTTGCCATCGGCGCGGATCCCACGGCAACGGCTGCGAACCTCAACACGGCTCTCACCGGTTCGGTAAAGACGCTGGCCAACACATCGCTGGTGGCAGCTTCCGCCGTCGCCGCATCGAACAACTTTTTTGACGATCCGCCGATGCGGGTCGATACGTCATCGACGTCGTTGACGTCCGCGACGTCACTGGTCGCCGGCACGCCGGCCAATACGGTTTCCTGGTACACCGGCGAAGACGGCACCGATCCGGCGCGCGGCACCGCCGTCGCGCAAGTCGATCAATCGATCACGGCGCAATATGGCTCGCGTGCCAACGAGCCGGCATTCCGCGCGCTGTTGCAGAACATCGCGGTCTACGCCGCGGTGACGACGTCCGCGGGCGATCCCAATGCCAATGGCCAGATCACCGCGCTGAGCCAGCGTGTGGCGCAGACGCTGTCGCCGCAACCCGGCGCGCAGACCATTCAGGACATTCAGGCCGATTTCGCCGGTGCGCAGACCGCGATCAAGGCTGCGACCGATCGCCAGGCGCAGGTGAAGACGATGGCGCAGACGATGCTGGATTCGATCGAGGGCGTGAATCAGGATGAAGTTGCCACCAAGATCCTCGCGCTGCAGACCAGCCTGTCGGCATCGTATCAGACCACGGCGATGCTCTATCAGATCAACCTGACGAAATATCTGCCGATCAGCTAAGCCGAACTCGGTTGCAAATGAAAAGGCCCTCGCAGCGAGGGCCTTTTGTTTTTTGGTGTACGATGCGATCCGGCGTCATGCGGATTTGCGGCTGCCTTGTTTGGCGAGACTTTGTTTGACGCGGAGGCGCCGTGCGGTCTCGAGCAATTCTGCTTCGTGCGCGATCAGGTTCTTGGCTTCCTTGAGCGCGTGATACAGATCGCCGTTGAGGATGTGATTGTTGATCGCCTCGATGAACGGCCACGTGCTGTGGGCCGTGCTGAGGACATCGCGGACCAGACTGAAATAAGTCGGGTGATGCGTCATCGGATCCGGCGACAGATACATCAACTGGACCGCGAGATAGATCAGCTTGGCCGGAGTGTCGGCGCTTTCCGGCGTCAGGATGTCCTTTTCGCGCAGGATCGGAATCCGGTCGCCTTCGATCAGGAGTTTTGCGCGCTGGTCGGTATTGGTGATGACGCAAGCGCCGATGATGATCCGCTCGTGCGGCTTCAGTTCAACCTTCAACGCCATGTGCATTCTCCATTCGCCGGTATCGCGCCGGCGTTGTGCATGGAACGTGCGCCATCGCTCAAGCTGAATGCGACGATCGGCGCGGACGTGTTCCTGCTTGCGGTGATCCTTTCCGATCACGGTTAACGATCGGTAAACGCGCTTCGCCGGCGAATGCACGCGGCGGGCGAATTATGCCGTCAGGACAACGACATTGATTGAAATGGCTGCTCGGAGCGAGACGGCGGAATTCCTGCAGGTCGTTCGAACTGCACGAGAGGAATTCATGTTTTTTTAGAGTCTTGGCTCCAGTGTGGCGCTGTCGTCCGATGGAAAAGATCGGCGCTACGCTCGCACACTACGTTCACACCAGAAAGGTATGACACAATGTCCGATATCGTTCTCTCGGCGTCAGTACGCCAGAACCTCCTCTCCCTCCAGTCCACCGCCGATCTGCTCTCCACGACGCAGAACCGCCTTGCCACCGGCAATAAGGTTAACTCGGCGCTCGACAATCCGACCAACTTCTTCACCGCGCAGGGCTTGAACAACCGCGCCAGCGACATCAACAACCTGCTGGACTCGATCGGTAACGGCGTGCAGGTGCTGCAGGCTGCCAACACCGGCATCACCTCGATCCAGAAGCTGGTCGATACCGCGAAGTCGATCGCCAACCAGGCGCTGCAGACTCCGTCGGGCTATTCCACCAAGTCCGAAGCCAGTGCCACCATCACCGGCGCGACCGCATCGAACCTGCTCGGCGGCACGACGACCGCGGCGACCAATGCCAAGACCACGAGCACCGTCGATCTGAGCGGCGGAATCGATGCCTCCGGCGGTGCCAAGACGTTCACGATCAACGGTCAGACCGTGACGCTGGCCACGAACGGCGGCAGCGGCGGTGACGGCAACTATTCGATCAGCGACATCGAAGCCGCGATCAACGGTACCACCGGTGTCGGCGTGAACGCCACCGATGACGGCGCCGGCCACCTGGTTCTGACCAGCACGGGCACCGCGGGTGCGGCCGATGCCATTACGCTCGGCGGCACGGACGTTGCTGCAGTATTCGGCGCCACCCCCACGGAGACTGCCGGCGCTGACGCCAGCACCACGGGCGGTCTGTCGGGTACGACCCTGAGCATCGCTGCGACCGGTAGCACCGGCACCGCGATCAACATCGCCTTCGGCACCGCAAGCGGTCAGGTTTCGACCCTCGATCAGTTGAACACGGCGCTGGCCGCGAACAACCTGACGGCGTCGATCGACACAACCGGCAAGCTCACGATCACCACGACCAACGACTACGCGTCGTCGACGATCGGTGCGCTCAGCGGTTCGGCTACGGGTACGGGTCTGTTCACTGCCGGTGCAGGTTCTGCCCCGGTTGCGGACGCTAACTCGCAGAACACCCGCGCCAGCCTGATCTCGCAGTACAATCAGGTCATCGACCAGATCAAGACGACGGCGCAGGACTCCTCGTTCAACGGCGTCAACCTGCTGAACGGCGACCAGCTCAAGCTGGTGTTCAACGAAACCGGCAAGTCTACGCTGACGATCTCCGGCGTGACCGACGATCCGGCCGGTCTCGGCCTGTCGAAGCTGGCTTCCGGCACCGACTTCCTCGACAATGCCTCGACCAACAGCGTTCTCGACTCGCTCAACAACGCGTCGAGCACCTTGCGTTCGCAGGCGTCGAGCTTCGGTTCGAACCTCTCGATCGTGCAGATCCGTCAGGACTTCAACAAGAACCTGATCAACGTGCTGCAGACCGGTTCGTCGAACCTGACGCTCGCCGACACCAACGAAGAAGCGGCCAACAGCCAGGCGCTGTCGACCCGCCAGTCGATCGCCGTCTCGGCGCTGGCACTGGCCAACCAGTCGCAGCAGAGCGTGCTGCAGCTGCTCCGCTAAGCGCGACGCTAGACTTCAAGACGAAGGCGGCGGGGGAAACCCCGCCGCTTTTGTTTTGGGAGGTGCGATCCGATCGACGAGCGAAAAATCGCCCGGATTAAGACACAGTTGAAAACAGCCGGTAACCATATCTAAAGAGCTGCAGTACTAGAGTGTTGCTACCCGCTTCCTTCAGCGAATCCCATCGAGGTCGTGAATGTCCAATGCCGCTTCAGCCTATGCCCGCACGTCGCAAACGACGGCGTCCCCTCGCGAGATCGAAGCACAGGCGTTGCTGAAGGCAGCACGACAACTCCAGGAAGTGCAGTCCAACTGGACCGGTCCCGACAAGAACATGCACAACGCATTGCTGTTCAACCGCCGGCTCTGGTCGATCTTCATGAGCGCGGCCGAGAGCGACGAGAATCCGCAGTCGCTGGAAATCCGGCAGAACATCGCCAACATCGGCGTGTTCGTCATGAAGCAGACGGTGGAAATGCAGACCAATCCCGATCCGTCGAAGCTGAAGTCGCTGATCGACATCAACTGCAACATCGCGGCGGGTCTTTCGGGCCGCGCCTGAGACAAACGTCAAGGCGACGCCATGTCGGACATCTGGAATATTATTTCATCGAACTACGTGACGGTGGGCGGCGCCGTGCCGTCCAACTCGAAATACGTCGCGGTCGATCCGGATGCCTATCAGGGGACGTGGTCCGGTCAGTACGGTGACGGGCAAAAGTTCGACGTCTCGATCTCGAATGTCGACGGCTTCCGCGCCAAGGTGAAGTACCAGAGCGGCAGCACCGTCAAATATCAGGACGTGCTGATCCGTGACAGCTCGTTCCGGATCGGGGATTCGAAATTCATCCTTACCGGCAAGGACGCGGACGGCAACGACACCGCGCAGATCGCCACCGTTGCGACGAGTCCGGTGACGGGTGTATCGACGCTGGAGAAAGCGGTCGCAACGCGCAGTTGAGCGCGCCGGCGATCGGCAGCCGGCCGATCAGGCCAGTAGGTCGGCGGCGGGCTCGCGGACCGGATTGTTCTTCATCATATCGAGCGTGTGGAAATAGGCGCGCCGGCGCAGCATCGCTTCGTCCGGGAATTGCCGGACCACCAGACTCGTGCGGTTATCCACCACCTGATACACGATCGAATTCGACGACCGGTCGATGACGGTCTGGTGCGAGGTGCTGTCGGGCGAGGGCTGCGAGTCGTTACGCATGCGCGCAGCCGCATTCGCCGCCGAGACGCTCTGGCTGGCGGGCAGGTCGGTCGCGACGGCATCCTTCGGTGCCTCGCTTGAAGGTTGCGGCAGCGCGACTGCCGTCGCAGCGCTCACACCCTTGATGTTGAAATCCGTACCCATGGCAGCCTCCAGGCATGCTGTGAGTCAAATCCCAACCCCTCTCCCTAATCAAGTATGGGGAACCGGTCTCAACATCGCGTTAGGAAAAGCGATGAATAGGTCGCTGCAACAGGCTGAATAATTTGAATTAAATGCAGACGTCGCGCAGTCAGGCAGCCGCCGCGCTTCGCGTGATGCCTCGCCGGATGTAGCGGCCAAGCTCGACCGTGGCCGGTCTCGCGTGACGCGCAGGCATGTGCAGGTTGATGGCAAAAGGCGGCAGCTCGGGCAGCCCGTCTTCCGCCGAGAGAATGTCGAGGTCGGAAGGTACGGTGAAGGCGAGCCAGGCAGTGACGGCGATATCGTTTCGCACTGTCGCTGCCGTTGCATCGATGCTACCGTTTTCGAACATCGTCTTCCACACGCGGCCGTGATCGTGCAGCGCGGAGAGAACGGCCGGCCGAAATGCGCACGTCTCCGCGACCATCGAGATCGGCAGCGGCGTCTTTCTGTGCGCCGATCCGTTTCTGGCGCCGACCCAGACCAGCCGTTCGACGCCGAGGCATTCGCCGCGCGAAGGCCCAACGGTTTCCTCGATGACGGCGATGTCGATCTCGCCGGCCTCGAGATGCCGCGCCAGTTCCGGCGACGAGGCGCAATGGAGCGAAATCTCGACGCGGGGAAATGCCTCCGCATAGTCTTTCAGCGCGGACGCAATCGACGTGCCGGCAAGGTCGTAAGGTACGCCGAGGCGAACGCGGCCATCGATCCGCGCCGTCGTCATGTCGGCCCAGATGTCGTCGTTGAGGTCGAGCATGCGGCGCGCCTGTCCGAGCAGGCGTTCGCCGTGAGAGGTCAACCGCATCTGCCGCCGGTCACGCACGAACAAGGCATGGCCGAGCTGTGCTTCAAGCCGCGCGATCTGCTGGCTGACGGCACTCTGGGTCAGGTTCAGCATATTCGCCGCCGCCGTCATGCTGGCGCAGTCGGCGACACCGACAAAGGTCCGGAGCAGCGCCGTGTCGAGGTTGCGTGTCATGGTCCCATTATCGATGCTTATGCAGTCCATAAGCAATATGCGCTTCCTTCATATCAGCCAGCGGAATAGCAACGCCCGTATCATCGCGGGGCGGACAGCTTGTCATTTTCATTGAAGATCGGGAGACGCGCATGACCTTGGGCTTCATTGGCCTTGGCGTGATGGGGCAGCCCATGGCCTTGAACCTCGCGCGGGCCGGCGCCTCGCTCCTGGTCTGGAATCGCTCGGCGGAACGATGCGACGCGTTACGCGCAGCCGGTGCAACCGTAGCAGCGAACGCGGCCGAGGTGTTTCGGCAGGCGCGCATCGTGATCCTGATGATGGCCACCGACGCGGCGATCGACGCCGTGCTGGAGCGCGGGACGCCAGCCTTTGCCATCAATGTCGCCGGAAAAATCGTCGTCCACATGGGAACGACGGCGGCTGATTATTCCCGGCAGCTCGAAGCGGATATTCGCGCGGCGGGCGGGCGTTACGTGGAGGCTCCGGTGTCCGGCTCGCGCAAGCCGGCCGAAGCCGGACAACTGGTGGCGATGCTTGCGGGCGATGCGGATGCGGTTGCGGAGGTTCGTCCGCTGATCCGGCCGGTCTGCCGCGAGGCGGTCGTCTGCGGTGCCGTGCCGAACGCGCTGCTGATGAAACTCGCGGTGAACGTGTTTCTGATCACCATGGTCACCGGCCTCGCCGAAGCGGTGCATTTTGCGAAGGAGCACGGGCTGGACCTGTCGCTGCTCGCGACGATTCTCGATGCAGGGCCGATGGCGAGCGATGTGTCGCGGGTCAAAGTCGCAAAACTGGTCGCGGATGATTTTTCCGTGCAGGCGGCGATTACCGACGTGCTCAAGAACAACCGGTTGATTGCCGAGGCGGCGCGGCAGGCCGGCATCGCGTCGCCGCTGCTGGATGTCTGCTACGCGCTCTATGGCGAGACCGAGCGCATGGGGCTCGGGCAGTCGGACATGGCTGCGGTCGTTCACGCGATCTCGCAACGGACGGCTGCGTCACGGGATCGCGCTGCCGATGTGTCGTCCGCAACGACTAGAGCGAACGGCTGACCGCGAGCGGAGTGAAGTGGCGCGGGCTGGGCGCCGCGCGCTGGCCGTTCGCGGTATAGGTCTGCGGAATATTGCGGCGCTGCATCTCGGCGTTGACGCCGCGCACGATGCCTTCGGAGACCGCATGGGCCGTCGCCAGCACGGTCAGGTTCATCTGCAGCATGGCGCGAAACACGTCGTGGTGGCGATGCAGCGTCGCCAGCAGGTCGGGCGACGTCGATTTCAGGTAATCGCGGTTGGCCTTCAGCGTCGAGACGATGCCGACATAGTGCCGTGACAGTTCGGTCTTCCTGACATCGAGCGCCATCCCGTCGGCAATCTTCCCGGCGCGCACTAGTTCGGTTTCCTGCTCGACGACCTTGAGCAGCGCGTCCATCACGTCGACAAGTTCGGCCGCGAGCCTGCGCACATCGGCTTGCGTGATCGCGGGCGTCGCCACGGGCTGCGGTTGATGCATCATGATGTCCTCGAGGGCTTAGCTTGCGCGATTGGCTTGTTGCATGATCAGCGTGCGATAGACGTCATTGGAAATGCCGATGCCGCCGGATTGCGCGAACGACTTGGCGTATTGTTCGGTGAGCATCGAGCGCCACACGCCGGTGCCGGTGGTATCGCCGAACGGGCCTTCGCCCTTCAGGCCGGTGGTCATCTGCGCGAACATGGTGTTGAGGAACATCGCCTCGAAATCCTGCGCCGTGGCCTTGGCCTTCTTCTGCGCTTCCGGCGAGACCTTGGCGAGCGCGTTGGCGAACAGCGTATCGGGACGGCTGTTGACCTGTGGCCGGGCGGCGGGGGCGAAGGAATTCATCACATCACCTCGATGTCGGCTTCGATCGCGCCTGCAGCCTTGATCGCCTGCAGGATGCCGATGAGGTCGCGCGGACCGATGCCGAGGCCGTTGAGGCCGTCGACGAGTTGCTGCAGCGAGACGCCGTCCTTCACCAGCGCCAGCTTTTTGCCATCCTCCTGCACGCCGACGCGGGTGTTCGGCGTCACCACGGTGCGGCCGCGCGACAGCGGATTGGGCTGGCTCACCTGCGGGCTTTCGGAAATCGAGACGGTGAGATTGCCTTGGGCGACGGCGACGGTGGCGACGCGCACGTCGCGGCCCATCACGATGATGCCGGAGCGTTCGTCGATGATGATCTTTGCGGCGATGTCCGGCTCGACCTGCAGTTGCTCGATTTCGGTCAGCAGCGCGACGACGTTGCCCTTGAAGTCGCGCGGGATCGACAGTTGCACCGTCGAAGGATCGATCGGCTCGGCGGTCTTGGTGCCGAGATAATCGTTGACGGCGGCGGCGATGCGCTTGGCCGTGGTGAAATCCGCGTTGCGCAGCGCCAGCCGTACGTTGGGCAGGCGATTGAGCGCGAACTCGATTTCGCGCTCGACGATGGCGCCATTGGCGATGCGGCCGTTGGTCGGTACGCCGCGGGTGATGCTGGCGGCAGCGCCCTCGGCCTGGAATCCGCCGATGGCGAGCGAGCCCTGCGCGACCGCGTAGACATTGCCGTCGGCGCCGAGCAGCGGCGTGACGAGGAGGGTGCCGCCCTGCAGGCTCTTGGCGTCGCCGAGCGCGGAGACGGTGACGTCCATCCGCGTGCCCTGGGTCGCGAAGGCGGGCAGGTTGCCGGTGACCATCACCGCGGCCACGTTGCCGGTGCGGATGGTGGCGCCGCGGATGTTAACGCCCATCCGTTCCAGCATCGCCTGCAGCGACTGCTTGGTGAAGGGGATATTGTTGAGGGTGTCGCCGGTGCCGTTGAGGCCGACCACGAGACCGTAGCCGATCAACTGGTTCTGGCGCACGCCTTCGACATTGGCGAGATCCTTGATGCGGGAAGTGGCGGATGCCGGGCTCGTGAGGGCAGGCGCAAGCATGACGATCGCCATGCACACCGCATGGGCCATCTTCCGCACCAGTCCTGAAATACGCACGCTTGGCATCCTCTGCTCCCCGCTGAGGCCGTTGCTGGATCGCGTCCCATGCTCCCCACGAGATCAATCCGGCGTTAACCATGCCAGAGCCGTGCCATCTTCAGATAGCGAGGTAGCGCATTGATATTTCGAGATAAAATATTTCGTGCGAATTCCGGATGAACGGCCGGACGCGGGCAAAACTGCCGCTGGCGGCAGTTTTTGCCGGGCCGTTTACGGTCTTTTAACCATAACCGGCGAGGGTGCGAGGACGATTTTACCGGCGAGGTCGCGCAATGCGAATCTATGGACCGAACGGCACCACACTGGGGTCTTCCGCCGGAACGACGCGGCGCACCGGCTCCGGCGGATTTTCCCTGCCGGACATGAGTTCGGCCGCCGAAAGCCGTCCGGCGATGGCGCCCAAGGCCGCGACCGGCATCGACGCGCTGCTGGCATTGCAGGGGATCGAAGACCCGGTCGAGCGGCGCAAGCGCTCGGTCAAGCGCGGGCGGGGCGCGCTGGACGTGCTCGACGAACTCAAGATCGGGCTTCTGGCCGGCTCGTTCGATCAAGGCACGGTGGCACGGCTGCGTGCCGCCGCCGCCGATCTCAAATCGTCATCCGGCGATCCCGGCCTCGATGCGGTGTTGTCGGAAATCGAACTGCGGGTCGAGGTCGAACTGGCCAAGGTCGGGCAGGCGTAAGCGCGCGCCAACTGCAAAACAAATTTATACTGTTCGTCATGGCCGGGCTCGTCCCGGCCATCCACGTTGCGATGGCGTTCAGCAGGTATGAGCCAAATTCTCGATGATGCTTTTTACACAATCACTTCTGGACAGCTTGCTGGTATCCAGCACGAGCCGATGGACGGTCCACGCTTCGTAGTCGCGGTTTTGAACGCGCTTCCAATCCGGCAGATCGAGACCGACGATATCGCTTTGGCGGGTCTCTATCCGGCGCCGGTGTTCGGTTTGGTCTGAGCAGACAATCTCTACGTTCAACAATCGTGCGCGGCAGGCGTCTGCTACGTCAGACCACAATCTCCTTGTTACATCGATAGGGTTCACGGTGTCAGCGACGACGTCGAGGCCTAGTGCCAAATTATCTTTCGCAACCGCAACGGCTGCAAGGTACCCGGCATCCTCGGCTGGATGGATTTGCAAGCTGCTGTTTTTCATCGCCGCCTCGATGGAGTCCACGCGTATATAAGCGGCGCCGATTTCCTGAGCCAAAGCACGGGCAATGGTCGTTTTTCCGACCCCCGGCAGTCCAGAGAATGAGATCAAAACAGACATACTGCATTCATACCGTACGACTGGCCGCCAACCAGCTAAGCGATTTTGTTTTGTTCGTTGTGGTCGGATTTGCTCCGGCCATTCACATTCGGCCTATCGTAGATGGCCGGGACGAGCCCGGCCATGACGAAAAAGATGCTGCTGCCCTAAAATTCCGAACAGGTTACGCTGCGACAGATTTCTGATTTGCATCGTAGCGCCGCTGTGCCGCAAACACCTCGCGCAGATTTTGCTCCGCCCATCGGCGCAGCGGATCGACCGCGTTCGCAAGCGTGACGCCAAGCGGCGTGATCGAATATTCGACCGTCACCGGAACGGTGGCGATGGCGCGGCGGCGCACCAGACCATCGCGTTCTAAGCTCTTGAGCGTTTGCGACAGCATCTTCTGCGAGATGCCTGCGATGCGACGACGCAATGCGTTGAACCGCAGCGGCTCCTCCAGCAGCAGACCCAATAGCAGCACCGCCCATTTGTCGCCGACCCGATCCAGGATCAGGCGGGTGGGACAGTCCGCGGCATAGGGATTCCCGACTTTCATGCGGTTACTCCGGGGTGATCTGGTCAGCGCAAAGTGCCTTCTTTTCAGTTACTCGATTTTGGTTATCTAGTCACTATTGGAAACCAGATATCCGAAACCGGAGTGGAGATCGTCGTGAAAATTGCAGTCATTGGAGCTACCGGCCGCGCGGGATCGCGCATTGTCGATGAATTGGTGCGTCGCGGCCACGCGATCACGGCGATCGTCCGCCATCCGGACAAGGTGCAAGGGAGCGCCAACGTCACCGCCGTGAAGGGCGATGTGTTCGATGCGCCCGGACTGGCCAAGCTGCTCGCCGGCCACGACGTGGTCGTGAGCGCGGTGCATTTCACCGACAGCGACCCGGCGCTGCTGATCGCCGCCGTGAAGGAGGCCAAGGTGGGCCGTTATCTGGTGGTGGGCGGTGCCGGCAGCCTGGAGGTCGCGCCGGGCGTCCAACTGGTGACGACGCCGAATTTTCCGGCCGCCTACAAGGCCGAGGCCGAGAAGGGCGGGGCTTTCCTCGATCTGCTGCGGGCCGAAAAGGAACTGAACTGGACCTTTTTGTCGCCGTCCGCTCTGTTCGTCGAGGGTGAGCGGACCGGAAAGTTCCGCCTGGGGGCCGACCAGTTGCTGGTAGGGGCCGACGGCAAGAGTTCGATCTCGTTCGAGGACTACGCGGTCGCGCTGGCCGACGAGATCGAGCGGCCGGCGCATCTGCGCCAGCGATTTACCGTGGGATATTAAGGTCTTCCGGCCACCGGCCCGGGTTCCACGGGATAACCCGGGCCGGCGGCTCCGGTCGGCCGTCACGAATATTGTCTGTCACAAGGCACCGCTATATAAGCTGCCGCGCGCCGGACCCATTCCGGAGCCTTGCAGACAGAGATGGATTGGCCTTGGAAAAGTTGAAGAATTATCGACCGTCCGAAAAAGAGCCTTTCATGAACGACCGCCAGCGCGATTATTTTCGCGCCAAGTTGCTGGCCTGGAAGGACGAAATCATCAAGGAATCGAAGATTACGTTGCAGACGCTCCAGGAAGAGAACGTCAATCATCCGGATCTCGCCGACCGTGCGTCGTCGGAAACCGATCGCGCCATCGAGCTGCGCGCCCGGGACCGGCAACGCAAGCTGATCTCGAAGATCGACGCGGCACTGCAACGCATCGAGGACAACACCTACGGCTATTGCGAAGAGACCGGCGAACCGATCTCGCTCAAGCGGCTGGAAGCACGGCCGATCGCAACGCTCTCGGTCGAGGCGCAGGAGCGTCACGAGAAGCGCGAGAAGGTCTATCGCGACGAATAGCCGGACGGTCATCGTCCCGGCGCAATGATGCTGAAGCTGGGCAACGCCTTGGCGTCAAGGCCTTGGCTTCAGGGATTCTCATGAAGATTGATCGACGTGCCTTGCTCGCCGCCGTTCCCGGTCTGGCGTTGTGGCCGGTTGCGGCGCAAGCGGCTTTGCCCGCTCTCACGGCCTATGAGCGCGAGAGTGGCGGCAGGATCGGCCTCTATGCCGCGAATGTCGGCTCCGGCAAGACGCTGTCCTGGCGCGCTGGTGAGCGCTTCGTCATGTGCAGCACATTCAAGGCGTCGCTTGCGGCATGCGTTCTTGCACGAGTCGACCGTGGCGTGGACCGCCTCGACCAGATGATCGCGTACGGACAGAAGGATCTTCTCGCCCATGCGCCGGTTGCCAGACAGAAACTCGCCAAGGCCCGCATGTCGCTCGGCGAGATGTGTCAGGGCGCGGTGGAATTGAGCGACAATACCTGCGCCAACCTGTTGCTGGACCATATTGGCGGTCCTATCGCGCTGACCGATTTCTGGCGCTCGACCGGTGACGCGCTATCGCGTCTCGATCACAACGAGCCTGAACTCAATCGCTCGCCGCCGGGCGATCCGCACGACACGACAACGCCAGCGGCGATGGCCGGTAACCTCAAGCGTTTCATCCTCGGTGAAGTGTTGTCGCCAACCTCGCGCGGGCAATTGACGGAATGGATGGTCAACTGCAAGACAGGCGCCAAACGCTTGCGCGGCGGGTTGCCGAACAACTGGCGGATCGGCGACAAGACCGGCAGCAATGGCAAGGATGCGGCTGGCGACATTGCGGTGGTCTGGCCGAAGCCCGATACGCCCATCATCGTCGCTGTCTATACGCAAGGTGGCAAGCCGAATGCCGCGCAGCACGAGCGGGTGTTCGCCGCGATCGGGCGAATGGTCGCCGAGCGCCTGACCTGATCCCTTTCGTTATAAGCTATTGTTTGATCACGACACTTTGGGTCGAGGCGCAGGAGCGTCACGAGAAGCGCGAGAAGGTCTATCGCGACGAGTAGGCTGCAGGTCTGTCGTCATTAGGTCTATCGGCATTTGATTGGGGAAGCGCGGCGTGCGCGACCTCAATCGACACATCACAGACACGCCATAAGCGTATCAATACGCGGAGATTTTCTGCGGGCGTTCGCGAATTACTTGATCAGCGTAATCGCTTGCCGGAAGTGCGGGTTGTCCGCCGTCGCAAGCCATTCGAAGACCACCATCTCCGTCGTGACGATCTCCGCGCCATGGCGCTCCATGCGGCGGATCGCAGTATCCTTGTCTTCCGGATGCCGTGAGCCGAGCGCGTCGCGCACCACGTAGGTTTTCCGGGAAGCTTCCACCAGGCCGAGCACCGATTGCTGGACGCAGACATGGGATTCGCAACCCGCGACCACGACATGCGCGTCGGCCGGAATGCGATCCAGAAAACCATCCTCCCTGCATGCATCGAAGAACTGCTTGTGGACCAGCCGATCCTTCTCGACCGGAATGTCGGCGACGGTCGGCCCCAGTCCCTTTGAGTTCTGTTCGGTGAACAGCCGTGGAATGGCGAACAGCTTCGCGGCCTCGATGAGCCGATTGGCGTTGCGAACGGCCGTCGCGCCCTCATGGATCACCGGCATCAGCCGTGACTGGAAGTCGACGATCAGGAGCAGCGAGCGCTTCGGGTCGATGGTGAGCATGTTTCATCCCTCGGACAGATGGGAGATACGGTCCTTGACGTAGGCTTCCATGAGGTCCGGTGCCGATGCGCCGAACATCCGGATGCGGCCGGTGTGCAGCAGCAGGAGCAGCCCGGTGGCATGGGCGAAGCAATCGACCATCAGCAGGTTGGCCTTCTGCCGCGAAGCCCCGAGGTCGATTGCGGCGACGGCGATCGGGCGTAGCGCAGCCTCGAGCGCCGCGTTCAAAACTTCGTCGCGTTGGTGTCCGAGGCCCGCCGGCTTCATGCCGCCGCGGAACAGATAGAAGCCGAGATCGAGATCCTGCGGATTTTCCGCATAGAAGCGGAAGAACGACATGGCGGCCGCCTTCAGTTTCTGCGCCGGCGTTTTCGCCACCGCGACTGCCCGGTCGACCGCCGCGCCCAGCGAGGCGAGAGACGCCTTCAGCACTTCCGCATAGATCGCTTCCTTGGATTCGAAGTGGAAGTAGAGCGCTGCGGCGGTGTAGCCGGCGCGGACCGCGATTGCGCGGAGGCTCGCGCCCTCGAGACCTTCTTCCGCGAACACCTGCTTCGCGGCATTCAGGATGAGTTCGCGCTTGTGCCCGTTCACCGCGGCGCGCCGGCTCTGCCGTTTCTCGACCATCTGCCCCCCGAATCCTGCTTGACAAGATTTCAGCAATGTCAAAAAATCTAACACCGTTCAATTAATCGAACAAGCGGGAGAAGCGTCATGCTGATGTCGGGTGCCGACTACCGGGAATCCCTGCGCGCCTACAAGCCTCGGGTGTTCTTGAACGGAAACGCCGTGGACAGCGTCGCGGACGAACCGCTGCTCGCACCCGGCGTCGCCGGCGTCGGCGTCACCTACGATTTCGCGCTCAAGCAGGAACACGTGCCGATCATGACGGCGCGGCAGAGCACGTCCGGCAAGATCGTGAACCGGATGCTGCACATCAACGAGACCTCGCAGGATCTGCTGTTCAAGCTCGAGGCGGTGCGATTGGTCTGCAAGACGGTCGGCTGCGCGCAGCGCTACCTGACGCATGACGCACTCAACGGTCTCTATCAATCGACGATGCTGACGGACGATCGTCACGGCACCGATTACAGCCAGCGATTCCTTGCTTACCTGCACGAGGTTCAGGACAAGGATCTCACGCTCGGCGTCGCCATGACGGATGCCAAGGGCGACAGGTCGAAGCGCCCGAGTCAGCAGGTCAATCCGGACGTCTACGTTCATATCAAGGAGCGCCGTCCGGACGGCATCGTCATCCGTGGCACCAAGGCGATCGTGACCGGCGCGCCCTACATGCACGAGTTTCTCGTGATGCCGTGCCGGACCCACACTCCGGAGGACAAGGATTGCGCCGTGTGCTGCGCCGTTCCTTGCGATGCGCCCGGCGTCACCATTATTGCGCGCCCGGCCGGGCGTCCCGGCGAAGCCGCCGCCAAATTTTCCGCCAAGTACGGCCAGTCGGTCGGCGTGGTGATGTTCGACGACGTGTTCGTTCCGCACGATCGCGTCTTTCTCGCCGGCGAGACCGAGGAGGGCGGCTTCCTCACCACGTCCTACGCGACGCATCACCGGCACTCCTGCATCGGTGCGCGCGCGGGATTCGGCGATCTCTTGATCGGCGCCGGCGCGCTGATGATCGAGGCCAACGGCCTCGACATCGAACGTCATGCGCACATCCGCGAGGCGATGGTCGAACTCATCACCATCACCGAGAGTTTCTATGCCTGCGGCGTCGCGTCGTCGGTCTACTGCACCAAGGACCCGGCCGGATCGGTAATGCCGGACGCGGTATTCTCCAACATCGGCAAGCTGCTGCTCGCGACCAAGATCTACGACATGCATCGCGTGGCGCATTACGTTTCGGGTGGCCTGATCGTGGCGTTGCCGGGACCGGAGGAAGACCACAACCCGGAAACGAGAGCGTCGATCGCGGCGGTCATGGGCGGGCGACCGGACATCCCGGCGGATAAGCGCGCCGAGGTCGCCCGGTTTATCGAAGACCTGACGGTCTCGCACGAGGCGGGCTGGTACTCGGTGATCTCCCTGCACGGCGGCGGCTCGCCGGAAGCGATGAAGCGGGAAATCTGGCGCAACTATCCGGTCATGGAGAAGATCGAACTGGTGGAGGGTCTGCTCGATCGCGGCGTTCTCGACGAAGGCCGGCGCGTATCGAAACAACCCGGACGTTGCTGCACGACCGGATGTCAGGTTCCGGAGCCACCTCAGCACGCCGAAGTGTCGGCGCTGGAAAGTGCCGCCGAGTAGGGAACGGTCACGATCTGCACTCCCGCCGTGCAGCGATCCCGAATTGATCGCCACGCGAATGCAGTGCAGGATCAGGTGGGGCCGCCGTACGCACACAAAATCCGACGGCCCCGTGCCGCACAATTGAAATCGTGGCCGGTCCCTCTTGGTTTTGACTGTCCGGCCAGCTCTGCGCGACATTTTCAATGATAGCCGCGCGAAGGACCGCATCAATTTAACTCGCATCTTAACCTAACCGATCAAGGTTACTGGCGGGGCTTGCCGCGCGCCGGTGCAAACCGCATTTGTCAGTCGACGACACCAATTGCCCGCATAACGCCCAGCGGTCGCGTTCGCGGGTGGCAGGTCATGTCGATCTGCATGGTTAGGCTGGACTGTTTTCGCTATATTCGGCCGTAGTCAACGAACCTGCGACAAAGAAAAGCAGGCAACACGGAGGAACGCTATGTCACACGGCACGTCAGGGCTTGTGAACTATCGATCGTTATGGAGCGGTTTCGGCCTGCTCACGTTACTGGCCGTCTCGGCTCCCATGCCGGCGTCGGCCACGCCGAACGAGATTTCAATTCCCGGCGACCGCGCCTTTCCCGAAAGCATCACGTCGACGTCCGATGGCACGATCTATATCGGAAGCATGGCGGAGGGACTTGTGTTTCGTGCGTCGCCTGGCGCGGCCAAGGCCGAGGTGTGGATCAAGCCCGGCACCAATGGGCTTTTGTCGGTGCTCGGCGTGCTGGCGGACGAGAAATCCGGCACGCTATGGGCATGCTCGTCGGACCTCTCGGGCATGGGCGTCAAGGTCGGCGGCGATAACAGGCAGGTAGCGCTCAAATCCTTCGATCTGAAAACCGGTGCAGCGAAGGCCAGCTATCCGCTGCCGGGCGGCAAGGCCTTGTGCAACGACATGGTGGTTGCCGCCGACGGCACGCTGTATGTGACGGACTCGCTCAATCCGCACATCCTGCGGCTCAAGCCCGGCGCCTCGGCGCTCGAAGTCTGGGCGGAGAATCCGTTATTCCATGTAGAGAAGGGGGCGGGCCTCGACGGCATCGCCATAGGCAGCGACGGCAGCATCGTCACCAACACGTTCAATGGCGGTGGGCTGTTCAAGGTGGAGATGAAGAGCGACGGCAGTGCAGGGGCGGTGACGCAACTCAAGACCTCGCGTCCGATCACCTTGCCGGACGGGCTGCGCAAGCTTGGCAACAACACATTCCTGATGATCGAGGGCGAGGGGCGTCTCGACGTCGTCACGATCGATGGCGCGAATGCAAAGATCGATACCGTTAAGGACGGCTACAACGGACCGGTGGCGGTGACGCAGGTCGGCCCGATGGCATGGGTGCTGGAAGGCCAACTCACGCACCTGTTCGATCCCAAGACCGGCAAGCCGGGTCCGTTCCATGCGACCGCGGTGGCGATCCCGGCGCATTGACGCCCGGACGTGAAACGGAAGTGTTCTTAGTTTGGCTCGCCTGGGCGGCGCGGATGCCGCTTGGCGAGCCGCTTGCCGTGCGCCGGCTCGACGCGCGACGATGCCGCGATATCGGCGGTGACAACCGGCTTCGGCTCATCGAGGCAACCGCGGAACAGCACGTAGTGCATGCAGTTGCCCTGTCCGTTCGGAGGGGCGGTTGTTGCGGTTTCCGGTGCTGCTGCCATCGCATTCGCCGCGGCGGCGCGCTCCATCTCGGCACCGACGCCGACCTCGCAATGGACGCCTTCCGAACGCAGTGCCTGCGCGACCTCCGGATCGTTGCACAGGATCTGGGTCGCCGCCTTGCGGTGGCCGAGATTGTACAGCGTTCGCGAGAACAGACGCAGGTTACATCCCTTGTCCGTGACGGTGCCGGCGATGGTGACACCGACGCCGCCGCCGGCGCCGCCGATGCTGTTACTGCCGAGGCAGCTTTCTATGCCGGCGGCCGTCAGACTGGGAGCAACCACGGCGGGCGTATTGCCGCGCGCGGATACGTGGACGTTGCTGGACGACGATCCCGCCGTTGCCGTGCTGGCGCCGGTGGTTGCGGTGGCGGTCGTCGTGTTGCCGCTGCCGTTACCGTTGCCATTGCCGCTGCCGTTACCGTTTCCGAAGCCGGTGTTGTTGTTGGAATTGCCGTTGCCGTTGAGGACCTGGGCATGCGCGCCTGTCACAGCCAGCAGAAAGACCGAAGCGAAAATCAAGCTTTTCACGTGCAGCCTCCAATTCATGCATAAAGAGAAAAGGTGCTGCATATTGACGCTTAATTGTAACGGACGAAATCGGCCTGCCGGGATTTCTCAAACAAAGTAAACGGTTGTGGCCTTCGGGTCCGATTGCGTCAGAAGTCGTGACCTATAATCGGACGAGTCGGCACATTCCTCAACGCGAGGCTGCCCGTCCGAAGGACGAGCAGGCCATCAGTCCGAGATACGAACCGAGAGATACGAAGCAAGCCGTCAGTACTTGAATTCCGGCATCGCCTTCAGCTGATCCTTGGTGGCGTTGAGCACCGCGCGATCCGGATACCATTCCTTCTTGGTTTCCGATGTCTGGCCGCCGGTGGTCTTGCCCGCCTTGTTGGCGAACTTCAGTTTGTTCATCGGCACGAGCACGTCGTGTTCGCCCATCCCGAGAAATCCGCCGACGCCGATCACGGCGCCATTCACGCGGCCGTCCGAGTCGACGATCAGCTCGGAGATATCGCCGACCTTTTCGTTCTGCTCATTGTAGACATTGACGCCAACGAGCTTCGACGCGCGCCACTCTCCGGCAGCCGCAATCGGTGCAGCGGCCTGCGATGGCGTGTTGGCCGGCACCTGAGCGTGAGCTGCCGATGAAGCGAGAGCGATGGCGAGAGCTGCTATAACTGTGCGCAAGATAACCTCCATGTTGTGTGGAGAGAGAAGTGCACAGCAATCGAAATGTTCCTGGAGTTGTCGATGATGATTTTCCAAACAGAAGTTCGGTACGAAATCGTACACAACGCCGCGCACGTATCGCTTCGTCGTCATCGATGCGCATCAAGCTATCTTGTCGCATGCCGGAACGGTGAGCGGCGATCGCTCTTATCCCGTATTCAAAACGGGAGACATCGTCATGGATTGGAATCGTGTTGAAGGAAACTGGAAGCAGGTCAAAGGCAAGATCAAGGAGCAGTGGGGCAAGCTGACCGATGATGACCTCGATGTGATCAACGGCAAGCGCGAACAACTGGAAGGCAAGATTCAGGATCGATACGGCTACCAGAAGGATCAGGCCAGGAAAGAGATCGATACCTGGTACGACAAGCAGACCTGGTAGCCGCAAGATCGTCGCGCGATGAGATAACTGAAGCCATTTTCGCCGTGGGTACGGTCGCCGCGAATTCAAGCGTGGCGGCCGTTTTTGATGGCTGTGCGGGGCGCCGAAATCGAAGGCTTGTGTATACAACCAGACAGACGGCAATAGAGCGAATGCGGGATTATTGCCCATAGCTGGGAGGTAACCGCGATGATGGATTTTCAGAGACGGATCGACGATCTGGAAAAACGATCCCAGGAGAGCGCCCTGATTGCGCAACTGGCGACCGATCCGGATGTGCGACTTCACAATACAAACCTGGCGAAAGAGCTGAACCGCCTCGCTAGAGAACTCAGGAAGCAGTTGCCGTTGCTGCGCGCGCTCTAGTCCTGAGCGTCTGTGGTCGTATCAAGCAGCAGTCGGTAACGAGCGATTTCTTCGTTGTCGGTTGGCTCGAAGCGTCGATGTGCGTGTCGATGTCAGCGCGGCTACCATCGAAGACTAGCCGATCGTATCGAAGAGACGCAGTATCCACGTCGTTTGATAGGCCAGAGTTCCTAGAACGAAGATGGTGTGAAATTTTCGATTGTCGGTCAGAACCGCGATAACGCACAGGGTAATGAGAACGGGCGTTCGAAAAAGATACTCGTGGCCGAATTGGGCGAAGTGGTCTTTTCCCTTCAAAAAGGTGTCGACAACATCAAGAGCATAGGCGAGGGCCAAAAGCCCGAAGAGCCACGCGCGCCGTGAATAGAAATAGTTTTCGTAGCTGCTGTAGTCCTCCATCGAGTCCGGAAACAGCATCGCGCAAATCAGGAATAGAACGATCGCATATCCGATCAGGAAGAGGTACGTTCCGAAGGTCCAATGTCCGATCTGGAAAAGACCGAACTCCCACCACCAGAAATGAACAAGCATCAAGAGAGCCGCGACCACCCAGGCAAGATGCACGGAATAAAGGCGGTACTGCTTCGGGTGCTGAATGATACGGGCGACCCCGGACAAAAGGCGTGCAACGCCCAGACCTATGATCATTCCCAGCACGATTCGAATGTGAGGAAAGATATCGTGCGTCGTAACTATCTTATCCATCAGTTTCAGGCGCTGTTCGGGCTTATGGAGAGATACGCCGGGAAATTCGCGGCGGTGGACGGATGCGGTTACTGTGCCGGCACCGGACAGCTGAGATCGCCTTCCTGGCAATTGAGGTAGGCTTTCAGCTGCGCTGTCCGATCTGCGCTCAGCGTTGCCCTGCATTCGGCAATGACCATGGGCGCGGCACTTCCACCGTCTTCGCCGCTGGACTGGAACGTGCATTCGGCGTCCCGGAACGCAATCCATGCCCGCTGCGCGTGGATGAGGCGCGTCTTGCCATTGGCGTCGTCGGCCAGACGTTTCTCGACCTGTTTGAACATCTCGTTCAGCAACTTGTCGGCTTTCTGAAAGTCAGCGCCCGGATCATTGTCCGCGCGGGCGGCCGATACGGTCAAAGACAGCATGGCAAAGACAACAAGCAGTCGTCGCATAGTAAAATCCTTCCTGTCAGCATCGATCGACGATAGTCAGGGGTATTCCGATGTAGCAAGAGCTTATCTGACGAGAGGCAATGCGCTGATCGCGCAGCTTCGCCTGGTTTTATTCATTGGCGTGTAAAATAAGCACGGCCCTCGGCAGGGGAGCTACCGAAGGCCGTGTCGTACGTCGCATCGCGCCTAGGTTCGCGATGTGACGTGGGAGCTGGGTGAACCGTCTGGTTAGAACGGCAGCAGCACGTCGAGCACCTGCTGGCCGTAGCGCGGCTGTTGCACGTCGGTGAGCTGGCCGCGGCCGCCGTAGGCGATGCGGGCTTGCGCGATCTTGCTGGAATCGATGGTGTTGTCGCTCTGGATATCCTCCGGCCGCACGATGCCGGCGACCACCAGTTCGCGCACTTCGAAATTGACGCGGATTTCCTGCTTGCCCTCGACGACGAGATTGCCGTTCGGCAGGAGTTGCGTCACCACGGCGGCGACGCTGGTCTGCAGGTTCTCCTGACGCTGCACCGTACCTTTGCCGTCGCTGGACGACGTGGAGTCGGCGGTGAGCAGCCGGCCGGGGAACACCGATGCCGCCGCGCCCGTAAGCAATTTGCTGCCGGCGAAGTCCGTCAGTCCGGTGTCTTCCTTGTTGGCGCGGCTGCGTTGGGTCTCGTTGGCGATGTTGGCCTTGTCGGTGAAGTTCACGGTGACGGTGAGGATGTCGCCGACCTGATGCGCGCGCTGATCCTTGAAGAACGCGCGCGAGCCGTTACGCCACAGCGAGTTCGCATTGTAGGACGCCGCTTCCGGCACCGGCATCGGCATCTGCACCGGCTTGTAGCCCGGCTGCGTCGTCGGATTGTCGATCGAGGTCAGCGCCGGCTTCTCCCCGATGGCGGAGAGGCGGTTGATCGCCGAGCATCCGCTGGTAAGAGCGGCTGTCGTCAGCAGCGCAGTGGTGAGGATGACGCGGTTCAACTTGCTGGACATCGACGTTACTCGGCTTTCCGGGATACGGGCGTATGATCGTTGGCGGCGACTGCGACGGGGGCGGTGACGGCTGCGGTAGCGGTGCTGACGACGGCCTGCGGCGTCACCGAAACCTGCCCGCGACCGACGACGACGCCGGAGAAAATGCGTTTCGTTTGCAGGTTGGTGACGTTCACCACGTCGCCCTCGCTGCCGTTCTCCAGCGCCTTGCCGCGAATGGTCAACGTGATGCCGGCGGCGCGGTAAACGATGGTCACCGCCTGATCGCGCTGCACGAGATCGGGCTTGGAGACATCCGACGTACGCAACGCCTGGCCGGTGCGCAGTTGTCGCCGCGCCTGCATGCCGACGATCTGGTCGCGGCTCGCGCCCTCGCGGCCGACTTCGACGCGCGGACGGCGCTCGACGACGACGTCGGAAGCCTTGATGATCTCGTTGCGGTCGATGCCGCGCGTCAGCACGGCGGCTTCGACGGTGTCGACGGCGGTGCCGGTGAAACGCAGGCGCGTCGGCGTTCCGGCGCTCTCGTTGTCAATCTCGAAAACGATGTCGAAACGGCTGCTGCGCGGCTCGAAGCGGATCGAGACGGGACGCATGGGGCCGCTGTTCGAAGCGTCGAGCTGCAGGGTTTGCAGGCCGCGATCGAAATTCAGTTCGATATCCCGAGCATCGTTGAAGCCGTTGCGGTGCTCCAGCACGTGGGCGACCTGGCGTTCGACATCGGCCGGCTCCAGCGTGCGCGCCAGCCGCGTCACCGAGATTTCCTGCAGGTCCTTGGTATCGACTCCGATCACCTGATGCGCGCGCAATGCGGCGAGCACCTGCGCGGTCGGCAGCGAGCCGGTGGTGCCGAGATCGGGCGCGCGGTAGATGGCGATCTGTGCTGCATCGCCGGCATTGTCGATGACGTCGCCGATGCGTACCACGTCGGAGGCCACCGACACATTGGCGCGGAGCACTGGCGGCGTCGGTGCGGCCGTGCTTTGCGCCATTGCCGCAATCGGCGTGGCGGCGAGCAGGGCGGCGATGAGGAGCGGGCGGAACATGGGTATTCGTCCTTACCGGAACAGGTTCGATGCCGATTGCAGCATCTGGTCGGCGGCGCTGATGACCTTGGCGTTCATCTCGTAGGCGCGCTGCGCGGCGATCAGGTCGGAGATTTCCGACACCACTTCCACGTTGGCCTGTTCGAGATTGCCCTGCTGCATGTCCCCGAAGCCGTCGGCATTCGCGGTGCCGTCCTGCGGCGGACCTGAAGCGGGCGTTTCGGTGAAGAGGTTGTCGCCGATCGGCTGCAGTCCGGTCTTGTTGATGAAGCGGGTGAGGCCGATCTGGCCGACGATGTTCGGCGTCGTCTGTCCCGGTAACGTCACGGATACCTGGCCTTGCGCGTTGATGGTGAGGCCCGAGGAGTTTTGCGGAATGCTGATCGTCGGTTGCAGCAGGTTGCCCTGCGCGTTGACGACGCGGCCCTGCTGGTCGGTGGTGAAGGAGCCGTCGCGCGTATAGGCGTAGGTGCCGTCCGGCATCTGAATTTTGAAAAAGCCTTCGCCGCGGATCGCGATGTCGAGATCGTTGCCGGTGGGCGAGAGCGTGCCCTGACCCATCAGTCGCGGGGTGCCGACGGTCTTGACGCCGCCGCCGATATCGATGCCGACCGGAAGGATGGTGCCCTGATCGGACGCCTGCGCGCCGACGCGACGGACGTGATCGTAGATCAGATCCTGGAACGCCACGCGCTGCTTCTTGTAGCCGGTGGTGCGCAGGTTGGCGATGTTGTTGGAAATCACCTGGACGTTGAGTTCCTG
Source organism: Xanthobacteraceae bacterium (assembly GCA_024508855.1). Lineage (GTDB taxonomy): Bacteria > Pseudomonadota > Alphaproteobacteria > Rhizobiales > Xanthobacteraceae > 62-47. The sequence goes on from JANINJ010000007.1 coordinate 41,352, forward strand.
GGCGGCCATGCCGGTCGCTGCGGTGTAAAGAGCGCGCATCGGTCTGTGTCCTTATGCCGGAACGTCGGCGAGTTTTTCGATTGCGGATTTGCGCAGGTCGCCCTGCTGCTGCAGCATCGTGGAAATCTGCGTGTAGGCGCGCGTCACTTCGATCATCCGGCTCATCTCGGCGACCGAATTGACGTTCGACTTCTCGATGAAGCCTTGCTTGACGGTGGCGTTGACGTCGGGCTGCGGCGCCATGCCTTCGGCGGCGTAGAGGTTCGAGCCTTCCTTCAGCAGCTTCTGCGCCTGCGCGAAGCTGACGAGCCGCAGCTTGCCGCGGATGGCGTCGGCGGCGTTGTTGACGCCTTCGAGCACCGTCACCGTGCCGTCGGGAGAAATCGTGATGTCGTGGTCGGTCTGCTGGAACGTGATCGGGCCGTTGGCGCCCATCACTGGATTGCCGGAGGCGGTGACCAACTGGCCTTTCGAATTGATCTGCAGGCCACCGTCGCGGGTATAGCGCTCGCCACCCGGGGTCTGCACCACGAGGAACGCGTTGCCGTCGATCGCGACGTCCAGCGGGTTCTTGGTCTGCTCGGTGGGACCATGCGAGAAATCGTGGAACGTCGCGCGGTCCTGCACATAGCTGAGGCGACGGTCGCCGCCGACGAAGTTGTCCTCGCGCGCGACCGGCATCAGATATTCCTGGAACAGCGAATTATCGGCCTTGAAGCCGTTCGTGTTCACGTTGGCGACGTTGTTGGCGACGACGTCGAGTTGCCGCTCCAGCGTGACCTGCCGCGACAGTCCGATGAGGAGTGAGTTCTCCATCGGTCATTCTCCCCTGGTTGAACCGCGATCCGCTCTCCCAAGCCGATCGCCGATCCCTTAAACCGCCGAGGCTCTCCCAAGCCCGCGGTTCGCCAGTCTCTAAGCGAGAGTCGTGCCAAGTCTAAAATGCAAGCTATTTCAATTGCTTGATGTTTTCGTGGGGTGAGGGCCGGGCGGCAATAAACGACTTGTTGACCATGTTGCCCCGGCAAAATTTTCCCACTTCACCCCCGAAAGAAAGCTTTCGTTAACCATTGCAACCTAGCGTCGAGAACGGCAGGGCGCTTGGGCGCCGGGGGCGTTTGTTTCGCGTATTTCAGCTTGCTCGGCAGCATCGAGCTCACCCCAGAATGGCGGGCGGGCAGACGGTGGCAGATAACGAACAGACCGAGGACGGTAGCGTGCCGGCGGCAGATGCTGCGGCTGCGCCGAAAGGCAAGCGCAAGCTGATCCTCATCGCAGCCGCGCTGCTCGTGGTGATCGGTGCAGGCGCTGGCTCCTGGTTCTTCTTCTTCAATCATCATGGCGACGAGGTGCATGCGGAAGCGCCGCCTCCGAAGCCGCCGGTGTTCGTCGACGTGCCCGATATCCTGGTCAATCTGGCCGGCGCGCCGGGCGAGCGCGTGCAGTATCTCAAGATCAAGGTCGTTCTCGAAGTGAAGGACGAGCTGCTGGTCGAGAAGATCAAGCCGACCATGCCGCGGGTGATGGACATCTTCCAGACCTATCTGCGCGAATTGCGCGCCACCGACCTCGCCGGATCGGCGGGGCTGTTCCGTCTCAAGGAAGAGCTGACCAAGCGCGTCAACGCGGCGATCTCGCCGGGGCAGGTCAATGCCGTGCTGTTCAAGGAAGTCGTCGTGCAATGACGAGGCGGATGTGAACCATGGCGGATAACGACCCCGTCGATCAGGATGCCATCGCGGCGCAATGGGAAGCGTCGCTGGATTCGGAAGATCCTGCGGAGGCTGCGAAGGAAGCCGCCGCCAATGAGATCACCGGCACCATGGCGGACCAATGGGCTGCCATGGTCGAGGACGGCGGCCGCGACTACGGCAGCAGCAAGACCAATGGCGAGCGCGTCCTCTCGCAGGAAGAGATCGACAACCTGCTGGGCTTCAGCGTCGGCGAGGTCAATCTCGACGACAATTCCGGCATCCGCGCCATCATCGATTCGGCGATGGTCTCCTACGAGCGTCTGCCGATGCTCGAGATCATCTTCGACCGGCTGGTGCGGCTGATGACCACCAGCCTGCGCAATTTCACCTCCGACAACGTGGAAGTGTCGCTCGACCGTATCACGTCGGTGCGGTTCGGCGATTACATGAATTCGATTCCGCTGCCTGCCGTGCTGTCGGTATTCAAGGCGCAGGAATGGGAAAACTTCGGCCTCGCCACCGTCGATTCCAGCCTGATCTATTCGATGATCGATGTGCTGCTCGGCGGCCGCCGCGGCCCGACCTCGCTGCGCATCGAGGGGCGGCCCTACACCACGATCGAAACCAATCTGGTGAAGCGCCTCATCGAGGTGGTGCTGGCCGATGCCGAGCAGGCGTTCCGGCCGCTGTCGCCGGTAACCTTCACGATCGACCGGCTGGAGACCAATCCGCGCTTCGCCGCGATCAGCCGGCCCGCCAACGCCGCCATCCTGGTGCGGCTGCGCGTCGATATGGAAGACCGCGGCGGCAATATCGAGCTGCTGCTGCCTTATGCGACCATCGAACCGATCCGCAACGTGCTGTTGCAGATGTTCATGGGCGAGAAGTTCGGCCGCGATCCGATCTGGGAGAGCCATCTCGCCACCGAGATCGCGCAGGCGCAGATCGCCGTCGATGCGGTGCTCTACGAGGCCGACATTCCGCTAAAGCAACTGATGCAGCTGAAAGTCGGCGACACGCTGCCGCTCGACATGCGCGCCGATGCGCTGGTCGCGGTGCGTTGCGGCAATGTCACGTTGACCGAGGGCCGCATGGGCCGCGTCGGCGACCGAGTCGCCATCCGCGTCACCAAGCAGCTTCGCAAGCCCAATACCACCTTCGCGATGTTCGAGAAGGCTGACGAACAAACCAAGATGATGGAGGCACAGTGAACCACACATTCGGAATTGTGATCGAAGGCCTTGTGGCGGTCCTTCTGGTGGTCACCATCGGCTACTGCATGCTGCTCAACAAGCGCCTGCAGCGGCTGAAGTCCGATGAGCAGTCGCTCAAGGCGACCATCGGCGAACTCATCACCGCGACCGAAATTGCCGAGCGCGCCATCGGCGGGCTCAAGCATGCGGTGCGTGATGTCAACGAGAACCTTGGCGAGCAACTGGCATCCGCAAACGAGATGTCGCAGGTGCTGACCAGGCAGCTTGCCGAAGGCGACGATGTGCTGCGCCGCCTGTCCAAGATCGCGGCCGCCGCGCGTCCGCCGTCAGCGGCACCGGTTGCTCCGGAGCCGCCGCGGATATCTGCGGCGAAGGCGACGGTGGCGGCTGCGCAGGCCTTCGCCGAGCGCAGAAGGACGAGCGGCATCGCTGCATGAAAAAGGCGCCGACCATACGTGTATTGCCTGTGGTGCTGGTGGCGGTGTTCGGCCTTGCGGTGCTGAAGATCGCCGGCATCTTCATCGATGGCGGTTATGTGTTCGACTACCAGCCGAGCACAACCAAGAAGTCGTGGGCGCAGGAAACCTTCAATTTCCCGTCCGGCAATCGCGTCCAGGTCGCCGATGACATCACCGGTTCGGTCGAGGCCAAGCCGAAGGACGCGCACGGCAGCGCCGAGGCTACAGCCAAGCCCGCCGTGAAACCGGCGGAGACTGTGCCGCCGATGGGCACGGTCGTTCTTCCCGATCCGACCAAGCCGGTCTCGGCTTCGGAACGCGCGATCCTTGAGCGGCTGCAGGCGCGGCGGCAGGAACTGGATGCGCGGGCGCGCGAGATCGACATTCGCGAAAACCTGCTCAAGTCGGCCGAGCAGCGCATCGAGAACAAGGTCAAGGAGCTCAAGGAAGTCGAAGCCCGCATCGTCACCAAGACGCAGGAAAAGAACGACGCGGAAGCGGCGCGTTTCAAGGGGCTGGTAACGACCTACGAAGCGATGAAGCCGAAGGATGCCGCGAAGGTGTTTGATCGCCTTGAAATGCCGGTGCTCTATGAGATCGCCTCGCAGATCGCGCCGCGCAAGATGTCGGATATCCTTGGCCAGATGTCGCCGGAGGCGGCCGAGCGCCTGACCGTCGAAATGGCGCGGCGGGCAGGGACCGACAAGACGGCATCGGCCGCCGATCTTCCCAAGATCGAGGGCAAGCCGACGCAGGATCATTGACGGTTTTTCGTCGGGCGCCAAAACCAACATCAACGACGGGTGAGATCATGATCCTTCAAATCGTCACCCATCCGGTCACGACGCGGATGTCGCGAGAGGAATATCTCGCCGATGCCCGCACCACGCTCGAGACCTGGAAGAACGAACCCGATCTCGTCAGCAAGCTTTATTGCGAAGGCCCGGACGGATCGCTGGTCGGGGTCTATCTGTGGAAATCGCGCGAACGCGCCGAAGCCACGCACGATCGGCACTGGATGCAGACCGTGCTTGCCAGGCGCGGTGTTCTTCCGCTCGTCGAATACAAGGATGTCCGTATGATCCTCGATAACGAGAAGGGCACCGTCACCGAGTTCTGACGCGACGTTACGTCCGGCCACGGCTGCCTCGCCATGATTGGCGTTAACAAGTCCTTAAACGGCTATTTCTAGAGTGGTGGGCGGTTACGGCAGGCCGCCGATCACAGCACTGGATTCAAAGACGTTCGAGATGGCGCGCAAGAATGCACGGCGCTCTTGGTGGCGAGCCCGCACCCTGCGGGCCTTTGCCGCGTGCCTCGGCATCGTGCTTTGCTTCGCCGTACCGGGTGAAACCCGTGCCCAGGCGGTGGGTGGCGAAGCCACACTGTCTGCTGCCGATGGTTATGCGCGGCTGGTCGTGAAGCTTGCCGAGGACGTCGATTCGGAAGTCTCGCTCGCGGGCACGATCCTCGTTATTCGGTTCAAACGGCCGGTCGATGTGCCGGTCGATCAACTGTCGGATGCGCTGCCGGATTACGTCGGGTCAGCCCGGCGCGATCCGGACGGCACCGCGATCCGGCTGGCGCTATCGCGCAAGGTCAAGGTCAATTCGATGGTCGCCGGCGAGCGGCTGTTCGTCGATCTGTTGCCCGACAGCTGGAAAGGCTTGCCGCCGGGCCTGCCGCAGGATGTGGTGCGCGAATTGTCGGAGCGTGCGCGTGCGGCCGAGCGTGCATTGCGCCAGCAGCGGGCGTCGGCGGAAGCGAAAAAGCAGCCTCCGGTTCGCGTGCGCGCTTCGGTGCAGCCGACCTTCGTCCGCTACGTATTCGAATTGCCGAACGGGGCCGGCGTTTCGTCGTCGCTGAACGAGCACAAGTTCTCGCTCATGTTCGACAGCCCGCTGACATTCGATCTCGCCGATGCCAAGCTGGCCGCGCCCGCCAGCGTCGGCAACATCAGCCAGAAGATCGACGGCAACACCGCCAAGGTCGACCTTGCCTTGATCGGCGATGTCGACGTGCATTCGTTCCGCGAAGACAAGAACTACGTCGTCGATGTCGGTTTCAAGCCAGCGGAGCGGCCGCAGGTGCTCCCGGTGGTGCCAGCGCCGGCCAAGCCGTCAGCCGATGCGGTCCCGCCGAAGGACAGCAGTGCGAATGCGCCGGTGCCGCCGATCGTGCCGCAGGACAAAGCCGAGAGCAAAACGCCCGCTCTACCGGCGCCGAAGATTGCAGAGGCAGCCAGGGATGACGTGCTGCCGCCTGTTCAGCCGCTCGACCTTGCATCGAAGCCGAAACCCGTGCCCGCACCAGTGGCGGCCGTCGCAGCCGCCGCGGCGGACGATAGTCATGCTGCACCGGTTAAAGTCGAGCGCAGCAGCGACGGCTTGCGCGTGACGTTCTCCTTCGCGACGCCGACGCCGGTGGCGATGTTCCGGCGCGGCGACGCGGTGTGGCTGGTGGCGGATTCCGCGCAGCCGATTGATCTCGAACCGATCCGCCGCAACGCCGGGGCGGAATTCGGCGACGTCAGCGCGCTGGCCTTGCCGAAGGGGCAGGCGATTCGTCTTCGGCTGGCGCGTCCGCAACTCGCCTCGCTCACCGGCGACGCGGCGGGCGATGGCGCCGTCAAGGCATCGGATGCCAAGCCGGGCGCGCGCTGGACGCTGACCTTCGCCGATACGCTGAAGGCGTCGTCGCAGCCACTGGTGGCGCGGCGCAACGTCAACGACGTCAAGCGCGCGAGCATCACCGTTCCGCTGGCGCGGCCGGGCCTCCTGCATCGCATCACCGATCCCGACGCCGGTGACACGCTGCTGGTGGTGACGGCATTGCCGCCGGCGCAGGGATTCATCAAGCGGCAGGATTTCGTCGAGCTGTCGGTTCTCGAATCCATTCAGGGCGTCGTGGTGCGTCCGAATTCCGACGATGTCACCGCGGACGTCGCGTCCGACGTGGTGACACTGACGCGTCCGGGAGGCCTGACGTTATCGGCTGCGGATATCCGGCCGGAACGCGCGACGTCCTCGGTCGGCCCGACCTTCGACGATGCCGAGTGGCGGCAAAATCGCGCTGCGAATTTTTCGAAGCGCCGCGACGAATTGATCGAGGCGACCGTGGCCGCCACCGATCCCGCCGATCGCAACGCAGCGCGGCTGGCGCTGGCGCGTTTCTACATGGCGTGGGCGATGTATCCGGAAGCCAAGGCGGTGCTCGATCTCACCATCGCCGACAGCAAGCCCGGCAATGAAGATGCGATGACGCTGATCGTGCATTCCGTCGCATCGAGCCTGATGGGGCGACCCGAACTCGCATTGAAGGATCTCGCCAACCCGGCGATCGGGGCGAACTACAATTCTCAACTGTGGAAGGGGCTGGCTCTTGCGCGCCAGCACAAATGGCCGGCGGGGCGCGAGGCATTCAAGAACGCCGAGTTCGCCATCACCACGATGCCGCTCGAATTGCAGCGCGCTTTGATCGCGGATGCCATGCAGGCTTCGCTCGAGGTCAAGGACTATGCCGGCGCATCGTCGCGCAGCGACGATCTGGATTCCATCGGCATTTCGGAAGAGCAGAAGCCTGCCATCGCGGTGCTGCGCGGCCGGCTTGCCGAAGGTCTCGGACACGACAAGGATGCCTTGAAGCAATATCGCGCCGCGGTGGCTTCGCCGGATCGCGCGGCGGCAGCAGAAGCCACGCTGCTGGAGGTCGCACTCCGCGAGCGTCGCAACGACATCAGCCAGGACGATGCGGTGCGCGATCTGGAGATGCTCTCGATGCTGTGGCGTGGCGATGGCATCGAGGTCCGGACCCTGGGCATGCTGACGCAGCTTTACGGCGACGCCGATCGTTACGCGGAAGCGCTCGCGGCGGCGCGTACGGCAACGCAGTTGCAGCCAAATTCGGAAGCCTCGCGGAAGGCGCAGGACGAAGCGTCGGCGCTGTTCGTGAAGCTGTTCCTCGGTCCCAAAGGCGATGACATTCCGCCGATCGATGCGCTGGCGACGTTCTACGACTACCGCGAACTGACGCCGATCGGGCGGCGTGGCGACGAAATGATCCGGCGATTGGCGGATCGTTTAATCGGCGTCGATCTGCTCGATCAGGCGGCTCAGTTGCTGCAGTATCAAATCGACCATCGGCTGGAAGGTGCCGCGCGTGCTCAGGTCGCGACGCGTCTCGCCATGGTCTATCTGATGAGCCACAAGCCGGATCGCGCCATCACGGCGTTGCGCACGACGCGGATCGCCGATCTCGCGGGCGAGCTCCGCCAGCAGCGGCTGTTGCTCGAAGCGCGTGCGCAAAGCGACGTCGGCCGTCGCGACCTGGCGCTCGAAATCATTTCCAACATGACCGGCCGCGAGGCGATCCGGTTGCGCTCGGACATCTACTGGGCGGGGCGGCGCTGGCGCGAATCCGCCGAGCAGATCGAACTTTATTACGGCGACCGCTGGCGCGATTTCAAACCGCTGAACACGACGGAGAAGGGCGACGTGATCCGCGCCGTCATCGGCTATGCCCTCGCGGAGGACGCGCTGGGCCTGGCCCGGTTCCGGGAAAAATATGCGCCGCTGATGAACAGCAAGGCGGATCGCGCGGCCTTCGACCTCGCCAGCAAGCCTGCGGCAGCCAGCAGCGCTGACTTCGAGCGGATCGCCAAGATGGCGGGCAGCGTCGATACGCTCGACGGCTTCCTGCGCGAGATGCAGGCGCGCTTCCCCGACACGATCACCAAGGCAGCATTGCCGCCTGCATCAGCAAGCGCCGATCCGACATCCACAGGCGCGCTGCCCGCCATCGTCGGCACCAGACGCGCGGATGCGACGCGCTGATTTTGCGCGGCCTATTTGTGGATAAGATGAATGCGAGGGGGCGGTGGAAACTACGCTGCGCGCCTTGCTTCCGTGTCGTTGAGGAAGTCGCACAAGGCAGCTGCTTCTTCCTCGGTTCCCAGCACAAGAAATTCGCCGTCGAATTTTGCGATATCGTCTCGCTCGAGGTCCCAGATGATCCAGTTGTTGATCGGATCGGGGAACGTTTCGTATCGGGGGACGACGACTTCCATGTGCTGCCTCTTCTGAATGTGGGCGATGCCGTTAGAACATTGGCCAAAATAGGCCACAATGCGGCGCAGCAACGCGTTATCCACTGAGCGCTATATTTGAATCGAATAGCGAAACGTTGCGCGCTATCCGCCGTAACTCTGTACAAGGCTACCAGCGACCAGCGACCAGCCGTCTACGAGAACAAAGAAGATAAGCTTGAACGGCAACGATACGACGACGGGGGGCAGCATCATCATGCCCATCGACATCAGCACCGATGCGACCACGAGATCGATGATCAGGAACGGCAGGAACAGCAGGAAACCAATCTCGAAGGCGCGTTTCAGTTCCGAGATCATGAAAGCCGGCACCAGGATGCGCAGCGACATCTCGTCGGGCGTTGCCGGTGCAGGCTCGCCGGAGAGATCCATGAACAGCTTGAGGTCCTTCTCGCGGACGTTCTTCTGCATGAAGCCGCGTAGCGGCACCGAGGCGCGTTGCAGCGCTTCCTCGACCGTGATCTGGTTCGCGACCAGCGGCTTGATGCCGTCGTCATAGGATTTTTGCAGCACCGGTCCCATCACGAAGGCCGTGAGGAACATCGCAAGCGCGATGATGACGGAGTTCGGTGGCGCGGTCGCGGTGCCGAGCGCAGTGCGCAGCAGCGACAGCACGACGACGATGCGCGTGAACGACGTCATCATGATCAGGATCGACGGCGCGACCGACAGCACGGTGAGCAGCGCGATCAGCTGGATCGCACGCTCGGTCACGCCGCCGTTGCCGGCGCCGAGATTGATGCTGATATCTTGCGCCAACGCCGGATCGGCCAACGATCCGGCGGCGAGCAGTGTGATGAGGAATATGAAAACTCTACGCGGGAATGACGCCGGCCTCACGTAGGCGTCTTCGGACGACCGAGCAGCGATGCCATTTCGTCCTCGAGATTTTCAAAGTCGCCCTTGGGGGTCGGCGGCGCGACCGGCGGTGCCGACGACGACTCGCTCACATTACCGGCAGGCGGCGTGACGGTGACCCGGGGCGCAGAGCGGACCGGGGGAGCCGATTCAGATGCCGACGGTGCGGGCATCGTCGGACGATCGCCGCCAGGCCGGCGCAGCGCAGCTTCGAGCCGCTTGGCCATCTCGGCAAGGTTCTGGTCGGCAGACGAGGGAAGCTGCGGAGGCGGCGACGGCGGAGCGGCAGGCGTCGGCTCCGGACCGCGAACCGGCGGAGCCTTTGCGGCGGGCGGTTCGCTTGGCCGCAGCGGCGGGAGCGGGGGACGCGATACCTGCGGTTCGGGCCGGGGATTGGCGCGCGGCAACGGCGATTCGGCGCGCAGGTCGGGACGAGGCTCCGGACGAAGCACCGGTTCGGACGAGATCGTAGCCAGCGGGTCGTGCCGGTGTTCCGGCACCGGAGGTGGTGGGGGGCGACGCAATTCATCGGCAAACGACGGCCGCGTCGGGCGTGACGGTGCGACAGGTGGCGGCAACGCCGGCTCCGGGGGAGTATCCAGCCGGGGCGATTCCTCGGCCCAATTGGCGGTTTCGGACGGCGGTGCACCGCGCGCTTCGCCACCAAGGCCCGGCCGCGGCGACATCTGATCGCGGCTCGGCATCGCCCGTACGATATTGGGTTCCACGACGATGTCGGTCGGGCCGCCGATCATCAGCAGATGTTCGACGTTGTCGCGGCGGACGAGCACCAGGCGGCGGCGGCCATCGACCGCGGCAGCGTCGATCACCGCAAGCCGCGGCATGCGGCCTCGGTTGGCGCTGCCGCCGAGCCGGTTGCCCGCGAATCGCCTTACCAGCCAGGCCACGATGCCGATCAGCACCAGGACCGCCACGAAGGCGATAAAGAATGTGAGTGGTGTCTGCATGCTGTATCCCCGGCAAATAACGCGCTTGGCAGCCAGAATCGTCGAGTGTTGATCGGAAACGATACAACAAACGACGGACGCTGCGTAAGTGATGCGCTACTTGTTAACGCCCCTTGGCAAAAATTGCCGTCCCACGCCCTTCTTACCCCAGGAATGCTGCAAACCAAACCCGGTTGTGAACCGCAGGATTTTCGGGCTTCCACCGCTGCCGCAGCCCCGTGAGGAAAATGCACCCGGGCAAGCGTTGTTCCGCCCAATGCCGTGGTTCTTAACTCGCCGTTAACCATACACACGGCAAATTCTGCCTACCTTCGCAGGAGCCAGGACGGCGGCGAGGGCGGGGGCAGCCGATGGCCATCAACGATCTTCCCGTTTTGTCCGCATTGCGGACCAAGATGCAATGGCATCAGGAGCGGCAGCGGGTGCTTGCCGAAAATATCGCCAATTCCGATACGCCGAATTTCCGGCCGCGCGATCTCGTCGAACCGACATTCGGCCCCTCGGGCACGAATGTGGCAGGCGGGATGGGCACGCTGCCGATGATGCGGACCAGCGGCACGCATATGGCGGCGAGCGGCGGCACATCGAGTTTCCCGCAGGATCGCAAGAACAGCGGCGGCTTCGAGACCCGTCCCGCGGGCAACGCGGTCAATCTCGAAGACCAGATGCTGAAGGTCTCCGCCAACCAGATGGACTACGCGGCGGTGACGTCGCTCTACAGCCGCAGCCTCAATCTGTTGAAGACCGCGATCGGCAAGCGCTGATCGCAGCTTGAGATTGATCTTGGGATAAGGACATCACGCCATGGCAGACGAGCAGATGGATTTCGTCAGGTCGATGAGCATCGCCACCTCCGGGTTGCGGGCGCAGGCCGGGCGCATGCGGGTCATCTCGGAAAACATCGCCAACGCCGACTCGACCGCGCAGACCGCGGGCGGCGATCCGTATCGTCGTAAGGTGCCGACATTCTCATCCGAACTCGACCGAACCCTCGATGCGCGCGTGGTATCGCTCGGCCGCATCCGGCCGGACAATTCCGCATTTCGCGTCAAGCACGAGCCCGGCAATCCGGCCGCCGACGCCAGCGGCAACGTCAAGTATCCCAACGTCAACCCGCTGATCGAAATGACCGACATGCGCGATGCGCAGCGATCCTACGAAGCCAATCTCAACATCATCAGCGCCACGCGGCGCATGATCCAGCGCACGCTCGATATCCTCAAGGCCTGATCCGGGAGACATCAATCATGGCATCGCCTACCGCAGCCGCCAACGCCTATGCCAGCCTCGCGCGCATGATGGAGCGCAGCGCCGGCGTTGAGAAATCGCCGGATGCCAACGGTCCGTCGTTCGGTGCGCTGCTCAAGGATGCGCTCGGCAGCGTGATGGATGCGGGCCGGAAATCGGATGCGCAAACGGTCGCAATGGCCAACGGGAAAGCCAACGTCATGGATGTGGTGACGGCGGTTGCGGAAACCGATGTTGCGGTATCGACGCTGGTTTCGGTGCGCGATCGCGTCATCCAGTCCTACGAAGACATCATGAAGATGCCGATCTGAAAAATCCTCGGTGCGAGGAAAGGAAGAAATCCAAATGACAGGCCCGGAAACTCTCGACGTCGCCCGCGATGCGATCTGGACCATCGTGGTGGTGTCGTCGCCGCTATTGATCGTCGGCCTCGTGGTCGGCGTCGCGATCTCGCTGGTGCAGGCACTGACCCAGATTCAGGAACAGACCCTGGTGTTCGTGCCCAAGATCATTGCGATCTTCGTGACACTGGTGCTGGCGCTACCGTTCATGGCGGACGCATTGCACGCCGAGATGTTGCGGATTTCGTCGCGAATCATCGGCGGTTAGCGCATGTTCCGCACATGCGCATCGACATCTCGTTCCTGCCGGCCTATGGCGCCGCCTTCATGCTGGTATTCGCCCGCATCGGCGCCATGGTGATGCTGTTGCCGGGGCTGGGTGAGGTCAACATTCCGGTTCGCATCAAGCTCGCGATCGCATTGTTGCTCACCATGATCCTGCTGCCGCTGCATCGCGCGGCCTTCCACGTCGACATGCAGACGCTGGCGCCGCTCGCGGTGCAGATGGTGCAGGAGATTTTCATCGGCATCGTGCTGGGGGCAACCGCGCGCGTGACGTTGTCGGCCTTGCAGGTGGCGGGCTCGGTGATCGCCCAGCAACTCGGACTGGGTTTTGTCACCGCGGTCGATCCGACGCAAGGGCAGCAGGGGCTTCTGATCGGAAACTTCCTGACGCTTCTCGGCGTCACGTTGCTGTTTGCGACCGACAGCCACTATCTGGTGATCGCCGCGCTTAACCAGAGCTATACGATTTTCTCGCCGGGCGAGTTGATGCCGAGCGGCGATGTCGCCGATCTCGCGGTGCGTGCGTTCTCCGGGGCCTTCAAGATTGGTATTCAGCTTGCCGCGCCGTTTCTGGTGTTCGGGCTGGTGTTCAATATCGGACTCGGCGTGCTGGCACGATTGATGCCGCAGATGCAGGTCTATTTCGTCGGCGTGCCGCTGTCGATCATGGCAGGCTTCCTGATCCTTGGCGGCGTGATTGTCGTGATGATGAGCGTCTTCCTCGATTATTTCGGTGGCGTGATGCACGAACTGACGCCGGGGCGCTGAGAGGCTGATCGATGTCCGAGGAAAGCGACGGCCCGGAGAAGACAGAAGACCCGACCCAAAAACGGTTGGACGATGCGCTCGAGCGTGGCGATGTTGCCAAGAGCCAGGAAGTCAACACCTGGTTCGTGATCGCCGGCGCGGCTTTGCTGCTGACGTCGTTTTCCGGTTCGGTCGGCAGCGGCCTGCAAAATCCGCTGCGCAATCTGCTGGCCAATTCCTGGATGATCCGTACCGACGGCGCGGGTCTGCTCGCGCTGGCACGCGACATCGAATACATCCTGATCGTCGTGCTCGGCGTGCCGTTCCTGTTGCTGGCGCTCGCCGCGATTGCCGGCAACATCGTGCAGCACCGTTTCGTCTGGTCGACGGAAGCGCTGAAGCCGAAATTCAGCAAGCTGTCGCCGCTGGCCGGCGCCAAGCGCATCTTCGGCAAGCAGGCCGCGGCCAATTTCGGCAAGGGCCTGTTCAAGGTGATCGCGCTCGGCGCGGTGATGACCATGGTGCTGTGGCCGGATCGTTTCCGCCTCGACGCCATGGTGCGCTCGGACCCGGCAAGCCTGCTCGGAATCACGATCTCGCTGACCTCGCATCTGCTGACGTCGGTGGTGGCGATGCTCGCGCTGGTCGCCATTGCCGATTACCTGTTCCAGTACCGGCAATGGTTCCAGCGGCAGAAGATGTCGCTGCAGGAATTGAAAGAGGAATTCAAGCAGACCGAAGGCGACCCGCACATCAAGGGACGCATCCGCGCCTTGCGCCATGCCCGCATGCGCAAGCGCATGATGGCGGCGGTCCCCAAGGCCTCGGTCATCATTACCAATCCGACCCACTATTCGGTCGCGCTGCAATACGATCGCGGCATGCCGGCCCCGATCTGCGTCGCCAAGGGTACCGACGCGGTTGCGCTCAAGATCCGGGAAATTGCGAAGGAGCACGACATTCCGATCGTCGAGAACGTGCCGCTGGCCCGCGCTCTTTACGCAACCGTGGAGATCGACGACGAGATTCCGGTCGAGCATTACCACGCGGTCGCCGAGATTATCGGCTACGTCATGGGCCTGAAACGCGGCCTTTCCGGACGCCGGACCTGAGAACGGGTGTGGATTTCGGCCCGGAGAGCCAGGAAAAGCGCGTATTGGGTGGAAATGACCCTATGTTCGGCTTGCGTTTGCGGGGCCGATTCGGGCACTCACGGCAGAACCGCAAACGCCGGTGTTCCATTGTGACAGGCAAGCGCAGCATTGCATGACGACCGCTTCTGACAATCATCCGCTGCCCGAACCGGCTGTCGCACAGGAACCGGTCGGGCGCAGCGGCAGCATCGTGCTGGTCCTGCTGGTGGCTGGCGCCATCGTTGCCGCGGCCGTCGGCTTCATGGCGCTCGGCAAGGCCCAGGCGCAGCCCTACATCGTCGGCCTGCTGGCCCTGCTGGCGATGGTCGGGCTGTTCATGCTGTTCGCCTTTGCTACCGGTATCGTCCGGTTTGCCGATCGCGCGACCGACAACCCGCTGATGCGGCCGATTGCCGATCATGCGTTCGACGGCATCGCGGTGACGGATTCGCGCGGGCATGTGGTCTATGCCAACACGGCCTACCTGACCTTGACCGGCGCAGCGTCGGTGCAGGACGTCCGTCCGGTCGAACGGGTTTTCATCGGCAACCCCGACGTATCGGAAGCGGTATTCCGCCTGCTCAAGGCGTCGCGCGAAGGCAAGCGCCTGCAGGAGGAGGTCCGTGTTGCGGGCCCCGATGGCACGCAGGGCCGCTGGTTGCGGATGCGGGTGCGTCCGCTCGATGACGCCAAGCGCAAGGCAAAGTTCTCGGTGTGGTCGGTCGCCGACATCACCCGCGACCGCGAACGCCAGGAAGACGTATTCAAGGAATTGCAGCACGCGATCGAATATCTCGATCATGCGCCATGCGGCTTCTTCTCGGTCAACGCATCGGGCGATCTGGTCTACGTCAACGCGACGCTGGCGAACTGGCTCGATCACGATCTTGCGGAGATCGGCTCCGGGGGCCTCAAGCTTGGCGACATCGTCTCGGGCGACGGCGCTGCGCTGTTGACCTCGATCGTGCCGGCGCCGGGCGAGGTGAAGACCGAAGTCTTCGACGTCGACCTGCGGATGCGCAACGGCCGGACCATGCCGGCGCGGCTGTTCCACAAGCTTGCCTTTGGCGCCGACGGCGCGCCGGGTGCGTCGCGCACGCTGGTTATCAGCCTTGCCCGAAACGAGCGCGCCGATCCGCAGCGTTCGGCCGAAGTCCGCTTCATGCGCTTCTTCGACCACACGCCGATGGCGATCGCCACGGTCGACAAATCCGGCACGGTGGTGCGCGCCAATGCACGCTTCGCGCGGCTGACGCAGGATCTCAAGCCGGGCGCGGCCAACTCCGCTTCGATCCTCGATGCGGTTAACGAGAAGGATCGCGCCGCACTTGCGGCGGCGATTACCCTGGCTGCCGAGGGGCACGGCGATATCGCCCCGGTGGAAGCGGCGCTCGACGGCGCCAAGGAGCGCTGGGGCGAATTCTTCGTCACCGGCGTCAGCGAGCCGGGCGATGCGGAAGCCGCGATTGTCTATCTGCTGGAGACCACCGAGAAGCGGTCGTTGGAAAGCCAGTTCGCGCAATCGCAGAAGATGCAGGCGGTGGGGCAACTGGCCGGCGGCATCGCGCACGACTTCAACAACGTGCTCTCCGCCATCATGATGGCGAACGACTTCCTGCTGAACGCGCACAAGCCGACCGATCCGTCGTTCCAGGACATCATGCAGATCAAGCAGAACGCCACGCGCGCCGCGACGCTGGTGCGGCAACTGCTGGCGTTCTCGCGGCGCCAGACGCTGCGGCCGCAGGTATTGCATCTCGGGGATTCGCTGTCCGACCTCACCATGCTGCTGCGGCGGCTGATCGGCGAAAAGGTGAAGCTCGATCTCGTGCACGGCCGCGACCTGTGGCCGGTGAAGGTCGACGTCTCGCAATTCGAGCAGGTGATCGTCAATCTCGCGGTCAATGCGCGCGACGCCATGCCGAACGGCGGCAAGCTGACCGTGCGCACTGGCAACGTCTCCGCACAGGACGCCGAGCGGCTGCCCTACAAGGGAATGCCGGCGGCGGATTACGTGCGCATCGAGGTCGCGGACAGCGGCACCGGCATTCCGCCCGAAATCGTCGACAAGATCTTCGAGCCGTTCTTCTCGACCAAGGAAGTCGGCAAGGGTACCGGCCTCGGGCTCTCCACGGTCTACGGCATCGTCAAACAGACCGGCGGCTTCATCTATGTGGATTCCGAAGCCGGCAAGGGTTCGTCGTTCGTGATCTTCTTGCCGCGGCATGAGGCCGAGAAGGAGGCGCCTGCCGAGGCGTCGGCCGCCAACGGCAAGGAAGCGTCGCCCGAGGCGAAGCCGCGCGCGGCCGATCTCACCGGGCAGGGCACCATCCTGCTAGTGGAAGACGAGGAGGGGCTGCGTTCGCTCAACGCGCGGGGCCTGCGCTCGCGCGGCTATACGGTGATCGAGGCGGCCAACGGCGTCGAGGCGCTGGAAGAACTCGAAGCCAACGACGGTGGCGTCGATCTGGTCGTGTCCGACGTGGTGATGCCGGAAATGGACGGGCCGACGCTGCTGAAGTCGATGCGGTCGCGCAATCCGGACATCAAGGTGATCTTCGTGTCGGGCTATGCCGAAGATGCCTTCGCCAAGAGCTTGCCGGAGAATCAGCAGTTCGCCTTCCTGCCGAAACCGTTCTCGCTGAGCCAACTGGTGGCGGCGGTGAAGGAAACCATCGCGGCCTAGCCGCATTCCACGCTTACGGTCGTCATGCCCGGACTTGATCCGGGTATCCATCGCTCTTCTCTCCAAAAGGCGATGGATTGCAGGGTCAAGCCCGGCAATGACGTGTGATATTGCGATGACGATCTGAGATCAGTTCCCTGCCTCAGAGCGGAACCGCGACCGAGCGCCGCATGGGTGCGGCGCTATTCGCACTTCTCTTTTTGCGGCCGTTCCCCATGTTAGGCAGCGTTCCCCTTGTCGGGGACAGAGGAAACAACCCATGACTTTTCTTCGACGCCCAATTCTTCGTGGTCCCCGCGGTTTCGTCCAGACGCTGGCTCTCGCGGCCGCTCTGGCGTTCCCGGTGATGATGGTCGCGGTCTCGGCCGCAGATGCGCGCGCGGGCCGCAGCTTTAGCTCGGGATCGCGCGGCTCGCGGACATTCTCCGCGCCTGCGCCGACCACGACTGCGCCCGGCGCTGCGCAACCCTTCAACCGCACCATGACGCAGCCCGGCGCGGCCACGCGCGCGCCCGCGGCCGGTGGTGGCATGTTCAACCGCCCCGGCATGGGCATGCTCGGCGGTCTTGCCGCCGGCTTCCTCGGCGCAGGCCTGTTCGGCATGCTGTTCGGTGGCGGCCTGTTCGGTGGCCTTGGCGGGCTGTCGTCGCTGCTCGGACTGATCCTGCAGATCGGCCTGATTGTGATCGTCGCGCGGTTTGCGATGTCGTGGTGGCGCCGCCGCAATGGCGGTCCGGCCTACGCGGGTCCGGCAGCCGGCCCCGACGTCGGTCCGGGACCGCAGGCCAACCTGCGCACCGGCGGTTTCGGGCTGGGCGCGAATGCGCCCGCGCTGGAGATCAAGCCGGATGATTACGATGCCTTCGAACGGGTGTTGAGTGACGTTCAGGCCGCGTGGTCGGACGAGGACGTCGCCCGGCTGCATACCCTCGCGACGCCGGAGATGGTGTCCTACCTGACGCAGGATCTTGCGGCCAACAAGGAGCGCAACACGATCAACAAGGTCAGCGACGTCAAGCTGCTGCAGGGCGACCTGTCGGAAGCATGGCGTGAAGGCACAACCGACTATGCGACCGTCGCGATGCGCTTCAGCCTGGTCGACAAGACATTGGATCGTGCAAGCGGCCGCATCGTCGAAGGCAGGGATCAGCCGATCGAAGCGACGGAGGTATGGACCTTCGTGCGGCCGCGCGGCGCGAACTGGGAGCTTTCCGCGATCCAGCAAGTGTGATCGCGTGCGGCATCGATACAGACGAGAAGGCGTTGCGACTGAATTCGCAGCGCCTTCTTTTTATCTGCGGCGGGATACTTGTGCATCCGACGGCGTTGTCGATCGGGGAATAATCGTCCGCGGCGGGGGTTGGTCGATCGATTCCCGATCGTACAAAACCGGAGGCTTTGATGTCAGTCGTTCTCAAGACCGTCTCGCTAATGAGCTTTGGCGTTGCCGCGTTGGTAGCGCCGTCGGTACTGCAGCCGGCACATGCACAGAATGCCAACGCCACGTTTTTCGTGACCAGCCATGGCATCGGCAACGGCGGCAACCTTGGCGGTCTGGCCGGCGCCGATAACTGGTGTCAGGAACTGGCACAGGCCGCGGGCAGTGGCAGCAAGACCTGGCACGCCTATCTTTCCACGCAAGAGGTGGACGGCAAGCCGGCGGTGAATGCAAAAGATCGCATTGGCAAAGGGCCATGGCAGAATACCAAGGGCGAAGTGATCGCCAAGGATGTCGCGGATTTGCACGGCAGCAATAACCTCACCAAGCAAACGGCGTTGAGTGAAAAAGGCGAGGTGATCAACGGACGCGGCGACAAACCGAACCGCCATGATATCCTGACCGGGTCGCAGCCGGATGGCACGGCATTCCCATCAGCTGAAGATCGCACCTGCAAGAACTGGACGAGCAGCACGCAGGGTTCGGCGATGCTCGGTCATTCCGACCGCATGGGGCTTAACGACGAGCCGCCGGCGAAATCATGGAATTCATCGCACCCTTCGCGCGGCCCGGATGGCGGCTGCTCGCAGAACGATCTCAAGAGCACCGGGGGCGACGGCTTGCTATATTGCTTCGCGGTGAACTGAGCGTTCTTTCGCGCGTTGGTGTAGGCTTCAGGGATGCGGCTTCGCCCGGCGGAGCCGCGTTCGTGTGAGCGGATGAGGATCTACCGATGCGCTACGAACTCTATTACTGGCCGAGCATTCAGGGGCGGGGCGAGTATGTCCGCCTCGCGCTGGAAGACGCCGGCGCCGACTATGTGGATGTTGCGCGCGAACGCGGCACCGCAAGCATGATGGCGCTGATGGACGGCAAGGCGACGGATACGCCGCCGTTCGCGCCGCCTTTTCTCAAGGCCGGGAAGATGGTCATCGGCCAGACCGCGAATATCCTGCTCCATCTAGGCGCACGGCTCGGCCTCGCGCCGAAGACCGAGCCGGGGCGGCTATGGGTGCATCAACTGCAATTGACGATCACCGACCTTGTGCTGGAAATCCACGACACTCATCATCCGTTGGGGCCGTCGCTGTATTACGAGGAACAGCGCACGCCGGCGAAAAAGCGCACCGCGGAGTTCTGGAACGAGCGGGTGCCGAAATATCTCGGCTATTTCGAGGGCCTGATTGCAGCGCGCGGCGGTGCCTATGTCACCGGCCGCAGGATCACCTATGTCGATCTGTCGCTGTTCCAGATCGTCGCCGGACTGCGCTACGCGTTTCCGAAACGCATGCAGAAATTCGAGCGCGAGATTCCCGGGCTGGTGTCGCTGCACGATCGGGTTGCCGCACGGCCGAATATCGAAGCCTATCTCGCAAGCCCGCGCCGCATTCCATTCAATGAGGACGGCATCTTCCGTCACTACAAGCCACTCGATCTTTGACAAAGGTCACCGTCTGCGTTCACCAGATCCCTGGGACAATGCGATAGCGGACGCGGGCTAGATAGTCGGCATAGCCCGGCAGGCCCTCGACCAGTGCGCGCTCTTCGAGCCGCGCACGAAATCCGAACAGCACGACGAACAGTGGCGCCAGGATCAGGCCCCACCACGATCCGAGCAGCAGCGGCACGCCCGTGAAGAAGAAAATTGTGCCGCTGTACATCGGGTGCCGGACCCAGGCGTAAGGGCCCGTGCTGATGACGTGATGGCCGCGCTCCGTCTGGATCTTCACGACCGGCGCGGCGAAGGAATTCTCGCGCATCACCCACAGCACGAAGACGGTGGATAGCACCAGCAGCAACAGGCCGAGGATTTGCAGCGCGGTCGGCATGCCGGATGGGCTCACGCGATGTTCAAACCCGATCAGGATGAACCAGCTCAAGGCCACGATGCCAAACACCACCACGAATATTTTATCCGATGCCGGCTGGCCGCCTTGCATCATCGAATTCATGCGCTCGCGCAGCAGCGCCGGATCGATCCGGGCGAGCCATAGGCCGGCGGCGAGGCCGGTGACGGCCATGGTGGCGAGGAAAACCCATGCGGCGGGCCAGTGCCACGTGCCGGCCGATGCGAACAGCACGGCGCCCATGCCGACGATCCAGATCACGTTTTGAATCAGCAGACGTGCGATCATGCGATGACCTTTGCTCGAAAGGTCATCCGACGCGATCTTCGCGGCATTCGTGGGACAGGACGAAAACTTCAGCGCAGCAGGCAGCTCAGACCAGCACGTCGACCCGCGTTCCCTGGCCTGGTGGAAGGGCGGCGCGCTGCGGTGGCTGTGCGGCGCGTGCGCGGGCCTCGTCGGACGGGGTGTCTTTCCGTTCCGGATCGGATTGGCGAGATGCGGCGTTCGGCGCCGTTGCCGGAACTGACGTGCTGACGCCCGAGATATTCATCGCGACCTGGTCCTCGTTGACCCGCCCTCGGCTTTATCGTGGGCGAACGAACGCAACCAAGCCATGAATTGCAGGCGCATGTCGCTGCGATTTTGCGGCAATGGTGAACGGCCCGGGCGCCGTTTCGTTAAAAGGCCACCGGTTCGCGCGGTCGCGATTTGCCCGCTAACTCGCCCATCCCGATGCGGAAACGCCCGAATTGTGGTTCGGGCAGGCCTCCCGAGCAGTTTTGAAGCCTTCAAAAGTGCGATGGAAGTGCTTAAACAGGGGCCAAATTCCGTTCCCCACGAGGCCTAATCTCATGAATGCACCCACTGCGATCCCCGATGCCAAGCCGGTTCCGCCCTACAAGCACACGCCGCTGTTTCCGCTCGGCAAGGACGAGACGCCGTATCGGAAGATCAGCAGTGACGGGGTGCGGGTCGAGAAGGTGCTCGGCAAGGACATGCTGGTGGTGTCGCGCGAGGCATTGCGTGCGCTCAGCGAGGCCGCGTTCGGCGACATCAACCATTACCTGCGGCCGGGACACCTGAAGCAGCTTCGGAACATCCTCGACGACAAGGAGGCGAGCTCGAACGACAAGTTCGTCGCGCTCGATTTCCTGAAGAACGCCAATATCGCCGCCGGCGGCGTGCTGCCGATGTGCCAGGACACCGGCACCGCGATCATCATGGGCAAGAAGGGTTGCAACGTCATCACCGATGGCGAGGACGAAGCCGCGCTGAGCGAGGGCGCGCGCGACGCCTATCTGCGCCGCAACCTGCGCTATTCGCAGGTCGCGCCGCTGTCGATGTATGAGGAGAAGAACACCGCCAACAACATGCCGGCGCAGTGCGAGATTTATGCCGAAGGCGATGATGCCTACAAGTTCATGTTCATGGCCAAGGGCGGCGGTTCCGCCAACAAGAGCTTTCTGTTTCAGGCGACGCCGTCGGTGCTGACCAAGGATCGTCTGCTGGCGTTCCTCAAAGAGAAGATCATGACGCTCGGCACCGCCGCGTGCCCGCCGTATCATCTCGCTATCGTCATCGGTGGCACCTCGGCCGAACTGTGCATGAAGACGGTGAAGCTGGCCTCCGCGCGCTATCTCGATGCATTGCCGACCCATGGCAGCGAGAACGGCAATGCCTTCCGCGATCTCGAAATGGAGCAGGAAGTGCTGAAGATGACGCAAAGCTCCGGCGTCGGCGCGCAGTTCGGCGGCAAGTATTTCTGCCACGACGTGCGGGTGATCCGCATGCCGCGCCACGGTGCGTCATTGCCGATCGGGCTCGGCGTCTCGTGCTCGGCGGACCGCCAGGTGCTCGGCAAGATCACCAAAGACGGCGTTTACCTCGAAGAACTTGAGCACAATCCGGCGCAGTATCTGCCGGCGGTGGAAGAAGCGCTTGGCGGCGAGGTGGTGAAGATCGATCTCAATCAGCCGATGAGGGACATTCTCGCCACGCTGTCGAAATATCCGACCAAGACGCGGTTGTCGCTCACCGGCACCATGATCGTCGCGCGCGATGCGGCGCATGCCAAGCTGCGCGAGCGGTTGGACAGGGGCGAGCCGCTGCCGGATTACTTCAAGAACCATCCGGTCTATTACGCCGGTCCGGCGAAGACGCCGGAAGGCTATGCCTCCGGTGCGTTCGGGCCGACCACGGCGGGACGCATGGATTCCTTCGTCGATCAATTCCAGGCCGCGGGCGGCTCGATGGTAATGGTCGCCAAGGGCAATCGTGCGGTGGCGGTGCGCGAGGCGTGCAAGAAGCACGGCGGTTTCTACCTCGGCTCGATCGGGGGCGCCGCGGCGAACCTTGCCGAACACTGCATCAGGAAGGTCGAGGTGGTGGAGTATCCCGAACTCGGCATGGAAGCGATCTGGCGAATC
>JANINJ010000008.1:0-60107 GCA_024508855.1 Xanthobacteraceae bacterium
TGCACACGAGGCTGCGGACGCATCGCGCGTCCGGCGTTCCGCGCGCCCTCTCAAGTGAGAGGGCGGGACGTTCATCGCAAAGCTCGGGCGCAATCGCGCCGCGAGAATGCATTCGTTTGTCGGGTCGCGCCCGGGTGCGCAAGCGCCTAAGATCAGATTCCAGCCGATGAGGAAGCCGCCATGTTCGCCGTGATTTTCGAAGTGCATCCGAAGCCGGAGAAATGGGACGCCTATCTCGGCTATGCCAGGGTGCTCAAGCCCGAGATCGAACGGATCGACGGCTTCGTCGACAACCTGCGCTATCGCAGCCTGACGCGCGAGGGCTGGCTGGTGTCGCTCTCAAGCTGGCGCGACGAGAAGGCGCTGGTGCGCTGGCGGACGCAGGCGCTGCATCACACCGTGCAGGCGAAAGGCCGCGACGAGGTGTTCCTCGACTATCACCTGCGCGTCGGCGAGATCACCCGCGACAGCCGGTTGCCCGCCGGCCAGGTTTTGCGCGAACAGCGCTTCGACGAAACGGCGGCCGGCAACGCCACTACCGTCACGCTGATCGATGCGTTGCGGCCAGCCGAGTGGGTGAAGGCAACGCGCGCGGAAGACGTCGCGGCATGGCTGGGGCTCGACGCGAAGGCCGACGGGCTCGTGGCATGGGATGTGTTCGACGGCGTGGTGACGCCGGGCGAGATCGTCCTGCTGCTGTCGTGGCGCGATGACGCCGCCGCCGAAGCGTTCGAGGCGAAGCTGGCGCTGCAGGATGGCGCGCGGCTGCGCCGCGTCCGCATCGTGCGCGACTACGGCATGTTCGATCGCCGCGAGGCGCCGCAATTCTATCCCGACGCCAAGGGCGCGGAGACCGTGCATGCATGATCGGTCGCGAGATTCTATGTCGGCACGAATACCGCGAACGGTTCGTCGATCGCGCGCTGCAGGTGCTGGCGATAGAGCGCGTGGTGACGCTCGCCGGGCTGGATCCGTCCGAAACTCGGCTCCGCCACCGCCGCCATCGGCACGAACGCGACGGGTGCTGCGATCGGCGTCAGCAGCGAGCCGCGGCCTGCGAGCAAGGTGGTCAGGATGCCGTACATCTCGCCGCCGATGGTCGGCCGCGAAATGGTGATGAGCCGGTACTGGCCGTTGCGGTTGGTGACCAGATAGATGTGGCCGGACTGGTTCGGCACCGCCACCTCGCCGAACTGGGTGAACGCCGCGTCGAGCCGCTCGCCCTCGCGAAACACCAGGCTCGGCGCCGCCGCATCCCACGCGATCTCGGTGCGATAGGCATAGACCGCGCCCTTCTCGCCGAACGACGGCCGCAGCGTCAGGTAACTGCCCTCGAGCCAGTGCACCGCGCGCCGCGAATAGGCCCCGAGACTGTCGGGCGCGATGTCGCCATTGGCGGGCGCGGCTGAAGGAACTGCCTCCGTGCGCAGCGAAACGCCGAGCGCCTCTTCGAGCCGCACCGTGGTGGCAAGCGTGAACGGCCGCCGTCCGCCAAGCGCCTTCTCCAGCGTCGAGACGCTGATCCGGGCCAGTTCGGCCAGATGCTGCCGCGAGATGCGCCGGCGCGCCAGTTCTTCGCGAACGGTCGAGGCGACCTGCCGGCTCTGCTCGTCGGAAAGTTGTTTGTCGGTCGCAGCCATCCAGGCCCCTGTCGAATCCTCCGCGCCAGCTTAGCGCACCGACAATCCATCACAAAACCGCACAGAACCGCCAGCGCATGGCGGCGCGCGATGGAGCACGGCGGAACAATGCAGATCATCACGCTCCAGCAAAAAGCGAGACCGGCGCACAACAATGAGGCGAAGTCCCGACTATCAGGAGCACGTCACATGACCCGCAGCATTGCAATTCCACTCTCTAGCAGAACGATCCCACCCCACCCCGCGCCCGCGTTGCGTTATCTACCGGCGATCGTGGCGGCGGTTGTGGCCTTCTTCGTCAGCCTCGCGCCATCCGGTGCGATCGAAAGTCCCGCCGTCACCGTCAAACCCAACGACATGCGCAGCGGCTCGCTACTGCTCAAGGACGGCGGCGCCGGCTTCACCGAGGCGGTGCGGCTTGGCATCGACGTCGATCTCACCGTATCCGGTCCCACGATCCGGGCCCGCGTCACGCAGGCGTTCCGCAATCCGAGCAAGGACTGGGTCGAGGCGGTCTATGTCTATCCGCTGCCGGACGGCGGTGCCGTCGACACGCTGAAAATGGTGGTCGGCAACCACATCGTGGTCGGCGACATCAAGGAACGCAAGGAAGCACGCGTCATCTACGAGCGCGCCAAACAAAACGGCCAGAAGGCCGCCCTCACTGAGCAGCAACGGCCCAACATCTTCACCAACGCGGTGGCGAATATCGGCCCCGGTGAAACCGTGCTGATTCAGGTAGAATACCAGGAGCCGGTGCATCAGTCCGGCGACCAGTTCTCGCTCCGGGTGCCGATGGTGGTGGGCCCGCGTTACAATCCCGCTCCGATCGTGCAGAGCGTCGACCTGCGTGCCGATGGCGGTGGCTGGGGCGCAACGACCAGCGATCCGGTGCCGGATCGCGATCGGATCACCCCGCCGGTTCTCGATCCGGCTGAGCATGCGCCGATCAACCCGACCAGCATCACCGTGCATCTGCAGGCCGGCT
The DNA here is from genome assembly GCA_024508855.1 of Xanthobacteraceae bacterium. GTDB lineage: Bacteria > Pseudomonadota > Alphaproteobacteria > Rhizobiales > Xanthobacteraceae > 62-47. The sequence goes on from JANINJ010000008.1 coordinate 2,629, forward strand.
TTCCGCTCGGCGAGGTCAAGAGTCATCATCACGCGATCACGATGGAGCAGCCGAACGACAGCACGCGCGTCATCAAGCTGGCCGACGGCCCCGTGCCGGCGGACCGCGATTTCGAACTGACCTGGAAACCGGCAGCCAGCAAGGCCCCCACGGTCGGCCTGTTCCGCGAACACGTCGGCAATGCGGACTATATGCTGGCCTACGTCACTCCTCCCGCGGTCGAGCAGGCCGAACAGAAGTCATTGCCACGCGAAGTGATCTTCGTGATCGACAATTCCGGTTCGATGGGCGGCACCTCGATCACGCAAGCCAAGGCCAGCCTGCTCTACGCGCTCGGACGTCTGCAACCGACCGACCGTTTCAATGTGATCCGCTTCGATCACACCATGGACATGCTGTTCACCGATGCAGTGCCCGCCGATACCGCTCATGTCGAGCGTGCGACCTCCTTCGTCAGCGCATTGCAGGCCAGCGGCGGCACCGAGATGGTGCCGGCGATGCGCGCGGCGCTGACCGATCACGGCAAGGACGACGCCAACTATGTGCGTCAGGTCGTATTCCTCACCGACGGCGCGATCGGCAACGAGCAGCAGTTGTTCGATACGCTGACTGCGATGCGCGGACGTTCGCGCGTATTCATGGTCGGGATCGGCACCGCACCGAACACCTTCCTGATGACCCGCGCCGCCGAACTCGGCCGCGGCACGTTTACGCATATCGGTTCGGTCGAACAGGTCGAAGAACGCATGCGCGAATTGTTCGCCAAGCTGGAAAGTCCGGTTGTCACCGGCCTCTCCGCGACCTTCTCGGATGCTAAAGCCGACATGACGCCCGGAGCGATCCCCGATCTTTATCGTGGCGAGCCGCTGGTTCTCGCTGCTCGGCTCGACAAGCTTGCGGGCTCCGTCAAGATCAGCGGCCGCATCGGCGACCGGCCGTGGACCGTGACGCTGCCGCTGGCGAATGCCGCTGAAGGCAAGGGACTGTCCAAGCTGTGGGCACGCCGCAAGATCGCAGATGCGGAAATCGCGCGTACGATGCGGCAGGTGACGCCGGAGGAAGCCGACAAGCAAATCCTCGCGCTTGCGCTGGAACATCAGTTGGTCACGCGTCTCACCAGCCTGGTTGCTGTCGACAAGACTCCAAGCCGGCCCGAGGGTGAAATGCTGAAGACGACGGAGCTGCCGCTCAATTTGCCGGCGGGCTGGGATTTCGAGAAGGTGTTCGGCGAGCGCCCCCAGCCGACGATGCCCCCTTCCGAGAGACGCGCCGACAACGGCGACGTGCAACTGGCCACTGAACGGCGTCCGGCACCGGTAGTATCGCCGACATCCAACACGGTGATCCTGCCGAAGACGGCGACCGATGCCGAACTCAAGATGATGATCGGCTCGATCCTGCTGCTGCTGAGCTTGATCCTGATGTGGGTTCGGCGGCGGCCGGTTTTCGGAAACTGACGCCCTCGCGCTCACTCCCGGAGAGGGTTCGCCCCACCCTCTCCGGCGCGCGGCCCGTCCCCCAGCGGGTCGCGCGCTTCTCTCTCCAAGGAGACGTCCAATGGTTCGTATTGTCACCGCATGTATCCTCGCCTGCATTGGGATCTCGATGATCGGCCAGGGCGTTTATATTCACGCCAAGGCGTTGCTCGCACAGGTTCTTCTCGAACGCGCATTTTCACAAACCATCGCGACGGGACACGACACCAAGCCGTGGTCATGGGCAGATACGTGGCCAGTGGCGCGCATCGCGGTAAAGCGTCTCCATACCGATGTTATCGCGCTCGCAGGCAGCAGCGGTCAGGCGCTTGCCTTCGGCCCCGGTCATGTCGAACTGACTGCCGAGGCCGGCGAACGCGGCGTTGCAGTCTATTCCGCGCATCGTGATACGCACTTCCGATTTCTCAAAGATGTCGTGATCGGCGATATCATTACGGTGACGCGCCGCGATGGGGCGACGTTTCAATACCGCATCGACGGTACCTCGGTGACACGCTTTGACGCATCGGGCATCGATCCGCTCACACGAAAGTACGAGCTGGTTCTATCGACATGCTGGCCGCTGGATGCGGTGACGCCTGGGCCGCTGCGCTATCTTGTGCACGCGACGCTGATCAGTGGCCTTGCTGCAAGCGCGAATAGATCGCGGCGCCCCAGTTGATTTGGCTCACAAATTTTCCTTTCCAACGCCGGTCACCATGACCCGAATTCCATTCATCATAGGTTCATGCGCCAGATTGAAAATCGCGGCCATGGGAAGGTCTCGTACCGATTCCCCGCAACAAGGAGAACACTGTGAAAAAGATTACTCTCGGTTTTGCCGCCGCAGCAGCCCTCGGTCTGGCCTCGTTTTCGGTTCCCGCCATGGCTTTCCCGGCAGCACCAGGTGTTGCGGTACAGTCGTCCTCAGACATCACGACCGTCCAGTTTCATCGGCATCACAAGGTTTGCTCTGTGCGAACCGTCGTTTCGCGCGGACATCACGGCCGCCGTGTGGTCAAGAAGGTTCGCGTCTGCCGCTGAGCCGATTGGCACGCACCGATCTACGATAACGGCCCCTCCGGGGCCGTTATGCGTTTCAACATCCTAATGTGGGACGAGTTCCAACGGCGGCGACCGGTCCAGCGGATCACCACTTTTGGCGCCTTCCAGCAGATCGAGCCTGTATGTCTCGATCACCAGCGGTCCTCGACGCCGCTGTAGCTCGCCGACGTCCTCGACGCGATTGAAATCGCGCTTCAGCTCCGGATGTTCGGCGCCGACATCGTCGATATACAGCAGCTTGCCGGCCAGCAGTGCGGCGGCCGGCTCCGGCATGTTGACCCAGCGAATGCGCTCGTTGCGTTGGGTAACGCACGTCCCTTTAGGCAGATAGAAAGCGAGCCAGCCGGTGGTGCCGTAGTCCTTCGCCAGCACGCAGGTCGCCCCGGCACGCATCCGTACCGCTTCGATATTGCGCGCCAGTTCAGGCCAGCCGACGCCCACGCTGCGCACGCTCGCATCGCGACGATATCCGCTCAATATGCCGGTGTTGGCCTGCAACACGAGCCCTGCGAACATCGCGATGCCCACTAGCCCGGCCCAGCGCAGGCACCACGCAGCGGTCTTCGCGCCGCGCTCGCCCCACTTGACGACATTCGCTGCGGCCGCGGCAGCAACGACGAATGCAGGATACACCGGAGCGAACCAGTTCGCCTCGACGCGGGTGTGCAGCGAATGCCAGATGAAATACAGCACGATCACCCAGACCGAAACGCTGATCAACACCCGCGCGCCGAGGGCGCCGTCGCGGCGCATCAGGAACGCATGGAGACCCATCACGCCCAGGACAAACACCAGCGGCGATGCGAACACGAATTGAGTGGGAATGATCTCGATAATGTATTTGAGCGTGTAATGATCGACCCGCGCGCGGCCGAACTGTTTGAGAAACGAGACCCACTGATGATCCGCGTTCCACAGGATCACCGGCGAGAACAGCGCAAAAGCGATAATGCCGCCGAGATAAGGCCACGGCGAAATCAGCCAGCGGCGCAGCTTGGGCACCGCGATCAGCCAAATCAGAATGGCGGGTCCAAAGAACAACGCGGTGTATTTCGACAATAACGCAACGCCAACGGCAACGCCCACCGCGAGCCACCAGGCCCCCCGCCCGGTCGCGAGCACCTGAGCGAGCGTGTACAGAACGAACGCCGACGCAACCATCAGCGGCGCATCCGGGGTCACGATCATGGTGCCGACGGCCGCTATCAGCGTGACGTTCAACAGGACCGCTGCGGTCGACGCCACGCGCTGGCCGCCGAACAGCAATGCCGCGCTCTGATAGACCGCCCAGCTCATCGGAAATGCGAGCAGAACCGAGACGAGGCGCACGCCGAATTCGGTATCGCCGGCGATCATGGTGCCAAGGCGGATCACCAGCGCCACCATCGGAGGATGATCGTAGTAACCGCCGGCGAGGTGCTTCGACCAGGTCCAGTAGTAAGCTTCGTCGAAGGTCAGCGGCGTATAGGCAGCCGACACCAGGCGGATCAGAACCAGCGAGGCGATGATGAGCCATGTATTGCGCAGAACGCGCGCTTCGCCAGTGGAACGGATTTGAATCGGACCACTGACTAGCATCGAACCGTCATCGTTTGCGCCAGACGAAGATGCCAGACATCGCGTAATTCCAGACCACGCCCATCAACGCGCCCGCCGCACCGGCGAGCCACCAGTTCGGGCTCTGATCGTAGATCGAAAAAGCGACGCCGATATTGGCCAACAGCCCGACGCCGCATACCAGATAGAACAGCAGCAGACCCGGCAGGATCGCAAACCCTCGCAGGCGCTGGTCGCGGTAGGTCAGGAAATTGTTGAGCAGGAAGTTGCTCGTCATCGCAACGACCGCACCCAACACGTGCGCTTCCGCAAACCGGATATCAAACACATTGAACGCCACGTCGAGCGTCAAGAGATGCACGAACAGACCGACCGATCCGACCAGCGCAAACATCAGGAATCGCAGCGAGACGGCGTCGCCGGTCATCTTGGCCAGGATCAGGCCAAGAAAATCCAGCGCCACCATGGAATCGAGTTTGCTCTCGCCGGACAATCGCGAGCCGAAGGTGAATGGAATCTCGATGGTACGCAGTTGCCCCCGCGCGGTGGCGACAATATCGAGAAGGATCTTGAAGCCATGCACCGACAATTGCGGCGCGATCTGCTCGAAGCGATCGCGGCGGATCATGAAGAAGCCGCTCATCGGGTCGGCGATCTCGACGCGCAACAGCCGCTTGGCAATCATGGTGGCGAATTCGCTGAACCCGCGACGCTGCCGATTGAAACTGTCCGCGCTACCGCCTTCGACATAGCGGCTGCCGACCACCAGTTCGGCCTGCCCGCTTTGCAGCAATCCGAGCATCTTCGGCAGCTGCGTGTCGTCATGCTGCAGGTCCGCATCCATGACCGCGACATACGGCGCGCTCGAAGCCAGGATACCCTCTATGCAGGCGCCGGAAAGTCCGCGCCGCCCAACCCGGCGCAGGCAACGCACGCGCGCATCCTGCTGCGCCAGCGCTCGCACCGCCTGCCATGTACCGTCGGGTGAGTTATCGTCGACGAAGATGACTTCCCACGAGGTTCCATCCAGAGAGGTTTTCAGCCGCTCGAATAGCGCCGTGATGTTGCCGCTTTCGTTGAAGGTGGGCACAATAACCGACAGCTGGCGCGCAACGCTCGCCTGCAGGATATCTTCCGACGTCGGTCTGATGGCTTCATTCATGGCGCCAGCATATATCTGCGCCGCCGCGCCCTGCCAAGGCAGGGCCGGTTCCTCCCGGAAATTTGCGGCGCGGGACTGGAGAAGGCGACATTCGGGGCTGAAAACACCAACGGCCACGAACAGCATGGCGCGCGTACATCCGGCGCGACCAATGTTATTCTGTGGCCGTCCCGGCGATGGAGCTTGGGGGGGAGCGTCAACATCGCCGTTATCAGCTAAATAGGTATGGCAACGACCATCCGCAAGAGGGCTTCGAAATGGCGAAAAAAGCTGGAAAAATCCACATCGGGATCGGCGGATGGACTTTTGCGCCCTGGCGGGGGGTATTTTACCCGGAAAAGCTCACACAGGCGAAAGAGCTCGAATACGCTGCGAGCCACCTCACCTCGATCGAAATCAACGGCACCTATTACGGCTCGCAGAAACCGGAGAGCTTCCGCAAATGGGCGCGCGAAGTGCCGGACGGCTTCGTATTCTCGGTAAAGGGGCCCCGCTTCGCGACCAACCGGCGCGTGCTCGCCGAAGCAGGCGATTCCATCAAACGGTTCTATGACTCGGGCCTGCTGGAATTGGGTGACCGGCTCGGGCCGGTACTCTGGCAATTTGCCCCCACCAAGAAGTTCGACGAGGCGGACTTCGGTGGCTTTCTGGAACTGCTGCCGAAAAAACTGGACGGACGCGAACTGCGCCACGTGGTCGAAGTCCGGCATGACAGTTTCTGTACGCCGGCCTTCCCGGCCCTGCTCCGCCGTTTCGGTGTGCCTGTCGTGTTCGCGGAACACTCCACTTACCCGGCGATCGCCGATGTGACCGGCGATTTCGTCTACGCGCGCCTGCAGACGGGCAGCGACGAGATCAAGACCTGTTATCCGCCGAAAGCGCTGGATGCATGGGCCAAACGCTTGGAGACCTGGGCCAGCGGCGGCGAGCCGACGGACCTGCCGCGAGTAGACAAGACCCTCGCGAAGAAAACGCCACGTGACGTATTTGCCTACGTGATCCATGAGGGCAAAGTGAATGCACCCGCGGGCGCGATGGAATTGATCAAGCGGGTCGAGTAATTCGGATAACGACATGGCACGCCGCAAGCAGCGTCTATTCACGATCGGCTACGAGCAAACGCCGGCAAAGGCCGTGCTCGACGAACTGGAGCATGCCGGCGTGAAATTGCTGGTCGATGTTCGCGCCGTCGCGGCATCGCGTCGTCCTGGTTTTTCAAAAAGCCAACTCGCCGCCGGCCTGAGCGAACGCGGCATCGGCTATGTGCATCTGAGAGACCTCGGTACGCCGAAAGAAGGACGCGAGGCTGCGCGCAGCGGCAAATTCGACGCGCTTCATCGCATCTACACCGCACATCTCAAGACGCCACAAGCCAAAGAACAGCTCGACGAACTGACTTCACTCGTGACGACTGCGGGCCCTGTCTGCATCCTGTGCTACGAACGCGATCATCTCCAATGCCATCGGCAGTGGATCGCGGAGATCGTTGAAGATCGCAACGGCGCCGCAATCGAGAATCTTGCTGCGCCGCAGCTATAATCAAGCCTCCCTCTTTAGTCTGGTTCATTAATCGTTCTCATTTCCGCGCTGGACGCGGAAGTAGCAGCACGCTTTAATTCCATCAGTAATTGTACGTAGACAACGCGTGGGCTGGGGGGCTCGATGCGGGGATTGGCTACGCTGCAGGCGAGTTGTGTCGCCGCAATGGTGTTGGCGTATGTGATCGCGGCTGCGACGGCGCAGACGCCCGAGCCATCCACCCTACCCCCGGTCTCCGATGATCTTTCAGGTGGCGCAACACCGGAACGCTTCCTGTTCTTCAGCGGTTTCGACATCTGGCATTTCGGCTATTCCGGATATGCCGGTGGGCAATGGGCGCCCGGAGGACTCAACAACGACGGTTTCGTCATGAGCGTTTTCATGTCCGATGGCGTCGAGCGTTACGACGGTAAAGCTGCCCATTATCGTACAGCGATCTTTCGCGCGGCGATCATGCCAGGCTGGCGTTTCAAGCGCGGCAATCTTGAAGTCAAACTGTTTGCCGGCGCCGATTTCGAGCGCGACGATTTTTCGCCAGTCGTGCTACCCGCGCGCCCATACGCCAGTCAATTCGGGGCGCGCGCCGCTTTCGATCTGTGGTGGGAGCCGACGCCGACGACGATGGTGTCGTCGTCCGCATCGATCACCACCATTGCCGGCGGTTACGCCGCCCGCGCCGCAGCCGGATGGCGCGCATTCGACGCTTGCTGGATCGGTCCGGAAATCTCCATGTCATCTGACCGATTCAGCACGCAATACCGCATCGGTGCACATCTGACCGGTTTGAAGGCCTCGTCATTGGAATGGTCGCTTGCTGCCGGTTACGTGCAGGACAGCTTCCGGCGCGACGGTGCCTATGTACGTATCGGCGTTCTGACCCGCCGATAATACCGGCACTTGATCAGGCCGATTTACGGACGGCGTTATCGACCAGCGTCTTGCCGAGCGACCAGATCGCGCCCGGTACCTGATGGCTGGCAGCAATCACGGACTCGAACGACGAGACGATCCACTTGCAATCGTCGTCGTTGATCGTCAGCGAAGGCAGCAGCTTGATGGTATGGCTGGCGTGCCCGGCAACCTGCGTGAGGATCTTGTGATCCTTGAACAGCGGCACCGTGATGAGCTGGCAGAACAGCCCCTTGTTGGCGGTTTCGAGCAGGCTCCACGCCGCCTTCAGTTTGAGCGACTTGGGAGGGCCAAACTCCACGCCCAGCATGAGGCCCTTGCCGCGTACCTCTTTGAGCATCTCGTATTTCGGGATCAGGTCACTGAGCGCTGCGTGAAGCTGTGCACCACGCGCTGCCGCGTTCTCGATCAGCTTCTCGGCCTTCATGACTTCGAGCGTGGCGATCCCGGCCGCCATCGCCAGATCGTTCTTGGCAAAGGTCGAGCCGTGCACCACCGCGCGATCCATCCGGCTGAAGATCTTGTCGAAGATGGCTTTCCGCGTCAGCACCGCACCGACCGGCACATGGCCACCGGACAGCGACTTGGACAACAGCACCATATCGGGCTCGACGTTCCAGTGTTCGACCGCGAGGAACTTGCCGGTGCGACCCATTCCCGACTGAATCTCGTCGGCAACCATCAGCGTGCCGTAACGGCGGCAAAGTGCCGCAGCGCCGGGGAGAAATTCGTCGCTCGGAATATTGACGCCTTTGCCTTGCACCGGTTCGACAATGAACGCCGCGACCTGACGCGACGACAGCGCGCGTTCAAGTGCTGCGAGATCGTTGAACGGCACGACCGAACAATCCGGCAACAACGGACCGAAACCGCCGCGGAAATTATTGTCGTCGGTCAGGGACAATGAGCCATAAGACAAGCCGTGATAGGCATGATCGCAATAAACCACGCCGGTGCGACCGGTCGCGCCACGCGCAAATTTGATCGCGGCCTCGACGCATTCGGTGCCGGAATTGGCGAAGAATACCTTGTCCATATACGGCACGCGTTCGAGCAGCCGCTCCGCCAGCACGCCCGCCAGCGTCGACACATCCATCTGCACGAGGTTGGGCAGATCGGCGTCGAGCACGCTCTTGAGCGCCTGCCGCAGCACCGGATGGTTCCGGCCAATCGCAAAAACGCCAAATCCGCTGAGTAGATCTAGGTAACGCGAGTCGTCGCGATCGAACAGGTACTGTCCCTCGCCGCGCTTGAAACCAACGTCGTAGCCGATGGTTTTGAGAACCCTGACGAGTTGTTCGTTCAAATAGCGCGTATGCAGTGAACTGCGCTGCGATTCGCGTTCTGCAAATATCTCGGAGGCGTCTAGATTTGGATACAACATCAGCTACATACTTCGATTAATCGTCTACCCGTCAACCTAAAAACACCAAACTATGGCGTTTTAAATTTGCCAAGGCAGAGCCATTAAAACACAGGTTCCCAACATGATGCAGCGTCCCCGAAGTGCAACGCGCACTTTAGTTTACTGCGGACTTCTTTTTGCGGCCGCCACCGGACCGGCCCTCGCCGGCGATCCCACCGGAGACTGGCGGGTTGCGGACGGCGTCGCCAATATCAGAGTGGCCGAATGCCACGGAAACATGTGGGGCGCGGTTGCCTGGGAGAAGATTCCCGGCGGGCGGGACCGTAACAATCCCGACACCACAAAGCAAAGCCGACCAACCTTGGGCATGCCGATTCTGCTCGATATGAAGAAGAAAACGCCCGGCACCGATGAGTGGGCCGGGAACGTCTACAATGCCAAGGACGGCAAGACTTACGAGTCCACAATCACGCTCAAAAGCCCGAACAAGCTCGAGATCGAGGGCTGCGTGCTCGGATTCCTCTGCGGCGGTGAAACCTGGACCCGCGTCAGCGGCCCGATCCCGAGCAGTCCGTCGAACTCCGTCGCCGAACTGCCCAAGGCCGGCTCCAAGGGCAAAGCCGGGACGCACACCCATCCCGCCCCGGCACCGAAGTCTGCCGCCAAGACATCGCCGCCGAAGACGGTCGGCCAGCGAACGGCTGCAGCGCCCGGCACGACGGAGCCCGAAGACACCGTCGGCGATATCTGTCTAATCCCCGAGATTGCGCGGGCGGCCCATTAGCGCGGGCTGAAACAGCAACACTGCCGCCAGGGTGGTCACCAGCGACAGCGCCAGCAATTTGCCCATGCTGGCGGTGCCGGGGTGGCTCGACAGCCAGAGACTACCGAATGCCGTCGCCGTCGTCAGTGCGCTGAAGAAGATCGCGCGCGTCAGACTCGATTGCAGCAGGTTCGTTCTGCCGGCACGCCAGGCCACCACATAGTAGATCTTGAACGCCACGCCGACGCCGAGCAGCAACGGCAGCGCGATGATATTGGCGAAGTTGAGCGGCAAGCCGATCAGCACGCAGATCTCGAGCGTTACCGCACCGGCAACCAGCAACGGCACCAGCGTCATCATCACATCGCTGAAGCGGCGCAGAACGATCCAGAGCAACAGGCCGATCGACAGCAACGCCCATAGGCCAGCGTGGATGAACGCCTTGACGATGGTGTCGCCGGATTTGAGGATCGAGACCGGCCCGCCAATCGCAGTGGGCTCGGCGGCCAGCACCGCATCGGCGAAATTCCGCAGCGTTTCGTTGTCATTGGAATCGCCGCGCGGCGTCACCTCGACACGCACCTTGCCGTCTTTGGTTTTCCAGGACGACACCAGTTCTGGCGGCAGCGTCGCAAGGCTGATGGGTTGAGCCTGCAGCGAGCTGCGAAGCTGATCGAGCACGATCAGCAACGGCCGCACGAATACGTTCTGGGCCTTTTCCCGCGTCGCCGGATCGGCGGCAGCGAGCTTGGTGAGATCGTCCGCCAACCGGCGCGATGCGATCGCGCCCGGTCCCTGCTGGTCGCCAGCCGTCTTGCGCAGGCTCTCCGCAGTCTGCTTCAGGGCGGTGATATTCTCCGCGTCGGAAGGCGCAGGGTCGACCTGATCCGGGTTGATTGCAGGATTGAGAACACGCGCGCCGTCGGCAATCAATTTCAGCTTGGCCTGCTGATCATCAGGCACGAAACTGTCGAGCGACATGGTGCGCTGGACCTGCGGAAGCTTTTCCAGCTTGGCTTCGACCTTCCTCGCATCCGCTTCGTTCGCGGCCAGCACATTGATGGCATTGGCGCCCGTATTCGGATCCTTGCGCAGATCGAGATAGGTGGCGATCGATTCCACCTTCGGGTTGCGCAGATGGATCGGGTTGAAATCGAAACGCAGGAAGTAAAGCAGCGGCAATCCGGCGACCACCAGCAACAGCGTTCCGACGATGATGCCGACGCGATGATCCTCAAGAAAACGATCTACCGGCGCCAGGAAGGCGTAGCCGACCGCTTCCTTCTCGCCAGCAGGGTTGAGCAGGTCGAGCAAGGCCGGGAGCACCGTGATACTGGCAAAGAACGCTACCAGCATGCCGACGCCGGCGATCTTGCCAAGTTCCGACACGCCCTCGTAATCCGTAGGCAGGAATGACAGGAAGCCGGCTGCAGTGGCCATCGCGGCGAGCGACAACGGCACGGCCGAATATTCGGCCGCTTTCTCGAGCGCTATCTGCAAGTCGTTGCTTTTGAATCGCTCCGATCGATAGCGCACGCTGAACTGGATACCGAAGTCGACACCCAGTCCGACGAACAAGACCGCGAACGCGATCGAAATCAGATTCAGTGCGCCGACCATCATCAACCCGACGGCCGTCGTGATGATGAGGCCCATGGAAATGGTGATGGCAACGGCGAGAATGATCTTGGGCGAGCGCAGCGCCATCCAGAGAATGAACAGCACCACAAGCACGGTTCCGATGCCGTTGGTGACGGCCCCCTCCTGCACCGTGGCGAACTCTTCGTTGGCGATCGGGACCGGGCCGGTCAACCTGACGCGCGCGCCGAATTGGCCCGCAATGTCGATATCCCGGGCAGCCTGACGAATGGCGTCCGTCGCGCCCTTGCCCGGCTCCAGATCCTCGAAATTGAGGATCGGCTTGACCTCGATGAAGCTGCGCCGGTCGGCGTCGGTGAGCGGCTTGTCGCTGATCAATTCGCGCCACGAGAACGTCGCGTCTTTCTTGTTCAGGACGTTATCGAGGGTATCGGAGATCTTGGTGAGCGGTGCCGTGGCAGCGTCGAGACTGAACTGCCCGTGCTGAACTCCGCTCAAGGCGATCTGCAACGCCCCGGTCAGTCCCCGCAGGCTCGGGTCGCCCGCCATGATTTCCAGCAACGGCGCCGCAGATCCGAACTGGCCGGTCAGTTTCGCGACTTCCTCGGTCGGCAGGAACAACAGACCGTTCTTCTCGAAGAACGGACCGGCTCCCAGCCGCTGCACCGATTCGAAATCGGTGTGGTTTTCGGACAGTTTCTTTTCGAGCGCGGCACTGGCGGCGCTTGCAAACTCGGCAGTCGGCGCCTCGACGACCGCGATGATCAGCCGCTCCTGATCGAACGCCTTTTCGAAGGCGATATCGCGCTTGCGCCAGTCAAGCTCGGGCGAGATCAGCTTGTTGATATCGGTATTGATTGCGAAATTTCTGGCCGAATAAACGCCCGCCGCCACGGTGAGTGCCACGGCAGCCAGGACGATCAAAAGGGCGAATCGGGTGCAAACCTTAACGATTGAAACAACAGCACTTGTCAGCACATTCTATCTTTCTATTGCGGCCGGTCCGGATGGAATGAAAGTCGACGGGAGGCGGTTCCACGATCGGGTCCAGGGCGGCTGAATACAGCGTCTTCATCATCACGGGAATTGGCACGACGCTATTATGGGACCGATAAGTCGGGATTAGATGGCGGTAAAATGACGGTCGCGTGAGACGGACGCCCGTCAGCTCGCTCGATCTACGCAATACTTATTATTTTACCTTTATTTTGCGGCGTTAGGACGAAGATAACCTCCCAAAACGGTGAATTGAGGCGGCTTTTGCCTCTCGGCGCTGAACCCATATATGGCAGGAGGCGACCAACGGTTGTGGGACGCAATCGCTGTTTTCCGCGTTTAATGCCTGCATGCCTGAATGAGCAAGGTGGAACTTGACTGACGTTCGCCCCATGGAAGTGTTTTTGGCTCAACCGCGCGGCTTTTGCGCCGGCGTGGTTCGGGCTATCGAGATCGTCGAACGGGCGCTCGAGAAATACGGCCCGCCGGTCTACGTCCGCCATGAGATCGTTCACAACAAGCATGTCGTGGAAAGCCTGAAAGCCAAGGGCGCGATCTTCGTCGAGGATCTGTTTGAGGTGCCTGCGGATGCGGTCACCATCTTCAGCGCGCACGGCGTCGCCAGAACCGTGGAGGAAGAAGCTGCCAGCCGCAGGCTCCCAGTGCTGGACGCCACCTGCCCGCTTGTCACCAAGGTCCATAATCAGGGCAAGCGCTACATGGCCAAGGGGCGAACGGTGATTCTCATCGGCCATGCCGGTCACCCGGAAGTCGATGGAACCATGGGACAAATTCCGGGTCCAGTCCTTCTGGTGCAGAGCGCCGCGGACGTAGCTGCCCTGCCTCTGCCAGCCGATGCGCGGGTCGCCTACATCACCCAGACCACCCTAAGCGTCGACGACACCAAGGATATTATCGCCGCTCTCCAGGCCCGATTTACAGATATTCAAGGCCCGGACACCCGGGATATCTGCTATGCAACACAAAATCGCCAATCTGCTGTAAGAGACCTCAGCAAATTCGTTGATGTCATTCTCGTTGTCGGCGCAACTAATAGTTCCAACTCGAATCGGCTGCGTGAAATTGGCACTGAAGCCGGGATACCGAGTTACCTTATCGCCGATGGCAGTGAACTAAATCCCGATTGGCTGAAGGGTGCGAAAACTGTAGGCATCACCGCGGGGGCCTCAGCGCCGGAGGTGCTCGTCGACGATGTCGTTGCGACGTTGCGGCGTATCGGTCCGGTGACCGTATCGGTCCTGCCGGGGCGCGAGGAGAATATCGAGTTCAAGCTGCCGGCCCAACTGAGCGAGCTGGCGCTACAACCTTAAACTGACTGCTTCACTTCCGGAAAGAACCCCTTGTAATGGCTATACCTTTCTTCAAAGAGATACGTATCGGCGGCTATCTGATGAAGCAGAAGCTGCTGGGCCGGAAACGCTATCCGCTGGTGCTCATGCTCGAGCCGTTGTTCCGCTGCAATCTGGCCTGCGCGGGCTGTGGCAAGATCGATTACCCGGACGCGATTCTCAATCGCCGCATGTCGGCGCAGGAATGCTGGGATGCTGCCGATGAGTGCGGCGCGCCGATGGTCGCCATCCCGGGCGGCGAACCGCTGATCCACAAGGAGATCGGCGAGATCGTGCGCGGCCTCGTGGCCCGCAAGAAATTCGTCTCGCTCTGCACCAACGCGCTGCTGCTGGAAAAGAAGCTCGATCTGTTCGAGCCGTCGCCCTACCTGTTCTTCTCGGTTCATCTGGACGGCTTGAAGGACCATCACGACAAGGCGGTGTCGCAGAAGGGCGTGTTCGATCGCGCCGTCTCGGCCATTAAGGCGGCCAAGGCGCGCGGTTTCACGGTGAACGTCAACGCCACCATCTTCGATGGCCACGCCGCCGAGGACATTGCCAAGTTCCTGGACTTCACCACCGAACTCGGCGTCGGCGTTTCCATGTCCCCGGGCTACGCCTATGAGCGCGCTCCGGATCAGGAGCACTTCCTGAACCGTACCAAGACCAAGAAGCTGTTCCGCGACGTGTTCGCGCTCGGCAAGGGCAAGAAGTGGAACTTCATGCACTCCGGCCTGTTCCTCGACTTCCTGGCCGGCAACCAGAGCTACGAATGCACGCCGTGGGGCATGCCCGCGCGCAACATCTTCGGCTGGCAGAAGCCCTGCTACCTGCTCGGTGAAGGCTACACCAAGACCTTCAAGGAGCTGATGAACGAAACCGATTGGGACACCTACGGCACGGGCAAGTACGAGAAGTGCGCCAACTGCATGGCGCATTGCGGATACGAGCCGACGGCAGCCGACGCTGCACTGAAGAACCCGCTGAAGGCGATGTGGGTGGCGCTGCGCGGCGTACGGACGACCGGTCCGATGGCCCCCGAGATCAATCTCGCGAACCAGCGCCCGGCTCAATACATCTTCGCCCAGCAGGTGCAGAAGACGTTGACGGAGATCCGCCGTGACGAGGCAGCCACTGCCGCCGCCAAGCAGAAGGCCTCGACCGCCGCTTAAGTAGTCACCCGGTCAAATCCCGTCGGGCTGTAAAAGTAAAAACGTCGCTTCCGGTGCTCCGGAAGCGACGTTTTCTGTTTTGACGCCCTGCTTTTTTGAATTGGCCGTCGTAGGCAGACGCTACGAACCCGCGGCCGCGAACTGATGTCCGATCACCGCAACGACGGGCGCCTCGGCCGAACGCCGGGCGACCCCGTGATTGCGGTTGTGATGAGCCTGAGCTAACGCCGATCCGCGCTCCAGGATCAGGGCGGGCTGACAGCCGCGCAGGCTGCGCAGGGCGCGATTGAAGTCGCGGCCGGTCGAGACTAGCGCGCGCACCACGAACGGGTTGCGCGCCACGCCACGCAGCACCTTCGCGAGATCAATATTGCCATTCGGCTTCACGGCGTTGACGGCCAGCGCCGGCAAGGCACGGGTGGCCGGATCGCTGATGACCCGAAGGGCGGCGAACGGCAAATCGGCCTCGGCCGCGTAGGCGGCTGCGATATGGCTTTCCATATCCACCGCTGACGCTCCTGTCTCGCTGCGCAGCGCTGCCTTGGCGGATTGGGCCGGCACCACCTGCTCGACGCCGACAAGTGCGCCCCTGACGATCCGCTGGCCTGCAAGACCCGCTCCATCGATCAGTTCTTCGCTGAGCGCCGAGCCGGCCAACCAGCGGTTGCGGCCGCCCAACACTTCAGTCGCCACCACCACATCGCCGGACTCAAGTACGGGGTCGAGCCCACCAGCTACACCGAAGCTGATGACGCCGCGCACGGTCGCCGGGTCGAAACCTTGCAAAAGCGAACGCAGCTGGGTCGGATTGCTACTGCTGCAGATGACGGTCCTTCCGGGGCCCGCCGCGATACGGGCCTCCTGTACCAGACCGGTCACAATCAGCACCGGGCGCGGGTCCAGTTGCCCCCCGGGCCCGATGTCGCCCCCCGTCGTCAAAATCACATCCCGACCCCTACCGCCTTGCTGTTGGTCTTCTTCAAATTTCGGTACCGCGCCAGCGCCCAGAGCGGAAAGAACTTTGAGTAGCCATGATATCGCAGGTAAAATACCCGAGGAAAGCCTGTGGCGGTGTATCGCTGCTCGTCCCAGACGCCTTTTTCGGTCTGTGTTGTTATTAGGTATCGCATTCCCCGTTCCACGGCCGGATTCTCGACTTCCCCAGCCGCCATCAGGCCCAGCAAGGCCCATCCCGTCTGTGAAGCCGTGCTCGGGGCGCCATCGAATCGCTTGTAGTCGAGCCGGTAGCTGGACGCGTCCTCGCCCCAGCCCCCATCCTGATTCTGGATCGAGAACAGCCAGTCAACCGCCTTGCGGAACACCGGATCCTGATGGTCGACGCCTGCGGCATTCAACGCGCACAGCACCGACCATGTCCCATAGATGTAGTTCAGGCCCCAGCGGCCGTACCAGGAGCCGTCCGGAAGCTGGGTCCGGCGCAGATAGGCCACCCCGCCCGCAAGCGCAGGACTGCTCTCCTGCGTCTCGCCAAGCTGGGCCAGCATCGAGACGCAGCGCGCGGTGACATCCTCGGTTGGCGGATCGAGCAAGGCGCCATGATCCGAGAACGGAATGTTGTTGAGGTAGTATTCGAGATTGTCGACATCGAAGGCAGCCCAGCCACCATCGCTGCTCTGCATGCCAAGGATCCATTCCTTGGCGCGATCGATCGCCTCGTCATAGTCCTTGCGGCCGGTGCGCCGACGCGATCGATCCATCGCCATGACCACGACGGCGGTGTCGTCGAGATCGGGATAATGCGGATTGGCGTACTGGAAAGCCCAGCCGCCGGGACGCAGGTCGGGCCGCTTGACCGCCCAGTCGCCCATCACCTCCAGCTCCTGTTTCGGCAGCAGCCAATCGAGCCCCTGGTCGAGCTTGCGCAACGACTCGTCGTCGTTCGCTTCGCTCAGTGCATGACAGGTCAGCGCCGTATCCCAGATCGGCGAGACGCATGGTTGGCAATAGGCTTCGTCGTCATGGATCACCAGCAGCTTGTCGATGCCTCGGCGGGTGATCGCGCGCGGCGGGTGATCAGGCCCATAACCTAGCGCTTCATACATCATGACGGCGTTGACCATGGGCGGGAAGATCGCGCCGATCCCGTCTTCGCCGTTCAGCCGCTCCTCGACGAACGCCACGGCGCTGTCGATGGCGCGCTGACGCAGCCGCTTCGGGAACATCGGCTCGACCATACGCAGGACCACGTCGAGACAGCGGAACAGGTTGAACCAGCCGGCACTCTGATGCGGCGCCTTTGCCAAAAGCCCGATCGACTTCGGATCCTGCAGGAACAGTTCGTCAATGGTGACGCCCTTCGGATTCTTCGCGCGCACCTTGTACGCTGCCAGCACCATCAGCGGCACGATGGTGGTACGCGCCCAATAGGAAATCTTGTTGAGGTGGAACGGCGACCACATCGGCAGCAGCATGATCTCGACCGGCAACACCGGCACGCTGCGCCAGGTCGTTACGCCGAACATCGACAACAGGAAGCGCGTGAACACGTTGCTGTTGATCGCGCCACCGCGCGACAGGATCGCTTCGCGCGCCCGCACCATGTGCGGCGCATCGATGGAGTCACCGATCATCTTGAGCGCGAAATACGCCTTGACGCTGGCGCTCATGTCGAATTGGCCGTCGTGTACCAGTGGCCAGCCGCCATGCGCCCCCTGAATCCTGCGCAAATAGGCGGCGATCTTGGCCTCCAGCGGGGCATCGACCGGTTCAGCCAGATAGTGGCGGAACAGCACGTATTCCGCGGGGATCGTGGCGTCGGCCTCGAGTTCGAACACCCAATGGCCGTCATCCTTCCGAAAGCCAAGCAAACCTTGCGTCGCCGAGGCGATGCTTTTCTCCAGTACGTCGTTGCCAACGCCAACGGCTGGACTGGTTGAATCCATACTGATCGACATAACCCTGCCTTCGTTGATCTCAGCGTGCAGCCAGCACGAGATCGGCGGCCCGATCGCCGGAACGCACCGATCCTTCGATGGTTGCGGGCAGCCCGGTATCGGTCCAGTCACCCGCGAGAAACAGGTTCTTCCATTGCGTCGCCGCGCCCGGCCGCAATGCATTCTGCTCGGGCGAGGCTTCGAACGTGGCGCGGCGCTCGCGCACGATCTGCCACGCCGGTAACGGCGCTTCGATGCCAGCAACCTTGCAGATGTCGTCCCATATCGCTTGCGCGAGTTCTTCGCGCGGGCGGTCGACGAGACGATCGCCACCGCTGATCGTGATCGAGAGCCGATCGGGAAAAGCGAACAGCCATTCGATCAGACCGTTCACCACCCCCATCATCGGAGGCAGATGCGGCGGCGGCGCGAAGCGGAAATGCGCATTGACGATGGCACAGAATTTGGTCGGCGCGGTCAATCCGGGAAGCAGCGCAGTGGCGGAGCGTGGCGGCACCGCCATCACCACCGCATCGTCCGCGCCCAATTCGACCGTTTGGTCGCCGAGCGAGAATGCGTTCACGCGCGCGCCGTCGAACGAAAGGCTACGCGCCTCATGTCCGATCTCGACACTGCCGCCGCGCTCGCGAATGAAGCGTATCGCCGGGTCGATCAGCACCGAACTCAGTCCATCGCTGGCGATCAGAGGCCGGCAAGCCTGCCCTCCCGCCAACAGCGTTTCGCGAACGATCGCGCCGGCGAGACCGGCCGAGCCATTCGGCGGATCGATGTTCAGGGCAGCCAGCAACAACGGCCCGACCAGCCGGTCATAGAGCGGCCCTTCGCACTTGATGACATCCCCGATGCGCGTTTGTGTGCCTGCCCAGGTCAGCGGCGCAAGGCCGAAATAATCGGCCGGGCTCGTATCCGGGACACGCCGCGCGGAATCGAACACCCAGAACGGCACGCGGCTGTCGTTGATGCGCAACGTCCAGCGTTTATCCGCCGCCAGATCGATGAAGGAGAACCGCGCCTCCGGCGGCCCCTTCAATCCGGCTTCCGAACCGATCTTGCGCGCATAGGCCAGCACGTGATGATTGCCCGACAGCAGAAGATGATTGCCGTTGTCGATGGTCAGATTGGTTGCGCCGTCGAAATACGAGCGGCAACGGCCGCCGACCTGCTGCGTCGCTTCGTGCACATGCACGATGTGGCCGGCATCTGCCAGACGCACGCCAGCCGACAGCCCGGAGATACCGGCACCGAGGATATGAACCGTTCGAGACATCAGATCACCGCATACCGCGCCAGAATCATCAACTTCGCCGCAGTGCTGAGACGCACGGGCTCGCGGGGTAGCGCAAATCCGCGCGCCACCAGCCGGTCGAAGATGGCGTGATAGTATTTCGACATGATACGTGGCGCCCGAACGACCCGGCGCGAATTGCGCGCCATGATCTCATCGGACTTGATGAAGTGCTCGTGCGCCTGCGCCAGCAGCGGCGCACACGCTTTCGGCAACGCCGAGTCGAGCGCAACCACGCTCGGCTCATTGCCGGTGATGCCAGCGGCGGCAAGTGCCTCGCGCGGCAGATACAGGCGGCCGATCCCTGCGTCTTCATCGATATCGCGCAGAATATTCGTGAGCTGCAGGGCACGGCCGAGATGGTAGGCGAGCAGCTTTCCATCTTCCTCCGGCATGCCGAACACCCGCACCGAGAGACGGCCGACAGCGCTGGCGACGCGATCGCAGTACAGATCGAGCGTCGCAGCGTCCGGCGCGCGGATGTCGCCGAGTACATCCATTTCCATGCCATCGATCACGGCGAGGAAATCGGCGCGCTGCAATCCGAATGCGCGCACAGACGGCAAATAGGATTGCAGACGCGGCGGCGGATGCCCTTCGCAAAGTGCGTCGATATCCTGCCGCCATTGCGCCAAGGCCTCGCTACGTCCCTCGCGCGGGCCGTCGGCATCGGCAATGTCGTCCACCTCACGGCAGAATGTGTAGATCTGGAACATCGCTTCACGCTGCGCACGCGGCAGAATTCGCATCGCTGCGTAGAACGAACTGCCGGACGCAGACGCCCCGGAACTTGCGTCGGCCGCCGCCTCGATGGTCATGCGCCAGCCGCCCGCTTTGACACCGCGTTTCGGCCCAATACGCGCCGCGTCAGTTCGGCCGCGATGCCGCTGATGCTGTAGCCAAGAAACTCGTACGATTTAAGGTGAACCCGTTCGCTCAGCGGATCGCGGACCTTGAGCAGCTTTACGATCTTGTCGGCATAGGTCTGGATCACGGAGATTTCCACACCGAGCCGGGTATCCTTCACACTGGCGCTCAGCGGCCTGCTCTGCTCGAGCAGCGTTTCGGTACGCTGTGCCAGCCCATGCAGGCAATGCAGTAGCGGCTTCGGAGATTTATCCTGGCCAAGCATCTCGACCGTGGCGCCTGCGGCTGCCAGCGCGTCGCGCGGGAGATAGACCCGATTGAGATTGCGGAAATCCTTGCCGCAATCCTGCAGATGGTTGTTGATCTGCAGACCGGCACATAGCGCGTCGGATGCGGGCCACGTCGAGGTGCTCTCTTCGTGGACATCGAGCATGAAGCGACCGACCGGCATCGCCGAATAGCGGCAATAGTGGATGACTTCGTCCCAGTCCTCGTAGCGAAGCTTGGTGACATCCATCCGGAACGCAGCCAGCAGATCGAGGGCATGGCGCGGCGACATCCCGCGTTGCGCCAGAGCCGCCCGTAGCTTGACCGCTTCAGGCTGGCTGCCGCCCTGCCCTAGCAGTTCCCCTTCGAGAAGATCGAGGTGTGCCAGCTTGTCCTGTTCGCTGAGCGAGTCATGATCGGCGATATCGTCGGCGGTCCGGACAAAATTATAGAAGGCGAGAATCAGTTCCCGGTGCCGCGGATGGATGATCCACGACGCGACCGGAAAATTCTCATCGCGATGGGTTTTGCCCGACCGTAATTCACCCGCGGTGGCCATCAGGAAAAGCTGCACTCGTTCTGGTCATTACAAACTGCTGCGCCGCCCCGGGTGGAAACCGCAGCGGCGATCAGCAAGCCTTCATATATGGGTAATTTGCCCGTAAAACCAATGCAATCTGGCAAATTATCGCTGCCAGCACAAATCACCGGTCTACCCGCCTGTCCGAGCGGGTAGACCGGTCCTTTTGTCTTGCAAAGCGTCAATTCAGCGAATTGCGCCCGCCGGAACGGCGTGCGGCGTTATTGGCCGTGGTTCGCGAGCACCTGTGCACAAGCCTTGCTCAGCTTGGCCCGATTCTCCTGAAGGCAGGCCAGAATGGCGAAATCACCTTGATCCATCAATTTCCGGCAGTGCCGCGTCACGTCGCGCGCGCAAGCCTTCTGCTCGGCATCGGTTCCGCCGTGCTGCTGTTCGGCCATCGCTGCAGTCGAGCCGACCATCAGCAGAGCGAATACTAAGAAAAATTTGGGCATTGTGATCCTTCGTTCTGACAACAGAAAATCCGATCCCGGATGACTCAGTTTATCCAAGGCGACACCTTCGTAAGCGATGAGGCTGACCGCAAGTCAAGAATAACTTGCCGATGAAACAGACATTGATGCGGCACCCACGGTAATTCGCTTGGTGAACATCCGTTCCGCCACGTATCAGTTCTAGGCGTTACTGTTCCGCGGTGCCGATACCGTCATGGGCGCAAGAGCACTTACAAATACGGCTAAATTGGCGATACAACGGCTCCGTCCTTCTCGACTTTAGTTAAACTTTCTAACAGACTGATTCAAAATAACTATTCCAGTTATAGAATCGTGGTGCGGCGAACAAGTTCCGACCGAATGTCCGGAACATACGGCGCAAAATGGAGCAGAGCGGCGCCACTTTCGTGATCGACGCACCAGCGAATCTCCATCACTTTAACGGAGTGGATCGTCTCGACCGGCTGAGAGCTTGCGATCTGAGACCGCATCAGTGAATTCAGTCACATCCCGCAACATCGGAGCCTGCTAGAACCGTGGGAGATTTTTGAACCTTCGCGCCTCGGCGCGCCACTACAACCTGGATGTGGCAGCACATATCTTGCCTTGCCTGCAGTTCATTTTGGGAAAGCTCGACATGAAGTCGTTTGGTTTTGGGATATCGGTACACACGATCAAGGCCGCAGGGGTAGCTACGGCACTCCTTCTGTCCGTATCGGCTGGACATGCACAATCCGGCCCATTCTCCGGTTTCAACGGCGCCTGGTCCGGGACCGGCACCGTTTCGCTGTCCGATGGCTCGACCGAGCGGATCCGCTGCAGGGCCAGCTACAAGGTCGATGGCAGCGGTAATGGGCTTCGGCAGACGCTGCGTTGCGCCAGCGACAGCTACAAGTTCGATCTGAGCAGCGATGTCACCAGTTCACAGTCCGGAAACGTCACCGGCACCTGGAGCGAAGCCAGCCGTAACATCAACGGCGACCTACGCGGTCGCGCCGGCGAAGGCCGGATCGACGTCTTCGTCGAAGCCGCCGGCTTTGCCGCCAGCATCCTCGTCACCACGCGGGGCAACAAGCAATCGGTCTCGATCAACTCAAAAGGCGAGATCCGGGGCGTCACGATCAGCATGGTCAAGAGCTGATCGCCGGACGAGGCTATTCCGCCGGCTTCGGTCGCCGGGCTACGCCGCGGATACGCTGCGACAAGTTGATCAGGAACATCGCGGTCGGTCGCAGGATAAACAAGTCTGCGACCAGCGCCGCCACCATGGCGAACGCGCTGAGCCAACCGAACAGCCGCAGCGACGGCAAGTCCGAGAACACCGTCACAACCAGGCCGCAAGCCAGCACCACCGTGGTCAGGATCAACGCCGGTCCGACCAGCACCGTCGCACGCTCGACCGCCAGCGCCGGATCGTCGCCGGGCCGCTCTTCGAGCCGCAGGCGGTTGAGGAAGTGAATCGTCGCGCTCAGTCCCAACCCGAATGACACGGTAAGCGCCACGACGCTGGCAAACTGCAGCCCCTCCCCGAGCGCCCACAGCACGGTGCCCGACAGCACCACCGGGAAAATGCCGGGCAGGATGCAGGCGAACATCACCACCACCGAGCGGAACGCTAGGCCGATGAAGATCGCCACCAGCGCGAACTCGATGGTCAATCCATGATTGAGCTTCTCGATCATGCTGGCGCTGTTGCGCGCCGCAATCGCAGACAAGCCTGTCACCGCGATTTCGTAGCCCGGGTGAGCCTTCCGGACCGTATTCAGCGCATTGTCGAGCTTGTCCACGACAGGCAGAATCTGGCTGGAATCCTTGTCAGGCACCCGGCCCGAGACGACGACAGCATCCTGATCGGCAGAGATGAAGCGCCGCACCAGATGTTTCGGCAGCAGATCGACATATTCCTTCAGCGTCGCGACATCCGAACTGCCGACCTTTTCCTGCAACCAGCGCCGCAGCGTTTCCAGCGACCACACGTTGCCGACACCGGCCTGCTTTTCGACTTGGTCATGGACCTGGGCGATCGTGGCCAGCGTTTCGGGCGAATAGAGCGACTGGCCTTTAGGGAATTCGATCAGCACGTCGATCGGATTGGCGCCGGTCAGCTTGGCGTCGAGACGGCCGCTGGCCGCAACCGCCTGCTGCTTGTCAGGAACCTGATCAGCCAGACGATAGCGCGGCTCAAGATTGGCATAGATCACCGCCAGCCCGCCAACGACGATCACCGCAATGAGGCTGAACAGTCCCGGGCGGCTGACCATCCGCACCGCGATCCACATGCAGAACCTGCGCAGCGCGTTGACGCCGGCGTCCGCGGTCTTGAACTTGGCCGCAAAGATCTTCTCGTTGCGCACCAGCAGCACGCCGAATACCGGCACCAGCGACAGCACCGCCAGCAGCGCGATCACCGTCGCAGCAAAACCCGCCTCGCCGAACGTACGGATCAGATCCGAATTCGAGAACTGCAGCGCAAGGAACGAAATGCCTGCAGTGGCGTGCGTCAACACACAGGCTGGTCCGACAACGCGAACGGCGTTCGTGAACGCGGAGTATTTGTCCTCCCCCGCAATCAGCCGGTCGCGCGCGGCAAACGTCAATTGCATGGAGTCCGAGAAACTGATGACCATGATGAGCGGCGTCATCACGTTCAGGAACATGTTCAGGCTGAAGCCGGCCCAGCCCAACGCACCCAGCGCCAGCAGGATCGCGATCAGCGGCGGGAACGCCGCCACGATCATGAACGATACTTTTCGGAAGAACACGATGGCGATCAGGCAGCCGGCCAGGATTCCCGCGATGTTGTAGATCAATCCGTCGCGTTCGACCGCATTGCGGATTTCAAGCTGCATGACCGGAACGCCAGACAACTCCTTCGACAATCCCGTTCCTTCGAGATCGTCGTTCATCGTCTTGCGGATTTCGGTGACGACCTTGCTCAGGCTGTTGTTGCGGACGACTTCCGGATCGAGCGCCAGCACGATCAACGCCAAGGTGCCGTCATTTGAGAGGAGCTTGCCGCGGATGATTTCGTTCGACTTCACCGTCTCGATGAATTTGTCGTAGGCGGCGCCCGTGGGCAGTTCATTCGGGAACAGCGCGGCAGGCAACTTGCCGGCCTCCGGCGCCTGTCGCGCGGAGAACAGCGAGATCAGTCCGCGCGTGCCGTCGATAAGCTGCAGGTCCGTGACCATGTCGCGCAGCTTCTCAAGGTTGTCACGTTCAAGCAGATTCTTGCCTTCGACCACCACCAGCACGTCGAACTCGGTCGATGGGAAGCGTTTGGTGACCTCTTCGTACTGGCGATATTCCTGCGTATCGGATCGAAACAACTGGCTCAGTGAGTCATCGATCTTGATGCGCTGGATGCCGAACGCCGCACCGATACATAACGCCAGCAGGATCAGACATGAGAGGATCGGCGCGCGCACGGCGATCAGTCCGATGCGCTCCAGCCCGAAGGCAATGCTGGGCAATCGCCGGCCCGGCTTGTTGGCCTCGATGTCGCTTCCGTTCACGTCGTGCATGCCGGGTCCGATTCTAAGCTGATCTACCGCCCGGCCCAAATCCGGTCATCACATCAGCGCGACTCATTGAAAACATGAAATAAATTCGCGGCGCCGAGGTTTAGCAGGTCTGTACGAAGTCGCAAGCGCAGCATTGGTCGCAGGACATTCTGACACCGCATGACGCATTGTTGCCAAACTGTCATGGGCGGTCGATCGGGATTGTTCCCACAGTTCCTCCGTGGGTCTGCTATTCGGCGGGAACCTGGGATTCCTGCAACTTCAGGGAATAGTAGGACGCATTGGTCTCGCCCCGCGAGGCATTGCGGGCGAATTTGATGAGATGATGGGCAACCATGATCGAACTGATCAGGTATTCGATCTCGCCCCGAGCCAGCCGGCGCAGCGCGAAGGCCCAGAATTCGCGCCTGTAATCGCCGAGCACTCCGACCTTCCAGAAGATATTGCGCAGCATCGTCAGCCCCAGCTTGATATTCTTGGCCGATAGCCGTGCCCGCGACATCGGCGGATGCAGACGGTGCGGATAGGTTTCGCGGATCTGATATTCGAACCGCTCGAGCAATTTGGCCGGCTCATAGGCGCTGCCCATGCATTTGCGCCAGGTCGCGACAACGTGATCGTAGGGCAGCCGGAAATCGACATTCGAGTCGCGGCTGTCGTCCTCAATCAGCCTGTTCTCTCGTTTCAGACGGTCCCATAAAGGCGTTTGCGGCAATGCCTGCAGCAGATTGATCGTCAGCAACGGGATTTGCGATTCGTCGATGAAGGTCAGCAGGTGCGACCCGGTTTCCGGCTTATCGGTATCGAGGCCGAGGATGATGCCCGAAACCACTTCCATGCCGAAACTGTTGAGCGTGTGGATCGCCTCCATGATGGGCACCATCATGTTGTGATCCTTGTGCATGGCCTTCAGGGCCACCGGGTCCGGCGTCTCGATGCCGCAAAAGATCGTCGCGAAATACGCTTCGCGCATCTGCGCCAAGATTTCCGGCCGCTTGGCGATGTTGAGCGTCGCCTCGCAGGAGAACCGCAGCACAAAGCCGGTTTTCTTCTGCCACTCGATCAGATGCGGCAGCAGGTCGAGTGCCGCCTTGCGGTTGCCGATAAAATTATCGTCGACGAAATACACCGAACCGTTGATGCCGCATTCCAGCAGCTTGTCGAGTTCGCGGGTGATCTGCTGTGGCGTCTTCAGCCGCGGATTGCGACCGTAAAGTCCGGGAATGTCGCAGAACTCGCACTGGTACGGACAACCGCTCGAATACTGGATGCTGCCGAGGAAGTAACGAGGGATATCGGCCAGCTCATAGGCCGGGATCGGGAACTGATCCATGTCCAGACGATCGGCAGTTTTCAGCACAATCTGCCGTTCGGGGCGCGACGGATCGCGTGTCAATCGATCAATCAGGTCGTCGGTCGCATCGCCAAGCTCACCGATATGGAGATAATCGAACGCCGGGTAATATTCCGGACAGGCGCTCACCGAAGGACCACCGATCGCCACCGCCAGATCGAACGCATGTGCGCGATGGCAGATGTCGTTCATCTGCTGGCGCTGGATGTGCATGCCGCTCACCAGAACGGCCTCGGCCCATTCGAAATCCTGCTTCGACGCGGCTCGAATGTTCTCGTCGATGAAGCGAACCTCCCACGCTTGCGGAAGATATGCCGCAATCAGCAACAAGCCCTGCGGGGGCATGAAAGCCTGCACGCCGTCAGTCAGAGGATAGGCGTGTTCGAAAGTACCGAATGAGGACGTGTAGCGCGGAAACACACACAGGATGCGCCTTACACTTCGATCAGCCTCACCGTTCATCAAACCCCCTGCAACATCACGTTCAACACGACTGCGGACTTTTGTTCTAACCCAGTCTAACTGCTGACCTGTGACACCGTTCCATACGACACGGCGCAAACGGCAAAATTCATTGAGGAGGCTGGGCCACAAATTGCTCAACATTGTGGCGGGCCGCATGACATCAGTCGCGCGCGATTGGTCGGCTTTCCCGGCGAAATGCAAACGGGCGGAAAGGGCTTGAAGAAATCAGGCTTCAGTCCGGGGGTCTTATCAGAACCGCACAGCCCGTTAAGCGGCCCGAACGGTCGCGAGAAACTTGACCATCTCGGCCTTCAGCCGCTTGTTCTCATTCGACAGCAATTGGGCCGACGACAGCACCTGTGACGATGCAGAGCCGGTGTCGCTGGCGCTGCGGCTGACCGCCGCGATATTAGAGGCAACCTGCGTGGTGCCGACAGCAGCCTGCTGAACATTGCGTGCGATTTCATTCGTCGCCGCACCTTGTTGCTCGATGGCCGCGGCAATGGTCGACGCGATCTCGGCAACGCGGCCGATGGTGCCGCTGATTTCCTTGATCGCCAGCACCGATTCCTGCGTCGCCAGTTGCATCCCATCGATCTGAAGGGTGATTTCGCTGGTGGCCTTAGCAGTCTGCGCCGACAGCGCCTTGACCTCCTGCGCCACAACGGCGAAGCCGCGGCCTGCCTCGCCTGCGCGCGCCGCCTCGATCGTCGCGTTGAGCGCCAGCAGGTTGGTCTGTTCGGCAATGGTGGTGATGAGCTTCGTTACATCGCCGATGCGATTGGCGGCCAGCGACAGTTCGGTGATGCGCGCATCGGTTTGTTGCGCCTGCTCGACCGCTTCCTTGGCAATCTTGTTGGAATCCCTCACCTGGCGGCCGATCTCGCCGACCGATGCGGCCATTTCTTCGGTCGCGGACGCGACCGACTGAACATTGGCAGAGGTTTCTTCCGAGGCGCCGGCAACGATCGTGCTCAGTTCCTGCGTCGAGGCGCTGCTTTCCGTCAGCGTCACGGCCGAGTTCTCCAGCTCGCTCGACGCCGCACCGACGTTCTCGATGATGATACCAACCGCAGCCTCGAAGCCATCGGCGAGATTGTGAAGCTCGGCACGGCGCGCCGCGGCAAGTTCGCTTGTCTTGCCCTCACGCTCCGCCGCCTCGCGTTCCGCCTTGGCGATCGCCTGCAGCTTGAACTCGGCAACGCCGCGCGCCATCTGCCCGACTTCGTCGCCGCGCTGCAGCCCCGGCAGTTGAACAGCAAAATTGCCGACCGCCAGTTCACGCATGGCCGACGACATCGCCACCACCGGGCGCGAAATGTTGCGCCCGATCAGGAACGACACGACCACTCCGGCCAACGCCACCACGGCGAGGAGGATCGACAACACGAACTGCTGCCGATCGAGCCGGATTCCGGCTCGCGCAATCTCGCGGTCGCGGCTGTCGCTGCTGCGCAGGATCAGATCGTCGGTGAGATCGGCAATTTCACCAAAATGGCGCTCAGCGCCCTTGATGAACATCAGCGCCGAGCCCGCATCCCCGTCCGCCATGTCGATGGCGTTCTTCGATTGCTTGATGTAGCCGGCAACCGACGCCTTCAGTTTCGCAAAGGCTTCCGGCTTCATGCCCGACGATGCGTCCAGACTCGCGACGGCCTGTAACGCTTCCTCGATCCGGCTTGAAGCTGCCGTGGCTTCCTTGGCAACCGCCTGAATCTTGCTTTCGTCTTTTTCGTTGGCTGCGGTTGCGGCCAGCCGATACAGTTTGGCATGCGCAGTCCACACCGCTGTATTCAGATCGGTGGCGAGTTCGGATTGCCGGATCGGGCCCGCCACCAGCGCATCCACGCTCGCCTTGTTGGCACGCAGCGTTTGCAGCGCGTAGATGCCAAGACCGATCAGAACGAGGATCAGGAACGCGGGTGCAACCTGTACTTTCCAGGAAATTCCCAGGTTTCTGATCCAGTTGAACATGATCGATCCCGATTACTGCGCGCGGAAGTACCGCGCGTATGACTTGAAGAATTAAGCGCGCAAGCGAAGCCGCTGGACGTCGGTCCAGCGGTTTCCGTTTCCGCTAAAGCTTGTAGATACCGGCGCAGACCGCGGTGTTGTCCAGCTTCTCGCAATACATCTGCTTCGGCTCGACCTTCTTGCTCACCGGATTGACGAACTTGTAGTCCTGCCAGAACGATGGCTGCTTGGCCGCGAGTTCGACGCGTTCCTTGACGTACAGCTTGCCGTCCACATCCTGCGCGTCGATCATGTCCTTGCCGACGAACTTCTGATTGGCGCCGTGCGCCAGCACCTTGCCATCGAGCTGATAGACCACAACGTAAAGGTCGTCCTTCACGAACTTGCCGGTCTTGTTGCTGATCTCCGGATAGGCCTTCGCCGGCCCCTCGGTCTTGATAAAGGTGACCGCGTTTTTCACCATAGCGACGGCGTCGTCCTTGGTGGCGTTGCCGGCGAGCGCCGGGCCGGCAAGGACAAAGGTTGCGGCCAACAGCAAGACCGTGGGCTTCGAGAGGCAGCTTTTCACCTTGAAATCTCCGAATTTGATGGCGGTAGCCGCGCGGAACGGCGCGTTGCCTAAACAAAGCCACAAAATCGGAAACCGACCGTTAAGAACTGTAAATCGCTACCACCCCAGCGGCCCGCGGGCCGTCCTTGGTGGCTGTCTTATGTCCCTACATCGTGGCGCCAAGCACCCATGGCGCGAATTCGGCGCCGCCGAAATCAAAGCTCTCGCTTTTCGTCGGCTCGCCGGACGCGACCCGCAGCATCAGGTCGAAGATGCGCTGGCCGCACTGCTGCACGGTCTCTTCGCCATCGAGAATGGTGCCGCAATTGACGTCCATGTCGTCTTCCATCCGCCGATACATCGGCGAATTGGTGGCGAGTTTGATCGACGGCGCAGGCTTGCAGCCGAAGACGCTGCCGCGTCCGGTGGTGAAACACACGAGGTTCGCCCCGCCCGCCACCTGCCCGGTCGCCGCGACTGGATCGTAGCCGGGCGTATCCATGAACACGAAACCCTTCCGGGTGACGGCTTCGGCATAATTGACGACATCGACCAGATTGGTGCTGCCCGCTTTAGCCATCGCACCGAGCGATTTCTCCAGAATCGTCGTCAAGCCGCCCGCCTTGTTGCCGGGGCTTGGATTGGCATTCATCTCCGCGCCTTCGCGCTTCGTATAATCTTCCCACCAGCGCATCAGCGCGACCAGTTTCTCGCCGACCTCGCGACTGACCGCGCGGCGCGTCAGCAGATGTTCGGCGCCGTAGGTCTCCGGAGTTTCGGAAAGAATGACGGTGCCGCCATGGCGCACCAGCAGGTCGCTGGCCGCGCCGAGCGCCGGATTGGCCGAGATGCCGGAATAGCCGTCCGAACCGCCACACTGCAGCGCCACCGTGAGTTCGCTGGCCGGCACCGTTTCGCGCTGCACCTTGTTGGCGTCCTGCAGTGCCTCCTTGACGAAGGCGATGCCGGCCTCGGTGGTCTTGCGGGTCCCGCCTATCTCCTGAATCTGCAATTCGCGCAGCCGCCCCGCCAGCTTCTGCTCCTGCATCAGGCCGCCGATCTGGTTGATCTCGCAGCCGAGCCCCAACACGACCACCGCCGCGAAATTCGCGTGCCGCGCATAGCCGCCGAGCGTACGTCGCAGCAGCGCCAGCGGCTCGTCCTGCGTCATGCCGCAGCCGGTCTTGTGGGTCAGCGCCACGACGCCGTCGACATTGGGAAAATCCGCCAGCGGGTCATGTCCGCTGAACGGATTCTTCTTGAACACATCCGCCACCAGCCCGGCGACATGCGCGCTGCAATTCACGCTGGTGAGGATACCGATATAGTTGCGCGTCGCCACGCGGCCGTCGGCGCGGCGGATACCTTCGAAGGTCGCCGGCAGGTCGAAATTCGGCGTCGGCTGCGCATCGACACCGTAAGCATAGTCGCGCGCGAAATCACCCATGCCGCAATTATGCGTATGGATGTGCTGCCCGGGCGCGATCGGCGTTGTGGCAAAGCCGATGATCTGGCCATAGCGACGGATCGCCGCGCCTTCGGCGATCGGCTTGATCGCGACCTTGTGGCCGGCGGGAATCCGGTCGACCGTCGTCACACCGTCTGCCACCTCCACTCCCGGCAACAGCATGACGCGTGCGATCAGGACGCTATCGTCGGGATGAAGACGGATGACGGGGGCTGCGGCCATGATCGTGATCCTCTGTTTTCACATCTCCCCGCAAACGTGGGGAGATGAAGATGGGCACCCGGAATGACGCGATGTCATTACGCCTTGCCGGATGAATCCTTGCGCGTCTGGTCGACCCATTGCCTCGCGGCGGTGGCCATGATGCCGCTGTCGTTCGCAAGAGTCACCAGCTTGAAACCCATGCCGATGTTCTTGGCTGCGCCTGCCGGGCCGGAACAATGAATTCCCGGATACAACCCGCGCTTGTCGCATTCCTTGATGATCTTCTCGTAGATCTTGAGAATCTCCGGTTCCTCGCGGTCGAGCTTCGGCACGAGACCATAGGAGAAGCCGAGATCGGACGGCCCGATATAGACGCCATTGATGCCCTCGACATCGAGGATCGCTTCCATATTTTCGACCGCGGTCCTGGTCTCCATCATCGGCAGCAACACGATCTCATCGTTGGCCGTCTGCTGGTAGGTGCCGGCGGAGCCATACATCCCCGAGCGGATCGGGCCGTTCGAGCGCGTCCCCTTCGGCGGATATTTGGCATATTGCACCAGATTCTTCGCTTCCTGCGGCGTGTTGATCATCGGGCAGATCACGCCATATGCGCCGCCATCCAGCACCTTGCCGATAATGCCGGGTTCGTTCCAAGGCACACGAACCATCGGCGTCACGGGATGCCCATGCATCGCCTGGAAGCAATGCACCATCGACTGATAGTCCTGCACGCCGTGCTGCATATCGACGGTAACACTGTCGAACCCGCACTGCGCCATCACTTCGGCGGAAAAGCCGGACGGGATCGCCAACCACGCGTTCACGACAGCCTTGCCGGACTTCCAAATCTCCTTGACCTTATTCGCCATCTTCAATCCTTCTGGTTGGGTCTGTTCGTGAACTCTGGAACTGCGATCGCCGCAAGGTCATCGGCCGAAACGACGACATCTTCGGTGGAGATCGCCCGCATTCATGCCGAAGCGTTCTGGATTGCGGATTCGCTGACGCCGACTTCCCGTGCCGTGTTGACGATCGCAGCCCAGGTTTCGTCCGGCAGCGGCACGCCGTTGGCCGTGCGCTCGGCGCGCGTTCGCGCTTCCGGCTCGCCGGGAATAAGCACCTCGTCGATGCCGGCGACCGGCTTGGTGTCCTTGAAGTAGGACACGTAGCGCGAAATCTCACCGTCAAAGAAGTTTGCGGGATCGATGCGCTTGGGATCGACATAGATCGCGAACATGCCGTTGGCGAAGCGACGGTTCGGCGCTGTCGCGCCGGTGCCGGTCAATGCGCCGCCGAGCAGTTCGCAAATCAGTGCGAGTCCCGAGCCCTTGTGTTCGCCGAACGCCCGGATTGCACCCCTGCCCTGCGAATGATCGCGCGCGCCTTCCGGCGTGTAGGGACCGTACAAGGTGACAGGATCCTCATTCAGCACACCGTCCGGTCCGATCAAGGCGCCCTTCGGCAATTTCTTGCCGCCGCGGCTTGCTACCAGCACCTTGCCCTCGGCGACGATCGACGTCGCGAAGTCCAGCACCACCGGCCGTTGTCCTTCGCGCGGAATGCCGACGCAATACGGCGCGGTCGACAACCGCCGCTCGACGCCGCCATAGGGTGCAACAAGGATCGACCCGGCGGCATTGACGAAGTGGATCGACACCAGCCCTTCCGCCGCCGCCATCTCGGCCCAGTCGCCGACACGGCCGATATGCCCAGCGTTACGCAAGGCAATCGCGGCGAGCCCCGTGGCCTTGCACTTCTCGATGCCGATCTTCACCGCTTGCGGAGCGACGGTCTGGCCATAACCGAACTTGCCATCAACGACCGCCAGCGACGGCGTATCGACGACGAGGTCGACGGTCTGGTCAGGAACCACCCCGCCCATGTTCTTCCATCGCACATAAACAGGGACGCGGATCACGCCGTGGCTGTCATGTCCGGTCAGGTTGGCGGTGGTGAGGTAGGTGGCGATCCGTTTGGCTTCGGCTGCGGAAGAGCCTGCATGGCTAAACACGTCGGCGACGAAATCGATCAGCTTCTGAACCTGCACGGTCACCATGGCGCGGCGCTCGCTCCTTTGTCTATTTTTTGATTGTCGTTGCAGTTTGCGCGAAAACCCCGCGGCCTGTCTATGGTCAACTCATATGGCTGCGATCGGCGATGACGCCAAACCGCATCAGCTATCGCATTTGTGATGGCATGCAATTTTGCGACTACAGGGATGCATCATTTTCGTCGGCTACACTATCGCCGTTCGGCAACGGCATGTCCGCCAGGCTGGTTTCGAGCGCATGCAGCAGATCCTGCAACTCGGCAAGTCGGTCGGCACCGTAGCGCCGCGTAATCTCTGCATAGATCGCTTCCGACGAGGGGGCGACAGCTTCGATCAACCGAAGGCCCTTTGGCGTGATCGATACAATGCCGCGGCGCAGGTCGGCCTTGAGGGTGCGCCGTTCGATTAGCCGCCGTTCTTCGAGATCACGCAGGATGCGCGACAGGCTTGGCCCCAGCAGGTAGGCCACCCGCGCCAGTTCGGTGACCTCGATGCTCTCGAAAGATGTCAATGCCCTAAGGATACGCCACTGCTGTTCGGTGAGGCCGTGCGCGCGCAGCGGCACCCGGAAGTGACGCATCACTGCCTCGCGCGCGCGCAGCAGTGCCATCGGCAGGGAACGGGAAAACCCGCGGATCGGCATCTGCGAGGCGTCGGGTGCATCGGTCCCGGCGACCACGCTCGACGTCGCAGATCCACGACGTCCGCTCTCTTTCGCAGGCTTCTTCATCGGCATCGTCGTTTCATCCGTCCAGGCAGCCCTCATCCGGGGATTGCCGTCATACCTACTACATGCTCGGGTTACAGCGCAAAACCACCGCGCCGCGGCCTTGATCGTTTTCATTTAACATGTTAATCATATTTGGACAGGCCTCTTTCTGGCTGCATTATCAGGGCGTCGATCGCATGGCACTGACCCAGGCTGAAATCACCCGCGCCGCCGAACGGCTGCATCAGGCCGAGCGGACCCGTGTGCAGATTCGCCAGCTCTCGCAGGATCATCCCGGCATCACCATCGAGGATTCCTACGCGATCCAGAAGGCATGGGTCGACCTCAAGGTAGCCGGAGGCCGGGTCATTCGCGGCCACAAAATCGGCCTCACCTCCAAGGCGATGCAGAGCGCGCTGAACATCGACGAGCCGGATTCCGGCATCCTGCTGGACGATATGTTCTTCGCGGACGGCGGACTGGTACCGAGCGATCGCTTCATCGGCACGCGGGTCGAGGCCGAACTGGCGTTCGTCATGAAGCGCCGGCTCGAGGGACCGAACTGCACGATGTTCGACGTCCTCAACGCCACCGATTTTGTGATTCCCGCGCTTGAAATTCTCGATACGCGCATCGAGCGCGTCGATCCGCAAACCAAGGCGACGCGCAAGATTTTCGACACCATCGCCGACAATGCTGCGAATGCAGGCATCGTCATGGGCGGCCGGCCGCTGCGGCCGCTGGACACCGACCTGCGCTGGGTCGGTGCGATGTGTTACCGTAACGGCCAGCTTGAGGAGACCGGCCTCGCCGCCGGCGTGCTCAACCACCCGGCAACCAGCGTAGCGTGGCTCGCCAACAAGATTGCACCGCAAGGTCATGCGCTGGAGCCCGGTCAGGTGGTGCTGGCGGGATCATTCATCCGGCCGATCGAGACCCGCAAGGGCGACACCATTCAGGCCGACTATGGTCCCTATGGCTCGGTGAGTTGCTACTTTGCCTGAGATCGCATCGCCGCCACTGTGAGGAGCCACGACATGCCGCACTTCACCATTGAATACTCCGCCAATCTTGAACCGCGCGTCGACATCGCTGCCGCAGTCGAAGTCGTGCGCAAGGCCGCGGTGGAGACCGGCATTTTCCCGCTCGGCGGCATCCGCGTCCGCGCCATCCGTTGCGAACACTACGCGATCGCCGACGGAAGCCCTGACGCAGGCTTTGTTGCCATGCTGCTGCGCCTCGGCGAAGGCCGCGACCTGCCGGCACGCCAGAAAGCCGGCGAACATATCTTCAAGGCACTGTCGGGTTTTCTCGAACCCGCTTTCGCCCATGGCAAGTTCGCATTGTCATTCGACATGCAGATCAATGACAAGGACATGAGCTGGAAGCGCAACAACATTCACCAGCATCTGGCCAAGGAAACTGCGTCTGGCTGAAAGCCTCCTGCTCCCCGATTTCGCCAACTGCCTTCCCGATACGATCAGCGACCATCAATTTCAAAACATTCTGGAAACGCCGCCATGCCGATACCGCAACACATCTTCGATCCGCCCTTCAACGTCATCCGCAGCAGCCACGCCGTCCTTGACGTTACGGATCTCAAGGCCAGCACCGCATTCTACGAAAACATCATCGGGCTCCATGTCGAGGACAGCGACGGCGATGTCGTCTATCTTCGCGGCTCCGAGGAACACCAGCACCATTCGCTGGTGTTGCGCAAGGCGGCGGTCGCGGCATGCAACCGCCTCGGCTTCAAGGTCGGCAACGAACAGGACCTCGACAAGGCCGCTGCGTTCTTCGCCACCAACAAGATCGAGCATGCGTTCGCGGAAGTGCCATTCCAGGGCCGCACGCTGCAATTCAACGATCCGTTCGGCTACCGGATCGAACTTTATGCGAAGATGGAAAAGCGGCCGCAACTGCTGCGCCGCTACGATCTATACAAGGGTTGCCATCCGCAGCGGCTCGATCATTTCAACGTCTTCGCCGCGGAGGTTCAGGACACCGTCGATTTCTATGCCCGGCTCGGTTTCCGCCTCACCGAATACGCCGAGGAAGACGGCCCGAATGGACGCATCGCGGCTGCATGGATGCACCGCAAGGGCAACGTGCACGACTTCGCCATCACCAACGGCAAGGGCCCGCGTCTGCATCACTTCGCCTACTGGGTGCCGACCGCGATGAACATCCTGCACCTGTGCGACGTCATGGCATCAGGCGGCTTCCTGAAGAACCTGGAGCGCGGCCCTGGCCGTCACGGCATCTCCAATGCGTTCTTCCTGTATGTCCGCGATCCAGATGGCCACCGGCTGGAAATCTACACCAGCGACTACAACACCATGGACCACGATCACGAACCGCTGCGCTGGTCGCTACGCGATCCGCGACGGCAGACGTTGTGGGGCGCACCGGCGCCGCGCTCCTGGTTCGAGGAAGGTTCGCCGTTCACTGGCCAACAGGTTCGGGAGCCGCAATTCAAGGCCGACGTGATCATCGCCGACTGACCGAACGGTGTGCGATTGCCGCACACTGCCAAGCGCCTTCATACAACCGGAATCCATGATGATGACCTTTCCCCGCCTCGCAACATTCTCGACCGGCAATGGCACCTCTTACGGTGCCGTGGTCGATGGCGGGATCGTCGATCTCTCCGCCCGACATGGGAAAACGTGGCCCACGCTGCGCGAGGTCATTGCCGATCAAGCGCTGACGCGGATCGCAGACGACGCGGCGGGACGCGCGCCCGACATCGCGCTCGATGCAATCACCTGGCAGCCGCCGATCCCCGCGCCCGAGAAAATCATCTGCATCGGGGTCAACTATCCGGATCGGAACGCCGAGTACAAGGACGGTCAGGACGCGCCGAAATATCCCAGCATGTTCATGCGAACGCCGCGCTCCTTCGTCGGCCACGAGACGCCGCTGGTACGCCCGCGCGCATCGACGCAACTCGACTATGAGGGCGAAGTGGTGATCGTGATCGGCAAGACCGGCCGCCACATCGCGGAGCGCGACGCGCTCGATCACATCGCCGCGCTGACGCTCTGCAACGAAGGCACCATTCGCGACTGGGTACGCCATGCCAAGTTCAACGTTACCCAGGGCAAGAATTTCGACGGCACCGGCAGCCTCGGGCCGTGGCTCGTTCCTTACACCGACGAAGCCCAGATCGCCGACATCGCACTGACCACCCGTGTCAATGGCGAGACCCGCCAGAGCGACCGCACCAGCCGGATGATGTTCAGCTTTCGCTACATCATCAACTATATCTCGACCTTCACCACGCTGGTGCCCGGCGACGTCATCGTCACAGGCACGCCCACCGGCGCCGGCGCACGGTTCGACCCGCCGCGATTCCTGAAACCCGGCGACGTCATCGAGGTGGAAGCCGACGGCATCGGCTTGCTGCGCAACGGCGTGGTGGACGAGGCAGTGTAAGCGCCAGCAGGTTTCCGCGCATTTTCCAAGTCGTCATGCCCGGACTTGGTCCGGGCATCCATCTTTCAAAACCATGGATTGCCGGGTCAAGCCCGGTAATGACGCGGCAACGTGATCGCGTTCAGTTTTGATCGGCGACGGCATTTCAGGTCTTCGGCGGAGGATCGAGCCGCGTGCAGCCGCCATCGGCGATCGGCCGCATGATGTCTTCCGCCTTGACCCTGCCCTTGACCTTCAGCAGATCCCACTCGCTCTTCACTTCCTTCGGCCCCTTGGCTTCCACCAGGAACATATCGTTCATGAGGCGGCCATCCTCGCGAAGCCGCGCGCCGGGAGCGAAGAAATCGTCGACCGGCATCGCTTTCATCTTGCGCATGACGGTAAGGCCATCGTTGTCGTTCGCAGCCTCCACCGCGCGCAGATAGTGCCGCACGGCGCTGTAGACACCGGCCTGCGCGTGGGTCGGCATCTTGCCGCCGTGCTTGGCCGCGAAACGCTTGGCGAAAGCCCGGCTGGCGTCGTCCCTGTCCCAGTAATAGCCAGCCAGATATTGCACGCCCTGCATGGCCTCAGGCCCGAGCGAATGCACTGACGTGAGATAGAAGATCAGCACGGCCAGCTTCTGCTTGCCTTCACCGATCTGGAATTCACGCGCCTGCTTGATATTGGTGACGGTGTCGCCTGAGGCGTTGGCGAGCGCGATGATCTTCGCACCGGAAGACTGCGCCTGTAGCAGGAACGACGAAAAATCCATGGTGCCGACTGGATGTTTCACCGAACCCAGTACCTTGCCGCCTGCCGCCGTCACGACCTTGGAGACTTCGGCCTGCATCGCGTGGCCGAAAGCATAATCGGCGGTGATAAAGAACCAGGTGTCGCCACCCTGCTGCACGATCGACTTCGCCATGCCCTGTGCCAGCGAATAGGTGTCGTACAGCCACATCGCGCCGGTGGGCGAACAGGCTTTGCCGAAAACGTCGGCAGTAGCCGAGCCGACATGCACGACGATCTTGCCGCGTTCGCGTGCGATATCCTGCACTGCCAGCGAGATCGCTGAGTTGCCAATGTCGAAGATCGCATCGACGCCCTGCTGATCGTAAAGGCTGCGCGCCAGATTGACGCCGACGTCGGTCTTGTTCTGATGGTCCGGTGCCAGCAGCACGACTGGCTGTCCCCTCACCTTGCCGCCGGCGTCATCGATTGCAAGCTGTGCGGCGGCAACGCTGCCGACACCGCCGGCGTCGGAAAATACCGAGCTCTTGTCGTTCAGGACAGCAATGGTGACGGGCTTGGTAATGGGCTCGGCAGATGCGCTTGCCATCAATCCGGCGGCAACGAGAGCAACAGCCAACGCGGCGCGGTGTATCATTTTTCCTCGCTATTATTTTATTTGTAATCGCAGGTTACTCAACGCTCGCCGCATTGACCAGTTGGTTTTGCCACAATCCGCAGTCGATATGTCGCAAAAAACCGCGCCGCGAAATATCGTATAGGATATTCGCGGCGCGGAGATTGAATCGATTTAGGCGATGGTCGTTGTCAGCTTCGAACCAGGGACTCGATACCCGCCGCAAGTTCGAAGATGCGACGATCCGACCCGCCCGCACCCGCGAGCATCAGACCGACCGGCGCATCGCCCTCGCGATGGATCGGTAGCGAAATCGCACAACCGTCCATGGTGTTGATGAGGCTGCAATTGCGCAGCGAGAGGATGTTGGCCTTGCCATAGGCGGCATCGTCATCGACGAGGTCCGCGATGCGCGGCGGCGTGATTGCGACGGTCGGCATCACCAGCGCGTCGTACGGCGCGATACGCTCCTCGAAACCGGCGATGATCGCACGGCGATCGTTGAGCAGGTCGACATAGTCGGCCGCGCTCTGGCTTTCGCCGCGTCGAATGCGCACGATCACGCGGGGATCGTACTCGTTTGCCTTCTTCGCAATCAGGGCGCGATGCCACGCCCAGGCTTCCGCCGAGGAGAATCCGCCCTTGGCATTCAGCGTTCCGACAGCATCGAACTCCGGCATCGCGATACGTTCGATGATCGCGCCCTGTGCCGACAGTTTGGACAGCGCGCGCTCGAACGCCTCCACGACAGCGCGTTCGAGGTCGTCGAGCGCCACCGTGGTCGGCACCGCCAGCCGCATGCCCTTGACGGGCCGCGGCGTGACCGGCGCGATCGGCTCGTCGGCATGCACGGCATCCAGCGTGACACAGCAGGCAACGCTACGCGCAAGCGGGCCATAGCTGTCGAGCGTGAAGGAGAGCGGCACGCCGCCGTCGAGCGGGATACGCCACGCCGATGGCTTGAAGCCGACGATGCCGCAGTAAGCTGCCGGAATGCGGCACGACCCGCCGGTGTCGGTGCCGAGCGCGCCGTGCGCCATGCCGTCGGTGACGGAGACCGCTGCACCTGACGACGATCCGCCCGGCACATGGCCGACGTCACGTTGCCACGGGCTCTTCGGCGTGCCGTAATGCGGATTGAGGCCGAGGCCGGAATAAGCGAACTCCACCATGTTGGTGCGCCCGATCAGCACGAAGCCCGCGCGCCGCAGCCGGGCCACTACCGGCGCGTCTGCCGTTGCGGGGGAAGCATCGCGCAGCGCCAGCGAGCCCGCGCGCGACACCTGGCCCTTGATATCGAACAGGTCCTTGATCGAAATCGGAATACCGGCGAAACGCGACGGCGCCGCATTGGCCTTGCGCAGCTTGTCCATTGCTTCCGCGGCAGCGATTGCGCCCTCGCTATCGACATGAATGAAGGTACGCTGGCCCTCGCCATTCTTGTCGTCGATCCTTGCAAGGCATTCGTCGACCAGCGCGCGGGCGCTGGTGCGCCCCGCATCGAGATCGGCGGCGAGAGAGTCCAGTGTTCGGGTATCAGGCATCATCTATTCCGTTTCCAGCTTCGGACGAGGTCGAGTCAGGGTTTCCGACCGTCATCATCGTCCGGCGCGATGTCGATTTCCAGATCGAGCAACGCAGAGCTGAGCGCTTTACCATGCGCGTCGAGCGCAAGCGAGCGGGTGACGCCGCCGCCAAGCGTCTGGTCCATCACGAAGTTCAACGCCGAGATATTCGGCAGTTCGTAGCGGACCACCTCGCCGCCGACGAGTTCGGCGAAATGCGCCTTGACCCGTGCACTAGTGACCTGCGCTAACAGCGCCGGATAGTGCCTCGCGTCGTAGGCAATCACCGAGATATTTGAGGTATTGCCCTTGTCGCCGGTGCGGGAATGGGCGATTTCGCGCAGCTTCACCATCACGCCTCCACGAAACGCACCGATGGCGTCACCAATTCACGCGGCAACAGCACCGATGCGACCGCAACAACATCGCGCGCGGATTTGAACGCGCCGCCGCCACCCGCCGGACCGTTGGTATAAAGCGTTTCGACCTCATTGCCGATGCGCACCGCTTCCACCAGGTTTTCGGTGCGGCCGGTGACCCGCACCCGCACCTCGTACGGATCGTGTCCTGCCGAAAGCCGCTCGCCGTGCAGGGAATCGACGCCGATCAGGTCGAAACGCAATTCGCTGGCGCGCACGCCGGTGAATTGCAACCGCTCGCGCACGATCTCCAGCGCCAGCCTGCCCCGCGCCACCGCTCCCGGACCGGCGTAGGAGATTTGCCCCTCGCCGATGTAGCTGTCGACATAGCCGACCGAGACCTTCAGCGTCTCCGGCCGCGCTGTGCCCCCTCCACCGGCGACCCGCACGCGATCCGGCCCGATTTCCTCGACACTCACCTGCGAGAAATCCGCGACCACGTCCGGCTGCAGATACTTTCTCGGATCGTGCACTTCATAGAGCAACTGTTCCTTGCAGGTGCGTGCAGTCACGGCACCGCCCGAGCCCGCAACCTTGGTCACCACCAGCGAGCCGTCCTCACTCACCTCGCCGATCGGAAAGCCGAGGCGCGCCAGCCCTTCGACATCCTTGTAGCCGGGGTCTGCGAAGTAACCGCCGGTGATCTGGCCGGCGCATTCGAGCAGATGGCCGGCCACCGTACCACGACCGAGTATCTCCCAGTCGTCCATCGCCCAGCCGAATGCGTCGATCATCGGCGCGAGAAACAGCGCAGGATCGGACGCGCGGCCGGTGATGACGACATCGGCGCCGCCCCGTAAGGCTCGCGCGATCGGCTCGGCGCCCAGATAGGCGTTGGCGGAAACGATGCGATTGCCGAGCGTCTTGATGGTGCCGTCGATCTCGATCAGCGGCAAATCGCGGTTCTTGCAGGCATCGAGCACATCGTCGCCGACGACGGCGGCGATCTTGAGCTTCGGCAATCCCATCGACCGGGCGATCTCCGCGATCTTGCGCGCACCCGCCCACGGGTTTGCCGCGCCCATATTGGTGACGATCTTAATGCCCTTGGCTGCGCAGGCCGGCAGCACCGCGTGCATCCGCGCCTCCAGCAGCGGATCGAAGCCGCCGTCGGGATCTTTCAGCCGCGCCTGTTGCGCCAGCGCGACGGTGCGCTCGCCAAGGCATTCGAACACCAGATACTGGATGTCGCCCTTTTCGGCGAGCTCCAGCGCGGGCTCGATGCGATCGCCCGAATATCCCGCGCCGGAACCGATCCTGATGCTGCGCATCGTCTAAGCCGTGCCTTCCAGCGC
Organism: Xanthobacteraceae bacterium; assembly: GCA_024508855.1. Lineage (GTDB taxonomy): Bacteria > Pseudomonadota > Alphaproteobacteria > Rhizobiales > Xanthobacteraceae > 62-47. The sequence goes on from JANINJ010000008.1 coordinate 44,316, forward strand.
CGGCGCGCGGCGGTGCCAGTCCGTGACGGCCTGATAGTTTCGCCCGATACGCAACGCCATCTGCTCGGCGTTCGGGGCGCAGATAATCTGCAGCGATGTCGGCAAACCTGTTGGCGAGAATCCGTTCGGCACCGCGAGGGCGCATCGTCCGAGGAAATTGGCCATGCGCGTAAAGTGCGAAGGGATGATCTTTTCCTTCTCGGCGGTGGCCAGTGGATGTGCCGTCATCGGCGTCGTCGGCGTCAGCAACGCGTCGACGCCCGCAAGCGCCGCCGTGGCCTTGGCGCAGATCGTCTCGCGCTCGCGCATCAGGCGCAGATAATCCGTCACCGACATGGTGCGCGCGACCGCAAAACGAGCCCGCACGTCCTCGTCGACCGGCGCTGCCGGATCGTCGATGATCTCCTTGATGAAGGAATAGCCTTCGGCCGCGATCAGTCGACCCGACAGCGTTCCGAAGTCGGAAAAACGGAACGGCAGCTTGATCGATACGATCTCCGCGCCCATGTCGGCGAGTTGCGCCAGCGATTGATCGTAGGCCGCGAGTACGGCGGGTTCGACGACATCGCGCTCACCATCGGGCAACCGCGCCAGACGCAAACCCTTGACGTCGCGCGGCGCGGGACCGGACAGGATTGCATCCATCGCCGCCGCGCCGCCGCCCCGCATCGCCTCGAACAGAATGGCGGCGTCGGTCGCGCTGCGCGCCAGCGGGCCCGGCGTATCCAGCGTCGTGCTCAGCGGCAGAATGCCATCGGTCGCAATCTGCCCGGCCGTGGTCTTCAGCCCCGTGACGCCACACAACGCCGACGGCGTGCGCACCGACCCGCCGGTATCGGTACCGACCGCCCACGGCACCAGCCGCGCCGCCACCGCCACGCCGGAACCGCTGCTCGAACCGCCGGGCGTGCGCGGCTCGCGCATGTCCCACGGATTGCGCGGCGCGCCCATGTGCTGATTGGTGCCCCATGAACCGAACGCAAATTCGACGGTGTGGGTCTTGCCGGCGATGGTCATGCCCTCGGCGATCAGGCGGCGCGCCAGCGAGCCGGTCGAAGGCGAGATGCGGTCGGCCCAGACTTTCGAGCCACCGGTCGTCACCTTGCCTTCGATGTCGACGAGGTCCTTCAGTCCGAACGGAATGCCGTGCAGCGGACCGAGCGCGTAGCCCGCGCTACGTGCAAGATCGGCAGCCTTCGCCGCCGCCCGGGATTCCTCCGGATAGGTGTCGATGAAGGCATGCAGCGCATCGTTATATTTCCCGATGCGATTGAGGCACGCGTCAGTAATTTCCACCGCCGAAACGCGGCGCGCGGCAAGCATTTCCGCCAATTCCGCAACCGTAAGCGATGTCAAATCGTTCGAAGCGGTCATCGGAAGACATCCTTTTTGTTTTTGGCGATCGGGCGTTACTTCAATCCGAAGTAGGCCCGACGCAGGGCTTCGTTGTCGGTCATTTCGGCGACGGTGCCGGAGAAGCGGATGCGACCGCCCTCGAGCACAAACACGCGGGTGGCGACTTCGAGGAAGCCGATGTTCTGCTCGGCGATCAGGAGCGACAGCCCCCGCCCCTGCAGATCGCTCAGCACGCGAATGACTTCCTTGACGAACAACGGCGACAACCCGGCCGAAGGTTCGTCCATTACCAGAAGCTTCGGCTCCGCCGCCAGCGCCTTGGCAATGCCGAGCATCTTGCGCTGCCCCCCGGACAGGCTCGATGCCGGATTGCGGCGCTTGTCGCGCAACACCGGAAAGATGCCGTAGAGTTCTTCCGCACGCGCGCCCGGATTGGCGTGGCCCAGCGCCTGCGCGCCGACCTTGAGATTTTCTTCGATCGACAGATCCGGAAAGACCGCCAGTTCGGACATGTAGGTCATGCCGAGCCGCATCCGGTCGCTCGAGCGCATCCGCGTCACATCGCGGCCGGCAAGATGGAAGCTGCCGTTGCGCGTCTCGATCAGCCCGACCAGCGATTTCAGGAACGTGGTCTTGCCCGCGCCGTTGGCGCCGAGCAGCAGCACGGTCTCGCCCGCCTTCACGTCGAGGTTCACGCCCCACAGCACCTGCATGGTGCCGTAGCCGGCATCCACGCCTTTGACGTCGAGTAGCGATGTTGCGTCAGGCGGCATGTTCGCCTCCCAGGAACACCTCGATCACTTCCGGCACCTTCACCGCCACCGCAAGCGTACCCTCGAAAATCTCCTTGCCGGCGTTCATGACGATGACGCGATCGGTGATCTGCTCGATGAAGCCCATCAGATGTTCGACCACGATGATGGCCAGACCGCCCTTCGCCAAAGCCTTGATCCGTTCCGCGATCCAGTCGAGCTCGGTCGGATTTAGACCGGCCGCGAGTTCGTCGAGCAACAGCAGCCGCGGCTGTGTCGCCAGCGCCCGCACCAGATCGAGCATCTTCTGCTGCACGTTGGTCAGATCATGTGCCGGACGGTCGGCGACATCCGCTAGCCGATATTCCTCCAGCAGGTCGGACATCGAGGGGCCGGAGGCGCCGGCACGACCGTACGTCCGCGCGACCTCGAGGTTCTGCCGCACGGTCAGCGACATGAACGGCTTCGGCACCTGAAAGGTCCGATTGATCCCGCGATGTACCAGCTTGTGCGAGGCCATGCCGCCGACCGACGTACCGTCGAACAACACTTCGCCGCGATCCGGCGCATAGAGCCCGGAGATCACGTTGATCGCCGTGGTCTTGCCCGAACCGTTGGGACCGACCAGCCCGAGGATTTCGCCGGAAGAGACGTGGAAGGTCAGGCCGTCCAGTGCATGGAAGCCGCCGAACCGCTTCAGCAGGTCGTTGACCCTGAGGATGGGCACGTTGTCAGGGGACATTCCACCCCCGTCGCGTTGCCAACGAGACCAGCCCGGCCGGCAGGAACAGCACCAGTCCCATGATCAGCAGCCCATAGATGAGCTGGAAATATTGCGGCGTGGTGAAGCCGATCAGGTTGTAGATGCCGTAGAGGATGATGACGCCGATCAGCGGGCCGCAGATGGTCGCGACGCCGCCGAACAGCGCGAACACGATGGCGAAGATGCTGAAGTCCGCGCTGAACACATTGTCGGGATAGAACACCGAAACGTACCAGGCGAAGACACCACCGGCGAGCCCGGCAACCAGCGCCGAAGCCAGCCACGCGATGGTGCGCATCTTCACGACATTGACGCCGGACATCGAGGCGCTGAACGAATCCTCACGCACGGCCTGCAGTGCAAGACCGAAGCTCGAATTCTTCAGATAGACCACGATACCGAGCGTCAGCGCGAGGATTAGAACGGCACCTGCATAGGCCCATGTCGGATTGAACGTGCCGTTGAGCGCGACGCCGTAAGGCCCCTTGGTGATCGACTCCAGCGCCGGGTTGGCGATCAGGTGCAGCACGGCCAGCGCGGCCGCAAGATTGGCGATCGAGAAGTAGGCGCCCGCCAGCCGCAGCAGCGGTGTGAGGATCAGCCCCAGAACCACCGCGACAAGGCCGCCAGCCAGAACCGCAACCGGCGCAGGCGAATTGAGGTGCATCACCATCAACGCGAAGCCATAAGCGCCAGCGCCGAAGAAACCGACATAGCCGAACGGGAGATAGCCGGTAAAGCCGTAAATGATGTTCACACCCTGCGCGAGGATGAAGAAGATCACGAAATTGAACAGCAACAGGTGATTGTTGTAGACGGACGGCAGCACCGCCAGCACGACCAGCAGCGGCACCGCGATGAAGAGATAATGGCGCAACGTATCAGGCAACGCGCACTCTCCTTCCCAGCAGGCCACTCGGCCGCAGCAGCAGGATCGCGATCAGGAGCACGTAGGGCAACAGGTCGGCCCACGAGCTGAGATAGGTTTGCACCAGCATATAGGAGACACCATAGACGACGCCGCCCAGCGCCGTGCCGAGCGGATTGCCGAGCGATCCAAGCACCACGACGACGAACGAGGTGACGGTGGCGTCGATACCGAACGCTGGCGTGAACGAACCAAACATGAAGGGGGCAAACACGCCGGCCACTGCCGCGAGCCCCAGGCCGATGCCGAATGCCGCGGCAGAAACGCGATCGACGTTGATGCCAGTCGCAATCGCCTCCTCGCGGCGGGACATCACCGCGCGCGTCAGGGTGCCGAGCCGGGTCCGATAGAGATAGAGGTAGACGCAGCCGATGGCGATGACGCTCACCGTCGCCGCCACCACCCACGACGCCGGAAACGACAGGCCGAAGATCTGGAACGGCCCGTTGGTCGCCTCGCCGCCGAATATTGCGGCTCGCACACCCGAGAGCGAGTTCGCCAGTTCGCGGCTCGGGATCGAGCGCTCGCTGGTGCCGAAGACGATAGTGGTCAACGCCTCGATCACCTGGGAGAATCCGAAGAACAGGATGAAGGACAGCATTTCCGGATCGCGGGCACGCTGCAGTCGCGGCACCAGAATCCAGTACAGCAGCAGACCCGCCACGCAGAACAGCGCGAATGCGATCGGCACGCCGACCAGCGGATCGAGCCCCGCAGCGGTGTAGACGCCGAACGCGACGAACGCGCCCAGCATCAGGAAGTCGCCATGCGCAAGGTTGACGATGCGCATGACGCCGAACACGAGATTGAGGCCGATGCCGACCAGACTGAAATAGAGTCCGAATAGCACACCGGCGATCAGCGGATACAGCATCAGAATGAGCTCCGATGCTGATCCGTTATTGCGACGACGTCGTTCACGGCCGCGGGTAGACCGGCTTGCCGGTCGCCGTCTCGTGCGGATAGATCGACACGAACTTGATGTGGCCGTGCTCGTTGAGCTCGAGCTGTCCGAGCGGCGTCAGTTCGCCGATCTGGCCGCCCATCTCGTCGAGCGCGAAGGTGCCGTCGAGCGTCTTGAGGTTGCCGGACAGGCTGAATACGGCTTTCCGCAACTCCATCTGGTCGAGGCTGGTGGCGACCGAAAGCGTCTTCTCGATCACGAGCGCGGTGGTGTAGCCCGCAACGGAGTTGAAGCCGAACTCGATCTTGCCGTCCTTGTATTTCTCGTCCCAGGCTTTACGGAAATCGGCCATCTTCATTCCGAAATTGACCGGATATTCCAGTTCCTGCGGCGGCACGTAGGTGAAGACGTGCTGCAATCCCTTGGCGCCGACATTCTTTTCCAGCAATTCGGTTTCAAGGCCCGGATAGATGCAGAACAGCATCTTGAACTTGACGCCGACGTCCTGGACGTTGCGCAGGAACGCGATGTCATTCGGCGCATAGCCGAGATGGATCACGGCGTCGGGCTGCTTCGCCTGGATGTTGTTGATGATGACGGTGTAGTTCGTGGTTTCGGTCGGAACGCCCTGATCGTAGACGATCTCGATCGGCGCGCCGGATTCCTTGATGAACTTCCGCACCGCATTGGCCTGGGTGCCGGTAAATTCGTTGGTCGAATAAAGAAGCGCGACCTTCTTGATCCCGAGACCGGGGCCGTCATGGGTAATGAAGTCTGCAACCGGCTTCGGCCAGATCGTCGACACCGGGTCGGCCATCAGCGCGATATAGGGATTGTCCTTGGAGAAGAAGCTCGCGCCCGTTCCGGTCTGGTCGAACAGGAACATCTTGTGGTCGCGCGCGATGGTCACCGCCGGAGCGGTCAGCACCGAGCCGGAATCGGCCACCAGCAGATCGACCTTGTCCTGCGTCACGAGTTGATTGTAGAGCGTCGCGGCGGTCGCGGTGTTGCTCTGGTCGTCATAGGCGACGAGCTTGATCGGAATTTTCTTGTCGAATGCCTTCACATAGACGCCGCCCTCGGCGTTTTTTTGATCGACCCAGAGCTTGATGGCGCTGTGAACCGGCATCGAGATCGAGGCATAACGGCCGGACGAAGCATAAAGGGTGCCGATCTTGATTTCGGAGGGTGCGTCGGCGGCATAAGCCTGCGTCGCCAACATCATCATGGCCGCCAGTGCGGCCGATGCCTTCCCTATCATCGCGATTCCTCTCTTGTTGGAAGCCTTTTGTGTTTTACGGGTCCCTTTTGACGCGTCTGGCGCGGCAAATCAACTATACGACTATTGAAATATTTCAATCTCAGTAATAGAGATGCTCTATGGACGTCAATCTCAGGCAGATGCGCTCCTTCGTTGCCGTGGCGCGCCTCGGCAATTTCACGCGCGCCGCAAAATTCCTTCACGTCTCCCAGCCGACGCTGACCATTCACATCAAGCAACTGGAAGAAACGCTCGGCCTGAAACTGTTCGACCGCAATCCCCGCGCCGTAAATCTGACGCGGATGGGTCGCGATCTGCTTCCGACGTTCGAGCGCACGCTGCAGGATCTCGATTCGATGCTGCACAATGCCAAGAATGTCTCCACCGCCCAGCGTGGCGTCATCCGCATCTCGGTGCTGCCTTCGCTCGCGGCCAGCGTGCTTCCCGATATGATCCGCCAATTCCGGAAACAGAATCCGGGCGCGTCATTCGCAGTGAAGGATTGCGTTGCGGGGTCGCTGCTCGCCCTGATCCGCTCCGACGAAGTCGATCTCGGTCTGACCGGCGGGGTGATCGACTTTCCGGATATCGACATCCTGCTCCGGGCCAGTGACGAGATGAACGTCATCTATCCAGAAGGCCATCCGATCGGAAAAATCAGTCGCATCAGCGCCGAGCGCCTGGCGCAATTTCCAATCATCATGATGGACATGAACACCAGCGTTCGCGCGATCACCGATCAGGCGTTCAGCAAGGCACGGCTGATGCCGAAGCCCGTCGCCGAAGTGACTTACATGATGACGGCGCTCGGCATGGTGCGCGCCGGCCTCGGCATCGCCATCCTGCCCGCCTCGGCCCGCGAAGTCGCCGCGGTACCCAACCTGCGGACGAAACGCATCAACGATCCGAATTTTTCGCGCCAGATCGCGCTCATCAAGAAAAAGGATCGCACGCTGCCGCCGCTGAGCAAGGCTTTCGCCGATCATCTCTTGCAAACCGGCATCACGTTCCGGAACATCGGAAATCGCGACCGGGATGCCGTGCCGATTACCGCCGAAGAATCCGCCTGAAAGCGATGCAATCCGCGGCGATGCAAATCATTCGCCGCACGATTTTTGCGCCACCCGGAATACAGACCTGTCCTGCGCGACGGCACCGTTGACGCTCAGCGGTTAAATGGCGCATCAAGATCACCATGAGCGGACGCCGGTCCGCATATGGGAGAAACGATCCATGGCCGAAGCCCAGCGCGCGCGCCCGAAACCGACACCTGAAACGCAACACTTCTGGGACGGCACACAGGCCGGCGAACTGCGTCTGCAGCGCTGCGACGCGTGTGCGCATGTGTATTTCCCGCCGCGGCCGTTCTGCCCCTCTTGCGCCTCGCGCAAGGTGTCGGCGTTTCCCGCCAGCGGCAAGGCGACGCTCTACAGCTACGTGATCAATCACCGGCCCGCCGCGCCGGGCTTCACGCCGCCCTACGCCATCGCCGTGGTCGAGCTTGAGGAAGGCCCGCGGATGATGACCAACATCATCGATTGTCCGCAGACGCCGGAGGCGCTCGAACTCGACATGAAGCTCGAGGTCGCGTTCGACAAGCTCGACGACAAGATCACCCTTCCCTTGTTCCGCCCGGCGAAAGGGTAATCGACATGCGCAGGAATCAAGTCGCGGTGGTAGGCGCCGCGGAAACGACCAAGCTCGGCGTCATTCCCGATATGTCGCAGATCCAGCTTCACGCGGATGCGGCGCTCAACGCCATCGCCGACGCCGGTTTGAAGCTGTCGGATATCGACGGCATCGCCACCGCGGTCGAAACGCCACAGCAGATCGCGCACTACCTCGGCATCACGCCCACCTGGGTGGATGGCACCTCGGTCGGCGGCTGCTCGTTCATGCTGCATGTTCGTCACGCAGCGGCTGCAATCGAAGCGGGTTTGTGCAAGACGGTGCTGATCACCCACGCCGAGAGCGGCAAGTCGATGATCGGCAAGCTGCCGCGCTCGATTCCCGCCGACAGCCTGCAGGGCCAGTTCGAGGCGCCGTTCGGCGTCTACGGGCCGCCGAGCATGTTCCCGATCCCGGTGCTGCGCTACATGAAGACCCACGGCATCACCCACGAGCAAATCGCATCGGTCGCGGTAGTGCAGCGTGAATGGGCGGCGAAGAATCCGCGCGCGATGATGAAAGACCCGATCACGGTCGCGGACGTACTCAACTCGCGGATGATCGCCTATCCGTTCCGGCTCCTGCAGTGCTGCCTCGTCACCGACGGTGGCGGTGCGCTGATCCTGACCTCGGCCGACCGCGCCAAGGACTTTCCGAAGAAGCCGGTCTACATCCTCGGCACCGGCGAGAGCGTCGAGACGCCGATGGTCAGTCAGATGGAGACGTTCAACTCCTCGCGCGCCTTCAAGGTGGCGGGACCGACGGCGTTCAGGGAAGCCGGCATCACGCATAAAGATGTCGATCACCTGATGATCTACGACGCTTTCGCGCATCTGCCGCTGTTTGGACTCGGCGATCTCGGCTTCATGCCGCATGAAGAAACCGGCAAGTTCATCGCCGACGGCAACACCCGTCCCGGCGGCAAGCTGCCGCTCAACACCAACGGCGGCGGCCTCAGCTACATGCATTCGGGCATGTACGGCATGTATGCGCTGCAGGAGAGCGTGCGGCAGATGCGCGGCATCGCACCGGCGCAGGTCGAGGGCGCGAAAATATCGGTGTGCCACGGCGTCGGCGGCATGTTCGCGGCGTCCGGCACCATCATCTTCACCAACGAGAAATAACGAGAGACACGAGAGCATCATGGCAAACGCAAAATCTCTGCAAGACAAAGTCGTCATCGTCACGGGCGCGGGACGCGGCATCGGCCGCGCGATTGCGCTGCTGGCGGCCGCCGAGGGCGCCAAGGTCGTGGTCAACGATCCGGGCGTCGCGGCCGACGGCTCCGGCACCGACGCCGCGCCGGCAGAACAGGTCGTCGAAGAAATCCGCAAGGCGGGCGGCACCGCGGTCGCCAACTTCGACAGCGTCGCCGAGGCGCTGGCCGCCGCCAACATCGTCAAGACCGCAACCGACACCTACGGCCGGCTCGATGGCGTGGTGAATAACGCGGGCATTCTACGCGACGCGATCTTCCATCGCATGAGCGTCGATGCGTTCGAGCAGGTCATCAAGGTGCACCTGATGGGCTCGTTCTATGTGTCCCACGCCGCCGCACGGCTGTTCAAGGAACAGGAAAGCGGCTCGTTCGTGCACTTCACCTCCACCTCTGGCTTGATCGGCAATTTCGGCCAAGCCAACTACGCCGCCGCCAAGCTCGGCATCGTCGGTCTGTCCAAGTCCATCGCGCTGGACATGAGCCGCTTCCATGTCCGCTCCAACTGCATCTCGCCGTTCGCCTGGAGCCGGCTGATCGGCACCATCCCCACCGAAACGCCGGAAGAAAAAGCCCGCGTCGCGCGGATGCAGCAGATGGGCCCGGAGAAGATCGCATCGCTCGCGGTCTACCTGCTCGGCGACGCCGCCAAGGACGTCACTGGCCAGATCTTCGCGGTGCGCATGAACGAGATCTTCCTGATGGGCCAGTCGCGCCCGATCCGCTCGATCCACCGCAGCGAAGGCTGGACCCCGCAGACCATCGCCGAACACGGCATGCCCGCGCTCAAGTCCTCGTTCTACAAGCTCGACCGCTCCGCAGATATTTTCAGCTGGGATGCGGTCTAAGCTTTAACGACGGTCACGCACACGACGTCATGGCCGGGCATAGCCGTTCGAAGAACGGCGTCGCTTCGTTCCGCCTATGTCCCGGCCATCCACGTCTTTGCAGACTTGAATAGAGAGAAGGCGTGGATGCCCGGCACAAAGCCGGGCATGACGAGTCCTCGCAGGTGCTCGCCGCTCACTCCGCTAGCTGAAAGCGTTCGAAGCGGTGAAGCTCCTCTTCGATGCGCCCCTTCAATAGGCGGCGCGGCTGCTTGTCGATCCAGGTCCATTTCTGCATCAGCAACTTCTGCTTGCTCCGATCGGTCTTGAGATCGATCGCTGCAACGATCCTGTCGCCGACCAGCACCGGCAACGCGAAATAGCCGAACACACGCTTCTCCTTCGGCACGTAAGCCTCGAAGCGATGCGCGTAGTCGAAAAACAACTGCAATCGTTTTCGCTGGATGATCAGTGGATCGAACGGCGACAGGATGTGAACCTGTTCGGACGCCGGTTCGCCGGAAATCTCGGCACCCTCGGGCCTCGCCCAGTGCTCCAGCTTGCCGGCGCCCTCCAGCGAGACCGGCACCAGTTCGCGCCGCCGAACCCGTGACAGGATGACCTGACGAACCGCAGCTTTGCTTTTGGCATCCAGATGGCAAATGGAATCCAGGCTGACGATGCCCTGCGCGCGCAAAGCCCGGTCGAGCAGATAATCCGAAATCTCTCGTGCAGATGCAGGCTTCGGCAGCCGGTCCCAACCGAAGTGACGTTCCATCAGATCATAGGTCTTGAGCATGCCGTTGCGCTCGCTGATGGTCAGCGCGCCGGTGTAGAACGCAAGCTGCAGTGCCCGTTTCGACGGCTTGCGGCTGGCCCACAGATGCTCCTTCTCCACCAGCACATCGTCGTCGATGTCGCGGATGGTCAGCGCGCCGTCCTTGCGGATCAGCGTCATCACCTTGCGCATGTCCGCGTTGCTTACCGAGGCAAACCATTTGTGGCCGTCGCGGCGGTGACGCTTCATCGCAGGAATGAAGAAACGCAGGTCTTTCGTCGGGATAAAGGACAGCGCGTGCGTCCAGTATTCGAAGACGCTCTTGTCGACGCTCTGGGCCTGCCGCAGGTCCGCGCGCCGATAGCCGGGAATACGATTCCACAGGATGTGATGATGGCAGCGCTCGATCACATTGATAGTGTCGATCTGCACATAGCCGAGGTGTTCGACCGCAGCCGCGGTAGCTTCAGGCCCCTCTCCGAACGGCGTTGCGGTGTCGAGCCGCTGGGCCCGCAGCCAGAGTCGTCTGGCCTGAGCTTTGGTCATGGCTATGGATGGACTTGCGGCGCGAGGCATCGCTGCACTTTAGCCGGATTCGCTGCGCGCCCCTACCCGCTGTTGCGCAGACCAGCCGAGATGCCGTTGATGGTGAGCTGGATGCCGCGCAGTACATCGTCATCGCCGGTTTCCGCGCGATGCGCCTTTAGCAACTCGACCTGCACATGGTTGAGCGGATCGAGATACGGAAAGCGGTTGCGGATCGAGCGTTCCAGCAACGGATTGTCCTGCAGCAGCCGGTCGTGCCCCATGATCTGCAACAGCGCCGCGATCGAGCTGTCATATTCGGCACGGATCCGTCCGAAGATGGTCTCGCGCAGGGTTTTGTCCGGCACGAGTTCGGCATAACGCGAGGCGATCGCGATACTGCTCTTCGACAGCACCATGTCCATGTTCGACAGCAGCATGCGGAAGAACGGCCATTCGCGATACAGCCCACGCAGGAAGTCGATGCCCTTGTCGGGATGCTGCACGACCCACTTGTGGACGGCGCTGCCGAAACCATACCAGCCGGGCAGCATCAGCCGGCACTGCGCCCAACTGAACACCCACGGAATTGCACGAAGATCCTCGATCTTGCGCGTCTTGGTGCGCGAGGCGGGACGGCTGCCGATATTCAGCGTGGCGATTTCCGTGATGACCGTTGAGGCCCAGAAATAATCTTCAAACCCCTCGGTCTCGTAGACCAGTCCGCGATAGGCCGCATAGGCGAAGCCGGACAATGCCTCCATCGCTTCGAGATAATCGTTGCGCGGCGCGTTGCGGCGCGGCTGAAGCAAACTCGCTTCCACGGTTGCAGACGCTAGGATTTCGAGATTGTTGCGTCCGGTTTCTGGATTGGAATATTTGCTCGATATGATTTCGCCCTGCTCGGTGACGCGGATTTGTCCATTCACCGCACCGCCCGGCTGAGCCAGGATCGCGTCGTAGCTCGGGCCACCGCCACGGCCGACCGAACCGCCGCGGCCGTGGAACAGCCGCAGCCGGACGCCATGCCGCTCGAATACGTCGATCAGCCCGATCTCGGCCTTGTAAAGCTCCCAGCCCGAGGTGACGAAGCCGCCATCCTTGTTGCTGTCGGAATAGCCGAGCATCACCTCCTGTACCGCGCCGCGGCTATCGACCAGCCGCCGATATTCCGGCAGCGACAGCAATTGATCCATGATCGCCGCGCATTGCCGCAGATCCTCGATAGTCTCGAACAGCGGCACGATGTTGAGCCGGCTCGTGCCTTTCGCGTCGACTAGGCCGACCTCCTTGAGCAGCAGCGCGACCTCGAGAAGGTCGGAAACGCCGCGTGTCATCGAGATGATACATTGCGGAATCACGCCCTCGCCGAAGGTGGCATGGGCAGCGGCGGCGGCGCGCAGCACGGCGACTTCGCTGACAGTCTCGTCGCCATAGCTGACAAACGGCGATATCAGCGGCCGGCTGGTTCGCAGCTCCCGCGTCAGCAGTGCGATCCGCTCCGCCTCGTCCAGGTCGCGATAGCCGGTGCCGGGCACAGCAGCTTCAAGCAGTTCGGCAACGGTTCGCTCATGCACGGCAGAATTCTGCCGCATGTCGAGATTGGCGAGATGGAAGCCGAAGCAATCGACCGCACGCCGCAGCAGCCGCAACCGGCCGCGCGCAATCACATGCAGATGACTGGCGTTCAGCGAGCGATCGATCACATCGAGATCGCCGGCGAATTCCGCCACGGTTTCGTAAGGGGCAGCCTGCCCGACCGGCCGTCGGCTGGTTTCGACATTCATCCTGGCCGCCATCGCGGCGAGCCGCGCATAGATACCGGACACCGCCAGCCGATACGGCTCGCCGCTCCGGTGCGGCGACGTATCCGGCGAACGCTCCGCGAGCGCGCGCAGCTCCGGCGTCACATCTGCAAGATTAGCGGCCAGCGACAGCTCCGCACCGAGCGCGTGCAACTCATCAAGATAGAACCGCAGGATTAGCGCGCTCTGCAGCCGCAGCGTGCCGCGCATGACATCCGCCGTGACGAACGGGTTGCCGTCACGGTCGCCGCCGATCCAGCTACCCATGCGCAAGAACGAGGCAAGCCGCTCGCCCTCGCCCGGCGCACCATCCTGCAGCCGGTCCTCCAGTGCACAATGCAAGCGGGGCACTTCGCGCAGGAACGTATCTTCATAGAACGACAGGCCGTTTGCGACCTCGTCGAGCACCGTCAGCTTGGTCCGTCGCAGCAGATTGGTCTGCCATAGCGTCAGGACGGCGCGGCGCAACTGCTCCTCGCACAGCGCCACCTCGTCGTTGGTCATCTGCACGCGTTCGCGCCGCGCCAGCAGGGACGCCACCTCCATCTCGCGGTCCATGGTGCTCTTGCGCCGAACCTCGGTCGGGTGCGCGGTGAGCACCGGGCTGACGAGAGCCTTGGCAAAGAAGCGCCGAAGCTCGGCGGCGCCGATCCCAGCCTTGCGCGCATCCTCCAGCGCGCGCGCCAGCGTTCCGGCGCGCGGCGACGCATCGCCGGTCTGCTCTATCCGCCGCTGCCTGATCTGGTTCTGGTCTTCGGCAATGTTGGCGAGATGCGAAAAATAACTGAAGGCGCGGACGATCAGCACCGTCTCCTGCGCGGACATGCCGTCGAGGATGGTTTCGAGTTCGCGCCGTGCTGGTTCGTCGTTGTCGCGATGAAACCGCAGCGAGGTCTGGCGGATACGCTCGACGAGGTCGAAGACCGCGGCGCCTTCCTGATCGCGGACGGTGTCGCCGAGAATGCGCCCGAGCAGCCGGATGTCATCGCGCAGCCGCGCATCCTTGGCGGCGTTGTCGTCGCTGCGGTCGGTAAGATTGTCGGAGATCGATGAAATGGTGCTCGCTGACATGGCTGGCGGTCTCCGGCTGGTCCCGACCGCCTCCACTCGCAATTTTCCCACGGCTGTGCAAGCCCGCTTATCGGGCCGGCACCTGTCGCGGGCGTGACGGAACTGACCGATTTTCAGGCAGTCAAAGAACCGTCGTGGATCACACCCTAGATTTGCCGTCCGGCTTTCGTCCAATACGGATCGCGCAGCCGTCGCTTGAAGATCTTGCCGGAATCCTCGCGCGGCAGGTTGCTGCCGGTCTCGATGTGCTTCGGTATCTTGTAACCTGCAAGCACCTTGCCGAGTTGCGCGCGGATCGACGCAATATCGAGCGTGATGTCCGGCTGCGGTTCGACCACCGCCATCAGCGCCTCGCCGAATTCCTCGTCCGGAATGCCGAACACTGCGCAATCATGCACGCCCGGAATCGCCAGCATCGCGGCCTCGATCTCCGCCGGATAGATGTTGACGCCACCGGAAATCACCATGTCGCGCTTGCGATCGCAGATGAAGACGTAACCCTCCGCATCGATATAGCCGACGTCGCCGGAGGTGATGAAACCTTCGCGATCGATCTCGCTGCGCTTCTCCGGCTTGTTGTGATAGGTGAAGTCGGGATTGCCGGCGATGCGCGAATAGATCTCGCCGATCTCGCCCTGCGGCAGTTCCTTACCATCCTCGCCGATGAAGCGAAGCTCCGCGCCGGGTGAAATCTTGCCGACGGTGCCCGGCTTCTTCAGCGCGTCTTCCGAATTGGCGAACGTGACGGCGCCGGATTCGGTGCTGCCGTAGAATTCGTGGATCACCGGGCCCCACCAGTCGATCATCGCGCGCTTGACATCGGCGGGACACGGCGCCGCGGCGTGGATGATATGACGCAGCGACGACATATGGTATTTGTCGCGCACGCTCTGCGGCAGCTTCATCAGACGGATGAACATGGTCGGCACCATGAAGATGGTGTCGATCTTTTCATCCTGCACCAGGCGCAGGAATTCCTCCGGATCGAAGCGCGGCATCAGCGCCAGCACGCCGCCGAGCTTGCCCGCGCGCAGCCCGAACGAGTTCGGTGCGGAATGATACAGCGGCCCCGGACACAGCGCCCGCGCATTCGGCTTCAGGCCGTAGATCATGGCGCGCATGCGCTCCGAGGACGCGGCCTGCTCCGGCGTCGGCGCGTAGCGCTTCACGCCCTTCGGATGGCCGGTGGTGCCCGACGTGTAGATCATGTTCTGGGGCTGCGGCTGCATCGGGCCGTCATAGGGAGCCTGCTCCACCAGCCACGCATCGAGATCTATGGCGCCACGCGGCGCCGTGCAATGCGCCGGATCGATCCTGTAATTCGCAAGAATTTCCGGCGGCGTCGGAACGCTCAGCACGGTCAGGCCGGGCGTCAGATTCCCCTCCAGTGGATGCAGCAGGTCGGCGTGGCCGATCAGAACGCGGGTCGCGGTATCCTGCAGGATGTAGGCGACTTCCTCCGGTTTGAAATGCCAGTTCACCGGCACGGCGTAGGCGCCCAGCGTCATCACCGCATAGGCGGCTTCGATGAAGGAGATGTCGTTGCGCATCAGGATGCAAACGCAATCGCCCGCCTTGACGCCGAGCTTCTGCAAACCGCCCGCGATCCGCGCCGACCGCGCGGCGACTTCGGAGTGGCTGCGGCGACGATCGCCGCTAATGATGCCGTTGAAGAGAGAAGATGCTGAGGTCATTTTTTTCTTTGTAGATCCGGAGGCGTTGACTGTTTCTGATGGTCATCACCGGGCTTGTCCCGGTGATCCACGCCTTGTTCGCCTTTGTGAAAGCAAAGTCGTGGATAGCCGGGACATAGGCGAGCAAAGCAACGCCGTTCTTCGAATGACTATGCCCGGCCATGACGACAAGCGGCGTTACTCGTCGATGAAACGCGGCGGACGCTTTTCGATGTTGGCGCGAACGGCTTCGGTCTGGTTCGGG
>JANINJ010000008.1:60207-63670 GCA_024508855.1 Xanthobacteraceae bacterium
GAAACGCGGCGGACGCTTTTCGATGTTGGCGCGAACGGCTTCGGTCTGGTTCGGGCCGCCCATCAGCTTCTGCTGCTCGACGGATTCCGCCAGCAGTGCCGGTGCCGGATCGATCGACAGGTTGTTCAGCAATCGTTTCGCAGCACGAATGGCATCCGGGCTCTTGTTGGCGATCTCGCGTGCGAAGGCGAGCGCAACCGCGCGCGGGTCGTCGCAGATCTGCGTGGCGAGGCCGTAACTGAGCGCCTCCTGCGCCGAGAAGATGCGGCCGGTGTAAGTCAGTTCGCGCAGGATGTCGTCGCGCACGAGGCTCGCCAGGATCGGCGTGCCCGCCATATCCGGCACCAGACCCCATTTGATTTCCATGATCGACATCCGCGCGTCCGGCGAGAGAAACCGCATGTCCGCGCCAAGCGTGAGTTGGAAGCCGCCGCCGAAGGCAACGCCATGTACTGCCGCGATCACAGGTACCGGCAGTTCGCGCCAGCCCCACACCGCATATTGCGGATCGTTGACAATTCCGCGGGTCCGATCGGCAAGGCTGCCGAGACGACCCGACCCCTTGCCTGCCTTCATGGTCTCGAAGCGGCTGGTATCGAGGCCGGCGCAGAAGGCGCGGCCCTCGCCGGAGAGAACCACCGCACGCAAGCCCTTCTCGGTCTTCAGCCGGTCGCAGGTCGACGTGATGGCGTCGAACATCTCGAAATCCAGCGCGTTCATCTTGTCGGCCCGCACCAGACGGACGTCGGCGACGCCATCCGTAATGGACACCGAGACGCGATCTCCCATGGACTATTCTCCCGAATTCATTGGTTTCGGACTTTACAGAAGATCGTCGGCGGGTTTTAGTCAATCAACTAATTAACAATCCTCCTATTTCAGATTGGGATCATTCATGTTCAGCCCTCAGCTTCTTTCCGGCAGGCGGATTTTGGTCACCGGCGGCGGCACCGGTCTCGGCAAATCGATGGCGGCGCGCTTCCTTGAGCTTGGCGCCGAGGTTCACATCTGCGGCCGGCGCAAGGGCGTGTGCGACGATACCGCAACCGAGCTGATGGACACCTACGGCGGCAAGGTGATGACCCACGGCGTCGACATCCGCGACGTCGGCGCGGTCGACAACATGGTCGAAACCATTTTCGCCGAAGGTCCCCTCACCGACCTCATCAACAACGCCGCCGGCAATTTCATCTCGCGCACCGAGGAATTGTCGCCGCGCGGATTTGACGCGGTCGCCAACATCGTGATGCGCGGCACGTTCTACATGACTCACGCAGTCGGTCGGCGTTGGATCGCCGGCAAGCATCGCGGCAATGTCGTCTCCATTACGACGACCTGGGTACGCAACGGCAGCCCCTATGTGGTGCCCTCGGCCATGAGCAAATCCGCCATTCACGCCATGACAATGTCGCTCGCCACCGAATGGGGGCATTACGGCATCCGGCTCAACACCATCGCACCGGGTGAAATTCCCACCGAAGGCATGAGCAAGCGCATCAAGCCCGGCGACGAGGCCGGCGCGCGTACCAAGGCGATGAATCCGATGGGCCGCGTCGGCCGCATGGAGGAATTGCAGAACCTCGCGGTTTTCCTGATCTCCGGCGGCTGCGACTGGATCAACGGCGAAACCATCGCCATGGACGGGGGCCAGGCGCTGGCCATGGGCGGTAATTTCTACCAGTTGCGCGACTGGTCCGATGACGACTGGCAGAAAGCGCGCGACTCGATCAAGGCACAGAACGAGAAGGACCGCGCCGCGCGCGGGTAACGGCACTTTCCTTCCACCATACGCGTCATCGAACAATCACGACAGCCGGACCGGTTTCGGCCGTCGTGTCATCTCTTGCCCCGGATATGCTTGCCGATCCGACGCGGTGAAGCGCCTACCGGAATACTGACGCCGGTTAGCCGCCGCATACTCGCATCCATATTGTCTTTCGCAAACAACGGCGTCACACTCTCCCAAAAGCAAAAATCCGATGAGGGGAAACATGACGACGACAGTAGAAGACGCCACCAATCTGGCCGACGTGGTGCGTGCACGAGCGAATACCCGCGGCGATTCCATCGTGTTCGAATTCGAAGGACGCCGGACATCCTTCAAGCAGTTCGACGAACATACCAACCAGGTTGCCAATGGACTGATCGCGCTCGGCGTCAAGCCGAACGAGCGCATTGCTTACCTTGGCAAGAACAGCGACATTTTTTTCGAACTGCTGATCGGCGCGACCAAAGCCAGGGTGGTGATGGCGCCGGTGAACTGGCGGCTCGCCGGCCCCGAAGTCGCCTATATCGTCGAGGACTGCAAGGCTGCGATCCTCTTCGTCGGACCGGAATTCATCGATCAGGCGCGCGCGATCAAGGAGCAAACGCCGAGCGTCCGCCACTTCATGACCGTCGAGGGTGGTGCGCCGGAATGGACCGACTTCACCGCATGGCGTGACGCACAAAGCAAGAGCGACCCGAATGTCGCCATCACGCCGGACGACGTGGCGATCCAACTCTATACTTCGGGGACCACTGGCCGTCCGAAAGGTGCGATGCTGTCGCACGCCAACCTGCTCTCGCTGGTGCGTGCCGGCAAGGACAATACGCCGGATTGGAACAAGTGGTCGGAAGACGATGTCTCGCTGGTGGCCATGCCGATCTTCCACATCGGCGGCTCCGGCTGGGGCACGCTGGGTCTCTATTCCGGCGCCAAGGGCGTCATCGCCCGCGAATTCGATCCGACCAAGGTGCTGGATTTCTTCGAACAGTCGAAGATCACCAAGCTGTTCATGGTTCCTGCCGCCATGCAGTTCGTGGTGCGGCAGCCGCGCGCACGGGAAATGGATTTCTCGCAGCTCCGCTACATGCTCTATGGCGCCTCGCCGATTCCTGCGGCGCTGCTGAAGGAATGCATCGAGATATTCAAATGCGGCTTCGTGCAGATGTATGGCATGACCGAGACCACCGGCACCATCGTCGCGCTGGCCCCGGAAGATCACGTCGAAGGCTCGGAGCGCATGCGCTCGGCCGGCAAGGCGTTGCCGGGAGTTGAACTGGCCATCCTCGATGCCGACGGCAATCGCCTGCCACCGCGCCAGGTCGGCGAGATCGCTACGCGTTCGGGCTCGAACATGGTCGGCTACTGGAATCTGCCGGAAGCGACCGCACAGACCATCGACAAGGACAACTGGCTGCGCACCGGCGACGCCGGCTACATGGACGAAGACGGCTACCTCTATATCCACGATCGCATCAAGGACATGATCATTTCCGGTGCGGAGAACATCTATCCCGCCGAAGTCGAAAGCGCGATCTGCGATCATCCCGACGTCGCCGAAGCCGCCGTGATCGGCATTCCGGACGACAAGTGGGGCGAAGCGGTCAAGGCGATCGTGGTGATGAAGCCGGGCAAGACGGCGACCGCGACCGATATCATCAACTTCTCCCGCGAACGCATCGCCGGCTTCAAGACCCC
>JANINJ010000009.1 GCA_024508855.1 Xanthobacteraceae bacterium
GCGGAAACCGCAAGCAGCGACTGTTGCGTCGTGCGCGCGCTGCCCTGGATGGTTTCACTGGTGCTGAGCACGAGATTTGTGAGCGAGCGTTCCGCATCGTCGACGTGCGACTTGATGCCGTGAGACAGTTCCTCGGCGCGCGCCATGAGCGTTTCGCTGGCCTGCCGCCCGCTGGTTTCGATCCGGCCTGCCACGGCTTCGACGCGCGAGCCGAGCAAATCTTCGAACTGTGCGATGCGAACATCGATATCGGCCGCGACAGCACCGGCACGGCTCTCCAGACCCTGATGAATGTCCTGGAAGCGCGCATTGATGGTATCGGTCAGATGGCCGGTACGGCTGTCGATCGTCTCGCTCACATTGGCGATACGCTGATCGATGGCCCCGATGGCTTGCGCCGAACCCTCGTTGAGGATGGAGGTGAGCTGGCCAAGGCGGGAATCGATCGACTGGGCGGCCTGTGCAGCGCCATTGGTCAGCGAAGAGGTGAGCTGGTTGAGCTTGGCATCGATCGCCTCGATCGCCTGCGTGGCGCCATCCGTCAGCGACGAATTCAGGTAAGTGTACTTCGTATCGATCGTGTCGATGGCTTGCGCCGCGCCACCGGTCAGCGAGGAGGTGAGGTGGTTGAGCTTCGCGTCGATCGTTTCGATCGCCTGCGCTGCGCCACCCGACAGGGACGATGTCAGCCTGTCGATGCGGCCGTCAATGGTCTCCGTCACCGACCTTGCACGCGAGTCGAAGTTCTCTTCGAGCGCCCGGAGGCGGTTATCGACGGTTTCATCGAACGTCTTGATCTTGGTGTCGAGAGACGAGTCGAGATGATTGACGCGTGAGCCGAGCGTGGTCTCGAACTGGATCAGACGCTGGTCGAGCGTTGCGGTGATGGAGCCGCTGTTGGACATCACGCGATTGTCGAACGTATCGACATAGGTTTTCAGCGTGTCGCTGATCTCGCCCGTGCGTTGCCCCATGCGGTCGACGATTTCGCCGCCGAACGTCTTGATGGTGTGGTCGAATTCCGAGATGTGACGCGTGATCAGGGCACCCAGCGTGCCGCTGTCGCGCGCGAAGCGTTCGGCGAGGTCGGCGCCTTGCTGCTTGACGAGGTCGTCGAACGCATTGATCTGCAGACTCAAAACGCCGTGCGTCGCTTCGGTCTGATTGACGACCTTGGAAACCAGCGAGTGGACCGTTGCGTCCAGCGTTGCGCTGGCCTGATCGCCGCTGTTGAGAATGTGCGACGCCAGCTTGTTTCCGGCCTCGTCGATCTTGCTGACGACGTCGCCGCCACGCAGCTCCAATTCGAGCAGGAGCGAATCACCCGAGTTGCGCAGCGATTCGTGCATTTGCTCGGTGCGATCCGTGATGCTGTCGACGATGTTCGAGGACTTGAGCTCGAATTCCGACGTGATCCGATCGAGCCGCTCGTTCAGCATCTCATGGACGCGATCGGCGAGGTCGACGAACTCGTCGTGCACGTGGCCCGTCTTGAAGTTCAGGCTCGATGTCAGCCGTTCGCTTGCATCCAGCACCGCGCGCGTCGTTTCGCCGCTCGCTTCCTCCAGACGGTCGAGCAGATCGCCGCCGCGCTCGCCGAGTGCGAGAATCATGTTGTCGCCGGCGCTGCCGAGCGCGCGGGTGATGTGCTCGCCGCGCTCTTCCAGCGCGCCGGTGATGCTCTTGGCGACTTCGTCGACCCGCGAGGCGATCGCATCGCTGATCAGCGCGATATCGTGCCGCAAATCGATCTGCACGCCGGAAATGGCGCTGCGAACCTGTTCGGCCTGGCCGACAAGGTTGTCGCGTTGATGGGCGATATCCTGGAGCAGAGCGCGAATCCGGACTTCGTTGTCGGAATAGGCGCGTTCCAGCGCGGCCACTTCGTTTGCGACCAGTGTTTCGAGTTCGCCGGCACGCGCGATCGCGCGCTCCATGCCGTCGCCCATGGCGGCGACTTCGCGGCGGATGGCCTGACCGACGGTGACCATCGAGTCGCTCGCGGTATTTTCCGGCTCCGAGAAGCGGATGGCGACCTGCGCCATCGATTGCGCGATCATGCGCAATTCCTGACCGCGCCATGCGAGGCTGGCGAGGAAATAGAACAGCAGGATAGGCGCGAGCAGCACTGCGCCGAGGCCGACCATCGCCAGCACGCCGCCGCCCTGCGCCAATGCCTGCAGCGACGGATAGAAGCTGTAAGCGAGCAGTCCGGCGCCGAGCAGCCAGATGCCGGTGAAGAAGGTCGCGAGGGTGTAGACGCTGCGCGCCGGGCGGCCCTTCTGAATCGCCTGCAGAATCTGGCCGATGGTTTCGCGGTCATCATTGGCCGCGCGATGCCCGAAACGGGGTTCGTCCAAGGGCTCGAAAGCCGGCGGAGCCTGATGGCTGCGTACGCTGAAGGGGCCATCGTCGAATCCCGGCTCGACGGCTGCGGAAAGCGAGGGAGCAACCTCATGGCGGTCAGCGGAATCCCGCTCCGCCGCAGGGTTCTCGCTGATGTTCAGCGCGTCCTGAATGGCCGAGAGCGCGACTTCGGTCGGATCCTTGGCCTTTTTCGGGTTGTTCGCCATGTCAGTCTACGCCCTTGTTTTACGCATCGGAGAGCCTTGCGCGCCCGCAAATCGCAGATCCGGAGGCTGCGATCGCGGCAGGTTGCCGAGTGCGATTATTTGCTCCCCGGCTTGTGCGCTACTTCCCCAAACATCCTATTGGCTAGTCGTCTCGAATGAAATGGTTGCGATTAATACAATTTTAACGATCCTTAATCATCGTTAACGCCGGTGTCCGGACCGGCGGTCCGGAGGTGGAAAAGTGTGTCCGTTCGGTCGAATTATGGCAAAAATATGTCAAAATGGCGCAAATAATGGGGTGGCAATGGGGCTGGCGCCGTTAACCAAAACCCGGTTTGGCGGACGTTTGCCCCGCATCTTTTCGGACAGATAATCGGATGTCGTCCTCCGATACATCACGCGATAGGGGCCGAGACCCGATCGATCTCGTTCACCTGCAGGCCATGACGATGTCGGATCCCGCTCTCGAGCGCGAGGTGCTCGGATTGTTCGTCAGTCAGAGCGGTAACATCATGGCGGCGCTGAGGGCACTGCCGCGGGATACGGCGGCGCTGGCGCACACCTTGAAGGGATCGGCACGCGCGATCGGCGCGTTTGGTGCGGCCGATGCGGCAGGGCGCGTCGAAGACGCCGCTCGATCGGGAGGCGATATCCGGACACCGGCGATGAGGGACGCCGTGGCGGAGCTTTCCAGCGAAATCGATCTGGCGTGCGCGGCCATCGCCAAACTCCTGCGGTAGCCGTGACCCAATGTTTTCCCGCCAGCGACTGGCGCGGGGCGATTGGAATCGTTATAGGACAGCCAGCGTCATCCCCTTCATCGTCAGCACGAGCGATCATGGCCAAGATAAACTTTGTCGACCACACCGGCGAAACCCGCACCGTTGAGGTCGATAACGGCGCCACCGTCATGGAGGCGGCAATCCGCAATGCCATTCCCGGCATCGAGGCGGAATGCGGTGGGGCCTGCGCCTGTGCCACGTGCCACGTCTACGTCGATGAGGCCTGGCGCGAGAAGGTCGGCGCACCGTCGCCGATGGAAGAAGACATGCTGGATTTCGGCTTCGACGTGCGGCCGAATTCGCGGCTGTCGTGCCAGATCAAGGTCACCGACGAACTCGACGGCCTCGTCGTCAGCACGCCGGAGCGGCAAGCCTAAACGGCGCTTTCGCCGCGCAACATCCATTGCTGAAAGCGTTCGATCGTCGTCGGCGGCAGCGGGGTCGGCTTGCGCGTCCGGGTGTCCACCAGCACCGTGGTCGCCTGCGTCGATGCGATGCATCTGCCTTCCGAGAACACCACCTGGTCGAATGTCACCGAAGTTCGTCCCAGCCGCAGCACGCCAAGTCCGGTTTCGATGGTGCCGGGCCAGTGCAGCTCCGCGCGGAAATGGGTGTCGAGGCGCACCAGCACCCAGCTTGCACCGGGCGGCGTCAGGCCGTTCGCCGTATCGCGCACCAGGATCACGCGACCAGTTTCGAAATAGCTGGCATAGACCGCGTTGTTGACGTGGCCGTTGACGTCGAGATCGGCGAACCGGACGTTGTCCTTGAGCCGCAGCGGGTAGTTGTCGAGGCGGGGCGTCGATGCGACGCGGGCAGGTGCATTCACGATTTGATGTCTCCAGATGCGGTGCAGTTATCGGCAAATCGTGCCGCTCGACAAGTGGGCCTTCCGCAGAGGCCGGTAGCCGATCTGCCGATCCGGTTTCCACTTCGCCCGAAAACGCGCTAGACACCGTGCGGGACGGGCCGCTGCCCGGCATCGATCATTCAACAACGAAGAACGGCGACGATGAGCGAAACGATCAAGACGGATGTGCTGATAATTGGCGCGGGCCCCTGCGGACTGTTCGCCGTGTTCGAACTCGGCCTGCTCGACATGAAGGTCCATCTCGTCGACATCCTCGACAAGATCGGCGGCCAGTGCGCCGAATTGTACCCCGAGAAGCCGATCTACGACATTCCCGGCATTCCGATGGTGACCGGCCAGGGTCTCACCGAATCGCTGATGGAGCAGATCAAGCCATTCAGCCCGACCTTTCACCTCAACGAGATGGTGGAGAGCATCGAGAAGATCGGCGATCCGTTATTCCGTGTCACGACAGATGCCGGCCAGGTGTTCGAGACCAAGGTGGTGGTGATCTCGGCGGGCGGCGGATCGTTCCAGCCGAAGCGGCCGCCGGTGCCGGGCATCGAAGCCTATGAAGGCTCTTCGGTGTTCTACGCGGTGCGCAAGATGGAGCAATTCCGCGACAAGGAACTGCTGATCGTCGGCGGCGGCGACAGCGCGCTCGACTGGACGCTCAACCTGCATCCGATCGCCAAGCGCGTCACCTTGCTGCATCGTCGCGACGATTTCCGCGCCGCGCCGCACAGCGTCGAGCAGATGCGTGCGCTGGTCGCCGACGGCAAGATGGATCTCAAGATCGGTCAGGTCACGGCGCTGGAAGGCGAGGGCGGACAACTGAGCGGCGCGCACGTGAAGGGCAACGACAACGCGATGTCGCACGTCGCGTGCAATACGATCCTGCCGTTCTTCGGCTTGACGATGAAGCTCGGACCGGTCGCCAATTGGGGCGTCACGCTGGAGAACAACCTGATCCCGGTAGAGACCGCGTCGTTCGAAACCAACGTGCCCGGCATCTTCGCGATCGGCGACATCAACACCTATCCCGGCAAGCTGAAGCTGATTCTTTCCGGCTTCCACGAAGGCGCGCTGATGGCGCAGAAGGCGCATCGCTACGTCTATCCGGACAAGCGGCTGGTGTTCCAGTACACCACGTCGTCGTCGAGCCTGCAGAAGAAGCTCGGCGTCAATTGAGGTAACCGCCCGTTCAGTGCGCGTCACGTGCATACGGATGGCTGAAAGACGTGGATCACCGGGCGAAGTCCGGTGATGGCCGGGGTGGGCGGTTTGCGTCTCCCCACTAACGTCGTCGTCCCTGCGAAAGCAGGGACCCATAACCCCTGGCGTGAATGGTGATAGTGCGCGCAGCCACTGTGCGGGCTGCATGTTTTGCTTCATCGCCGCGTGACGTGCGCCTCGCACAACATCGATGACACGGCGTATGGGTCCCTGCTTTCGCAGGGACGACGCTAATGATGCGGATGCGCCTCTCACGGCAATCGAAGCGATCGGTCGCGGTCTCGTTCGTATTCGAATGTCAAACAGCAGCATTGATTGCAGATGCAGATTTGCGATCTCGCGACGCAATTGCGCCCGAGGTGTGCGATGAACGTCCCGCCCTCCGATTGAGAGGGCGCGCGGAACGCCGGACGCGCG
>JANINJ010000010.1:0-48546 GCA_024508855.1 Xanthobacteraceae bacterium
GCGATCGCGCGAGAGGGCGCGCAGCGCCGGGAGCGCGGCGGCGCGGATCCGCACCTGGGCGACGGCCTGCGGCAGCTGGCGATGGTCGCGCCCGGTACCCAAGCGAAGCGGCGGGGAGGACAGCGCCGGCGCCTGCCGGGACCACGTGGCCTGCAGCTGGTCGACGTCGACGACCAGGCGCGCACGCGATGCCGCCCGCTGCAGCTGGTGGTGGCGATCGCGCGAGAGGGCGCGCAGCGCCGGGAGCGCGGCGGCGCGGATCCGCACCTGGGAGACGGCCTGCGGCAGCCGGCGACGATCGCGCCCGGCACCCGAGCGAAGCGGCGGGGAGGACCGCGGCGGGAAGGACAGCGCCGACGCCGCCGGGACCACGTGCGCCTGCAGCTTGATCGACGTCGACGGCCAGGCGCGCAGCGCGGCCGGCGCGCACGCGATGCCGCGTGCTGCAGCTGGTGGTGGCGATCGCACGAGAGGGCGCGCAGCGCCGCGAGCGCGGCGGCGCGGATCTGCACCTGGGCGACGGCCTGCGGCAGCTGGCGACGATCGCGCCCGGCACCCGAGCGAAGCGGCGGGGAGGACAGCGCCGACGCCGGCCGGGACCATGTGCGCCTGCAGCTTGATCGACGTCGACGGCCAGGCGCGCATGCGACGCCGCGTGCTGCGGCAGCTGGCAACGATCGCGCCCGGCACCCAAGCGAAGCGGCGGGGAGGACAGCGCCGGCGCCGGCCGGGACCACGTGCGCCTGCAGCTTGATCGACGTCGACGGCCAGGCGCGCATGCGACGCCGCGTGCTGCGGCAGCTGGCAACGATCGCGCCCGGCACCCAAGCGAAGCGGCGGGGAGGACAGCGCCGGCGCCGGCCGGGACCACGTGCGCCTGCAGCTTGATCGACGTCGACGGCCAGGCACGCGACGCCGCGTGCTGCGGCTGGTGATGGCGATCGCGCGAGACCGC
The DNA here is from genome assembly GCA_024508855.1 of Xanthobacteraceae bacterium. Lineage (GTDB taxonomy): Bacteria > Pseudomonadota > Alphaproteobacteria > Rhizobiales > Xanthobacteraceae > 62-47. The sequence goes on from JANINJ010000010.1 coordinate 956, forward strand.
GCGCAGATCCGGGAGCGCGGCGGCGCCGATCCGCACCTGGGCGACGGCCGGCGGCAGCTGGCGACGGTCGCGCCCGGCACTCGAGCGCAGCGAGGGGGAGGCGCACATGCTCGCACGCCGAGCTTCGGCGGGAGTTAGTGGCGATCACGGGATTTCGCGCAGCGACGGAGGACGGGGGCACGCAGATCCGCGCTTTGGCGACGGCCAGCTGTAGTTGGCTGCGGCCGTCCGCGGTACCAGAGCGAAAAAGCGTCGGCAGCTTTTCCGAGGATCGCAGCACTTGTACCGGCCTGACTGTCGCTTTTACAGTCGTGCCGAGGCAACTGCCTCCGAATGGAACGCTAGGTGATTTTGTACGTGCGCCTCGACCTGGCCGCGTGTGTTAACAAGGAGAATAATCGGAAAGAAGGCTTGCACTCAGGTCAAGCATGGACTAGACTAGACTAAGTTAAATAGAGAGGATGTATGCAGACCGTCAATATTCATGAAGCAAAGACTCAGTTTTCGAAACTGATCGAAGCCGTCACGCATGGCGAAGAAATCGTGATTGCGAAGGCAGGCAAGCCAGCCGCCATGCTGGTGCCTATGCAGGCCCAGAAACCTATTCGTAAGCCGGGCGCGATGAAAGGAAAAATCAAGATCGCTTCCGATTTTGATTCTCCTTTGCCGGATGATCTTCAAGCCGCATTTGAAGGCCAGTAATGCGAATTCTTTTGGACACTCACGTTTACTTGTGGTGGTTGCAAGATCATCCCAAACTTTCTACAGCAGCGCGGGCCAAGATCGTTTCGGCATCAGAAGTGCACGTGAGTAGTGCGTCAATATGGGAAGCAACAATCAAAGCTGGCATCGGTAAGCTGGAAGTGGACGTGAACCAGCTTGTGGCAGAGATTGAAAATAGTGGCTTTCAAGAGCTTCCAGTTTTGGCAAAGCATGCTGCTACTGTAGCGCGATTGCCCGATATCCACCGCGATCCTTTCGACCGCATCTTGGTTGCGCAAGCGCTGTGCGAACCGCTTCGGTTCCTAACCGCCGACGGTATTTTAAGCAGATATTCCGAATTGGTTGAGGTAATCTAGGAAAGCGCCCTGCAGCATCCAAAGCCCGCCCCGAGCGGGCAGCGGCATTGAAAAGGTCGGCGCGGTGCCGGCCAGGTGGACGAAAGAGACCCATGAACGTCAACGAATTACGCGAGCTGCTGAAAAACCTTCCTGATGATATGCCGGTAGGCGTCGAATTCCCGGACGCAAACCACGCCGACCAATGCCACGAAACGACCGACGTGCGTGCCGGCGGCGTCACTGATCCGTTTCACAAGTTCGCCGGCATGACGAAGGAAATCTTCGTTCTGAAAGCGTTCTAACTGGACCCGCTGAAAATCGTTAGAGTGAATAAATTGCATGCCCCCTCCATCAGTTGCTCGCAAAGGAAGTCACATGAACATTGCTGCGCTTGACATTCGTTTTGCGAAAAGTGTGACGCCCCAACAGCAGCTCGAATCTGCGGTTCAGTCCGTAAACGAGCGGATCGCCACAGATGATCTCAATGTCGTGAATATCGAAACGCTTTTTGAGCCGGTATTCTTAGGCCTCGGTTCTCGCGCGATCGGTTTCCGCGTGTGGCATCGAACGAACGACTAACAGGGAAAAAAGCGGATAAAGCAAACGATGCAAAATAATAGAATCGGTAACGTCGGAAGCGTTTTACGAAGCTGTCGCTTGGGCTGTCCAAACCGCCACAGGGTTTATTGAATATGAACTGCCGGCCTTCATGGCCGCTGTAGAACAGGCCGGTGCCGAAGCGGCGACATACGGCGAATAGCTCTAACATTGAGCGACATCAAGGCTGAGAATTATGTATCCGACTAACTTCCCATGTTTTGCCTTTTAGGTGTCATATGAACGAATTAATCGTAGGGTTTGTGACCAGAAATCTCATGTGGAATCATCAGTATGGACCAGGACTGATTCCTTGGCTTCTTCTCGTCTGTGTTTGGCTGCTTGCTCATTTCCGTAGACGAGCAATGAATAGGTAAGAAAAATATGACAAACAGTGAAATTGAAGCGCTTGCAAAACGCATAAGCCTGGGCGGGGTCTGGTGGCACGACGACGACAATCGCATCCATCGCGTGCGTACCGTGCAGATGGCAGGGGGCGCATCCCCAGATGCCCCAGAAGTGAAGGTGCCCACGGCACTGCTGATGGATGGCAGGACCATAGCCCTGGACGCCGCGAAGGTGTCGGAATTTGTGACTCTGCAGCCGGCCGTGATGCCTGGCACTTAGTCCCAAGGGAAAAAAGCATGAAAAAAATCTCTGTCCTGGTCGCGAGTGTGAGCCTTGCGGTAACAGCAGCCAACGCGGCGGCCGGCGCCCCCTCTCAACTGCCCGAGTCAGCTTCGGTCCAGAAGTTATTGGTTAAGAAAGAGGTGGAGCAGCGCGAGCACGCAGCGGTAGTGGACGTGGATATCGTCGGTATCGGCAAAACGAAGGCGCGGTTTAAGGGCGGCATTGCCACCGTCCGTTACGAGTTTCGCGACCCGAACGTTCGCTGTCCAGCCGCTCAAGAGGCTGAGTGCAAGCAGCGATTGTTAGACAACCCTCTTGGCTTCACCGTGCTGTCTTACGACGCCAAGCATGACTAACGCCGAAAAAGAAAAATGAACGCATATCAATACCTCGCAATCGGCCTCGGCGCCGTGTTAGTTGGTGCCGGTCCCGGTACAAAGCTGTTCGGTTCCAAGACTGGTGGTGCACTTTTGGCAGTGCTCGTATTCGGTTTTTTCGTCGGCCTGCACGCGCTTCTGGTTGGCTTCAACTGATCCTCAAGGAAAACAGATGGAAAAACTGAGTAGCCTATATCAAGCGCATCCTGGCGACGCAAAGCTGATGCACGAGTTGCTTGGGTTCACCTCGTGGACTGGCGAGTACGGATGTGAAATCCACCTGGGCGAGGTCCGACCGTATGCAGACGAGGAGCCGGCCGATCAACAAACGGTGATTACGATTTTTGTGACACCGATTCCTGCTCAGTTCTGGCGTTTTGAAATTGTGCGCAAAGCTGATCGGGATGATTACCAAGGCATGGAGGCTATCTCTATCAGCACTGGTTCCGGCACGTTGTCTCAATACTGGCCAATGGCCCTCGCGGTCGCAAACGGTTGCCTTAGTGTGTCGGCGCCCCAACGCATCGAAAGGTAGTGGCGGATGTCGAGGGCTACGTCATCTTCGAAGGCGATCCGACGCGCTACGTGTTCACGCCGGAATCGGACTTCGTGTACCCGGCCGCCGTTCACTAGGAAAAGCGCCAAGGGCGCCCGATGCTGGCCGGTCGACCAGCGAGTATGATGTTCAACTGCAGGAAGTGAAGATGGCTGACCTGAACGAAAAAGAAAATGCCGCATTGCTGCGCCTCATCAAACACGCGAAGCGCGGCACTGGCCAGAGCCGCCGTGTGGCCGATTTCCTCCTGGCGTGGTGGAACCCGGCACAGTGCGGCGGCTTCGACTTCACAACGATGTGGGGCTGCGACGAAGAGATTGTCGAAGACATGATCGTCGTGTTCGCCTACGTTGCCCGAAACAATCGCTATCCCGATACGCTCGGGTTCGAGGCGGACTTCGCCGTCATCGTCCACGAGTGGCGCCCTCAATAGAAAAGTTATCTAAGCCGAAAAATGATTAGCAAGGGAAAAATCTCCGCTGCCCTGGCACTCATGCAGGAAAGCTTAAAACATCAGATCGTTCATATATCAGTCGACTCAGTAAGCTATAACACTAATATTGAGCCATACGGTAAACAAGAAATTTGCTGCGATCATAAAAATTGCATAAAGCGCCGAGAAGCACACTGGAAGACAATTTCGATTCGCTATCCGATGTGTAGAGCCAGGCGTTACGTAAGCACCGATGGAATACCATTCTTTGTAGTGCTCTCCGAGTTTAGCGAACTTAGTTTAAGACTTGCCCGCGGAGAGACCGAATGCGCGGCATGGGAACAAGCACTTAGCGCAATATGAAAAGCTAGGCCATGTGCGGGCAGCTGGTCGCCTCGAACCTCGGCTGACAGGCGCGCAGACCAGCGTGAGCGTCTTCGATGACGCGCTGCGGGCTGTGATGGCGACAGCGCCGTAATCCGGGGGAGATACAGGGTCACGCAAAGCAGGGACGGCTCCTGTTGTGAATCATGCGTTATACTGTATATATATACAGCACTTCAATAACATGAGTACCGGTCAGCCTCTTGAAGAATTGCATCCGTCCCTATGGCGTGCGTCCCAGCTCGGCCGAGCGACGACACGCTGTATTGACACTGGATATCTGCCACTGTCAAACCAGCTTGTCGGCAAAGGCTGGCCAACCGGGACCGTCATCGAATTACTGGTCCAGCAACCTGGAGTGGGGGAAATGCGCCTTGTAGGGCCAGCCCTGGCACAAGTAGCGCATCGCAAGGTCGTCATGATCCAACCGCCGCATACACCTCATACGGCCGCGCTGGCGGGCCTCGGCGTAGCGCCGGCCAATCTGATATGGGTCAAGAGCCAATCGAGTGCAGACATGCTTTGGGCGACCGAGCAGGTGCTACGCAGCGGGAGCTGCGGCGCCGTTCTTTTATGGGCAACGCACATTCGCCAAGAAAATCTTCGACGGCTCACGCTAGCGGCCCAGACCAGCGAAACATTACTGTGGGTATTGCGGCCACTTGCCGCGGCGCAGGATCCATCGCCGTCACCTCTACGACTCAGCGTGCGGCCCGCACCGGAAGGTATCGAAATCGGCTTCGTCAAGCGGAGAGGTCCGCTGCGGGATGAACCGTTGTTCTTGCCACTAGACGGACCGTTGACCATCAAGCGTCATCCCGTACCTGCGCAGGACGTCCCAACCTCAGCGCCGCCTGTGCCTGTGTATGACAAGATTGAAACGCATTAGCGAAAACCCCAGCACTTGGCCGGGGCACGAGCACATCAGTTGCAATGCGCGAGGATGAACAGCATCAGCAGAGCTACTAGCCAGGTTCGCCAGTCGTTCGGAGGCATACACGTTCCTTTCATTCGAGGTTGTCAACGCGGATTGGTTGATACCCCGTATAGGAGAACGAATCTCAGGAACTTATACACTCTTGCGAAAACATACAAAATTCGGCAATATGGACAGTGCACCAAACATAATTTGACATAATGCTAATTATGCGAAACGAGTGTACATACAGCAATGTTGCGCTTTTTGTAGCATTTTTACTTCCAAGCTCACAGTTCTGGAGCCGGCGTCGGACGCAACACCAAGACGGGTTTCATCGCGCAACAGCTTTTCGATGGTTGACGGACGATTCGCTTGTCAGGTCAGATAAAACGTCACGGATATAGATGAAAGGCTTCATCCCGCGCCGACGGATTTCCTTGGCTGCCGCTGTCGTGCCTTGCCCGTAGATGTGAACCTCCGTAGCACCCATAGCTGATGCTTTCTCAATCGCAAGACGGCATGCCGCAATCTTCGTTGCGTGCTTGACTGCTCCGGTGCGATATTTCTCCGGTGCCGCGATGATCTCTGCAGCTTCCGAAGCGTCCACAAGCCAGTAACCGTCATGGTCCAGCAGCAAAGTAAATTCGGCCTTTTTGGAAAACCTTACATTCGGGAAAAGCTGCTGAAAACGCTCCAGCGCGTCACCCACGGCCTTATCTACCGTTTCCGAGTTGCCGCTTGCGACCGTACCCCATTCTCGTTTTCCAACAAGCTCACCGATGTACCAAACGGGCGAATACCAACTCAAACCAATACACGTATTCTCTTTGGCCCGGCCGCGCCCCTGGCTCTGCGATTCGTACACGAATTCGCAGCCTTGGTAGATCTGGATGCGTAGCGTTTCATTAACGTGGAGGATCGCACTTACGCCGTCCAGCTGGCCCTGCACGCGCTCATCGAACAAATGGAAACCCTGAGATTCCAACTTCAACAGGTCATGTTTTTCTGACATAGCCCTACTCCTTAACAACGCAACAGCACACCCACACTACCAAGAACAACAAGGTATAGCTCCTGCCCGACCGGCCCCTGCCACTGCATCAAACCCAGCTCTCGCAACAGCGAAACATCATTACTATATGGGCCGCAAATGCCATTAAATAATTAATGGGATAATCCTCAAAATTTATCAGAAGCCCGAAATTTCGATGCATGCTGCCTTGGCTTTTCCATTCTCGATTACAACATGCTTGTTGAATCCAAAATCGGCTAGGTATCTCCAGGTAATATATCTGTTAAAAGGCTGTCGATGTGCTATCGAAATTCTTACATTGGGACATGAAGTGGCTAAGACTTTAGATAGCCATCCAACCCAAACCTGCTCCTTTTCCTCACGGCCGAATAATGGTGAATACAGGCGTACTCTCGAATATTTAATACGGCGAGCTTGCGAAATAATCGAGAGAGCGGCCGCCTCGAGGTCATGGACTGAAGTAATTGATCCATGAAGATGGGCCCCCAAGACCCGGCCCGGCCCAATGGCACAAACGACGGTCTTGTTATTATGGTCAGGGACAATCCAAACGGCTAAGGACGCCCACAATGCCGCCGGCCCGAAAATCAACATACCTTCGAGCCATGCACGGGTCTGCGCCTGCCCGTACTTGCCCGCCAAATGGTACACCAGCGCGCTTACCAAGATCCCGAAAGTAGAGAGGGTCCATATGACCGGATTCCAACGTGAAGCGAACAGAAACAGCCGGCCATGAACACGAGACAGCAGGAGAGGCGTGATCGTCCACTGGTAGACGCTCATCAATCCTTGGAAGAGTCTGGCTAGAGGGACAAAACGAATTTTATGTGACGTGTCACAGGAACTCATAGAAGACGGCTGCCCCTTCGAAAATGACGTACAATCTCACCAGCATGTTCCAATCGCGTCGGGACAAGCCGGCCAGGTAGATCTATCTCCTGGCCTTTTTCATTTCTGGACACGGTTAAAGCGTCCTTCCCTCGTTATGACCGTCGACGGGGGTTCCACAGTGTAGGAATCGTCGACCGGCTGAGCAATATCCACCCACTTCTTAGAGTTCAGCGACTGGCGCCAAATAATCCTGCCTTCGACAATCTCACCTCGGTAAGCGGAATGCCGTCCCTTCCGATCAGTAAAATCGAGCTTTGCTTTGCCATCCGCGGCCAAGGTCAAACGGTAGGATCCAGCCTTGTTCTTGGAGATGTATTGTCCGGTGAGCCGAGCTGCCGAAAATGTCGGTCCAGCCGCCGTACCAACCTGCACGCCCGATGTGTGAGCACCAGGCGGCCACAGCAAGAAATAAGTCAGCGCTGCTACCACGATGCCGGTAAAGATAAGCGCAGCAAGACGAAAAGCGAGAGTCATCGGCTCGATCCAGTCTTGTCACGAGAAGCGGCGATCTCACGGATAACCTCGTGGGATGCCCGCATGTACGGGCGCATCCCTTTGAAGCCAACCACACACAAAACACACCCGACGAGCAAGCCCACAAGGGAAGCAAGACTTGGCGAAGTCATGCCCACGCCGACGCCCCAGCCAAACGACGCGGCGCCAAAGACATAAGTGTAGAGCTTCCACGGAAACCACCTGAGAGCCAATGGAGACGTTAACGATTCGCGATCCATACTACCTCCTCAAAATCCAAATTATAACACTAGGTCAACATAAAATCATCAGAAAGAAACCATTTTTGTTAAATATGAGCAACGAATATCAATGAATGGAAGCACAGGTCGCAACCATCGCGGCTGCTCGCGGGCCTGCAGCTGGGCGACGACCTGGCCGGCGGAGGATCGAACAAACCTCCAGCGACGGAATGCTTTGCACCCGTTAAGCAAGGTCATCAACACGCCGCCATTGTCCCAAGCATCAACGGCGCACGGCTTTAATGTACCGGTCAGCTCAGCTTCTGCTGTACACCCTCGACGCCGAAAAACGCTAACGGTATGCCCTGCCCGGCGCTCCCGCTTGGGTTGCGCACCGATTTCCCTTCGGGAAACCGGCACGCCCGGTTACAGGGGGAAACCTGAAAATCAAAAACCTAAAAACCGATATGCAACTAACCGTAACCATAGCCAGCGCAACATAGATCCCGTTGTCTGTAGACTGGTTTTTTGCGGCGGTTGAACCTTTCTGTTGAGCAGGCCGCCGCGTCCCGAGAGGGCGCGGGGTTTCGGCCGGCGTCAACGGGCGGCAGGTGCCCGAAGCCCCGGCCGTCAGGACGGGGTGAGCCGGTAGGAGCCGGCCCGGTAGGGCTTGGCCGCGCGCGGCCAACTCCGTAGCCCGGCGAAGGTCTGCCGATCCGTTCGTTGACTGTTGAGTTATTGATTTTGAGTTGATTTACCTTGTGCGCCGCGTAGCGGTGCAGTCTGAAAATAATGTTCTTCCCGTGAGTCAGTTACAGTTGCGTAATGGGAATTTCAGCTTATGACCTTGTGCGCGAAGCGCAGTCTAAAATTCCCCTCACGGGGTGCCCGCTAGCGGGCGGGGTGGGGTATTAAGTTAACGCGGAACGCGAAAATTAAAAAAATCTATTAAAAAATTTATTAGACGAAACGTTTTTCATAGATGAGAAATTGAAAAAGTGGGAGTCAATCCCCGTGTTATGGGAGTCTTACCCCGAGTGCATGGGATTCAATCCCCGAACCGTGGGAGTCAAACCCCGAAATGTGTCTGGGAGTCGTACCCCGTGTTCTTTGAGCCCGAGTGGGAGTCATATCCCGTGCTATTTCTGCTCTGTGTGGGAGTCAAACCCCGCGTTTAAGGAATGCCTTCAGTATTGAGGCACCCTGGCAGGGAGTCCAACCCCGTCGCCTTAATACGGCTGAACTTACAGCTACAAAAAATTGTCGCAGTGCATCAAAAAGGGAGTCATTCCCCGCACCCTTCGCAGATAATGAAATGCGTAACGCAGCCGCCGCGGCGTGCTGCAGCTGGTGGTGGTGGCGATCGTACGAGCCCGCGTGCAGCGACGCCGCCCGGATCCGCACCTGGGCAACGGCCTGCAGCAGCTGCCGGCGGCCGCGCCCTGCACCCGAGCGAAGCGCCGGAGAGACACGCCGGCGGCGCCTGCCGGGGCCACATGCGTCTGCAGCTGGTCGACGTCGACCGCGGCGGCCAAGCGCGCAGCGCGCCGCCGTACACAGGCGCCGCGTGCTGCAGCTGGCGGCCGTACTCGAGCGAAGCGACGGGGAAGACGTCGGCGCCGCTGGTCGAGACCACATGCGCCTGCAGCCGGTCGACGTCGACCGCAGCGGCCAGCGCGAAGCGCGGGACGCCGGGCACGCCGGCGCCGCGTGCTGCAGCTGCTGGTGGCGATCGCACGCGCCCGCGTGCAACGACGGCGCCCGGATCCGCACCTGGGCAACGGCCTGCAGCAGCTGCCGGCGGCCGCGCCCTGCACCGAGCGAAGCGACGGAGAAACACGCCGGCGGCGCCTGCCTGGGCCACATGCGTCTGCAGCCGGTCGACGTCGACCGCGGCGGCCAGGCGCACAGCGCGGGACGTCGTGCACGCCGACACTGCGTGCTGCAGCTGGGTAGTCGCGATCGCCCCTGCGCTGCTGGCCAAGACCTCGGCGCGGCCAGCTGGTCGACGGCTACGCCGGCGGCCAGACTCGCGCAGCGCGGCCGCGTGCTCCAGAGACTGGCCACTCCAAGACGTAAAAAAGGCACGCCAAGCGTGCCTTACCTATACGTCGAAGGGAATCAATCCCCCTCAAATGGAAGTTCTCCATTAGAAGAAAACGCCTTACTGTTCGCCGCGATTTGCTTGCGCGCCAAGTGGCGCAACTGGCTAGAACTGCCCTTTCGCTTTACCTTCACTAAATCAGTATCCGGATCGATCTCCCCGCTAATTATCGCGCCCACATCCTTTAGTTTTGCCAGGGAGACACGTAAGGCTTTTCGGAAGTCTGTCAACCGCTCAGCCTTGCTACCGCAGAGCGTTTTAATGGTAGAGACCTTGTACGGGACAGGTGCAGCGTGAGTTGAGTAGAAACCGTGTAACCATTGGGCAAGCGCGTTTTTCTTCAATTTGCGCCGCTGGGCCCAGTCGATATGAGAGTATCCAGCGTCGAACAGAAATCGCATCTTTTCGTCGAAAAAGATCGCGTAACGTTGGGTGGATTCTTGCCGGACCATATTTGCCACAAGATGGCCCGCGAAAGTGTCTTCCAAGTTTGCGCATGTGATCTCGACATACGTACTCATCAGCCGAGCGATGTCCTCTTTCAGTTCCTCGTAGTCTGTACCGCCAAGCCCTCGATCGAGCGAACGCAACAGTTCACTTGCAGAGAATTCAACGTGTGAATTGCCCTGCTGTCGTCCAAAGTGCAACAGCATTTCCAGCAAGTCCAAGTCTTTCTGATTGAACGATTCGCCTTTGATAATAATTTCGTATCCGTCCACCGTAGCGAGCCGATGACGCCTACGGTAAATCTCTCGTTCCTGGCTGATCGAAAATAGCGCGCCACGGAGGATAGGGTTTGGTACGCCGCGGACATCCTCTGGCCATGATAAGGTCAGCTGTTGTGGCTTAAACGTCGCGCTATTCGCAGCGCCGTCGCTTTGCGTCTCAGGCTCATGGTCAACTTCTTCGCTCATACTCATGTCTCATCGAAGGCGGCGCGCGGCCGAATAACCCGGCCGGAAGCCCGGGGCGAGCTGTGCAAGGGTAAGCACCTGTGACTGGTTCGGTGACAGCCCTTCCCTTCCCTGCTGGTATGCGTTCATCGGCCGCAACGGCTGGCTGATGTGGGCGAAAACCTTTTCAAGTTCCGTAATGCGGCCCGCGATACGTTCGCCATTGCCAATGTTGATGCGTGCCGACATGATTGCCGCGTAATTCCATGCATCCGGCGCGACGGCGCTGTATTTCAGTTCAAAGCCCGCTTGCTCGGCCAGGTAGGACAGGAAAATCCTGTGGGTCCGCCCGTTACCTTCGCGGAACGGGTGCATTTCGTTGGCAAGCTGATACGTCTTGGCGATCGTCTTCACGTATTCCCCGGCCGGGATACTTGAGTAGCCGTGTGTAGCCTTCGAAATGTCCTGCAACTGCTGATCCAGAACACGAATCTCGTCAGGGCGCGCAAATTCCGTCGTGAAGCCGTCGCCACGTTTCTTGAACAGCGGGAAGTCGCGCACTTCGCCCGCCCATGGATAAATAATACCCATCAGCCTGCGGTGGATCTCGCGCATGTGCTCAAGGTCGAAGTTTCCCTTCGCCGGATCGAGCTTCAAGAGGTCATACGAAGCGGCAGCGGTAACGGCTTTCTCGACCTGCGCAAGCTGGTCGGCATCCCGTATGCCGAAGTTGTTTATGAGTGTCTTGCTACCAGGGTAAAACAGTGCCTCAAAACTCTCTTTGCCAGACGTTGCCATGCGATCAGTGCAACGATTCGACGAGATCTACGTGGCCTGCATGTCCGGGCACGCCCGCATTAGTACGAATGATCTGGATGGCTTCCGCAAGACCGATTTCGCCGGCAATCATCTTGCCTGCGACAATTTCATTGTCTTCCGTCATCTGCATGCCCTCGATGGCGAAGGACGCAGCAATCTCGCGCCAGGTCGAGTCATTGCGCGCGATCTCGATGTACTCAGCGTTGGTCATTTTCCCAACTCCTTCGTGCGGTTTCATGATGTCTCCATTCTAAACGAGTTTGAAAAGCATTCCTGCGATAGCTCAGGCTCGGCTACGGCGATTAACGACGTACACGGGCACGATCGCCGAAAACAACACGACAAGGACGCCTCCGAGTGACATTCCAACAAGTGCCACTGCTGGTCCGAAGATCCCTACCAATAGCAATTGTAAGACAGTTGCCGCGAGGCCATGTAACAAATTAGTACGGATGAAATTCTGGCTGAGTGACCACCACAAGACGATCCCGCCAATGGTAAAGAACACCGCACCCAGCCCTTCCAATCCGCTCTGCTGCTTGCCAAAAGTCCAGCCACCCGCAGCAAGACACAGAATTCCGAATGCCAGCCTGAGCAACAGTTTTGCCGAAAAAATCGGGTACTGAAACCGCCGCTGACAATGTTTGTGAAAGCTGACCAGCCCGCCGGCGACGACAAGACAGGTGCCGAGCACGACAAAAAACTTGCTCCATCCTTCAAACGTCATAGCCATCTCCGACAACAATACGGAGTCTTTATTGTATCGCATAGTCAACATCAGGTCAACACTAAGTTATCAACCTGAGCGTGTTGTTTTCTCACGTTCTGACAAGCAACTGGGCGACGAGATCGAGAAAACAGCAACAGCGCAACGGGCAACGGACGGATCGACAGACCTTCGCCGGGCTACGGAGTTGGCCGCGCGCGGCCAAGCCCTACCGGGCCGGCTCCTACCGGCTCACCCCGTCCTGACGGCCGGGGCTTCGGGCACCTGCCGCCCGTTGACGCCGGCCGAAACCCCGCGCCCTCTCGGGACGCGGCGGCCTGCTCGTCATGGTCGTTCCAGCGTGTGGGAAAGCGGGCTTACAGCATAGAGCCATTAGCAGGACTGGTCCCCGACGGGCCGTTGCTCCTTTTGTCGACGACCCTTGCTGATTCCGAGGAAAGGTGGCGAGCCTGGCGCCGCGTCCCGAGAGGGCGCGGGGTTTCGCTTGGCGATCGTGGATTAGCAGGTGCCCGCGGCCCCGGCGATGCCGGGGTGAGGCGGTAGCCCTAAGGGCGTATCCCGCTGAAGGTCTGCTGATCCACTCAGCGGCTTAGTCCCTTCTTCGGAGACGAAATTGCGGCAACGCTGGTAGGTTGTTTTTCTCGTGCCAGGTCTGTAATTGTTACCCCGGCTTGGCGCGTACTTTTGTAAGCATTACGAAAACTTTCAAGGGAGTACTTCTCCCAATTCAATGCCCGTTCGGCATCAACAAAAGTCGTTCGCTCCGCTTTTACTAAATTTGCTCCAAACTTAGTAACTGGTTCGTATCCTTTTTCGATAATCTGAAATTCTTTGGCAAAAAGGTCAACGTGAATTTCTTGATTTTTGAGAGGATTTACGGCTTGAGCCATAACTGTTTCTTGAGACCTGCCGAGATGTGCAAGCTGAGCCCATGCCGAAAGATTTTCATTTCTTAACTTATCCCCAAAGGCCGGATTGTCGACGGCACTACGCAATGCGTCTTTCATCAGATTGATGAATTCCGTATCGCCAGATCGAACGCCTTTTACTGCCTCAAGAAGCGTATTCCGATCATTGGGGCTGTGCCCGGGGGCTTGTGCAACTGCCTCGTTAATTCTGTTGGCAAGTATAGGAATATCATTTATTTCCATATTTATCTCCAAAGTGTCGCCAGGGTCAAGGGACATTAAAACGGCTATATCGACCTAAGATTTCTACCTAGAACCATGCATGCATGACAGACGCCGTTTGTTCGATCCCATTCGTCAGCTGACCATGCATACGGGCCATGCACTCGGCTTTCGTCCCTTCGCCCGAACGCGATGCGTGCATGGCTAGTGCCTTGCTGGCGACACCGCAAGCGATTACGGCGTCATCCCAGCGCACCCCGGATTCGATGCACACCTGGATCAGCCTGAGAGCGAGGTTCCCCAGGTGTCGTGATTGGTCGGAGTTCATGCGCGTGTGACCTGTATAGGACTGCCCATTCTTCCGTCAGACACGGTCGATTCGCAGTTTCTGTTCCATATGCGCCGTAAGGAGGCTGCTCACGAGGGCCGCATCGGCAGCGGCATCGACGGGATCCCGCAGCAGTGCCGAGCGGAGCGTGCGCTTAGTCCAGTCGGACACGGACGGCTCAGCTATCACGTCGGCAATGCTCGGCGCCACGGCCGAGGCACGGAGGCTGTCCAAGATCGACGCCAGGGTCTGCCCCCAATTCCCGGCGAACCCGTTGTATTGGCAAAAGGCGTTGAATGCCTGTTCGGGCGTCATTTCGGCGATCTCGTCTTCCGAGAGACCGCGCTTACGCAGGTCGCGCATCACACGCGGATGTACTTTCAGAACGTCTAACGTTTGCTGCATGGGTGTCATTCCCTATAGGTCGTCGCCGGGGGAAGTACCGGAAACGGCTCGCGTGGATCGGCGGACCAGGACACAAGGCGCTGGCCCTTCTTTTCATATTCGGCCAGGCGCTGTGCCTTACCGTTCAAGTATTCCGGAGTTTGCATGCCCCATACCTCACAGCGGACACGTGGGCTGGTGTCGAGCAACACGTAGTCAGGGCGCTGGTCGTTATCGCCTAGCTCGTCGACGACGATCGGTTTGATGAAATGCCGGCCCTGCTCCACCAGGTAATTTTCAAACTCGATCTCGTAGCTGCTTTCAGCCGGCACGAAATTGGGACTGGTGGGCATGACGGCCATCGACAGCACTTTCCACCATGGCTCCCGCTCCGGCTCGACACAGGCCAGGACAACGACGTTGCCCGTGCGTTGCTCAAGAAGGTTACGCACCAGAGGCCGCCGTTTCAGCAAATTGTCGATGGTGATGGACGAGATCAGCGCCTTTGGCAGCGTAGCGAAATCGTGCACTGGCAGCAGCTTCTTGCCGCTACCGGTATCGACGCTTCGCATCCGCCCGATAACAAGGAGGCGCGATGGATCGTGCGCGGACCTGCCCAAGACCCGTTGGTTATGCGTGCTTACCAATCGGTCCTGTGCTCCGGACGCGATCAGGAGATAGTCGGCCAGGGTGTCGCCCTTGCGGCTGATAACGATCTTCTCGGCGGACTTCAAGATCGCATAGGCCACCTTGTACCAGCTGCGCCCCTGCCCGCGGTACACATTCAATCCAGCCGCGCGCCATAGCCGGAACAGCATGGCTGTTTCGGAGGCCCGCGCCCGTGATGTGCCCGACGCGCCGCCCGGGTTCGCCAGCCGGCCGCTCGGCTCTACCGGCTCGGCCAGTTGCAGGGAGAATGCTAAGTGTGCTCGGGTCGTACCGTCGTCCCGAACCTCGAAAGCTGGCAGTGTATCGTTGTCGTCGCCGCCGTCGGCACCTTCGCCGAAAAATCGACAATCTGGATCATGGTTCAGGCCGGTTTCCCGAAGCTTGGCCAACCCATAGTGCCGTGCTTCCGATGCCCGCCCATACAACCGGATGACAAGTGGCAGTTCGGCGCCGGGCACGCACAGGCATGAGGAAGTGTTTTGCCTGTGCTGCTGCTCGAGCGCGGACAACCAACGCGGATTGCCTGGGTCCTGTTCGGCTGGCTCGAAGCGAACGCCGCCGATCAGGGCAGGAAAAGTCTTGGTCGTCATGACGTCACATGCGCAGGCCGCGCGTGGCCTTCGCTACCGCTTTCGCGTTCTTCTGGACCGCCAGCTGCTGCACCAGGTGTCGCGCCGCATCAGGGGACGCGAAGCGGCCCTGCAGGTAAGGATTGAGCGGAGGGATAATCCCCTGCTGCAGCTTACGCGCGATCCGCCCGCGCTCTGTCTCCACCAGCTTATCCGCGTCGCGGCCCGGCATCGTCGAAACGAAGCGCGCGATCGCGTCGATCCGTGCGTACGCCTTTTCCAGCTCGGGATACTGCTTGACGGCCGCTTCGCGGGCTTCGGTAAGGAAGGCATGCGCAAGGGTCGGACGCACGGCCTGCTGGAAGATCTTGCGAATATCCGCTTGATTGCCGGGCACTGGCGCCGCCTCGGGACTCTTGGGGTCGATCTGCGTCATCGCACGCTGGCTCGCCAGATTCCAGCGGTCCTTGGGGATCTTTGTCAGGTCGATCTCGTACCCGGCTTCCTTAGCCAGCTGAGCGAGGAAAATCCGCGTGGCCCGGCCATTGCCCTCCCTGAATGGATGGAGTTCGTTGAGGCGTGTGTGCACCTCGGCAATCGCTTCTACGAAATCCTGCTTGGCGAGCCCCTTCAAGTTGTTGCGATCGGCGATGTACTTGGCCAGCCCTTCGCCCTTCAGGTCTAGCACGACGGCCGGCATGAATTGACTGACCAGGCCGTCTGTCTGGCTACGCTTAGCGAAGTCGATGGTGCGCAGCTCGCCAGCCCACGCGTACACGTCCTGGAACAAATGCTTGTGGATTCCGCGCAGGTGATCGAGATCGAATTTGCCCTCGATCGGCTGTGTGCGTGCCTGGATCTCGCGCACGTACACGAGGCGATACTCGATCTTGCGAAGCTGCTCGGCGTCGCGAATCCCGAAATTGTTGATCGGGGTATCGGTGCCCGGATAGTACGATTTGTCGCCGGGTATCATGGCTCGTCCCCTGGGCCGGCCGCGGTGGCCTGCGCGCGGATCTCGTCCAGCATTTCATCAATGGTGATGCCGCCGCTGATGTACAGCGCCTGCATCTCCAGGTCCTGCGCGTCGGGCTCGAAGCCTTCGAGTGCAGCATTTGCGTTCGCCTGGGCCACGGCCTCGGCGCGTTTCTTAGTTGTCGAAATGGTCATCTCATCATCTCCGTTACTGCTTAGTGGTAGCCGCCTGCCTTGATGTCGGCCATCTGCGCGAGCCCCTTCGCAAAGGCTGTGTGCGGATCGAGCGTGGCGACGTCAACAGCCGCTTGCTGCATGAGGATCTTGCTGGCGAGGCCGAAGCATGCAATGGCCTGTTCAATCCCGAGTTGGGAGTTCAGGGCCGCATTCACCGCCTCTGCCACGAGCTGGCCTATTCGACCTTCGAGTGCGTTATCCTTCATCGCTTCACCTCCACGGCGACACGTTGCCCAGTGGGCGCCGCCAATACTTTTTGAACGTAGCCGGTTCCGAATCCGGTCTCGAAGTTTCCGCTTTGATAGCATGAGATCGCGGCCGTTAGAGCACGTCCCTGATCCTTGAAACGAGCGAAGGCGCGCTCGTAGCAGTCCGTCAGGATCTGTGCACCGACCTCGATGTTCTTGCACGGATCGAAGACGGTCTCGAGCGTCAGCCCATACTTGGCGAAGTTCGTCGAGTGAACCTGGCCCGTGCCGGCGTCGAACTCGTAGCCCTGCGCCTGTAAATAGCGCGCCCATTCGACGGCCTCGATCGCGTTCTTCGGCTGCGTTTTCAAGGTGGACACCTCCTTGCGGACGACGACCTTCCCGCCAACGACTGTCTCTACGCGCCGGATCAGCTTGAAGCCAATCGCGTACGGATTCCGTGCACTCTCTACCGAAACGATCTGGTGCATCGTCACTGGTGAGACATTTGAAGGAGTGCACTGGTGCACTAAGGCGGAAACGTCAAGCATGGTCGAATTAGCTCGGGTTGCAACCGTAGATCAACTTCGCGTTGGTGGCGCGGGTGGTGAACGTCCAGGTCTTGTCGATTGCCGTTCCATTTTGGGAGCCGACGAAATGGGCCGTGTAATTGGTGGCGAGTTTCAGCGGCAGGTAGGGAATAACGTACGCCGCGTTGGCGCGGGCATAAGTCGGGTTCGCGTCCGTCGCCTTCGTGGACAGTTGTACGTTGACCGGCAGGCCGGTTGCGGTTTCGATCAGGGTAAAGGCGGTCGTAGTCAGGGTGACGCCGGCCTTGACCTGCAGGGAAACCGGATACCCCGCGCACGTGCCTTTGTTGGACGGAATCGGATCCGGCGATTCGCCGGCGAAGCTGTAGAGCACGTCGGTGGCCTTGTCAGCCGGCCACACGCCGACCCAGCCGCTGGTCGGCGCCTGCGCCTGGCTTGCTTGTGCGACACCGAAGTCGGCCACGAGGGTGTTACGGGTGCCGCCCTCCCCCGGCAAGCGGATCGAGCTGTGGCCGAAGCCGACATCGCGATAGCCGTCGAGCAGCGAGAGACGGTGATACGGACCGGACAGGAGGACATCGACCGCGACGGCGCCCGGGTCAGTGGACACACCGTCGACGGCGATGATGCTCGTCAAGTCCTCGCCGGACATCGTGGCCGCGTATTTCGCGAAGGAGATTCGGTCGGCCGGGGAGGCGCCCGTGAACCCGGCATAGGCAGCGTTCTCGGTGTGCGTCGCGGCCGAGTAGTCGCCGGCCTGATAGCGGCCGTCGATATATTTGGCGTGGTTCTGCGCGGCGGTATTGAGCTGGACATTCTCGGCCACCTGACCGACGCCGTAGGTTGCGCGTGCCTGATTCAAGGAAGTGAAAGCAGACAGCTCGAACGACCCGGCAGCATAGGCCGGTGCGGGAACGGTATTTTGCAGTGCGGTCGGGTCCGGTGCCGGCGTCGTGGGCGTCGTGGGCGTCGTGGGCGTCGTCGGCGTGCTCGGCGAGGAGCCCGTCGGCGTCGACGGCGACGCTGCTGTACCGCCGCCGCCGCCGCCGCCGCAACCTGCAAGTGCCATCGAGGCCGCGATCGTCCAGAGTGTCAGTTTCAATTTCATGATGTTACCTTTCGTTCGAATTATTCAATGTGCACGACTGGTGTGGCTCGGTGCAGTCGTTTTTAGCGGCCGATGAAAGCGATCACCGTACAATTATTTTAGTTCACAAGTCACAATAAAGTCAACACAAAATAAACAACAAGTGAACATAATATTGCATGAATGTGTCTTTTTAATTGCGCTCGCGAAATATTACATTATGGAAAGTCGATGCGCTCTTACGGCGCACTCGAAATCAATATTCCTTGGCCCAGAATCCGGGGTTGTAGCCACAGTTACCGACCGTGGTACTACTTGTGTTGCATCCGCCATCGCCTAGGCCATTGTCCCTATACCTTGTTTCCAAATATTTACCGGTACTCCCCGGATTCCCCGCAGCGGTACAGCTGTATTTGGTCTGACCTGCGTACGGACATACCAGTTGGGGCTCGACCTGGACCGTACAGGTTGGATAATTGGTTGCGCCGTTCGCGCATGTCGGTGCCGGCGGAGGCGTGCAGGTCGGGTAATCGCTCGCGCCATTCAGGCAAGTGGGCGTCGGCGTCGGCGTGGGTGTGGGCGTCGGCGTGGGATCGGGCGTTGGCGTTGGCGTCGGCGTGGGATCGGGCGTCGGCGTCGGCGTTGGGGCAGGCGTAGGGCTGCACGTATAGGTGATGATCTGCCAGCTGCCGTATTTAACTGTTCCGTCGCTATATGTCGTAACGGACCTCTTTTCGTAGTCGGTACCCGAATAACCGGGGCTGCAGTCGAAGTACTGATAGTCTGTGGTCGAGCTTACGACCGTCGGCGTGCAGCCGGTCGGGTTGCCGAGGGAGTCGTGCGTTACGGTTCCTGCGCACACAGGATCATCGGCGACGCAATGGGCGATGCCGCTTCCTAGTGTGGTCCAGTGCTTGCCGGCCGGGCATGCGCTCGGGGTCGGTTTGGGTTGGCACGCGCCTGGATTGATCGCACAGTTCTGAGCGCCGGCCACCGCGGATGCGGCCAGGAGCAGGAGGGATAAAAGCAGTCGTTTCAAGAAGATCTCCGTTCTACGATTACGGGTAGTAGCACTGCACGTGGAAGATGGCAGTGATCGAATAAGGGTTTGCCGACGTGTCGGTGGTATTTTTGTCTTTCATGTGGATGACGATCTTCCAGCTGCTGCCTTGATCCTGTGCGGTCTCATACAAGCTTTGCAGTGGCGGCGCGATCGCGACATCGACGGCGGTTTGCGTCATCTCGAAGGAAAACGCAGGGGTGCCGCCGGTCTCACACGTCGGTTTGTTCACCACATCCCCGTCCTTGACGAGCACCTTGGAACTGGTCCTGTAATTCGGCAGGGCGTTGAGAGTGGTAACGTAATTCGAACCGCGGCAGATCAGTTGCTGGCCGGTGGTCGAAGTCGCGACGGCGCCCGGGATCGTGCACGCGTCGCCGACGTTCTTGAGGGCGGTGTATGCGGCCGACCCATAGCCGCCGATCGCATATAGGGTGCCCGCGACGGACCCGAGCTTGTTAGTGCGGGTCCAGCCGCCGCCGGCGCCGGTGACGACGGTTGGCGTCGCCACATCCGCGTACCCTCCATCGGCGCCAATCTCGTCAATGGCTGCTTCCAGGGCTACACCGTCGATGGCCGACGGATTGTCGCGCGCGGTCAGCGCAATGTCCGGGTAGACCGTCGATGTGAGGTTGCAGGCGCCGGGCAAGGTGCAGGTCGACGGCTGGGTTTCGATCGCGATCACCCAATTCGCACCGTTGGCGGCCTTGCCCATGGTCGCATGCAGGAAGCCAAGCGCTTCCAGCTCGGCGAGACTTGGGGTGAGAGGAACGGAAACGGTCGTGGTCCCGTTCGTCACGGGCTTGTTGGCCACGATGGCGGGCCCGTATGTTTTGAGGTAGTCGTCGACCGCTTCCTTGATGGTCCGGGCCTGGCCGCCAATCAGTTTCCCAAACATCTGCGAAACGTAGTGCCGTTGGTAGGCGCCGAACCCCAGCTGAGCGAGTGCGATGACCACAATAAGGGCCGTCATCTGGATATTGGTGAAACCGCCCTGCTTTGCGCGCGACATGAACTTTTGCATACGGTGCTCCGCCTTTTCGATCAGCCGCGTACAGTCCAGTAGATCGTGTTCGTGCCGCCGGCGCAGGCCGTGTTGATGGTCGTGTCATTGATCGCCGCGGTGGCAGTTGCCTTCACGACCGTAGTACCGACTTCGATCTTTGCCCACTGGTCCCATTGGTAGCCGATTTCCTTCATGCAGGCCACATCGGAGTAACCAGTGCTGGCCAGACGCGCACCGTTGTTGGTGCCGCCGCTGACAGCGACGGCCGTGACATCGTACGTGCCGCCCCACGTGTTGCTGATCGCCGTCGAAGCGCCGCTGCCGCTGCAGCGGACGGCCGGGAAAATTTGCTGCTTGCAGCCGATGTCCTCGGTCAAGGTAGCGAAACTGGTGTTGTGTTTGCTTGCGTAGTCCACCAGGCCGGCGCGGATGTCGTTCAGTTCGGCCATATCGTTGTTCATCTTCTGCTGCTCGATGTACTTGAAGTAGCTGATACCGCCTACGAGGATCAGTGCGCCGACTGCCAGGGCAACGACGACCTGGATAGCGCTGACGCCAGCTTGCCGACGGCTTGCTGCGATCTGGTTCAGGGTGGATTTACGTTGGGATTTGGTGTTTTTCATGAAGTGCTCCAATGTTAATAAGGGACTACAACTACAAAAAATGGGACTACAACTACAAAGCCTTTCGGCAAAACTTATCGAACCCGCTGCATCTTGGCCGAGTACGCCTGAGTGGCATCTTGCGTACCGATCAGTTGCACCGCGGCCGAATAAAGAAACAAGCCAACGAAAAGGGAACTTGCAACCAGACTGACGCCTTGTGCGTAACGCTTGCTGATGCGCACCATCGCAGCCAAAGACTTGTCACCCACGTGCTGAATCGTCTTGTCCAGGTCGCGCGTACGTTTGGCGTCCTCGAGGCGATCCATGACGGCGCGCGAAACAAGTCCCGTGTCGAAGGCTTTCAGGGCTTCGTCGCCTAACTCTTCGATTCGGGGAGTGATCCGATTTAAGTGCCAGCGTAGATACGGCGACGCCTGTGCGCGGATCTCCTCGCACGCATGGGTAATCGTGAATTTGTTACTCAATAAGCCGGCCAGAGTGGTGAGCAGGACGTTCGATTGTTCCTCTCGGTACGTCGCCCACGGGAAGACACGATCGGCGATCTGACGGCCACGCCCCGTCCATCGAGACAGCGTGTAATAGTAGGAATACAGTACGGGCGCCACGATGCCCAGGACGGGCCAGTTCCGGGCGAACCACAAATCGAAGGCGATCGACGGCTTCGTCCAGGCCGGCCAGAACTCCGCAGGAATCGCGCTCATCAGGTCCGGCCAAACCCACAACCCGAGCAGCAGCGATGTCCCGAACACGTTGGCGGCCCCGTGGATCGGCTGCATCAGCGCGGCGCGACTATTCGCCTTCATCTCCTCCAACGTGCGCTTGATGCGCAGGACGTGTTGAAGAGACTCGACGAGTTCGCCCTTCTGTTCCCCGCCCCAGATAACCATGCGTTCCTCGAAAGGAACCAGGTGACGCAGCGTATCCGACAGGCTGCGTCCTTCGCTATTCATCTTGTACGCGATTGACGCGTAGGCGGCCGCCAGCCACTTGTTACGTTTCGATTGCCGCTCGGTCCATGCGACGAACAGGGCAGAAAGGGTTTCGGCACGCTTGCTGCCGCCGTTTTCCTTGTCCAGCTCCTCGATCATTTTTTCGTACATTTCTTCGCGCGCTTCCATGAAAGCGTTCCGGATGCGAAAGCGTCGATAGAGGCTCATCATGCCGCACGCTCCGCAGCCAGGTGCAGCACGTCCGCCACTTCGACGACCGGGATCTCGTCGAACGCCTTGCCAAATTCCAGCGGGAGCGCGAGCGGACTGACGATGCCTCGGCTGACGTGATAAAGCGCGTTCTCGAACGACGTCTTGCCCTGCATGTCGGGGCAGTCAAAACCAGCACGCCGGGTCTGGCGCCACGCAAGCTCGGCCCCCTTGCGGTCGAGATTGCGCAGGCAGTCGAGAAAGGCCTCGGTCGGTTTGGTGATGATCTCGAAAGCACCGATCCGGCCCCTTTCACCGTTGCTGCTCATACCGTCGAGGGTGCAATGCGGGCATCCGGTTCCACTGGCACAAAACATCTTGCGGGTATCGAGTCGCCACTTCGAGCGCAGCAGAGCCAGTTCTTTTTCGGCCATGACATCGTGCGCCGGCAGCTTGCAGTGCTCGCAGAGCGTCGGCACCAGATACTGCGACATCGACAACACGAAATTTTCTTCGTCGGCCAACACTTCGGGGTCCATACCGATCCTCGGGTTCATGAGGCGGAACAGCTGGCCGACCGCGCTATTGCCGTGCATCGTGACGGCCAGGAGGTGGCCGGTCAGCACGGCGTCGGTGGCCAGGTCCGCACTGGTCCTGTCACGAATTTCGCCGATTGCGATAACGTCGGGATCCATGCGCATCTGCGTCATGAAAGCCGAGTCGAACAGGACCTTGACGCGTTCGGGCGGATCGTCGGTGTTTCGCTGAATCGAATGGTGAGCCACGCCGGGGATACGGTTCTCGTTGGGATCCTCGATGGCCATGATTTCCTTCCCGTCGCGCCCGGGAAGGGCCATCAGCATGCGCTGCAGGCTGACGGTCTTGCCGGCGCCCGTCGATCCACCGATGATGAGAAAGCCCTTTTTCCGTCGCAACGCCGGCAGAATTTGTTGGTCGATCTGCTCGTCGGTAAAGCCGGAATCGTGAAGCGTGCCGATCTCTTCGGAACGGGCATCGCTGACGCGGATAACGACCTTGGCGCCGCCAGTGACGGTCTGCGTGGTCAGACGTCCGTGGATGGTCCTCTCACCGTCGTTGAAGCGGGTCATGGTGTTAATCGGGCGGTCAAGAGTCCAATCGGAATTCGAGTTCGTGCCGCGAATCGAAAGTGACTGGTAGCCGGCCGCCAATGCCGCCTTTAGAACCGGGGTATCGAATGTGCGCCACATGCGCGAGATACCGTCGATACGTAGACGAACAGTGCTTCGGCCGCTGTCGAGGTCCAGCTGGATATGCAGGTCGGAACTGCCCAAGTTCATAGCTCCGCTGAGCAAATCCTTGTAGAGCTGCACGTTGGCTGCGTCCGTATCTACACGCGCGCCGAGTTGCGATTGCAGTGCGCGTTCAGCCTGTACGTGGATGGCCGCGATAACTTCTTTGGTCGTGGTCTTTTCCGATTCGACGGAAAAATTTTTGGACTGTAGCGACGAGATCAAGGCGCCGTGCGCAGGTCCGCCGAAGAACTCCGGTGTTCCCAGGACCATGACAGAACGGTAACTGAGGTCCAGGACGACACACTGTTCGTGATCGCGCACCAGGTCCGTCAGAACCCCGCGCCAGAGCGGCAATGTCTTCTCGCTCGTGACTTCGATTGCGGCGTGTTCCTCATGCGCTACTGAAGGCACGAGCATCGGCCGCGCGGCATCGATCGCGCCTTCCTGGCGGTCGACAACGATCGGCTCCTTACGGCCTGCAGGTTGATGCGCGCGACGCACCCGAACCGCGTTCGGCATCGTCGTCGGTTTGGTACGTCGAGGAATTTTCGACAACAGTTCCTTGAGCATGGTCGGCCTACTGGGTGGTGAGCGAAAGGGTGAGGTGGCGCGCGGGTTTCTTTTTCTCGGCCGGCTTCGACAGTTCCACGAAGTGCACGCCGATGTTCATGACCGTCCAACCGCTGGGCGTAACTTGTCCGGAGACGTACTTGTTGGAACCGTCCTTGTCTGCCAGCTCGGCAAAGCGCGCGCCGGCATTGGTCTTCGCGATGGCCAAAAGACCAGGCACGACCTCGGGCGGCGGTGCCGGCTTCGCCTTCTTGGGCGGCGCTGTCCCTTTGCCAGCGGTGGCCGCGCCGGCGCCGTTGGTCACGATCTCGGTGGAAGGAACGATCGTCATACCTGGCGGGACTGTAGGCGCTGCCGGTTTGGTCTCATCCGCAATGCGCTTCTGACGTGCTTGAGCGCTCAGCTCACCGATCGTAAGGGGCGCGGGTGCAGGCGCGGGAGCGGTCACGGGCGTCGCAACCGGAACCGATGGCTTGTTGGCTGCTGCAGGTGCCGCGTGCACGATCGACGACGCAGCCAGCAGCAGGGCCAGGCCAGATTTATTTACGTTCATAGATAACTCCATCAGCGTCGAATTTCATTTGCTTGTCCGCGGTCACTTTGAGCGTCACCCTTTCGACGGTCACGCTGTCAGGCAGGTTGGCGTCACCCTTTTCCGCCGACTTGTCGAAACCTTCCGAGAGGTCCCAATACGTATCCTTGATGCGCCAGTTCGTCGCCCAGGTGGCGTCCGGAAGTTCGGCGGCGTCGCGCTCCTGCAGGCCGGGCACAATGCCGACGATATGCGGCGCCGCGTCCAACTCGGGATGAAACTTCACGATCCAATAGGACTGCCACTGACTGAACTGCTTCAAAAGAAATTCCCGTGTGGTGGGCCATGCGTCGCGCGCCGGCAGCGGGGTTTTGCTCAACTTGAACGGAAGTGCATGGGTGGCCGACAGCCCGCTCGGATCGAACGTGATTTCGCCCCACTCCTTCGGCGCCGCGTCGGCAAAGCCGCGGTTGGTCCCGAGATTTCTTTTGTTTGCCCAGGTCGCCACGCACCCCGCCGTACTAGCGGTGCATTCGATCTGCTCCAGTTCCCAACCGACGCGACGAATCGCGAATCCGGCCAAGTTGGCGCGCATCTCCGCGAACGCGGCATTTGCGCGCACAACGGGTTGATCGAGGATCTGTGCGACGGCGGCCGTGTAAAGGGCCGGAATGTTCCGCGCGGCTTGCGCCCGGCGCGCACGCTCCGCCTCTTCTTTCCGTGCGTTGTCCCATGCGACATACCCCCACACGAGGCCAGAACATGCGGCAACTGCGCCGAGAACCATGAAGACCCGGCCGTACATGCTCGGCTCGAGGGTCTTCACCGGAACAGCCTTGTTCGCCTTCGACGGCAAGAAGTCGTCCCAGGTGTATTGCTGTGCGACGCGGCCTAGCGTGTACGACGTGCCCACGGTCGTGTACTTGGCTTTGGCCTTCGAGCAGCGCTCAATGAAGGCCGCTATATGCTTCTGATAGCCGGTCTTGTTGACGTAATCGTCGATGACGATGTTGCCGTTCAAGAGACCGACCACGACCATCTCGCTCTGCGCCGCCTTTTTCGCGGATCCTGCCGGGGTTTCGCTTTCCTCGGTAGGATCGTCGGCGATGGGTTCTTCCATCACGATCCAAACGGTCTGTCCGGCCAGCTGCGGATGGTTCGCCATCAGCGCCGCGCCCGAGAGCGTCTTGATGTTCGGTAATGGGGTGAAGTCGTCCTTGGAAACCCCGATGTACTCGGTCATATTCCGTTTGAAGGACGCCTGCCACCGATTGCCCTGCCCCAGCAGTTCGGACAGCTTGGCCCCCTTCGACTCGACCGAATCGAGGGCCACCCATGCGAAGCCGAACGCGAGTGCAATGGAATCGTTAATTGCGAGCCGCTTCGACATATCAGAGGGTGCGAACGTAAGGGGTGACGAGGATGATCTGCATTTCGCGCTGGTGATCTCCGCTGCCGCTTGCTCCCAGCAGGCCGGTCTTGCGCGTGTGCTGGTAATTGCTGGTGTTCGTGCTCGTCAGCATCAGGGTTTCGCCTGCCTTGACCGCAACCGATGGCGCCTTCGTGTCGACGTGCGTATTCGGGAGTTGGATTTGTTGGAACGTGTCACCCGATCCGCTCGAGGCCGTGCCGAAGGCGCCACGCTTCTGACTTTGGTCGATCACCATGTCGATCGATACCGTTCCGTCGTCATAGGCTTTTGGCAGCATATTCAGGAAGAAGCCGGTCGTAAGGGTCGCCGGCTTGAGACCAGGCACACCCGCACTGCCGGCCCCGAGCGCGCCGCCAGCAGCCGGCGTGGTTTCGGCCAGGTAGGTGTCGGTATCGAAAGCGGCAACCGGGATCGCGCGGCCGTTCATTACCGGATAGGTTTGGGTTTCGTCGGAAACGATCGTGCCGAGCTGGTTGATTGCCTGGATCAGTCCCTGCGTGCCGTGCCAACGCGATTGGGTATCCAAGACCTGATAACCGAGGCCGCCCGAATCGCCGCCGACGAGCGAACTGGGTGACGTGAAATTCAGTTGATACTTCGGTGCCCCGCCTGCCAGCAACGCCGTGTAGGCCGCCTGGAAATTTGCGCCGGCCGCGCTCGTGTCGTCGTACGCTACGCGCATGATCCGCAGGGAGAGCGTGATGATGCGGTTGTGCACCTGATTCGCACGGCTGACGATGTGTTCTGCTTCCTCTACGTCATCACGCGTGCCACGTACGATAATGGAGTTCGTACTGATGTCGGGAACGACCCGCGCTTGTGGCGACACGACAGCCTTGATCGCAGCTTCCAGCGAAGCCCACGCGGAAAACTTGGCGGTGGTATTGGATCCCGTGCTGGACGTGTACGCGCCGGATTCGGAGCTTGCGCCGCTACCCCCGCTATTGCCGCCACCCGTCCCTGTGGACGCCTGCGTGCCTTTGCGAAGGTCGGTGTGCAGGTCGACGTCGCCAGTGTTCAGCTTGACTTCAAAAACCTTCGTCACGTAGCGGTAGATCGAAAAGCCCTTGTTGGGATCGAACTCCCAATTAACGTTGAGCTGGGCGCAAATCGTGTCGAGATAGTCCTTCAAAGAACCATCGAAATCGGTCGGCAGGCTAGTATCGCCATCGGGCACGGTGGCCGACAGCAAATTGCTGACCTTCGCGGCGGCCGCCGGCACACCGGCCGCATTTACCGAACCGCCCTCCGGCCCGCGCCAGTAGACATCGGGATTGATGCGCACGGGGAAGCGGGTGAGTTTCTGAATGTTTTTCGCTGCCGTGGCCAGGTTGACACGCTGCGGCAACTGAAAGCCCAGCTCGTTGATTCCAGGTGGGAGCACCGCGTTGTTGACGATCGCAGCGGAGGCCGTGCCCACGTAGACCGCGTGAATGCGCTTGTACAGCGGATTTTTTTGCGGCCGGATATTGGACTGCTGTTTGGCGATCTCATGGTTGATCTCGCCTTGCAGAGCAACAGCGTTCTTGTTCACGTCATCGTGCGTGACTGCGCAGCCGGACAGGACGGCCACGGACGCAGCCAGGACCGACAGGGTGAAGATGCGCATCATTGTTTTTCCTCCAGTGGGCATTTGTCGTCTCGGTGCACGATCAGCAAAACGCGGTTGTCGTACTCGCATGCGCGCAGCGGATAGCTCGATTCACTTAAGCTGGTCATCAGCTTGAACATGACATCGCTGATCGGACCGGTGTAATCGCCTTCGACGGGAACCGGAAAGTCCTTTTGCGCCTCGTAGGCCAGCTGCATCCCGGTCTCCTTGAGCCAGCGTTTCACGCCGAGACGCACCGTGACGTCGGTGAACTTGAGACGATAGGTCCGGACTTGCTGCGCAGGATCCGCAGCCGTGTGCGCCGGCAGGATTGCTACAGACTGCACGGCCGGCGCGATCGAGGCGACAGGACGGGCTGGCTCAACTTGCTGAACGATCGCGGCGGCCGCGGCCTGGTTCATCATTGCGCAGTCGGCCGTGTTGCCAGCGGACGGGGTTTTTGGTTCGTACTTGCCGGTCTGCTTGTTCTGTACACATACCGTTCCGGCCGATGCCGAAACCGTAGAGACGGCAAGTGCCAGCGCGATCAGATATTGATCGGTTCTCATGGTTCCCTTTCAGAGAGAGACGACTACTTTTGTGGGGTGTGGTCTTTGTTCGACGTGATGAGGGGCTTGATCACGATCAGCTTGCGCGTCAGGTTCGCCGTGATGTCCAGCCCGGAGTCGATCCCGCTCTTGCCCAGCGCGTCGGCCCAGTGTTCGCGCTCGTCGTAGCGCAGCATCGAATCCACGTTGACCTCTGCGTCGGTGAAGACCTTGTAGTCGGTGGGGACGTGCTTTTCGATGATCTCGGCCAGGCTGGTTTCAAACGCCTTGACCAACATGGCTTTCTTGTAGAGGTTGGCGTCCATCTCCAAGCTGACCGCGGCCATCGCCTTACCCATCGCTTCCATCCACGGCAGGGATGGATCGTAGGTCAGAACGGTCTTACCGTTGACCTCGGGATTCAGCTTTACCTTGTATTCCCGTGGCACGTAGCGGGCGATTGCCTCGGCCACGGTGAGCTGCACGGGCGGCAGCTTGACGCCGCCTGGCGGCGCGTTCTTGTCGACGCGTACCAGGGGAGGATTGAGCTTGTTGAAGTAGGAAATTACCCGCTGAGCGTCGCGGATCTGGGCCCGCGCGTCAGTGCTGGATTCTTCCGGCGCCGCTGCCTGCGCCTTAGCAGGCACTGGCAGGGCGAGATAGCCGGACAGGAGCCCGACCATGCACAGCAGACAAATATTTTTACCTTGGTTCGTTCTCATCGCCAAACTTCATATCGAGCAGTAGGCGCCCTTTGAACTTGTACACATCGCGAGCGTGGCGCATGAAACGGTCCAGACTGGACCATTCACGCGGCTTCTTCCGGAACGTGATCAGCAAACATTCCTGGGGATCCCATGTGCCTTTCACATGCACACGGTAGGC
Source organism: Xanthobacteraceae bacterium (assembly GCA_024508855.1). Lineage (GTDB taxonomy): Bacteria > Pseudomonadota > Alphaproteobacteria > Rhizobiales > Xanthobacteraceae > 62-47. Next base: position 29,856 of record JANINJ010000010.1, read on the forward strand.
GGTTTTGTCATCGTCGCTCGGCACAGCTTCGAGCCTCAGTTGTTTGACCGCATTGACCAGGCAGTATTTGATGAGATCGTTTTCTGTCACGGTTGTAGCCTGTTGAATCTCGCGTTGTCCTCTTTTCGGGCACATTAAAAGATTTCCTATGAAAAACATATTATTCTAAAACGCAACTTTTAACAATAGCAAAATGATGTATTTTGCTCGCGCAAAGTTATGCGTAACGTAAAAGCGACAGACGATACTTCGCTTGCCGCTGCCGCGCTCAACAGGACACGCGGGGGCTTACTAAACGTATACAACGAGAAACTAATGTTGCGGCAGAGCAAATTTACCTAAGTTCGCATATCTACGAACACAATTTGCCGCCAATGTAATGTTGCTTTAACCCAACAAAGAACGCGTGTACATCGGGTCATAGTATATGGAAGGGACATGACGCCCTTTCACTTTATCCCGATCCAGCTGAATAACAACGTTTAACGCGGTGTAAAGGAGCTGCAGCACGGTATCCATGCCCAGCCCTTGCCCTTCCGGCGATTTACGGACCAGGTATGCGAGGCGTAACAGCGCCTGCTTGGGGGACCCCGAGTGAGTTGTAGTGATGCCGCCAGGATGGCCGCTGGTGATGACGTCGCTCAGGTAGGTCATAGCTTCCGGACCGCGAAGCTCGGCCATGATGATGCGTGTCGGAGTTTTGCGCATCGACGAGTGCAACAGATCGAAGGCAAGAGCGCCGTCGTCGCTCTCGTTCTTTTTGTAGAACAGATGGTTGTGGTTCGGGTGGTTCGGCAACGGCATCTCGTGCGAATCCTCGACGGTGACAATCCGGTCGGCCGGATCAATCAGTTCGATGAGGGCGCGAGTGTAGGTTGTCTTGCCCGTTCCTGTCGCGCCCGAGATGACGATGTTTTGATAGGTCTGGACGGAACGCTCGACGAAATTGGCGAAGTTTCCTGCCTTGGCAAGCTCCCAAAGTTCGCGTTCGTCCTCGGTCAGCTCGGCCATCAATCGCTCACGGTCCGTGGCCGACAGCGACAGCGAATACACGTGCCTGGTGTGCTTGTAGTAGCCGCCGTCGACAAGAGCCGCGTGAGGAATGGCCGCGGCCGCGTGCTTACGGATGTTGAGATACCGAGTGTGTTCGGGACAGCTTGGCGGATGCGTCATCTCGACACGTTCGCCGCTCGGTAGCGTAGTCGACAAGCTCGTGTGCTTCCGGTCATACGCCTTCGTCGCATAGTTGGCCAAGCGCGCGCCGATCGATTCCAGAAACGCTAGGTCGACTTCCGGTGCGGGGATTGGCTCCCAGTTTCCGCCTTTCATCACCCAAAGCGTACCTGGATCATTGACCGCGATTTCATTCACGTCCGGATCCAGAAGTTGAGGTTTCAGCGGAGCCGCACGTTCCCAAAATGCGTCAAGCTTATCTTGGCGGGCGGCGTCTTCCCTGCCCCACTTGCTATCGTCTGCCATTAGTTGCGCCCTTTCACGGTGCGAAGTTTGTAAATGGGCGTGAAGTCGATGTAGCGCGCGACAGTGATAGCGATGGTGTCGCCCTGGTTACGATAGATGGACCGTTTTACTTCGGATCCCTGCTTCAGCAATTCGGCGACGGCATTCTGCCCGGTGGATTGCGTGCTTGGCAAGACGAAGATTCCTGCGCCGGCACCGCTGCCCGACGTGCCCGCAGCCTTGGCGGTGGCGACGGCGCTAACGTCCTGCAGCAGCGAGAACATCAACGGGCCGCTGTAGCGCTCCCAATACTTGTTATCGACATCGCCGTCAATGCCCGAGCGGCCGAGACGGTCGCTGCCGGGCGAGAACAGGTCGAAGGTCACGAAGTGCGGCGCCGGCGTGACGGCACGGGTCCAGAGGACAAAGATCGAGCGCGATCCCGGTGACGCGTCACGGGAATACTCGCCGTTGATGCGCGTGCCGCGTTCCGCCAGCAGCACCTTGCCGTCCATCGAATAAATCGGGAAGTCGGTCACGCACTCGACAAAGCCAGCTTGTTCGGTACGGATCCCCGTGGTGAGGGTACACGTGATCGGCTCGCCCTTCGCGAGCGTGAGATGCGGGTTCGGGATGACACCTACGCCACCGTTCGGGGTTTGAATCCCGACGAGCTGGCTGGCCAGTGCGCCGCCATTTTGTGGAGCGGGCATCGGCGCTGGGCCGGCCGCGGTCGTAACGGCCGGCGCGGCAGGCGCGCGCGCAGGCATACGCCGGTTGCATTCGGCCTCTGCTTCCGCGCCGCCATGAATGCCGACGCAATCGTCGCTACGATCCGCCGTGCGCGGTCCGGCTGCTGTACGCGCTGCAGGCGCATCGCCGAAGTCGCCCAAATCACCGCTCAGCTTACGGTCCGGAATTTTCGTGTCGCCTTGGGAATTATTCGCGCCGCTGGCCTGCGACTGCGCGTACGTGCCTGCATCACCCTCCATGCCCGGCGGCAGACGGTTGCTGGTCCCGGACGGCGGGGAACCGACTGGACGATCATTTGAGCCGCGACGTACTGGGGCCGCGGATGGGCGTGCATCGCCGGCAAGGCCTGGTAGCGGTTGGTATGCAGAATCGGCGGCGGCCGTGCCAACGCTACTGCCGACGGGAACAGATCCGCTATCCATGCTCGAGCCCGAAGCGGCGCGGTCGAGATCGAGGGGAACCTTGATCTCGGCGGCTGGCTTCACCTCGGTCTTTTTAACGGGCTGTTCGGGTGCAGTCTTCTTCTCCGACATCATCGGCGCGACGAATTTCCACGCCACGCCGCCAAGGATCACGACAGAAGCCGCGATCGCTACCATCATGGCCAGAATCTTTTGGCCGGTACCGCCATGGGTCTGCGCGATGTTATCCAAGTCCGACCGGGCGGCATCCGGCTTCGCTCCCTTTTGCTTACTGAGAAACATTGTTCACCTTCCTTACTTCGCGGATAACGCTGTCCGATACGGTCTTCGTGCTGTTGTTCGGCCCGGTGGGCGAAAAACTGCCGTTGATAAGACAAGCGACCTGGCCGAGATGGCGCAGCACGAACTGTTTGGCCACGCGGTGGATCACCAGCATGTCGTTCTCTGTGTGCTGGGGCACGCGCGTTTCCGATCCGTCTTCCTCTTTCACGAACACGGCCGGCCACGGATGGTTCGGTGCGAACGTCAACACGGTCTGCTCGCCGTTGTCATAGGCCGAGGTCGGCGTCAATTCCTCCGGCCCCATGATTCCGTAGTTGCCGTTGATGATCTGTTCGCGCGGCGCCGGGCGCTCCTCTGCGGCATTGGGCGGTCCGCCACCGAAAGCGTGCTCGATGTCCCTTTCTTCGCGCGCCGCCAACTGGGCGGCGACAACCTGGGGATCTGGCGGTGGTGGCGGCGCCGGGCGCTTCGGCGGCTCTGGCGGGTAATCGAAGCTGATATTCCACGTTTCGACTTCACCCTTTTTCGCGCTGACGAGCTTGAACCAATAAACCCGCGTGCTTTTTGTCGACCAGACTTTCAAGTTCGTGTCCGGCAATGCGGCCTTTGGTTTCAATGCGAGAATGTTGCCGTTCTGTTTGACCGTCCAGGCCTCGCGGTCGCCCATTGCAAATCGGATGTCGTTTTCACCTGGACTCAGCTCGATTTCCAGATAGGTTCCGGCCTTTACCTTCACCTCGAAAACGTCCAGCACGTACGGCGCCCTCTGGAAATGAGGATCTGCACCTGCGGGAACAGGCTTGACCAGCGCGTGCGCGGCGCCGGTCGAGGCTATCAGTGCTGCGACAAGCAAAATTCGAATCGGCTTCATTGCACGCTCCTGGTATCGTCGACCTTGACCTCGCGTTCTGGGCCTGCGGGATCTGCCCGATAGTTCACTACTTGAAAGCCGAATGGATTCGTCGCCAAGTCGTCGATCACGGTTGGAACTGCATCGGCATCGTAGGTAAAGGTCAGGGTTGCAATATAGGGCTGCGTGGTCGTCACGTGACCGACCAGGTGCTTTTCCTTGTCGAAGCGAAATTGAGCACTACGAGCCTTCGGCATGGAAGGGTTCGACGGCAACCACTGGATGCTGGGATTTACGACCTTGACCTGATCCTTCGAGCCTAGCGTGTTCAGAAATGCGGTCGGCTTCTCGACGTAATCGTGACGCCACTGCCCGCGTAAGTCTTCCGGCAGCTGGTTGAACACGGTTCGGTAATTCAATTCGGCTTCGCCGCGCGTAAAGCTTTCCCGGGCCCTCACGTGAATGGCGATATCCGCGATCATCCGCTGCTCGTGTTTGTCGTCGACGTTCATCCGTTCCTTGCCAACACGTACCTCGTAGTTCCCGGTCTGTTTGTCGACCACGATCGGGATTGGCGTGAACTCATGCATCATGGTCAAAGGAATAACGGCGGCCACCAAGCCGACGGCAAGAATTGACATACCGATAAACCCGATCGTGCGAATCTTCAGTTTCCGATCGAGTGCTTCACGCTCCGACACGTCCCACTCGATCATGGTCGCAAAGAACGTGGTCGCGTCAGCTGGCTTCTTGCTCATGCTTTTTCCCCATACACGAAATACTGGCCAAATTGGCTTCCGGGTTCACCTTGCGCACAGGGCCGGAACACTCTGCCGGCGGCTTCACGCTCGTGCAGCCCGCGGTCAGCAAGACTGCCAAAATTAAGAGTTGCTTCATCGGTAACGTTTATTAAAAATTGAATTCTTAGGACTTGCCACCACCGCCGCCACCACCGCCGCCGCCGGCTAGTCGACCGACACCACCGCGCCATGCCGTGCTGACGACGTTGGCTACGCCGCTTCCGAACGAACCGCCGCTGCCACCTGTCAGGCTGCCCACCAACGTCCGGGTTTCCAACGCCACGAGGGCCATCGGAATGAACACAAGGACCATCTGCAGCGCGATCGAAACCACGTTGATCTGTGCGGAGGCCATGTTGCCGGCGGCATTACCTGCATTTACCGCCCCCTCGACGACGTTTCCGCTTATCGCTTTGCCAAGCATCGAGTACAAGGCTTCAGCCAAGCCCAACTGGGCCTGAAACGAATCCGTAATGGCCTTGGTCAGCTTGGTCATGAACTTGTCTGCGATGCCCGTAAATAGCAGCATGGTCAACGTCGACATCACGGAGAGCATCACAAAATAGAACGCGGTGTTGAGCCAGCCGGTGAACCAGCTGCGTGTCCCCGGAATTGCGAGGAAGAAGATGAACAGAGGGCCGACGGAAAGGATGTACGCCATGCCGATCTTTGCATAAAGAATATTGAAGATCACGATCACCAGGAGAACGACGCCGGCGCAAATCATCAGCGCACAGGCTACGAAGAGGGCCAGCGCACCGCCGACGTTCCAGTCCTTGAAGGCGTCGACCGCAGCCTGCAGGGTGCCCAGTACCAACTGCTCTAACGCACCTGTCAGTTGGTCCGCGGCTGTCGTACTCGTGATCGCGGCTGCACCGCCGTTGACCGTGGTTTGCATCTTGGCTATGGCGTAGGTCAGCTCGTTGGGGATCGACACCATTGGCGTAACAACCCAGGCAAGATAGAAGACGGATGCAAATTGAAGGATCAGCACGAACTTGGCCATCTTCGTGAACCAGTCCTTTACCGACGATCCGTGGCCATGCCAGATAGCACCGGCCCACACCAGAGCAAGAATGCCGAGGGATACCCATGCAATCGGCACGATGTATTCGCTGATGCCGACCCATGCCACGCCCATGACTTCATCTAGCACCTCGTCGACGGTCTTGAAGAAGTCGCTGAACAGGTGGACGTCGTATGTCGGTAAAGAGGCCATGTCTGTCCTTAGAAGCGAATCATGCCGGGCTTGAGCATCTTCACGGTGTTGTCGATCGAGTTGCGGCGAGTCATTTCCTCGCGCGCTTTCTCGGCTTGCTGGAGGTATTGCAACTTGCTGGTTTCCGCCTGTACCTTGATCTGGCTGAGCTGGATACGGGCTTGCAGGTCCTGCATCGCCTTCGGGTCTGGCGTGTCTTTAATCTTGTCCACGTAACGTTGCAAGTCGTCGATCTCTGCGGTCGCCTTTGCATAACCGGTCTCGCCAACGTACTGTTTCATGGCGTAGGACTGCCATTCAGCCTTGCAACGGGCCTGCGTCGCTGGATCGCCGTAGGTCGCGCAGTCTCGCGCCTGGTTCATCCGAACGATGTCGTTGAGGTTGCCGCTGATACCGGCCGGCGCCTTCCCGCCGCGCAGCTGCTGCATGGTCTGCTGGAGATCGGAAGGGAGATATTGCTGCACTAGCTTGTCGTTCAGCAGGCCGGCAATGTCGCGCGTCCCGACCGTGTTCTTGTACATGCGCTCGGCTGCGCGGACCTGGTCGCGAAGCTGGTCCAGCTGGTCCTTGTAATACGCGATGTTTTCGACTTGGTTCGCGATGCGAGTAGTCAGCGCGACGCCGTCTGTGACGGGGATTTGTGCATGCGCGCCAGAGACGAACAAGGCGGCTGCGGTCGTAATCAGGATGTGACGAATCATTAGTTTCTCCGTTTGAAAAATTCAGGAATCCAAAGCTCGGGCTTGCCGTCGAACTGGTCGATCAGGCTTCGTGCGATCGGGAGGTTGTCGACGCTGCCTGACAGGACCGACAAAATGTCGTCCATGCCACTGAGGTCGAGTTGCACGACGACCGATTCGACGCCGCGCTTGAGCAGGAATGAACCCGGCTTGTCGTGCATGCCGGTGCGCACCTGATCGAACTCTTGCCGGGTGAGCTTCAGGCCATGGATATAAGCTTCCTCATCCGCCTGCAGGTTCGGGAAGATCATGAGGGTTGGGAACTGCGTCGTCAGCACGCCCTTGAGCGGCCCGTTGGTAAGGTCGGAGGCGTCCTGAACGCCGAGGCCGATCAAGCCTTCCTGCTTACGAATCCGGCGTGCGTCGTCCTCGATCCACTCGTGACGCAACATCGGATCCTGCAGGGCGACGCTGGCCTCGTCCAGCTCGACCGAATGAGGTCGCCCCGGGGCATGCTGCTTGATCTTGTAGCGCAGGTAGCGCAGGATCGGCGTGCGCGCGAGGTTGTCGTCCAAGAACTCCGTCATGTCGAAACCGAAGTCGTTGGCGGCCGTTAAATCGAACCGATCGTCTTCGCAGTCGAGAACCCATGCATAGGCGCCGTCCTCGACCCAGCGGCTCAAGGCAGTCTTCAGGGTCGCGTTCTTGAGCGTGTCCAAAAGACGCGCCCAGCGCCGACGAGGTTCGGACAGGCGATAGACTTCCTGAATCGCGGCCGCAAGTTCCTTCTCGTCGTCCGGCGTGACGGCGTAGTGCCGGCCCTGCTCCTCGTATTGCTCGGCACACCATTTGGCCATGCTGAGTTGGAAAAAATTATTCTTGGCGTTGTTCGCGAGCTTGAACAGGTTGATCCCGGTCGGCTTGTTCTTCTCGAATCTGAAATAGATGCCCCCGGACGCATTGATAAAAATTTCCTGGCCGCAGTCGCGGTCGAACGTGAACGACCGATAAGGGCCATTCTTAATACTTACCTTGCGCGTGAGAGCTCGGAACAAGCACACAACAACCGTCTTGCCTGAACCATTGGGGCCAACCGCAATGAAGTTTCCAGATTCCTTACGCTGTTGACGGCGCCGCGGCTGCGCTTCGTCCTGGGCGGCTTCGACGGGGGGGCCCTCGATCTCATCTGCGCCCTCCTCCGCATTCGCTTCGTCGTCGTTCTCCTGAGCGTATTCGAGCTGTGCGCCCTGATCTTTCAGGGTTTGGCGCGATACGTGGTAGTTGAAGAAATAAGGGGACTGGCCGTTTGTTTTGAGCATCGCAATCGGCATGCCCCACTGGCTGCCGGCAGCATTCCCCGTTACATAGTTGTGCATCGGGAAAAAGCTGACAAAGTTCGCCGTGCTTATCGGCTGGGCGCGTGGCCGCTTCATGCGGAAATTACCGGGCAACATGCCATAGTACGAAGCAATGAGGGTGCCACGCGTTTCGCGAAACACTTCAATGCTCTTTTCTTCGAAAGCGGCCATCGCCTGATGAATCGCCGCGTTCAGCTCGTCGATCGAATCGCCGTAAAGAGTGAGGATGAATTCGTGCTCACCCATGCCGAACTTGCCGTTCTGCAGTTGGGTGATTGCATTGTTCAGTTCTTTCATCTGGTCCGTGTTTCCGGTGGTGCTTTGCACGTGGGAAAGCTGGACTTTCAGCAAGCGCTCAGCGCGCGCGGCCGACATGAAGGTCAGGGATTGCGACAGAATGAATTCGCACTTGAGCTTATACAACCCGTGTAACGCGCTCGGGCGAATTTGCTCGATCGAGTATGGTGCGCGCAAGGTAAGGCAGGCGGCATACCGCGTGCTGCCAGGCCGATCAATCACGACGACATCGCCCTTGAACGTGATGTCGCTGCGCTGGATGGCCGTCGCCAACACATAGCGGTTAATCGCCACTGGCTGAGAGTCCCCACCGTTCAAGATGCGGGCGTACAGTTCAGAATAGTCTGCCAGCGAGTTGCCGTGCGCATCCTCGCGCGTGCCCAGCAGCGTCGGGTGATAACGACGCAGACTTACCATCAGCTGGTCGGTGATATGTCCAATTTCTTCATGTGCCTTGACGTGCGCGGCGCGGCGGTCGTCTACCTTCTTGATGAGACGTTGCGCCACGCGCTCCGCGTCCGATCCCGCGGGCCGGTATACCGGCGAAATGTAGAGTTCGTTAGTGTAGAAGTCCTCCTTCGACAAGCGCGCTGCGTATTGTTTGTTGAGTTCGCGCGAAAAATAGTTGTCGTACTCGATTCCGCTGAAGTCGTAGTTGATCTTCCGCCGCACCAGGTGCGTCCACAGGGCCACCCGCGTATTGCGAGCGCCGAGGGTATTCAAGCTCGAAAACAACTGGTCGGACAGGCCGTTGAGCATGGAACCGGCCATGGTTTCGAACGGCAGGCCCATGACCTGGATCGTTCGTACCATGTCCCAATCCACGGTCGAGACGGTGAATTCGTCGATGGGGAAGCGATACGGGATGTATTTCGTCGCCGTTTGTTCGCGCTGGTTACTCAGGGTGGTCATCAGGTTTCGCTTTGGTACGAAGTTGTTTTGCAGTGAAGGTGACGCCGCTTCCTCGCAGATAACGGTTGCCGACTGAAACGTAGTGGTTGAAGTTCACCCATAAGGTGCGAGGCCAGAACGGGTCGTTCTGCGTCATAAGAACCGGCACGGCATGCAACGGGAGCAGAGCCAAGGCCCACAAGCCGATGAAACGAATTCCCATCAGCAACAAAATGCATTCCGCAAAAAAGACGTCGAGCGGAACCCATAGCATCATGGCCGGGCGTTGTGCCGCCCGGATCACCGTGCTCGACTTGAGGTCCTCGTCCGCCATGATTACAAGGTGGAAATATCGCCGCCGGCACCGCCCATCCAAAACTTGATTGCCTGGATGATGGCCACGACACCGAAGAAACAAGCGGTGTAGATCAGGGTATTGATAATCGCTTTGCGCGGATCCTGCGTGCCCAGGAAGTTACCGGCCTTCGCGTTAATGAACTGGACCAGCAATGTGATCCCGGCAAATACGCCCCCCAAGCCATATATCCAGTTGAAGACGTTGACGAGCGTGCTCTTGGTACTCGCGCCATCGGCGGCCATCACGTCTTGGCATACGAAAGCCAAAGCAAAGCATGCGACCGCTGCCTTGTTGTAGCCGTTGGTGATCGACGGTGAGGTAGCGAGGCGGGCGACCGCAGATTTCAGGTGTTTCATTCCTACTCCTAAGTGAAAAAGACGGGGTTCCGTCGGGTTAAAAAAGCTAATAGATTGCCAAAAGGAAAAGTGCACGAATTAGTTGCATTGCACCAACTGTTTCCACACAGTAACGCCATGAGCGAATAAAGTCAAGTTCGCAATAGCAAAACATATAAAAACGCAACAGCGAAAGAGTGGCGTTTGCTAGGGCTCGTCGAAGAATTCCTTCGCTTCGTCGTCGCGTTGCGTAGCTGCAGCCGTAGTGGTAGGGGACGTCGTGCGAGAAGGTTGCTTTTGAACCGAGCGGGATGCTTGCAATGCGCTGGGTCGCGACAGGATCGCAGCTGCGTAGTTGTTGCTGACGGCCGCGTTTATGTTTCCAGAGTTATATCCGCGTAGAGCGGCAAAAACGGCGTCATCGCCACGCAAGCCGGTTGCCACGGCCTTGCCGTGGTAATAGAGGAAGATCGTTTGAGCGTAGCTGAGATTCGTACAGGGGTGGAACACCTGGCGCCAGGTCAGCCCGAAACGCCGGATATTGTCGATGTGGATTTGAGCTGGCCCTGCCGAAAATTTGAAGCCTTGCTGAATCAGTCGCTCGGCCGTTTGCACAGCCTCGTTGAAATTCTGTGGCTGCGGTTTCAGGCTGTCACGGCTATCCAATCCGATCGCGAAGGCGTTGAACGACGATTCCCGGCGGACGAGCCGCACGACGAGCGCAGTGTCGATCTCAGGCGCGCAATGCTGCGCCAATGCCACGTAATCCATACTATCGAAGCATCTGCCCGCTTGCCGGCTCTTGGGGCGAAGGGGCCGGGGTGGACTGCGCCCCATCCTCACCGGCCGCGTCCTCGTCACCCCACCAGATACGACTTTGCTGGACCCCGTTCGCGAACACGGTGACAACCCCACGCATCAGGCAGTAGTAGGCTCCATACTCATCCTGGGCCAGAGAGCCAGCTGGACAGTTGCGGGGAGACGCCCAATCGTGACGCGCATACTGCTCCTGACTGTTGCTCATGAGGCAAGTCGGGAAGGCATGCCCGCGTGCCAATGAACGCCACAGCTTGCGAATCGGAGGGATACACTCTGCCACTGCCGTTGGGCCTTTCGGATTAGAAAGGCACAACAAAACCTCACAGCCCCAATCGTCGGCGTGAGCGGCGACCGGGCTCAAAAGTAAGACCGAAGAAACACAAACACTGTTAAACAACCGAGATATACTTTTCACTTGTTTTCCCTAAGATAATAAATAGTGATTCTAGGAAACAAGCAAAGTATATCAAAACGCAATTACCTTTTGATAGCTTTTGCTGCGCGTTTTTTAGCCGGAGTTGCAACCTGTGTTGTTTTTTCCGCTTGGCGCATGGCCTTCATCAGTGTCTGACGGCTCATCTCTTGCGCGAGGAACTTCTGCTCAAGCTCCTTGCCCCGCAGCTCAAGTGCAGCGTACTTCTTGGGCTCGCGCGCAACGGAATCCGGCAACTTCGCCTTGTTGTTTGTGTAGATGGCCAGCTCGTGACGTGGCCGCGAGATGCCAACATAAAACACAGCCCTATTACTGGTAAGGCTGTCCGTGTTCACGTCCATGATGACGCGATCCATCGTCAAGCCCTGGGCACTGTGAATCGTCATGGCATAGCCGTATTGCATGTGCAATCGACGGTCCCGAGGCAGCTCGATCCCGCCCTGCAGCCTGATCGTGTTGGCCGTCACGGCTTCGACCTTGTAGCGCTCGCCGTTCGCAATACCGAGGCGATTATTGTTGCGGGTCACCCGGATCCAGTCACCCGGACTCAGGGTGATCTTTTGTTGCGAATAAGCCGAGAAATTGCGCATCTCGGATGGGTCGAACGTGATGGTTTGCTTGTCCGGACCAACGACCGTAAGAACATTCTTTACCGTGTCAATCACGGAAATTACATACTGTTCTCCCCTCTCGAACTGCCCTCCCCTTTTCGCCGACTCGAACACCACCACCTGGTCGACCTGAAAGTTGCCGGCGACCTTCTTTTCGGCGCGCGTCATGTCGACGCTCTCCAACGTAGCGACATCATCGCCGCGGCCAAGACTTAAGGCCCCACGTACCTTTTCGTTGATACTTCGGCGCGCATCGTTCGTACCCACGACGACAAGCGTGTTGTTGCGCTGTTCTTCGGTCATCGATGTGTAGTCCTTCGCGATAGCGGCGTGGCGATCCGCATCGTCCTTGTACTCATAGATCCGGCTTTCCAGCTGCGCCGCGGCTTCACGGACGTTCCCACCTGCCGCGCTGATGACTGCTGTTTTTAGCTCCGCGTTTTTCTGACGCTGGATCTCGGTGATATGGGCGACCGACATGCCGCCTTCCACCAGCTGCTCGAAGGGTTTGCCTGCCTCGACCGCCTGGGTTTGTTTGATGTCGCCGATAAGGACCAATCGAGCGTTACGCGCCTCGATCTTTTCGATCAGGTCACGCATCTGATGCGCAGGAACGACGCTCGCCTCGTCCAGAAACACAACCGATTTTTCATGCAGGCCGCCGTGATCCTGCTTCCGCATCAGGAACGATGCCAAGGTCTGCGACTTCATTCCCAGCTCGGCGAGTGCCTTGTTCTGCGACGCGTAGGGCGCGAGACCAATGACCTCGTAGCCCTGCTGCTGCATCGCTTTGGCGGCCTCCTGCTGGATCGCGTCGACGGTCTGCTTGAGCATGTGGCTCTTGCCCACTCCGGCCCAGCCCTGCACGCCGACGATGCGATCTTCCGTCGTCAGAATCAGGCGCGCGGCATCCTTCTGGCCATCGTTGAGATTGGATTTCGACAGCATGGCATCGACCTCGCCGGCCGCACGAATCGGCGCTACTGCACGACGTCCAGCCGCGGCCTTGCTTTGTATCGTCAGTTCGTCGTCGAGCATCGCGCGCGTAGTGAAGCGCAGCTCAGTACGAACAAGGCGACCGGCTTTGATTGATTCGTCGACTAGCCGTTTGGCTTCCTCCTGGGTCCGTCCTGTATTGGCCATCGTGAGGGCGACCCATGAAGATGCGGTAAGGCGCGTTGCCTCCTCGGCCTTGAAGAACTTAGCCATCGGATTATCGGCTTCCGTCTCTTGCTCGCGCGAGAACGATTTAGCACTTTGGTACAGCGGCAGCTCGGCGATGATCCTTCCATCCCTGATCGCCGCGTCGATCTCGTCGTGCAGCCCTTCGTGGGCGGCCAATGCGTTCGTCAACGCCTTTTCCATCAGTTCGTTGCGCGTGAAAATGCCCTGCCGTTCCATCAGGTGTTCGATTGACAGGTCCACGGCCCACCGGGCTTTGTCGCGCTGCGCGGCGTGCGCTTCTTCCTCGCGCCTGGCGACACGTTGCGGCATGACCTTGCGCTCGATGTCGCTGATAATCTCCTGCACCTTTTCCTTGAAGGCCTCGCCGGCGCCGGCCGGCTTCAGCTTGATACCGGCCTCCTTTAACATCGCTTCCCACTGCTTTTTCAACTCCGTGCGGTCCGCCTCGGTTTTGTTCGGACGTGTCGCCTTGGTGATGGTCTGCTTGGTCTTGGAATTAGCGCTATCCCGGTCGAGCCCCTTCGACTGCAAGGCGTCTTCGATCTGCTGGCTGCGCGTTGAGAAGACCTTGATCGCCTTGTCCGAAATGTCGGCCAGCTCAAAGCCATTGCGCGTCGTGCGGATCTCGTAACCCATCGCCTGCAACCGCTTCGCCAAGTCCGCACGGTAGTACGCTCCAACGACCTTGATGGACTTGAGCATTTCGTCGTTGGTCAGGCCGACCCACTTCCCATCGTCCCGCTGCGTGAGATTCATCGCAACGGAATGGGTGTGCAGCTGCGGATCCTGGGTGCGGGACAGTTCATGCCTGAACGTCGCGAACACCAAGTTCGCGGTGTGCTGACGGAAGCTGATGCCCTTCTCCTTCTTCCGCGCCAATGCACGGGCCTCCAGCTGCTTCAGGGCTGCGCTGACGGCCTCGTCGTGCGCGCGTAGCAACCGCTCATCACCATTCACCAGCGCGGCGATGCTGACGCTTTTGGGCGCGGAAAAGGTGAAGTCGATCCCAAGCCGTTCCTTGGACACCTTACCGTCCTTCTGCATCTTCGGCATTCGCTTGCGCGCCACTTCGCCATCGGGAAGTTTCCCTTCCAGTAAATTCTTGAATACTTCCCGCTCCACCCCGCCAACGAGGCCGAGCTTTTCGGCGCCGGCGCCCTGCCAGATACCGCGATGCCCCTCCTTCGTGTAGTAGTCGTCCGTGTTCTCGAAATAGTGCGCGGCGCCGCCAGCATTGGTCACAAATTTGAAAGACAGCATTTACGAGGCTTTCGAAAAGAGAGGCTTCACAGTAGGTGCATCGTTCGACACGAATTCGCTCGTCCAACGGTTTTGAATGAGGATCAAAGGCTCCGTCACCTGCGGCCGTGCCTTGTACTTCATACGCACCCGTGCGACCGGGGTATCACCAGACAGCTTCACATAGCCGGTGAGGTCGGGAAGACTCGATACTTGCGAAGCTAGAACTAGCGGTTCAGTAACCTGCTCGTAGCTAGTGGTGGCGCGTGCATCGCCGATGCCACCGGCCAGGGAGAGACGTCGGCGCGCGACGACGTGTTCACCAATGCCCTTCTGGATTTGCTCGGACGTGTAATTGTCCTTGTTCGAGATGCTAAGGCTGAGGCTGTTCTTGAGGCTGTTCCGCAGCGTCAGCGCGTCGTTCTTGCCGTTGGTTTCGTCGAGTTGGGCGTAGGACTGGAAGCCACACGCAATGTGCATTTTGTGTTTCCGCGCCTTAGTCGCCGCGATGACCAGGTAGTTCAACTTATCGAGCGAATCGGTTTCGTCGATAACGAGATGCATATCGACGGCACTCTCTACTGCCGAACTCAACGAGCTTTGGCAAATTACGTCAATCCAGCAGTTAATGAGAGGCTTCAGGGCTGGCAGCTGATCTTCCCGCCACGTGATCCATAAATTTCCAGATCCGTTTTCCAGCCAATTTCGAATGGAATAGGGGACTTCGCCCTCGACAGGTGGCTCCAGGTATTTATGGGCCGCGATATAACGGGTGAGCACAGTACGCACGCTACCCAATGTTTCCTCGGCGCCGTGGAACATACCGGCAGCGGGAGTGTTTTGAAGCAGCTGACCAAGGTCATCATTACTCGCCTCAACAAGCCAATAATGCAATCGGTCGGTTGTCGTTTCACTGCGGCGCCACAATACACCCATCGTTTCAGCAACGATAGTACGCGCCATTGCGTTCCATTGTTCCTGCTCCGTCGCCGGCGCCCTGGGAATCAAACTAACAGCATAACCCTGCAGGTCATAAGCGGTCCGAATTTCATTGAAGATGGACCAGGACTGGCCGCGAGCGTCGAATGCATTAAGTACGTGGTCATTAGGCTTAAAGAATTTGGACATGAACGATCCGTTCGGGTCGACGCAAATAACGCGGTCCCCGCGCTCAAGCGCACTCTCAAGATATTCCTCAATCGCTTGGGATTTACCGGAACCCGTTGACCCGACAAATTCAAAGTGAAGATATTCCTTCATCAGAGGAACAGGGATAGTACCAAGCCTCAACTGCTTATTACCCCATTCGCGACACATATCACGCAATTGAGCGGGACTGGTAAAACGCGTACCGCGAATATGCTGCGCAAAGTCCGCGATTCCCATTCCAGTAAAGTAATACGCCCGAAGGAGAATAAAGGCTGCACAGCCCCAAATAAAGGCGAGGGCAGGGGGGACTAACAAATGAAAGTCTGTTGGCGTCGCCAGGATCGAATAGTACATACCAAGAAGGAATGCACCTTTAGGAATGGTAAAGGTTTTGAACACCGCAAATATCCAAGCCGCTATCGTGATAACGACAATCCCAAACATGTAACCGAGGTTATTTCGATTGTCATAAAGTCTTACGCTCATCGTACCGTCCCATTATTGCCGTTGAGAAATTTCTCAATTGTACGCATATCGAGGGTCTTGTCGATCTTCGACTGCAGGGTCTTGTCGACAGACGGATACACCAGGACTAAGAGCGCCGCCAGCATGCGCATCTCAATGTCCGACGATTCCCGCTCGGCCATCCGGTAGACCAGGTTCCGGATTTCCGACAGCTGCTGGGAGTGCTCGCGCATCTCCGCTCGCACCTCACCAACGAGCTGATCGACTTCACCGGCCGCCTGGAAATAGGCCCGGCGAAAGTGCTCCGATCGGTTCGTATCGCCCCGGAGGGCCATCCGCTGGGCGATAACTTCTTCCTCAGCTTCTGTCGTTCTGAACTGTGCTAAACCCATATTTCCTCCTGTATACAAAATTCCAATTGTAAATCATGCACTTGGGAATGTGTTGTAATACATGAACACCCGTTTGTATACAGCAAGATACAGTAGGCATGCGGGTTTCAAGCACATTTGTAATGTGCGTATGGTGTGTAAGGTAGTTAAGAGGGGCGGAATAGAGGTCAGGCAAGCAATAAATGAGACGCATTCTCACCAGCGCGGGGTTCTCCAGGGCGTATTTCATCCCTCCAGGCACAGCCTGGAGCCATCAGGACGGGCTAGGGCAGATTTCCAGTTGGAAATGCTGAAATCTATTGAAATTTCCTGAAAATCGTTGCAAGATACGGAAATCGGATGCAGTACCGTGAAAAATCAGGCCAAACCATGAAATTTCGGTGTAGCATCGCGGCATCTCTGAACAAAAGGAAAACCATGTCAACTAGCAATCCAGGGAACAGCGCATCTCCTGCGCAGCTGGCCCAGGCGGCACTCGAGCAGTTTCGGGTGGATGTAGCAACAGTCGTCGGTCTCGGCTTGAAGTCAAAGGCGGCAGCGATCCGTCAGTTGCAGCCGGCCCTCGACAACCTGAGCAAGCTCGGCTTTTCGCAAGAAAAGATCGTTGAAGTGATGAAGGACGCCGGCCTTGAAATGACGGTGCCAGTTCTGAAAAGCATGCTCTGGCGACAACGCAACAAGGACGGAGCGGCGGCGGAATAGGAGTCCCGATATGGACAAACCCGATGTGTCATCGCTCTTGGGCGAGCTAACACCCACAACCGAATACGCAGAATTCTTGAAGCTGTGGCCGGATATTAAAGATGCGCGACAAAGACAGATCAACTTAAAAGCAATTTACGAAAAGCTGACGGCTAATAAGTTGTTGTCCGTGTCGTACGTTACATTCACCCGGTTTGTGAAAAAAGCGGCTGACGAGAACTCAAGCGACACGGCCCGAACTGAGCAGAAGAAAACGGAAGTAGTAGAGGCACAGACTACGAAGAACGAATCCAAACATGTCGATGCCGCCTTGGCCGATCCGGTCGGAAATCAGGACAGCGCAGCAGCACCCGCTCGTGACGCTTTAGAAGAAGCAAAAAAAGTTAGCTCATCAAAGAATTATGCACGTAACGTGCGCAGAGGACAGTAGGAGGAACATGCGATAAAACTGGCTTAATCCCGACGCGCGAATAACCCCGAATCTTTAGGAATATCATGGCAAAAATCGAACACCCGAAAAAAATCGCTGTACTCAATTTGTCCGGCAACGTCGGCAAAACGACCCTCGCTAAAAACCTGCTGGCGGCGAACCTGCCGGCCGCAAAAGTAATCTCGGTCGAATCGGTCAATAACAATGATGCGCTGCAAGTCGACAGCATCCAGGTCGAGGAATTGAAAGCCAGCCAGTTCAAACAGATTTACCACTCGCTGATGTTCGAGGATGACGTAATCCTCGACGTAGGGGCGTCGAACGTAGCTCAATTCATGGAAGAGTTGACGAAATTCCGCTCGGCGATCGGCGAACTGGACCTGATTGTGATTCCGACGGTGCCGGCCGAAAAACAGCAGAAAGATACCATTGCCACGATCGAATGGCTGCACAAGCTCGGCGTACCCGCCAACCGTATTCGCGTCGTATTCAACCAATATACCGGTCAGGATCCGGTAGGCGCTACTTACGCGCATGTGATCGGCTATTCGATTGACAAGGATGGCCAGAATAAGGCCACGTGGCTTCCGCATCCGGTTGTGGCATCGAATGAAGTGTTCGAGATGATTACCCCGTTGCGTCGCACGGTGCGCGAAGTCGCCGAAGACAAAACCGATTGGCACGCGAAGCGCGCGGCCGCTAAGGCCGAAAGGAATATGGAAGCGCTGGAAGACGCGATCGAGGGCCAAATGGCTCACGACCTGGCCGTGTCCTGTCTCGCGAACCTCGAGCAAGCATTCGAGGATCTGATGTCGCCGTTCGCTAAGTCGCCGAAGAAATGAGCGATCGCCCGTCCAGCGTCAAGGAACAGGCCGCCCGGATGATCCTAGGGGAGATCGCTCCCCTAGTCGACAAGCTGGACGAGGTGGCCACGATGACCAGCGAGTCGCACGAGCATTTGGCCGATGACGTTCGCCAGCTTGCCGCGATCGTGACGACCCTGCAAAAATCCTTAGAGGCTGCGGCCGAGCAATTCGGCTACCTTACCGGCCAGGCGCGGACGGTGCAAACCACCATCGCACGCTTTGAAAGTGCTCCGCAGCCGAAACAATCGGCGGCGCAGTCGCCGTTGATGCTGAGCGTACTCATGGCTGGATCCGCCCTGGTGGCAGCGGTCTTGGTCGCCGGCGGGGTATTGTTCTTCGAGCGCGGCACTGCGGAACAAGCCAGGGTTGGTCGAGCCGTATCGCGCGCGTATCAGCATTTGGACGAGGGAACACGTCAAAAACTTGATGCGGCGATCCAAAAGAGCGGGGGCTAGCCCGCGTTGACAGCAGCGATGGAAAAGCCGGGAACGAACCCGGCTTTTTTTATAGCGACGCCGAGTGCTGCCGTTGGTAAGGATGGCGATAGAAACTGCGCGCAGCGCCGCGAGCGCGGCGGCGCGCGGATCCGCACCTGGGCCGCGGCCTACGGCAGCTGGTGACGTTCGCGCCCGGCACCCGAGCGAAGCGGCGGGGAGGGCGGCGGCGCCGGCCGGCACTACTTGCGCCTGCAGCTGGT
>JANINJ010000010.1:48646-60687 GCA_024508855.1 Xanthobacteraceae bacterium
CGGCCTACGGCAGCTGGTGACGTTCGCGCCCGGCACCCGAGCGAAGCGGCGGGGAGGGCGGCGGCGGCGGCCGGTACTACTTGCGCCTGCAGCTGGTCGACGTCGACGGCCAGGCGCGCAGCGCGGCCGGCGCGCACGCGAGACCGCGTGCAGCGCCGCGAGCGCGGGGGCGCGCGGATCCGCACCTGGGCCGCGGCCTACGGCAGCTGGTGACGTTCGCGCCCGGCACCCGAGCGAAGCGGCGGGGAGGGCGGCGGCGGCGGCCGGTACTACTTGCGCCTGCAGCTGGTCGACGTCGACGGCCAGGCGCGCAGCGCGGCCGGCGCGCACGCGAGACCGCGTGCAGCGCCGCGAGCGCGGGGGCGCGCGGATCCGCACCTGGGCCGCGGCCTACGGCAGCTGGTGACGTTCGCGCCCGGCACCCGAGCGAAGCGGCGGGGAGGGCGGCGGCGCCGGCCGGCACTACTTGCGCCTGCAGCTGGTGGTGGCGATCGCGCGAGACCGCGCGCAGCGCCGGGAGCGCGGTGGCACAGATCCGCACCTGGGCGCCGGCCGGGACCACGTGCGCCTGCAGTTGGTCGACGTCGACGGCCAGCGCGCAGCGCGGCCGGCGCGCACGAGATGTCGCGTGCTGCGGCTGGTGATGGCGATCGCGCGAGAGGGCGCGAAGCGCCGCGAGCGCGGCGGCGCGGATCCGCACCTGGGCGACGGCCTGCAGCAGCTGGTGGTGGTGACGGCCGCGCCCGTGCCCGCGCGCAGCGTCGGGGAGGGCGTGCGCCGGCACTGCGGGCCAAGGTCCGGTGCGGCGAGAAATTACGGGCGCAAGGTCTCCGCCAGGTCGAGAACCTGGGTCGCACGGATCTCGCGTAGATCAGCCCATGCGAAAGTGCGTCCGAGCCCTTTGACGGTATCGAGGCCGTGTTTGCCGTCACGGGCGCGCGTCTCGATGGCGATTGCTCGGCTGAACAAGTCCGGGTGCGTATCACGCAGCCAGATCACTTCCGATTTTTTGGATGCCGGACAAAAGAAACAGGCGCTTTTCGGCGGACAGGGCAGGCCGGCGTTTGCGATCAGCAGCAGGCATTCAACTCGGTCGATGCCCCACTCTTGCAATGCGTACCAATACTCGAACCGCTTCGCGTCGATATGGCCCGCCTCCTCCTTCTTTTGTACGGCGCGGTCGGCCTTCTCACGGCGGCGGCAATCCTGCGCGCCGTTGTCGTAGCCGATAGCTTTGCGCACGCGCACGCCGTTGGCCCATGCATCGAGGGCCGGCACCCATTCTGCGATGTAGCGATCCTGCGGCCCCACCTTGAAGACCAAGCTACAGCTATGGCGGCCGAATGCGAGCGACGGTAAGGTTTCGTTGGCGAGGCACTTACCCTCAAGGGTCTCGTATGGCGCACGGGTGGGCAGATAGCGAACAATGGTGATCGGGGGGAAACCGACCATTTCCAGCCACGCGCCGATGATCGGCAGATATGCGTAGGTCTCGGGCTTTTCAGCGCCCGTGTCAGCAAACAGAATCAGGTCAGGGCGAATGCCTCGACGATACATGGCGATGAGCATCGCCGTGCTGTCGACACCGACACCATACGACACGACCAGCGGCTGACGCGCGTTCGGATCACGCGGGAAAAAATCGAATTGCACAACGTTCCTTTGACGGTCTCGGGTCACGGCGCTGGCCGGAGGATGGTCGCGCCCGGCACCCGAGCGCAGCGCCGGGGAGCCGTATACCGGCGCCCGTGTCAGAACCTGGGCGCCGGCATGATGAAGTCAGGCGAAAAGCGGCAGGGTTGTCCCGCTTCGCAAGCGCGCTCGCGCGGCTTCAAGGTATGGGCGTTGCTCGACCTCGATGCGTGCGAGGCGCCGGGATTGCTCGCCGCTCCTGACGTCCACCAGCGACGAGAAATACAGCGCGGTCCGTGGACCCGTCCAGACGTTCCACGCTTGGTAGATCTGCGCGCGCACGTCCGACGACTGGCGGAAGTAGAGTGCCCGGGCTTCCCTCCACACTCGCGCATGGAATGCGCGCATTTCAACTTCAAAGCGGTCGCGCCGGACCTGTCGCCGCTCCTGCTCCGTCGTTAGGTCGATCTGCTGGGCCGCGATCTCGTCGGAGAAAAGGGGATATCGGGCGCGCTCCTTCTCCTGCCTGCGCGCGAATGCCGATTGACGGCGGGCCGTCATCGTTACCAGCTCGTACCGTTGAAAGCGTGCGAATTTCATTGCTTGCCCCCCGGCCCCGGCTTCTGCGGATCCTTGATCGCCAACAGTTCGGCTACGTGCTCATACGTCACGAGATCAACCACGCCGCTCGCGGCCAGGGTGCCGATGTAGCTCAGGGCACTATCGCTCAGCTCGTGGCCTACCTCGATGCGCACGGCGGTCCGCAACATCTCGAAAGTGCTCCACAAGGTGCGCTGTGCGGACAACGTGGCGTGCAGGCTCTGCAAAAGATAATCCGCGCGCATCCCGCCTTCGTCCAGGTCGCCCGCGTCGCGCGTCGGGTCGGCCTGACCTTCGGACTGCATCGCGCCGACGAAACGGCGCGAACGGCGTTGCGCGATGAGCGCCGACATAGCGGCGCGCGCTGCGTGAGCATCGGGGAAGTGTCTGAATTTCATACGTCCCCCTTACAGCGAAGCGGCGAGGCCGCGAACAGCTTCGGAAACGCGCTTGGCGGCAGCGCGCAGCATCGCCTTTTCGTTCTCGGTCAACTCGCGGTCGGTCTTGTCAGCGGTAGACGGCGGCAGCGATGCCATGACGGCCAGCATGCGGCGGTACTCGTGGGGCGTGTCTCTCCAGCTGGTGAGGCCGATGAGGTGTTCGCGATCGTGGGCGGGACGGGTTGCCTTGCGAGAAAGCGAGCGCGCGTGTTCAAGCGCCGCTTTGCACAGCTGGCGGCCGGTTTCGGTGGCCTGAGCCGGGGCCGGTGGCATCGCACCCGATGCGCGGGCGTCCAGGTGGCATTGCCACAAACCGTGAGAGGAGCGAAGTTCGTCCATGATGGGTTTCCTCGTGCGGTTAGTTGGCGGCGGCCAGGATCTGGATTTTGTCGGCGATGATGTCGACGCTGTGCTGTGCGACGCCGTTCGCGACCCGGCGATTGTTCTGGAACTGGCCTTGGATGAGCAGTACGGTTTGCGGCGGCAGACTGGCGGCGAACACGGCCAGGTCGTTGTATGCCGTGATACGGTGCCAGCCCTTTACCTTGCGCGGCTTGCCCGTCCCTTTTTCCTTTCGTTCCTCGTCGTACATCAGGGTGAAATTTGTAACGGGGTCTCCGGTGCCTGCTGTGCGGAGTGTGCCCTGCTCTCCTACTTTGCCGGACACGATGGCGAGATTAATTTCGGTCATACGATGGCTCCCAATGTGATGTTGTTACAGGCCGGTGGTGCATCACCGACCTGTAATCATTATATCGTAAAGTCAACATAAGGTCAACATTAGGTAAACATTTAGACCCGTTTATGTTTGCCGCGAGATTGAGAAAAGACTAGAAATAATCTGATATAAGTCGAAACTTTTAGAAATAATGTGAAACTAACAGAAACAACAGCCGTTTTACTGTAGACAATGGGAGAGCGAGCTGCGAGGCGGCTCAACCTGGGTTCATGACGTGCTTGCCCCGCGCTGTGGTTGCGCGGGGTTCGGCGGTAGGAGCCGGCCCGGTAGGGCTTGGCCGCGTGCGGCCAACTCCGTATCCCGCCGAACACATGAACCCGGCTCGCGGCGGCGACGCACCCGGCGCAGCGGACAAGCTGCGACGGGAATGGGTCTGAAAGCCGCCAGAACGCGCTACAAGCGACGATCGGCGGCTGGCCGATGGGTTGGGGGCCTACAAGCGCCGAAGGCGCGTAATCCCCCATTCCTCGGAATGGGGGCACTTCGGCGCTTAGGTCAGTCGATCACCTGGGCCGGGACAAAGCGCCCGCCCGCAGTCATGACGAGTACTTGATTGTCGGCGCTGATGCCGCGCTGGTCTTCCGGCAGGCGCAGCCAGTCGCGTTTGCGGATCAGGATCGGTTGCTGTGGTGTATGATTCAGATTCAATTTCGGCTCCCAAGTTGAGATTGATCCGGGCTGGGCAAGGGTGCATCCTTGCCCGGCCCATCCTTTAAGTACGGTGTACTTAACCCTTCATCAGTTTTCGCATTTCGTCGGCCAGAACCCACAAAGCACGGTTGAGCTTTACGTTTTGGTCGATGCCCGTCACCTCGCGGGTACGCATGCGGCCGCCGTTGGCGTTGCGGCCCCGCAGGCCACCGCGGATCATGTTTTCCTGTACCACGTTGAACGTCGTCCACAGGTCCGGTTTCGTGTCTTCCATACGCTGCGGGCGCAGCAGCTGGGTTTCCGTAATTGGCGCTGCTACCGGGGTGGGGGTCTCCTCGTCGCCGGTGCCGTAACGCAGGGCCAGGGCGGAACGCGCGAACACTTGCTGCAAGGCCGGATCGAGGGTGAGTGCCTTCATTCCTTCGCGTTCCTCTGCGACCGCCTCGAAGTCATCCAGCACGCGGAACGCGCCTTCGATGACGTCGCCCACGACATCGCCCTTGTGGCGGATGCGAATGTCGTTATCCGTGTGGCCGCATACGAGGCCGTTCGCGCACACGAAGCGGAATTGACCGCTCATCATCTGATAGCTCGACGATCCGTCGTGCGAGTTCAACAGGATGATTTCGTTCGCTTCCGTGGCTGCGATCTGGTTGGCATGGCGCAGGCGGATCAGGTGCTTGGCGTGTTCGCGCTTGCCTTCGTCGCGCACGCGCGCCTGAGCCACCATGAAGGGCTGGAAACCCTCGTCCCGCAGCTTCGCGAGCACATGCGAAGTCGGAATGTAGGCATAGCGCGCCGAGCGGCTTTCGTGCTTGTCCTCGGCGAAGATCGACGGAGCAACGCGGCGGATTTGGTCATCGGTCAGGGGGACATCGGTGCGGAGGCTGGTGAAGCCGCGAGCCATACGGGAAGCCAACATTTTTCGGTCCTTTCAAGAAAGTGCATCACTCATGCACAAGAAGAATTATACGGCAAAGTAAACGTTAGGTAAACACTTTGTAGACATATTTCCCAAGTTTATTTATATTACTTAACGTTGACTTTATGTTTACCTAGCGAGTATAATTATCAGCATAACCACATGAATCTAAAGGGGTTTTATGCTTATCACTGATGTCCGCGACGGCGAAACAGACCTGATTGCCGGTAACGAATATGCCGACCTTGAAATACGATCACTTTCGGGTATCGTTCTTGCCCGTATTACAGCGGGCGAGCCGTGGACACATGCGCGGCTATCCAAGGCGCTCGAGGAGAATCAAGACGTGATCGATAAGGCCGGCGCGGCGGATTTTTACCTTTGGAACAGGTTCGTCGGCAGCACGGAGGTTTAAACGCGGCTGAGCCGGGCATGCCCGGCTGGCGGATCCCGCGCCGGACCACAATTCTGCATAACCGCTTTTCAAGACGGTTGCATGACGGCGCCGAGGTGGCCGCCGCGTCCCGAGAGGGCGCGGGGTTTCGGCCAGCGTCAACGGAGCGGCAGGCGCCCGTAGCCCTGGGCGCGCAGCGGCCAGGGTGAGCCGGTAGGGCCGGTCCGGTAGGACTTGTCCGCGCGTAAGCGCGGGCAACCCGTATCCCGGCGAAGGTCTGCCGATCCGACTACGGACACTGGGCTACGCTGGGAGCCGTGCGGCGGGGCGGGCACCGCCCCTTGAGCACTCGCCCGGAGGGCGAAAGCGTTAGCCGGAGGGCGCAGCCCGGAGGGGATTGCCTGGAACGGTCGGCCGCCAGGCCGAGTCCCGAAGGGACCGAGCGAATAGCGAGCCTGGAAGGGAACGACCCTGCCGACAGGCAGGGGAACGCCCAAGGGTTTCGACTTTGAACAGCGAAACGACCGCAACCACAACAAACGCGGCAACGACAACGGAAGCACGCAAACATTGGCGTGAGCCGGACGAGCATCAGGCAAGACATATTCGACCTGGTGCACATAATGACGATCGATTTGAGCTTACTGAATCGACTCGAAATGCGGGATCAACCGCTACCTTTGAACGAAATTTAAGGCGATATGTTCGTGCCTTAATTACGTGTGACGCGACACGAGAAGTGCAAGTTCCAACCTCGGCAGATCGGAAAAGGAGGGCGGATTCTGCAGCGGACCGGCGCCGGCGACGCGCAAGGACGAAACTTTTGACGGCACATGAAGGCGGTCGGGCAGCTGCTGATGAGATGTGAGAATGAGCGGTCCGTGCTGGATCCGACTGCACGGACAAGCCATATCGAAGTGGTGCGCGCGCTGAACGTGCGGCAAATCGATGTTGTCGAAGTGCTGCGAGATGTGTGGAAAGGTCGAGCGCGAGGCAGGGAGTGGGAAGGGGAGCCATTGCGGATGCAATGGCTGTGCTTTCTTGCCCCGCGAGGGGCCTGGACAAACATTTACCTATCGGCGGAGCCGATCTGATGCGGGCCGGCTTGTCGTCGCCCCTTTAGCCCCGGCGGCGCCGGGGCGTGGTTGCCGGCCCGCCGCGGCCGCGAGGCCGCCGCCCTTCAGACGTCGAGCACACGGCGCACCGAAGCGGCAGCGCGCAGCGCGGCGGACGACCACTCGCGCGAATACTGAAATTCACCACTCGACCGGACGAAGCCGTGACGGCGGAGGAGTGCGCGGATCGCTTTGTCGGGTTTGGCGAGAAACGAGAACGCCACTGCCAGCGCGTCGTGACGATAGGTGTAGCCGTCGGCGTCAACCAGGTTGGGGATGTCGCCGGACGCCAGCTCGGCCGCCTCGATCTCGGCGCGCACGGCGCGAATCTGCGCAGCGGCATGGTCGAGCTTGTACGTCGGGAAGAAGCCGCCGCCCAGGTGCGGCTTAGTGCCATTCAACAGGGCCGCAATTCCATCGTCGGTATAGCCCATCTCCTTCAGGCCGCGCACATTGCGGTTGCGGACGTAGGAGTTCACGCGCTGCATGCGCTGCTGACTGGTCACGAGTCTTTCCAAGCGGACGCGCAGGCCGTTCACGTTGGCTGCGTCGGAGCGGTTCTGTTCGGTGGTCACGGTTTGCATGGTCGGTCCTTTCGAGAGAGGGGAGGGCACGCGGCGCTGGCCGCGTGCTGACAGAAACCGGCGCGACATGCGCCGGTCTGCGATCAGGTGCGGAGGAAGTCAGGCAACCAACGCTTGTCCTTCATCGCCGCGACAGCCGCCTTGACCGCTTCGCCCTTCTTCATCTTCTCCATCTTGGCCGCTACTTCCGTCGATGCGGTCTTGACGACTTCGACGATGCGGGCCAGATTCACGCGGCCGAAGTAGTCCTCGCCCGCTTCCCACCAGTTGGCCATGTCCAGCGACAGGACGTTTGCGACCGGCGCGAAGTATTCGCACTTTTCGGCTTCCTTGCGCGCGGTGGCATCGAACGACAGGGCCGAGCAGTAGGCGAACATTTTCCATACCGTCGCTTGATCTTGTTCCAGCAACCACGTCAGCAGCTTTTCCGGGTTCGTGCCTTGCGGCAGCATTGCCCAGATTTCGGCGCGGCGCGCAGCCAATGCCTGACCCGCTTTACCTGCCTCGGCTTCCTTGTCGAGCACCGCGTAATCCCACGACATGCTGCTCATGGTGCCGCGATGGTAGCTGTGCAGTTCCGTGCTGAACGCGCGGCACATGAGCTTGTGGGTGACGAGGACGATAGCCACGTCGGGGCGGTCCATCAGTTCAGCGCGCAGGGCCAGCGTGCGATGCGTGGTGAGGTTGTGCATCAGCGCTTCGGAGTGAACTGCGCGGACCTTCGCGTTTTCGACGTCGCCGCCGGAACTGGTGGTGTCGCCTTGGACATCGGAGCGCTTGAGCTTCGCCATCTTCTTTTTGTCTTCGGGCTTGATGAGGCCCGCGCGTACATTGACCTTGCCGCCGTCGATGAACACCAGTGCACCGGCCAACGGTTTGTCTTCGTCGATGATGACGTTCAGCTTTTCGCAGATCACGTTTTCGGCGTCGTACGCATTACTGAGCTCGTCCGACAGCGCAGCGTGCTTGTCGTGGTCGTGCTCCTCGTCGGAATTTTCCAACGCGTCGATTTGCGTTTCGAGGTCGATCCGCATCGCCGTGATTTTCTCCAACTCGGCCGCTTCCTCAGCGGTCGGCTCGCGCGTGGTCCAGCGAGCAGATGCGTATTGTTCCAGATCGCCGGATGTCACGGACAGCTTCACGTCCACCCATGCGAAACCGCGCACGCGCTGTGCTTCGGCTTCCGGTTCCAGCTTGGCAAAGGCCAGCTTTTCAAGCAACGCAACGTCCTCGATGTAACCGCCGCCGTCCACGCTGAACAGATCGCGCACGATCACACCGCCCGCCTGCTCGAACGCCTCGATACCCACGAACTGTGCAATCGCGCTCCTGCGGATATCGACTTTCTGCGCCGTCAGCATGTCGCGCACTTTCCATGCCGGGGCCTTCGGACCCAGCACGGACAACGCGGCTTCCTGCTTGGCGTGATCATCTACCAGCGTGTACGGCACGATCTGTTCAAACGACATTTCGTCCTTGCGGTACAGGTCGAAGATGACCGGCGACAGGTCCGCCAGACGCAGGCGACGGCGCACGATCATTTCATCCAGACCGAAGCAGACGGCGACGTCCGACACGCTGGCCCCGGCCTTTTTCAGTTTCATGATGGCCTCCGACAGATCGGCGTGGTGCATGTCCTTGCGGCCCGAGTTCTCGGCCAAGCTGACAGCGGTGGCCTCGGCCTCGGTGATGATGAGGACCGGAATGGCGAAGTCCTCCGGAAACACGCCTTCCTCGATGTTGAGATTGATCGCATTGCGGCGACGTTCACCGGCAACGACGGCAATTTTGCCTTCCGCGTCGATGAAACCGATCAGGTTTTGCAGCAGCCCTTGGTGAGCGATCAGCGCGGCCAACTGGCGCACGTCGGCCTTGATGTCGGCGGGCGCGGGACGAACGTTGTACGTCGAACGGTACAACTGATCGCTTGTGTAGTAGCCGATGGTGCAATGCGCGGTCAGTTCTTCGACGGTGCGGAAAGTCCCATGCTCCGTCACCAGTTCCGACGCGGTGCCGAGGTGGCCGCTGGCGGCATCGGATGCGGTGGCAATGGCCGCTACTGCTGCGGCGATGGCGGTCGGTTGGGTGGCGGGGGCGGCGATTTGGGCTACTGCGTTCATGTGATGTTCTCCAAAAAAATCGATTAGGTTCGCGTCGGGTCGGGTGCTTCGGGTTTTACGGCGGGTCGGGCATCGCGCGCGTCCTTCATCCGTGAGTAGGGCAATGCAAGCTGCTGTGCTCGCAGTACCAGCAATACGTCGATTCAAACCGGTAGTCCTCTTGTCCGGCTTTCCAAGCGTTTCGCAAGATGGGCTCGTCACGGATGAATGCCGACATCTCGATCACGCCTGATTGGGCGGCGTAGTAGCCAGCCATGCGCGCAGCTTCTGCGGCATCAGCAAAGTGATCTGCGGCATCGTCCAGACCCAGCGCCGTGCTGATGCGGTAGCGGGCAAGAGAGACACGGGCTTCAAGTGCTTGCATTTCGCCGTCCTTTCATCCGTGGCTGGGGCAGGGATTGCCGCTGTGCTCGCAGTGCCAGCAGTCGTCCATCTCCATCACAGCCCGGTAGTTCATCTGTCCGACCTTCCACGCGTCTTGCAACATCGGTTCATCACGGAAAAATGCTGGCATGTCGGTCACGCCGTGGTCGGCGTCGTAATAACCGTCGATCCGGGCAACCTCGACGGCGAAAGCAAGTTGGTCTGCGGCGTCCTCCGCCAGACCCACCGCCGCGCTGACGCGGTAGTGAGCGAGACAGAGCCGCGCTTCGAGTCCGCGCATGGCTCTTTCTCCTTAGTCGATGGCCGCGATGATTTCGCTGGCCTCGAAGTGGCGCAGCGCGTATTCGCGCAGCTTGTAGTACAGGTCGATGATGTGCGGCTGGGCGGTTTGGTTCGCCAGTTGGCCGAAGGCGAACAGGCACGCGGTGATGCCTGCGGCGTCGGCGCTCATCGTGCCGGTGTAGTGGTTGCGGCGCACGATGACATCGAATTTTTCGACGTCACACGGAGCCATGTAGAAGCCACCATTCGACAGTTCGTAGAAGTTCCACAGGCCACCGTCGTACGACGAGCAGAGGGCACCCATCCAGTTGTAGATCGCCGATTCACCTACCAGCATGAAGCGCGTGCCGAAGAACTTCGGGAACACGCTCAGGCGGGCCATTTCGGGAACAACAGCTGCTTTGATTTCGTCCAGTTGCGCGGTGTAGTCGTCGTTTGCCATGTGGCCTCCTATTCGGTTAGTTGGGCGTCGTGTTCTCGATCACCATGTGTTTATTATACTCGGAAAGTCATCTTAAAGTCAACAGTAGGTAAACACTTTGTGAGTGATGGACGGTACGCGCGAAGGCGAGAAAATGGGTGACGACCCGTACAAGGTGGGCGACCGCCACCTTGCAAAACCGTCTTTCAAGACGTTCGCGCTACCGCGTCGAGCAGGCCGCCGCGTCCCGAGAGGGCGCGGGGTTTCGGCCGGCGTCAACGGGCGGCAGGTGCCCGAAGCCCCGGCCGTCAGGACGGGGTGAGCCGGTAGGAGCCGGCCCGGTAGGGCTTGGCCGCGCGCGGCCAACTCCGTAGCCCGGCGAAGGTCTGCCGATCCGTCAGGTGGGAGTCAATCCCCGACGGGAGCCGTGCGGCGGGGCATCGCCCCATGAGCACTCGCCCGGAGGGCGAAAGCGTTAGCCGGAGGGCGCAGCCCGGAGGGGATTGCCTGGAACGGTCGGCCGCCAGGCCGAGTCCCGAAGGGACCGAGCGAATAGCGAGCCTGGAAGGGAACGACCCTGCCGACAGGCAGGGGAACGCCCAAGGGGTTGACGTTCAAACGAAAGCAAGTGTGCGACAAACGGCTATGAGAACGTCGAAATATAATTTGGAGAAACAACATACCGGATGGTAAATTACGTTCCATATGAAACTTTATAGGGCATACGCCATGAAATACGATATCAATCCCAACACGCCGCTGAGAAAAGCTCGACTCGCACTCGGCTTGACGACAGAGGAAGCCGGTCAATACGTTCGTGTGACGCGTAAAACTTGGGAGGCCTGGGAGGCGAAAGAAGCGGCAGGCGAACAGGTTCCGATTCGTGCGCTCGAACTCTTCCATTCGAAGCTTGAAGGTCTGGCGGCGAGCTGGCGTGGCGAGCGGGCGGCTGGTGAGCGTGGCGAACTCGTAGTGGTCGTGCACTTCGATCCGCTCCTTGGTGGCGACAGACTGGCTGACGTGGTGTCGAGCGAAAACTATCTCGGAAACGATCCAGCGGAGCCGGGCTTTTACATCATCAAATCGTTGGCGGTACGGCGCTCCGGCGAACCATATGTTCATCGGACGCGATACGAAGGCGCAAGGAATGCAGGCGTCCTAAAATTTTGTAAGCAGCACAAATCGGTGGCGGAGTAGATGGCAAATTCGAAAAAATTAGGGATTGAGATCACTGCACGAGCTGGCCGACTTCACATCAACAATCAAGCGAGGGCCGATCCGAAGCGTGTGGAAAACGAGAGTATCTACACTGCCCGTTTGAAGGAGGTCGACGAGAGGCAGGTGATAGCGGTACTTAGTCTGAGAGAAGACGACGAAAGCGAGTCCGAAAAGTAGAGACGGTTGCACGGACGCCAGCAAAGCGGAGAAAGCAAACCGGCCGAACGGAGCGGCCGTCGTGGCCAAGCGTAGCGAGGGCACGACGGGCTAATCCGTCGGCCGCTTTTCGTTCTTGCCGCAGCAACCGCAGGAATCGAGGAGACAGCGGCCGTCACCTGAGCGAAGCAGCGGGAAGGACAGTGGCGGCTGCGCTGGTCGGGACCACGTGCGCCTGCAGCTGGTCGACGTCGACGACCAGGCGCGCAGCGCGGCCGGCGCACGCGACGCCGCGTGCTGCAGCTGGTGGTGGCGATCGCGCGAGAGAGCGCGCAGCGCCGGGAGCGCGGCGGCGCGGATCCGCACCTGGGCGACGGCCTGCG
>JANINJ010000011.1 GCA_024508855.1 Xanthobacteraceae bacterium
ATGAGTCTGGTCACAACTGGATGATGATGTTCGCCGACGAGGCCCAGCGCCTGGGGACAATTGAATACGAGTGGCTGCGGGATGTGCACGATTGCCTCGAGCGCAAGGGTATCAGGATGATCACGCTGCTGGTCGGGCAGCCGCAGTTGTTGAACCAGAAGTCGGCGTTCAGGCAGAGTAGCCAGAGCCAGATCATCCTGCGATTCATGGTTGGCGAATTGCGGTTTGACGGCTTGAGCGACGCCGACAGTATCGCCACGTGTCTGCAAGGTTATGACGAAGCGACTTTTCCGGAGGACAGTGACTGGACGTATACCCGCTTCTTTTTTCCACGCGCATACGCAAACGGATTTCGTCTGGTCGACCAGGCGCTTGCCGTATGGCAGGCCTTCCAGCGCGCTCATTTGAAGGCGCTGCCTAACGTCCCCATCGAAATACCGATGCAGTACTTCGCCCATACGGTCGAAATCGCATTGGAAGAGAGTATGCATCGGGATGCCGCCAACTTCGCTTTCACGCCAGCGATGTGGGACCAGGCGGTGGCTGACTCCTTCTATTGCAGTGCATTGGAAGAACTGCACTTGGGCCTGCCAACAAACTGAGGACGGGCCATGCGTCCCGGGCAGATCATTCTCGACACCTTTGTGCCGCAGCCCCGGCAGTGGTGCTGGCGGCGGGACTGGCACGTGAAGTGGGAGTCGGCCTGGACGCTTTTATGGAAGTTCGCGTACCTCAACCAGATAGCCACGAGTGACCTGGCACGCCTGGTCATCAGCCGCCAGTGCGGCAAACGCTCTGCCATTCTCGCCAAGCCACAAGTCGATCTGCGCGACAGCGCCGTATTCGATATTGCGGTGCTCGCTTCGCTCTTGCGCGTCTCGCAGGCGGCCGTGCGCGAAGCGTTTCTCTTCGATATCGCGCCGGGCAGCGTGCTCGACTCCAGCGATTGCCTGAGGTGGTGCGTAACGTGCATGCGCTCGGGCTTTCACAGTCCACTGTTCCAGCTGCGTCCTACCCGTTCCTGTCCGATTCATGGGCACACGCTGGTCGACCGCTGCCCGGCTTGCAGCAGGACGATTCCATACAAGCTGACGAAAGCGTTCAGTCAGCAACCCTTCACGTGCCCGCACTGCGGCGTCGACATGGCACCGACCATCCGGGACGATCGGCCAAAGATATTACGACTTCAGGCGCATGAGGCGGCATTGCTGGCGATCCCACTGCGCGCTCATCGCGTCGCCGCAGACGCCGAACTGATCAATGCAACGGATGCCCGGCATCTCTTCAAGCAGGTCGCCAGGTTTGGAATCGCCGCCGTCCGGCACGACGAAGTGGACGTCACATTGAGCTATACGGGATTCCTCACCCAGGTATTGAAGGATGCGGTTCCGGGAGCGAAGGTCAAACGATTCGGAGGACGAACGCAGCCCATCACCAGGCATGAGTGCGGGTGTAGTCATCTTGGCGACTTCCACGACGACGGGGATGGTGATGAGACGAAGGACACAACGTGGCCGAAGACCAAGTCCACGATAACGTCCGATTCGACAGAGCTTCTTGTGCGTTTGCTGGACACTTATAAAGCCATTCGCCGGCACTTGTGGCGACATGTCCTCAAGGAGCACCAGCGCTGTATTCGCAGCGCGGCAAATTCCCTCTGGTGGAACATGCATGGAAAATCGACAGCCAGGTTCTGTCCATGTGCGATGGCATTCCTCCGCTGGCGCATGTTCTGGGAAGGTCGCTGTGCGCCCCGGTATCTATATGTGGCGTCCCTATATGTGGCGTCCACAAAGGAGCTGTATGGCATCGTTGGATGGCACCTCGCCAGACCCGAGACTATCCCATCGCACTGGTCAAGAGCAACCAGGAACTGGGTTGCCTGCCATGTTTTCGCCACCTCCGCCATGGATTGCTTTGGCGGCCTGATGCGCTGGTCGGAAAAGGCGGGCAGCAAGGCCAACGTACGCTGGGATCAGCCGAGGAGCCCCGTCAACTATGCAAGCCTCTGGGCCGTGTCCGGTCGCGATTGCAACGACAAGCCAGCCGTGGTCTACGTACGCAGCCCGCCTGTCGAGCGCCTGCGTACGCTACCTACGACGTCAACGCGATCGCACTGGCAATCGCATCAGGCGCAAATCGCGCAAATTGCGCCGTAGGTTGTCGGGCGACTTGTAAGCCGCAAGGTAGTCGCCCGCAGCGCACGATCCCCGCACCTCGGGATCCGGTCGCACCTATAGCGGCGGACTCCACTGTGCTTCAAACGCCAGGGCATCGGGCCGGACCTGTTCGGTTTGCCGGATCAGGTCAAGCGCCTCCTGCTCGGTATAGACCATCGTCGTTCCGATATCGCGGTGGCCGAGCCAGGCAGCAACGCTGCGCATGTCTTCCCCCTGCATCAGCGCGGCTTTGGCAAACGTATGACGCAGCCAGTGGGGCGACGCCTGATCCAGTTGCGCCTTCCGATCGTGATCCCCGATCGACTCGAGGAACGTCGCCGCGGCACCCAGGCGCTGCTTCACAACATAGTACAAACCATGGCGTGAGGTGATCGCGCGCCATTTGCCGAAGTCCCGTCGCGTCGACACGCTTTTCAGTGGCACGCCACGCGAGGTTGTCGCGCTTCGGTGCGTCCTTGGCGACAATAGCAGGGGCGTTGTGTCCGCGGGGCCTGGGAGCGCTTGCAGGCCGAAGGCCTCGCGGTACGCCACCAGGGCCTCGAACGCCTGCCGGGTAACCGGGATCTTCCGTTCAAGGCCGCCTTTCGCTGTTTCCACGGTGACGTGCATGATCCAGTAGGTCCGTCCGGATTTCGGATCAGACAGTCGCCGGAATGCCCCCATGCTCGCCTTGACCAGCTCGCTCGAACGCAGGCCGAGCTCCCGCAAGGCGATCAGGAGGAAACGGTCACGCACATGCCGCTGCCGCGCTTCGAACGTGTCTTTCGGCTGTTCTTCCATGGTCTCGAGCACCAGGTCGAACAGGTCAAGCGATACGGCGCGGTTGGCGTTGATTTTTCTTTCCGTGCCCGCGCCGTGGAAACCCATCGGGTTGGCCTGGATATAGCCGACTTCACGCCACGCGCGAAACAGTGCGTGCACGCACTTCTGGATATCGGAACGGCTGCTTGCCGAAGGCACGCATCTGAACGGGGTGTACCCGGCCTCGCCAAGTTCGGCATAGCGGCCGGCGTAGTCCCGCTCGCACACGGCGTACTCCGGTAACTCTTTTAGAAAACGATAGAAGGCGTCGACGTCCTGGACGGTCCACCTGGACGGCTGGTTCATGCTGACGTTTTCACAGTACCAGCGCAGCTTGGCCAGGTGCTGCCGGTAGGCCGTCACGGTCAGGGGAGAGTTACGGCGTGGGCGGTTCGCGATCGCCTGCAGCCAGACTTCAGCGGCGTGCCAGTCATCGGCGACCGGACCCAGCGTGTGGCTGACTTCCCGGCCTGAAGCGGGGCTAAGCGGTCCTGATACATTTGTCATCGCAATCCTTTATTTCCTGCCTTGTCTTGTGCACTGACCAGCCGACGCATGGCATCGAGCTGCTGGAAGTCGCGCTGACGCTGCAGTTCAAGGTCTGCACAACGGTCCTTCCAGTGGCGCACCTCGCCACGTACCTCGTCGATCGCCATCAGGGCAAACCTGCGGTTGCCGTCGGCGCTTTCCTGGATGGCGCGTAGCTGTTCGACGAGTTTATTGTTGGCCTCGCGCTGTTCACCGAGCGCACGATCGGCGATCTCGGCGCGTTGCGTGCTGAGCGCCAGGTCGGTCACCAGCTGCGCCGCGGTGGCACGCAAGGTCCGCAATTCGCTTTCGCACTCTGCCAGTCGATTCTTGAAAAATTCGACCTGCGCGGATCCGGTCGACATATCGGCCGCTGGCAAGCCGGCCAGTCGCTGTTCCAGCTCATCGGCGATCACGCTCCGGATCGCCTCCGTAAATCGCTCGCGCTGGACGTCATCGAGTCCGGCGGCCCGTTCCAGTTGCTCGGCAGTATCCATGATACGCGCGCGTTCGCTGGCGATGGTGGCTGTCGATGGGCGCCGCGCCGGCGCATAGGCACGCAGCAGGCGCTGGTAGATCATTGGACTGAAATAATTTCCGGTCGCGTCACGGACAGCCTGGATGAAAGCGCCGACGAAAGGGCGATGGTTGCTGGTGTCGAGCGGAATGTCCTGGTCGAGCACGGCGACCTTTTGCGCGATGCGACGGGCCTGGTCGTCGGGGAGGCGGAAAGCGGGGCGGCTCATCGGGTCCTGGTCAACATAATGTACAGGTATCTTAACAGGTATATTTATGACTTTCAAATTACACTACTCAACATAGCTCGCGTTATGTTGAGTAGTTTTGCCGGATGGTTGCGGCGTTTCACGCACGGTTTTTCGCGACCGGGAACGGACGGGATAGCCCCAGCGGCCAAGGCAAATGATTGCAACAAGGAAATAATATATGATGGGTCGGGAATGATATGTAAGCCAGCTGACGCAGCCGACCTGGCGCAGCGACAGAGTGACGTCAACCTCGAAGCCAGGCGGCTGGGCGCGATGTTGGCGATGATTTGGAGGGCCAACGATTAGTTCCGCAGGTACAGAGACTAGCGGCTCGAACCGATGGATTTTCCGTGACACATCACGGCATCGCAGGCAGCCGCTGTCGTGGAAGAATGCTCAGGCTCTATGCCGGCATTCCAATCGTCTGGCCGGACTCTGTCGGAAGAACTAAACGACGGGCCGCGCAAACTGGGCGGCTTCGAAAAATTGTCGAGAGACCAGCAGCAAACACACGTTGATGTGTGGACGACCGGGTTCTGCCTGGCCAAGCGCAGGCGTTCTCCCTGGGGTTGTGCAAGTCCGGTACCCCTGACGCCAAAGTGAATCGCGAACGCTGGACGCTGCCGTCTTGATACAGGAGAGAAACGGGCAAAAAAATACCCGCCAGGAGGCGGGTTGAATCTATTTTCTTGGAGAAAGATAGAGGAGACATAAGCATCATGCTGCATCGCACAAGAACTGTCCAATGACGGTTCGTGATACCTCAAATGCGCCCAACCCATATCTCATAAGACTAGGTTTCAAACTCGACATTACCGAAAATATTGTCGATTTAAGAACACCATCATGGTATTTTGCTGATAATCAATCGTTTCGAGCAAAACTATGCTCTATACGATAGTTGCTTACCACCTGCGACGGCTTTGCTGGCGCTTTGGCTCTTACGAATCAAGGAGTTAGCTCAGCACCACAGTTTGCACCACATGAGTCCGCCGCTGCAGTACTGGGTGCGTCAATTAGCTATCTCCAGCAAGGTACCGGCAGTGGCGCGGTAATCGGAGCCACTGCCGTCAAATTGAGCCAATTCAGCTCTACGGTTTGTCGTCGACCGGCGGCGCCGCCACAGGCACGTACGCTACCGGCGCGACGGCCCTGACCGGAATCGTCAGGTGTGCGGCCCGTAACCCGGGAGCGCTGGCGTCGACTTCGATCGAACCACTGCTATCCCAGTTGCTCTGCACGAGCAACTGGGCCAGGCCGTTGAACAGTTTGCGCGTACTGCCTTTCTCGTCTTCGTGTGAATTCGGGTCGCCATTGCCATGACCAATCGACTGGCCCGCGCCAGCGATGGTAAACCGCACTTCGTCCTGCGCGAGCGGAACCGCCCTGCCCTGTGCATCAAGCGCGCGGACGGTGATCGGCATGGCGTCGCGCCCGTCGCCATCGAGGGCGGCCCGATCCGGCACCAATTCCAGCGCGACGGCCGGGCCGGTGGTCTCGACCCGCGCGCGCGCGACTTCCTTGCCGCCTGTGTAGGCGATTGCTTCCAGCGCGCCTGGCGCATAAGCGACCTTGAAGTCGTTCATCCGGTAATGGTCGACCTTCTGCTCCCCGATTTCCTGACCGTTCAGCAGGAGCTTGACGCGTTCGGCGTTGGACATCACCCTGACGACAATCTGCTGGCCCTCCTTGCCGGCCCAGTTCCAGTGCGGCGCGATGTAGACGAGCGGGCGATCCTTGATCCACTGGACCTGGTGCATGTAGTACGCCGTCTTCGGAAAGCCGTTCAAGTCCATGATGCCGAAGAACGAACTGACCGAGGGCCACGATGCGTAGGGCCAGGATTCGCCGTGATAGTCGAAGCCCGTCCAGACGAAGCCGCCGGCGACGAAATCACGTGTGCCGATCGCTTGCCAGGCGTCGCGATGGGTATTGCCCCAGGCCGGCGCCTCGGTGTCGTAGCTGGTTTCAATATGACGCGCCTTGTCGGTCGCGAATTCGCCGCGTGTCATGAATGCCGACGTATCCTCCGAACTCGTAAAAGGTTTATCGGGACGGACCGCATGGAACTTGTCGTACTCGGGAATCTGATAATTGGCACCGACCACGTCCACCGCGTGCGACACGTTCAGCGGCGTCAGCAGACCGTTGCTCATGGCCGCAGTGGTTGGCCGCGTCCCGTCGAGTGCCTTGGCAACGGCCACCATGCGCCGCGCCATTTCGTAACCAACCTCGGTCGCCTGCACGGGTTCTTCATTGAACACCGACCACAGGATCACCGAGGGATGATGGCGATCGCGCTTGAGCATCCACTCGAACTGCTTCATGTAATCCGGCGACGGATTGAAATTGCGGTTCTCGGCCATCACCAGGAAGCCCATGCGGTCGGCCATGTCCAGCACCTCGGACGCGATCGCATTGTGCGAGAAGCGGATCGCATTGACGCCGAGTTCCTTGAGGCGGCGCAGGCGATATTCCCAGATCGCATCCGGCACGGCGACGCCCACGCCGGCATGATCCTGATGCAGGCAAACGCCTTGCAGCTTGACGTGCTTGCCGTTCAGGAAGAAGCCTTTTGCGGCGTCGAAGCGCAGCGTGCGAAAGCCGGTATCGAGGGCAAGCCGGTCCACCACCTTGCCATCGCGCCGCACGGTCGTGGTGACGCGGTAGAGCGTGGTCCTGTCGAGAGACCACGGCATCGGATCGCGTATCGTCATGGGCAGCGACGCGGTCACCTGCGTCAGCACCGGAACGTCGACCGACGTGCGGCTGCGGGCCACCTGCTTGCCATCCGGGCCGGTCACCACCATTTCGACCTCGACGCGCGCGGCCTGCTTGCCGTCGTTGTCGAGCGTGACCGTAGCCGGAATTTCCCAGGTGCCGCCATCGGTCTTGCGCGGCGTGACGCGCACCCCGTCGGGCACCACGTGCACGGCATCGGTCTTGACCAGCCAGGTGTGCCGATACATGCCAGCCCCCTCGTACCACCAGCCTTCCATCGCATCCGCATCGACGCGGACCGCGACGACGTTGGCGTGCTGGTCGCCATAATGCAGGTACGGCGTAATGTCGATGCGCACCTCGTTATAGCCCGACCAGTTATGGTTGACGAGGTTACCGTTCACCCACACCGTGGCATGCGTGGCGATGGCGCCGAATTCGAGTTCGACGTGCCGGCCACGATCGCTTTCGGGCAGCGCGATATAGCGTCGGTACCAGCCGATGCCGCGTGGGCGAAAGCCCTGGGCCATATTCGCTTTCGGATCGAATGGCTGTTCGACCTGCCAGTCATGCGGCAGGTCGAGCTTGCGCCAGGCGGTGTCATCGAATTTCACGGCTGCCGCACCCGACGCCATGCCGGCCTTGGTGGCGTAATACGTTTCATCCTGCGTGGCGGGCACGTGGAATGGCACATCCCCAAGGTGAAACAGCCAGCCGCGATCGAGCGACAGCCGTTCGCGTCCGGCGTCGGCGTACGCCGGCATGACGAACAGCCCGCCGAGCAGTGCGAACAAAACATGACGAACCAAAAAACGCCAACCAGGAAAAACAGACTTGTCCAGCTTCATTGCGTCGTTCCAATTCAAGTAAAAAATCAGCCGATCAATACACGTAGGGCCAGCCATCCGCCGTGAAACCGATCCGGTTGATACCCAGCGTCGGATTGCCATTGTTATTGGCATCGTAGTAGTGGTAGACCATCAAAGGGCCGTCGCTGTCGGTCATGAGGCTCTGGCCGCCGGGTCCCTTGATGTTGCCGTGCGCGCTCAGGACGATCGTGCCGCCGCCGCTCAGCAAATTGACACCGCCGCGGTCCAGGTAGGGGCCCGTCACCGAGCTCGAACGGCCAACGATGATGCGATAGGTACTGTTCACACCGCTGCAGCAGTTATTGATGGACGCGAAGAGGTAGTAATACCCGTTGTAATAGTAGAGATACGAACCCTCCAGTCCCTTTGGACGCTGGGCCAGGTGGTAGTTCGTCGTATTGGCCGTCGATTGCTTGCCGGTGGCCGGGTCCAGCTTGATCAGGTAAATGCCGTTCCACCACGATCCGTAGGACATCCACCAGCCGCCCGCCTGGTCCTGGATGATGCTGGGGTCGATGGCATTGTAGGGCGTCGATGCGCTCGACGTGACCACGGTCCCCAGGTCCGTCCACGCCGTGCTGTTCGGCGTGGACGCGCTGGCGACACCGATGGCCGAGGTCTGCGATCCGTAGCTGGATGCGGAATAGTATTGGTAGTACGTGTTGTTCATCCGCACCACATTCGGCGCCCACAGCGTGCCGCCCTTGGTATAGGTGCTCGTCCAGGCAGGTATCGGCGCCAGTGCACTGCCCGCATTCGTGAAATTGATCCGGTCGCTCGACGACGCCAACGTATTGTTGGTACCGTACAGCCAATAGGTCCCGCTGCCGTCGCGCAGCATGAACGGATCGTGTACGCCCGTCCCGTTGCCGCTCACGGCGCCCGGCGCCGGATACGGATCGGTGCCGGTGCTCACCAGCTGCCATTCCTGGCACAGGCAACCGGACGCACTCCATTGATCAATGACGGCGCTCGTCGACGTATTCCCTTGGTAGACGTCGAGGTACAGGCCACTGTTGACGTTCTTGATCAGATAATTGCCATCGGACGCCTGGGTGACCGTCCACAGGTGGTCCGCCGTGCCGTTATCGGCCCACTGGACGATTTGCGCGCCCTCCGATTTCGATCCGCTCGACACGCCCAGCAGCTGATGGGTCGCCATGTTTTCGATGTTGTACTGGCCGCTGCCCATCGAAATGAAATGCCACAGCTGTTCGCTGCCGCCGGTGTCGCTCCATTGAATCACGTTGCTGCCCGCAGCCTGGCTGGCGCCGGGAATCGCGAGCATCAGTCCACTATTGACGTTTTTGATCTTGAATTGCACGCTGTCGCTTACCGCTACTTGCGCGCGCGCCTGGGTTGCCAATGCCGTCAGTAATACCAGTCCTACTACGAATCTTTTCATAACCATCCTCCAGTGAGTGTCGGCGCCATATAAAGCAGGGAAAAAGCCACCCCAATCGCTTTTCCGCAGCCTGCGATACCGCTTTTGCGATGCCGACGTGTAATCGTCCAAAAGCGGAAAAAACGTACGTTAGGCAGATCCTCCAGCAAAAAAGTGGCAGCCGAAGCTGCCACAAAGGCCACTATGGCCAAGGAGACGAAAACGGTTTATTTGTTTTTCAGGAGCCGACCGGTGTGCCGCCGCTAGACCGGGCCCGATCGGCTGCATCGAGTGTGTACCAGCGCGCCAGCGCATCCCGACTTTCATGGCTCGCAACCGAGGAGGATCGATGTGGCATGGTCAATAGTTCCGCGTTTGCTTTAACGTTAAATCAAATGTCAGACAATACTAGTTGAACGTAAAACTAATTTCAAGGAAAATCCTGACATTAATTCACATGCAGGATTTTCGGATTTACCTATGGCAACCATCAAGGAAGTAGCGGCCCTTGCGGGCGTCACGCCGACCACCGTTACCAACGTTCTGCGCGGACGCGGCAGGACTGGCGAATCGACCCGGCAGCGCGTGCTGGATGCTGTCGCGCACCTGGGCTACCGCCCCAACCTTGCCGCGCGGGCGCTGGTCGAACGCAAGGCCCCCACCTTCGCCCTGGTACTCACCTGCATCACGAATCCCTTCTATCCGGAATTCATGCTGTACGTGGACCAGGCCACCCGCAAGCACCAGCGCTACCTCATCGTTTGCAATACCGACTACGAAGCCGACAAGGAAACCCGCTTCCTCGACGAAGTGGCGGGCTCCTTGTCCGACGGTGTCATCGTCGCCAACAATCCGGGCCTGAACGTCGAGCATCTCAAGCAGGTGGTAGCCCAGGGCACGCCCGTCGTCGTCAACCTCTGGGAAGACGCGGACACGCATCCGGGACTCCCCTGCCTCGCCTTCGACGGCCGCGAAGCGGGTCGCATGGCGA
The DNA here is from genome assembly GCA_024508855.1 of Xanthobacteraceae bacterium. Classification (GTDB taxonomy): domain Bacteria; phylum Pseudomonadota; class Alphaproteobacteria; order Rhizobiales; family Xanthobacteraceae; genus 62-47. Next base: position 10,242 of record JANINJ010000011.1, read on the forward strand.
CAAGACACCTGGTCGAACTCGGCCACCGGCAGATCGGCGCGGTCATCGCCAGCCCGAAAGACGGCATCCACAACCTGCGCTACCTGGGCTTTCGTGACGTCATGCGCAAAGCCCGTCTTTCCTGCCCTGCTTCGGCGGTGCGGTTTTGCGCCGACACCTTCGAAGCCGGAAAAGAGGCGGCGCTCGACTTGCTGTCCGTCAGGGCCGACCTGACCGCGATCTTCGTCTCGAACGACCTCGCCGCGCTGGGCGTCCTCGAAGCCGCCGCCCACCTGGGACGTCCGGTCCCCGCCGACCTTTCTGTGGTAAGCATCACCAACATCATGGCGTCGAGCCAGTCGCGTCCGGCACTGACGACGGTGGCCATCCCAACTGCCGCGATGGCCGTGCGCGGCGTGGAGTTGCTGATGGAAATCCAGGCGCGCAAGCACGACGCGCCGCCGATGGAGTGCATTCCCGGACTGGAATTGATCGTCAGGGAATCGACGGCGGCGCCGCGCCTGCGCGCGTGAAACATCAACGTGCGATCAGTTCTTCCAGTTCAGCGCCAGCCCGAACGTGCGGTCATAACGGCGGGTATCGCGTGGATACAGCCGCTGGTCGGTCCAGTAATCGACATACTGGAAGTTCAGCAGGTTGGTGCCGGTCAGGGTTACCGACAGGTTCGGCGTGAACTTGTAGCTCAGTGAACCATCCAGCGTGGACATCGGTGCAGCGATCAGATCGCGCGCCGGCGCGCTGCCCGAATTGCTCGGGTGATCTCCATAGACCTCCACGAATTTCGAACGCCAGTTATAAGCGAGGCGCGCCGATACGCCGGCCCTTTCATACAGCGCGACCAGGTTGTACGAATTCTTCGACATGCCACTGAACGGCTTGCCCTGCAATCCCGGCACGATGGACGACGTCAGGCCGCCTTCCATATAGCTGACATTCGCCTCCATGCCGAAGCCGCCCAGCCAGCCCGGCAGCCTGTCGTAGAACTGGCGGTACGACATTTCCAGGCCTTGCAAATGGCCATTGTCGGTGTTGAACGGACGGCTGGTGTCGTACTTGAGGCCCTGGAACATTTCGGGCACCGATTTGTTGATGATGTAGCCGTCGAAGTTATGCCGGAACACGGTCGCGCTAAGCATGCCGGTCGGTGCGAAATACCATTCCAGCGCCGCATCCAGGTTCTGGCCAGTGAACGGCTTCAGGTTTGGATTGCCGCCACTGGCCGTCGCCTGCACTGTCGTGCCGTTCGCCGCGACGTAGGCCGTGCCGGGATTGAGCTGTGCAAAATTCGGACGCGTCAACGTCTTTGCGTAGGCAAAGCGCGCAATCACGTCATGCGGCAGCTTGGCCTTGAAGTTTGCACTCGGCAGCACGTCGGTGCCGCTCGCGCTGACCGGCGTCTCCACGTACTGGCCGTTGACCTGGCTCTTGCCGATCAGGTCGGAATCGGTCCGCGTCACGCGCACGCCCAGCAGACCGTCAACGGGAATGGTGCCGACATCGAAGCCGATCTTGCTCGACACGTACATCGACATGTTCTTTTCGACGTCCTTGAAGAACGAACCTGGATCGAGTCCCTTGGCGGCCGGGTTGCCCGTCACCGCCTGCCGCACCGTTGCAGTATCGTCCAGCAGGTAGCCGGCGCATGGCGTGTACCAGCTCTGCGTGCCGTAATCGCGCGACAGCGTCGGCGTGTTGCAGGTCATGCCGGGCAGCGTCGATGCCTTGACGTTTTTCGGCGCAGAAGCGCTGCCCTCGAACGACTTGATCGACTCCGCCGTGCGGTGGTTGGCGCGCACGCCGGCCAGGAATTCCTTGAACAAGCCGTCGTTCTCCGGGGTAAAGGCGGCGTCCGAGCGGAAGTCGGTCGAACTCCCCTTGTCGTTGCCGTAACGGTCGAACAGCTGCAACAGGTTGATATTGGCCGCATTGCCGATATCGAAGCCGCTGTATTTCACATACGCGCCGCCGTCGACATTGGTCTTGCCGTACGCGTTCGGAACGTTGGTAATCACGTCCAGAATCGGATTGCGCCAGACGTATTTCGAGTCGGTATGCGCCAGTTCGGAGGTCAGGCGCAAGCCAGGCGTGACCCGCCACTTCGCACCAAGGGCGATCTGGGACGTCTTGTTGTCCGCGTTGCGCGCCTGCGTCGACAGGATCGTGTTGGCGTTCTGCGAAGTCACCGTATCGACTTCCTTGGTGCCCGGAATCATGGTGGCGCTGCTGCTGCTGGCCCAGAAGGGAAAGCCCACCAGCAGGTCGGTCTGGTCGTTACCCTGGAAATGGGAAGCCAGGCCCTCGGCGTAGAATTCCAGGTCGGCGTTGGGTTTGTACTGCGTGGCGAAATTGGCGGCCGTGCGTTTGCGCTTGCCGTAAATCGCCTGCAGGCCCAGCACGTCCGGACCGGTCGAGCCCGCTCCGAGCCAATCCTTCGAGATCGGGAAAGACTGGAAACTGCGCTCTTCCCAGTAATCGCTCTTCACGTACGACAGGCCGACCAGCGCGCCGAACTCGCCGGCTTCCGTCTTCCAGCGATTCGAGAACAGGGCGTTCGCTTCTGGGTTGGTACGGTGCGCCTTGTCCAGGCGGCGTGCGCCCGCGTTCACGCTGACGGTGGCGCCCTTGAAGTCGAACGGGCGATTGGTGCGCACGTCGATCACGCCGGCGATACCGCCTTCAAGCAATTCGGCGCTCTGCGATTTGTACACATCGACGCGCTTCAGCATCGTCGACGGAATGTCTGCCAGCTGGATATAGCGGCCGGTCGTCGTGAACATTTCACGGCCGTTGAGCAACGTCGAAATGCCCGGCAGGCCGCGGATCAGCACCGAATTGGCTTCGCCGGCATCGCGCCGTACCTGGATGCCGGTAACGCGCGCGAGCGTCTCGGCCACGTTCGTATCCGGGAATTTGCCGATATCGTCGGCGACGATCGAATCGACGACGTTGTCGGCATCCTGCTTGATTTTCTGCGCCGTCTGCGCGGCCCGGCGCACGCCGGTGACCACCACGACGGTGTTCCCGTCCGCTTGTGCCGTATCGGCCGGGGCGGCTTCCTGTGACCACGCCGGAGCGCTGCCCAGGGCGCCGGCCGACGCGAGTGCGACCACCGTGACCTTGAGCGCGAATGGCGCCGTTGTGCTTCTTTTCATCTTATGTCTCCTCAAGATTTTTACTGTTATTGATGGAACCTGGACAATCACGCAGCATGGTTTATCGTTAAACCAAACGACGAAAAAAAATGGACGTTGCATGTCCGGTCGGAACGGATTTTAGTTTAACGTAAAACCAAAGCGCAAGAAAAATCGCGGCGGCGTCCACCCGCCGTGGTTTTTTTGGCACCGGCGTCTTTGATCTACTCACTTGCCCGCGAAGACTTTCTGCTCGAACGGCTCCATCTGGAATTTGGTCTTGGTCGGCGTGACGGTCGGCCAGCCGTCGGCGTCCATGTAGAGAGGCTTGATGTTGAGTACCGAGTTGTAATCGAAAACCTTGGTATAGGCGTGATAGACCAGGTAGGTGGTGTCGCCTTCCGAGTAGATGCCGTTATGCCCGCGACCGGGTTCGTTTTCGTCGCCCGCAAGCAGCAGCGAATACTTGTCGTCGACCCAACTGCCGCCATCCTTGGCCAGATAGGGCCCGGTGATCGTCCTGGAGCGGCCCATCACGATCTGGTAGGTGCTCTTCGCGCCGCTGCAGCAGATGCCGCGCGAGGCAAAGATATAGTAGTACTGCGGATCCTTGATCAGGAATACGCCTTCGCCGAGGGACTTCGTGAGGACGGTGGGCGTGGGCGTTTCGGACAGCAGTTTGCCGGTTTTACGATCGAGTTCGACCATCCGCAAGCCGGCCTTGAAGGAACCGTACAGCAGGAACTCCCTGCCATCCTTGTCGATGAACGCGTTCGGATCGATGACGTTGACGCCTTCGCCGCCATTTTTGTACGAAATGACCTGGCCCTGGTCTTCCCATTTATAGGCCGGGTCTGACGGATCCAGCGTGGTATTGGTGGCGAGGCCAATGCTGGAATTAAAGTTCATCCAGGCCGATACGGCGTAGTACATCCAGTACTTGCCGTCGTGCCAGGAGATATCGGGGGCCCAGATTTGCGCGCCTTGTGGGATATCCTTACTCCACCAATCGAGCTTGAAGCCCTCCGGGAAGACTGCGCCGGCATTCTTCCAGGTGGTCATGTCCTTCGAGGTTTTGATGCCGGTGAAAGTGCCGAACACGTAGTAGGTATCGCGCCCCTTGATCATGACTGGATCATGCACGCCAAGGGCACCTTTGAGGCCCCCGCTTTCGATGTAGTCTGGCAATGGTTTATCGGCCACGACAGGGACGGCATCTGCCGTCGGCATGGGCACGGCGCCGCTCGTGCCGCCACCGCAGGCAGCGAGGAGGAGTACGGGGAACAAGCGGACCGTCAAACGGCGTGTATTGGAGGAATTTTTCGTCATTCGCGTGAATCTTTCTCAAGCGTGGGGAAGTGAAGGCAGCAAACCAAGGCTGGCTCGCCACAGATTTAACGTTAAACCTGACGTTTAGTTTAACGTAAAACTGCGTCCAAGAAACTCCAACTCCTATGTAAAAATCAACCGCGGCATCGGCATGAGTGAAGGCGCGGGCACTGCGACGAATGACCCGCCGGGCAGTGGAATGAACGCTGTACGCCACAGTGGCATTGGATCGCCCTCGCACTGACTATTCTTCAGCTTCTTCTGACCGTGGCTGTGGTCTTCCGATCATTCATCCAAAAATTGGATGGCGTGCTTGAGGAACCGCGCTGGATACTGAAACTGCGCACCATGACCAGCATCCGGATATGTTAAAGGAGCGACCGATCGAGTGCCGCCTCGCTACGCGCAGGCGTTCTCTGTAAGGTTGTGCGAGTCCAGTACCTTGGCGCCGAAGCGAACCCAAATGCTGGACGCTGCCGTCTTGAGACAGGGGAGAAACGGGTAAAAAAATACCCGCCGGGAGGCGGGTTGAATCTATTTTCTTGGAGGAAGATAGAGGAGACATATGCATCATGCTGCATCGCACAAGAACTGTCCAATGACTGTTCGTGATACCTCAAATGCGTCCGACCCATATCTCATAAGACTACATTTAAAGCTCGACATTACCAAAAATATTGTCGACTTAATACGATTCGCGGCGCCTATTGTATGTACTACTTGCGTCAATCGGAATATGCTGCTGGAAACAATTGTTCACCACCTTCAGCAGCTTTGCAGGCCGTTTCGGCGCTTACGAGTCAAAGAGTTAGCTCTGCACCGCATCAGATCGCTGACGTAGTCGCCGCCGACTCCGTATCGCCCCAGCTGCGCCGTAGCCCGACGACCTACGCGGCGTCTGCTCACTTCGCGCCGCGCACGGGAATGACGGAGGAAATGCTCAAAGCATTCGCTTGCCGAAGCCATCCATACGGCGTAATACGAACAGGCGGCAGCGTCCGTCCTGAGTTTCAACCTGTGCCGACCCCGCTCATCGATAAGTTTCAGCACCAACCACAACAACAGGGAGACGGCAACCTTGGCCGCGCCAGTGACCGCCCCACACAACCTATGTACCCGGGTGTTCCCTCCACATCGAGTGCGCGAGCAACGTTAGGAACGGATAGTGCACGATGTACAGCGGATAGCTGCCTCGCCCGCTGACATCCGCGACAGCGACGCGCCTTTGCCTAACGGCATGGATGGGATATTGGTGGACAGGTTCAGCTTGGGTTGCAGGCATTCCTCGCAAATGATGAGAAAGTTACGTCGCCGCGGGCGCGACTCGATGCATGAATAATAATCTACGCGTAGTTCTCAATTGAATAAATAGTTCCGTTCAAGCGGTTTCCGGGAACGCACACTCGACCATATTTGCGGTCGGTTGCCGGACCGGCGATAGCCCGTCCGAACGGACGATGCCTGCGCATGCCTGAGCAGTCCACAATGGAATCCCGGATGCTGCGGGTACGCCTCCCGGCTGTCGCGAATCCGGCCAACCCATTCCACCGGAGACCCAAATGGCTTTGACTCGCCGAAACTTCCTATCATCGCTGACGGCCATGGCCGGAGCGTCAGCGCTGCCGTTGGGCGTGGCGAAGACGGCTGACGCCGGCAAAACTTATCGACGGTTGTTTGCACATCCACCGGCGCTTGCGAAACCATGGGTGCGCTGGTGGTGGCCAGGCGGCGCTGTCGAGGACGGCGAACTGCGTCGCGAGATCAAGCTCTTGAATCTGGCCGGCTTCGGCGGTGCGGAAATCCAGGCGTTCAATCCCGGCATTCCTAGTCTGAGCAAGGACGAACGTGCACACGTCAATGACTACGCCAACGCCGCATTTTTCTCTCATGTGAACACGTGTGCCGACGAGGCGGATCGACAAGGCCTGCACATTGATCTGACGTTCGGTTCGGCCTGGCCGTCGGGCGGCGGCTTCGCGATTACCCCGGAGCTCGCGCTGCTCGAACTGACGCCTGCCGTTACGAGCGTGCAGACGCCACTTGCCGCTCCAATCCGGGTAAGAATCCCGGGAAACACCCGTAAAATGGGCGCGCTTTCGCCACTCGATGCACGCGCAAAGGATCCCCGCGCACAGGGCTGGCGCGACCGCATCGCAGCACGCGAAAAGCTCGTAGCCATCGTTGCCATCCGGAGCGGCGCGCCGGTGCTTGAGAACGACAAGACCTTCCGTGCATCCGTAGTCAAGGCGGCCGGCAGGGTCGTAGACGGCAACGTCGAAGGCATTGTCGTGACCGAGAAACTGCGGCCGGACGGCATTCTCGACTGGGTCCCACCGAGCGACGGCGAATGGCAGATCGTCGTGTTCAAGCAGTTCGTTGTGGACAGCCCCGTATTGGCCGGAGTGGGCGAAGGGCCGCAACTGGTCCTCGACCATTTCAAGCGTGCCGCCTTCGAGGCGCACGCGCGCCGCGTCGGCGACCCGCTGGCGCCAGACGGAAGACCGGGGCATGCACTGCGTGCCACGTTCATCGACAGTTTGGAACTCATGCCAGATCTGTACTGGTCCGAAGACCTGCTGGCCCAGTTCGCGGCACGGCGCGGCTACGACGTCACTCCTTACCTGCCCCATCTGCTGCAGCCCGGCTGGATGGAGTCGTGGAATCCGCACGTGTCTCTACCTTATTTCGACGCGGGCGATGCGGGTGATCGGATCCGGGCGGACTATCGCCTTACCCTCTCCGAACTGATCATCGAGAACTTTTACCAGCCGTTCGTTGAGTGGAACCACAGCCACGGCCTGCTGGCACGAGTCCAGGCACACGGTGCGCCCGCCGACCTGCTGAAGACGTACGGACTGGCCGACATTCCGGAGACCGAGGACCTGGAGGGCACTGGAAACCCGCATTTCCTGCGGATGGCACGTGCTGCCGCAAACCTGTACGGGCGCAAACTGGTGAGTTGCGAAAGCCTGTGCTGGCCCCTGAAGTCGTTCGAGATCACGCCAGCCCAATGGCAAGCGCGCGTGAACCTGTTGTTCGCAAGTGGCGTTAACGCGATCGTCATGCACGGCTTTCCGTATGCACTGCACAAGGATACCTGGCCAGGCTGGTATCCGTTCGCACCCAGCCCCTTCCTGCCGGGGTTCAGCAGCATGATCAACGAAGCGAATCCTCTCTGGAATGCCATCGGCGCACTCAATCGCTACATCAGCAGCATTCAAGCGATCCTGCAAAACGGCGTCAACGTCGTGCCACTAGCCGTATACTTGGCGGACAGCACCTATTTCCACGGCATCGAACCCGAGACGACCGATGCGTTGCTGGAGCATGTGCTGGGCATCGGTTACGACTACGACCGGATCAACGACGACAGCATTGCGAAGAGCCACGTGGCCGGACGCACGCTCGTGACGACCGGCGGCGCCAGGTACGGGGCGCTCATCCTGCCCGCGCGGCCAGCGCTCACGACAACATCGGCGGCCCAACTGGCGCGATTTGCCGAGGCCGGGCTGCCGATCTTCTTCATCGACCGGCCGCCATCGCACGCGGCAGGCTATTTCGACCACGCGGCGCAAGACCGCATCGTGAGGGACGCCGTGCAGGCCGCACTGAATGCGGGCGCCCGCATTACCCGCACCGATGCGCTTGCTGGTGCGCTACGCCAGGCGCGGGTCCGGGCCAACCTGACGTTCACCAGCGCACCCTGCCTGTTCATCGAAAAGGCGCTGGATGGCCGCGCTGCGTATTTTCTGCACAACCCGAAGGCGGAAGCGCAGACCGTCAGTTTTACTACGCGCGCCTCTGGCTTTCCGGAACTATGGAACGCGTACACCGGTGAACGGACCGGATTGCACACAAAGAGCAGGAACGGAGAAAGCGAGATCCAGGTCGATCTCGCTGCCGGCGCCGCCGCCCTGGTCGTCTTCGCCGATCATCGCCTGCCCGCGGCGGCGTCCTGGATACGGACGGATGCGACCGACCTGACCGCCGAACGATGGACGCTAGACGTCGATGGCCATGGACAGCACGGACGTGTTGTACGCCACCGGATGACGCTCGATCGTCTGCGCGACTGGCAGGCCGTCCCCGAGCTTGCTGACGTCTCCGGCCACGCCACTTATCGCATCAACGTGACTCTGCCCGCCACGTGGCTCGAGCCCGGCAACAAGGTCGTGCTCGATCTTGGCGCTGTACACGATATGGCGGTCGTGACGGTGCTGGGCAAGCAACAGCTCACGCTCATCGCGCCTCCGTTCGACGCCGACATCACGGCTATGCTGCGTCCCGGACTGAACCAGCTGCAGATCGGCATCTTCAACAGTCCCAATAATGCAATGATCGATTCGAAGAAGCCTGGCCTGAAGAACCTCAAGCCACAGCCCGCGGGTTTGCTGGGTCCGGTGAAACTGATACGCAAACAGCGCCGGCCCACACCATAACTGGCCGGGTGCCGGCGCACCGCAACGGTCGTCGGCACCACGATTCAACGTCATCACGCTTCGGCATGGAGCCTGATCGGATCGTGCAGCACGATACGAGCGTCGAACCTTCTGTCGAACCAGATGACACCTAGGCCAAGGACGTTTAACAACGCGGGAACTACGGAGAGCGCAAGAATGATGCCTCCGTGGTCAGCACCGGGGCAGCGCCGAAAGGTGTCGCGGTGTTGACCGCCAGATAGCCTGGACTGGCGACACCGGTGAGGAAGAATGCGGCCCGACCGCGCCCGACTTGCCTATCTTTTTCCCGATGGACAACCGCACTGAAGCGATCGACTCGTAGTACCTCGGGCCTCCGACAGCGCAGTCAGCGTGCCACGCACATCATCTGGACGACCGGTGGCGTGTTCGTTCAGGATGACGAACCTCGATCGTTCATGGGATGCGGCGCCAACCAGATGCTCCGGCATGAATAGTGCGAGGTTGCCGAGAAACGGCCGTCGCCGGCGACAGGTCCACCGTCTCAACGAACAAGGACCTGGGCACGCCCTTTTGTCACGCCCTGTTCGTTGACGGCATCCACCGCCACGTAATACTTCTGCCCGACGTTCAGGCTGCCTACATCCGCCGAATGGACGCCGTCATAGACCTGGAAATTCTGGTTCATGAGCTCGGGGCGTACGCCAAGCCGCACGATGTAAAACTCGGCGTTGCTGGTGGGCTTCCAGGAAATCGTCGCGCGCCGTGCATCGCTATTCTGACGCGCGGCCGTCACCCCGGTCACCGCACCTGGGCGCGGGCCCGATCCGTGTCCGAACACACGCAGGTCGTACAGGGAGAACTTGCCGTTGTCCGGCATGTGGACATTCCGCACACGGACGTAACGTGCACGCTCGGGCCGGGCCAGAACACGGTAGTCGTGCGGCGCGTCACGCCCGCCGGTGGACTGATCGACGAAGGTCCGCCAATTCGAGTCGTCATCCGAGCCTTCCACGACGTAACGATAGACGTCGCGGCTGATGCCCTTGCCCGCGCTGTCCTGGTCGGCGAAATTGAGCTGGACCGCTTCGATGGTCTTGGTGGCGCCGAGGTCCATCTTTAGCCATTCCGTCGCCCCCCCCGTCTGCGCGGACCACCACGTCCGGATGTCTTCGTCCGCCGCGTTCCCGGCCGGGTAACCATCCAGCGTCGACGACGCGGTGACGGCCTTGCGGCGCGACAGCAGCATCCAGCCCGTCAGCTCGCGCTTGCCGTCGAGGTAGCGTGGATAGTCACCCAGGTAAGTGTCGACCATCAGCGCGCCGTCGTTCGAAAATGCGGCCGGGAAAAGCCCGAGACGACGCTCGAACTTGAAGCGCTTCGAGATCGTCATGGTCCCCATGTGCCACCACTGGCCGTCAATTCCCTGAAAGGTGCTGCTGTGTCCGGCGCCTGCCACGAAGCCTGTCGGCTTGAACGAAAACGGACTGTATGGCGCGTACTTGAAAGGGCCCATCGGGTTCGTCGAGGTCAGCACGCCGTCCGCATACGTCTTGTATTCGGTCCCGGGCGATGCGTATTGGAGGTAGTAGATACCCTTGTGCTTCGTCATCCACGAGCCCTCCACGAAGCTCTCGGCACGCTCGATCTCGTTGTTGTCGCCGACGACCTCCCAGCCGCGGTTCGCCTTGTCACGCGACGCCGGCACGTCAGCCCTGCGCAAGGGCTGGAAGGTGGCCGGATCAAGTTCGAAGACCCGCAGCGTGTCCGTGCCGCTCAGTCCCTCGTACATGTAAAGCCGGCCGTCGTCGTCGAGGAACAGGCACGGATCGTTGTAGCCGGGCCGGATGTCGGCCGCTTTCGTCCAGGTGCCCGTCAATGGATCGTCCGTCGTCCACACGTCCGGCGTGTTCTCGCTCGACGTCATGTACAGCTTGCCGTTCATGACGAGGGCGGTCGGCGCATACCGGTTCACGGGATAGCCGGTCGGCTCCACGAACTCCCATTTCTGGAGATCGTACGACCACCAATATCCTTTCGAATGCGACGCGAACAGCCAGTACCGGTCCTTGAACCGGACGACGGTCGGATCGGCCGCTTCCCGCAAGGACCGGAACTGGTATCGATAAGGCAGGTCCACGGGGTTCGCATATGTGGCGAACCGGTCGCGTGCGACAGCCGGTAACGTAACGGAAGCACCGATGACGACGGCGAACAATGCGTTTCTGACTTGATGCATTCTCATTCCCTAATCAGTTTAAATTCATCTTCCGCGAGCGGAATCGACATCGTGACGACAAATCCCGCGCCAGGCGCCGTCTGGACGCTCAAGGTACCGCGCACTCCATGTTGGAGTTCCAGCCGGCGTACCAGCGTGCGAATTCCCAGTCCACGCGACGCCTTGAATGCGTCAGGGTCGGCGCCTGGGCCGTTGTCGCCCACCGTCAGCGTCAGCGTCCCGGCCCGTTCGTCGAGGTTCGAGCGGATCACGATCTGGCCCGGCCGGCGATATGGATTGATCGCGTGCTTGATACTGTTTTCGACGAGCGGCTGCAACGACAGCGCCGGCAACGGGCAATGTCCAGCCTTCTCGTCCAGTTCCCAGTCGACCTGCAGCCGGGGGCCGAGACGCAGGCTTTCGAGGTCGAGGTAGTCGCGCACGAATTGCAATTCGTCGTCCAGTGTCACCAGGTCGACCCCATTCTTTTCGGTCCGGAGCACGTAACGCAGCATGTCCGAGCATTGAAACAGCGCCGCTTCGGCTGCCGCTGGACTGTTGCGCATCAGCGCGATGATCGAGTGCAGCGTGTTGAACAGGAAATGCGGATTCAGCTTGTTGCGCAGCGCGCTCATTTCCGACGTGACTAGCAGGTGGTGCGCCAGCCGCGCCGCCTCAGCCTGGCGCCGCCTGGCGTGGGCCATGCGGACGATGTGGAAAATGGCGGCGACGACACAGTAGGTCATCACCGCATAGAGGAGCGGCCAGAAATACCATGCCAGCGGCTGACGCACGCCGATGAAAAACCACAACAACAAATAGCACATGACGCCGTACAGCAACGCACCGCAGGCGTGAATCAGGACGACGGCCCACGCTGCCGGACGTCGACGCTCCAGGCAGCCGTTCAATGGCCACAACAACGCAAGGAAAACGGCGTGCGGCGTGCTCTTCAGTATTGCGGATACGACCCGCGTATCGAATCTTCCCTGGCGCAGGTCGTCGACCTGCAGACCGATCCCCATGAGCAGCAGGAATGCAACCCAGGCGCAAACATAGATTCGCCACATGCGGAAAGTTTTAGCCGGATCATCGGAGTACATGACGGCAGTGTGGCGCGTAATGAAGGCGGCCGTAACGTCTGAACGGACGATGAGCTTGCGCGTAAAACCAAGCAACATGCCCATACGGCTCTCGTCATTCGCCGCGCCTGTCTCGCCATCGCGTCATTCGCTCGCTCGTCGCCCTACTGCCTTTGCATCCACATGACTCTTTTCTCCTCCCTGGATTCGCTCGTCTTCCTCATCTACTTCGTCGTCGTCGCCGGCTACGGCCTGTGGGTGTATCGGCGCAAGAAATCCACCGCGGGGTCGTCGGCCTCGCACGAATACTTCCTTGCCGAGGGCTCGTTGTCCTGGTGGGCTATCGGCGCCTCGCTGATCGCATCGAACATCTCGGCCGAGCAATTCATCGGCATGAGCGGTTCGGGCTTCCGCATCGGCATGGCCATCGCCGTGTATGAGTTGATGGCCGCCGTCACGCTCGTCATCGTCGCCGTGTTCTTCATGCCGGTCTACCTGAAAAACCACATCTACACGATGCCCCAGTTCCTCGAGCAGCGCTACGGCAAGGCCGTCGCCACGACGATGGCGCTGTTCTGGCTCGGCCTGTACGTCGTCGTCAACCTGACCTCGATCCTGTACCTGGGCGCGCTGGCGATCGGCAGCATCGCCGGCCTGGGCGTCCTGCCCTGCATGCTGTTCCTGGCAGTCTTCGCGGCCGTGATCACGCTCGGGGGCATGAAGGTCATCGGCTACACCGACGTCATTCAGGTGACGTGCCTGGTGGTCGGCGGTCTCGTCACGACCTGGATCGCGCTCGAGCTGGTCGCAAGGATCGGCGGCGACAGCGGTGCACTGTGTGGTGCGGCCATCCTGTTCGACAACGCACGTGACCACTTCAACATGTTCTTGCCGCGCAATGATCCGAACTACATGGACCTTCCCGGTCTCTCGACGCTGATCGGCGGCATGTGGATCGTTAACCTGAATTATTGGGGCTGCAACCAGTACATCACCCAGCGCGCCCTCGGCGCCGACCTGCCGACGGCGCGCAAGGGCCTGTTGTTCGCCGCATTTCTGAAGCTGTTGATGCCCGTGATCATCGTCCTGCCGGGCATCGCCGCGTTCGCACTGGACAAATCCGGTGCGCTGGGTGAAGCGATGCGCCCCGGCGGCGAGCTGAATCCGGACCGTGCCTACCCCACCCTGCTTGCCCTGCTACCCCCGGGCCTGAAGGGCGTCGCCTTCGCGGCGCTGACTGCGGCTGTCGTCGCATCGCTAGCCGGCAAAGCCAACAGCATCGCGACGATCTTCACCCTCGACATCTACAAGAAGACCTTCAACCAGGGCGCAAGCGAGCTCAGGATGGTCTGGATCGGCCGCGTTACCGTTGTGGTCGCGCTGCTACTGGCCGTGGTGATCGCCCCGCTACTGGGCATCGACAAGAAAGGCGGCTTCCAGTACATCCAGGAATACACCGGTTTCGTCTCGCCTGGCATCCTGGCGATGTTCCTGCTCGGCTTCTTCTGGAAACGAACCACCCCGGCGGCGGCGATGTTCGCCACGGTCGGCGGTCTCGTGTTCTCGATCGTGTTGAAGTTCCTGCCGCAGATGACGAACCTTGCTTTCCTGGCGCCTTACGGTTTCGCCGTCGACAACGGTCACGGTGTGTACGAGATGCCATTCCTTGACCGTATGTTCATCGTGTTCTGGGTCGTGATCGCGGGCATGGTCCTGCTCAGCACACTTGGCGCGCGCGGCAACGCCCTGCGTACGCTGCACGTTGAAAGCAAGCTGTTCCACGTGGACGGGGCCTTCGCCTTCGGTTCTGCCGTGGTCTGCCTGCTGGTCGGCGCGATCTACGGCGTATGGTGGTGATCCCTTCGCCCCGCCCGTGACCACCCAAACCGTTCTACACCTGCCCAATCCACATAAGGCCTGAAGCATGTTCGCCTGCTCGAAGCACCACCATGGCAGCCATGCGCTGCGCAGATCCCTGGCCAAAGTCGCCTGTTGGTCCATCGCAGGCGCGCTGGCCGCCGGCCCGGCAAGCGCAGCCGCAGTTCCACCCTCCACAGGGCCCCACGCCCCCGCGATTTTCTCGGCCGAGACGGTGGCACGCACCGACGCCCTCCTGCGCAAGATGACGGTCGACGAAAAACTCGGGCAACTCAGCCAGCTGTTTCAGTTCCGGAAGTCGTCCAAGCTCGACGGCATGGTGCGCGAAGGTAAGCTCGGGTCAGTGCTGTTCGTGACCGACCCGGCGGAGATCAACCGCCTGCAGCACTTGGCCGTCGAAGGATCGCGCTTCGGCATCCCGCTTCTGTTCGGCAGCGACGTGGTGCATGGTTATCGGACCATCTTCCCAGTGCCCATCGCAATGGCCGCGTCCTGGGATCCCGCCCTCGTCGAACGCGCCAGCGCGATCGGCGCGATCGAGGCCCGTGCCGGCGGCATCGGCTGGACGTTCGCACCGATGGTCGACGTCGCGCGAGACCCGCGCTGGGGCCGCATCGTGGAAGGTGCTGGCGAAGACCCTTACCTCAATGCCGCGATGGCGACCGCGCAGGTTCGCGGCATCCAGGGCCCCAGCCTGGGCACGCCGGGCCGGCTGCTGGCGACCGTCAAGCACTTCGCCGGCTACGGCGCGAGCGAAGGTGGCCGTGACCACGACGCGGCGAACCTGTCGGACGCCCAGCTGCAGAACGTCTACCTGCCGCCGTTCCGGGCGGCAATCCAGGCCGGCGCGGGCACCATCATGAGCGCGTACATGGACTTGAACGACGTTCCGGCCACCGGCAACCGCTGGCTGCTGCACGACGTCCTGCGCGGTCAATGGGGTTTCAAAGGGTTCGTCGTCAGCGACAACAACGCCGTGAACGACCTTGTACCGCACGGGTATGCGAGCGACAAGCGCGATGCCGCGCTCCGCGCGTTCAAGTCCGGCGTCAACATGGAAATGGCCAGCTATTCCAACGCCTATGCCGCCCTGCGCGAAGCAGTCGACCAGCACGCCATCGATGTGGCGGAGGTGGACGCCGCAGTGCGCCCCATTGTCGCCACGAAGTTCCAGCTGGGGCTTTTTGAGCATCCCTACGTCGACGAAGCGAAGGCGCGCGCGGCGCTACAACGCGCGCCGGAATACCAGGCCGAAGCGCGTCTCGCGGCGGAGCGGTCGGCGGTGCTGCTGCGCAACGAAGGCAAACTGCTGCCACTCGACCCTGCGGCCTACAAGCGCATCGCGCTCATCGGTCCGTTGGCGGACTCGCGCCAGGACACGCTGGGCCCATGGGTATTCGCCCACGATCTGGACGACACCGTCACCATCGCGCAGGGGCTGCGCACCAGGCTCGGTGCCGGCCTGACACTCGACGTCGCACCCGGCGTCCAGATTCGCAGGACGACGCCGTCGCCGTTCGAATCGATTTTCAAGGAGAAGACGCCGCCCGTCTGGGATGCCGCCCATGCCAGCGAAGAATTCGAAAAAGCGCTGGCGATGGCGGGCAAAGCGGATATCGTCATCCTCGCGCTTGGCGAAAAACAGGACATGATCGGCGAATCCGCATCCCGCTCGACGCTCGCGCTGCCCGGCGACCAGCAACGGCTCATGGAACGTGTGGTCGCGTTGGGCAAGCCGGTGGTGCTCCTGCTGATGAACGGCCGGCCGCTCGACATCGGCTGGGCCAATGCGCACGTACCTGCGATCCTGGAACTGTGGTACCCCGGCGCACAGGGCGGCACTGCGGCAGCGAACCTGCTGTTCGGTGCGGCGAGTCCAGGCGGAAAGCTGCCGTTCACGTGGCCACGCAACGTGGGGCAAGTTCCGCTCTACTACGGACACAACCTGACCCAGGATCCGTCCGAGCAGGACCGGCGCTACTGGAACGAACCGGGCAGTCCATTGTTCCCGTTCGGGTATGGGCTGAGCTATTCGACGTTCAAGGTCGGCGAGCTGCACCTGAGCAAAACAAAGATCCGCGCCGGGGAATCGATTGAGGCGACGGCCGTCGTCGAGAACACAGGTCCGGTGACTGCCGACCAGGTCGTCCAGCTCTACATCCATCAACGGTACGGCGGTGCCTCGCGGCCAGTACGCGAGCTCAAGGGGTTCGAACGCGTCACCCTGCGCCCTGCCGAGAAAAAGACGGTCCGTTTCAAGCTCGGTCCCGACCAGCTTCGATACTGGAGCGCATCCGCGCACGACTGGGTCAACGAGGCCAGCACGTTCGACGTGTGGGTCGGTACCGACTCCAGGGCAACCCTCACGACGACGTTTATCCAACAATGATCGAAACCCGAGTTCCCTCCGCGCCATGGTCGCCGTACCATGACGGTCCGCGCCTGTTGGCCGACATCGGCGGCACCAACGCCCGCTTCGCACTGGAATTCGGTCCCGGCCGGATTGGACTGATCGAGGTGCTGCGCTGCGCCGACCATGCAGTCCTCGAAAGCGCGCTTCGTGCCTACCTGTCCCTCCCGCACGTCGCGGCCGAAGGCGCTGTCCGGCACGCGGCGATCGCCATCGCCAATCCGGTAGTCGGCGATCTGGTACGCATGACGAATCACCATTGGGAATTTTCCATCTCCGCCGTACGCCACAACATGGGGTTCGCTACCTTCGTCGTGGTGAACGACTTCACCGCATTGGCGATGGCACTCCCGCACCTGGGCGACGGCGACAAGCGGCAACTCGGCGGACGCGCCCCCGTGGGGGACGAGCCGATTGGTCTCCTTGGCGCCGGCACGGGTCTGGGCGTCTCCAGCCTCGTGCCCGTTCCCGACACCGGCGACGGGTCGACGCGCTGGGCTTCGCTGCGCAGCGAAGGTGGTCATGCGACCTTTGCGCCGGCCGACGAGATCGAGGTCGACATCCTTCAGTTCGCCTGGCGCGAGTTCCGCCACGTGTCGGCCGAGCGGTTGCTCTCCGGCGCTGGCCTCGAACTGATCTACCGTGCACTCTGCCACCGCCAGGGCCGGACGGCGGAAGCTCTGGTTGCGGCGGACATCATGCAACAGGGTTTGTCCGGCGCGTGTCCGCTCTGCGACGAAGTCCTTGAGACCTTCTGTGGCGTCCTGGGCACGGTGGCCGGCAACCTGGCGCTGACACTGGGCGCACAGGGCGGCATCTATATCGGCGGCGGGATCGTGCCGCGCATGGGCGAGCGCTTCGACCGGTCCTGCTTCCGCAACCGGTTTGAGGACAAGGGACGCCTTGGCGGCTATCTCGCTCACATCCCCTGCTACGTCATCACGGTCGCATACCCGGCGTTCACTGGCGTCTCCGCGATCCTTGCGCAACGCCTCAATGGAATATTTTTATGAACGACCATTCTTTCACCCCCGCTCCCTCCACCGCTATACAGCCCTCGCCCGACGCAGCGTCAGGGAAGCGCCGTGCCGGGCCCGGCCTGGCCGTGGCTGGCGCCGTTCTGGCTATTGCCGGCATTGTCTGGTTCACCTATCACATGCAGGTCGGCCGCTACCAGGAAGAGACCGACGACGCTTACCTGCAATCGGACACCGTGACCATTGCGCCCAAGGTAGGCGGTTACGTGCTGAAGGTCCTGGTCGAGGATAATCAACAAGTGCGGCCCGGTCAGCCGCTGGTGCGCATCGACCCGCGCGATTACCACGCCCAGGCGGAGCAATACGAAGCGCAGATCGCCATCGCCAGGGCCAATGCGGACGCGGTACGCGCGCAAATCGCCGAGCAGGAGAGCGCGGTGGGGCAGGCGCGCATTCAGCTGGCGACGGCGCAATCAGATGCCGACTTCGCCGCCGCCGAGGAACGTCGCTATGCACCGCTCGCGGAGATTGGCGCCGAGACGGCCGAACAGCTCGCCAACCGGCGCAACCAGGCGCGGCAAAGCAGCCAGCGCGTCGGCATCCAGCGCGCCGCGCTGGCGAACGCGGAAAACCGCATCGCTTCGCTGCGTGCACAGGTACGGCAGGCCGAGGCGCAGGCGGGCAGCGCCGAGGCCCAGCTCAAGGCGGCAAAATTGAACCTGGAATCGACGACGATCGTTGCCACGGTCGATGGCCGAATCGGCGACCGGACCGTACGCGAGGGCCAGTTTGTCCAGCCGGGCACGCGCCTGATGTCGCTGGTGCCGTCGAGCAGCCTGTACGTCGTGGCGAACTTCAAGGAAACGCAGATTCGCCGCATGCGGGTCGGCCAGGACGCCGACGTCAGGATCGACGCCCTGCCCGGCCAGACGTTCCACGGCCGTATTGACAGCATCGCACCCGGCACTGGCGCCCAGTTTTCCCTGCTGCCGCCGCAGAACGCCACGGGTAACTTCACCAAGATCGTACAGCGCGTCCCTGTGCGCATTGCGCTCGATGCCGCCCCCGAAGCCCGCCAGGTGCTTGTCGCCGGTCTGTCCGCGAAGGTAGAGATCTCGACGGTCGGAGCAAACAAGTGACGGCGACGGCAGAACCGCGGGCAGATGCCGCCGCATGGCTGGCCGTCGCCGCAGGCACACTGGGCGCGCTGATGGCGACGCTGGACATCTCCATCGTCAACTCCTCGCTGCCCACGATCCAGGGCGAGATCGGTGCCAGTGGCACCGAAGGCACCTGGATCGCAACCGGCTACCTTGTCGCGGAAATCGTCATCATTCCGCTGTGCGGCTGGCTGGAGCGCATGCTCGGGCTGAGAACGTTCCTGCTGGTCGTGGCCGCACTGTTCACGCTGTTCTCTGTCTTGTGTGGCGTGTCGACGTCACTGAGCATGATGATCATCGGCCGCGTGGGCCAGGGCCTTACCGGCGGCGCCATGATCCCGACCGCACAGACGATCATCGCCACGCGCCTGCCGCGCAGCCAGCAGCCGGTCGGCACCGCGATGTTCGGGGCGACGGCGATCCTGGGTCCCGTGCTCGGCCCCGTCATCGGTGGCTGGCTGACGGAAAACCTCAGCTGGCACTATGCATTCTTCCTGAATGTGCCGATCTGCGTCGCCCTCATGGCGCTGCTCTGGATCGGCCTGCCCCACCAGAAACCGCGGGCGGGCCAACTCGCGGAGGCCGACTGGCTCGGCATCGTCGGCCTCGCCGCCTTCCTCGGCGGCCTTACCGTCGTACTCGAGGAAGGCGAGCGCGAACAATGGTTCGAATCGAGCCATATCGTATGGTTGACCGTCCTGTCCTTGGCTGGTCTGCTGGCGTTGCTGGTCGGCCAGTTTACAGCGAAGCGGCCCGTGATCCGGCTGCGTATCCTGCTGGACCGCCAGTTCGGCGCCGTCGTTGTGATGGGCACGATGGTGGGCATGGTGATCTACGGGACGTCGTACGTCATCCCTCAGTTCCTGGCATACATTGCCAACTATAATGCCCAGCAGTCGGGCGGCGTCGTGGTGCTGTCGGGCATACCGAGCCTGCTGCTGATGCCCTTCGTGCCCCTGTTGATCCGCTACGTCGACATCCGCCTGGCCGTCGCCTTCGGCCTCGTGCTGCTGGGCGGCAGCGCCTGGATGGACACCGGATTGTCCGCGCAGACCACCGGCCCGGAATTCCTGTATTCGCAACTACTTCGCGGCGTCGGCACCATTTTCGCGATGTTGTACCTGAACCAAGCTGCGATCCAGTCCGTCCCGTCCGACTATGCGAGCGACGCCGCCGGCCTGTTCAACGCCGCCCGCAATCTCGGCGGATCGCTCGCACTCGCGGGCATCGCCGCCGTGCAGGATCAGCGCATGTGGCTGCACAACCGACGGCTCGAAGAGACGCTGAACGCCAACGCCCCCGGCCTGCACGACTACCTCGCCGCGCAGGCGCAGTCCATGGGCGGCATGCCGCAGGCACTGCGCGCGCTGTCCGGCACTCTGCAGATCCAGGCGTTGACCATGACCTATATTGACCTGTTCTGGATCCTGTCCGTGGGCGTGATCTGCACGCTGCCTCTCGTGCTGTTCCT
Organism: Xanthobacteraceae bacterium; assembly: GCA_024508855.1. Taxonomy (GTDB): domain Bacteria; phylum Pseudomonadota; class Alphaproteobacteria; order Rhizobiales; family Xanthobacteraceae; genus 62-47. The sequence goes on from JANINJ010000011.1 coordinate 30,316, forward strand.
GCGTCCGCTGGACAAGCATGCGCCCCTCGCGACGCATTAAAGGAGTCTTCGTGTACCAAAAACTGTTCTTGTCTTTCCTGCTGGGCGGCCTCGTGGCCGGATGCACTACCGTCGGCCCCGATTATGCAGGCCCACCCGCCACGCCGTTACCCGATGCGTTCGCGCGCGGCGCCGCGACGGCCGCGGCGCCGAACGAGGCCGCATGGTGGACCGCGTTGGGCGACCCCATGCTCGCCGGCCTCGTCGAACGCGCGTTCACCGCAAACCCCAACCTGGCGGCGGCGCAAGCGCGCCTTAGGCAAGCGCGCGCCGCGTCGCAGTCGGAACGCGCAAACCGGATGCCCAGAGGTGGCGCCGACCTGCTTTATGCCCATGCCCGCCTGCCGTCGATGGGAAGCGGGACCGACGACCGTTCGCAACTGCCGACGCGTCTTGATCTGTACAACGCCGGTTTCGACGCATCGTGGGAAATCGACCTGTTCGGCGGCCAGCGTCGCGCCGTCGAGGCCGCCGCTGCATCGGTGGATGCGGCCGGGGCGAACCTCGCGGACACGCGGGTCAGCCTGGCGGCGGAAGTCGTCCAGGTGTACGTCGATCTTCGCGGGTGCCAGCGCCGGCTGGCACTGAACGGCGATGCCATCGCACGCCAGCAGCAGGGGTTGGGCCTGACCGCTCGCCGTCGCGAGGCGGGTACCGCATCCGAGCTCGACTTGGCTCGGCTCCAAGGCCAGTTGGAAGCGACGCGCGCCGATACCGGACAGCTCGCCGCCGAGCTGGATGGTTACCGCAACGCGCTGGCCGTGCTGCTCGGCGTGCCGCCGGGGACGCTGGACGACGAACTCGCGCAACCGGCGCCGGTTCCGCTTCCCCCCGGCGAGGTGGCCATCGGCGACCCGGTAGCGCTCCTGAAGCGCCGCCCCGACATTCGCGCCGCCGAACGCACGCTGGCGGCACGCACGGCGCAGATCGGACAGGCGCAGGCCGCGCGATTTCCGCACTTGACCCTGATGGGCTTGATCGGCATCGGCGGTTCTCACCTGTCCGACCTGACTCGCCTGGATGACTTCACCGCTCTCGCCGCCCCCCGGCTGAGCTGGAACTTCCTGGACTTCGGCCGTAATGCCGCAAACGTCGACAAGGCCCAGGGGTTGCGCGACGAAGCGGAGGCGCGCTACCGCGCCACCGTGCTCGTTGCGTTGCGCGATGCGGAGGACGCGCTGGCACGCTTCCGCCAACGCCGTGTCACGGTCGCGACGCTAGCGCGCGCCGTCGACGCAGCCGGACGTGCTGCCGATCTCACGCGTGCACGCCAGCACGCCGGTACCGTCGCCTCCATGGACCTGCTGGACGCCGAGCGCACCCGGATCGGTGCCGAACAGAGGCTCGCGTCGGCGGAGGCCGCTCTCACCGGCGACTTCGTCTCGCTCCAGAAAGCATTGGGTCTGGGCTGGACGGAGTCGTCACGACCTTGACACACGTAGCGATTCACTCGCTTTTGTCATCCAGCTTGCGGAGAACACCCGGAAAGTGTTCGATGCGGCCGTCCGACCTGTCACCAGGCTGGAACGAGCGCCGGTCCCACCGTCCTATGGTCTCGACCTGCGCGACAAATTTTTTGAATGGACCGTTCTCTCCTGGTGCAAACGCGACGTAGACGTGCGCCGCTTGCACATACTCGTCGCCGAGATCGTCGATGTCCAGGATCTGGTCGAATGGCACGACGCCGACAACTTCGAACCACGCCCGATTAAACTCCGGGATGTCATTCCAGAACTCGAAAATCGGCTGCCGCTTCTCGTCGTACCGGTCGTCGCCGGACCAGGGGTCATCTTGCAAATGGCTCTTGGCGTCGTTCACTGCCATTGCGGCGTCCCACAATTTTCCGTCGTCGGAAAGGTAAGCGAAATAGCGCTCCACGCAGAACTGCAGACCCTCATGCGACATGCCCCGGTACGCCCAGACTACCCACGACGGATTCTTCTTGAAATCGGCGAGGTCGTCCACATAAGGATAGTTTGTGGCATCTGGCGAGCGCAACAATAGCGACGCGCCGACGCGGTCTTTCAGCATGCGGTGCGCCTTCCTCTTCATCGCCAGCCTTGCCCGGAGGTCCGTTCGTTGCGAGCGGCGACGAATGGTGAGCGAGAATCCAAAGTATGCGAACAAGAGGTGGTCGTTTTCAGGGCGAAAAAGCCGGTCCTCGAGCTCAGCCTTGCCCCAGAGGTGCCACTCCGAGACGCCGATGTCGCGGCATTTTCGAGCGAATCCGTCACGTGACGCTTTGGAAAAGTCGCACGCGGCCGCGAATACCAGCCCATGAAGCGTCTCATCCGGCGACAGTACGGTGTCGTCCAGGTATTTCACGAGCACCTTCGGTCCGATCGCCCGCTCACGCTTGCATTGGATAAGCCACAGCCTGTCCCCGGCATCCTCATCGAAAACCGCTCTCTCCTCGACCGTTTCGCTATCGTCCGCTGCGTCCACAGGTTGGACGGAATTTGCAACAATTTCGTACCCGCGAGCGTCGAATCCGTGATCGGCGCCGGCGCGTCCGGTGGCCTCAAGGCGTCGCCATGGCTTGAATTCGTAAGCGAGCTGACGTACGAGGTCCTCGAACCGCTTGGGATCAAGATCTTCGAAATGCAGGGGTCCGATGGTGCGAGAAGTAACCATGCAGCATCATAACAGTCGCAAACTTCATAAACACGCGTCCATTGTGGATACGCTTGACACCGTTTTATCGATCCGCATACGTACAACCTACAGCCACGTAGCCGGTGAGCCAGTGTCGATCTTTTCGGCGAACCGGTAGAGCAGCGCGCGCAGGGCTACCGTCTCCGGTGCTCCCAGCAGGTTTTCCATGCCTGTTTGCACCTGCAAGCCTGCACGGCTGAACTGTTCAACGACATCCCGGCCGGCTTCGGTAAGATCGAACCTCGTGTCCGAGACGACGCCGTTGACCGGCTCGCGCGACACGATCAGGCCTCGCGCCTCCAGGTCGTCCATCGCTTCGAGGTTGGTGGGATGCGCGCTGTAGGCCAGCAGGGTCTCGATCTCGACACGCGTACGCCCGCCCCGTTCGCCGAGCGCCGTCAGCACGAACATCTCGATGTTGTTGTAACCCAGCCGGCCGCCGACGTCGCGCATTTTGCCGTAGAGGTAAAAGAATGCCGTCCCCAACAGATAACCGAGTGAGGTGGCCGTCGTGGGTCGTGCTCCGTCCAAGGGCCTCCCATTGATGTCGATACCCACGGCCTCGGTGCCGTCGTGCCTGATCAATGGCGGTATGTCGCTGCGTGCGAAGCCGGTCACATGCCCGACGACGATCAGGCTGTCCGCGCACGTGAACGACGTGACGCGCCTGCAAGACAGGGTGGCCGCGCTGCCTGCCAGCACGGGAATACCGTCGGCGCCCGCGCACACGCGGACGTCGTCGGCCATGGCCCCAGCGCGCGACGCCAGCGCCGCCTGGTTGTACCCCAGCACGTGAGCGGCCCAGTCCGTCGCCTGTTCAAGTTCCGTAGCGCAAGGGACGTGCCGGCTGACGGACCACATCACCAGCGCGCCTTCCGGCGACAGAACGCCGAAGGTCCGTGCCGTGGCGCAGATCCGGTCATCGCCGTGCCCGGCAGTCAGCAGCACGACGCCGCTCGGAAAGCATGCAAGTGGATCCTGTAAGTGGAAGTTCATGGATGTCCTCGTCAACCCTGTTTCAAGCATTATGAAGACCGGGTTGGCGTTGACATCGTTAATGCGGACTAGACGAGCCAGGCTCCAGCAGTTTCACGCGGACGACGCCGATGCTCGAGGCGGGGAGCAACGTCACGAGTTCGTCGCCGTTGAGACGGCGTCCTGCAATCCACCGGCCATCCTTGAATCGTCCCTCTTCCACGAAGTCGATCTCGGCGAGCTTGCCATTGCGCGCGAAGTCGACCATGAAATCCTGGCCGACCAGGTAGAACTCGCCCGGACCGCCCGCAATGACGAAACCGAACGACGTCGGATCCTTCTTCGGCGCGCCCGGTTTGTCGCTCGCGCCCGCGCCGCCCCCGGGTCCTGCGACACCCGCGTCGAACATCATCTTCTTGAGCTGGGCCATCATGCCGCGGATCGTCATCGAATAGCCGGCAAGCGTCGCGGGCACCGGATCGTCGCGTTCGAGGAGGACGGTATGCAACCTACCGCGTTCCTGCGCGCGCAGGATCACGTCGGCCATCGAGCCGAGGACATCATAGGCGTGCGGCAGCTGCTTGGTCGACGCCAGGTCCTCGATGCCGAAGACCGACCAGCCCAGCGCGTTGTATTCGCCGATGGCGCGGAACAGGTTCACGGCCTTGAAGCGCGACTCCGGAACGAAAATGGGGTTGTCGGCGCGATTGAAATCGGCCAGCGTACCCTTGACGTCGTCGACGTAGATGTCCGGCGCGACCAGGCCGATCGACGGCGCCGCCGCCTTCCACACGTCCATCATGCGTGCCACCGGGCCGCCGCTGGGATAGTCGCCTGGCTGCGGCTGGCCCGGCTGCGGTCCGAGCCAGGCATTCACGTACATCGGGAGCGGCAGGGTCTTGTTCGCGGCCTGCGCGACACTTTCGACATAGGTACCGTAGGCCCAGGCCATGAAGATTTCCTCGGCCAGCGCATCCCTGCCGAACACCTGTTCCCAGGTCCCGTTGCGACGGAACTTCTGGCGTCCCCACACGTCCAGCAGCTCGGGGCGCAGGGAAGCGCGGTGGCGCTCGAGGTAAGCCATCAACTGCGGGGGCACCTGCGCATCCCACGCTGCCTGCGCGACCTTCGAACGATCGCGGCTGTCACCGAGCAGCCCCACTTCGTTATCGACCTGCAGCATGATGACGGTGTGATCCGGATCGACGGCCTTCAGGTGCGCCAGGAACGCGGCGAACGCGCGCCGCTCCGCGGCCTGCAACTGCGTCGAGAACGGCGACAGCACCGGCATGGGCATCGCGCCCGGGTAGCTCATGAATTCGGGCTTGGCGCCGCTCGTGGCGGCGCGCGGGAAACGGGCGGTGTCACGCCGAACCCAGCCTGGCGCGTATGTCGAGCGCGCATTCTTGTAGGCGCCGAACCAGACGATCCCCAGACGCAGGCCCTGGGCGCGCGCGGCGTCCAGCTGGCGGTCGACGTTCGAGAAGTCATACTTGCCCTCCTCCGGTTCGACCATGTCCCAGCTCACCGTGCTCAGCACCGTGTTCAGGTTCATCTGTTTCAGGCGCGGCCAGATTGGCGCCATGTACTCGATCGACGACGCGCTCGAGTTATGGAGTTCGCCGCCCAGCACGAGGAAGGGTTTGCCATCGACGATCAACTGGGTCGCGTTGCCGCGCTTTTCGATGATGGGCAGCGGCGCGGCGTACGCGTGCAGGCACACCGCCGCCAACGCGGCCGCGCATGCAAATGGTTTGTGCATATTGTTTTCCTTGTTGTCGTTCAGTTGCGCTGTACGTCCAGGCCCAGCACGGCGTTCAGCAAAACCCTGACGAGTTCACTCTGCCGGGTGACGTCGGCCTTCATGAAAATCGAGCGGAGATGCGCGCGTGCCGTGTTGCGGCGGATGCCGAGCTTGATCGCCGCCTCGTCCAGGCTCAGGCCATTCACCAGTTCGACGGCGAAATTGGCCTCGGCCGGCGTGAAGTCGAACAGCTGGCGGGCCATGTCCTGGGCCGGCCGGGCAGGCGCATCCGGGTCGCGCAGGAAGATGGCGCACGCCGGCCGGGCCTTGCCTTCGGATTCCTCGACCATCGGAATCCTGCGCACGACGGCAGCCAGCTTGCGGCGCCCCGACGGCCGGCTCAGCGACATGGCCGCCACGCCGCTCGAATCAGCTGTCGCGTCACTGAGGAGACGCCGCAACTCGCGCGTTTCGGACGGTATGCACGCCTCCAGTTCGCGCCCGGACCGGCGCAGTCCATCGCCGGCCGTCAACAGGCGGCAGGCAACGGGATTTGCCCTCAGAAGCTGGCCGCGCTCGTCGAGCACCACGACGCCGATATTCAGCCCGTCCAGTCCCTCTTCGTAAATCTCGCGCTCCGCCTCGTTGCGCGTCGCCTGCGCGGCGAGCGTCAGCGCCTGCTTGATGTGGGGGACGAGGTTGGCCAGTCGGGCCTTGTCTTCGACGTCGAACGGTGGCAACTCCGGATAACGGAACAGGCGCAGCCGGCAAATCGCGCCGGCGCTGGTAACGATATCGACGCCCATGCCATGATGCGCGTCCGCCGGCATGGCGCCTTGCAGGAATTCCCTGAAATACACACTGTCCTGCCACTCGCGGTTCGACATGACGTCCGCGATCAGGACGGCGCGCTCCGGCGGCAGGTTCACGAACGGGTCCGACTTGTACCACGTCGTCTTGTAGGCGGCCTCGAGCTCTTTGCCGTTCTCCGGATGGACCACCAGGTAACCCAGGTCAGTCCCGTTGCTTTCCCGGACGACGATGGTCACACTGGTGCAGCCGATGTATTCGGACATCAATGCCACGCTTGCTCGCCATGGCTCGGCTTCAAGGACGGATTGGTAGATCGCGTGGATAACCTCGTTCATCAGTCCTCGACGATCCACCGGGACTTGCGCGAAAGGAGTAGCTAATGAACCCATGATCATGACCCTCCAGGCAACGACGTCAGACGACGACCAATTTTGTCGATTTGAGACGGTCCGAGCTGTTGCCGGCGCTGATGACGAACGTGCCCGGTTCGACCACCCACTTCAATGCGCGGTCCCAGAACGCCAGAGCGTCCGGGCCGAGGTCGAACCGCACCGTCATTCGACCGCCCGCTGGCACCGAAACGCGCCGGAACGCCTTCAGTTCCAGCACCGGGCGCGGGACCGAACTCACCGTATCGCGCACGTAGATCTGCACGACCTCGTCGCCGTCGCGCTTGCCCGTGTTGGCAACGTCGACCTCGATCGCAAACGTGTCGTTGCGTCCGATCCGGTCTTTCGACAGGCGCGGAGCGGACACGTCGAACGTCGTGTAGCTCAAGCCGTAACCGAACGGATACAGCGCCGTGCGCTTGCCCTCGACGTACGGCACCCGGTCCGCGGACGGATGCCGGTTGTAGAAGGCCGGCACCTCGCCGACGGAGCGGGGGAAGGTCACCGCCAGCTTGCCACCCGGGTTCACTTTGCCGAATAACACGTCGGCGATCGCATTGCCACCCTGTTCGCCCAGGTACCAGCCTTCGACGAGGGCATTGGACTTTTCTGCGAGCCGGTTCACCGCCAGCGGACGGCCGTTCAGCAGGACGGTCACGACCGGCTTGCCGCAGGCGAGCATGGCTTCAACCAGCGCATCCTGGTCGCCGTACAGGTTGAGGGAATTTCGGTCGCCGGGAACGATCGCCGCCACCGCTTCGCGAGTCACCTGCTCGTTGTCGCCCACGACGAGGACGACGACGTCGGCGCGCTTCGCGACCTCGACCGCCGCGGCAATACGCGCCTGGTTGTCGGCGGCCGGAACCTTGCGGATGACAGGTACTTCCGGACGTACGCCTTCGGCGACAGGCGGCGTGATCCATACGCCGTCGGACTGCTCAATGGTCACGTTGCCCCCGGCCTGGCGCAGGCCTTCCAGCACCCCGACTGCGGCCTTCGGCCAACCCGAGTAGCCGCCGAGCATGGGCTTCACCGAGTTCGGCCCGATCAGCGCGATACGCATGCCGCGAGATGCATCCAGCGGCAGCACGCCGTCATTCCTCAGGAGGACCACGGCCTTCTGCGCGGCTGTGCGCGCCAACGCCACCGCCTGCGGGTCGTTCAGCACATCGGCGGCATGCTGAGGATCGACGTAGGGGTTCTCGAACAGCCCCGCTTCGAACTTCAGCGCCAGGATGCGGCCCACGGCGGCATCGACGCTTGCCTGCGGTACGCGGCCGGCCTGCACGAGCTTTGCCAGTTTCTGATAGGTGCTGCCTTCCGGCAGGTCGGCGTCCACCCCCGCACGCATCGCCAGGATCGCGGCGCCATCGGCGTCGTCCGCCATGCCGTGCAGTTCCGCGATTTCGCCCACGCCGCCGTAGTCGCTGAAATAGGCGCCTTGGAAGCCGAGCAGGCCGCGCCCCGTCTGCTGCAACAACTGCTCATTCGCATGCGACGGCACGCCGCCCACTTCGTTATAGGACGGCATCACGATGGCGGCCTTCGCGCCGATGGCCGCCTTGAACGGCGGCAGGTAAGTTTCGCGCAGCATGCGCTCCGACATGTCGGACGGACCGATATTCAGGCCGTTCTGCGGCATCCCATGGACGAAATGCTTGAGCGTGGCGAACACGCTGTCCGGGCCGATCGGCCGGACCGGGCCTTGCAGGCCCCGCACGGCCGCGGCCCCCATCACGCCGACATGGTACGGGTCCTCGCCGAAAAACTCTTCACTGCGGCCCCAGCGCGGATCGCGCACGAGATCGAGTACGGGGCTCAGGCCGACCGTCACACCGCGGCGGCGCGCCTGGCGCCCCGCGACGACGAAGCACTGTTCCACCAGCGCCGGATCCCACGTGCTGCCCAGCGCGGGCGGGATCGGGAACGACGTGGCGCCCTTGACGGCCAAGCCGTGCGCTGTCTCTTCGTGGAACAGCACCGGGATGCCGAGCCGGGTCTTCTCGACGGCATAACGCTGGACGGCGTTGACAAATGCAACCGCGTCCTCGGGTTCGCGGAACGACTTCGTCTGGAAACGGCCACTACCCGCGAGATCCGACGGGCGCGCAATTTGTCCGATCCCGTGCGGGATCGCTTTCGCCGCTTTCTCGGGCGAGAAAGCGAAGGTTTCCCTGTCCACGATGGACACCTTGGTCATCCACATGGAACACAGCTGGGCGACCTTCTCGTCGAGCGTCATGCGGCCGAGCAGGTCGCGCACGCGTTCGGCGACCGGCGCGCTGGCTCGCCGGTAAGTCGGAAGGGCCGCGCCCAGCGCCGGTAGTGCCAGGGCGAGACCGGTGGTGGCCAGCAGCGTACGCCGGGTCATTTTCATTGCTTGTCTCCTGGTAATTGTTCTTGATGCCGAAAATAAGTATACACCGCCGTTTAATTATTGCAATCGACTTTGGCTGTTGAACAACGGAAATCCAGAAAACCAACGCGGGCGGTGGCAGGGCGGCCGCGTGCGCCGGGGCCGGGATGATCCGGCCTGCGGTCTACGCGGCGTTACAGAGGGAGGGAAATTAGCGGGAGATCGTCAGGATGACGCGTTGGGATCGGCGGCGCAATCCGCCTGCATGCCGGCCAATAACAGATTGACGATGCGGGTGGAAGCCACCTGCGCGGGCGGGATACCGACGGTCGTCCCCAGCGCGCGAAGACGTTGGTAGTGGGCCATGGCCAGATCCAGCAGGGACGCGGCGTAGAAATCGGGGGCATCGACGCGCATGCCCGTCCTGCCCGCGGTGTCGACGATGGTCTGTACGATGTGCCGGACGCCCAGCTCGTACGTCATTTCCTGCCCCATCGGAGCGAGCTCCCGCATGACCTGGGAGGACTTGTCGCCCATCGCCATCAGCACACGCATCCCCCGATCGTTGCAGATCATGAAGAAATTTTCGATGTGGAACATCAGGCAACTGCGCATGTCCATGAATGCAGGCGGATCGGGATTGCGCGCGCTGCCTACGATCGAGGTGATGACCGCCTTGATGAGGGCTTTCTTGTCCGGGTAACGCATGTACAGCGTGCGTTTCGAAATGCCGGCGCGGGCCGCGACCGCTTCCATGGCGGAGCCGTCGAACCCTACCTCGTCGAAGAGTGCGATTGCCGCGCTGAGGATGTCCGCATCGATGTTGCCGGCGTATTCCTTGCGCGGACGGCCACGCAGCTTCGGCCGCTCTGCGCTTGGCTGCTGGGAATTATCGGAAGACGGCAGGGCTTCGGTCATGAATGGATGTGTCCCGGAGTATGCGTGCATGCATATTGGAAATGTGTCGCATCATAGCAAAAAAGGGCGCCACATTAGCGGCACCCTGGAAGGCCAGGAGAACGCCTGGCACGTAGGAGACGAGCGTGAATTATTTGCAAATCGGCAGTTTTGCCAAGTCGGCGTCGATAGCATCCAGAACTTTGTCCGTGAACGTTTCTTCGGCATACGGCTGAATGGCGCGCAGCGGCATCGAACGCGCCATGTCGAACTGGTCGCTGCCCTTCAGCGCAGGCACATGCTTGTACAGCACTTCCCTGGCGGCCGGCTCGTCAAGCAGTTCCGACACGAGCGACTCGGAGCTCAGTTTTTGTTTGACACAGGTGGCGCTCGCTTGTTGCGCGGCGGGAGCGGGTGCTGGTGCTTGCGCGGCGACGGTGCAGGCGATCACGGACAGCATGGTAGCGAGCGAGATGTTGCGGAGTTTCATGAGGTGTCCCCAGACTAGGAATAATGGCAGCAATCTTCGTCCGATCCGCCGCCGGCTTGTACGGCAACTGATCAGCGTGAAGCCACTATACGCCAGAAATCGCCGAAAGTATACGGCACCGTAAATTTATTTTGACGGCGAGCGCGGCTGTATTACACTGGCAACAGCCGGCTCCCGGCACTCTTCCAAATCACCAGACGGCACGCGATCGATCGCGCCACCCCGTCTGCTTAAGTCCAGGACAACCATGACTGTCGCTTCCCTGCAGCGTCGACGCTGCGCTTCTCTCGTCGCCTCGGTACTCCTTGCATGCACGCCCGTCGTGCATGCTGCTGCCGACCAGATGCCGCACTTGGTGCAAAAGAACGGAAAGTTCGCCCTGATGGTCGACGGCGCCCCTTACCTGATCCTCGGGGGCCAGGCGAATAACTCGAGCAATTACCCTGACGTGCTGCCGCAGGTCTGGCCAGCGATCCGCGACCTCAAGGCGAACACGCTGGCCATGCCCGTAGCCTGGGAACAGATCGAGCCTGTCGAAGGCAAATTCGATTTCCGGTGGGTGGATGAACTCATTCGCCAGGCACGGCAGAACGACGTACGCCTGTGCCTGCTGTGGTTCGGCACGTGGAAGAACACGAACCCAAACTATGCGCCGGCATGGGTCAAGCTCGACAACAAGCGCTTCCCGCGGCTGATCAAGAAGGACGGCAGCACGTCCAATGCCCTGTCGCCGCACGCGAAGACGACGCTCGACGCGGACATCAAGGCGTATTCGGCCCTGATGAAGCACCTGAAGGAAGTCGACGGCAAGCGCCATACCGTCATCCTGATGCAGCCGGAAAACGAATCCGGCGTGTTCGGCAGCGTTCGCGACTACTCGCCGGCCGCCAACGCGATGTTCGCGCAGCCTGTTCCACAAGCGCTGTTGACCCGTCTGAACAGGCAGCCGGGCTCCTGGGAGGAAGTGTTCGGCGCCGACGCGGACGAATTTTTCCACGCCTGGTCGATCGCGTCATACATCGAGCTGGTGGCCGCAGCCGGCAAGGCCATCTATCCACTGCCGACCTACCTGAACGCTTCGCCGCGCGATCCCGATCCGAAGAAGAAATCGGTGCCCGGCCTGTTCTACGGCAGCGGCGGCGCCACCTGGAACGTCATCGACATCTACAAGGTCGCGGCACCGCACATCGACTTCCTGTCCCCCGACATGTACATGGCCGAGTCCGACCTCTACGAAGCGCAGGTCAAACATTACCGCCGCCCCGACAATGCCCTCTACATCGCCGAAAGCGGCAGCAAGGACGTGTACGCGCGCTACATCTTCACGATCCTGGGCCAGGGAGGCATCGGGTTCGACCCGTTCGGCTTCGACTACACGGGCTACAGCAACTACCCCTTGGGCGCAAAAGACTGGGGGCCGGATGGCGTCAAGCCGTTCACACGCGTGTATTCCCTGTTCGCGCCGATGGCCCGCGAATGGGCACGGCTGAGCTTCGAGTCCGAGGTCTACGGTGTATCGGAGCCGGACGATCACCGTAGCCAGGACATCGACCTCGGCCCGCTGTGGGCGGCGAAAGTCAGCTACCGGCAATGGCAGATGGGCGAGACGTACTGGCTGCGCAAGAAAGATGACCTGCCGAAGGGATCGGAAGTGCCCAGCGGCGGCGTCGCGCTGGCGAAGCTGGCCGACAACGAATATCTGGTCACCGGCCAGAACGCGCGCCTCACGTTCAGCGTCAACAAAAATGTGAAGGACCGTGCCCCGATCTTCGAACGGGTCGAGGAAGGCCGCTTCGTGAACGGCAAATGGGTCATGTCGCGCGTGTGGAATGGCGACCAGACCGACTACGGTCTGAACTTCACGGACCGCCCGGTGGTGCTGAAGGTGAAGCTCGGCGCCTATCTCTTCTGAACGAACGATCGTCGCCTGCGGCCCCGTGCCGCGGGCACCCACAGGCCGGCCTAGCGCCTGCGCCCGCCCTTGCTCCAATATCCGAACTCTTCTTCGTAGCAGGCGACGTCGACGGCATCAATCCTGTCCCGCATCTCGGCTTGCGCGTCCCTGACCGCCTGGTTGTACACGCATGGACCGATCTCGCGAAGGCAGAAGTCGAGCAGCATGCCGGCCTTGAGACCTCCGACTTCTTCATCGAAATTCTCCGCACAGTAGCGCTGAAGGGACGCCTGCAGGCGCTGCCTGGCGTCGTCATCCAAATTGATTGCCATTAGTTATTTCTCCGACTCCGAAAAGAAAAGGCCAGGACACGAAGTCCTGGCCCCAACGTTAAAGCGACGTGGCTATCAGAATTCGTATCGTACCGTCACACCGACCTTGCGGCGCGGCGGCGGCACGCTCGCACTGTAGCCACCCGCGACACCCTGGTAGGTCACGCCCTCCATCAGGAACGGCGCAGGCGAACGGTCAAACAGGTTCTGCGCCCACAGGCTGACTTCCCAATCCTGGCCCGGATCACGCACGCCGACGAAGACGTCGACCGGTGTGAACGAGGCGATGTGCTGGTCGAACGGGACGTTGTACTTCGACGGGTTGTAACGGACGAGGCCACGGACGAAGCCATCCACATTGCCGATCGGACGCGAATACTCCGACTGCACCGTGGCGTTGAACTTGCCGGCTTCGGTCCCGAACTGGTCGGCCAACGGGCGGCTGGAGCGGCAAACCGACACCTGGCGTCCCGGCTGGACGAACGCGCCGACGTTGTCCGGCAGGCCGTCGTTGTTCCCGTCATTGCAATACAACGCCGCGTTCGCATAGTGCGAGTTCACGTAGCTTGCCGATGCCTGCGCGCGCCAGTTCGGCAGGATGCTCCAGATCGCAGTCGCCTCGATACCGCGGCTCACCAGGTCGCCGTTCGTGTTCAGGTTGATCGTGCCGCTTGCGTCCGCCGCATAGCTGCCGCCCGGACCGGGGCCGGCTAGCTCGCCGGGGACGGCGGCGGTGCGGACACGCAGCGCGTTGGCGCGGCCGATATAGTTCTTGATGTTCTGCTGGAAGATATCGGCATTCAGCACGAGACGGCGATCCATCAGGGTCGACTTGAAACCCAGTTCGATGGCGCGCGACTTCTCCGGACGGTAAGTCATCAGGTCGGCTGCCAGGCCGGGCGCCGACACGAACGCCGTCGTGCCGCCCGGACGGAAGCCCGTGCCCGCGCTGACGTAACCCATGATGTCCTTGGTGAAGTTGTGACGGAAGCTGGCCGAGCCGGTCCATGCCTTCTCATCCGTGTGCGCGCGGTCTTCCGGCAGCGCGTTGATCTTCTGCCCGAAGACCTCGAGGTACTGCTGGCCGTAGCCCTTGTTCTTCTGCACGCGCAGGCCGAGCTGCAGCTGGTCGACGTCCGTCAACGCGAAACGATGGTCAGTAAACAGCGCGGACCCTTCGCCGTACCCGCCGGGCGCCGTCGAGCCTTTCAGGATCGCTTCCTGCGGCGGGGTGAACGGCGTCGGGAAGTAGTACGGGAATTTCTGCGTGAATTCTGCCGGTCCGCCGGTCCACGAATAGTACGCGCCGACCATGTAGTTCCAGCGGCGGGCACCGGTCGACTCGAAGCGCAGTTCGTGGGTACGCTGCAGCGTGTGGAACCTGACCGTCTGCTGATTGCTCCAGCCCGGAATCACGTTGAAGATGTCCGTGTCGCGATCGGTGTTTTCCGCGCTCTGCTGGAAGCCGCCGACGTAGCTGAGCTTGTGGCCGCCGAGGTCCCAGCCAATGTTCAGCGACGTCAGCTTGCTCTTGTTGTAGAACTGGTAGGGACCTTCGACGACGGTCTTGCGGTCGTTGTAACTCAGCGTCGGCCCGCTCAGGCCCGGGAACGGGCTGTTGATCGCGAGCGGCGGGTTGACCATGTCGGACTTCAGCTGCTGGTGCACGAGAAGGAATTCGAGCGTCTTGGTCGGCTGGTAAAGCACCGAGATGCGTGCGCCCTTGCCGCGGTCGTAGTCGGGCTTACCGGTGTACAGGTTGTGCACGCCGTTCTCGCTGTAGTTGTACAGCCCTGCGACACGGACGGCGAGGACGTTCGGGATCAACGGCACGTTGACCGCCGCCTGGGTATTGCGGAGGGAATCCGATCCGAACGTCTGGACGATGCGGCCGGCGACGCCGCTGGTGTCCGGCCGTTCGGTCGCCAGAGTGATGGAACCCGCCGGCGACGTCTGGCCGCGCAGGGTGCCCTGCGGACCGCGCAGGACCTCGATGCGGCCCAGGTCGAACATGGCCCGGAACGCATCCGATGCCGAGATCGGCGTCTCGTTCCAGTAGATCTGGACCGTCGGGCTCGTCCCCGTGTCCGGATCGAAGCTGATGCCGCGCAGCGTCACCGTCTGGCCGCGGCCGTCGGCCGGGTCGAGCACGAGGCCCGGCACCAGCTTCTCGACGTCCTCGAACTTCTGGATGTTCATCTTCTGCAGGGTGCTGCCGGTCACTGCGTCGACGGACATCGGCACGGACTGGATGCTCTCCTTGCGCTTGGAAGCTGTTACGACGACTTCGGGAATCTTGCCATCGTCCTTAGGTGCCGCCTGCTGGGCCACGGCGGGAAATGCGAGCGCCAGCGCAGTAGCGCAAACTGTCAACCTGATTACAGGATTGTTACTTTTCATTTCGTCTCCAAATATTCCGCGTTGTGCTGGTGCAGGCCCGGTCACGGTGACTGCACCAGCATCTTGCTGGCTTTGTTTTCCAGCGACATCGTCCGTTCAGACGGTAAACACGCCACCCAGTATCTGGAAGTACAAAAAAAACACACATGGAGTGGTCAGTTCGTCCTCAGAATGAGGCGTCGGTAGCTGGTCAGTCAGCCGATCGCCGTCCGGATCGGACGACGTCGACGCATCGAGCGTCACGCACTGCCCGTTGATGACCGGAATGACGATGGGCGCCGTGCCGCCGATGCCATTGACGACAGCGACCGGCTGATGGTTCGCCTTCGCACGGGGCCGGTATCCGGTTCGGAGGCCGGCGCCGGCTGCGCCAGCAACAGGGTCTGGATGGCCAAGGCAAGGAGCGGCGATTTCAGATCTGGCATGATCGATTACACGGCGGCCAGCACGAACGGTACCGGCGTGCCCGCCACCGAGTCCGGCGCGATCACGACTTCGAACACACCGGGATCGGTCCGCGTCTTCGTATCTGCATGCACGTAAGCGAGATCCTGTGCGGTCAGCGTGAACTCGACGTCCGCGCTCGCGCCGGGCTCGAGGTCGACGTGCCGGACACCCTTCAGCGCGCGGATCGGCTGGACGACCTCCGCCACGCGGATCCGGATGTAGAGCTGCGCGACTTCATGATGCTTCGCCGTCCCGGTATTGGTGATCCGCGCCTTGACCGACAGCGACTCGCCTATGCGGATGCGCGGTCGTCCGATCTCGGTCGCGCCATAGGCGACCGTCGAATATCCGAGTCCGTGACCGAACGGATACAGTGCACTGGTCGACACTTCGCGGTAGCGCGCACCGACGGGCGGTCCTTCCACGAGGCTTGGCCGGCCGGTCGACCGGTGGTTGTAGTAGAACGGCTCCTGGCCGGCGCGACGAGGAAAACTCACCGGCAAGCGACCTTGCGGTGCGAAGTCGCCGAACAGCACGTCGGCGATCGCGTTGCCCGACTCCGAACCGAGGAACCACGTGCACACGATGGCCTGGGCGTTCTTCACCGAGTTGGGCAGTTCCAGCGCCCGGCCGTGTTTCAGCAGGATCACCATCGGCTTGCCAACCGCGGCGACCGCATCGATCAGGTCGACCTGCGCCTTCGGGATCGTGATGTCCGCGCGCGACGCGCCTTCGCCGGACATATTGGTCGCCTCGCCCACGTAGAGCACGACCACGTCAGCGGCACGGGCGGCGGCGACCGCCGCGCCGATGCCGCCATCGAGCGGCCTCTCGATGCCGCAGCCGGGAACAACAGCGAGAGCCGCATTGGCGCCCAGGGCATCCCGTACACCCCGTTCGAGCGTCACGGCCGACTTCATGTCCGGGAACACCATCCAGGGTCCCAGCGCATTGTTCTTGTCCGTGACGAACGGGCCAATCAATGCGAGCGCCTTGCCCGACTTCGGCAGCGGCAGGACGTTGCGCTCGTTCTTCAGCAGGACGATCGACTTGCGCCCCGCTTCACGCGCGAGGGCGACGGCCTCCGGCCGGCGGATGTCCGTCCCCATGCGCGCCGGATCGAGCGAGCGGTAGGGATTCTCGAACAGGCCCAGCGCCTTCTTCACGCGCAGCACGCGCCGCACCGCCTCGTCGACGACCGCCATCTTCAATCGGCCCGACTGGACCAGTGCCGGAATGTGCTTGAGGTACAGGCCACCCTGGATCGACATGTCGCAACCGGCGGTGACGGCCTTGAGGACGGCGTCCGCCTCGTCGGCCGCGTAACCGTGGTCGACCAGTTCCTTCTCCGAATTGAAGTCCGAGACGACGAGGCCGCGGAACGCCCATTCGCCGCGCAGGATGTCGGTGAGCAGGTGGTGGTTGCCGGTCGACGGCACGCCGCCCGTGTCGTTGAAGCTGGCCATCGTCGTCAACGCGCCCGCGTCGAACGACGCCTTGAACGGGGGTAGGTGCACTTCACGCAGCGTGGTTTCGGGAATGTCGGCCGTGTTGTAGTCCATGCCGCCCTGCACGGCGCCGTAGCCGGCAAAGTGCTTCGGGCAGGCCAGCAGCGAATCGTTCGCTCGCAGGTCGGCGCCCTGGAAGCCGCGCACGCGCGCTTCGGCGAGGCGGCTGCCCAACCATGGATCCTCGCCCGCGCCCTCCACGACACGGCCCCAGCGCTGGTCACGGGCGATGTCGACGGCGGGCGCGAACGTCCACTGCACGCCGAACGCCGTCGCCTCGATGGCCGTGGCCCTGGCCGTGCGCTCGCACAGGCCGGCGTCGAAACTGGCCGACTCGCCCAGCGGGACGGGAAACGCGGTCTTCAGGCCGTGGATGATGTCGGCCGCAAAGATCAGCGGGATGCCGAGCCGGGACTTCTCGACCGCGATCTGCTGCATGGTGCGGCCCAGCTTCACGTCGTCGGCGTTGAACAGGCCGGTGAGGCGACCTTGCGCGATCTGGTCGAGCGTCGTCTGCAGAGCGGGCTCCGGTCCCGTCGTGGGATTCACGAGGCGCCCGATGCCCAGCGCACCGTTCATCGTCAGCTGGCCCGCCTTTTCCTCGACCGTCATGCGCTTCAGCAGCCGCTCGATGAACGGATCGGTGGCGGGCGCGCGCATGGCGGCGAAGGCCGGCATGCCGAAGCCGATGGTCGTGACGGCCATGGAACCGGCCAGGAACGTCCGGCGCGATGCGCTGAACTGGGGATTGTCGTTCGTCGTTTCCATAGTCTCGTCAGGGTTTGATCCGTTGCTCGTCCAGGCGCACCTTCGCCTTGAGGACGTGTTGGCCGGCATCTTCGCCGACCTCGATGTCGTAGGTGCCCCCCGCCACGTGCCAGTTGCGAGCCGCGACGTCGAAGCGCGCGATCACGCGCGGATCGACGTCGACCGACACCTGCCGGCTTTCTCCCGGCTTCAGGTCGACGCGGCTCCAGCCGACGAGGCGCTTGGCACCGTCCACGCGGGCATAGACCTGGGCGACGTCGGCGCCCGGGCGCTTGCCGGTGTTCGCAATCGTGAACGACATGCGCGGTGTCGCGCCGCCGGTCACGCGCAGGTTCTTGTACGAGAAGCGGGTGTAACTTAGTCCGTGACCGAACGGGAACAGCGGCTTCGCCCCCGTCTTGTCGAACCAGCGGTAGCCGGCATTCGCACCCTCCGGATAGGTCACGGAAAACGGTTTCATGTCCTTCGGCAGCCCGTAGAGGTCGCGCTGTACCGTTTCCCCGGCCATCTCGTAGCCGGGAATCGTCGGATTCGGGAGCTGCTGTTCGCTGGCCGGGAACGTCATCGCCAGATGGCCCGACGGGTTCACTGCGCCCGTCAGGACCCGCGCAATCGCTTCGCCACCCCGCTGTCCCGGATACCAGGCTTCGAGCACGGCGCCGGCCTTGTCCAGCCACGGCATGAGGACTGGGCCGCCCGTGACGAGTACGACGACTGTCGCGGGATTCGCACCGGCGACCGCGGCGATCACGTCGTTCTGGTTGTCGGGCAGGTTCAGGTCCTTCACGTCCATGGTCTCGGTTGTGAACTGCTCACCGATGACGACGACGAGATCCGCCTTCCGAGCGGCATCCGCCGCACGTTGAGGATCGGTGCCGTCGTCGAAGGACACGGTCGCCTTCGGCAGGGCATTGCGCAAGGCGGCGACAGGGGACGAGTTGCTGTACAGCTTACGGCCAAACGCGGCCGGAATCTTCAGCACGGCGCCGCCCACGGGATTCACTTGCGACGACCCGCCTCCGCCCGCAAGGATGCCGACGTCGGCATGGCCGCCCACGACGAGGATGGTGCGTGCAGACGCCGCGATCGGCAGCAGATTGCGCGCGTTCTTCAGAAGGACGATGCCGCCCTCCGCGACCTCCTGGGCGATGCGCCCGTTCGCGTCGTAATCGATGTCCCTGTGCGCGGGCGGATGGGTGTCCAGGCCGACGGCATGGATCGAGCGCAGGATGCGCCGCACCGACCTGTCCACGTCTGCTTCCGTGACGGTCCCGGCAGCCAGCGCCGCGCGCAGCTGTGAGCCGAAATAACCCGCGTCGGCGGGCGTGGTGCCGGATTCCTGGTCGAGGCCCGCGCGAATCGTCGGGCCATGCACGGCACCCCAGTCGGACATCACGAAGCCCTTGTACCCCCAGTCGCGGCGCAGGACGTCGTTCAGCAGGAACGAGTTCTCGCATCCGAACGTGCCGTTGATCTTGTTGTAAGCACACATCACGGAGCCAGGCTGGCCGATCTCGATGCCGATCTCGAACGCCAGCAGGTCGCTCTCGCGCAGGGGGGCTTCCTCCATGTCCGCGCTAAGGATAGTCCGGCCGGTCTCCTGCGTGTTCAGGGCGAAGTGCTTGATGGTCGACATGACGTGGTTCGACTGCACCCCGCGGATGGCATGTCCGGCCAGCGTACCAGCCAGCAGAGGATCCTCGCCAAAGTATTCGAAATTGCGACCGTTCCTCGGTTCGCGCGCCAGGTTGACGCCGCCCGCCAGAAGGACGTTGAAACCCTTGTCGCGCGCCTCCGCGCCGATCATGGCGCTGCCACGTTCCACAAGTGGCGCATTCCAGGTCGATGCCAGCAGGACGGTCGAAGGCAGCGCAGTGGCGACGTCGCCCGGCCGCAGCCCGCCCATCATGTTGGCAACGCCGACGCTCGCGTCGCTCTCCGTCAGGTAGGGCACACCAAGGCGCGGGACGCCTTTGACATAGCCCGCGCCCTTGGCGACGTCGGGCGAAAGCTTCGGTTTCGCGGCGAACGGGTTGCTGCCACGGACGAGATCGAGTTTTTCGTCCAGCGTCATCTGTTTCAGGACCGACTCGGCCCAGACGTCGTCCGCGTCCTGCGCCATGGCCGGCAGCGGGGCAACGCCCGCCGAGTACAACGCCGCCAGGCACGCCGAGACGACCAGCCTGTTTCGGTGCCTGTTCTTCCCTGCCCTCATAGAGCCCGCGATCGCTTCCAGTTTCATGCTTGTCCTTTCCGAGACTTTTTCTTCGATCATAATCGGTCGATCAGGCCGTCAGGGCATCGTCCGTTCGGACGGTGCAGGGCAGTGCCCCCATCTTCACAATCGCCAAGGTCAGAGAACCATGATGAACTATGTTCGCGCACAAAGAAGATATGAAAACGACACGAGCCATACTAGCCCTGCTCCTCACCCTGTTCGGGGTACCGGCACTTGCCGCGACGCCAAAAACGGCACCGCTCCTCGCCCTGCAATTGTGGTCAGTTAAGGATGAGATCAGGCGAGATTTTGACGGGATGCTCGGACGGATAGCCAAGGTGGGCTTCCAAGGCGTGGAATTCGCCGGCCAGTTCGGCCCGTACAGGGGCAATCCAGCTGGATTGAAGGCTGTCCTCGACAAGAACGGCTTGCAATGCGCCGGTGCGCACGTGATGCTGCCCCAGCTCGCGCAGCAACATTTCGTGGCGACGACGGACTTCTACCGGACACTGGGCTGCGCCAACCTCGTGGTATCGGTTGACCCGCGTGGCGCCACGATGGCGCGAAGCGCGGAACTGGCCAGCGACCTCGCCGCACTCTCTGCGAAGCTGGCGACCTTGGGCATGCGCATCGGCTACCACAACCATGCGCCGGAGATGTTCGGTCCCGTAGGCGGTACGCCATGGGACGTTATCGCGCAAAACACCCCTCGGGAAATGATCCTGCAACAAGATGTGGGCTGGACACTGTCTGCGGGCAATGACCCGGCTGCATACGTACGACGCTATCCGGGTCGCACCATTACCACGCATTTCAAGGCCAAACCGACTGCAGACCCGACCAGCGTGCCGATCATCGGCAAGGACGGGGTGGACTGGACGGAACTGCTGCGCGCTGTACGCGAGACAGGCGGCACCCAGTGGATCATCGTCGAGCAGGAAGACTATCCGGACGGAATGGGGCGACTAGAGTCAGCCCAGGCGTCGCTGGAGGGATTGAAGGCATCGATGACGCTCGTTCTTGACCCCACCTCGCTGAAGTAGCACGGTACGAAAAGCAGCCATACGAAATCGGCGGCGCACACAACTTTCGAAGTCTGCGCTGACCGGCACGCTTACCAAAACAAGCTGAAATCCGCGCCAAATTTAGATCCTCATGCTTATCCTATGAAACGAAATCCCCTTATCTTGACGTTAACGCTATTAACCCTGCGCTTTTTCTTGAGTGCCAATCTCGCCTGGGCGGCTACTAAGGTACCTGCGAGTGACAGCCATCTCCAGTATTCCGGACGCATTGACTTCTCGTCACCGTCCGCACCGGTGCTGTCCTGGCCACAGTCCAGCGTCGCGGCCAACTTTACTGGCAGCTCATTGGCGATCACTCTGGATGACAAGAGCGGTGCTAACTACTTTAACGTCATTCTGGACGGTGACGATGCCCACCCCGTAATTGTCCGTGCCCGCCAGGGCAGCAAAACATATGAGATTGCAAGCGGTTTGGCCCCGGGCAAGCACAGCTTTTTGATAACCAAGCGTACCGAAGGCCAAGAAGGTGAGACGGTATTTTTAGGCGTCGAGCTCGCGGACAATGGCCGATTGTTGCGACCGTCGCCAAGGCCGTTGCGTCGCATCGAATTCTTTGGTGACTCCGTGACCAGTGGCATGGGCAACGAAGCGCCAATCAATGGCGTGGACGCTCTAGCACGAGAAAAGAACAGCTACTTATCCTATGCTGCGATCACCGCGCGGGCATTGAATGCGGAGCTTCATATGACCTCGCAGAGCGGCATCGGCATCATGGCAAGCTATGTCCCGTTCACGATCTGGGATTTTTACGACCAGTTGAACGCTGTAGGGAACAACGACAGTCGCTGGGATTTCTCGGCATGGACACCTGACGTGGTTGTCATCAACCTCATGCAGAACGATTCGTCGCTAATCGGTCAGCTTCATAAACTGCAGCCTGAGCCCGACGACGAACAGCGCATAGCGAGTTACATGAAATTTGTAAGGCGCATCCGGCAACTTTATCCGAGGGCGTATATTGTCTGTGCGCTAGGCAGCATGGATGCAACCAAGACCGGTTCGCCTTGGCCCGGATATGTCAAAAGTGCGGTAGACCAGATCCGTATCGAGGACAACGACGCCCGTGTCGATACACTTTTCTTTCCGTTCACTGGGTATAGCCAGCACCCACGCCTCATGCAGCACAAGATGAACGCCGATCGTTTGACCAGCTTTATCAAAATGAAACTAGGTTGGTGAACAGTAGGGTACCGTCTAGAGTATCCATTGCATTTCGTGCAACTCTACGCGAGTGCGAGGGCAACGTAGCGACACGATCTGCAACTCGAGTTGCGCATCGAAAAGACACCGGCGACAACAGATACCGCGAACAGCCTGAGGATCGGTACCTAGCGAAACCGGCGACTGCGAAAGAAGTCTCGCTGGGGGAACTGGGTGGCCACCGTCTGAATTGACGATGTACCCACTCCCCCAAAGCGCTCAACATCTGTGCATGTCCGTGCTGCTCGTTTCTGTCCATTCGCAGCTTTCGAGGCGACGCCTGCATAGCGGGTGACTGTTGGCCGACGTCAGCGGGACTGACGTTCGCTTCGTGCCAAGGGTCGGTCCGAAACGGTGACCTTGATCAAGGTCTTGCAATGCTCGGACAATGCCGAGCCGCACTCGAGTTTCTACCCGCCTACGCGAGCGCTTTATTGCCGTATACTCAATGTCAACCGCACAGATGGAAACGATACCAAAACTTCTTTATTTTTAATTGGTATCGTTTTCAAAAAATATTTTGTCGTGAATGACGAGTCGGAAACCCAGGGCAGGATGCACTACCGTTTGATGTCAGCGCACAGTCCTCGCATGCGTACGCTCGACGGACCATCGGTTTGGCAAGACTATGCAGATGGCGACACGGCTTGTCTGGCCGCGTCCGCACTATGTGACCGATACATGGAGTACGCGATGGACCGAAGGCCATCACGTCGGCACAGGCTGAAAACCGGTAATCATCGTGGCGTATGGCATACAACTGATCGGGGACATCACACCGCGCCGCCCGTGCTGTGTCGCTCTAGCGCCCAGTTCGCTTTAGGCCAGCAAAGTCTGGACTGGCATGACCGCTCCATCGAGATGCACGACAAGACACGCTGGACGAAGTGGCGAACCGGGGAAGTAACTGTCCTGCCGAGCTGATGGCATGCTGCGCGTCAACAGTTCCACTTTTACTTCATTTCTCCAAGAAGTCTCACTTTTACTTCATAAACCGTTCCAGTTTTACTTCATCGGACGACAGGAGAGAAACGGGCAAAAAAATACCCGCCAGGAGGCGGGTTGAATCTATTCTCTTGCAGGAAGATAGAGGAGACACGAGCGTCATGCTGCATCGCACAAGAACTGTCCAATGACGGTTCGTGATACCTGAAATGCGTTCAGTCCATGTCTCATAAGATTACTTTGCAAAATCGACATTAGCAAAAATATTGTCGAGTTTTATATAATAATTGGACTTGCTCACTTTTAGACTAAAGCCTGCGCATCTAGTACGGCGAGCCCATCAAATTTTCGCAACCTACCTAGCCGTGGCGGGATACACATTGCTCCGCACGAGCCGAAAGAGCTCTGCTTGATAGCGCGCGTCCTGTAGAGCGTCGTGCGTGCCTTCCGATGTGGCTAAGAGTGTGCGCTTTATGTTGCTCGAGCGAGTGTCATGCCAGCTGCAGCCTTGTGCACCCATAAACAGCGACTTTATATCTAGCGCTGCAAAGCCAAAGGGATTGTTGCCAACGAACTTGTGAAAGTAATAATTTACAAATGACCAGTCGAAGGCGGCATTTAGTCCAACGAATACTGGAGTCGAGCCAACGCTTACGTCTTGGACCCATTGTGCAAAATCCTTCATTGCCGCTTGGGGCGCCAGGCCCGTCACAATCAGTTGTTCAAGGCTTAAGCCCGTCACCTCGAGTGCTTGCGGATCCGCATTCATGGAGATCGGCTTGACCAGACAGTTGAAGTTGGCATCCGGCTCGTACACAGAGCAGGCGCCTATTGATAGAAGACTGTATTCCCCTGGTATTGGTCCTGACGGGCTTTGTTGCGTAAATCAGGCTCGGCCAGCGTAGAGACTAGGGGTCTGGTAGCCTGAACGCATGAAACCAGCTCCACAGAAGTACCGTACGACCAACTGGAAGACGTACAACGAAGCATTGAAGTCACGCGGTTCGCTACTCATCTGGCTCGACCCGACGATGAACTGGCATGGGCAACCGAGCGGCAAGCGCGGACGCAGCCAGGCGTTCAGCGACGAGGCGATCCAGTGCTGCCTGAGCATCAAGTGCCTCTTCAATTTACCGCTACGCCAGGCCATGGGCATGACGCAAAGCCTGCTGCGCCTGGCCGGGCTCGACTGGCCGGTGCCCGACTACAGCACAGTCAGCCGGCGGCAGAAGACGCTGCAGGTCGCCATCGGCGCCGTACCGACCACGACGGGTTTGCATCTGCTGGTGGACAGCACGGGCATCAAGGGGTGAAGAGGGAAAACGGAAAAAATCAGGCGCTAAGACATAATGAGGGGTCGAGGTGCAGCGGAACGGCAAACCAGGTTAAGGCCACTCCTGACTTTTTCGTTGCTTGCTGGGTTATGCAGTGGCCGCAGCCAGCCCTTGGCTACTGCTTCCAACACAGAGTAGGAATACTGGCCAAGCATGTTGATGTGCTCATGCAGTAACGGCGGCAGCCTGGCCATGTCATCATCTCGAACATCAGAGCTGACATAAAACAGCAGCGGTATCCCAGTGCTCAGCGAGAGCCGAAGAAGCTGTCGATTTTCTCGGTTAGTGTTGCGCGCGAAAGCTCACCCATATGCCGCTTGTATAGCCGGCCTTGAGCATCATAGAACAGCGTTGTGGGGTAACCAGACGAACCAGTTCGGGCACTTACCTGCTTGGCCGGATCGAGAACGATATTTGGCATTTGTAACCCATTCGCGTCGAGGTAGCTTTGTACGGTTGCTGCTGATTCTCCTTGATTCGCAAACACGAAGTGGATTTCTGGATGGGCTAGCTGTGCAGCCTTTAATACAGGCATCTCACGTCGGCACGGCGGACACCAAGTTGCCCAAAGATTGATAATCAAGGGGCGGCCCACAAAGGCACTGAGCGGCACAGTTGTGTTGTCGAGGCGGCGTACCTCAATTGTCGGGACAGGCACACCCACCGGCGTAAGGGCATGATTCAGCGCACTTCCTCCGAAAAAGACAAAGCAACCCGTCAAGGTTGCAGTCAGAAGCGGCCTACGTAGTGTCGTCGAGCGCCGTGACAATTCCATGCCAACCAAAACGGCCGTCGCGAAACCGGCCAGGTTGTCGAAGCCTCCATCACGAAAGTCGATGATCGACAATGGAGCATTGGAATAAATCTCATGATGTCTTAATACGAAGATCGAGCGTCCGGCGAGGAAACCGAACACGATCATCTTCCAAAGAACGGGGCCCGGATCGACACCGCGCCTCGTGCGGAACCACGCGGCAACAGAATGGGCAAGCGTTATGCCTGCTAAGAGTAGTGCTACTTGTACAGGGACGACGAGCGGCCCAAATCGTACAGCATCCAAAAAGTGGCTCCCTGAATCGAAATTTGTGAACTTTAACTTGCAGTTCTAGTTGCGAATGAACATCTATTTGGCCGTGACTTGCCTGACGAAGCTGGCGAAATCAGCGGAACCCTGAAGGTTGAACCCCATGGTTTGCGCTTCCTCGAACGTGCGTTCCGCTGTCCACCCATTCTGCTTTGCACGACTAAGCGCGAGCAGCAACGCGGCCCTCGTGCCAGTGGCGCAATGCAGTAAATGCGGCCCTTGTGTTCTCTGCATTACTTGACTTAACTCGTCAATCTGCTGCTCTGACAGGGCTGTCTTGTTGACTGGTACATTGAAGTAATCCAGTCCACTGTTCCTGACCAACTCGGCGTTCGAGGTGGCCGTTTCCCCAGGCGTACGCATGTCAATTACGGTGTGAATGCCTTGCTGCTTCGCCTCCACCAAATCCTGCCCCGAAGGCTGGGGACCGATGAACAGGCCATCCCCTATTTGCTTGAAGTTTGTCATTTCAATTTCTCCGTTGGTTAGCGGCACGTCAGCCCTGCGGGCTCTGGGTCATCTGGCGGCAATAGCTGGCCAAGTTCTCTGGCAGGTCTGGGGGACAGACGCCACATTGCTTATTCCCCGGGACAGCGTAGTCAATGAACTTAGGGTATGGAAGGTTCAGCTTGGCCATGATGTCCCTGAACTCTTCGAGCGTCTTTTCCCCGCCCAGGCGGGGATTACGCTTCTTTTCCTGCGCGATCGAGGAGACAAAACGCTGCTGGTAGTCGTGCGCCGGGTAGACCAAGGTTTCGTCGGGCAAAGCAAACAGCTTCTCTCGCACGCTTTTGTAGAGCGCATCGGCATCACCGTTTTGAAAGTCAGTCCTGCCACACCCCTCGATAAGTAAGGCGTCGCCTGTGAATACGCGGTCATTTAAAAGATAGGCAAAGTGCCCGTCGGTATGGCCGGGGGTATGCAGGGGCTGCAAAGTAATACCCCCGACCTGAAATGGCCTGCCTTCTTCGATGCCGACATCGGCACATGACAACTGATCGTAGGCAGGCGCGGCAATCTTGCTACCCACGGCACGCTTCATTTCCAAAGCTGCGGTGATGTGGTCGGCATGGATATGGGTATCGACCGTGTAAGCCAAGGTCAGACCTAACCTGTGCACCTCGGCCAGATCCCGATCCATGGTCGCAATCACGGGATCGATGAGGACTGCCTGTCCCGTGTCCTCGTCCCCCAGCAGATAGGTATAAGTGCTCGACAGGGGTTCGTACAGTTGTCTAAAAATCATGAGCGCTCCTTAATAGTCGTCGTGATCAGAGTTCGACACATGGATCATCGTCTCTACGTTTAATATATTATGTTATGGTATAATGTTCGTGTAAAGTGTTACTTTTAAACGGATCTACGTGGCCATGCCAAAGCAAATTGATTTAGTGAAACTGCATGCCGCAGCTGGGGAGGCTAGCAAGCTTCTGAAGGTACTGTCCAACCCCGACCGTATGCTCTTGCTATGCCAGATGACGCAGGGCGAGTTCTCGGTCAAAGAGCTGGAAACCATCACTGGGATCTTGCAGCCTACGCTTTCACAGCAGCTGACCGTGCTCCGCGAAGAGCGACTAGTGAATACGCGCCGTGAGGGCAAGCAGATCTTCTACAGCATCTCCAGTAGTGAGGCACTGGCAGTGCTACAGGTGTTGTACCAACTTTACTGCCCAACGTAATAGGAGGCTGTAATGATGATTGACTGGAACAATTTCACGCCCTGGACGTCGCTGGCGGGTGGGCTGATGATCGGAATAGCCACGGCACTGTTCTTGGTATTTAACGGAAGAATTGCGGGCATCAGTGGCATCGTGGGTGGCCTGTTAACGCCCGCAAGGGGCGATATCGCCTGGCGTCTTGCGTTCGTGGGCGGCCTAGTGCTTTCTCCTCTCGTGTTTTCAAGCATCGCTCCCCTGCCCCAAGTGCACATCGAGGCCGGTTACCCGGTCTTGATCCTGGCCGGACTGCTGGTAGGGATCGGTACCCGTTACGGTTCGGGCTGCACTAGCGGACATGGCGTGTGCGGGCTGTCGCGTCGCTCCCCGCGTTCGATGGTGGCTACCGTAGCCTTTATGTCCGCCGGATTCGTGACCGTCTACGTTGTTCGCCATCTTGTCGGCTAAGGGAGCAAAAATGAAAATCTTCATGTCGCTGTTGGTCGGCCTGTTGTTCGGCTTGGGGCTTATTTTGTCCGGCATGAGCGACCCCGCGAAGGTGCTCGGCTTTTTGGACCTGGCCGGAAACTGGGACCCGTCGCTTGCGTTCGTGATGGGCGGCGCTGTAGTCGTCGGCGCGCTGGTGTTTCCGTTCGCGGCCAAACGTCCGAGATCGATCCTGGGCGACGCCATGCGCTTGCCGACGGCTACGCAAATTGACCGCCGTCTCGTGCTCGGCGGACTCGCGTTCGGCGTCGGCTGGGGCCTGGCCGGCTATTGTCCCGGTCCTGCGCTCGCATCGCTCGCACAAGGCGGCGCCAAACCCTTGCTGTTCTTCATCGCCATGCTGGTCGGAATGGCGTTGTTTGAACTGCTCGAACGAGCAAACGCCAAAGCCGCATCACCGGCCGCGTAACCGGGGCTGTGATGATTACGGGTCTTCTCTTGGGGGCGGTGGTAGGTATTGTCATGGGTCTGACAGGAGCTGGGGGAGGCATTCTCGCGGTCCCACTTCTTGTCTTCGGCATGCACTTAACGATCGCCGAAGCCGGCCCCGTTGGCCTGCTCGCCGTCGGTGTTTCTGCCGCAGCAGGTGCTTTGATGGGCTTAAAGGCTGGGATTGTGCGCTACCGCGCGACCGTGCTCATTGCCGGCACTGGCATCCTGCTCGCGCCACTCGGTGTATGGTTGGCTCACCGTTTGGACACGCGACTGCTCAGCCTGTTGTTTGCCGCTATTCTCGCCTGGGTCGCATATAAAACCTTCCGTGAAATCGTCGGCCGCAGTGTCGAGTCCACCTCTCTTACTCTGGATCGACCCTGCATTCGGGACGACATGAGTGGACGGTTTATCTGGACGAGCAAGTGCGCCGGCGCCTTATCGATCGCAGGTGCCATTGCGGGCATTCTGTCCGGTTTGCTCGGGGTAGGCGGCGGGTTCGTCATGGTGCCGGCCTTGCAGCGTTTCACGGATTTAGCGGTGCAATCGGTCGTCGCTACCTCGCTCGGTGTTATCGCACTTGTTTCGCTAACTGGCGTAGCGGCCAGCCTATCTACAGGAAAATTTCCCCTTGGTGTCGCGCTCCCGTTCGCAGCAGGAAGCATAGTCGGGATGGGAGTCGGCAGTGTGCTCACCTCGCGGCTTCCGCAAAAGTATCTGAAAGCTGCTTTCGGGGTGATATGTCTCGGGGTCGCTGCAATGATGACTTTTAAATCACTGTAGAGGAAACGATCGATAACACAACCCATATGCTCCTGCTGGCTCTCTTGGCCAGAGAATCACTCGTTCGTAGAACAGCATTAAGAAACCCCGTTCGCATTTTCGCCGTCACCTAAGCATGTGAGCTTAGGCTACACCCCAATTAGGCGTCAGGAGGGCCCTGCAAAATGCGTCAGGATAGAGTCATATAAACATTTTATTGACACCTGACCGGAAGGCTCATAGATTTCAGCCTGACATTCACAACAAGGAGGTTCCTTGAAGGGCCAACGAATCGGTTACGTCAGGGTCAGTAGTTTCGACCAGAACCCGGACCGGCAGCTCGAACATGCACAAGTCGACAGGGTATTCACCGACAAGGCATCGGGCAAAGACACTCAACGGCCGCAGCTGGAAGCGCTGCTGGGCTTCGTGCGCGAGGGGGATACCGTGGTCGTGCACAGTATGGACCGCTTGGCCCGCAACCTGGATGACCTCCGGCGCCTTGTGCAGAGCCTGACCAGGCGCGGCGTACGCATCGAGTTCGCCAAGGAGTGTTTGGCCTTTACCGGTGAGGACTCGCCAATGGCGAACCTGATGCTGTCGGTCATGGGCGCCTTTGCCGAGTTCGAGCGCGCCCTGATCCGTGAACGGCAGCGCGAGGGGATCGCGCTGGCCAAGCAACGTGGGGCCTACCGTGGCCGCAAAAAAGCGCTCGCGCCCGAGCGTGTGACTGAGCTACGCACTCGGTGGCCTTCCCCAAATTCCACGGACACATCCGTTAGGCGCATTGTAGATTTTCGAA
>JANINJ010000012.1 GCA_024508855.1 Xanthobacteraceae bacterium
GATATCGGTGTCGCGCTCGACGTCTATCACATCTGGTGGGACCCCGAAGTGCTGCCGCAGATCGCGCGTGCCGGCAAGAAACGACTGCATGCGTTTCATGTCTGCGACTGGCTGGTGCCGACCAGGGATATGCTCAACGATCGCGGCATGATGGGCGACGGCGTGATCGATATCCGCGCGCTGCGCGCTGCCGTGGAAGCAGAGGGCTTTGCCGGCTATTCGGAAATCGAAATCTTTTCCGACGACTGGTGGCAACGCCCGATGGACGACGTGCTGCAGACCTGTATCGAGCGGCACTGTACCGTCGTTTGAGACCTTGACGATCTGACCGACAGGAAGTTCAAGGCAGCGATCAAGCACGCTGCCTCGAGACGCTGCAGCTCGGCATGTATGCCGACCCGGCACATCGCCAAGCGTTCTAAAATCCACTCTTCGTTCATATTCTTGACCATCCTTTTCCCTCATGCGATGCTGGGGCAGCTTCGGTGGCCAGAGTTGCCGATGCCTTGAGGATCGAAGAATGATGGCTCCGGCATCGCCAAGGCCAAAAGGCAAACCGGAATCTTCGGCGGCTCCCCGCTCCGTCAACCGCATCCTGCAGATATTCGACGATCTCTGTTCTCGCCCGACCGGCGCGTCGCTGGCGACATTGAGCGAAAGCATCGGGGTGCCGAAGAGCAGCTTGCTCAACCTGCTGCGGGGCCTTCTCGCAAGCAATCATCTGACGTTCGTCGATGGCCTCTATCAGTTGGGGCCAGAGGCCTACGGCATGGCGAGCGCGATCATCGCAGCCCGCCGTTTCCTGAGCTTTGCCGATCTTGCACGACCGGTGATGCGACGACTGGTCGACATGACACAGGAAACGGCCGTACTTGCGGTCATGTCCGGCGACAAGAAATCGGCGATCTACGTGGAGAAGTTCGAAAGCCCCACGGCGATCCGCTTTTCAGCGACAGTTGGCGACTCGCGCCCGCTGCTTTGGTCTGCAGTCGGTCGCGTCCTGCTGGCATTCCAGGTCGATCATTGGCTCAATGAATACATGCGGACCGTGAAGATGGTAAAACATACGCCGCACACCGAGGTGAAGCGTGCGCGACTGCGCGAGATTCTGGAAGAGGTTCGACGCACGCACGTTGCCGTCACGGCCGATCAAGGCACGCTGAACGTGTCCGGATTCGCGGCACCGATTTTCGATAGTTCGGGCGCTCTCGTCGCAGCGGTTGGACTTGCGGCGCCGACCGACCGCGCCAGAACACGGATCGGCGAATTCAGCGCAATCGCGCATGACGCGGGCCTCGAAATATCCCGGCTCATGGGATACCGGCCCTTCATTCCGGAGAAGCGACCACGTCGGCGATCTTCGCGAGCTGGCGGCACTTAGAATTCATCGCAAGCCGCGAATCCGTGGGCCTTTTCGTTCCCCGCGGGCCGCAGCCATGTGTCCGCGGCAAAGCCCTATGTTCAACTATATGAACAAATCTACCTTTTCTGAATTGCCGGACAGCGCAAAGCCGATTAGGTTCACGCCTGTCGATCGGCCACATCCCGGTCTATTCTCGCTATAACAACACAATAACAACACATGGCGCCCGTTCGCCATCCGCCACTCATTCGCCGGGAGAAAATGTTTCCAGATGGGACCGCTTCAAGGTGTCAAGGTCATCGACATGACTTCGGTCCTGATGGGACCATACGCGACGCAAACGCTTGGCGACTACGGCGCAGACGTCATCAAGGTTGAGCCGCCGGATGGCGACATTACGCGGCAGATCGGCCCAGCCCGACATGCGAATATGGGACCGGTGTTTCTCAACGCGAACCGCAGCAAGCGCAGCATTTCGCTCGATCTCAAGAAGCCGGCGGGGCGCGACGCACTGTTGCGGCTGGCGGCCACTGCCGATGTCCTGGCCTACAATGTTCGCCCCCAGGCGATGGCACGGCTGAAGCTCGACTATGAGAGCGTCGCGGCGGTCAATCCGCGCATCGTCTATGCCGGTCTGTTTGGCTTCGGTCAGGACGGCCCCTATGCGGCAAAGCCGGCTTACGACGATCTGCTGCAGGGCAGCTCGGGACTGTCGCATCTGATCGCTAGGGCGGGCGACGGGACGCCGCGCTACGTTCCGACCGCGCTTGCCGACCGGGTCGTCGGACTTTCCGCCGTCGGAGCCATCCTTGCCAGTCTGCTTCACCGCGACCGCACCGGTCAGGGGCAGCGGGTCGATATTCCGATGTTCGAAACCATGGTCGGCTTCGTCATGGGCGATCATCTCGGCGGGCTCACTTTCGAGCCTCCGCTGGACCAGGGCGGCTACGCACGGCACATGTCGCCGGATCGTCGTCCCTACCAGACCAGCGACGGCTATATCAGCGTCATCATCTATAACGACAAGCAGTGGAACAGCTTCTTCGAAGTGACCGGGCGCGACGACCTGCGCGCCGATCCGATGTTCGCGACATTCGCGGGTCGGCTCGCGAATATCGACAAGGTCTATGGAGAAGTCGGGCGCATCCTCGTCACGCGCTCGACCGCCGAGTGGATGAAGCTGCTGGTCGACGGCGATATTCCGGTGATGCCCGTGCATGACCTGGTGAGCATCCTGGACGATCCGCATCTGGTCGACACCAATTTCTTTCCCATCACCGAGCATCCCACCGAAGGCGCGATTCGCAGCATGCGCGTGGCGACTGCGTGGTCGAAAACGCCCGCAGCACCGTCGCGTCTTGCTCCGGGGCTGGGCGAACAGAGCCGCGAGATCCTTGGCGAAGCCGGGTTCAACGCGGATGAAATCACCCAACTCGTGAACGATGGCGTGGTTCGAGCCTCGACAGCACCTTGTGACGGAAACAACCAGGACTGACGATATGGATTTCGCGCTTACAGACGAACAGGAAGCTATCCGCGACGCAATTCAGAAAATCTGCACGGGATTTGACGATGCCTATTGGCTGAAGAAGGATCACGACGGCGGCTTCCCTTACGAGTTCTACGATGCGATCGCGCGTGCGGGTTGGCTCGGCATCTGCATTCCGGAACAATATGGCGGGTCCGGTCTCGGCATCACGGAAGCGGCGATCATGATGCGCACGATTTCGGAATCCGGCGCCGGCATGTCAGGCGCTTCCGCCGTGCATATGAATGTGTTCGGCCTCAATCCCGTCGTCGTGTTCGGCAGCGATGCGCAACGCGCCCGGATGCTGCCGCCGGTTGTCGAAGGCCGCGAAAAGGCGTGCTTCGCGGTTACCGAACCCAACACCGGCCTCAACACCACGCAACTCAAGACCCGCGCCGTGCGCAAGGGCGACAAGTATGTCATCAACGGCCAGAAGGTCTGGATCTCCACCGCGCAGGTCGCGAACAAGATTTTGCTGCTGGCGCGTACCACTGCGCTCGAGGAGGTCAAGCGGCCGACCGAAGGACTCAGCCTGTTCTATGCCGATTTCGACCGCACCAGGATCAAGGTTCACGAGATCGAGAAGATGGGCCGCAAGCCGATCGATTCCAACGAACTGTTCTTCGAGGATTTCGAGATTCCGGTGGAGGATCGCATCGGCGATGAAGGCCGCGGCTTCGAATATATCCTCCATGGCATGAATCCCGAGCGCGTGCTGATTGCCGCGGAAGCCGTCGGCCTCGGCAAGCTGGCGCTGTCGCGTGCCGCCGATTATGCGAAGACCCGCATCGTCTTCAATCGCCCGATCGGCAAGAACCAGGCGATCCAGCACCCGCTGGCAAAGAACTGGATGGAACTGGAAGCTGCGTGGCTAATGACGCTTTCTGCAGCCTGGCAGTATGACAAAGGCCTGCCCTGCGGCGCTGCGGCCAATTCCGCGAAGTATCTCGCAGCCGAAGCCGGTTTCGACGCGTGCCAGCAGGCCATCATGACCCATGGCGGCTTCGGTTATGCCAAGGAATTTCACGTCGAACGCTATCTGCGTGAGGTGATGATTCCGCGCATCGCGCCGATCAGCCCGCAACTGATCCTCAGCTTCATCGCCGAGAGGGTCCTCGGTTTGCCGAAGTCATACTGAGGCTGGGAGGAGCTGCGGATGGCAGGTCTCTATTTCGAGGAATTCGTTATCGGCCAGGAATTCCATCACGAGTTCAGCCGCACCGTTACCGAGATGGACAATACGATGTTCAGCCTCCTGACGCAGAACCCGCAGCCGCTGCACCTCGACGCGCACTTCGCGGAAACGACCGAGTTCGGTCAGCGGCTGTTCAACAGTCTCTATACGCTCGGCATCATGATCGGCATGAGCGTGTACGATACCACGCTCGGAACGACCATCGGAAATCTCGGCATGACCGATGTCAAGTTTCCCAAACCGGTTTTCCATGGCGACACTCTGAAGGCGCATACCAAAATCATTTCCAAGCGCCTGAGCAAATCGCGTCCGACGCAGGGCATCGTCGAATTCGAACATACCGCCACCAATCAGCGTGGCGAAGTGGTCGCGAGTTGCCGGCGCACCGGCCTGATGCACTGCAAGCCGAAAGCGTGACACCATGCGGTCGTTTCTGTTCGTTCCCGGCGACAGTGCGCGCAAATTCGAAAGCGCGAAAAAGACCGCCGCCGATGCGCTGATTCTCGATCTGGAAGATTCCGTCGCGCCGGACCAGAAGGCTGCGGCGCGAACCATCACGCGTGATCTGCTCAATGCACGGAAAGCCGGACAAAAGATCTATATCCGGGTGAATGCACTCGACACCGGGCTGACACTCGGCGATCTCGCTGCCGTGATGCTCGGCCGGCCCGACGGAATCGTGCTGCCGAAATGCGAGGGCGCGGCCGACGTCAATCGGCTCGCGCTGTATCTCGACGCGTTCGAGGCGGCATTTGCGATCGAACTTGGCTCGACCCGCATCGTCGTCGTTGCGACCGAGACCGCGAAGGCGGTTCTCAAACTGCACGACTTCGAGGGGGCAAGCCCGCGACTATGGGGCCTGATGTGGGGCGCGGAGGATCTCGCCGCGTCGCTCGGCGCGTCCCGCAATCGCACCGATGGCCGCTTCCACGGCCCGTTCCTGCTCGCACGCGACCTCTGCCTCATCAGCGCCGCGGCCGTCGGCGTCGTGGCCGTCGACACGGTGTTTACCGACATCGACAATCTCGACGCGCTCAAGGAGGAAACCATCGAGGCGCGGCGCGACGGCTTCCTGGCCAAGGCGATCATTCATCCCAAGCACGTCGATATAGTCAACGCGGCACTGACGCCGACGGACGAGGAGATCGCCTGGTCGCGTCGGGTCGTGACTGCATTCGAGGCAAACCCAAATTCGGGCGTGGTGAAGATCGACGGCAAGATGATCGACAAGCCGCATCTGCGTGCCGCTCTCAAAAT
>JANINJ010000013.1 GCA_024508855.1 Xanthobacteraceae bacterium
TTGAAGGTGGCAATCCTCATGATTTTGTCCTAAGTCAGTATCCATGCGGGTTTCACAAGGAACTCTGGTTGTCGAAATGTAGCTAGCTACAAATCTAGCTACAAATCATGAATGCGCCAGAAAGACGCTTGTTGAGACGATGATACCTGATCAGTTTTTGGCCTTGCCGGCGGTAATCGCGCGCTCGATGCTCGCCGCCGTCACGCGCGTGGCGCGTTCACTGATCTTAACCAGCTCCAGCTCGCCGCGGCTCGCCATCCGGTAGATGGTCGCGCGGCACACGTCGAGCTTCTTCATTGCGCTTGTTACTTTGTAAAGTGCCTGATCCATTTTCCTCTCCTTGCTTCAGTTTGGCTTGTCCAAATTCATCTCATCTACAACCGAGCACAGCGGCAATACGATTACGCTCTGTACTCGGCTCATGTCTACTTCGCTTAGGCCGGCGAGCCGCGCCGCGTGAACTACCTGGCCTCTCTCCGCGGCGACTAGGATGATCTCCACGCCGTCTTTCTTCAGCGATACTGCGTGACCGTTGATGCCGCCGTTGGTGCGCTCGTACGTCTGCAACAGCTTCTTGTGCCCGGTGCTCATTCATCCTCCTGGCTCGCCTTGGCCTGTGCCGCGATTCCGGCGCGGGCGAGCCACGCTTCCCACTGGTCCTGTACGGCGCCGCTGCTATACAGACCATCTCCAATGTAGAGTGCTGCGTCGCCGCGCTGCGACATGTGGCGCTCGAACTCGTGGCGCTCGTCAATTGCCTGGCTCTGGCGCGCAAGCTGGGCGTCTTGCTTGACTGCCGAGGGTGCTTCAGTCAATTGACCGTCAATTGACGCACGACTTTCGATATCGCGCTGGTCATCAATATGTCCGGATCCGCCGCACGCCGTGCAGCACAGGTCCGTGGTGTCTTCCGGTTGATCGCCATAGTTTATGAAGACCGGCTCACCGTCGGGCAGCAATGCGACTGTTGACCGTGTCTTTGCCGCCTCGTCCAGTGCGGCCTTCAGGGCGGGGTCGAGCGTCACGCGCGGACGTCTGGCCAGACGATCAGCCGCGACGGCGTCGCGAGCAATGGCTTTCGCGAAGCGGATATACCGTCCTACCATTCCGCCGCTCGCCGTGCTATCCCATAATTCGATAATGCGATGCTCGTCCAGAGGCGGCAGGCCGTCCTCGCCCAAGGCGGGAGCGACGCCACCACACAAAGCGCACGGATTGTTGTCAGCGCTTGGCTTTCCTTCGCAGCCTACGCATGCAGTCATAGCAACCATTCTTCTCTCCATCCTTTTCATTCTTCGTACAGGCCCAAATCGCGGCACACGTTGCCCATGCCGACTCGCTCGCGCCACGTCACTATGCGGCCTTCGAACACGCCGCGCATGTACCTGTATTGCTGGCCCGGCAAAATCTTGCCCTTGTCCGCTTCGGCGGCCTCCACGGCGAGGCGCTGGTCGTCCGTCTCGCAGTCCTCTGGGCCGAAGCCACTACGGCGCCACCAGCCGAATGCATCGCACGGGTAGGTCTTGCGCGCCGTGCGCACCTCGTTTTTCAGGATTGCGTCCATGCTCATGCCCCTCCAGTGTCGTGAGATGCCGCCTGGGCTGCGCGGTCGTGGGATGCTGGTTCGTCTTTGAATTCGCCGCACACGTGCTCACGCGGAGTCATGATGTGGCCTGCGCTGGGCGTGAGGCTGGAGCTTTCGACGCCGAGCATCGCGAATCGCTGTTCGCCCGTCACCGGTTCTGTGCGGATGCATTCGCCGACCAGCGAGTTATGCCAACGCCACCAGTCGCAGCCGGCGCAGCACGGGCCATGCGTCTTGTAGAACGCATCGACGATAGCCTGCGTGCGCTCTTGTCGTGTCGCGATCAGCATGCCGCACCGTCCTGACCTGCCGTACCATGCGTCTTGGATTGGGACATGGCGGCGTCGATGGCAGCGTCGTATTCTCTCCCATGCATTTCAATCAGTTGGCCATCGCGAGGATCGCATTTCACGAGCGTGAAGCGTCCGTTCATGCTGCAGCCGTCCTTGATCAGAAAGCGATACCGCGCCGCATCCTTCGCATCCCGCTCGTCTTGCGCAGCAGGGGCAGGAGCGGCGGCGACCATCTTGCCGTAATTTCCGATGAGACCGCGTCGAGCCAAAACAGCCATGTTGCTGTCATACGATGCGCCAGCCATAGCTGCGTTGAGCATCTGCTCTGTCGGCACGATGGGAACCAGCTTGTAGCCGGCAGGCGCTACGGCCTGCTGGCCGCCGTCACGCGGGCACGCATCGCAGCCCAGGCACGGCATGTCGCCGTATT
This sequence comes from Xanthobacteraceae bacterium, assembly GCA_024508855.1. Classification (GTDB taxonomy): domain Bacteria; phylum Pseudomonadota; class Alphaproteobacteria; order Rhizobiales; family Xanthobacteraceae; genus 62-47. The sequence continues at coordinate 2,309 of JANINJ010000013.1, forward strand.
TGCCGGTGCCGCCGCATCCGATTTCGGGCGCTCCGGCCTGCTGGGCGAGGGCGGCTTGCCAAACTTCAAACGCAAACACTCCAGCGTGGTCGCTGTCATCGCCAGCAGGCACGCGCTTACCCCACCATGCCTTGAACTTCGCCCGCTCATCCGCCAGAGGTTGGCATACAGCGGCGGCAGGTTGGCGGGTAAGCGCGGCAGGTTGGGAGGTGGCGGCCTCGATAGCTCTGGCGAACTTGATGAGGGCCAGCGGCCTGAACAGGTAGTTGCCTGCGCTATTCTTACCAGAGCTGTGCTCGTCTGCGATTTCTTCGATCTGACGTATGGCCAGTTCGCTCCCGCTGGTGGCGGCCATGCGGTCGACCACGCGCTTATTGATTTCGGCATCAACAGCGGTCAGCAGTTCTTCCATGCTCTGGTTCCAGAACGGGCTGTTGAAGTACGCGACGGACAGCGACAGATATGCATCCGCGAATCGCTCACGGAGCGGCATAGCTACCCCGGCAGCGGCTGTTCCGTCGCTCCCGCTGGTAGAGCGGCGGGCAAGCTGGATCAGGGCGAGCGCTTCCTCGGTGCTGAAAAACATTCCGCCTTTTTGCTTGCGCGCGTGCTCTTCCAGCTTGTCCAGGTCGATGCCGGCGGTGGTGTTGGTGGTCTGGTTCATTTCGATCCTTTCACAGTCCGTAATGCGCCGGCACTGCTGCATCGCCGTCGATGTCATCGTCGTTGTTTTGAGCGTCTTCGGACGCGGCCGCGCTGGCCTCCATCTCAGCCAAGCGGTCGTTCGACTGTTTCACCAGCTTGTCGAATTCCTCGCTGTTTGCGACCGGAACCGGAACGAAGCCAACTCCCATCTTGACGAACAGATTGGCGATTTCAAGCGCCTTGCGCTGCTGGGCTGGTGATGCGCGCCGGATCATGCTGCATCCCCTTCGTTGGTGGCGGTCTTCATGGCGAACGCCTCGATTGCGCGCTCGACTGCCTCGTTGATTTGGTCGGACAGATCGCCATCGCCTTCGACAGCGTGCCAATCGCCCCCGCGCTCGCGCCACAGAACGCCGCCATAGCCGTTTTCCAGTTCGATCGACACTTCGTAGTTGTCCGGCAGGTCACGGCAAGCGTGCTTCATCGCCCAGTCGGTCGCACTTTCGCTGCCCGGCGCCTGATTGCGCACCTCGTCCTGCTCGGGCGCAGCGGGTGCTTCTCCGACAAGCCCGGCTTTTTCGAACAATTCTTTTGCGTCCCGAATTGCCGCATACCCATGCGCGCCGGATTCCTCTTGGTAGTTCGCCAGCCGTCCAACATGGCGTAACGGACCGTCTTCAGAAGTGGCGTGCAGATGGCTCGGGACGGCATCGCAGATCGCCATCGCGAGGGTCAGGGCGGCCTGAACCTTTTGCTCTACGTCAGCCGGAAGGACACGTTTTAATTTAAGCAAGCACGTGACGCGACCAACAGGCGAATACACGTCGCCATCAGCATGGGCACGCGACACACCATGATCGTCAAGCCACATATGCAGGGATTCAAGCAATTCTGCCTGATGGTAGATTTCGGCGATGTTGTGGTACGTCGTGCCCTTGCTATCAATCGCGCAACCTTCCTGGATCTGTGCGGGTGCTGCTGCGCCGGGAGCGGCGAGAAGGTCGACGGCAGCTTCATAGATGCGCTTGATGGTGTCCCAGCTAACCGGCACATCTTGCGTCACACGGCCGAAGTTCTCGCAAGTTGCGCACTCGTAGTCGTCACCCTCGTCATGGCACTCGGGGCATGGCACTTCGATGCTTTCCTTGATCTCGCCGAACAGTGCACCCTTGGCGCCGTTCTCGGCAGTCAGGCGCTTCGGCATCAGCACGTAGCCGGCCGGCTCCGCCTGCACCTGTTCCGGTGCTGCTGGAACGGCGCTAATTCCATCGAATTCGGGGGAATTAGGCTCTGCCTGTTCTCCCGCAGTAGTGGCGTGGAGCGAGCGGGCGTCGTCGAATTTGATGTAGCCGCCGGCGAACGAAGGTGTCATTACGCCACGCGATGAAGGGTAGTAGCGTTGCAGCCCTTCGAGCCTCGCAATGGCGCCCTTCGCTGCATCCGTCGTGCTCATGCCAGGCGCGGCACCGATGAAGCCGAGCAGATGCTGGGCGCACGAGCGGATGGTCGGGGCGAACTGCTCCAGGGCCTCGCTGTCCAGGCTTGCAACGTGGTCGTCGCCGATGCTCAAGACCATCTGACCTTCGGCTTCGACGGTGACCGTCCACGTCTCAGCAATGCCCAGCGCCGTGAACCGCGGTGCATCGGTCCAATCCACGGCGCCGTCAGCGCGTTTGTCTTCAGCGCGCCGCGCCGGTTTTTTCTCGTTCATGTGCTGGGTCCTCTGGTTAATTGTTCGCTTTTCGGTATGTTTTGGTGAGAGATCCGTTGACGACGTGACCTCGACGGAGAATTGCGTGAGCCAGTGCAGCGCGGTCAGTGTGACTGCTATTTGCCTGGCGCAGTAGCCCGAAGTAGCTGTTCGCAGCCTGGTGTACGGGATCGGCGTCCATCGTGCGCAGACGCGCCACCGCTTGACGAACGGTGCGGCGCCGCGTTCGCGTATGCCACGGCTTGATCACGTGCCCCACGAAGTCAACGCCACGGGCAACCGGCTGCAGGATCGTCTTCGAGGGGTTTAGCCGGGCACCGAGCCGGGCCGGCAGGAACGCGCCGATGCTGGCCAGTGCATCGTTCAACCACTGCGGCGACTCATGTAGGAGCACGAAGTCGTCGACGTAGCGGACATAGTGCCGTGCGCGCACCTGATGCTTTACGTGCTGGTCGAGTGCGTCGAGATAGATGTTCGCGAAGAACTGCGATGACAGATTCCCAATCGGCAGGCCGAGATGTGTGGGTTGCGAGGCCAAGCGCTTATGCACCGGCACCCGCTCAAGCAGCCGCGGATCGCCGCGCAGATCAAAATCTTGGCGCGGGTCGTGGAACAGCACTACGCCGGCCAGCCACAGCCACCACGGATCGACGACGCGTTTCGCGATCTGCGTCCACAGTACGCTCTTGTCGATCGAGACGAAGAAATTCGCCAGGTCGCACTTCATATACCAAAGCGGACGGCTCCAGTTCTCGGATGCGCTTCGGATCTTCGATTCGAGCCTGCGCGCAGCGTACAACGTACCGCGCCCGGGGATACATGCGCAGGTATCGTGGATGAACGAAGCATAAAACCGCGGCGAGATGCGGTTGTACAGCAGGTGGTGCACGATGCGATCGCGAAACTCCGCCGCCCACACCTCCCGCGGTTTCGGGCGCGTGATAACGAAGCAGATCGACCGCCCCGGGTAGTACGTGCCATCTAGAAGCTCGTCGCGCAGGCGCACCAGATTGCGCTCCTGGTTCTGCTCGAAGGCGAGGGCACTTGCCGAACTGCGTTTGGCTTGGCGGCAGTCCAGATAGGCTTGCACCAGTTCGTCGAAAGAAAAGTCAGCATGGTGGCGACCGGGATAATCTGCGGACGGCGCGGGCGCGCAACTCGGCCGACTTGTTGTTGTTGTTCTGGTTGCCGTTGTTGAAGTTCTGATTCCAGGCATATTCATCGTTGGAAGCGTGCTGCGTTTGTTCGTGCTATCTACGTCGCCCCGCCGAAGGCCGCATTGGTCGATCAGCGGGGTAACTGCGCCAGACCTGCCAGAACTATGTCGGGCGGTTTCTGCGATGCGCATGGCGGTGGCCTTGTGAGCCAGCGGCACGACCAGATTAAAAAATCGCACAGTCATGGGAGCCTTGACTACCGTGAAGCGGGCGATGCGGAACGGCGCCAACCACTTGCCTGCTTGCCGATGCTGGTCGTCAGTTCGATCGCGGCACCGTATTGCTTCACCGAGATCAGGCGCTTGTCGCGCGATAGACGAATCAGCAGCTCCGCTACCTGCAGGCGCTCGGCGAGATCCTGCAGGTGAGTCGCCTTGTCGCGAGCTACATTGGCCCGGTAGATCAAGGTCACGATCTCTACGACCTCGTCACGAATTTTCCCGCCGATCGATGTCTTGAAGTCTCGAGGCATGTTCTTGGCGAGATCCGTGACAACGTCGAGAAGGTCGTACGCGGCGCGGTAAATCGGCAGCTGGGTATGGAGTGCCATGCTGAAAAATTGTTAAATCACTGAATGGTTAATCTGCGGACGGCGCGGGCGCGCAACTCGGCCGACTTGCAGTCGTAGCTCTGGCCGCCGTCGTCGAAGTACTGAGTCCAGGCATACCCATCGTCGGAAGCGTGCTGCTCGCTGGACCAGTAGTAGCGCTCTTCGAACTGCCCTTTCAGATTGGCGAACAGAAGAGCCTGTTCGCGCCGCGTCGGCAGCTCGCCGCCAGCCTTCTCGGCGAATTCCTTGGCTTGAGCCCAGGTGACGTCGTCGACATCGCCAGGCAGCAGGATCAGGTGATGTGATGGCTTGCCGTCCGCGTCGAGGATGACGCCGGCATAGTGCTCGCCCGGGCGCAGCTCGATCTGCGCCTGGCTGATGCTGATGACGCGCGGCGCTTGCGCCTTAAAGGCCTCGATCATCTCGTTCACTTTCTGGTGCGCGGCTTCGATATCCGCAAGGGTGACATTGCTCATTAATGACTCCGAAGAATGGATAAATTGTTAAATTGCGAATCTGCGGACGGCGCGGGCGCGCAACTCGGCCGACTTGGTGGTGCTGTACTGGTAGCCGTAGCTGAAGTGCTGACGCCAGGCACAGTCGTCGTAGGAAGCGTGCTGCGTACTCGACCAGTACCACTCGTCGGCAAATGCCTGTTCGCCGCCTTCGACGAACGCCGGAGCAGCTGTCTGCGCGGGAAGATCTGCGGTGTACGCGTAGGTCGGCGGAATGGCGGATGCGTTCACGCCCGAACGGCCGTACAGGTAGTTTTTGCGCTGGGTCGGCTTCAAATTGCGGTACAGGGCCTCCAGCTCGTCCTGGCTCGGGATGTACCAGTCGGCGTGGCCGTTAATTGTGAGGCCTCGAGCCCAGTTGGCGACCTCGCTGCCGGCTTCGGCCATCGCGATCGTGTTCTTCATGCCGTCGCAGTAGCTGTCGGCGCCGGCGACGCGTTTCTCGGAATCGAGCCAGGCGATATCGTTGCGCTCGCCGCCGACCTTCGGTGCGACGATCAGGATGTACGGCACGCCGTCGACTTGAATGCGGCCGGCGTAGAATCCGCCTTCGAACTGGGCGCCGATGAGCGCCGGGATCTCGCTTTGGTGGTTCATGATTTCTCCTTGTTTTACTTCGGTTGGTCGTTGGTCTTGGGCTTCGCGCTCTCGCCGCTGTTTATTGCATCGAGATCTTCGTAGTAGCGCCGAGATCCTCGATTTGTTCGGTAGGTCTGCATGGCCTTGCGGTCTTCTTCGGTAAGTCCCTGTGCGTTCTCACCGATGATGCGGCGGATGCGGCGCTTTTTCATGGCGCAGGCTCCTTTGCCTTGGCCTTGGCAGCGTGGAAATCCGCAAGTGCAATGACGTCGTCTTGCGAGAGCGGAACGATGTGCACGATCTCGTCAGAAAGGTCGGACAGTACGCCGGCCAAGGTTTCGCACGCGAGCATCACCATCTCCTCCGTCGGCTGCATGCTGGTAGCGAGAATGTTAGAAGCGCTTAAAAAGGCGCGCCGGTTGGCTATGCTGCTCATGCTCGCGCCTCCCCGCCAAGCGCTTCGACCAGATTGGAAAGCATCTTCGCGTACTCGCCCGTCATCAGGGCGAAGTCGTTGTCGAATCGCTCGTTCTGGTCGTACGTGATCGCGTCGTTTTCCTTGATGACGTCCAGAGGCTTGACGCTCTTGATCGCCAGCTGCTCAGTCAGCACGAACGAGATGCGGCTATTCCAGGTCACGGCCAGGCGCGCGCACTGTTTGCCGGCTGCGATATGGCGCCGCATGTCTTCAGGATCCAGGCTGTGACGCTTGTAACCGATCTGGGCCTTGCTTTCTCCGGTGGCGCGCAGCGTGGCGTCTTGGTCGATCGTGAAGCCGGCGGGTGCCTCGTCGGAGTTGAGCCATTCGGTCATCATCGCGGCCGGCGAGCGCTGAACGCGCAGCGACTCGAGCGGCATCTTGTCGACGGCCTTCAGCAGGAACTTGATGACGTCGTCGGCCTTGGAGGCGCTGCCGGCGTCGACCACGAGCCAGCCGTTTTTCGGATCGATCCAAACATACGTTTCCGATTGGGCGGAGAGGGCGCGCGGGAGCAGTTCGTCCGCGACGCGCTCGCGCAGTTCCTTCATCGCCTTCTTCCCGGGCGGGAAGCCTTGCACTTCCTCAAGCTCCGCGGCCCTCGTTTTAGCGACCTGGTTGACGACCTTCGCCGGCAGGATCTTCTTCTCGCTGGCCAGCGTCAGCAGGAACTGGCCGTTCACAGCGTGCACGAGCGGCTCGCCGGCGCCGCGCGGAGATTTCCAGCCCTGACGCAAGAGCTCGTTGCTCGATGCCGGCGTGAAGGCCTGCGCGGCGAGGTATTCGGCCAGGCGATCGGCGGTCATTTCCCAGTTTTGCGGCAAGCGATATGCCTGCAGGTTCTTAAACCACATGTCTTGGATTCCTTCTGTTGTCGTTATTGGTGCGCGTTGAAGCTGCGCTGCTGCTCAATCTCTTCCGTAACGTCCTCGTGCATGCGCTCGACTTCCGCGAGAACTATCAAGAAAGCCACGAATGCGGCAAGTGCGATGCCGAGCTGCCGGGTCATTGCGTCGCCGCCTGGCTTAAGAGGATCACGAGGACCAGGCCAACGGCCGCGGCGCAGCGGATGCCATATGCAGCGATGCGAACGCTGATCTCGTCGCGCGTCATGTAGGCGTTCTTCATCATTCGGCCACCAGAGTCACGCCCAGGGCGCCGGCGTCGTACGCGGCGTCGAGCAGCTGGTCGCGGTCGCCGATTGCGGAGTAGGTCTCGCTGCCAGCAGCGGTTCGGGTCGTGATTCGAAAGCGCATGGTGATCTCCGGTGGATGTTGGGTACTGCTTCAGTGCCAAAGCCCCGTCGTGCGGGGCAATGGCAATCCAAGTTTTTGGGCGCGCCTGCCGGAAATGCCGTCCCGACAAGCGCTTGACCTAGCCGTATTCCAACTGGCCCGGTCGGTCGTTAGGCGCTGTCGCTTGCATACATCCGTCGGCATACGGAACTAGTTCGATCCAGTAGAGGCAGCGGCAGGCAGTAATAACGATCAGCATCAGTACAGTTCGCGGGCTTCGCTGCACACGCGGATCGCAGCGCGCACGATCGCTGCGCAGATCGCTGCATCCTTGTTCGGGTGGTCCGCATACGATTCCGTGACGTCACGCCGACGATTTCCGTTGCCGACGGAGACAGTTCCTTCCTCGTCATCGAGGCGGACGCTCAAGCCCAGTTCGCCGATGAGCGGGCCAGCTGCGCTCCACGAACGACGCCAACGAGGCAGGGGCTTTGCTTCCGGCGTGAATGCCAGGCGGTCGCGGCCGGCGCTAAGCAGGTTGGTGCCGCGGCGCGGGGCCGGGACCAGATCAGCAAGCGCGTCGAGGTGAGTCGGTTCGACGTAGCGCTGGCGCAGTTTTGCCCAGGCCAACTCGATCTCGTCGGCGAATGCTTGGCGCAGGTATTCATCGCTCCAGGGTTTCGACAGGGAGCTCATTTCTCGCCCCCAGCTTTGTTGGCACCGGTGTCAAGCAAAGCATTCTCGCCACTGATGACACGCTTCTGAAACCCGTTGATCAGCGCCCGAACCTCTGGATCGTCGATGCTTAGTTCTGCCTGGAGTGCAATCAGGAAGTAGTTGAGTCGATCACATTTGCGGTCGAGGCCCGACGTCCGGCGGCGCCCCTGATCAGCCGCGTCCTGCTCGTCGGCATATTGGATCGAGCCCTCTACGATTTTTCGAAGCTGCGTCTTATTCACTTTTTTCTCCTACTAGTCTCTCGCTCTGCCTCAACCATCTTCCAGCCCAGTTCCATCCTGATCTGCTCTGGCGCCGGCGGCGGTGTTCTGTCCGCCTGGCGCTGCTGCATCCAACTACGCACCTGCTGCCGATCTGGCTTGCTCGTTTGCGTCATTGCGGCTCCTGGTTGAGTTCGCTGCGTTGATGTGGCTACTTTACCCCTAGGTAAAAGCAAACGCAAGAGAAAAATATACCCATGGGTAAAAATAGGTGTAAAATTCTTCCGTCGAGTCCGCTTGATCGACTGCAAGCCTGGAGCAGGGAGGGGAAACCGCCGACGTCCAGGCCCGAGAGCCAAGGAAGCCGGGAGGGCAACGCGTGGGTGGAGATCGTAGAGCGCGCCGGGGGATCAAGCTGAGAGGCTTGGAAAGTCTGCGACCAAGCGAAAGTGTCCGAAGGCGAAAGCATGGGATGCAGGCGCTCTCCACGAAAGCGAGTCTTTTTTGACTGGCCTTTAGGGAGGGTGCCGCTCTGGAACCGAGGCTCTGCTGGGATACCTTTAGAACAAGTAACTTAGAAATACCTTCTTAGAACAGCCAACAAGTACTACTTCGACATTACCTATAAAGGGTGCGGAATAAAAAGGGCCGAAAATGGGCGAAAAGTTGACGCTGGCGCGCTACCTACAGGGACGGGGAGAGGTGAAAGCGCTCACGCATATTGAGGCCAAAGCATTTGGTGTCCCGTACCCGCTACAGCCAGGCTGGCCGGCAAAGTACGGGGCCATGGAAATCACCGTGGGTATGATTGATGACCTAAAGGCGCGGATACTGAAAGCGAAGGAATCTACCGCAAGCAAGGCCCGCCGCGGCCTTGATGGGATTGGGGATGCGGTACCAGCACCGGATTCGCCTGCCGTCCAGCGTGCCGACGTGCTGTCGCCGCCCGCGAAACCAGCTTTAGTGCGCCCGTCAATTGTGAGGGTGACGCTGTTTCGTGGATTTGCGCTGCGCCAGGCCCGGCGCTACCGCGGACGCAAGCCAGCGCCATGGGCGTAAAAAAGCCCGCTCGGGGCGGGCAGGGATTTGTGCTTATTGGCCTGGTGCTGGAAGTGTTTTGTTGGCGTACATGCTGCCGATCTGCAGGGCTTCAGCCTTTCCTCCGGGTAAAACGCTTGCCTTGCCGAGAATGTATTGCGGGAATTTCGTTGGCAGGTAGTGCTGCTTGAACCATTGACGAAAATGGGCCAGTGCCGCATCTGGATATGCATTCGGCGTCTGCGGATTGCTTGCGGCCTGAGGGTAATAGCTCGGATAGTTGTGCTCGTAGGTAGTTCGGGCGCCGAACTGGGACTCTAGGTTATTCCCGTTCCAATATTTGCCCCAGGCTTGGCCGACGCTAATGTCGGGAATAGTTTTGTGGTTTACGGTCAAGCCAGACGAGATAAGGTCGACGACCAAACCCGTAATCTCTTGAAAGATCGTGAAGTAGCCACTCGGCGCGCTGTCCTTGAGTAGAGAGACGCGGTCATGGTAGAACTTCCAACTGTCGGCAGGGGTGTAGTCAAGGGCTTCGTAGATGAACTTCCGCAGGCCATACGCCGCGAAGCGTCGGTAATTTTCTACTGCGGTCGCGCTGTCAGCCTTGGACTCAAAGGCGTAGTATTCAAGAAACGCCATGCAGACAATGTCCGGATAAGCATAGTGAACCGTGCCATTTTGAATAGTTTCAAGGTGCAGCTTGGGCTCGTTGAAGCCTTTTGAGTTCAGGTATTGCTTGAAAAAAGAAATCCTGTCTTTCCCCAGGATGTTACTGTTATAGCTAGCCTCCCACTCCTGCGTGATCGCTTGAATCACGCTCCGGTTGACACCGGTGACGCCAGACAGTCCACGTTGAGTCAGATATGGGATACCGTTCTCCAGCACGCCCATTTCGATACCGTTGATGTCCTTCTGAACTTCGATTCCTAAGTCGAGCGGGATCTGTTTCTGGGCGGCCAGCTGTGCGGGCAGATTCATACTTAAGTCCTTGATCTATAAAGAATATTGGGTGGCCACCTGAGGTTGTGGCGAGTTAGCGAAGCTGTATTTAGCCTCGAGCAACGATGCAGTCGTTAAGCGCCTGTACGATGTCTGAGATGTATTCGCGACTGTCACTCTTCACTGCCTGAACCTCGCCCGAGGAAATGCTGAGACAGACGTAATATTCAGGCTTTTGAATCATGGCAACGAAAGCCGCGAGAATGAGCAGCAGCGCGCCGAGGGCCAGAAAAGCACCGTTTCCGTTGCAGCCGATTACCAGCAATAGCAGTCCTAGGCCCGCCGTAATTTTCGCGCCGGTTTGGCTCGGAGGAATTTCCGCGGCTCTGACGGAAGTCACGCCGCTCATAGCATATGTTTTGCCGAACGCAACAAATCGTGTCAGCGACACATAGACCTCGTCGCTGCTGAAAAATTCTCTATCTTCCATGGATTAGAACGTCAACTAAACAGGCATCTAGGCGTGCCATTTCGCCAGCTGGCTACGTGGGTACCCTTGCTAAAGCCAGGCTCCCACGCCGCCATGATGTGAACATGTCCCTCGTCGATGCTGGCTGAACGAGTACGTGCCATCGCGGCACTTCGCACTGGCGCCGGCCGGCACCTGGTCGTGCGTGGATCGGGCAGGGGAGTGTACCTCGTGCCCGTCCTTGGCCTGTAATGGCGATGCGACCTTCGATGATTTCCGCTTACCGCCGCGGATCGGGGATTAAACGAGCGGGACTACCATAGAGCACCAAAACTTTGTCGTTAGTAGCAAACGTTGGGTTTGGCCCCTGGACAATGGTCATTAGGTTGTCGTTTTCAGTTTGAACAACGTATTCAAAACCTGATTGACGAGTGGCACCTTGCTCAATGGCGGCGCCCGCGACAGCGCCAACGACAGCGCCCGCGATCGCTCCGGCAACGTTTGCACGATCGCCGTGGCCGATTCCAGAGCCAGCAGTGGCTCCGATGGCGCCGCCTGCCGTGCCTCCGGCGCCCGTAGTCCCCGCAATGTCAACTGGTCGGACACTGATGACTTTTGCGGCAACGGTACGATTAACCTGTCCAACAGCACCGACAGAGTAGGATGTCGGAGAAATGTTGGCGGTACAGGCCGAAAGCGCGATGACACACCCTAAAGTGGCAACGAAATGCTGCAGCTTCATTGCTGGCTTACCTTCACCGGGAACATCGGCTTGTTGACATCGACCGTTTGAAGGGACTGAAGGAACTGGGTGATGTTGTTCTGGACTGAACGATTAATCGACTCGCGAGCACGAGTGGCGCCGGCAAAAGCGTAGTCGAACGGGACCTCGCCTTTGGAATTGATGTCCTGAGTAAAAATAATCGCGCCGTTTTTTCGGTCCAGCAGTTCGTAACGCGCAGCCACCTCAGTGGTCATTCCTGCGCCGAAGCTGGGGATGTTGAGCTTAAGGATTTTGACCGTCAGATTTACTTTATTGGAGGCGTCATCATTAAAGATGGCCATCTTGTTGAGCGCTTCCTGCAACGATGTTTGCCATAGTTGAGGCACAAGGGTTTCCATCCCGGCAGGCAGCTCGCCAGTCTTCTCGTCAGCACGAGCAATGCTAACAGTCATTGACTTAAGCTCAGCGTCGATTTTCTTGGTGCTGTATCCGACATTCGGGACCGAGAAATTGATGGGCGGCGCGGTTTGGCAACCGGCGAGTGCCGCCGCTACGGCGATGGCGATAAAAATCTTTTTCATGACTACTCCCTAGAGCGGCATCTCAGCGTGCCGTTTCGCTCAGGAATGATACGCTGTCAGTCTTGCAAAATACTCACAAATTATCACAGCCGCCCAGTAACCACGCGCCCTGGCTGATACACGACCCTGCCGACGATGTCGCACTGACCGCTGCGCATGTTTATGGGTCCGAAGTCAGGATTCAGTGAATGCAGGTACCACTGGCCGCCGCGGTTGATCAGTTGCTTCACGCACGCCTCGCCGTCAAAGTTCAGGGCGTACACCTCTCTGCTGATGGGGCGGCGATCGGCCGTGTTGATGATTACGACGTCATCCTCGAACAACATCGGCTCCATGCTCGCGCCGGAAACGCGCATCGCGAGCAGCTGCGCCGGCGAGAGGTTGTGTTTCTCGACGATGGACTGCGGCATTGGCATGCTTCCTCCTTCCTCGAGTACAGGCTCGGTTTCGAACCCGGCCACGCCGGCATGTAGCTTCAGCTTCACGAAGCGCACGGCGATAGTGTTCGGCTCGTCTCCGATTCGGACGGGGTGCGCCCCGGGTGGCAACGGCTCAGGGCTCTCGGGAGCTACAATGGGGCCGCTCGGCTGCTGGCCCAGCATGGCTGCCACTATCCCAGGCGGCAGGCCCGTTCCTGTCACTTTCGCGATCGCCATCAGCTGCTTGAGGTTTGGGCTGTGGCGTAGCGTCTCCCAGCCAGAGATGTTGGCCTTCGTGTAGCCGCGGTCATCGCCCAGCTCGCGCGCGAGCGCCGCGCCCAAGTCCTCTTGGGACTGTCCTGCCGTTTTGCGGGACTGCCGGATCCAGTTCGCTAAAAGTTGTTTTAGATCATCCATACGAGCAGTATAGAAAGGTTGAGTGCAAAGGTACAGAATTACTTGACCTTGCTCAACGAGCAAATCTATACTGTATGAACATACAGTATTTCAGCGGTGAAACTAGAGTCAGGGTTTGCGGCGTGGGCCCAGTGCATCTACGACGGTCTGAAGCAGAGTTTTGACCTCTGCGAGCTCGACGGCCAGGCGATTGTTTTGTTCAATGAGTGTGCGGTTCTGCTTCATCACCGCGACAAGAGACGCACCGCCGGCGGCCGCAGCGAGCCTGGCGACGATCTCAGTGTTCATGGAGTGGCCCTCGCGTTCGGCGACGTCTTGAAGATCGGCGTGCAAGTCAGCTGGGAGGCGCATTGCGGTCTTGATCGGGGGCTTCTTGAGTGGCTGTTCTTTCATGCGCGCGATTCTTGCGCGTTTCGGAACAGAGGTGTTGTGAGTGCCATACAAACGATGGCACTATTCGCGAAGGATAGCGGTAAGTGACCAGGCGTTACAAGCGCTAGTTGAACGGTGCCATAGAGTGCGCGACGACATGGTTACAGAATGCAGAACAAATAGATGGTGAAAGCACCTCTGTTCTGCGAATGTAGGAGAAATCCTACGTCATATAGTGACCTGGATACTTGCAAAGGAATGAAGATGCCAGACGAGATGATGCCGAACGTGGTCCTTGCGGCCGAAAATCACAGTGATGAATTTCAGCTAACCGGTAGGGAGCAGAAGCTCATCTCGAACTTCCGGGCAATGAAGAAGGTTGCGCAGGATGCGATGGTAGATCTATCTGAGCAATACAAGCGGACGCTACCTGCGGTACCTACGAAGCTCACCTTAGTCGGTATTTCCGGCGGCGTCTGATTGGTCTTCCTTAGGCGCTACCATTGCCGCGCCTAAGATGACTGCCTTCCCCTCTTTGTCCGCGCGGCGGTACAGATCGAGAACTCTCTTTTCGCTGGCATTAATCGGGCCTAAGGTGGTTTTTCCTGCGGGCGGGATCGGAAGCATCTCTCCCTTTGGAGCCACAGTGGCCGCGCCGAAGATGATCATCCGGCCGTCTTTGTCGGCTCGGCGATATAACTCGACTATCTTCAACTCTTCAGCGTCGAATCTCTCGATCGTTACCCCTTCGGCCGAAACGTCAACGAGATGACTGAGCGCCGGCGATGGCGTTGGTCTCGTACTTTCTTCCGCCTCGGCCGAGGCTCCCACTTCAGCTGCGGCCCGCGCAACATCATCCATATAGCCCCTGGGAAGCGCAAGAGCATCCTCGATGCGGTCGCGCATGTCCTCTCCAATGCGCTTTTTCCCTCTCTTCCCCTCTGGGTACAGCATGCGCGACACATAAGACGGCGCCCCGCCGATCTTGTCAGCCAACGCGGCCGCCTTCCCATTGCAATGGGTCCTCAGTACTGCCTGCAGATTGAGGCGGCGAATCTCGAATTTGTCCATGCCGCATTCAATCAACAATTTACTTGAAGGTAAATGACCTGTAGGTATTGACTCAGGCTTTACCTGTGGGTAAAGTATACCCATGGACAAATTGCTTAAGTACCTCAACTCCTTGTCGAAGGATGAGCGAGCGGCGTACGTGGCGGCGTGCGGGACCACAGAGGGATATCTCAGAAAGGCCGCCAGTCGCCACCAGTCATTCCGTGCCGAGCTCTGCATTTTGCTCGAGCGCGAGTCTTCTGGCGCCGTTCGTTGCGAGGACCTGCTGCCCGATGCCGATTGGGCGTACATCCGCTCCCAGTCCAACGTGCCGCGAATGTCTCGGCGATCGACTGACTCGAAGCCTCTGGCTGGCGAGTAGTCGCCGAAGGCGGGTCGGAATTCGCGGGCGACGGTCGGAATCACAGCAGTAGGCCTCTCGTAGTTTGGTGAGTTGTTATCAATGTTGTCAGATTAGCCCCTAACCCTGAAAAAGTCATGAATATCAATCCTCACAACCAAGGTATCGCAAACGTTCTCCGCGCCGAGATCGAAGCCTGGCGCCGTGCCGGCAGCGTCAGCCGTGAGGCAGTCGCCGCAATGGTGATGGACGCACATGCTGCACTTGGTGGTGAGGCCGTGACCGGCGTCGATTTCAGCTTCGTCGGCGACACGTACACGCAGGCAAAGAAGGGCGCGCAGAAGCTTTTCCGCTGGCTGGACGACGGCAGCACGCTCCCGGCCGCGATGGTGCAGAGCATTCTGGCTGCGCTCCCGTTTGACGTGAGGCTGCATTGCCTCAACCAGATGTTTCGCCCGCTGGGTGTCGAGGGCCGCAGCCTGGAGCCCGTCACGCCGGCGCGCTTCGATGGTCTCGCGCACCTGCAGGCCATGATCAAAGAGAACTCGGAAGCCCAGTCTGCAGTCGTCCTGGCAGCAAGCACGCAGTCCCCTGAGGCTATCAAGGTCGCGATCAAAGAAGTCACCGAATCGATTCAAGCCGATACGGACGCCAAGCGATCGCTCGAGGCGGCGCTGCTGGAAGCGCAAGGCGCTACCTAACCGACTTCGCCGTAAGGAAGACCCAGGCGGCGGGCATGCCGCCACCAATCATCAACGAGGAAGTGAAGACGATGAGCACATCAACGCTGTTCGACACGTTGCGGCAGGAAAAAGGGATCGCAAGCGACGCCGCACTGGCCCGGGAACTGGAGGTGAGCCAGTGCGTGATCAGCCAGGCGCGAAAGAAGGGCGAAATCAGCGACGGAATGATTCTCCGGGTGCACGAGTACTTGGGTATGCCGGTCGTCGAGATTCGCCAACTGCTCGCGCAATCGGCTTCCCGCCAATACCACGATACCGCGGCCCCAGTCTGAAGAACTGACCCGCATCACATAAGGAGAACAGATGGATCAAAAGCAGGACGAGCAACACGAACAGCCGGTGCCGATCGAGCCCGGCCACGTGATGAGCAAGAAGCGGTACGACGAACTGCTGGAGCAGCAGAAGCAGAAATGAAAAAGCTCGGCGGCAACCGAGCTTAGTGAAGCGGTAAATCTCTAGGAGCCAGAATGATAACAGCAAATCCCCAGCCGGCGGCGCACGTCGGTGAAGATCAGTCCTCGCGCCAGTTCGAAGCGCGCGCGGCCCACTGGTCGAATCTCGCGGTCCAGCTGCTGCTCGCGGCAAAGAAGCTGGCCGATGACTACCTGCAAGACGAGAACGACGATGGCTCGCTCTGCATCGACGGGGAGCATCACGCTGCAGTCCAAGCGCTGTTCAGTGCGATCAAAGACGCCGATCGTGCGGGCCTGTCCGACGCGTGCGCCGTGCTCGCCGCTATGGACATCGGCCGTGGCGTGTTCTGGTCCGTTACTGGCGACGAGTTCTCCGCCAACTCTTTGCCGGCCCTAATCGCAGCTAACGACTGGCTGCGCCCTGGCGACTACGTCTATCAGGCCCAGGCTGTCGGCCGCCGCAAGTTGACCGAATTGGATTTCGTCCACGCGGCAGCCGTCAACGCCCCTGCTCGTGATCCGCGTGTTCCCGACATGTTCGCAAACGGCGGTGCAGCATGAGCCGCTCCCGCTACGTCACCCCATCCCGCACTGCGGAGCGCATTGAGCGCGTGCGCAAGCTGATTCTCGCCCTGCAGGTTGGTGAACTGTCGCGCGACGAGATCGGAGGGCTGCTGGCCATTGGGCCGTCGGGCGTTCGAAAGTACATGGACGACCTGCGCGGTATCGTGGAATCGGTGCATGTTCACGGCCAGCTTATCTGCCGCCTCACGAGCGACACGGTAAAAGTCGCGGCCTACCTTGCCAGCCTGGACGAGAAAGCATCGGCATGCCCAATCAAGCCGCGGGCTTGCGCCTTAACTATCGCTGCCAGGGATCCATCGCGCCACTTCCACGTCATGGTCGATGACGCTGAGTTCCCCGTGCGCCTGATGCGCAAGATTCCGGCGCCGGATCCGGTACTGGCTCGTTTCTTCAACCTTGTGCCTGCGCAGGTGTGGGCATGAACGGCGCCGCCTACTACAACGAGATCGACGAATACGCGGCCGCATGGTTGCGTAACCTGATCGCCGCCGGCCACATCGCGCCGGGCGAGGTCGACACAAGGAGCATCGAGGATGTACACCCCGCCGACCTGCAGGACTTCGCCCAGTGCCACTTCTTCGCCGGCATCGGTGTCTGGTCTTACGCGCTTCGCCGCGCCGGCTGGCCAGATGATCGACCTGTTTGGACCGGTTCCTGTCCGTGCCAACCTTTCAGCGCGGCAGGCCAAGGCGCTGGGTTTGCTGACGAGCGGCACCTGTACCCAGCCTTCGGGCACCTCATCCGAGAGCGCCGCCCTTCAGTTGTCTTTGGAGAGCAAGTTGCGAGCAAGGACGCAGATCCTTGGATCGACCTTGTACACGCTGACCTGGAGAGCTTGGGTTACGCCTTCGGGTGTGTCCCGTTCCCGTCTGCGGGCGTCGGTGCCCCGCACATCCGTGACCGCAACTACTGGGTGGCCAACGCCGAGAAGCGCGGACGGGGAAAAGAAAGTGCGGACACTGGCAGGCACGCTGGCGGAAATCGCCCGCAAGGGTTCTCCACAGGACTTGTGTCAAGCAGCGCAACTAGCCGGATGGCACACGCCGGTCGTGCGCGACTGCAGGAACTCGGCGGGGGATGGGTCGAATCCACGGGACTTGCCACGGCAGGTTTCTGGGGTGATGCCGACTGGCTGCCATGCCTCGATGGCCGGCGCCGCCCAGTTGAACCCGGCACATTCCCGCTGGCTCATGGGGCTCCCGCCCGAGTGGGACGCCTGCGCGCCTATGGCAACGCGATCAATGCCGAAGCAGCGCGCGTCTTCATCGAAGAAGTAATGGAGGTGGTATGACCCAACGTCGAAACATCCGTCGCCCGCAACCGGGCGAGATCCCGTACCTCGCCGGCGAGTATCTGTATCGCAACGGTCCTTGCAGCGACGTCGAACTGTTCTTGGCTGTCGATTTCGGCTCCACGATGAGCGCTCGGCTCGATGCCCTGCAGCGCGCCATCTGCGGTGGCTGGCTGATGGAAACTGAGCGCAGCAAGATCGCGTGCAGCCGTTCTGCGACCGACTACTACGACGAGCAGAGCGACAAGCCGAAAGAGGAATATGTCGGCCAGATCGCGCCGGCGCCGCAGCGCAACGTGTTCGCCAGCCCGGGCCTGAGCGACAAGTACAAGATCAACAGCCGCGGCCTGCGCCCAGCGAGTGACGCTGCTCCGACCTGGTCGAATCGGCCGGCGGGCTTCGGGTTCAAGAGCATCGCAGGAGGCGACGCATGATTGGGCGCGCATCCCCTGTCCAGCAGCGCAAAGCTCTGGAAATCGCGAACTTGTTCGTCAAGATGGGCATTGGTTTCGTGCCTGTCCCAGTCGCAGACGGCGCGGAATTTGACGACGTAGTGAAGCAGTCGATGGATCGGTTGGCCGAGTTGCAGTCCGTCCCTGATCGCGAGGTGCAAGATGCCAATCAAGCCTGAGAACCGTGCTCGCTACCCGGCCAACTGGAACGAGATTCGGGTTGCGATCCTGGAGCGTGCCGGCAACTGCTGCGAGCAATGCAAGGTACCGAATGGGAAGCGAATCGCGCGCGGCTCTGGCCCGTTCGCCGGCACGTTTCAGGCAGATGACGCCGAGGTGTACGACGCAGAGACCGGCGAGCACATCGCCCGCGTGCGCATGAGCGAATACCAAGTCAAGAACATGGTCACGATCGTGCTCACCATTGCGCACCTCGATCACCAGCCCGAGAACTGCGACCCGGCCAACCTGCGCGCGCTGTGCCAGATGCACCATCTGCGACACGATGCTGCGCACCACGCCGAGACGGCCCGGGCAACGCGCCGCGAGCGCCTGGCAGTGGGCGATCTGTTCGGGGTGGTCGCGCAATGATCCGGAATTCGACGCTCAAACCTGGCAAGCCATTGCAGCGCAAGACGCCGATGCGTCTCGGCAGTGGCTTCAAGGCCCCGTCCGCCGGTGCCGGCCTGCTGCGCGTAGCTGCGATTCAGGCGAAAGCCTCATTCCCGCGAAACCGGGAATCGAAGCCGTCGAAGCTTCCCAAGCTGATGAGGTCCCGCGGCATGAAGGGCAGGGCGCCGACGGCCATGGAAGCCTGGTTCATGGATCGCATGGGCACGCTGCCTTGCATCTGCTGCCTGAAAGACGGATGGGAGAACCGCGAGATCAGCCTGCACCACGTGGATGGCCGGACGAAAGAGGGCGCGCACTTCCTCGTGCTGCCCCTCTGCGCTGGACACCATCAGGCGGGTACCGGTGCGAATCCGACGCTCATCGCAGTGCATCCAGACAAAGCGCGATTCGAAGCGCGCTACGGCAGACAGATGGATCTGCTGGCGGAGTGCATGGCAATGCTCGGGATTACGGAGGCGTCATTGCTTAACCGTGATGGTCACGAAAATACGGAGGAGGCCGCATGAAGAAAGGCGGCAAGATCACAGTCCCACGGGCGCCGGACTACCAGCGTTCGCGCAGTGAGCGTCAGCAGGCCCGCATCCTGGCCGCGCTTGCGATCGCGCCGGCGTCCTCGTTTGAGTTGGCAGATGCTTTGCACATGTCTCGCAGCTGCGCGCACAAGCACCTCATGGAGCTACAGGCAAAGCCGAATCGTCGGGTGCGCGTGGTCGACTTCGAAGTAATCGTGCCCGGGCGCCCACGCGGAATCTACGGTCTGGGCGCGGGCCGTGATGCCACGATCGCCGATGCGCAGCGCAAGCGCATGTTGAAAGCTATCGCCGAGCCGATCAGCGCGCTCGACCTGATTGCAAAGCTGGGCATGTTGCCGAGTTCTGCCTATCGGTACATCGGCCAGCTGATGGATAAGGAAAAGATCCACGTGGTGGACTGGGGCTGGTCCGACCGTACGCCGTTCGCGATCTATGAGGCGGGCCCTGGCGAGAACGTGCCGCGCCCGACTTCGAAACCGCGTCGCGCCATCACCGTCAAGCGCCGCCCTCAGAACATCTTCGCCGCGCTCGGCCTATAGGAGCAAACATGAGTCTATATGGATGCCATAGCAAGCCACGCCCGACGCCCGAGAGCAGCTACATCGCCCAAGCCGGATGGAGTGAGACGTTCCGCAACGGTTTCGGCGAACCGCAACGCGTGCCGGTCTACGTCGACATCAAGTCTGCATTCGGCACCACTGCATGCCAGTACACGCTGACGCATGCGGCGGATCCGGAGTGCTCTGGTTGCGTACATCGTTCCAAGGATGCCGCCTGACGCGGCCGGGAAGGAGATATTGAAATGGGGAGCATGCTCAAACTGTATAGCGACGCGGTTCTGACGATGACCAGTCGCGAGATCGCCGATCTGATTGAGTCGCGTCACGATAGCGTCAAGAGAACGATTGAGCGATTGGTGAAGGCTCGGGCAATCGCCCAACCACCATTGGTGGACGGCGAAAAGGCGGCGAACAACATCGTCGAGCAGGTGTACGAGATCGGGAAGCGGGATAGCTACGTGATCGTCGCCCAGTTGTCGCCGCGGTTCACCGCGAGGTTGGTCGATCGCTGGCAGGAACTAGAGCAAAGGTTGGCGTCCGCACTTCCGGATTTCACAAATCCTGCTGAGGCGGCTCGGGCGTGGGCAGCTCAGTACGAGGCCCGGGAAGCGCTGGAAACCAAGGTGGCCGCTGACGCACCAAAGGTCGCGTTTGCCGAGGCCGTGCGCGCGATCGACGGAACGTGTCACATCGGGAAAATCGCCAAGGCGCTCGGGTTCGGGCAGAACCGGTTTTTCAAACGCCTGAAGGCCGACGGAATCCTGTTGGAAAACAATCTGCCGTATCAGAAGTATATCGATCGTCAGTATTTCACCGTCATTGAGCAGCAGCCGTACGTCGATAGCAAGGGCGTGAGCCATCCCACATTTACGACGATGGTAACCGGCGCCGGCCAAGTTTTCTTGGCTAAGCGTTACGCCAACATTGGAGGGGGCGCCAATGTGTGATCTATCAGCCCTTCGCCGGTTGGCGCAGGAGGCGGCGGAGGTAACTATCGATTCCGAAACACTGCTCAAGCTGCTGGACGCTGCCGAAAGCATCCCTGTGCGACTTGTACCCACACGGACGAAGCGCGAGCCACGCCCCGGCACCGAGCAGGATGAAGAGTGCGCCCGCTGGATGTTCGGCGTTCTCCAGGCAGTGAACCCGACGGCCAAGACGCCCAACTTCACAACCTGGGCCCGCGACGTGCGCCTGATGCGTGAGTGCGACGAGCGCACGCACAAGGAGATCTGCGGCTTGTTTCGCTGGGCTCAGAACAACTCATTCTGGTGCGCGAACATCCTGTCGCCGGTAAAGCTGCGCAAGCAATGGGACACGCTCGCGATGCAGCGCCGGCGCGATGAGGCGCCGAAGCAGCCGACGCAGCTCGGAAAACAGGGCCAAACCACGGCCCAGAACGCACAACGCTGGCTGGAGGAGCACGGACATGCAGCCTAATGATCGCAAAAATTTTGTGACGCTCATCACAGGAATTGCGGATTACTACAGCAAGGAACTGTCGATGACGAGCATCGGCCTGTACTGGGAAGGCCTGAAGCAATACGACTACCCGGCGATCGAGCGCGCGCTATGGCAGCACACCCAGAACCCGGATAGCGGCCAGTTCATGCCAAAGATCGCCGACGTCACGAAGGTGCTGCAGGGCCGTACCGAGGATCAGGCGCAGCTTGCCTGGTCGAAGGTCGACGGCGCCGTGCGGCGGATTGGTATCTGGGCGGACGTCGCGTTTGACGATCCGATCATCCATCGTGTTCTTCATGACATGGGTGGGTGGGTTCAGATCAACTCCCGCGATGAAGACGGCTGGCCGTTCGTCGCAAAGGAGTTCATCACGCGCTACCGCGGCTTCCGGATCTCGGGGCAGGTGCCGGAATACCCGAAGTACCTGCTGGGCACCGCGAGCACGCACAACGCTGCCGAGGGCCTGGCAAAGCCATGCGTCAGGCTGGTTGGCAATCAGGCGGCAGCGAATCAGGTGATTAGCCTGGGCAGGCCAATCGGCGCAACGCTGCTCGATGGCCATCATCCCGCGGCCGGTGTCGCTCTGGCACTAGAAGGAATCGCATGATCCGCCAGCGAGAAGAGGTCTGCGCCCACTGCCAGAACTACCACATGAAGAAATACCCAGAGCATGCAGCCAAAGGGGAAGGGCGGTGCTCGGGCTACGACGATGGGTTCGCCCAGCTGCGCAACCCATTCGTTCGATGGGATACGCCGGCATGCGCGCTGTACACGAAGGCGCTCGACATGCCGCCGCGCGTCGCCTGGATCGAAAAGCAGCGGGCGAAAGAACAACAGCAGTCCACATCAACCGAAGCACAAACCTGAAAGGGCGACATGAGCGATAACCCTGCACTCGAAACGAAGGCGCCGGAATACACCGGTGGATCCGTGTCCTACTACCGCGTCACGGTCAAGCAGCCGACCAATCCTGATCTGGCGCCGTATATCGCCGAGTGCAACGACATCATCGAGGCGCTGCGTATGAACTACGCCGAGGGCAACGCGTTCAAGGCGATCTGGCGCCGCGCGGCCGCGCAGAACCTGGGCCTTTCGAAGCAGGGCTATAAGGACGGGCTGTATGACGCCGAGAAGGTCGAATTCTTCGGCGGCCGCATGGTGGCGCAGTCGAAGCAGAACGAGGGCAGCGCACCGTGATCGAGTTCATTGTCCCGGGCCAGCCTGTAGCGAAGGGCAGACCCAAATTTGCGCGTCGAGGCAAAAATGTCATCGCATACACGCCAGCCAAGACGGCGGCGTATGAGTCGCTGGTTCAGCGGGCCGCCAGAGAGGCGATGGCAGGCCAGGAACCGACGTCCAGGCCCGTCAAGCTCGTCGTTAGCCTGATGCTGATGGTTCCCGCCAGCTGGTCGAATAAGCGCCGCGCGATGGCGATCGCTGGCGAGATCCGAGCGACGAAGAAGCCTGATGCAGACAACGTACTCAAGGGGCTAAAGGACGGCTGTAATGGCGTCGTCTGGAGGGATGACGCCCAGGTGGTCAGTATCGAGCTATCTAAAGCCTACGGCTCGGAGCCGCACGCGGCGGTCTCCGTGCTTGAGTTGGATGGCGAATCTGCGTGATTAGCGAGCGGCTTTGCGTCGACGTGCCGCCCCGGCCGCGCCGATTGCTCCGATTGCGAGCAAGGCTAAGCTTGCAGGCTCAGGAACTTTGCGGGTTGGGATGATTTGATTGATGCCGTCGATATACCCGCCATTGGAATTCAGCTCAGCTGCCATGATTGGATCAACTGCCGATTTAGTAACAATGCTGTCGACGCCTAAGGTCGTCGGGTGAGTATCGTACGACGGGTTGTTTGCCCATGGCAGAACTTCTTGTTTGTACATGGCATGAAAACCGTACGCGTCGTTATCGCTTTCGAAGTACACACTGAGGCTTTCGTGGTACATGTTGTTCAGCTCGTCAAAGATCGTGAAGCTTGTCGGGCCATCTTTAGTGAAATTGTTATTGGCCCAGACAATGTTGGACTCTGATGGAAACGGGGCGAAGTTAGCACCAACGTATTGACCGTGCACCTGAATGCGATAGTTTGCGATCGCCTTGTTGTCATCGCGCTGCACGAAATAGCCGCTAATGTCAGAGCCATCAAAATTATATTGCGTGTAGGTAATGGCTGCGCTTGCACTCATGCAAACCGTAGCGGCCGCTACAAAAGCTAAAAACTTTTTGTACATACAGTTCTCTTTTTCTAAAAGGATGGTATAGATTCCATAGCAATTATCATGCCATCGGGAAATTTGTATATTGTTCAATATGTTATGAGTTTGCTGAGTTCGGATTTTTGCCAGATGTAAATTTTCCCGACAGTGAGCCCTCAAAACTGAACCGTCCAACTTGGATAGCGCCACTGCTTTACGCAGATGCCTTGCGATTTGGAAAATGTCGGAACAGCCCTGAAAAAATATTGATGAGTGCTAAGCTTCCTGTAGTTATTCCAGGAGGCAAGCCATGTTCGTCGAAAAGTACCTTCAATCGCTCACCACGTCGGACCTGAGGGACGACGAACTGCACAACAAAACCGAAGCGCTCGCCGCCGCCGCGCTGGCGGATCTCTCGGGTGGATCGGGTGACGTTTTCGGCTCGCTCCTGGCTCGCGCCAAATACGCCGACGGCACGCACCGCAAGGTCTTCGAGACCGGCAATCACAACTTGGCTGTGCTGCTGCGCGCCTGGACGAAGGTCGTTGTTCAGAAGGGCAAAGACCGCGAGTGGTTCAAGATTAAGAACGAATGGGACATCAAGGCCGCGCATGGCATCCACGAGAAGATTGCGCGCGTGTCGCTGGCCCACTGGCTGCAAGGCGAGTGCGAGGTGTGCAACGGCACGAAGATCGCCGCAGGCCGCGCGTGCTCGCATTGCGCTGGAACCGGACGTGAACCGATCGCCGGCGGCGCCCTGGAAGTCGAGCGGGTCAAAGACATGGTGTCCGAACTGGAAGGGCTGTATCAGGCTCACAGTGCTCGGGCTGCTGCGAAGCTGCGGAAAGCGGCATAGCCTCGGCGCTGCCGGTACAATGCCGGGATGGCAGCGGAGGGCGAATGACAGACGAGAATCAGTTCAAGCGTGTTGAATGGACCGATGGCGAGTACCAAATGAGCGATGATGACGGCCCGGACGGCATGCCGCTGCGCCCGCGCACCACTGGCCTACCCGAGGCCGACTTGGAACTGCTGACGCTCGCCGCGCGCGCACTCGGCGCAGAGCGTGTCGAAGTCGTCGAGGGTGAGCAGTGGGTTATCTTGCATTTCGCAGATCGGACGCCGTCCTTTGGCTGGAACCCGCTGCGGCATGGCGACGATACGTTCAACCTGGCCGCCGACTTAAATATCGACGTACTTCAATCAGCGGTCAATCAAGAGGCTCAAGCGGTGGCGCCAATGCAACGCGTGATCAGCGTACCGTGGGCCGACGACAAACGCGCCGCCACTCGTCTGGCTGTTACGCGCTCAGCTGCTGAGATCGCTGTTGCGCAAGGAAAAAAACAGGCGTAAACTCCTGTTTCATACAGTTCCCTCGGCACCATGTAATGCGCGCTACGGCGCCAACATCACCCGAGGCAGTCGAGTGCCAAGCCCGCAGTAAAGCCGGCGCTCGCCTGCTCGAACCGTAAAATCCATTGCTCACTTGGCACATAGCCTTGGAGCACATCGAGCCCGCCCCGAAAGGTCAGCGGGCTTTTCTATTTCCGGCGTCTGCGATCCGCCTAAAGGTCGCCAGCTTCTCGCGGAGGTGGCATGAAAGAAGGCATCGGCGGCGCCTAATTAGCGCCCACTCCACCGCAATCATGCGGCGTAGAAGCGCGACGAAACGCGCACGGGATCGCAGTTGCCCGATGAGTGCCGGAGCGCCCGCCCGGCGATACTCAGAAGACGGCGCCCAAGACTACACGGAATTCGTACCGGCGCCGGCCGGAACAGTCGAGCGCATTGCGCGCATCGACGCTAGACGCTGTAACTAGCTGCCTCATCGGCATAACCGGTGGCCACACAAAGCCTAAGCCTGACAACCACGTCCCACGTGTGCGGATGAGGGCCGAGGGCTTTGTGTGGTAGTCGTCGCCACAATACGGCCCCAGTATCTGCCCCGACTAAGCTTCTGGGGTGGCGCCGCCTACCGCAACCTGTCTCCTCTAGGTTCTCTCTCGTTCCTGGACTTCGCCGCCTGACGCAGCAATGCAACGGCGGCTTTTTTATTTGAGGTGCGCATGAAGACCTTCTACCTGCAGCAGGAGAAGAAATCTGGCCGTCTGTTCATCGACGAGATTCTTCACGACGAGTGCGAGGAGATCGGTTCGTGTGAAGCGCGCACCTGGCGCGAGGCGCGCGAAAAGTTGGCGAGGGATTAGTCATGCGGATCACTGTCGAAGCTGAGCGCGCCTGGGTGATGGTTCTCATCCAACTGCAGCAGAACCGCAACGCAATGCAGGCCGCGGTATGAAAGGCCCGGTCGACGTCTACCGCGCCGAGATCCTGCGCGCTGTTCTGGGCGACAAGGCGAACGAATCGAAGGTCGCGAACATCGGGCGCCTGAACCAGATCGCCGCGCACCTGGTTGACTGCGAGGATGCCAAGTCGATCCTTCGCGCGAAGGGCTACGGCGCCGCCGGCATGACGTTCGTCGAGTTGGCGCGCAGCCTTCCTGAGAACGTACGCGGCATGTTGCGTGAGTTCTTCTCGGCGGCTCGCCGTCGCGCGTACGAATCGGCCGCTACCCGTTATCCCGACCTGGGCGAAGTGCATGACACCTGGAGTGCGCGATGATCACCGGCCAGCAAATCAGCAAGGAACTCTGCGATGCGCTGGGCCTGCCCAAGTACACGCGCGGCTTCACGCTGCGCTGCTATACGGGTGAGGCGGTGACAGTCGAGTGTGAGTATTACCCGAGCGGTAGCTTTCAGGCAGAGTTGGCGCGGTATCACCTGGTGCCGACCGAGAGCGGGGTAGCCGCTCGATTTGACTTCGATGCCTGGATGCGCCATCGGACTGAGCAATCGCACCGTAGCTACATGGAGCGCACGGCGCGCCTGCCGCCGTGTGTGCGTCGAACGTACTCCGCGGACGAGATCGCGAAGTTCTATGGCATCTCGCACGGCGGGATCGACTGATCAATGAAGCTCACGACACTGAAGCCCCGGCTGCAAACAGCAGGCGGGCGCCTTGCTGTACTCCAGCCAATTAGACCTAACACGGTCCAGCGTAAGCGCGGATGGGCTGGCGTACAGGATCGCGAGCGGATCCGTAAGCGCGACTGCGGGTTGTGCCAAGAGTGCCTGCGGCAAGGCCTAACGTCGGTCGGCTCCGATGTGGACCACAAGATCCCGCTCTGGAAGGGCGGCAGCGATGATGACGACAACAAGGAATTGTTGTGCATTACGCATCACAAAGAAAAGAGCGCGCGCGAAGCGAAGGACCGGGCGCGCGGATAGGAGGCCTCATGCTGATCAAGTACGAGAACAATGGCGAAATGCTGCCGCGCTTCTACGGCGCCGCGTGGTTCGACTGGCTCAGGAACCGAGCCGTGTGCCTCCCGCTTGGTCTGAACGTATTAGTGGCCGTCGCTCGAAGCGTCTACTTCAGCGTTAAGCATGCTGGCCGCATCGTCATGGCCAATCCGCGTGATGCCTACGCCCAGGGCGTGCGTGTCGGTCGCGCATCGCTGCCGCCGCCGGATGGAGCGGAGCCGCCGTGCCCGTGGCCGCACGCCTGACCCGCAAGGGGTGGGGCGGGGTCAAAGTCTAGGGCCTTTTTGAGCCCGACACCGCATAGTCCCCCACGCGCAAAAAACGCCCCTAGTAAATCAAAGGAATTCAAATGGCCGGAGTCAAAGGACGCAGCGGCGGCGCCCGCCCTGGCGCCGGTCGCCCCAAGAAAGAACCCTCGGTGAATCCCTACGCCGACCCGCTGGACTTTCTCCAGGCGGTATGGACCGGCGCCGTAGAAGCAACGGTGGCGCAGGTGCGTGCCGCAACCGCAGCCATGCCGTTCAAGCATAAGAAGTTGGGCGCGAGCGACAAGCCAATTGGCCATAAACCTGAGGGCGATGCCCCGCCGAGCCGCTACGCAACCCGAAAGGGGCCAGGCGCAGCAACGAAACACTAGGAGTTGAGCGATGGAGTACACGACGGCGTGTCCAGACTGGGAGCGTCGGATTGTGGCTCGCGAGTCGCTTATCCCATGCGCGCCTCTGTTCCCTGTCGCTGCAGCCGATGCCTGGGAAATGATCGGCGGATTCAGGCTCGTAGACGTGGCGGGTCAGCCGCTGGTGCGTGAAGCGTCGCTGCCATGGAGTCGCAACCTAGTTGAGGTGATCTTCGGAGCCGAAGACCCCGAAACCGGTCGGCGCTTGATCAACGAAATTTTCTTCATGGTGTCGAAGAAGAATTCGAAGAGTACCGTTGCGGCCGAGATCATGCTTGGCGCGCTGATGCTGAACTGGCGCCAGTCGGCAGAACTGCTGATCCTTTCCCCAACCAAGGAGATCGCAGATAACTCGTACAAGCCGATACGCGACTTCATCATGGCGGACCCTGAGCTCAAGGAAATGCTCAAGGTGCAGGACTACTTCCGCCTTATCACGCACCGTGAGACCGGTGCGACACTCAAGGTCGTGGCTGCCGATAGCGACACAGTGTCGGGCAAGAAGGCATCTTTCGTGTTCGTCGACGAGCTCCACGAATTCGGCAAGCAGGCCAAGGCGTCCAACATGCTGTTGGAGGCAACCGGCGGCCTGGCGTCACGTCCAGAAGGCTTCGTCATCTACGCCACCACGCAGTCGAATGAACCGCCGGCCGGCGTGTTCAAGCAGAAGCTGGACTATGCGCGTAAGGTCCGTGACGGTCGGGTAAAGGATCGCAAGTTCCTCCCGGTGATCTACGAGTTTCCGCAGGCCATGCTCGACAGCCGCGCGTACGAGGACCTGAGCAACGCCTACGTAACGAACCCGAATTGGGGCGCTTCGGTCGACATCGAGCGCATCACGCAGCTACATAGTCAAGCGAAGGAAGGTGGCGAACAGGAGTTCAAGGAATTTCTCGCCAAGCACCTGAACGTCGAGATCGGGCTGAATCTGCGGTCTGATCGCTGGGCCGGCGCGGACTTTTGGCTTTCGGCTGAAATTGTGCTGACGCTCGACGAGATGCTGGCGCGATGCGAAGTTGCTGTTGTTGGCGGCGACGGCGGTGGTCTGGATGACTTGCTTGGCCAAGCGGTGGTCGGTCGCGAGCGAGAAACCGGCCGCTGGCTAGGTTGGTTTCATGCCTGGGCGCACAAGATCGCGCTTGAGCGCCGCAAGGAGATCGCGCCGCGGCTGCTGGACTTCCAGCGAGAGGGTAGTCTCACGATTGTGGAACGACCCGGCCAAGATGTCATCGAATTCGCAGATAACGTATGCCGCGTCCGAGACGCTGGGCTGCTCCCGGAAAAGCAGGGGGTCGGCGTTGACGCCGCCGGCATTGGCGATATTGTCGACGAGCTGGCGGCCCGTGGGTTCGATACGCAAAACGACATCGTCGCTATCAGCCAAGGTTGGCGCCTAAACGGGGCGATCAAAACGGCGGAGCGGAAACTTGCGGGCGGCGACCTCCTTGTCGCGCGATCGACCCTGATGCCCTGGTGCGTTGGCAATGCGCGGACAGTCCCGCAAGGGAATGCCATCGGCATCACGAAGCAGGCAAGCGGCACAGGGAAGATTGACCCCTTGATGGCCCTCTTCGATGCCGTTTCGCTTATGGCGCTAAACCCGACCGCAGCATCCGCCAAAGAAATCACTCAAGGCTTCGTCCTCCTGTAAGGAATACCATGGAATTATTCGATGCGCTGGACGCCACCGCGCACTGGCGGCAGGCGCCTGCGCGTCGCGATGACGCGAAGGTGTCGAATCAGGCGCAATACAGCGCTGATGTGATGGAAGCATTCGGGGTGGCGCCGTCCGGCATGACCGTATCGGCCACCTCTGCCATGCGTGTCTCTGCGGTTGCTGCTTGCGTCGCCAAAATTGCGGGTGCGATTGTCAGCATGCCGATCCATGAGTATTCGCTGGATGGCGGCGAGATCCCCGCGAGGCTGCCGCGGAGCGACACATGGTATTTGCTGAACGAGCAGCCTAGCCCGCAATACACCGCCGCCTCGATGTGGGAAGGCGTGAGTATGGCGCAGCTGCTGCGGGGCGATGCCTTCGCGCTGCTCCGCTGGCGGATGAATGGCTCGCTGCGCGAAATCCTGCCGCTGCCATGGGGCTGCGTCTCACCGATTCGCACCCTTGGCGAGGGCGTTCGCTACTACGTCAATCTGCCCTCACACGGCATCTCGACTTGGTTCGACCCCTCCGACATTCTTCATTTTCCCGGCCTCGGCTTTGACGACACGACCATGCGGTCGATGTCCGTGATCCAGTTCGGCGCGCGCAGTGCGATAGGCAACGCCCTTGCGATGGACGAATACTCGGGCAAGTTCTTCGAGGGTGGCGCCCATCCTTCCATCATCCTGCAAGCTAGCGCTAAGGTGGGGCCGGAGCAAGTCACGCAACTCCAGAACGCGTTCGCTAGTCGATACGCCGGCCTTGCAAATGCTCACCGGCTGCCACTGGTTCTGACCGAAGGTATCACGGCGAAGGAGTTGAGCCTATCGGCCGAAGACGCGCAGCTGCTCGAAGCGAGGAAGTTTCAGGTAGGGGATATTGCCAGGGCGTTTGGCGTCCCGCCGCACATGATCGGCGAGTCGACTGGTCAGACTTCGTGGGGCACCGGGCTAGAAGTGAACAGTCGGGCCTTTGTCCAGTTCACCATCCAAACATGGCTCCGCAAGATTGAACAGGAGCTCAACCGCAAGCTGTACCCGCGCAACAACGGGCGCTTCCTGGAGTTCCACCGCGACGCATTGTACGAAACCGACCTCAAGGCTCAGGCAGAGTACTTCCGCGCTGCACTTGGCGGGCCTGGCGCTGGAGATGGCTGGATGTCGGTCGACGAGGTGCGCCGTCGCCAACGCATGCCGCCGACAGATGGCGGGGGTGAGGTCTACCGCGCGCCGCGCGAGCAGGACTCCAGTCCACGTGCGACGTCAGCAGTAAAGTAATCCTAGA
Source organism: Xanthobacteraceae bacterium (assembly GCA_024508855.1). GTDB lineage: Bacteria > Pseudomonadota > Alphaproteobacteria > Rhizobiales > Xanthobacteraceae > 62-47. The sequence continues at coordinate 32,362 of JANINJ010000013.1, forward strand.
ATGTTGTCCTCGCTTCGCGGCTTACATGCGGAACGGAAGTGTCTAGTGGATTATTGAAGAGGCTCTATGGTTGAAGCGGTTCGTTCGCAAAGTGGCATCTATGCCATAACCAATAAGGTCAACGGCAAACAATATATTGGCAGCGCCGTCAATATTGGAAAAAGATGGCATAGGCACAAGGCTCAGCTGCGGAAGAATGCGCACCACAGCGCGAAGCTGCAATTTGCCTGGAACAAATATGGGCAGGAAGCTTTCGAACTGATCGTCATTGAGACGGTCGCAGATAAATCGTTGCTTCTGACGCGTGAGCAGTTTTGGCTAGACCGGTATGACGTCGCCGGCTCTGCTGGATACAATATCCTCCGGCACGCGGGAAGTATGCAGGGTCACAAGCACACCGACGAGGCGAAAGAGAAATGTCGTGTTGCTAAGCTTGGGGCTGTCTTTACAGATGAGCACAAGGCCAAGTTAAGCGCCTGGCAGGTCGGTCGCAAACAGTCTGAGGAAACCCGGGCCAAACGTAGTGCAGCACTGAAGGGACGACCCAGGGCGCCGGAGGTCGTTGCCAAGATGGGTGGAAAGCGGTCTCCTGAATTAGTCGAAAAGATAAGGTCTCTGTTGATCGGCAAGAAGCGATCTCCAGAAGTCGTTGCAGCGATGAAGTTGCGACGACCATCCGAAGAGCAGCGCGCGAAAATCAGCGCAACCCTGAAGGGGCGTAAAGTGCCGCCTGAGGTTCTGGAAAAACGTAAGGCAACATTGGAAGCAAAGCGCCTTGCGAAACAACTGGACCGGCCACCTCCGCAGCCCTAACAACAAACGTATAGCCCCGCTTAGCGGGTTTTTTTATTGGGCGGATATGAAGACACTTCTCCAACTTTATCGCGATAACGCGCAGCGCGAGAAACGGCCGGTCAACGTCGTGAATGGTGCGGGTGAGTCGACCATTTACATCTACGGCATCATCTCTGCTGACTGGGGAATCGGCGCTATGGACGTCGTTTCAGCTCTTGCATCAGTCGGGAACGTGCCAGTCTTGAATGTGCGCATCGCGTCACCGGGCGGGGATGTGTTTGAATCGCGTGCAATGATGAATGCACTCAAGCGGTTTGAGGGCAAAAAGATCGCGCACATCGACTCGATCTGCGCAAGCGCGGCAACCAGCATCGCCCTGTCGTGCGACGAGGTGCAGATGGCGAGTGACGCCATGTACATGATCCACAACGTCCAGGGCGGGGCGTACGGCGAGAAGAAGGACTTGCGCGAAACTGCGGATCTAATGGAAACCGTCGAGCAGAACATCGTTAAGGACTATGCCAGCAAGACCGGCAAGGACGAGACAGAGATCATGGCCATGATGGATGCGGAAACGTGGATGACGGCGGACGAGGCCTTGCAAAATGGGTTCGTTGATCGCGTCGAGAATAGCGCCTCCACCGTCAAGAATGCATGGAACCTCGCAGCTTACGCCAAGGTGCCAGTCAATCTAACTTCCCAGCCGGTCTCTGAGCTTCTGCCAGTCTCCGCCACTGAGTCGGAGTCAGCGGCGGTGCCAGTCATCGAAAACGCTGCCTCACAAATTCCGCCCGCCGCAGTCAACTCAATGACCCAGGCAAACCGTAACCGCCTCGCACTGCTTCAAGCAACTTCGTAACGCTTCTCGCGCTACGTCCCACCGAGGCGTTACGCCTCACTACTCCCGGGGAGCCCATGTGGCTCCCTTTTCTTTTTGAAGGAACCACATGGTCACCATCCAGCAACTGCGCGAGAAGATTTCCAACCTCGCAAATCAGGCCAACCACCTGCTCGCCGAGAAAGGCGATCAGCCCTGGACAGCTGAAGAGCAGGGCAAGTTCGACAACTTCGCGACCGAAATCGCCGCTGCAAAGGCATCCATCGCAAACATCGAAAAGATGCGCGAACTGGACGCGGACAAGTATTTCGAGAATGCGGCCGGCCAGCAGCAACAGCAACACAATCAAGCGGGCGATACCACGATTGGAAACCTGGCAGCTGTGGCCCTGTATATGCGATTCGGTAACAACGTGACGCCGGAACAGGCAGTCGCGATCCGAAACGCAATGTCGACCACTACCCCCGGCGAGGGCGGCTACACCGTGCCGGCTGAAGTGGCGGCCAAAGTGATCGAGAAGTTGAAAGCATTCGGCGGCATGCGCGAAGCGGCGACCATCATCTCGACCGAGACCGGCCATGCCATGAACTTCCCGACAAGCGACGGCACTGCCGAAGTCGGTGAGATCGTTGCGGAAAACGCTGGTGCCACGCTGGGTGAAATCACCTTTGGCACCACGGGCCTGCCGGTCTACAAGTACTCGTCGAAGAAGATCGCCCTGCCGCTGGAACTGATTCAAGACAGCGCAATCGACGTGATCGCCTTCGTCGTGTCCCGTCTTGCGACCCGGATCGCCCGCATTCAGAACCAGCACTACACCGTCGGCACCGGCACCAACCAGCCGCTGGGCATCATCCCTGCAGCGACCGTGGGTAAGGTCGGTGCCACCGGCTCGACCCTGACCGTGGCGTACGGAGATCTCGTCGACGTGAAGCACTCGGTGAATCGTGCTTACCGCGGCAACGCCAAGTGGATGATGAACGATCAGAGCGTCGCCGCTGTCTCGAAGATCGTCGACACCGTCGGTCGCCCCATTTGGGTGCCGGCCGTGACCGAAGGCGCGCCCGATCTGCTGCTGGGCAAGCCGATCATCACCAACGATGACGTGCCAGTGATGGCCGCGAATGCAAAGTCGATCGCCTTCGGCGACTTCTCGCAGTACACCATCCGCGACGTCGCCAACTCCACGACCATGCGCCGCTTCGACGACAGCGCGTTTGCGCTGGCAGGCCAAGTCGGCTTCTGCGGCTGGATGCGATCGGGCGGCAATCTGCTCGACACCGCGGCCGTTCGTCTCTACCAAAACTCGGCTACCTGATGAGCCGGCGGTGGGCTCCGGCTCGCCGCTTCCCCTGATCAAAGGAGCTACAGATGGCCCGACAACCCAAGGCGCCGGACGATACCGGCGAGGTAAAGGTTCGCTTGTTGCGCGACTGCGCGCATGGCAAGTGCAACGAGGTGGTAACGATGAGCGCGGAGCAGGCCGCATCGCTCGAAGGTTCGATAGACGCCGACCCCGAGGCAGTCGCTTACGCGGAATTGCTGGTTCCCGCATCGTAATCCCATGATCCCCGACACCGCCGCCTGGCTCGCCAACGTGCGCGCCGAGGCCGCGGCTCCGGGCGCTCTCCTAGTCATCGTGCGCGACAAATCGCGCTCGGTGGCGATCTTCCCTGATCAAGTAGTCGGCAAGTCCGACGACGAGCTGCTGGCGTTTATCGCCAGCCGGCTCGCTGAACAATGAAAGAACAGAATGGCTATTGCCCAGACCGACATTCAATACCGGCTGTCCGGCGGCGCCGGTAACGCGTCGCCTGCAGCATCGTTGGGCGGCGCGAAATCGACGACTGCTGCGGGCGCCTCGATTTTCGACGACGTCTCGTCGGCCGAGGCAGTGGCTGGCGATACCGAATACCGCTGTGTGTACGTGCACAACGCGCATGCGAGCCTGACGCTGGTCGGCGCCGTGGTCTGGATCCCGTCCAACACGCCGAGCACATCCACCACGGTCGATGTGGGCGTGGGTACGTCTGCTGTCAACGGCACCGAAACGGCTGTCGCCGACGAAAACACGGCGCCGAGCGGCGTAACGTTCGCAGCTGCCGCTACCCAGGGAGCAGGTGTTGCGCTGGGTGATATCCCGGCAGGACAGAGCAGGGCAGTTTGGTTGCGCCGTACGATCACCGCTGGCGCCGGCGCAGTGAACGACTCTTTCACCCTCCGTGTTACGGGCGACACCGCACCATGAAGAAAGCAGACCGCTTAAGCGTAGTCTCGTCTGGCACCAGCGCTGCGTCGCTTACGCTCGGCGCCGCCGTTAGCGGCTGCCGCACCCTTGCGCAGGCGATTTCGGAGGATGCTGGCCAGCCAAACGCCATTAAGGTCGGGGACACGAATATCGCGTTCGTGACTAAGGACAATGCGGGTAACTGGGAGGCCGGTTACTACACCATAACGAGCACGACGCAGATCGACCAGACGCAGCGTAAAGCCAGTTCAAACGCCGGCGCCGCTGTGACATTCAATGGTCAAGGCCTGGTCGTCACGAACGACGTTCTCGCAGCTGATTTGGCTCGCATGGCGTTTGATCGCGATGTGGTGTTCTCGCAGTCCATACCGCTCGATCAGGTGGGCATTACCTGGATGGAGCAGCAGACGGTCGGCGCCAAATACACTTTCACGCCTGCCGCTGGCGCTGTGAAAGGCGCTATCGCGACGGTGCGACTGAAGGCGGATGGTGTGACCGCGAATGCACCTGACACGTCGGCCTTTAAGACGATCAGCGGCACGGCGGCGTACAACAACGTCGCGAATGCGATCAACACGTTCGAGTTCTCGTACGACGGTTACGACTATTGGGTTGCGTGTAGCCAGGAGGGATCGACCTCGGCTGGCGCTGACGCGACGCCCCCCATACTGAGCAGCCCATCTGCCTCGTCGACTGGCACTAGTACGGGCAGCGGCTCGGTCACGACCAACGAAGGCAACGGCACACTGTACTACCTGGCATCGGGCAACGCGACCGAGACAGCCGCCACGATCAAGGCCGGCGGCGCGACGCTCGCCATCACCAGCACGGGCAGCAAGGCGGTTACAGTATCCGGCCTGAGCGCGTCGACCACCTATTACCTGCACTTCGTGCACGTCGATTCGTCGAACAACACCTCGAACGTGGTCGACAGCGCGAGCTTCACGACGGCAGCTGCAGGCGACACCACGCCGCCGACCCTTTCAAGCCCAGTTGGCACGCAGACGGGCCAGACCACTGCAACGGCGACCGTCAGTACGAACGAGGCGAACGGAACGCTGTACTACATGGTCAGCACGAACACGACAGAGACTGCCGCGACCGTCAAGGCCGGCTCCAACCAGGCCGTAACAGCGACCGGAACGCAGAACGTCAGTTTCTCAGGCCTCATCGCCGGCACGACCTACTACTCGCACTTCCTGCATCGGGATGCTGCCGGCAATGATTCGACGGTGGCAAATGGCCCCGGCTTCACCACGGCGGCCGCCACGGCGCCGGGCGCACCGACCATCGGCACGGCCACGGCTGGCGATTCCTCCGCATCCGTCTCGTTCACTGCCCCGTCCTCGAATGGCGGCGCCGCGATCACCGGCTACACGGTCACAGCTTCGCCAGGCGGCGCCACTGGTGCCGGCACGACCAGCCCGATCACCGTGTCGGGCCTCACGAACGGCACCGCCTACACGTTCACGGTCACGGCTACGAATAGTGCTGGTACGTCGTCTGCATCGGCCGCGTCGAACAGCGTCACACCAGCCGGGGCTAGCTACCCTCGCATGGTTTCGTTGTCTGCGACGACAACTGAAAGCGGAACTGGCCCGTACACCTACACGGGAAGCGGCGGCACAATTGGTGCAGAAACTGGCGGTATCAGTAACAAATCTCTGCCGGCTAACACGGATGGCTGGGTGGAATTCGAGTGCGTCACGCCAAATGAAATTCTTGTCGGCTGGCGCCACATCAACAGCCCGACGATCTACAGCAACTGGAAGTACGCCGCATACCTGAGCGGTATCAACGGCTCGCTGCCGCAGTATTATCGCCGTGCTGGTCTGGGGCCAGCGGCGAGCACGCCGCAAGCTGGGGACGCCCTGCGTATCGCTCGCGTGGGAAACATATTCAAGATGCAGCTCGCTCGCGCAGCAACGCCGACAACATTCGTCGACCTGGACACGCTCGACTACGGCAGCGCTCCACAAATGTGGGCGCAGCTTATCTGCACCAACACGGCAGCAGTCAAGCTGCGCGCTTGGAGCGGCTTCGTATGATGCGCCGGCGCGCCATTATCGGACGCCGCATAGGCGTTGGTGTCCCGGCGGCGCCCGGCGGGATACTTTTCGACAGCACGCTCAACCTCGTCTGCGATGGCAATTCGCACATCGCAGGCGTTGGCGGTGCCCAGAACATCCCACGCCTGCTTGCCAAGACGTCCCCAATCTCCGTCACAACACATCTGACGCCTGACGCTACCAGCTTGGGGGCTGGTATCTGGCAAAGCGACAAGGGCGTCAAGGTCACGAACCTCGGCGTCAGTGGCCAGACCTGGCGCAAGATGAATGGGCTCGATACCGGCAGCGCGGCAGACGTCGATGGCGCCTGGGTGGACGGCAAGGTCAATGTTCTGCTCGCATGGGAGGGGACGAACTCGCTCACGTTGGGTGCTCGGACGCCCGCGCAAACGTTGCAGGATGCGGCCGATTACATCGCCGCGCGGCGGGCGCTGCACGCAGGTTGGAAAGTCGTGGTCGGAACTGTCGCCCCACGGCAGCTAAGCAGTAGCCAAGCCGATACTGATGCACTGAATGCGAACATAGACACCTACAACACATTGCTGCGCGCCCAGTACAAGAGCATAGGCGCCGATGCCCTGTTCGATGTGCGCGCATCCGGTAGTCAGTTCAACTTTTCAGACTATTTGAACGCTACATTTGAAGCGGCAGCGGCGGATTCGAGCACGACGCTCTGGGCGTCTGGCGAGACGGGCGTACACACCCACTTCAGCTCGAATGGAAATGCATACATCGTAAATACCTATGCGATGCCTGCAATTCAAAGCCTGTCGGCATAAGGGACAAACATGCTCGGATTTAACGCGATAGGTATGGACGGGATCGGGCTGAGCGGAACGAGCTTATCCACTGGCGTCTCATCTGATCTCGTCGCGTCGTACGTCTTGCGATCGGCAGCGTCTTCGGATCTCGCAGCGATGTACGCCGTTCGCGCCCAGGTGGAGACAGATCTCGCCGCCGCGTTTGCGGTCAGAGGGCTGGTCGACTCGGATCTGTCGGCGACTTACGCTGTACTCACCACAGTGTCCGGCGATTTGGCCGCTTCGTATTCGATTCAGGAGTTGGCAATGTCCTCGGTTTCGTCCTCGCTTTCGGCGGCATACGCTGTCTGCGCAGCTGTTTCGAGCGACCTGGCCGCGGTATTCGCGATCGAGGCGCCGGTCGACTACGTGCGGGCGCCGCTTGGCTCAATTTGTCGCCATAGCCCTCCCGCATACCCCGATTCGCTCAAGCGACTCGGGCTGGCGCAAGCGGCAGTATCGATGGATGCGGCCCGCCGGGCGGCGCGGGCTGATGGCGACGAGCTGGACGAAGAGATTCAGACCGCGGCGGAGGGCTATACCGAAGCAGCGGAGCATGCAACCGGCCGCGCTTTCGTACAGCAATCATGGCGTGCTGGGTTCCGAGCGTTCGCCGCAGAGATGATCCTGCCGAAGCCGCCGTTGATGAGCATCACCCGGTTGACGTACTACGACGAATCCGGCGTGCAGCGCACGCTCGACCCGCAAGACTACTTCGTCGACGCGGACGCCGAACCTGCGGTGCTCTCGCCGGCGCCTGGGCGCGCGTGGCCAACGACGCTAGATCGCGCAAATGCGGTCGAAGTGCAGTACGTCTGCGGCTATGGCCCGAGTGAGGCAAGCGTACCAAAGCCGGTCAAGCAGTATGTCCTGGCGCGGATCCAGCAGCAGTTCTCACCGGTTTCAGCCGCCAAAGAAGCGAACTTCGATCGGCTTCTCGATCCTTACCTGGTGTTCCTGTGATGATGAACCATCGAATTACACTGATGCGCCGAGAGGTCGGAAAAGACTCTGCAGGTCAGCCCGTTACCGACTGGGTCGACGTCGCGACTGTCTGGGCACATGTGCTTTTTCAGAGCGGGGCCGAGGTACTGCGCGCGAATGCTGACGTCGCGGTCAAGCGCGCGTCGATTCGCATCCGAGCCCGGAAGGACATCGATGCTTCGTGGCGCGTGCGTTACTCCGGCGGGGAGTACGACATCAATTCCGCGCTGCCAGACGTGGATCGATCGTTCATGTTTCTGGTTGCGGAGAGTGCTAAATGATCGGTTTCGATGCATCCGATCTAAGACGCGCTGTTTCTGCCACGGTGGATCAGGTCCTCGCATCGGTCGATCAGCCGGCCTTGCGTGCCGTGGGTTTCGCGGGCGCCGAGATTTTTCGTGACGAAGCTAAACGAAACGCGCAGTCGCATGCTAAGACATGGACCATTTGGCGGAACATCATCGTCAAGCGCCTCGACGAGGAGTCTGACCGAAGCCGCCAGGTGTATCTCGTGACGGTTCGCAAGGGCAGTTTCGGCGGCTCGGACGCATTTTACTGGCGCTTCGTCGAGTACGGCCACAAGTTTGTCCCAAAGAACACGAAGGTCAGCAAGCGCACCGGCAGAAAGATCGGATGGGCAGCGCATCGCCGCGCCGCGGCGCTCGAGTACGGCACTGCGAGTGCGCCGGCTTATCCGTTCATGCGGCCAGCCTACGACAGTCAGAAGGCCTTCGCGGTCGATGCAATGACTAAGCAACTCAAGCTGCAACTAGAAAGGAATGCGAGCCGATGACTGTTGAAGAGCAAGTCTACGCCGCCCTCCAGGAACTGTTCGACGGGCGCTTCTTTCCTGATGTCGCGCCAGGCGGCACTGCGCCGCCATACGGCACGTATCAGGCTGTCGGCGGCGTGCCGGTCAACTTCGTGAGCGGCGATAAGCCCAGTAAGTCCAACGCGCGCGTCCAGATCAGCGTATGGGCCGTAAGTCGGATTGAAGCATCTGCGCTTGGCGCCCAGGTAGAGGATGCGCTGCGTGACGTCACCGCACTGCAAACGGAAGTGCTGACGGGCCGCGCCGCCACCTATGACGAAACGACGCAGTACCGCGGGACTATGCAGGACTTCTCGCTCTGGTCCTGAGCTAGACCACTTCACATTGAACCGCCTAAGGGCGGTTTTTTATTGCCCGGAGACGGGCGCAACAGCCCGTTCACGGGCTTTTTTTATTTGAAAGGCCCAGTCAATGTCGTTCCAACTGCCCAACAACATCTCGTACGCCGTCGCATCCGTGTACGCAACTTCGATCAATGTCACCGCTGCGACCAACGCCGCCGAGTGCGTGCTGACGACGGCGACGAACACCTACGCCGTCGGCGACTACCTCGAATTTACCAGCGGCTGGAGTAAGGCAACAGGCCGCATCTTCCGCGTGAAGACTGCTGCCGCGACCTCCGTGACGCTGGAGGGCTTCGACACCACCGACACCGTTCAGTACCCGGCCGGCACTGGCGCTGGCTCGGTGCGCAAGATCAGCACCTGGCAGTCGATCGTCCAGGTCGTGGGCTGCGACGTATCGGGCGGCGACGCGAAGTACGCCACCGTCAACCTGATGGACAGCGACACCGAGATCAACCTGCCCGACGGCTTCTCGGCTACCACGTACAACCTGAGCATTGCCGACGACCCGGCCCAGGCGCACAACGCCGTGCTGCGCAGCGCTTCGAACGCGTCGAAGGTCATCGCCCTGAAGATGGTTCTGCCGAGCGGCGCGATCCTGCTATATAGCGGCTACGTTTCGTATAACGAAAATCCGAGCATGTCGAAGGGCCAGGTCATGGCAGTGAAGGCCGGCTTCGCTGTCACCGGCAAGGTCGTCCGCTACGCGTCGTAATCCAGTTTTGCCAGGCGGGCGCCGAGATCCTTTGGTGCCTGCCCTTCCATGCCTGCAGGTAGCTCCTGCAGGCCTTTTTACTTACATCATCTGAAGGACAACAATCATGGCAAAGAAATTCAACCTCGTTCCGTCCCCGACGTTCAAGGCATCGGTAGCAATCCAAGTGCCGGGTGGCAAGGCCGTTCCCGTCGAATTCACCTTCAAGCACCGCAACCGCGATGAGTACAAGGCGCTGATCGAAAACCTGGAAGGCCGCAAGGATGTCGAAATCTTGCAGGATATCGCCTGCGGCTGGGAGCTCGAAGACCCGTTCGATGAGAAAAGCCTGCAGCAGTTGGTGGACAACTACCTGGGCGCCGGTCGTACGGTTCTGGAGACCTATATCGCCGAACTGACGGCAGCACGCGTAAAAAACTAAGGGACGTTGCCGCTGCGCTCTACACGCCTGAGCCGACGGACAGCCAACTGGCTGCCATTGGCATGACGCGAGAGGACGTGGCAACGTCTGTCGATATCTGGCCCGACAACATACGGGCCGCTAGCCTCTTTCAGAGCCTGCGGACTCAATGGCGAGTTGGCATGGGCGGCCCCGTTGGAATCGACTTCCTAGTTGCGTACAGTCGTATGGATCGCATGAGTCTGTCGCCGGAAGAGTATGACCACCTCGACCGTGATCTTCAGATCATGGAGGACGAGGCGCTTCGTGTGATCAGTGAGCAGATGGAGGAGAGGTCCGCGAAGCGATCGTAGCTGTGCTGTCCGGCCGCGACTGATTAAAGACTAAGTCAGCTGTCTGAGGTATCACTGACGGGAAGTTTTCCGGTCAGATAAGGCTCTACAGCACTCGGGGCGACGTAGTTTGAGACGACCCAAGAATTCGGGGCGTCGATAAATGACGCGTACTACTCAGGCTTTTTAGAGATCTTGCGTGTGATGCGCCGGCGTGGCGTTGATGGCGATTCTTGTGCCTTGGTGTTCGCCCTCCGTTCGACCAAGGTGACGCTGTCGTGATCAACATGATCCACGTCGTGCGTCTCTCGAGTCTGCACGTCTAGACCCTCTAGCAACTTGATGAGTCTGTCCAGAGGGATGAAATTCTCCATCTCCTCGATTACCATCTGGCGCACCTCTGGACGGCTCGCAGGACTCTCGGGCTGAGCCGATTTGTCTGAGAGGGATGCCTGCAGTCGAGCGACGATCTCCGCGTTCATAGAGCGGTTGTTCTGCTTGGCCAGCGCGGCGATGCGGTCGCGCATCTCTTCCGGCAGGCGGAGTTTCAGTTGGGGATCTTCTCGTGTCATGCGTGGGAGGATAATGCACCACGGTGGTCTTGACAATGGAACCACCGTGGTCTACTCTACGCACATGGACCACGGTGGTTCAGTTAAAGGAGATTGAGATGAAAGGCGCTAGGGAGCTCCCGAAGATGATGTTGAGGGTGCCAGTAGAGGTAAAGCAGCGACTGCAAGAGCACGCAAAGTCGTCGCTTCGAAGCTTGAACAGCGAAATTGTCGGGCGGCTCATCCGCACGTTGGAGGATGACGATGCTCGGAGAAACGCGGCGCAATAAAGAAAAACCCCGGGCGATCTTGGCGGAGACCCGGGGCTTTGATTCCAAACTTAGATAAGGAATATGAAATGGATGCTACTTCAAAGTCGGGAAAGAGTCAACAAGAGTCAGGGCGCCGCGGCTTCCTGCGCAAGTTCGGCGCCGCAGCTGGCGCTGTCATCGTGACGACAGGTGCAGTTCACGCTGCGCCGGCAGTGGCGGCACGCAAGGACGAGGTCGAAGCGCTGACCCCGCAGCAACGCCTGCTGCTCGCTCAACTGAACGAGATGTCGGACACTGCGCGAAAGTTCATCTACGATATGGCGGCGCTCAATGTCTGTATGCTGCCGCGTAAAACCCCGAACGTGACCGTGATGCCGCGAGGTGTCGCATGAGCCGCGTGATCCGAATGACGAAGACGCGCGACGGCCTGACCCAGCGTCAACGCGAACTGCTCAGCTATTTCAATAACCTGGATGACGATGCTCAGGAATGCCTCGTCGCTACCGCGAAGCGCTACACCAGCAGCTTCCCGCGTCAGCGTCCGCAACTGAAGTTGGTCGCGGGAGGTGCAGCATGAGCAGCCTGATCCCATTCGAGTTTGAGGGCCGCGAAGTCCGCGTCGTTGAGTTTGGCGGCGCCCCGGCTGTAGTTGCGAAAGATGTGGCTGAAGTGCTCGGATATGAGTGGAATGGCTCCGCTCGAATTTCGCATGTGCCGGATGAGTGGAAAGGGGTCACATCGGTTGTGACCCCTCGGGGCAAACAGGAAATGGCAGTACTGACTGAGCAAGGGCTGTATTTTTTCCTCGGTCGGTCCGACAAGCCAAAAGCGCTTGCGTTCCAGAAATGGATTGCTGGCGACGTTATTCCTGAGATCCGTCGTACCGGATCTTACGTGGCGCCGGCGGCAAGGGTCGCATCGGCACTTGAGCCCGTTAGGGAATTCAAGGCGCTGTTCGGGGTGGCTAAGATGATCGGGCTTGACAAGAACGCTGCCGCAATCAGTGCCAATCAGGCGGTGACGAAGCTGACGGGGACGAACTTGCTCGGTTTGCTTGGTCAGACTCATCTCGAGCAGCCCGAGCAGACGCAGTACTTCACGCCAACCGAGCTCGGTGAGCAACTGAAATTGAGCGGCCGAAAAGTGAACATGCTCCTGGCTGAGGCGGGCTTCCAGTTCAAGCGCGGGGACGTTTGGGAGGTAATGGACGCCGGACTTGAGTTCGCAAAGATCTACGACACAGGCAAAAAGCATGGTAGCGGCGTGCCGATCTGCCAGATCAAGTGGTCCCCGACCGTATTGCCACTGCTGAAGCAGAACGAACCGGTCTAACTACAAGCGTATAGACTGCGCCGCCTCTAGAAATACGGGCGGCTATTTGCATTGGTGTAATATTTCTCCTCCAGAACTGAGGGGGGTGAAATGGATAAAGTGTGCAGGCAGTGCGGGACGGTTGGTAAGCCGAAGAGTTACACGCCTGGATCGATCCTAATTGAGATCGTGTTGTGGCTCAGCTTTTTGGTCCCTGGGCTCATATACAGTCTGTGGCGCATTTCGAAGCGTCGGGGCGTTTGCCCTGCATGCGGTAGCGCAGACCTAGTACCGATAAATTCCCCGATAGGCCGACAACTCGCTGGCGGCGCGAGTAATCGGCAAGGCTAATCGCAGACTCATCAAGTCTTATTCAACAAAACCACCTTCGGGTGGTTTTTTTATGGGCAAACGCAATGGCTGAAGTAGTCAATGAGGCAGTAATCAGGGTTACAGCGGATGCTTCGGGCGTAGACGCTGGCCTGCGCCGGGTCGACGAATCCGCCGCGCGGACCGGCCGCAACCTTGAGAACTTGGGTCGCCAGCCGGGCATTCGCAATGTAGGCGAGGGCGTAACCACTGCGGCCACGAGCGTAGAGGCTGGCCTTCGTCGGGTGGACGAATCCACGGCGCGCACAGGGCGCAACATGGCGGAGCTGTCCCGCCAGCCTGGCCTGCGAAACATGGGAGACGGCGCCGATACGGCCGCCACTCGGATCGATCGTTCGACCCGGAACATGGCGGACTCGATCCAGCGCACAACAGCTGCAATGCAGGCCGGCAGCCGCGGTACCGCAGACTATTTCCGCGCCCTAGCAAGCCAGCGCGGGCTCGACGCAAATGCGCTCCGCCCATACCTTCAGCAACTTGAGGAAGTCACCCGCCAAACCGAACAGGCGGCGCTGGCGCAGCGACGGCTCGACGAAGGCACGCGGTTCCTCGCAGACCTGCGCTCGCGCGCAGACGGCGTTGGAAGAACGGCATCACAGTTGGCAGAGATGCGTGCTGCACAGTTGGGTGTGAGCGAAGCTGCGGGCCCGATGATCGCCCGTCTTCGCCAGGCTGAGCAGGGCACCACGGGATTCGCTGCGGTTGTCCTCAAGGCGAAAGCGGCCCTCGCGGGCTTCGCAGCCGGTGCTGCTTTTATCGCGATCGCACATGAAGTGGTCAATGCGCAGCGCGAATTCGACAAACTTAACGCCTCACTCGAAACGGCCACTGGATCGAGCAAACGCGCGGGCGAGGCATTCAAGGCACTTCAGGCATTCGCGGCGACCACGCCTTACGACCTGAAACAAACCACGGAAGCCTTTCTCGAGTTGCGCAACCTCGGCCTGACGCCGTCTGAGCGTGCACTGACCTCGTTTGGCAACACTGCTGCCGCGAAGAGTAAGGAGCTCAAGGACGTGGTGGCGGCAGTCGCTGATGCCGCGACCGGTGAGTTTGAGCGCCTGAAGGAGGCGTTCGGCATCACGTCTCAACAGATCGGTGACAAGGTCGCATTCACCTTCCAGGGCACGACGACGTTAATCCAGAAGGACGCGAAGTCCATCGAGGAGTACCTCACTCGGATTGGCGAAGTCCAATTTGGCGGCGCTATGGAACGCCAAGCCAACACGCTGAACGGTGCAATCGGCCAGTTAGGCGACACCTGGGACAGCGTCATGCGTTCCATCGCCAGTAACGGAAGTGGCGAGGCAATCCGGTCAGTAGTCATGGCCTTAGGCGGCGCACTGCAGGATCTCGGCGACATTATCGACGCTGTTGGCGGGAAGGCGTCAAGCGAAGCCGGTACGATCAAAGAATCAGTCGGCGTCCATCAACTGCTGACCACTGCGTTCAAGGGCATTGCCATCACTGGAGTTATTGCCACCGCGGCCTTCAAGGAGGCGGGGCAGGAAATTGCAGCGCTCGCAGCAGCCGGGACGCTTCTGGTGAAGGGCGACCTAAAAGGCGTAAAAGCCGTTCTGGAGGCTCGACGTCTTGATGCTGAGTCTCTCAGTACTTGGGTCGGCAATAAGATACGCGCAATTACTGGCGTGGCCGACGCCGCAGGAGCGGCTCAGGACGCTGAGACGGCGAACGCGAAGAAGAACAGCAACGACCGACTCGCGCAATACGCCATCGAGCTGACGGCCGACCAAAAGCGCGTCAAGGCCAAGCAGGACATTGCCGATATCGAGAAGCGCGTTACCGGTGTCGACCCGCAAACCGCTTCCGACCTGAAGAAGCTGAAGGATGCTCTGGACGCGGGCGCGATCAGCCAGAAGGAATACGCGAAGCTCACCGCGAAGGTCAACGAGGAAGCGCTCAAGGGAACTACTGCCTACAAGGACCAGATCAAGCAGTTGGACCTGTCGGCTGTCGCGATCAAGAACCGCGCGGATGCGCTGGCGTTCCTAAATTCCCAGGAGCGCGAGCACTTGGATTTCCTGCGTCGCACCAGTCAGATGACTGAAGACGACTATATTTCCAAGAGTGCCGACAACGACGTGAAGGCACTGGAGGATCAAAAGGAGAGCCTCGAGGCCCAGCGTGATCTGGCCAAGAAGAAGATCGACAATAAACAGCAGATCAAGGAGCTGGATGGCCAGATCGACGCTGTCTCTAGGCAGATTGCAGCACGTCGCACGAAGGAGGAAAACGACCAGTTCGAGCTTGAGCAGCGCCGGTACCGCGAGGCCGCAAACAACTCCGCCGACATGCTTGAAGCAGCTCAGGCAGAGTCGAAGGCCCAGCAAGACCGCGTGCGTGATGGCCAGGACGAGATCGACATGCTGGGGATGACATCGAAGCAGATTGCTGAGGTGGCAGCACAGCGCCTTCGTGATCAAGCCGCCATGCTCGACCAGCGGGCCGCGGTCCAAGATCTCACCGACTGGACTGGCCGGCTCGGCGAGGAAAGCCGCAAGCAGGCCGAGGCGCTGCGGGCCCAAGCAGCACAGGTGGGTCTGAAAGAAGAGCTGTCGAGGCAGAAGGAACTGTGGGGCCAGATCGAGGCCACTGCGCACGACACGTTCATCAGCATCTTCGACAGTGGCAAGTCTGCATTCGATCGGCTGCGCGACACGCTGAAGAATGGTCTGCTCGAGCTGCTGTACCAGATGACAATCAAGCAGTGGGTCTTCAATATTGGCGCCTCCGTCGGCATGATCGGACCTGGCGCCGTGGCGCAGGCTGCTAGTGTCGCTGGCGGAGCTGGCGCTGCCGCCGGGGCTGTGTCTGGCGCCGTAGGCGCGGCGCAGATGGCATCCAACGTATATAGCACTGTCACGGGTGGCCTGACGCTCGCCGGCGGCCTCGGTACTGGCTTCATGGGCAGCTTGGCAGGCGGCCTGTCTGGCGCCGGCGTCGGCTCCGGCCTGACGTCGTCGCTTGGTCTCTCGATCGGCAATGGTATTCTCGACGTCGTTGGTCCGGGCATTTCGAGCGCGCTGGCGTCGGGTATGGGTGCAATCGCTACTGCGTTGCCGTGGGTTGGCGGCGCAGTGGCAGTGGCCTCGCTCTGGAAATCGGCATTTGGTCATGGCGACACGGAAGTGCAGGGCCAGGGCATCCGCGGGACGTTGTCTGCGTCTGGGGTAAGCGGGCAGAGCTACCAGAAGCTGCATCAGGATGGTGGATGGTTCAGCAGTGATCGGAACTGGGAGAAGGCGACTGGCTTCACCGACGCTATGTCGAAGCAGTTCACCAACGGTCTGCAGTCCATGGAGTCCGCTGCTGCCAGCTTTGCTTCGTCGCTGGGTGTGTCGGCTGACTGGGTTGCAACGTACAGCAAGACGTTTGACCTCGCGCTCACCGGCGACGCCACGAAGGACCAACAGGTCATAACAGACTTCTTCGCAGGCGTTGGTGATGAGATCGCAAACAAGTTGGTGCCGAACCTGGCTGACTTCGCGAAGTCGGGCGAGGCGGCGTCGGCGACGCTCGAGCGCTTGGCCGGCGATTTCAAAGGCACCGATCAGGTTGCGCAGTTGCTGGGCCGGTCGGCGTCGGTACTGTTCGGTGCGACTGGTATCGCGTCCGCCAAGGCACGCGAGAACCTGATCGGACTCGCCGGCGGTCTGTCTACGCTGAGTTCGGAAGCTTCGTTCTTCAACCAGAACTTCCTGACCGACGCTGAGCGCATCAAGCCAGTGGCGGAGGCGCTCGACAAGGCACTGGATAGCCTGGGGCTGGACACGATCCCCACAACACGGGACGAGTTCAAGGGACTGATCAACAGCCTGATCGATTCGGGCGCCGCAGCGACTGATGCCGGCGGCAAGCAACTGACGTCGCTGCTGGCGCTGGCCGAGGCGTTCGCCCAGGTGCACCCGCAGATCGATGCGACAGCGGAGGCGGTCGAAAAGGCCGCTGACGCGCTGCAGGCCATGAAGGATTCGGCCTCGACACTGCTGGGTGGCGTTGATAGTGCGTTCACGGCGCTGCAAAAGGTCGTGGCGCGCGAGAAGGCTGCAGTCCAAGCCAGTGTCACGGCCCAGACGGCAGCGGTGTCGAAGCTGCAAACCCTGTCGCAGGCGCTGCGCAGCACGCTGGACAGCCTGAAGTCTCCGGACCAGAAGGCTGCCGAGCGGGCGAGTGCGCAGGCACAGATCCGTGCAGCCCTGGCGATCGCTAAAGCGGGTGGTGCACTGCCAACGGCGGACAGCCTCAAGAGCGCGTTGAGCGTGGTAACGCAGGACAGCGCGGACCAGTTCGCAACGTACCAAGACTACCTGCGCGACCTGTACCAGACGCAGAACGACATCTCGCAGTTGGGCGATATCACCGACGATCAACTGTCGGTTGCAGAGAAGTCGCTTGATGCACTGCAGGACCAGCTCAAGAGCCTGGATGATCAACTCGAGGCCGCTCAGGAGCAGATCGACATCCTGAAGGGCATTGACACCAACGGGCTGAGCTTGCTCGACGCCATGCGCGGGCTCACCTCGGCGATTCTCCAGGCACAGAGCAACCCGATCGTGGGGGCGACGTCCGCGATCAACAGCGCGTACCAGAGCGCACTGCATCGTGCGCCAGATGCTGCAGGCCTGGAGTGGTGGCAGAACGCGGCGGCTAACGGAGCGCCGGTCTCGCAGATCGTCGACGGCATCAAGGGATCGACCGAAGCAACGCTCAACACGCTCTACCGAGACGTGCTGGGCCGCGCGCCTGATTCCGAAGGCTTGGCGTTCTGGATGAAGGCGTACGGCAACACGATGGACGCGGCTGAGCAGGCCGATTGGTTGAAGGCAGCCCAGAAAGACCCGGGCTACAAGATTCCGGGCTTTGCGTCCGGCGGCGACTTTGCCGGCGGCCTGCGCTGGGTGGGCGAGATCGGACCAGAAATGGAGGCCACGGGCGCCGCGCGGATTCACAGCACGCGCGCACTGATCGATGCCTTGCGTAGCCCGTCGGCGAACGCTGATGTTCTGTCGGCTGCCGTCGACCGACTTCAGGCCACGGTAGCGCAACAACAGGAGGTCATCGAACGCATGGCAAGCGATATGGAAAAGATGGCTGATGCGCTTAGCGGAGCCAGTGTCAACGGTGGTGTTCTTCGTGTGAAGGTGATCAATTGAGTGACATCCTATGTGTTCTCGCGCCAAGAACGATCACGCCGGACATGCTGATCAGCAGCACGGCCGGCGAGACAGAGTATCCAGCCTGGACATCGGGAGCGACGTTTGCCAACGGTGCATTCTGCGTCAGTACCACGACTCACCGGGTCTACCAAAGTCAGATGGACGGCAATATCGGGAAGGACCCGACGGATCCGCTGAACCGAGCCGGCACCCCGGTGTACTGGCTGGATTACGGCCCGACTAACAAATGGGCGATGTTCGACAACAAGGTGAGCACGCAAACCACGGTTCCGTCGCCGCTGACCGTCGTGTTGCGACCCGGTGCGTTTTCGGCGACCTATCTGGTCGGGCTTGATGCCGAGAACGTGTCGCTCACCATCCGCGACGCTCCTGGCGGCAACGTCATCTTTAGCTATAGCGGGAGCCTGGAGGCCAGCGCGCCGGCGGACTACGACGAGTATTTCTTCGATCCGTTTTCACCTGTCACTGACCTGCTGCTGACTGGCATTGGCCAGTACACCGCAGGTGAAGTCACGATGACACTGTCAAAGGCAAGTGGAGCCGTGGGATGCGGCGCCTTCGCTCTCGGCGATATTCGCGAGCTTGGTCGAGCCATGGCAGATGCGGAAGCGGAGCCGGTCTCATTCAGCTACGTCGATATCGATCGCTGGGGAAATTCCACGATCGTGGCTGGGCCGAAGTGCACGAATCTCAATGTCTCCGCTGTCACAGACACCCGTGAGCAAGGCCGTGTCGCACAAGCGGTCGTCGCGTCCCTCCTAGACGTCGCTGCATTCTGGTTCTGCTCGGATCGCCAGGACACGGCGGGCCTACGTGCATTCGGCCTAGGAAGCGGGAAATTTTCATACCGTGCTGAGCGCTGCAATATTTCTATTACAGTCAAAGGACTAATCTGATGGCACTTTCTTCTCCACCAGCCGCGCCGCAGCGCGGTGACAGGACTACATTCGCTTCTCGTGTCGACGCGTTTATCACATGGCTAATCGGCTTCGTGTACGAGCTTAATATTTTCTCGGCCAACATGAATAGCATCGCTTTTGGCGGAGCGTATGCGCTTCCGTACACGTTTAGTGCGTTGACAGCACGCGCCGATCCGGGGCTCGGATTTTTGCGGCTATCGCCCACGAACGACCAGATCGATAGCACTGGTATGTATTTCGACCCTATTGGCTCGAATGGGAAGGATTACACCAGCATTATCCAGACATTCGGCACGTCAACTAGCGGCAAGAAGGGAACAATTCGTCTCGTCAAGGTTAACGACCCCAGTAAATTTCTAATGTTTGATGTCGTCGCGCTGAGCGCCTATACCGGGTACTACGAGCTGACCTTAGTTTCTTTGGGTGGCAGCTCAGCAAGTCCTTTTTCCAATGGTGATTCCCTGATGCTGTTCTTCCAGCGCACAGGTGATAAGGGCGATACGAATTCCGGTCAGCCCACGCTGCACTTGCGCGAGGAGCGCGCCAGCGGCACCAACAGCACCGCCCCGACAAACCTGGGAACCGGCGTCAACCGTCGACCGCTCAACACGGTCAAAGTTAACACGGTCACGGGGGCGTCGCTCGCAAGCGATCAGTTCGTGCTGCCGGCGGGCACGTATGACGTGGAAGCGGAATCGCTTAGCCTCGTGCAAACCGGTACGCCGGGCATCAAGTACTGGAACAAGATGGCGCTGTACAACGTCACCGATGGCACCTACGCGGTGATCGGATTGAACGGGCTTAGCTGGGATCCAACGGGAGGCAACGCCTACGCACAATTAAGCCCGCCATCCCTGGCGGGAACGTTCACTATCGCCGCGTCAAAGACTTTTGAACTGCGCCATTTGACGCCCAATGCGGTCATGGCTGCCGTCCCGGCGTCATCGTCGGGCCAAGTCGAAGTTTATACCGACCTCGTTATAAGAAAGACCTCGTAATGGACGACCAGACCCCGATTCTTTATGTGACGTACCTCGATGACGGCACGCTCGACGGCTGTTACGTGCAGGTTCCGCCCGAGTCCCATGCCGGCCGTATGATCTTGATCGACGAAACCACGGCTGGCGACTGGGTCAACTACCGCGCCAATGATGCGCGCGACGGGCTGGTGCTGCAGCCACCCACCGCGCCAGCCCTCGACGAGATGAAGGCGGAGAAGAACCTGCAGATCAATGCCTGGCGCGCGTCGGCGAATCTGTCGACGTTCCCGCACGCCGGCAAGCAAATCGCCTGCGACGCTCTGTCCCGATCGGACATCGACGGCGTCGCGAACAACATCGCACTGTTCGGCGTGTTCCCCGATGGATTCCCGGGCGGCTGGAAGGCTACGGACAACACGATGATCCCGCTGGCCGACGTCGACGCTTTCCGTGCCATGTACGCCTCGATGACCGCACAGGGTACCGAGAACTTCAACCACGCCCAGGCTTTGAAAGCGCAGCTTGCAGCCGCAAGCACGCCGGAAGAGGTTGCGGCCATCCAATGGTGAGTCCATGATCTTCAAAGCAGCGTTCTACAAGGGTACGCATTCAGGCGTGCCGGGGATCTACAACCGCCTGGTGCGCTGGTGGACGCGCAGCCCGTACTCGCACGTGGAGCTGATCTTCTTCGACGGCGGGCCCGGCGACGACAGCCAGGCCGCGTCAGCTTCGTACATGGACGGCGGCGTACGGATCAAATGGTTCGCGTTCGATCCCGCACTTTGGGATTTCGTCGATCTGCCCGACCATCTGGCCCTGCCGGCGCTTCGGTGGTTCGACGCGCATCAGGGTGAAGCATATGACCTGGTCGGCAACGTGCATTTCGTGTTCTCGCCGGTGGGCGACGACAAGCGGAAGTGGTTCTGCAGCGAGGCTGTCGCCGCGGCGCTTGGCATGCCGGATCCGGCGCGCTTTGATCCCGGGACGCTGCATGCGGCCCTCAGCTTCCTTAACCAGCCCGCAAACGCGGGCTTTTTTACGCCCGTGGCAGAAGGCCATTCGTGAACGATCAATCCCAAGCAGAAGTGCTGGCGACAGCACGTATCGATATCGCCCGCCTCGAAGTCGAGGTTGGGCACCTCACACGGAGCGTGGCTGACCTCCAAGAGAGCAACCAGCAGCTGACCGCAAAGCTCGATCAGGTGCTGCTTACTCTCTCGGAGGCTCGCGGCGGCTGGAAAACACTCATGGTTGTAGGCGGGGCGGCTTCGTCGGCCGGCGCCGCGCTGACCTGGGTCATTCAACACCTGGGGAAAGCATGAATCTCGTAACAGCAAACGATCTCAAGCGAATCCTGCCGCTGGCTGGTGCGCGGGCTGATACGTTCTGCGCGCCACTCAACATCGCGATGGGGGAGTTCGAAATCAACACGCCGGCGCGTCAGGCTGCATTCATTGCGCAAATCGCCCACGAGTCAGGCCAGTTCCGCTATGTGCGTGAGTTGGCCAGCGGCGCAGCGTATGAGGGGCGCGTCGACCTAGGCAACACGATGAAGGGCGACGGCGTGCGATTCCGCGGCCGTGGCTTGATCCAGATTACCGGCCGTGCCAACTACAAAGCCTGTGGCGCCGCTCTCGGGCTCGACCTCATTCTCTATCCAGAACTCCTCGAGCAGCCCATGTACGCGTGTCGCTCCGCCGCATGGTTCTGGAAATCGCGTGGCCTGAATGAGCTCGCTGACGCCGGGGACCAAGTCAAGATCACGCGCCGCATCAACGGCGGCACCAACGGGCTCGCCGAGAGGCTTGCCTATTTCGAAATCGCTAAAAAGGTCATCTCATGAAACAGCAAACCAAAGTCGCACTCGAGTTTATCGCTGCACGCCTGAGCGAGCCGTCTACCTGGCAGGGCATCTTCTTCCTGATCGCCCTGACCGGCTCCAAGTTCGGCGCCGGCTTGGACTGGGGGCAGGCGGCGGGCTTGGGCGGCATCGCATCGGCAGCCCTGAAGATTATCTTCCCGGATCCGGCCAAATGAACGGGCCGGACTGCTTCTTCTTGGGCATGGCGATCGGCGCGATTACGGCGGGTGTCGTCGTGATCTACGCTGCTGCCGTCATCTTGCCCGACAAGGTGCGCCGATGAGCGCCGCTATCCTCGCGCGCATAGCGCCGTACAAGCTGGTGTTCATGGTTGGCGCCGGCGCTGCTGCGGGCGCGCTCGCGTTTTGCGTCGGCTGGGTCGTCAATGGCTGGCGGCTCAACGGCGAGATTTCGCGCATCACGGCCGCGCACGCGGAGCAGAAAGCGAGCCAAGTAGCTGGGGCACTAACAACGCTACAGGCCGACGCCGAAGTCATCCACAAGGCCGCTTCCGAGTACGCCAGTATCGAAACCACTCTCGCGCCGAAGATTGCGGCGCTCACCAAGGAACTGCGTAATGCGAAGCCTTTACCCGTGGATTGCCGCCCTGACGCTGTGCGGGTGCGCAACCTCGATTCCGCCATTGACGCCGCCAATCAAGCCATCCCTCGATAGCGCCCTTGCGGCGCCATGTCCAGAAGTGGCCAAGCCAGAGGCGCCGGACTACGACGTGTGGCAGGCATGGGCGATCCAACTGATACACCAATACGCCGACTGCGCCGCACGCCATGCGAAGACGGTGCAGGCATGGCCAAAGTGAAGGAACGGCATGACCAAGCAGAACATCATCGACCCGAAGCTCCTCGAGTTCGATCCGACCCCGCGCCAGGTGGAATATGTCGAGGCAGCAAATCGGCTGGGCAGCATGCGGGCGGCAGCGCGTGAACTCGGCGTAGCCAAAAGCTCGTTTCAAGAGACGATCTCGCGCCTGAAGGTAGCCGCCGGCGCACTTGGTTATGCGCCAGGGCACTTCGAATGCGGCGTGGCGCCCGGGTTCAGGATGGGCAAGGTCACCGTGCAGCGAGGTCGACAGGGCGAGGTCGAGCGGACTTGGGAACGACAGAGCCCAGACCAGCAGGCGTGGTTGGAAGCGATTCGGGCCACGATAGATGAAGCCCGGATTTCACTTCCGAGAGTAAAGCCAACGAAAGGCCCGGGACATGCAGCTTCCAAGCTCTGCAACCTATTCGTCTTAACTGACGCGCACGTAGGTGCGCTGGCTTGGCACCGTGAGGGTGGGGCGGATTGGGATCTTTCGATTGCCGAGCAAACGATCACTGGCGCATTTCGCCACATGATCGCAACCGCGCCAAAGGCTCGCCGCGCGGTTGTCACTTTCCTCGGTGACGTAGTTCATCAGGATTCGAACAAGTCGATCACGCCCGCGCACGGACATTTGCTCGATGCCGACAGCCGGCCGCGCAAGATCATCAGCGCCGTCGTTCGGATCATGAGGACGATTATTCGCATGGCGCTCGAGACGCATGACGAGGTACATGTCGTGTGCGGGGAGGGCAACCACGACGAGTACACCAGCGGCAACGTGCTTCCGGAAGTGTTCGGCATCCTTTACGAGAACGAACCGCGGGTATCTGTGAACGATGCCGCGCTACCGTACTACGTTGTCCAGCATGGCAAAGTTATGCTGGGATTCCACCATGGCCACAAGAAGGCGCCGCCACAGCTGCCGCTGTACTTCGCCACCGCGCATGCAGCGATGTGGGGCGAAACGACTAAAAGGTATGCCCACTGCGGGCATCGACACCACGTCGAGGAAAAGGAGCACTCGGGTATGAAGGTAATACAGCACTCGACCCTAGCAGCACGGGACGCGCACGCGTCCCGCGGCGGTTGGTTTTCGGAACGGCAGGCGATCGCGATCACCTACCACGAAGAGCATGGGGAAGTGGCGCGTTTAACGGTTACTCCAGAGATGTTGCTGTCTGCATGAGTGAATAGCGACGCCGCTCCCATGGCCGCGTTAGCACCCGGATCGCGATCTCGAGCGGGATTCCATGTTCAGCCAACTCTCGTGCTGCAGCGATTGGCCCAGTTATCGTAGCTGCATTGACGGCTGCGTCGATCAGCATCGCGGTTCTTGAATCTATTCTCTTTTCCATCAGGAAATACTCTCAGCATCCGGAGCGTTCGCCTTGAGCAATATCAAAGTATGTTGTTATACTGTATAAATGTACAGTATCGTTAAAAGGCTGCGCGAGCGCGGCCGGCGCCTTCACAATCGGGATATTTCCGCTAGCCCTGGTGTGCGCGGAGAGCTAATTGTGGGGATCTGCGGGTGTAGCCCGGAAGCCAAGATCTACGAACCCAACGACCAGCAGAGGCGGCCGCTCATCCCTGAGCTGCAGAATGCCCAGTTGGTTACCATGACGGCGACCGGTATGCTGCTGCATGGAACAGAGCGCGGACCTGACGGCGCCGAGTACGTGCAGGAGTGGTCGATCAAGCTGGTCGGCGTCGATTAGGCCGCAATGGCCGTCACCTTCAGCGGAGCCACGTTCCATGGCCGCCCCTGCTCGCAGGCTGTGAGGAATGCAGCCCAGAGCTCGAGAGCCTGGCGCCGTTCCGGGATTTCCTCTCGGACGTCATACACTGCTTCCATTCCCTTCAAAGTATGGTTGAGCGCGATTTCGGAGATTTCGCGCGACACGCCAAGATTTCGCATATGGCCCTTCGCCGTACTCCGCGTGTCATGTGGCGTAAATTTACGGGTGGCCAGGCCGCCCCGATCGAATGCGCGGTAGAGAGCGGCAGACAAGGTGGACCTTCCAATATGCTGGCCGGCACGACGATCGTCGCGGGCAGGCAAGACCCACGGCGAGCCATCTGCGAACTGCTCCAGTTCGCGAAACCACTGCGCGACGGTTTGAGTAATCGGCACAAGAAACCCGACCCTGGTCTTAACTGACTCGTCTGGTACAAACCACGTACCCCGATCGAAGTCGATATGCTCCCAGCGCGCTTTGACAAGCTCCACGCTTCTTACACAGGTCGCGAGCATGATCTTTAACGCAAGAGCATTTTCGACGCCAATCTCTTCGTGGGCCGAACTCAGAAGGCTTCGTAGCTCCTCCTCTTGCAGCATCACTCGCTTGCGTATCGCTGGGCGCGGCCCCAGTAGAGCTTTCAACTTGATGCCTGCGGCCGGATTCACCTTGATCAGTTGTCGACCGATGGCATGGTCAAAGAGCTGGACGGCCGTGCTCAGTATCCGCTTTTGCATCACCCAACTGCGGCCTGATCGCTCGAGCATGTCGACCAACTCTTCGGAGGTCACGGTCATCACCTCCTGAGGTCCGAGCCGAGGCAGAATGACTTTTTCGAGATCCCACTTTTTAGCCTTGACTGTCCCCGATGCCAATGTTCCGGCATCCAAAACCTTCGCACTCAGGTCTTCCGCGAGTCGGCGCACTGTCCAGGATCCACGGAGCTTCAGGCGCTCGGCGCGCTTTTGGGCAGCCGGATCCTGGCCCCTGTCCACCGACACCCGATGCTCGCTCGCCATCTTCCTGGCCGCCGAAAGGCTGATATCTGGATAGTTGCCTATCGTCAGTTCGCGTGCACGCCCCTCACGCATATAGCGAAGAATCCATGATGCCGTGCCTGCCTTCGACAAGGTAAATGTCAGTCCGCCCCCATCCGATTTCGCAACCGGCTCGCCAGCGGCAACCCAGCGACGGATCTGCATATCGCTGAGCTGGTTGATAACTCGCTTCCCCATCCCGTCCCTTATTTGTAGTTAGGCGCTCAGTTTGTAGCTAGCTACAAATCTAGCTACAAATCCAATCTGCGTCATTGAGAGTTGGCAATGATACGAAAGATACACTAAACCGGCTTTCCATAGGGGAGATGGCGCCAAGAAGTGACGCTGAGAAAGCTCAAGACACGCCGATAAGGATTGAAGGTGGC
>JANINJ010000014.1 GCA_024508855.1 Xanthobacteraceae bacterium
GAGGGACTCGAACCCCCGACCCCAGGATTATGATTCCCGTGCTCTAACCAGCTGAGCTACCCCGCCAAAGCACGCTGGCCGACAAAGCCGCCCAACGAATGCGCGGCATATAAGAAGTCGCGCAACTGACTGTCAAGCAACGAACTCTGCTGCCGATCATGAAAATCGGTTATTTCGGGCGGACAGTCTGGTCGCCACCGGGACTGCCCGGCGGCGGAATCACGGGCGTCGAACCGACATTTGGCGCAGGCGCGCGCATCTCCGGATCGACATTGGAAGGCGGACAAAGCACGCCGTCGGATTTTGCCAGCTTATCCGAAAGAGGGGCGTTGCCCTGCCCGGCCGTATTTCCCTGTGGGGATATCGATCCCTGATGCGGATTGGCCTCGGTGGGCGCACACCCAGTGGTTCCACGGTTCGGCGACGATGAACTCGGCGGCGGTTGCGCCGGAGAAGGCGGAGCCTGCGCTTGCGCGGCTCCACCAGCGAAAAGAAAGACACAAGCCAGAAGAAGGGATCGTTGCATCAGCATGAGGAGCCAACGATCCGCGGGTCGGGAATGTTCCGACCCGTCCTGCATCACATCTTGCGGTAGCGGATCAGCGAAAAATGTCCCATCGGCGGCATCGGTCGCCGTTCCGCCAGGCTGACTCCACCATGCTTGGCTGCCCAGTTTACGAGCCGTGCCCACGGGAACTCCGGCCGCCAGCCAAGCCGCCGCGCCAATGGCGCGAACGCCAATTCGGATATGCGGCGCAGACCGCTTTCAGCACCGATGTGATTGACGAGGATCAGTTCGCCGCCTGGCTTCAGCACGCGAATGAAATCATCCAGCGTCGCTTCGGGATCCGGCACCGCCGTGATGACGTATTGCGCCACGACCGCATCGAAAAAATCGTCAGGGAATGCGAGGTTCTTGGCATCCATCACTGCCAGTGTTTCGACATTGTCTAGTTCGAGCTTGCGCACGCGCTCCTGCGCCTTGCGCAACATCGGCTCGGAGATATCGACGCCGCATAGCCGCGTACTGCGCGAATAGTCCGAAAGCGACAGGCCGGTGCCAACACCGACATCGAGAATACGTCCACCGATCTTGTCGGCCACGGCGATCGTCGATTGACGGCCCTGGTCGAACACCTTGCCAAACACCAGGTCATAGATCGGCGCCCAGCGCCCATAAGCCTTGGCGACCCCAGCGCGGTCGATATCGTTGCCCATGCCCCGCCCTGAAACCTTGCTATCCGCGCATCGCTGCGACGCGACGCGGTTGCGCAACAACGCCATGGGCCATCGCAGTTTCGCCGGTGCGACGCGCAGCGCTCTTAATAAAGCCACCGCCAAGCACACGCGCCTGCCCCGAGGGCGCATCGTAGAAGACACATGCCTGTCCGGCAGCGATGCCCTCTTCGCCGGCGACCAGTTCGACCTCGTAGCCGCCATCCACGGCGCGCAACCATGCCGGCTGCGGCGCCCGTGTCGAACGCACCTTGACGAAAATCTCAAGCCCGTTGCCGACGGCACGATCGAGCGGGCCGTCGCCGATCCAGTTGATGTCGCGCAACGCAATGCGGTGCATCCGCAACGCCTCACGCGGGCCGACCACCACGCGGCGGCCGGCGACATCGAGCCGCACGACATAATACGGCGAAGTGGAAGCGACACCCAATCCACGCCGCTGGCCAACGGTGAAGTGGCCGATACCCTGGTGCCGTCCGACCACCCGGCCCGAGAGATCGACGATGTCGCCCGCCTCAAAGGCGTCCGGCTTGAGACGTTCGACGATATCGGTGTAGCGGCCGGTCGGGACGAAACAGATATCCTGGCTGTCGTGCTTCTCCGCCACGGAAAGTCCAAAGCGACGCGCCAGTTCGCGCACCTCCGGCTTCGTCATATCGCCGAGCGGGAAGCGCAGGTAGTCCAGTTGCTCGCGCGTGGTCGCGAACAGGAAATAACTTTGATCGCGATCTGCATCGGCAGCGCAGACCATCGCACGCGATCCATCGGCAAGGCGGCGCGACGCCACGTAGTGCCCGGTTGCCAGCGCGGCGGCGCCAAGGTCGCGCGCGGTCGCCAGCAGATCGCGAAACTTGACCGAACGATTGCACTCGATGCACGGCACGGGCGTCTCGCCCAAGGCATAGCTCTCGGCAAAATTCTCGATCACCGACTCGCGGAAACGGCTCTCATAGTCCAGCACGTAGTGTGGAATGCCGATGCGTTCCGCGACGTCGCGGGCGTCGTGGATGTCTTGGCCGGCGCAACAGGCTCCCTTGCGGTGGGTAGCCGCGCCGTGATCATAGAGCTGAAGTGTAATGCCGACGACGTCGTAGCCTTCCGACTTCAGCAACGCAGCCGTGGCCGACGAATCGACGCCGCCCGACATCGCAACCACGATCCGCGTGTCCTGGGGACGTCCCTCGATATCCAGACTGTTTCGCATCGACGATCTTGCTCACGATCACGCGGGGCGAGCCGCGCTTTTGGGATTGCGGTGCATCGGATCGGCATCATGGCACCCGGCTCGCCGCTGGAAAATGCCCGCAATCAACAACTTACATCTATTCTCAGGCACCCGATCGATCGAGTGGTCGACCATGGAAACGGGTCGCAAGCAGGTTGGCGAACCCGATCCAGTTCCGGCAACACGTTGGGAGACCGGCCTTTAATATAGTTCGTATCGCCCCGACGCAATCACGCGAAGTCATCCCAAATAGAGCGGCAAATCTTGCCGCGAGGCAGAAAGAGAGCTGTCCGCGGGCTTTCGCCGCGCTCCCCGATCGTCATAAGCAGCTGAAATACAATACGTTTCTGTTTCCCCTAAGCTGGCCCGGTCCTTGCTCTTGAGATACGGATTGCATTCAAGAGGCCTCAGCCGTGTTCAGCGTAACGTCGGAACCCACCGCAAATATATCGTTTCGTAGCGATCCGCCCCGCGCCTCCGGCCCGGCCGACGGATCGCAGCCGAATGACTTCGCCACGCTGGTTGACGATAACGCTGCGGCAGCGACCCAGAACGATCGCCCGGCGCAGTCCTCCCCGGCGCCCGCCGTTTCCCGGCAAGATAACAACCCCAATTCACAGCCCTCCCCTCGGGAAACCCCGGGCAGCACCGATCTCCAATCGTCGCGGAGAGATTCTGGCGGGGTTGCGCAAAAGCCCGGCCGTGATGCGCCTGAGAGCAAGGCCGACAATTCCGGAAAACGCGGCAAGACGTCGGCAAAATCCGACGCGGCTAAAGGCAAGACGGACACGGCATCTGCGACCAACACCACCGGAACAACCGCTTCCAGCGCGTCCCAGACCACGCCTCAGATTCAACCCGATGCGACCGTGGTGGCGGCGGCCGTTGTCCCGACCTCAACGGATACGGCCGCCGCACCCGATACGTCCAACTCCAACAGCAGCGGGCCGCTGAAAATCGCCGCTGCGGCGATCGCGGCCTCCGCCAAAGTTGCCGCCGACGCGTCGTCACAAGCCGCTTCGCCTGAGACCGATTCCACGTCGACTATTTCCGCGAGCGATTCAGCAGCAGTGACCGAAGCGGCCGCAGCCGCGGCCAACGACATCGCAGCGACCAATTTCAAGATCGCCAAGGATATTGAAACCGCTCCCGCGCCGGTCGTCGCCAAGGCTGCCGTGGACGCCACTGAGACGCTCGATGCACAACAGAAACTTGGTGTGGCGGTAGCCAATCCAACCGATACGCTTGTCAAAACCACGCTCAAGGCGTCGGCATCGGAGCGGCACACGGATCCTGCCACCGCTGCAACCAAGGCCCTAAATCCCGACAGCGCCTCCACCGCACCACCATCTTCAACGGCGCAGCCGACCAACGACGGCACCAATGCGCCGCCCGCTGCTGCTGCGCCCCATCCCAAATCCAGCGATGCCGAAGCCAGGCCTAAGCCGGACGGTGTCGATGGAAGCGCCTCGGCAAATCCGACGACGAGCGGCCCAACCGAACATCGCATCGCGAGTACAAGTACGCAGCCGGCGTCGATGCAGTTTGATCCGAGTTCGCAGACCAATGCGCTTCCGCAGCCGCAAGCACTCCCGACCGCGACGACCGCCGTTCCTGCTTCGCAACTGACTGCCGCCGTAGCGACCAGTGTCGCCGTACCGCTCAACGGTCTCGCAGTGCAGATCGCCGCGACCGCGCAAAGCGGCAGAAGCCGATTCGAAATCCGGCTCGATCCCGCGGAGCTTGGCCGTATCGACGTTCGCCTCGATGTCGACCGCCATGGTCAGGTGACGTCGCATCTCGTGGTGGAAAAACCGGAAACGCTGGCCATGCTGCGCCAGGATGCGCCGCAACTGCAGCGGGCGCTGGAAGATGCCGGCCTCAAGACCGGCAACAACGGCTTGCAATTCAGCCTGCGCGATCAATCATCGTCAGGCAATCAGAACGGCGACAACCATTCGAACCGCAACACGCAGCATCTGATCGTCGGTGACGCGGATTCGCTGCCGGCGGCCGTTGTCGGCAAATCATACGGTCCGTCCACGGGTTCGGCCCGCGGGCTGGATATTCGCGTCTAGGGAGATTTCCATGGCGGTCGATGCAACACTTCCGACGACAGTCGTCTCCGCACCCGCACCGACGACAAGCAACTCGTCGAGCAGCAGCACAAGCTCCACAGCCACAACCGGCATCGCGGATAACTTCCAGACCTTTCTGACGCTGCTGACGACGCAGCTGCAGAATCAGAATCCGCTCGATCCGCTGGATACCAACCAGTTCACCCAGCAGCTCGTGCAGTTCGCCGGCGTCGAGCAACAGCTCAAGACCAACGATTCACTCTCGTCGCTGATTTCCTTGCAGAAGACCGCGCAATCGACTCAGGCTCTGAACTTTGTCGGCGCCTCCGCGGTTGTCGACGGCAGCACCACGAACCTCACAAACGGCTCGGCGACGTGGGCGCTTGGCGTCAGCAAACCATCGACGGTCACCGTCACCATCAGCAATTCCAGCGGACAGGCGGTCTACACCGGCAACTTCTCGATGAATGCCGGCGACCATCAGGCCTTCCAGTGGGACGGACGCGGCAACGACGGTTCGCAGTGGCCGGACGGCACCTATACGCTGAGCGCCACGGCGAAGGACGCCTCGGGCCAGACCGCTGCAATTTCAACCGAAATCCAAGGCGTCGTTGACTCTGCAGACTTGAGTCAGGACCCGCCCGTGCTCTCCATCGGAGGCCAGAACTTCACCATCGACAAGGTGAAGAAGGTTGTCCGTCC
>JANINJ010000015.1 GCA_024508855.1 Xanthobacteraceae bacterium
CGCTGCTCGGCACGCCGAAGACGCTGAAGGCGTTCAAGCGCGAGTCGTTGCAGAATTATCTCTCGACGCATTATCGCGGCCCCAACATGGTGGTTGCGGCGGCCGGCGCTGTCGATCATGCGCAGGTAGTCGGTGAGGCATCCGCGCGGTTTTCTTCGTTCGACGCCAGCGCCGCACCGAAGCCGCAGGCTGCCGTGTTCGGCAAAGGCGGAGTGCGCGTGGTACATCGCGACCTCGAGCAGGCGCATCTGACCATGGCGCTCGAAGGCCTGCCGCAGTCCGATCCCGCGCTGTTCAGCCTGCAGGTGTTCACCAACATTCTCGGCGGCGGCATGTCGTCGCGGCTGTTCCAGGAAGTGCGCGAGAAGCGCGGGCTCTGCTATTCGATCTACACTTTCCACGCGCCGCACACCGATACCGGCTTCTTCGGCCTCTACACCGGCACCGATCCTTCCGATGCGCCGGAGATGATGGAGGTCATCGTCGACGTCATCAACGAGTCGGTGGAGACCCTGACCGATGCGGAGATCTCGCGCGCCAAGGCGCAGATGAAGGCCGGGCTATTGATGGCGCTGGAAAGCTGCAGCACCCGCGCGGAGCAACTGGCGCGGCATATCCTCGCCTATGGCCGACCGCTGACGGTCGAAGAACTCGTCAGCAAAATCGAGGCGGTCAGCCGCGATTCGACCCGCGATGCCGCGCGTGCCCTGCTGGCACGCAGCCGCCCCGCGGTAGTCGCGCTCGGCAGCGGGCGCGGGCTGGATGTGGCCGCCGCCAGTGCCGAGGGCCTGACCCGATCCAAGGCGAGCTATCACTGAGGGGCTGGACCCCGTTTCTCGAACTGAACCCATGTGATGCGGTGGCTGTTCCAGAGCGCCTGCTGACGCTAGACTGCTGCCAGCATTGCGTATCGGGGGATCGGACTTATGGCCCTGTTTCGTCTGCCTTCAAGTGCCCCGGCGGTACTCGAACCGCGCGGCGATGGCCTGTTGCTGCGCGCGCCGCAGATGTCCGATTTTCCGCAATGGGCGCAGCTTCGCGAGCGGAGCCGGGCCTATCTGACGCCGTGGGAGCCGATCTGGCCGTCGGACGATCTGACCCGCAGCGGCTTCAGACGGAGGCTCAAGCGATACGCCGAGGATATCGCGGGCGACCGGGCCTATCCGTTTCTGATCTTCCGGGAAGAAGACGGCGCGGTTGTCGGCGGCATTACGCTGGCCAATGTCCGTCGCGGCATCGTGCAGGCCGGCACCATCGGCTACTGGACCGGCGAGCCCTATGCCCATCGCGGTTACATGACTGCGGCGCTGCGGGTGCTGCTGCCGTCGCTGTTCGGCGAACTCAATCTGCATCGCGTCGAGGCGGCCTGCATTCCCAGCAATCTGGCCTCGGTACGGGTACTGGAAAAGTCCGGCTTTACGCGTGAGGGCCTCGCCCGCCGTTATCTCTGCATCAACGGCGTCTGGCAGGACCACCTGCTGTTCGGCATGCTGCACGAGGATTTCCACGGCTGATTGCCGCGCAAGGCGGCCTTGGGTTTGCCGCCATTGAACTGCTATAACGCGGGGCACGCGCTGGCAGGGGGCCGGTGCGCGACTGCAGTTTCGGTTTGCTCGGGGACATCAGAATAATGCGAGAGAAGCGTGCGACGCACAGGGCCGGCCTGAAAGGGACGCTGTGCAGTTTGACCGTGCTTGCGGTGGCCGGCACGATGCTGTCCGGCTGCGGCGGATCGGGCCTTACGGGCTCGCCCAGTTCAGGCAGCAGTCCTTCGCTCGGCGATCGCTTCAGCCAGCTGTTCGGCTCGAATTCGCAGGCCGCCGAAGCGCCGTCGGTGCCGCAGAAAACCGAAAACAGCGAATTGACCTGTCCGCCGGTCAGCATTCGTGCCGGTGCATCCACCTTCGCGGTGGGGCTGCCCGGCAAGGAGGCCTCCGGCACCGATTTGCGTTACCAGGCGACCATCGTGCGCACGGCGCGCGACTGCAATCTGCACGACGGGATGATCACGGCGCGCATCGGCATCCAGGGGCGTGTCATCGTCGGCCCGGCGGGCGCGCCGCCGAGCGTCGAGGTCCCGATCCGCATCGCGGTGGTGCAGGGCGGTATTACCGAGAAGACCGTCTTCACCAAGGCCTACCGGACCACGGTGCCGGTGTCGGAAGATGGCATCAATTCCTACAACCTCGTCGCGGAAGATGTGGTCTATCCGGCGCCTGCGCCCAGCGTCGGCGAATCCTATATCTTCTATATCGGCTTCGATCCGCAGGCATTGCGGCCCGAGCCGAAGGCCCGTTCGCGCCACAGGCGATAACCCGTCCGCCGCGCGAAGGCGACATAGACAAACAAAAAGGCCGGCGCGCTCGCGCCGGCCTTTTTGTTTCGATCGCTCGATGCAGGATCAGTTCAGCTTTTCGCGAACGTCCTGAATACCCTTGGCCAGCAGGCCGTCGGCTACCGATCCGGTGACGCTGCCCTTCATGATCTGGGTCGCAGCCGCGGTGGCGGCATCGGCCGCCGCGGCGCGAACGTCGGCGAGGGCCTGTGCCTCGGCGAGTGCGATCTTGCTCTCGGCCGACTTGGTGCGGCGGGCGACGAAGTCTTCCAGCTTGGTCTTGGCCTCGGACGCGATGCGTTCCGCTTCCGACTTGGCGGCGGCGACGATGTCCTGGGCTTCGCGTTCCGCGCTGGCGCGGCGGGCACGATAGTCAGCGACCAGCGCCGCGGCTTCGTCCTTCAAGCGCTTTGCGTCGTCCAGCTCCTGCTTGATCCGCTCGGCACGGTGGTCGAGCGCCTTGGCCACGACGCCGGGGACGCCGACATAGAGGAAGACGCCCATGAGGATCACGAACGCGACCGCTACCCAAAATTCCGGTTCGGATAACATCGTCTTAGCCTCTCAGAGATGCATCGACGGCGGTTTCCACCGTCTTGGCGTCAGGCTGAATGCCCGTCAGTTGCTGGACGATCGTGCCTGCAGCATCGGTCGCGATCTGGCGAACGTTGCTCATGGCTGCCTGGCGCGTGTTGGCGATGGCCTTCTCGGCCTCCGCGAGCTTGACGCCAAGGCGATCTTCCAGGGTCTTCCGTTCCTGCTCGGCTTGCGCATTGAGCTTGTCACGGGTTTCGGTGCCGATCGCATGCGCCTTGGCGCGGGCGTTGGCGAGTTCGCTTTCGTAGGCCTTCAATTCGGCATCCGACTCGTCGCGCAGCTTTTGCGCGGCGGCCAGGTCACCGGCGATGGCGTTTTCGCGCTGGTTGATGATCCCGCCGACGCGCGGCAGAGCCAGGCGCGACACGATCAGGTAGAGCGCGACGAACGTGATAACCAGCCACACCAGCTGCGAAGCGAAGGTTTCCGACTGGAACGGCGGAAACGGCGCTTTGTGTCCGTCCGCCGACGTATGGGCGGTCGTCCCGCCCTCATTGCCATGTTGTGACGCCACGGACGCCTCCTTCAGACGATTCCCGACCCCGCGAGGGGTCGGCGATCGACCGCAATCAATAACGACTTAGAGCGCGAACAGAAGCAGCAGCGCGATCAGCAGCGAGAAGATGCCGAGCGCTTCGGTCACGGCGAAGCCGAAGATCAGGTTGGCGAACTGGCCCTGAGCGGCCGACGGGTTACGGACTGCTGCGGCCAGATAGTTGCCGAAGATGATGCCGACGCCAGCACCGGCGCCACCCATGCCGATGCAAGCGATGCCGGCACCAATGTATTTTGCGGCGATCGGATCCATGAAGAAACTCCTTCGTGTGTTTGCTTGAGGTTGCTTGGAAAACGCGGGCCGTTAGTGGCCCGGATGGATTGCATCGTTGAGATAGATGCAGGTGAGGATGGCGAAGACGTAAGCCTGCAGCGCGGCCACCAGAAGCTCGAGCGCCGTCAGCGCGATGGTGAGGCCCAGCGGCAGCACGGCGCCGAAGATGCCGGCGATGCCGAGCGCGCCGAGCATGGTGATGAAACTCGCGAATACCTTCAGCGTGATGTGGCCGGCCAGCATGTTCGCGAACAGACGCACGCTATGCGACACCGGGCGCGACAGGAAGGAGATAATTTCGATCGCCACCACCAGCGGCAGGATCGCCATCGGAATGCCGCTCGGGACGAACAGCTTGAAGAATTTCAGGCCGTTCTTGTAGAGGCCATAGATGATGACGGTGAGGAACACCATTAGCGCCAGCGCCACCGTGACGATGATGTGGCTGGAGATCGTGAAGGCGTAAGGGATGATGCCGACGATGTTCGAGATGAAGACGAACATGAAGATGCTGAAGACCAGCGGGAAGAACTTCATGCCGTGCTCGCCGGCCGTCGAACGCAGCATCTCGGCGACGAATTCGTAGCTCAGTTCCGCCATCGACTGCATGCGGGTCGGCACCAGGCGGCGTCCGGCGGTGCCGCCGAGCATCAGGAGCGCGGTCAGCACAACTGCTACGACCATGTAGGCCGCGGAGTTGGTGAAGGCGATCTCGTGGCCACCGAAGGTGCCAATCGTGAACAGGTTCTTGATCTGGAACTGGTGGATCGGATCCATTATCCGCCGCTCTCTCGTCGTCCCGCCAGCCGCGCCGGCGTTCAAAAAATCACCGATCCCCGGAGGGATCCTTCGGTCGTTCGTGCAGTCGCTCGTGTACGTCAGGTACCACGCCCGCGACCCGCATCAGATTGATCACTCCAGCGGCGAAGCCGAGGAAGAAAAACACGATGAGACCCCAGGGCGAGGTCGAAAACAGGTAGTCGATTCCCCAACCGATCGCCGCGCCAACGACAACTCCCGCGACCAGCTCCGATGAAAGGCGAAACCCGCGTGCCAGCGCTGAAGCGCGGGCTGAAGCGTTGTCGTCCTGCCACTCGGCGTGGTCGATCTCGGCCTTCTGGTTGCCCTTCAGAGTGGACAGCCGCTGGTCGAGACGCCCAAGTCTTGCGGAAAGCGCGGCATCGTCCGGGAGTGGTTTGCCGGGCTCTCCACCATTCGCTGGTTCATCGTTTTGCGTGCCGTTCGCCATGGCAGTCGACACCTGAAACGAGGCCAAAAATGATGGAAAATAACGCCCCACACCCCTCAAAAGCCGCGCGGACCATACTGACGGCTTGACAGCAAGTCAAGATGACCAGCTTTTGATATATCCATTTGAATCATATGGATTTATTCGTCCGAACCGGAGTCCGTGCACAACTCGGTGCGCGCGATGGCCGCAGTGCAACACCGAAGTTGTGGGGAACTTGCGCCGGAACCGGGCTTGCACCCGGATCGGGGGTCTGTTGGGATGACGTCCTGTTGTCCCGAATCCGTGTCCGGAGAAAGCATGTCGCGCTCGATCGATTACTACTTTTCGCTTCAATCGCCCTGGGCCTATATCGGGCACGATCTCTTCACGAAGGTCGTAAGCCCTTATAATCTGAAGGTAAATTACAAACCTGTGGTGCTGGTCGATCTGTTTTCGGAGACCGGCGGGCTGCCGCTCCTGAAACGGCACCCGGTCCGGCAGCGCTACCGTATGGTCGAGTTGCAGCGCTGGCGCGACAAGCGAGGCCTCAACTTCCATCTTCAGCCGGAGCACTGGCCGTTCAACGCTCGGCTGGCGGATGGTTTGGTCATCGCGACGATCGAGGCGGGCCATGACCCCGATGCATTGCTGCGGCGGGCCTATGCGGGCGTCTGGGAGCAGCAGCTCAAGCTCAACGATGCCGATGTGCTGACCAGGCTGGCTGACGAGTCGGGACTTCCGGGCAAGCAACTTGTCGAACGTGCGGCATCCGATGACATCGGTGCGGTTTACGAGCAGAACCGTCAGGATGCCCTCGACGCCGACGTGTTCGGGTCGCCGGCCTACGTGCTCGATGGCGAAGTGTTCTGGGGACAGGACCGGATCGAATTGCTTGCCGATGCGTTGAAATCCGGCCGCGCGGCCTATCGGCCCAAGAACTGATCGAGACTGACGGTTTCAGGTTCGCGCGGGAGATTGGCGGAGACGGATCATGCGTATCGCGCGCGAAATCTGGACGGGCAAGGCAATCGGGCGAAATGCGCTTCGAATCGCAGTCGTCGTTGCGGCCGTGGGACTTGGTGTCATGTCGTTGCCGCCGGCCCGCGCGCAATCGATGCCGGACACCGAGAACGGGCGCTATACCTTGTCGCCGGTTACCGATGGGGTCCTGCGCCTCGATACGCGCACCGGCACCATGTCGACCTGCAACAACAATGGCAACGGCTGGGCCTGCTACGCGATGCCCGATGAGCGCGCCGCGCTCGATGCCGAAATCGGCCGGCTGCAAGGCGACAACGAAAAGCTGAAGGCGCAGCTCGCGCAGCAGGATTCCTCGACGGGCAAGATCGACGAGGCCTATCCGAAATCCGACTCGCTGAAAAAGGACGGCACGAAATCTGCGGAATCCCAACGCAAGCTGGAGCTGACATTGCCGAGCGATCAGGACATTGATCGTGCGATGGGTTTTCTCGAACGCGCGTGGCGACGTCTGGTCGAAATGGCAAATCGGATCCAGCGCGATGCGTCCGGCAAGATCTGACATCGTGACGTTCGCCGCGCGATCCGTCTTTGATGCCAGGCGCGCAGTCCCATGAGCCGCGCTCGCTCAACCACATCGCGTACGCCGCTTGCGAGCGCGAAATTCGACATGCTGGTGACGGCGGTGCTGACCGTCGCGACCGCAGGCGAAAGTTTCGTCGACATCACGGACGACTGCAGGTCGTTTCTCGATGAAGCCGGTGCCGGCAGCGGCATGCTGACGCTGTTCTGCCGCCACACCTCGGCATCGCTGACGATCCAGGAAAATGCCGATCCGTCGGTGCTGGTCGATCTGACGACGGCGCTGCGCCGTCTCGCGCCCGAAGACGGTGGCTGGGTTCACGACACCGAAGGGCCCGACGACATGCCGGCGCATATCCGCTCGATGCTGACGAGCACATCGGTGCAGGTGCCGGTGCTCGGCGGCGCGCCGCTGCTCGGCACCTGGCAGGCGATCTATCTGATCGAGCATCGCCGGCATCCGCATCGCCGCGAGGTGGTTTTGCAGTTCGCCGGCAGCAGAAACTGATACCCTAGTTTACCAGCAATCGCGCCGAACCCGCGATTTAGCGGCGTTCCAAATTAACCGCATTGATTAACTGCCCCGGCTTTTCATGGATTTGCCAACTTGCATGACACCGGCGATCCGGGGGAGTATGCATCAGGAAACGCCGCGTGCGTCTGCCTGACTTGGCAACGCGTCGGCACAGCGCTTTGCCCAAGAGTTATACCAAGAGTTAAATGACAGCTGCCGCCAGCACCCATCTCGTCATTGCCGACGACCATCCACTGTTTCGCGACGCCCTGCGACAAGCCGTCGCAAGTGTTGTGGCGTCGGCAAAAATCGATGAGGCGGGCGCGTTCGAGGAACTGACGGCGCTGCTCGGGCAGGATTCCGATATCGACATGATCCTGCTCGACCTGTCGATGCCGGGCATCAGCGGTTTTTCAGGGCTAATCTATCTGCGTGCGCAGTATCCGGCGATTCCGGTGGTGATCGTTTCCGCCAGCGACGATATCGCGACGATCCGCAGCTCGCTGGATTTCGGTGCGTCGGGCTTCATTCCGAAGCGCTTCGGCGTCGAGACCTTGCGCGAAGCGATCGGCAAGGTGATGGCCGGAGAAGTGTGGGTGCCGCCGGATGTCGATCTGTCGGCCGCTGCCGATCCGGAGATGACGCAATTGCGCGACCGGCTGGTGACGTTGACGCCGCAGCAGGTCCGCGTGCTGATGATGTTGTCGGAAGGCTTGCTCAACAAGCAGATCGCCTACGAACTCGGCGTGTCGGAGGCGACCATCAAGGCGCATGTTTCGGCGATCCTGCAGAAACTTGGCGTCGAAAGCCGCACCCAGGCTGTGATCGCCGCCGCGAAAATCTCCGGCAATCAGTGGCGTCCGAGCGAACCGTCGCAGCCTACGGGCTAGATTAGTTCGTGTGCATCAGCGCGATGTAGCCGTTCCAGATGATCTGGATTCCGATGCAGAACAGGATGAACGCGGACAGTCGCATCACGACATTGGTGCCGCGCGTGCCGAGCCCGGCGACGAGGTTTCCTGCGAAGCGGTAGCAGACGTAGACCGTGGCCGCGATGGCGGCGAGACCGGCGACCGCGCCAAGCCCGACCATGGCGAGATCGCCCACATGGGCGGGCGACGCGGGTCGTTGACTGCCGAGCGTGATGGCGACCGAGATCGATCCCGGACCGACGGTCAGCGGCATCGTCAGCGGATAGAACGCGTCGATCCGCGTGCCCGGTGTGTGATCGGTCGCCGCGCGCTGGTCTTCCAGCTCTTCGTTGGAGTGCAGAAGCTTCCAGCCGAACGCCGCCACCACCATGCCGCCCGCGATGCGCACGATCGGCAGCGTGATGCCGAAGAATTCCAATAGATGCGAACCGATGAACAGCGAGCCGAGCAGCAGCAGGAAGCTGTTCAGCGCAACGCTGGCGGCGAGCGCGGGGCGCTCCTTCGCATCGGGTTGGGTCAGGCGCAGAAAGATCGGGGCGCTGCCGACCGGATTGACGATCGGAAACAGACCCGCATAGACCAGCAGAAACGCATTGGTGGCACCTGCGATGTCGTTCAATGCCGCCCCGTTTATGTTTCCGCGCGCCTCAAGCGTGATCCAGTCCGTACAGCGTATGCAGCGTGCGGACCGCGAGTTCGGTATAGGCCGCGTCGATCAGCACCGAGAACTTGATTTCCGAAGTGGTGATGGCGCGGATGTTGATGCTCTTGCCCGCCAGCGCGGTGAACGCCTGCGCCGCGACGCCGGCGTGGCTGCGCATGCCGCTGCCGATCACCGAGACCTTGGCGACGTCGGTGGCGACGTCGAGCCGCGCGTAACCGATCTTGTCCTTGGCGCCGGTGATGGTGTCGCGTGCACGGTTGAAGTCGGAAGCCGGCACCGTGAAGGTGAGGTCGGTGGTCTTGCCGTCCTCGGAGACGTTCTGCACGATCATGTCGACATTGATGTTGGCGGCAGCCAGCGGTCCGAAGATCGCCGCGGCGACGCCGGGCTTGTCCTCGATATGACGGACCGAAATCTGGGCTTCGTCCTTGGAGAAGGCGATGCCGGTGACGACGTGGCTTTCCATGATTTGCTCCTCGCTGCAGATCAGCGTTCCCGGCGGGGTCCCGTGCGGATCGATATCCTCGGGTTTGTCAAAACTTGAACGGACGAAGATCGGCATGTTGTGCACCATGCCGAGTTCCACGGAACGAACCTGCAGCACCTTGGCGCCCTGCGAGGCCAGTTCCAGCATGTCCTCGAATGCGATCTTGTCGAGCCGCTTTGCCTTCGGCACCACGCGGGGATCGGTGGTGTAGACGCCATCGACGTCGGTATAGATATCGCAGCGGTCGGCATGGATCGCGGCGGCAATCGCCACCGCCGAGGTGTCGGAACCGCCGCGGCCGAGCGTGGTGATGCGGCCGGTCTCGGGATTGATGCCCTGGAAGCCGGCAATGACCGCCACTTCCTTCCGCTCCTTGAAGCGGTTGATGATCTTCTTGCCGTCGATCTCGAGAATACGCGCCGAGGCATGCGCCTCGCTGGTGCGGATCGGAATCTGCCAGCCCTGCCAGGAACGCGCCTGGATACCGAGCGCCTGCAGGGCGATGGCCAGCAGACCGGACGTTACCTGTTCGCCGGACGCGACCACGGCATCGTATTCGCGCGCGTCATGCATCGGCGAGGCGTCGCGGCACCAGGCCACCAGCTCGTTGGTTTTGCCGGACATCGCCGAGACCACCACGGCGACGTCGTGGCCGGCATCGACCTCGCGTTTGACGTGGCGGGCGACATTCTGGATGCGTTCGATATTGGCGACAGACGTGCCGCCGAATTTCATGACGAGCCGGCCCATGACGGATGGTGCATTCCCTGAGGACAAGAAGGTATGGTACGGCGCAAATCGCGCCGCGAGAGCCAAAAGGCGCGTATACATACCGGTGCGGTCGCGGCCACGCAACCGGGTTCGAGGCAGGCGGCCGCCGCCAACTGGTGCAAGAGCGAGACTGCTGAATGGCGCGGTATATCGACGAGATCCTGCAACCGGGCGAGAAATTGCTGTATTCGACCAACGTGCACTGGATTTTCTACCTGCCGGCGATCGGTGCGTGGCTGGTGGCTGCCGTGCTGCTGGTGGTGGCGCGGATGTTCATCCAGGACTTCGTCGTGCTGTTCTGCCTCGCGGCCGCCGCCATCGCCGGGCTGGCGGCGCTGTACCTGACGTTCCGGGCCTGGTTTCACCGCTGGACCACGGAGACCGACGTCACCAACCTGCGTGTCGTTCACAAAGAAGGTTTCATCAAGCGCCGGACCTTCGAGATGAGCCTCGACAAGGTCGAAAGCGTCGACGTCAACCAGAGTATTCTGGGGCGAATTCTGAATTATGGTGACGTCACGATTCGCGGCGTCGGCGAAGGTGTGGAGAAGATTTCCACCATCGCCTCGCCGCTGGCGTTCCGCAATTTCATCACCGCGCGATAGGAGCGCGCGCAGACATGACCACGCAATCCCACACCGCCGATGCGACCGGCCCTTCGGTCGATCCTGCGGAGATCGCAAAATTCTCGAAACTGTCGGCCGAGTGGTGGGACCCCAACGGCAAGATGGCGCCACTGCACAAGATCAATCCGTTGCGGCTGGCCTTCATCCGCGACGCCGCGTGCCGCAAGTTCGACCGCAACGTGCGCAGCCTGAGTTGTCTGGAGGGGCTTCGAATCCTCGATATCGGCTGCGGCGCCGGCCTGTTGTGCGAGCCGTTCGCGCGGCTGGGCGCACAGGTAATCGGCGTCGATCCGTCGGAAACCAATATCGCCGCGGCGAAGCTGCACGCGGAGCGCTCGCACCTGTCGATCGACTATCGCTGCACCACGCTGGAGCAGATGGACCCGCGCGAGCGGTTCGACATCGTGCTGGCGATGGAAGTGGTGGAGCACGTTGTCGATGTCGGCGCCTTCCTCGACCGCTGCACCGCGGTGCTGAAGCCCGGCGGGTTGATGGTAGTGTCGACGCTCAATCGCACCTGGAAGAGTTTCGCGCTGGCCATCGTCGGCGCCGAATACGTGCTGCGCTGGTTGCCGCGCGGCACCCATCAATGGGACAAGTTCGTCACCCCGGAAGAACTCACTCATCACCTCGAGCGCAACAAGCTCGGCATCACCGAGCAGGCCGGCGTGGTCTACAGCCCGTTCGCTGACCGCTGGAGCACGTCGTCGGACATGGACGTGAACTACATGGTGGTGGCCGAAGGCGTGGGGTGAGGGACGAATACGATTGCGTTGTGATCCCGAAGTTTAGCTCTTCACGACAATCAGTACGGCACCTGCCGCGATCAGCGCGATGCCGAGCCAGCCGTTGAGCGAAGGGCGCTCGCCCAGGAACGCCACGCCGAACAATGCCACCAATACGACGCTCAATTTGTCGATCGGTGCGACCAGCGTGGCGGGGCCGAGCTTCAAGGCGCGGAAGTAACAAAGCCACGACGCGCCGGTGCCTAATCCCGAGAGCACGAGGAAGGCCCAGCTCTTGCCCGAAATCGGACCTGGACGGGTGAACTGTCCGGTCGCGAACAGGATGAAGGCGAGGCTGAGCAGGACGATGATCGTGCGAATGAAGGTCGCGAGATCGGGGTTGATATCCTCGACGCCGACCTTGGCGAAGATTGCCGTCAACGCGGCGAACATCGCCGACAGGATCGCCCAGAATTGCCAGGATGAGAGCGCGCCGGCACCCATCGTCAGTTGCGGTCTTCCGGCAGCACCGGCAGCGGCATCACCTCGATGCCTTCTTCGACCAGTGATTTCGCCTCGTCGGGCGAGGCCTCGCCGTAGATCGGCCGATGCTCGATGTCGCCGTAATGCATCTTGCGCG
This sequence comes from Xanthobacteraceae bacterium, assembly GCA_024508855.1. GTDB lineage: Bacteria > Pseudomonadota > Alphaproteobacteria > Rhizobiales > Xanthobacteraceae > 62-47. The sequence goes on from JANINJ010000015.1 coordinate 11,912, forward strand.
CTTCATTCGGGAATTGCTCGCCGACATTATCGGCGTTCTTCACGACGTGATCGCGCAGTTCCTTAAGCTTGGCGCGCAGTTCGCGCTCCTGCGCCATCATCAGCGGCGCGGGCGAAGCGGTCGAGGGCGATTCGGTAGTTGCCGGCTCCGGCGTCTTGCCACGCTTCTTCGTGCCGGCAAGCCGCGGCGCCATGATCGCCTTCTCGACCTTGGCCGAGCCGCAGGTTGGACAGGTCACCAGTTTACGCTTGTGCTGCGAATCGTAGGCCGACGAACTCTGGAACCAGCTTTCGAAGCTGTGCCCGCGCTCGCAACGCAGGTCGTACTTGATCATGCCGAGCCCCGGACCAGCTGCAGGTGCTCCGGCGTCGCATTGGTATCGCGGATGCTGAAACGGCGGCCATGCTGCAACGACGGGATGCTCTTGCGCGCGCTCTCGACCTTGGCGGGATCGATCGTCGCCAGCACCACGCCGGGCTCGACGCCGCTTTCGGCCAGCACCACCCCCCACGGATCGACGATCAGCGAATGGCCGAAGGTCTCGCGCTTGTTCTCATGCAGCCCGGCCTGCGCCGCGGCGAACACGAAGCAGCCGTTCTCGATGGCGCGGGCGCGCAGCAGCGTGGTCCAGTGTGCCTCGCCGGTCTTTTTCGTGAAGGCCGACGGCACCGCGAGGAACGACGCGCCGCTTTCGGCGAGCGCGCGATACAACGAGGGGAAGCGCACGTCGTAGCAGATCGTCATGCCGAGCCGGCCCCAGGGCAGATCGGTGATCACCGCAGTCTCGCCCGGCTGGTAATTGGCGGATTCGCGATAGCTCTCGCCGTTGCCGAGATCGATGTCGAACATGTGAATCTTGTCGTAGCTGGCGAGAATGTCGCCGCCGGGACCGATCAGAAACGAACGGTTCACCGCACGCTCCGGCGTGGCGCGCAGCGCCAGCGAGCCGATATGCAAATGAATCTTCAGTTCGCGTGCCAGGTCGCGATAGGCCTTCAGCGAGATGTCCTCGTCCTCGCTGGCGAGATATTCGAACAGCGCGGTGCGGTTCACCTGCATCATATTGCTGACTTCAGGAGTCTGCACATATTCCGCCCCCTGCGAGACAGCGTCGCGGATCAGTGCCGTGGCCTGTTCGAGGCTCGGTCCCGGCAACAGGCCGGTGCGCATCTGCACCATGGCGGCGACGAACGGCGAACCGGTGCTCATGAGGTCACTCCTTCGTCCGCCAGCAGCGCGTCGAGCTTGCCTTCGCGGTCCAGCGCATAGAGTTCGTCGCAGCCGCCGACATAGGTCTTGCCGATGAAGATCTGCGGGAATGTCGCGCCGACGCCGACGCGATCCCACATCTGCTCGCGATAAGCCGGATCGACCGCAACGTCGAATTCGGTGAACGCGGCATTCTTGCGCGTCAGCAGCGACTTGGCGGCGCTGCAATAGCCGCAGCCGGGGCGCGTGAAGATCTCGATGGCAGCAGCCATGGCATGTGCTCTTACGGGCTTGCGTGGAATACGCTCGATGATCGAGCCGCCCAATTATATGGGAGCTTTCATGGTGTCCACAACCCGGGCGAATACCAGCACGTCGACCTGCGCAGCCTTGGCGCGCAGCAGCGCACGGGCGCAGGCGTCCACCGTCGCTCCCGAGGTCAACACGTCGTCGATCAGTACGACATGGCGGCCCTGTACGTCGGCGGCTTTATCCTGCGAAACCTTGAACGCACCCTGCACATTTGCTGCTCGTTCGCTGCGGGAGAGGCCGATTTGCTGCTGCGTCGGCCGCACCCGGCGCAATGCGTCGCGCGACACCGTGACGCCGGTTTGCCGCGCGATCACCTGCGCCAGCGCGCCGGACTGGTTGTAGCGGCGGCTCCACGCCCGCCGCCAATGCAGCGGAACCGGCACCAGCAGGTCGGCCCCGCCGAGCAATTCATGCCCGGCCCGCGCCATCCAGCGGCCCATGGTCGGCGCGAGGTCCGTGCGGTCCTGATATTTCAAGGCATGGACCAGCGTCTTCGCCACCTCGTCGTAGCGCACTGCCGCACGGGCGCGCTGGTAGGCGGGCGGCGCGGCGATCGCCTGCATCGACAGTAGATCGGGACCGGGATCATAGACGAACGGAATGCCGAGCCGCGGGCAATAGGGCGGCGCGATGAACGACAACTGGCTCCAGCACGCGGCGCACATGCCTTCGCCCGCCACCGGTTCGCGGCAGGCGACGCACAGCGTCGGCAACGCAACATCGAGCGCCAGTCGCGACGCCGATACGCCAAGATCGCGGCATGCCCGCCACGCACCGCGCAGGCGGTGGGCAAAGGACGGCGGCGGTGCGGCCTCGATCTGCATGGACGAAGGCTAGCGCCGCCGTCGCAGCACCTCAAGCGATGACTGATGCGGGTGCCGGCAGTTGCCAGTTTCGGGTGTTGGGCGTACCACCCCAGCCATGCCGTCAAGCAACAATGCCGCACCGCTTCTATTCGACCGCGCCTTGCTGAACGTGCGGCAGATGCGCGCGGCGAAGCTCGGCGTGGAGCCGTTCCTGCTCGATCGCGTGGTCGACGATGCGGTGGAGCGGCTGGGCGCGGTGACGCGCACCTTCAGCAACGGCATCGATCTGGCGACGCCGGGCGATCAACTGCGTGGTGCGTTGCGGGATCGTGTGGCGACGCTGACCGCGGTCGACCTGCCGCAGATCGATAGTGCCTCGTTGCATCTCGCGCCGGAGTCTATCGATCTTGTGGTCTCGCTGCTGGCGCTGCAATTCGTCAACGACCTGCCGGGCGTATTGGCGCAGCTGCGCCGCGCCCTGAAGCCCGACGGGCTGCTGCTGGCGGCGATGATCGGCGGTGACACGCTCACCGAACTGCGGCAATCGTTCGCGCTCGCGGAAGCCGAGATCGAAGGCGGCGCATCGCCGCACGTCTCGCCGTTCGCCGATTTGCGCGACGTCGGCGGGCTGCTGCAACGCGCCGGCTTTGCATTGCCGGTGACCGATCTCGATCGCGTGGTGGTGCGTTACGACAATGCCTTCGCGCTGATGCAGGATCTGCGGCGCATGGGCGCGACCAACGTGCTGGTCGAGCGCCGCAAGCTGCCGACCCGGCGCGCGACCATGCTGCGCATGGCGCAGGTCTACGGCGAACGCTTCGCCGATCCCGACGGCCGCATCCGCGCCACCTTCGATATCATCTGGCTGCTGGGCTGGGCGCCTCACGCCAGCCAGCCAAAGCCGCTGCGGCCGGGCTCTGCGAAGTTCAGCCTGGAAGATGCGGTGAAGAAGGTCAGGAAAGAGCAATAGGCTGCAACGAAGCTGCCGTCATGGCCGGGCTCGTCCCGGCCATCCACGTCTTTTCTGCGGATGTGCTGCAAGACGTGGATGCCCGGCACCGCAGACAAGTTTACGCAGTCTGCGACTGCTATGGCCGGGCATGACGGAGGAAAGTTTGGTCGCCTTACATCAACAGATCGATCAGATGCGGGATCAGCGGAATGTCCGCTGGCGGCATCGGGTAATCGCGCAGCTTGTTGGCGCGCACCCATGTGAGCGCCTGTCCCTCTTTCGACGCCACCATGCCTTCCCAGCGCCGGCAGATGTAGAGCGGCATCAGCAGATGGAAGCTCTCATAGGCGTGGCTGGCGAAGGTCAGCGGTGCCAGGCAGGTTTCCTGCGTGACGATGCCGAGTTCTTCGCGCAACTCGCGGATCAGCGCCGCCTCCGGCCGCTCGCCGGGCTCGAGCTTGCCGCCGGGAAATTCCCACAGGCCGGCCAACTGCTTGCCTTCCGGGCGTTGCGCGATCAGCACCCGGTTGTCGGCATCGATCAGCGCGCAGGCGACGACGAGCGTGAGTTTCACGACCGGTAATCGCCGTTGATAGCGACGTATTCCTTGGTGAGGTCGCAGGTCAGCACGCGGTCGCGGCCTTTGCCGATGCCGAGCGCGACCTTGATCTGGATTTTTGGATGCTTCATTGCCGCCGAAACTTCGGCCTCGTCATAAGACGGGTCGCGCGCGCCGTTCTTCGCCACGCGGATGCCGTTGAACGAGATCGACAGCTTGTCGCGATCGGCCGGCTCGCCGGCCTTGCCCACCGCCATCACCACGCGGCCCCAGTTGGCGTCCTCGCCGGCGATCGCGGTTTTCACCAGCGGCGAATTGGCGATCGACATCGCGATTCGGCGAGCCGATTTTTTCGACGTCGCACCCTCGACGACGATCTCGACCAGCTTGCGTGCGCCTTCGCCGTCGCGGGCGACCTGTTCGGCGAGGTCGGCGAGCACGGCATTGAAGGCTTTCACGAATGCCTTGAGGCGCGGGTCGCTGGCGCGGGAGATTTTCGGCGCGCCCTCTGCCGCGCCGGTGGCGAATGCGAGCAGCGTGTCGGAGGTCGAGGTGTCGCCGTCGATAGTGACCGCGTTGAAGGTGTCTTCGACGCCCGATTTGAGCAGCGCCTGCAATACGCCCGCGGACAGCGGCGCGTCGGTGAACACGAACGACAGCATTGTCGCCATGTCCGGCGCGATCATGCCGGCGCCTTTGGCCATGCCGTTAATGGTCACTCTGGCCTTGCCGAGTTTCACGGTTGCGGTGGCGACCTTGGGAAAGGTGTCGGTGGTCATGATCGCCTTGGCGGCGTCAAACCAGCCATCCGGGGTGACGTCATGCGCCAGCATGTCGAGCACGCCGTTGAACTTGGTGGCGTCGAGCGGCTCGCCGATCACACCGGTCGAGGCCAGGAATACCTCACCGAGGGTGCAGTTGGCGGCCTTGGCGGCAATCTTCGCGGTCAGCGCAGTCGAGGCCCGGCCGGTCTTGCCGGTAAAGGCGTTGGCGTTGCCGGAATTGACCACCAGCGCACGGGCTTTGCCGCCCTTGAGTTTGGCACGACACCATTCCACCGGCGCGGACGGGCATTTCGAGGTCGTGAACACGCCCGCGACCGTGGTGCCGGGATCGAGCAGCGCCAGCAGCACGTCGGTGCGGCCCTTGTAGCGGATGCCGGCGGCAGCGGTGGCGAGGCGAACGCCGGCCAGCGGCGGCAGTTCGGGGACGTCGGTCGGGGCGAGGGGAGAGACTGCGGTGGACATGCGCGGGCCTTCAGCGGTTCTTCCCTCTCCCCCCGTGGGAGAGGGTGCTGAGCGGCGAAGCCGCGAAGCGGGTGAGGGGTAAGCCACGGGCATGACTGCGCGATGACCCCTCACCCGGCGCGAATTCGCTTCGCTCATTCTCGCCACCCTCTCCCACAAGGGGAGAGGGAAGAAAAGAGCCAGATGCAAAAAGGGGCGGGATGAACCAGTCATCCCGCCCCTCGTCTGATGATGCGCCTTTCCCTTTCGGGGAAGCGGTGAACGAGTCGATTTACTTCTTCGCAGGCGCGGCCGGAGCCGGCGTTGCGGGCGCAGGCGTTGCCGGTGCGGTGGCCGCCGGAGCGTCCGGCTTGTCCATGCGTTCGATCTTGGCGGTCTCGCGCAGCTTGGCGACGTAGTCGGATTGCGCCTTGCGGGTCACGTACTGTTCGATCTGCGCCTTCACCTGATCGAACTCGGGCGCCTTGCGGTTGCGCTTTTCCTCGACCTTGATGATGTGCCAGCCGAACTGCGTCTTCACCGGATCGGAAATCTTGCCGGGCTCGAGCGAGAACGCGACCTTGGAGAATTCCGGCACCATCTGTTCCTTGGTGAAGAAGCCGAGATCGCCGCCATCGGACGCCCCCGGATCCTTCGACTTCTCCTTGGCCAGCTTGGCGAAATCGGCGCCCTTGTCGAGTTCGGCCTTGATCGCCTTGGCCTCTTCCTCGGTCGGCACCAGGATGTGGCGGGCGTGGACTTCCTGCTCGCCGGTGATCTGCTTTGCGGCGTCGTCATAGACCTTCTTCATGGCCTCGTCGGTCACCGCCGCCTTGCCTTCCGCTGCCAGCAGGTTGTCCATCAGCAGGCGGTTGCGGGCGAAATCGAGCTTCTGCTTGAAATCGGCCTGGTCGGCGATCTTCTTGTCTTCGGCGGCCTTGGAGACGATCTTCATGTCGATCAGGAAGGCCAGCACGTTTTCCTTCTTGGTCGCCGGGTCCATCTGCGCCAGGCTCGGCCCGAGTTCCTCTTCGGCCAGGGTCACGTCGCTCTGGCGGATTTCAGAGCCATTCACCTTGGCGAGCACCGGGTTATCGTCGGCGCGAACCGGCGAAGAGACCAGCAGGGCCATGGCAAGGCAGCCGGCCGCGGCCGACAGCGCAAGGCCGGGACGCAGGCTCAATTTGGTTTCGCGCAATGAGGCAGTCATGGAAAATCCTTATCTCCGCGGGAGGTCGCTTCAGGGCGGCGGGACACTCGCTCAATCGTGACGCCTTGGCAACGCGAAAACTCTGTCAAAATCATGAATTTCCCGACAGGTTAGCGGCCGTTGACATCGTCTGGGGGCAGCCATATCTCTCGCCCAGCGTGCCACCTGCGGCAGCACGTCCGGATGTCTGCCTTGGCTGCTAAATGATTGGCCGCTAAACCTTGATTTGCCGGTTTGCTCTCTTCCGCGCGTGCGTGGCCGGATGGCGACCCGGTGTCGCAACGTCACGACGAGTTGATGGGTGACCGGCCGAACGACAGATTGAATCGCTCTTTGAGGTAAGACCCGCTCCCCGTGACCCTCATTCGTCGAATAGTATCGCGTTGAACCGCATCGCATTGGACCACACCAAGGCTGTGAACCCTTTCAAGGCTCCCACGCCGGACTGCATGAACAGGAATTTGGTATGATTGGCGCGCTCGCCCGCAAGTTTTTCGGCTCGGCCAATGACCGTCGGGTCAAGGGTTATCAATCCCGCGTCAATGCCATCAATGCACTTGAGCCCGAGGTTGCCGCTCTCTCCGACGAAGCTTTGAAGGCGCGCACCGGCGAGTTCCGCGACCAGCTCGCCAACGGCAAGACCCTCGACGACATTCTGGTTCCCGCGTTCGCCACCGTCCGGGAGGCTGCCAAGCGCACCCTGGGTCAACGCCACTTCGACGTGCAGTTGATCGGCGGCATGGTGCTGCACGAGGGCGACATCGCCGAGATGAAGACCGGCGAAGGCAAGACGCTGGTGGCGACGCTCGCGGTCTACCTCAATGCGCTCGCCGGCAAGGGCGTCCACGTCGTCACGGTGAACGATTACCTCGCCAAGCGCGACTCCGGCTGGATGGGCCAGATCTACAACTTCCTCGGCCTCACCACTGGCGTCATCGTGCATGGTCTCGACGATGCCGAGCGCCAGGCGGCCTACGCCTGCGACATCACCTACGGCACCAACAACGAATACGGCTTCGATTATCTGCGCGACAACATGAAGTACCGGCTCGAGGACATGGTCCAGCGCGGGCACTTCTACGCCATCGTCGACGAAGTCGACTCCATCCTGATCGACGAGGCGCGCACGCCGCTGATCATCTCCGGCCCGCTCGACGACCGCTCCGACTTCTACAACACCATCGACACCTTCATGCCGCACCTCGAAAAGGTCACGGATTATGAGGTCGACGAGAAGCAGCGCACCGTGGCGCTGACCGAAGCCGGCATGGAGAAGATCGAGACGCTGCTGCGCGACGCCGACCAGCTCAAGGGCGAGTCGCTCTACGACGTCGAGAACGTCTCCGTCGTGCACCACGTCAATCAGGCGCTGCGCGCGCACTCGCTGTTCACGCGCGACAAGGACTACATCGTGCGCAACGATGAAGTCGTCATCATCGACGAGTTCACCGGCCGCATGATGCAGGGCCGCCGTTATTCCGAAGGCCTGCACCAGGCGCTGGAAGCCAAGGAGCACGTCACCGTCCAGCCGGAAAACCAGACGCTGGCCTCGATCACGTTCCAGAACTACTTCCGCATGTACGAGAAGCTGTCCGGCATGACCGGTACGGCGCTCACCGAAGCCGACGAACTGTTCGACATCTACAAGCTCGAAGTCATCGAGATTCCGACCAACCTGCCGATCGCCCGCCTCGACGAGGACGACGAGGTCTATCGCACGCAGGACGAGAAGCACGCCGCCATCATGGCCGAGATCGAGCGCGCCAATGCGCGCATGCAGCCGGTGCTGGTCGGTACCGCGTCGATCGAGAAGTCCGAAGTGCTCGGCGAATATCTCAAGAAGCACGGTTACAAGCAGATCGACTTCGGCAACCCGAAGGCGCTGGAAAAGCTCTACGCGGCAGCGCGCGCGGGCAAGCCGGCCAAACTGTTCGCGGTGCTGAATGCTCGCTTCCACGAGCAGGAAGCCTACATCGTCGCCGAAGCCGGTGTGCCGGGCGCGATCACCATTGCGACCAACATGGCGGGCCGCGGTACCGACATCAAACTCGGCGGTTCGCTCGAGATGCGCGCCGCGATCGAGACTGCGGATATCACCGACGAGGCCGAGAAGGCCGCCAAGATCGCGGAGATCAAGGCCGATATCGAACGCTTCCGCGATATGGTGTTGAACGCCGTCGACGAGGTCGAGATCGAACCCGCCAAGGGATCGCGGCCGGCCAAGACCGTGACCAAGCCCGGCGGGCTGTACATCATGGGCTCGGAACGCCACGAGTCGCGGCGCATCGACAATCAGTTGCGCGGCCGTTCCGGCCGTCAGGGCGACCCGGGCCGCTCGAAATTCTTCCTCGCGCTCGACGACGATCTGATGCGTATCTTCGGCTCGGACCGACTCGACAGCATGCTGACGCGGCTCGGCCTCAAGGAAGGCGAGGCCATCATCCATCCGTGGATCAACAAGGCGCTGGAAAAGGCACAGCAGAAGGTCGAAGCGCGCAACTTCGACATCCGCAAGAATCTCTTGAAATACGATGACGTGCAGAACGACCAGCGCAAGGTGATCTTCGACCAGCGCGTCGACCTGATGCAGAACGAGAGCGTCGCCGAGACGGTGGCGGACATGCGTCACGCCTTCATCGAGGATGTCGTCACCAAGCATGTGCCCGAGCATGCCTATGCCGAGCAGTGGGACGTCACGGGCCTGAAGGACGAGCTTTCCCGCGTGCTCGGCCTCGAGCTTCCGGTGGACGAATGGGCCAAGGAAGAAGGCATCGCCGACGAGGAAATCCTGTCGCGCGTCGAGCAGCGGGTCGATGAGCACATGGCGGCCAAGGTGGCGCAGTGGGGCCCCGAGGTGATGCGCTATGTCGAGAAGACCATCCTGCTGCAGACGCTGGATCATCTGTGGCGCGAACACCTTGTGATGCTCGACCATCTGCGGCAGGTGATCGGGCTGCGCGGCTACGGCCAGCGCGATCCGCTGCAGGAATACAAGTCGGAAGCCTTCAGCCTGTTCGAGGCGCTGATCGCGCATCTGCGCGAGGCGGTCACGGCGCAACTGATGCGCGTCGAAATCGTGCCGCCGGAAGAGCAGCAGCCCGAGCTGCCGCCGATGGAAGCGCACAAGCTGAATGCCGATACAGGTGAGGACGAGATGGCGTTCGCCAATGTCTCGCTGGCGCCCGCCGCCAACGCCGACAAGGCGAGCCGCGATCCGAACAACCCCGCAACCTGGGGCAAGGTCGGCCGCAACGAGGATTGCCCCTGCGGCTCCGGCAAGAAGTACAAGCACTGCCACGGCCGGTTCGTGTGAGGCCGTTCGGCCTCATCATCTGACTGCATAGTTAGTTGGAAAATTCGTCATGGCCGGGCACAGCCGTCCGACGGACGGCGTCGCTTCGCTCGCCTATGTCCCCCGCCATCCGCGTCCTTAGCCCTCGAATACCGCCATTACGGAAATGCCCGCGACGAGCGCGGGCATGACGGAATCGGTCTGATCCGAAACTGCTGAGGTTCGGCGAGGAGCCTGCTCAGCGCATCGCCGAGAAGCGGGTGTCGAACGAATTCGTCGGGACGACCGGGGCTGCGCCGGCCATCGCATCTCCCACCGATGCGGGCGGCCGCGGCGCGGCGGACTTTGCGGAAGAGGCGTTCGCGACCTTCGGGCCGGCGGTATGATGCTTCGCGGCAACGGCAACCGGCCGCGCGTGATGCGGAGCAGGTTTCCTTGCCGCGGTCGCGACCGGCGGCCGGGCCGGAGCCGGCTGGCTGGTGGCCGCCGTTGGCGTGGCATCCGATCCGCCGAGGCCGATCTTGCGGGCGAACGACGAGAACACGTTGTCAGATTGTGCGTTCGGTGCGGCGATTGCCATGCGCGTCGCGGGTGCCGGCGTAGTTTCGGGCGCGGCTGCGACAACCGGCTGTTCCGGCTCCAGCGGGCGCGGTGGATTGACGTGCGAGGGGATCGTTCCTGGCAGCTTGGCGGTGGCGAGTGCGACGCTCGGCGTCACCGGATCGGAGAGGCCGGTGCTGCCGTCGGGAATCTTCGCAGCGAAGATACCGTTCATGCCGCCGTCGATGCCGGTATTCATGCGCGCGACCGGCGTACCCTTGGCAACGAGTTCGGCGACCTTGGCGTCGTCGGCCTGTTCCTTCCGCTTCACCGCGTCGGCGATGTCGGCCGGGACGGTGTAGGCCGGGCAGGCGCCCGCGGCGTTGAAGACCGGCTGCTGGGTCGACCCCGGCAAGGCGACGGCATCGAACACGTATTTTTTTTCGCAGAAGTCGACCTTCGGCTCATGCCGCGTGACTTCGAAATGATCGTAGCCGACCTTGATCATCTTCCAGAACGGCATGTTCGGATTGTTGCGATGCTTGGCCATGTTCACGGGCGTCATGCGGAACGGATAGGCCTGCACCTGGAATGCGCGCTGCCCACCGAAGAACGACTCGCGGCCCAGCGTGTAGATGTCGGAAATCTGTTCGTCGGTCATGGCGTAGCAGCCGCGCGACGAGCAGTCGCCGTGCACCATGAGCTGCGAGCCGGTGCGTCCCAGCGCCCTGTCGAACGCGTTGGGGTAACCGATATTGAACGAGAGATAATACGCCGACTGCGGATTCATCTGCGCCGGCGTGATCGAATAGAAACCTTCCGGCGCCTGGCGGTCGCCTTCGCGAATCTTCGGGCCGAGGTCGCCGGACCAGCGGCAGATCGGATAGGTCGCGAGCAGAGCGAATTCGCCGGAGCGGTTCTGCTTCCAGACTTCCAGTTCGGCTTCCTGCTTGAACAGGCGGACCAGGATCGGCGACTGCGGATCCATGTCCTTCTTCTGCATCTCGGCGACGAGTTTCTCGGGAATCGGCTTGTTGGCCTTGGCGTTGTTCGCCAGCGACACCTGATCGCTATTGCAGCCGGCGAGCAGGCCTCCCGCGGCAAGCGCGACCGACGTGGCAAGCACGCGAACCAGCGAGCGATTGATCAAGATGATGCTCCGCAGCGGATTGGCAATTCCGCACCCCAAGGTCAGTCCGAGAATCAGTCTAAGATAGTCAGTCCAAGCCCCGCAGCCATTGAATAGAATTTTATCCTTAAGGCCCCCGTGTCGCAAGCTGGACGCGCCCGCGCGCCGGGTTCCCTATGGCCGTGGTGAACAGAGTTTAAACAGTCGACTCGCGGCTTAATTAGGGCCGGGAACCGCGAATCCAGCGCTCTCCACCGTCGCGTTGTTGAGTCGAAGGAACTTTGCCGGTCTCAGCCCAGCTTGCGGCCGATATCGAGGAACTTCTGACGGCGCTGACGGCGGATGGTGTCACCGTCGAGGGGCCGCAGGTCGTTCATCGCCTGTGCGATGGCGTCGCCGGTGACCTGGATCATCGCTTGCGGGTCGCGGTGAGCGCCGCCGACCGGCTCTTTCAGGATGGTGTCGATGATGCCGAACCGGGCCAGGTCCTGCGCCGTGATCTTCATGTTGGTCGCGGCTTCCTGCGCCTTGGTCGAATCGCGCCACAGGATCGAGGAGGCGGCTTCCGGCGAGATCACGCTGTAGATCGCGTGTTCCAGCATCAGCACTCGATTGGCAGTGGCGATGGCGATGGCGCCGCCCGAACCGCCTTCGCCGATGATGACGGCGATGTTCGGCACCCGAAGCGACAGGCAGGCGTCGGTGGAACGGGCGATCGCCTCGGCCTGACCACGTTCCTCGGCGCCGATGCCGGGATAGGCGCCGGCGGTGTCGACCAGCGACAGCACCGGAAGGCCGAAACGGTCCGCCATCTCCATCAGCCGTACCGCCTTGCGGTAGCCTTCGGGCCGGGCCATGCCGAAATTATGCTTGAGCCGGGTTTCGGTGGTCGCGCCCTTTTCCTGGCCGAGGACGCAGACGCTTTCGCCGCGAAACCGGCCGAAGCCGCCGATCAGCGCCTCGTCCTCGCCGAACTTGCGGTCGCCTGCCAGCGGCGTGAATTCGGTGATCAGGGCGTTTATGTAATCGACGCAATGCGGCCGTTGCGGGTGCCGCGCCACCTGCGCCTTCTGCCAGGGCGTCAGCGCCGAATACAGTTCGTCCAGCGCCTGTCCCGCCTTGTCCTCGACGCGCGAGATTTCGTCGGCAATATCGCTGCCGCTGGCGGCAAGCGCGCGCAGTTCGTCGATCCTGGCGTCCAGTTCGGCGACGGGCTTTTCGAAATCGAGATAGCTGCGCATGGGATCGGTCATTCACACCAAATATTGGGCCGCCGACGCCAAACCGAAAGGGCGGCGCGCGGCGGCCGAAACTGGACTCGCAGGCTTTTCAAGTCAAATGGCCCTGTAGTCAAGTCGCGGAGATGGCAGATACATCTTGCAAATCAATAGTTTGATTCTGGCAATCGCGGTTCGGACCGAAATGCGCGCTTAACACTACCCCGGTGTTCGAGCATGCAGAATTACCGTCCCAGTTGTCTTTCCGCTTGCCAAATCTCGTAGCCGTGACTGTTCGTTTCGATCCCGATTTGCTTGATAGGACTTGGAATTTCGGAGTCCTCCAGGCGACCATGGTGAACGACACGATAGAGGCGGGCTCCGCGAGACGCTTTCGGTATGACCGCCTGCAGCGGACGCTGCATTGGTCAATGGCCGCCATGATCCTGCTTGCGATTGCGCTGGGGATTGTTGCGGCCTATCTCCCTGTCGGGCGACAGCCGCGGCAGGGCCTGCTGGAAATCCACAAATCGCTCGGACTGACGGTGCTCGTGCTGGTCGTGCTGCGCGTAGCCTATCGCCTGTTTCGAGGCGAGCCGCCTTATCGTGAAGCGCTGGGGCCGCTGACCCATCTGGCCAGCCGGTCGGCGCATGCGTTGTTGTATGCGCTCATGCTGTTCATGCCGGTCACCGGCTACATGTTCTCAGCGGCGGGCGGCTATTCTCTGCCGTGGTTCGGCCTGTTTCAGTGGCCGCGCCTGCTTCCTCACGACATGGGCCTCGCGCATTGGGGCGAATGGCTTCACGATAAGGCAGCGTGGGTTATTGTTGGTATCGTCATGCTGCATATTGCAGCCGTCGTCTGGCATGTGGCGGTCAAGCGCGACGGTGTGCTGGCGCGCATGCGCTGATCCGCGGTTGCATGCGGTCTAGGTCTTCCCTTCCGCCAGCGGATGCAGATCGCGCACGAGGCTTTTGAGCCGCTCCTCGACCACATGCGTATAGATCTGCGTCGTCGAGATGTCGGTATGGCCAAGCAAGGTCTGCACGATGCGCAGGTCTGCGCCGTTATGCAGCAGGTGACTGGCGAAAGCGTGACGCAGCACATGCGGACTGATGGCGCGCGCCGGCAGGCCTGCAGCGACCGCAAGGTCTTTCAGGTCGCGCGCAAAATGCTGCCGGGTCAGATGGCCGCTTTCGCCGAATGACGGGAATAGCCACTTCGACGGTTTCGCGGCGGATTTCGGCGCGTCCTTCGGATCGCGGCCAGCCTCGACGGCGGCGAGATAATCGGTCATCGCCTGCTTGGAGGATTCGTTGAGCGGCACCAGCCGCTCCTTGTCGCCCTTGCCGCGTACCACGATCATGCGCGCATCACGTCGTGCCGCCGAGAGCGGCAGCGACACCAGTTCGGACACGCGCAGGCCGGTGGCGTAAAGCACCTCGAGCAGGCACACCATGCGGATGGCGCGAATGCGTTGCGCGTCGGAATTTCCCGGCGCCTGCGCCAGTTCGCGCGCCCGCGCCAGCAGGCGATCTACGTCGGCGATCGACAGCACTTTCGGCAAGCCGCGTCCGCGCTTGGGGCCGGACAGGATCGCTGCCGGATCGTCGCTCCGCGTGCGCTCGTTGAGCAGGAAACGGAACAGATGCCGTGTCGACGACAGCCGCCGCGCCACGCTCGACGATTTGAAGCCGCGCTCATCGAGATCGGAAAGGTAATCGCGCAGCGTCTGCGTCTCTGCCGAGACGAAACCCTGCCGCTTGCGGACGAGGAACCCGGCGAGGTCTTCGAGATCGCTGCGATAGGCCGACAGCGTGTTGTCGCCGGCGCCCTGTTCGGCGGCCAGCATGTCGAGAAACAGTTCGATCAGGCGCGCGTCGGAAGGGGCGGGGCGATTCATCGGGCTACATTACATCGTCATGGCAGGCGGCGCGAAGCGATGACGGCAAAAGCTCACTTCTTGAGAAACTTGTCCGGCGGGATGGTGACGGTCATCTCTCGCGACTTGGGATGGACGAAATTCGCCAGCGCGAAGATCGCGCCATAGCCCAGCCCGGCAATCACCGCGACGACGGTCAGAAAGCGGAACAGGCTGGGCATCGGCAAGCCTCAGGCGGCGGAGGGAACTGGGTGATTCATCATGACTACCAACATGTTCGCTCCCCGGTTGCAAGAGTCTCTGGCCCATCCCGCGCCGGGGGTAGTATAGGACAGTGGAAGGGTCGTGCGACGACCGTTGGAACGCATTCGAATGTCAGAAACCGCCGCCCAGATCAGTACGGGTCCGACCGCGGAGGCCGCCATCGTCGCGGCGCTCGGCGCCCGTCCGGTCGTGCTGGTCGGCATGATGGGGGCCGGCAAATCCACCGTCGGCCGCCGGCTGGCGGCGCGGCTGCGGCTGCCGTTCCTCGACGCGGATATCGAGATCGAGGCGGCCCATGCCGGCATGACCATTCCCGAAATCTTCGCGGAACACGGCGAACCGTATTTCCGCGACGGCGAGGTGCGGGTGATCGCGCGGTTGCTGGACAGCGGCCCGAGCGTGCTCGCAACCGGCGGCGGCGCCGTGATGCGGGAGGAAACCCGGCAGCGCATTCATGACAAGGCGGTGTCGATCTGGCTGCGTGCCGATGCGGATGTGATCCTGCGCCGTGTGAAGCGCCGTGCCGACCGGCCGCTGCTGCAGACCGAGGATCCCGCCGCGACGATCGGACGTCTTATCGACCTTCGGCATCCGGTCTATCAACTCGCCGATATCACGATCGCATCGCGCGATGTTCCCCACGAGAAAATCGTCGACGAGTGCATTACGGCGCTTTACGACCGGCTGTGCGGCGGTGCTTCCGTCGCGGGCGACACACTGGACCAGACATGATGACCGCGCCGCTGAAGAATTCCGGACCGACCACCGTCGAGGTGGCGCTGGGCGATCGCGCCTATGACATCGTCATCGGCCGCGATCAGCTTGGCTCGCTCGGCAGCCGCATCGCGGCACTGCGACCCGGCGCGCGCACCGCGATCGTCACCGACCGCACCGTGGCGAAACACTGGCTGGCGCAGATCGAGGCGTCGCTGGCGCAGGCCGGCATCGCCCATTCGCACATCGCCGTCGACGAGGGTGAAGGCTCGAAGAGTTATGCAGGCTTCGCGCAGGTTTGCGAGGCGCTGATCGCGGCGAAGGTCGAACGCAACGATCTGGTGATTGCGCTCGGCGGCGGCGTGGTCGGCGATCTCGCCGGCTTTGCGGCGGCGGCGGTGCGCCGCGGCGTCGATTTCGTGCAGGTGCCGACCTCGCTGCTGGCGCAGGTGGATTCTTCGGTCGGCGGCAAGACCGGCATCAATTCGCCGCAAGGCAAGAATCTGGTCGGCGCGTTTCATCAGCCGGTGCTGGTGATCGCCGACACCGCGGTGCTCGATACGCTGTCGCCGCGCCAGTTCCGCGCCGGCTATGCCGAAGTCGCGAAATACGGCGTGCTGGGCGATGCGGCGTTCTTCGCCTGGCTCGAAGCCAATCACGCCGAAATCTTTTCCGGCGGCGCGGCGCGCGAGCACGCCATCGCCACATCGTGCCGCGCCAAGGCGGCGATCGTAGCGCGCGACGAACGCGAGAACGGCGAGCGCGCGCTGCTCAATCTCGGTCACACCTTCGGCCATGCGCTGGAAGCCGCGACCGGATTTTCCGATCGTCTGTTCCACGGGGAGGGCGTCTCGGTCGGCATGGTGCTGGCGGCGCAATTGTCGGCGCAACTCGGCATGATCGCGGACGACGATGCGACGCGGGTGCAGCGGCATCTCGCCGATGTCGGGTTGCCGACGCGGTTGCAGGATATTGCCGGCTTCGCGCAGGAGGGCCTTGCGGACGCCGACGCGCTGATGGCGCTGATGGCGCAGGACAAGAAGGTCAAGCGCGGCAAGCTGACATTCATCCTGCTGCGCGCAATCGGCCAGGCGGTGATCTCCTCCGATGTCGATCCGGCGACGGTGCGCGATTTTCTGGCACGGAAACTGGCACAGTAAATCGCACCGGATTGCCTTGTCGTTATTGCTCTGTCGTTGTTGCCTGCAATGACGGTTGCAGGTGAATGCAAGACAACCGTTCAATCGAAGTGATGGTCACGCCATGGACTGGATTTCTTTCGCTATCGTCATCGCGCTGCTGCTGACGTCTGCGTTCTTTTCTGCCAGCGAAACCGCACTTACCGGCGCCTCGCGCGCCAGCATGATGCGGCTTGCGAAACAGGGCAGCACCCAGGCCGGTGTGGTCGCCAGCCTGATGACCATGCGCGAGCGCATGATCGGGACGCTGCTGCTCGGTAACAACATCGCCAATATCGGCGCCTCGGCGCTGGCGACCGGTGTGTTCACCGCCTGGTTCGGTGATCTCGGCGTGCTTTATGCCACCGGTGTGATGACCGTGCTGGTGGTGATCTTTGCCGAAGTGCTGCCGAAAACCATTGCGATCAATGCTCCCGACCGGCTGTCGCTTCTGGTGGCGGCGCCGGTGAAGCTGCTGTCGTTGTTGATGGGGCCGGTGCTGACCATCATCGAAGGCGTGGTGCGGTTGTTGACGCGCATGCTCGGCATTCGCATCGGCGCCAATCAGCCGATCCTGTCGCCGACCGAGCGGCTGCGCGGCGCGGTCGATCTGATCCATCATGAAGGCGGCGTCGAGAAGCAGGATCGGGACATGCTCGGCGGCCTGCTCGATTTGCGTGAATTGCAGGTCTCCGACGTCATGGTCCACCGCACCGAGATGGTGACGATCAATGCCGATCTGCCGCCGGAAGATCTGGTGCGCGAAGTGCTCGCCAGCGAATACACCCGCATCCCGCTGTGGCGCGACAAGCCGGAGAACATCATCGGCGTGCTGCACGCCAAGGATCTGCTGCGCGCGATCCGCGCGTCGGACGGCGACACGTCGAAGATCGACGCCAGCGCCATCGCGCTGCCGCCGTGGTTCGTGCCGGAAATGCGCTCGGTGTCCGAACAGCTCAAGGCGTTCCGCCGCCGCAAGACCCACTTCGCGTTGGTGGTCGACGAATACGGCGAAGTCGAAGGCATGGTGACGCTGGAAGACATCCTCGAGGAAATCGTCGGCGACATTTCCGACGAGCATGACGACGTCGTGGCCGGCGTGCGCGTGCAGCCCGATGGCTCTGTCGTGGTCGATGGTTCGGTGCCGATCCGCGATCTCAACCGCGCCATGGACTGGCATTTGCCGGACGAGGAAGCGACCACGGTGGCCGGTCTCGTCATTCACGAGGCGCGATCGATCCCGGAGCGCGGGCAGAGTTTTACGTTCCACGACTTCCGTTTCCGCGTACTGCGCCGCGAGCGCAATCGCATCACTGCGCTGCGCATCGGTCCGTTGCCCCGTGAGAGCGAAACGCCGGAAAAGCGGCGTCGCGCTGGAACGGCATTCTGACGATTTGATTCAATCGCCTGATTTTTGTCGAAGGAGCATTCCCCAATGGCTGGTTCGAAAGTTGCGATCATCACTGCCGGCGGCAGCGGCATGGGGGCGGGCGCCGCGCGCAAACTCGCGTCGGACGGGTTCGATGTCGCGATCCTGTCATCGTCCGGCAAAGGCGAGGCGTTGGCGGCCGAGCTTGGCGGTATCGGCGTTACCGGCTCCAACCAGTCGCCGGCCGATCTGCAGCGGCTGGTCGATCAGGTCATGGCGCGCTGGGGCCGCGTTGATGTGCTGGTCAACAGCGCCGGCCATGGCCCGCGCGGCTCCATCGCGGAGTTGTCCGACGACGACTGGCATCGCGGCATGGAGGTGTATTTCCTCAACGTGGTGCGGCCGACGCGGCTGGTGGCGCCGATCATGCAAAAGCAGAAATCCGGCGTTATCATCAACATTTCCAGTTTCTCGGCAGTCGAGCCCGATCCGGTATTCCCGACGTCGAGCGTGTTTCGCGCCGGGCTTGCGGCCTATACCAAGCTGTTTGCCGACAAATATGCCGCGGACAATGTGCGCATGAACAATGTGTTGCCGGGGTTCATCGACAGCCTTGCGGAAAAATCCGAGTTTCGCGAACGGATTCCGATGGGGCGCTACGGCCATGTCGCGGAGGTCAGTGATGTCGTGGCGTTTCTGGCCTCAAGCGGTGCGGGTTACATCACCGGCCAGAATATTCGCGTCGACGGCGGCATCACCCGTTCGCCGTAATATTTCGTACAGAAGGTGTCCGGTTCTCCCGGCTTATTCTCCTGGAGCCTGGGCCTTGAGCGCCAGCGCATGCACGCCGGCGGTGAGTTCGTCGGCCAGTACCTGATTGATCATGCGGTGACGATCGATCCGGCTCTTCCCTTCGAAGGCCGGCGACACAATATAGACCCTGAAGTGGGTTTCGCCGCCCGGCCGGTGGCCGGCATGGCCCGCATGCAAATGCGACTCATCGATGACATCGAGGCTTTCGGGCGCGAAAGCTTCGTTCAACTTTTTCGTGATAGCTTGCCGGGTGCGGTTTTCTGTGGCGCTCATGGTCAGCCGGATTACGTCGATTGAATATGGCCGTCAATCGTATCCCGGGCGGCGTCCGAAAAAACAATTTCGCGCAATTGCGTTGTCAAGACTTGAAGCGTTGCGCATAGCGGTGTCAAAGACAGTCATGCCTATCGACTCTTCCAAATTCTTCGACAGCATTCGCATCAAGCCCAACAAGCTGAGCGCGAAGGCGCAGGCGCGCGTCCGCGAAGAGTCGATCATGTGTGAGTGGCCGGAATGCAAGAACAAGGGGCCGCATCGCGCGCCCAAGGGCCGGGGCAAAGAGAAGGAATACTGGCACTTCTGCCTCAACCACGTGCGCGAATACAATCAGTCGTACAATTTCTTCCAGGGCATGAATGCTGACGCGGTTGCGCGCTATCAGAAGGACGCGTTGACCGGCCATCGCCCGACCTGGAAGATGGGTGCCAACGGCACCAAGGGCAAAGGCAAGACCGCCGAAGCCGATCTGGAAAGCGCCATTGATCCGTTCGCCATGTTCAACGAGATGAATGGGCGCAACAAGTTTCGCGCGAATGCGAGCGCGGAGCCCAAGGCGGAAACGCGGAAAATCTTCAATGCCGAGCGCAAGGCGCTGCAGGTGATGGGGCTCGGCCCCGATGCGACGCTTGAGACCGTCAAGGCGCAGTACAAGCTGCTGGTCAAGCAGCACCATCCCGATGCCAATGGCGGCGATCGCTCCACCGAGGATCGCCTGATCGAGATCATCAAGGCGTATAATTATCTCAAGACCGTGGTGCGCGGCGCCTGAGCTTTCTGTCGCGCGCGCCTCTCATTCCGGCCGTTTCGCGCGCACGTTGATGCCGCGGCGATGCCGCAGCCACCACACCGCAAGACCTGCGACCAGTCCGCCGACAATGACGAGCGGCATCCAGTAATGCCGGGCGAGGGCGGCGGGATGTGCGAATCCGCCGTAGCGATGCAGTATCGTCACCGCCAATACTCCCGGCAGCACATGCGCCAGCGCCCATAGCACGATGGCCGGAATGTTGACCGCGTAGAACCGTGGCGGCGGCATGCCCAGCGCGCCGGCGGTGATCGGCACCACCGCCCGCACCGGCGCGACGAAACGTGCGAGGAACACTGCCAGCGTGCCGTAGCGCTCGAAGAAGGTTTCGCTCTGCGCCACGATGCCGGGATAGCGCGACAGCGGCCACGCGTTGAGAATGCCGAGCTTGGAGCGATGGCCGATCCAGAACGCCGTGCCGTCGCCGATGATCGCGCCCGTGATGGCGCTGGCCAGCACCGGAACGAGATGCAGTTCGCCCCCTGGGATCAGGGCGCTCATCGCCAGGATGATGGTCGTTCCCGGAATCACCGAGCCGATGATCGGCACGGCTTCGAGCAGTGCCGCAAGGAATAGGGTTGCATAGGCGAGGATGCCGTGCGCGCCGACGAATCCCACCAGTTGATCGATCAGTGATGCCAAATCTTCGTCCTGCCCGTTGGTCCTGCCGTTGCAGATATAGTGTTACGATCTGTCGTCGGTCGCTCTCAACGAACAGAGCCGCTGCCGGGTCCTGCATGCCGAGATGCACAAAAATGCGGCCCAGCCTCCAGTGATTCGCAGGGCAGCCTTTCAAAATCCGCACCAAGAGCTTATCTTGATGATTATTCTACGGAACTTTGATCGTGTGGCGGGCTTCTGCCAACGGGTCGTCTCTGCTAGGTTCCGAACAATGCCCAACCGCAGCCAATGAACGTATCTGGTTTCGGGAGTGCCCGAGACCTCGGAGGACTGATGACCGCCGCTATGACCAAATCGCAGGAAATCACCGGATTGCCGGACATGAAGGTCTCGGTCCGGCAGGTATTCGGCATCGACAGCGACCTGGAAGTGCCTGCCTATTCCGAAGTCGATCCGCATGTGCCGGATGTCGATCCGGACTACCGTTTCGACCGTCCAACCACGCTGGCGATCCTTGCAGGCTTCGCGCACAACCGCCGCGTCATGGTCACGGGCTTCCACGGCACCGGCAAGTCGACCCACATCGAGCAGGTGGCGGCGCGGCTGAACTGGCCCTGCGTGCGCGTCAACCTCGACAGCCACATCAGCCGTATCGATCTGGTCGGCAAGGATTCGATCGTGGTCAAGGACGGCAAGCAGGTCACCGAATTCCGCGACGGCATCCTGCCGTGGGCGCTCCAGCATAACGTCGCGCTGGTATTCGACGAATACGACGCCGGCCGTCCGGACGTGATGTTCGTGATCCAGCGCGTGCTGGAGGTCTCCGGCCGCCTGACGCTGCTCGACCAGAACAAGGTCATCAAGCCGCATCCGTCGTTCCGGCTGTTCGCCACCGCCAACACCGTCGGTCTCGGCGACACGTCGGGCCTCTATCACGGCACCCAGCAGATCAACCAGGGCCAGATGGACCGCTGGTCGATCGTCACCACGCTGAACTATCTGACGCACGACGAGGAAGTCGAGATCGTGCTGGCCAAGGCGCATCACTATCGCACGCCGGAAGGCCGCGACACCGTCGGCAAGATGGTGCGACTCGCCGACCTGACGCGCAATGCCTTCGCCAACGGCGATCTGTCCACGGTGATGAGCCCGCGTACCGTCATCACCTGGGCCGAGAACACCGAGATTTTCGGCGATATGGGTTTTGCGTTCCGCGTCACCTTCCTCAACAAGTGCGACGAACTCGAACGGCCGCTGGTCGCCGAGTTCTATCAGCGCTGCTTCAACGTCGACCTGCCGGAATCCTCCGTCAACGTCGCGCTGAGCTGAGGCACCGTCTTCTTCCCTCTCCCCTTGTGGGAGAGGGTGCCTTCGCGAAGCGAAGGCGGGTGAGGGGTGATACCCCTCGTATCCATAAGTCCCCTCATCCGGCACGGACTTCGTCCGCGCCACCTTCTCCCACAAGGGGAGAAGGAAAAGAGGCCCGAACCGCGATGAGTACGACACCGACCATCAACAAATTCCGCACCGGAGCGAAGGAAGCTCCCGCCGAGCCGTTCAAGCGCGCGGTGACGTCGTGCCTGCGCGCCATCGCCCGGAAGCCGGAGCTGGAAGTTACCTTTGCGGCCGAGCGGCCCGGTCTTTCGCCGGGCAAGGCGCGGCTGCCGGAGCCGGCACGCAAGCTCTCCAAGCGCGATGCCGCCATCGTGCGCGGCCACGCGGATTCCATCGCGCTCAAGCTCGCCTGTCACGACCCGAAAGTGCATCGCAAGCTGATGCCGGGCAATCCGCAGGCGCGCGGCGTGTTCGATGCCATGGAGCAGGCCCGCGTCGAGGCGATCGGCTCGCGGCGCATGGCGGGCGTGGCGAAAAACCTCACCGCGATGCTCGACGACCATTTCCATCGCGGCAAGTTCGACGAGATCACCGACCGCGCCGATGCGCCGCTGGCCGACGCGCTGGCGATGATGGTGCGCGAGCGCCTGACCGGACTGGCGCCGCCTGCGGCCGCGCGCAAGGTAGTCGATCTGTGGCGTCCGATTCTCGAAGAGAAGATCGGCGCACGGCTCGACCGGCTCGATCGGCTCACCGAGGATCAGGCGCGCTTCGGCGACGAGGTCCATGACCTGCTGGATGCACTCGACCTCGGCGACGACCGCGACGCCGATGCGGAAGAGGACGAGAACCAGGACGACAATCGCGAAGGCGAGAACGATCAGTCCGGCTCCGACGGTTCGCCCGATACCGAAGCCGCGCAGGAGATGAGCGCCGAGCAGGCCGAGGCCACCACGGACGAGATGTCCGACAGCGCCATGGAAAGCGCGCAGGCTTCGACCAGCGACACCTTCGACGACAGCGAACTCGGTGACGACGAAACGCCGGGCGAGGCCACGCGGCCGAATTCGCGCGGCCAGAACGAACCGCGCGGCCCGGAATATCACGCCTTCGCGCCGAAGTTCGACGAAGTGGTGGCCGCGGAAGATCTCTGCGATCACGACGAATTGGAGCGGCTGCGCAGCTATCTCGACAAGCAGCTCGCGCATCTGCAGGGCATCGTGGCGCGGCTCGCCAATCGGTTGCAGCGCCGCTTGATGGCGCAGCAGAACCGCGCCTGGGATTTCGACCTGGAGGAAGGCATCCTCGACCCGGCGCGGCTGTCGCGCGTGGTCACCGATCCGTTCCATCCGCTGTCGTTCATGCACGAGAAGGAAGCGACCTTCCGCGATACAGTCGTCACGTTGCTGCTCGACAATTCCGGCTCGATGCGCGGCCGCCCCATCACGGTGGCGGCGACCTGCGCCGACATCCTGGCGCGGACGCTGGAGCGTTGCGGCGTCAAGGTCGAGATTCTCGGCTTCACCACGCGCGCGTGGAAGGGCGGGCAGTCGCGCGAGGCGTGGCTCGCCGCCGGCAAGCCGGCCAATCCGGGCCGCCTCAACGATCTGCGCCACATCATCTACAAGTCGGCGGACGCGCCGTGGCGTCGCGCGCGGAAGAATCTCGGGCTGATGATGCGCGAGGGGCTGCTGAAGGAAAACATCGACGGCGAGGCGCTGGACTGGGCACACAAACGGCTGCTCGGACGTTCCGAACAGCGCAAGATCCTGATGATGATCTCGGACGGTGCGCCGGTCGACGACTCGACGCTGTCGGTCAATGCCGGCAACTATCTCGAGCGGCATCTGCGCTGGGTCATCGAGGAGATCGAGACGCGCTCTCCGGTCGAACTGATCGCCATCGGCATCGGCCATGACGTGACGCGCTACTATCGCCGCGCGGTGACCATCGTCGACGCCGAAGAACTCGGCGGCGCGATCACCGAAAAGCTCGCGGAGCTGTTCAGCGAAACCCAGAGCGCGGCACCCGAACCGTCGCGCGGCACGCGCCGCCGCCGGTTGCATTCCTGAGTGGCCAGATGCGACCTGCTCTCTCGCCCCGCTTGCGGGGAGAGGGTTGGGGTGAGGGGTTGATCGAGATCGGCGTTATGCTGGACGTCCATGTTTTCTTTCCGGTCATTGTTGAAGACGTGGGCGGATAGGGCAGGCCCGGCCATGACGATCGGAAAGAGATTCGTTGTCGCCGCGCCGACTGCGCATTTCCTCCTCCGCAAGGGCGAGGAGTGCAGGCCGCGCATGCCGTTACGCCATGCGATGCTTGTCGCGACTGTGGTGTCGCTCGCCGCACTTCCCGCCGCTGCGCCGGCGCAGACGCGCGCACCGCTTACCGATGTGTCGTCTGCATCGGGACCGGTCTCCATCGACGTCAATGCGCGCCCGATCACGTCGTTCGATCAGCGCGACCGTTCGCATGTCCGCTTCGGCGCGCTGCAGTTTCGTTCGGGATTGATCCTCACCTCGCCCTATCGCCGCTTCGGCGGACTGTCGAGCTTGCGGCTTGATTCGAGCGGCGAGCGGTTCGTGTCCGCCAGTGACAAGGGCACCTGGTTCACCGGACGCATCGTCTATCGCGGCCAGGAGATGATCGGTCTCGCCGATGTTAAAGCTGCGCCGATGCTGGCGGCCGACGGCCGCACGCTGGCCTCGCACAAGTGGTACGACACCGAGTCGATGGCGCGGGACGGCGACACGATCTATGTCGGCATCGAACGGGTCAATCGTATCGTGCGGTTCGACTTCGGCCGTGACGGCGTGCGCGCGCGGGCCGAGGACATCGCGGTGCCGCCCGCGATCCGCAAGCTGCCCAACAATCGCGGGCTGGAAGCCATGGTGGTCGCGCCCCCGGGATCGCCGCTGGCGGGAACGCTGATCGCGATTTCCGAGCGCGGGCTCGATGCCAACGGCAATATCGAAGCATTCCTGATCGGCGGTCCGGCGCCCGGATCGTTTTCGGTGCGTCGCCGCGACGGCTTCGACATCAGCGACGCGGCGTGGCTGCCGAACGGCGATCTGGTGTTGCTGGAACGCAAGTTCTCGCTGCTGGAAGGCGTCGGCATCCGCATCCGCCGCGTTCCCTTTCGCACGATCGTGGCGGGAACGACGATCGACGGTCCGTCGATCTTCGACGCGGATCTCGGGCAGGAGATCGATAATTTCGAAGGACTCGACGTCCATGTCACGCTCGACGGCGATACCGTGCTGACGCTGGTGTCGGACGACAACTTCTCGATGATCCAGCGCACGTTGCTGTTGCAGTTCACACTGATGGAGTAGCCTCCATCGCCCATTCTTCCCGCATCGTTTCACAGGACAGATCATGAGCACGTTGTTTTCGCCGATTGCCCTGCGTGGCGTGACGCTTGCCAATCGCATCGTCGTGTCGCCGATGTGCCAGTACTCGGCGGTCGATGGCGCCGCGACGCCATGGCACATGATGCATCTCGGCAGTCTCGCCTTGTCCGGTGCCGGAATGCTGTGCATCGAGGCGACGGCCGTGGAAGCGAGCGGCCGCATCACGCCGGGCGATCTGGGGCTTTACGATGACGCCACTGAAGCGGCGCTGAAGCAGATCATGGCTGCGATCCGCGCGCATTCGAAAATTCCGGTGGCGATGCAACTGGCTCATGCCGGCCGCAAGGCGTCGAGCCGTGCGCCGTGGCAGGGCGGTCAGCTGATCGCGCAGGCGGATGGCGGCTGGTTGCCGGATGGTCCCTCGGCGCTGCCGCACAAATCGGATGAACCGCCGCCGCATGCGCTCGATGCCGCGGGGCTGGCGCGTATTCGCAAGGCGTTCGTGGCGACGGCGCGGCGCGCGTTGCGGCTCGGCATCGATGCGTTCGAACTGCACGCCGCGCACGGCTATCTGCTGCACCAGTTCCTGTCGCCGATCGCCAACCAGCGTAACGACGCGTATGGCGGCTCGCTGGAAAACCGGATGCGTTTTCCGCTCGAAGTGTTCGACGCGTTGCGCGCCGCGATTCCCGACCAGACGCCGCTGGGCGTCCGGGTGTCCGCGACCGATTGGGTCGATGGCGGCTGGGACCTTGAACAAACCATCGCCTTCGCGCAACAACTGAAAGTCCGAGGCGTCGACTGGATCGACGCCTCGTCCGGCGGCGTGTCGCCGGCGCAGAAGATCGCGCTCGGCCCCGGCTATCAGGTACCGTTCGCGCAAGCCATCAAGCAGGCGACCGGCGTTCACGTCATCGCGGTCGGACTGATCACCGAACCGAAGCAGGCGGAGGAGATCGTCGCCAGCGGCAAGGCCGACATGATCGCGCTCGGCCGCGCGATGCTCTACGACCCGCGCTGGCCATGGCACGCCGCGGCCGAACTCGGCGGCAGCGTCGTCGCGCCGCCGCAATACTGGCGCTCGCAGCCCTCGACGCAGAAATCTCTATTCGGTGAAACCGTATTCGGCGGGCGCTGAGTGGCCGTCTGCAGGTCTGGCTGTCGTGCGTTAGCTGCCGGTCGTGCGGCGCAGGATTGCTTCGGCGTCGGGTGAGCCGTCATTCGAGGCCCACGCCACGAACTGATCAGGGCGGATCAGCACCAGCGAGGCGTTGTAGCGTTCGCGGTCGCCACCGCGATTGTCGGTGATGATCGTCAGCGGGATGCTCAGCTTCGCCGCCGCCTCCGCAAAGCCGTTACGGACGGCGGGCGGCGCATCAAGTGCAAGCAGCGTGAAGCCGTCGCGCAGTTCGTCGTAGATATTGCGGCCTGACGAGAGCGGCTGCGGCGCCAGATGATGGCCGGCCTGCGCGGCGAAGACGTGCGCTCCTTTGGCGCTGCAGTTGCCGGTCGCGGGTCCCCACGCGATCGGCGAACCTTCGTAATTCGGCTCGAACACATTGACTTCGGACTTCGCTCCGGATTGCCGCTCTGTCCATGCGCGCTCGAAGCTTGTGCGGTCACCCGCCGGATCGAACGCGGCGAGAAAGTCGCGGTCGTCGTGAATCGATTTTTCGATGAAATCCCGCGCCGTCGAAGCGAACACCGGCCGCCGCTCGGCATCATAGGAATCGAGCAGCGCCGGGCCGGCCCAACCGTTCAGCGCGGCCGCAAGTTTCCAGCCGAGATTGGTGGCGTCCTCGAAACCTGTATTGATGCCATAGCCGCCGTAGGGCGGATGGCTATGAGCGGAATCGCCGGCAATGAAGAGGCGGCCCTTGCGATAGCTGTCGGCGGTCGCGAAACGCAGATCCCAGAAGCCGATGTGCTGGAATTCGACGTCGAACTCCGCGCCGGCCGCGTCGAACAACAACTGTTTGAAATCGAAATTGTCCTTCGTTGTGTCGGCGGGCACCGGCGCGTGGAAGAACCAGTTGTTGTCGAGGTCGACGCGGCCGAAGAACTGCCAGTATCCCTTCAGGCGTGGATGCAGCACGTTGAAGAACGACTTTCCGGGAAAGCGTTCGAGCAGTTTGTGCAGCCCGCTAGAGCGGAACACCAGCAGCACCATCAGGCGGTCGTGGTCCGAGCGGGTCTGGGTGATGCCGGCCTGTTCGCGCACGATGGAGCGGCTGCCGTCGCATCCGACGACGTAGGACGCGCGCATCGTTCGCCGCTCGCCGCCATCGCGCGTGGCAAAGGCGACGGACGCTCCGTCGTCGTCCTGCATGACCTGATCCACGGTCCAGCCGTAGAGCGTTTCGACCGACGGCAATTCGGAAACGCGATGGCGCAACACTGCCTCGGTCTCGTATTGCGGCAGCCGTTCGTTGTCGGTGAAGTAGAATGGCCGCACCAGTTCGCGTTGCAGCCAGTCATAGTGATAGCCGCTGACGAGCGAGCCGTATGCCGTCATGCCGCCGATGCCGTATTCCTTCGGGATCGTCCGCGCGCGGCGCAGCGCCTGCTCGGCGCCCCAGAAATGGAAATGTTCCATGGTCCGCTGGGTCAGGTTCTGTCCGCGGGGCACCGGCTGCGGCTGGGTGTGCCGTTCGATCACGGCGCAGCGTATGCCGCGCTGGCCCAGCTCGATCGCCAGGCCGAGCCCGACCGGCCCACCGCCGACGATAATGACCTGGGTTTCGGAGGAAGCGGATGTTGTCATGGGCGTATCCCGATCGCAGGCAGTTTGCGTGTCCAACCTGTAGGGACTCAGGATTGCAGGGTAGTCAAGAATAATCTCATAATATGAGATTATTCTGCAGATGAACCCGTGGCCGCTCCAATCGCCAAGGCGTCGTTGCGGACGCGTTCGCCGATGGTGTCGAGCTGCGTGCCCGTCACCGCATGACCGGCGATGGTGACGCAAAGGCTGGCGATCGGATGCTTGCCGTCACCGAGCACCGGCGCGGCGATGCCGATGGCGCCGGGAGTGACTTCGCCGTGAGCGATGGCAAATCCGGCGCGGCGCACCTGCCGCATCCGGGCGTAGATCTCGTTGGGCGTGGCGCCGAGTCCGACGGCGCGGAGGTCGTCCAGATTCTCGGCAATGAGCGGCATCAGGCGTGCACGGGGCAGAAAGGCCATGATCGAGCGCGGAATCGCACCGCGACCCAGCGACATCGGCCGCCCGCGAGGATAACTGCTGACCGGATTGACCGTGGAGGTTTCCGAGGCGACGCAGAGGATCTTGTTGCCATACCAGCGCACCAGCAGCGCGGTGCAGGGATAGGTGGCCGTGAGCCCCTTGAGATAGGGCGTCCCATTCAGCACCAGCGAGTCGGCTTTCCGCATCAGGTAGTCGAGTTCGACCACCTTGGGGCCCAGCGTAAATCCTGCCCCGGGCGTCGAGATCAGGAATCCGGCCTCCTTGAGGTATTTGAGATAGCGGTAGAGCGTCGGGCGGCTGTAACCGAGCTCGGCCAGCAGCTCTTCCGGCGTCCATTCCAGGTGCTTCTCCGAAAACACCTCGAGAACAGCCAGGATGCGCTTGAGACTCGTCGTGCCCTTCATGGTTGCTCGCGTACACGTCTCTCGGCCGGCGGGGAATGCACCTACCGGAACAAAACTCTTGAAAACAGGAAGGCAGATAGCGCAAGATGTCAATAATCTCATAATGAGAGATTTTTAATAACGGAATGAGTTGCAAGATATCCGCGCACCATTCCGGACACAGGGAGGGGACCCATGACGACCGCGGCCAGCGCGACGGCGAGCGCCACCTTTGACGTCGCCGATTTCATCGACCGGCAGCCGGTGGGTTCGTTCCAGGTCCGTGTCCTCCTGTTGTGTGCCGCGGTGCTGTTCATCGACGGATTCGACACCCAGGCGATCGGTTACGTCGCGCCCGCGGTGGCGCAGGACTGGGCGCTGCCGCGCGCCGCGCTCGGGCCGGTATTCAGTGCCGGCCTGTTCGGGCTGATGCTCGGCGCATTGATCTTCGGCCCGGTGGCCGACCGGCTCGGTCGCAAGAAGATCATGGTGTTCAGCGTTCTCGCATTCGGCGCCTGCACGTTCGCGACCGCCTTCGCCCAGGATGTGTGGTGGCTGCTGGTACTGCGCTTCCTCACCGGACTGGGGCTCGGCGGCGCGATGCCGAACGCGGTCGCACTGACGTCCGAGTTCAGCCCGCACCGCCGCCGCGCCACCATGGTGATGGTGATGTTCTGCGGCTTCTCGGTCGGCGCGGCGCTCGGAGGGTTGCTGGCGGCGTGGATGATCCCAGCGTTCGGCTGGCGCTCGGTGTTCATTCTCGGCGGCGTGGTGCCGATCCTGTTCGTGCCAATGCCGATGGCGATGCTTCCGGAATCGATCCGCTTCCTCGCCCTGAGCGGTCGCAACGATGCGGACGTTGCGGGACTTCTCAAGAAAGTCGCGCCCGATCAAACGGTGCCTGCAGGCCTACGTCCTGCCATTCACGAGCCGAAGCTCGACGGCATTCCGGTGCTGCATCTGTTCGGCGAAGGTCGCGCCAGTGTGACGTTATTGCTCTGGGTGGTGTTCTTCATGAGCCTGCTCGATCTTTATCTGCTGGCGAACTGGCTGCCGACCGTGCTCCACGATCTCGGTGCGTCGATCTCGATGGCGGCGATTGTTGGTGCGATGCTGCAGGTCGGCGGTGTCGTCGGCACCCTGGTGCTCGGCCGTTACGTGGATCGCTTCTCGTTCTCGGCGCTCGCGGTGGTTTATCTGCTCGCGACCGTCGCCGTCGCCGCCGTCGGCTTTTCCGGACACGCGATCATGCTCGCCGCAGCAGCGATCTTCTGCGCCGGCTTCTGTATCGTCGGCGGCCAGATCGCCGCCAACGCAATGGCCGCGACGTATTATCCAACGGCGATGCGCTCGACCGGCGTGGGCTGGGCGCTCGGCATCGGGCGGGTGGGATCGATCGTCGGGCCGCTGGTCGGCGGCATGATGCTGGCGCGGCACATCAGTACCGAAACGCTTTTCCTCACGGCAGCCGTGCCGGCGGTGATCGCATGCGGTGCCGCCTTCATTCTCAGTCGCACCGTGCCGGTCGCGAAGCTGTCCGAAAGCTGAAGCCTATCGCAGCGGTCGTCTCAGATCTGAGACGAAGCGTTCGCATGCTTGAGACTCTTGCGAAAAACCTGACAGCGCTTTCGCATCCGAAGACGCTATAACTCGCCTGATTTTTTGTGCAAGTTGCGCGGCTTCCGTGTCTGATAACCGGTGGCACGGTGTTTGCTCTCGTTTCGATCAACGCGCGCAAGACGCGTTGTCATGGTTCAAACACGAGAGGAAACATCATGGAGATCGGCTACTTCACCATGCCGTCGCATCCGCCAGAGTGCGGATTGAAGGAGGGGCACGACTGGGATCTGCAGGTGCTGCGGTGGGCCGACGAACTCGGCTATCAGGAAGCCTGGATCGGCGAGCATCACACCGCGCCGTGGGAGCCGCATCCGTCGCCGGACCTCTTGCTTGCGCAGGCATTTCGCGAAACGAAGAATATCCGTCTCGGCCCCGGCGGCTTCCTGCTGCCGTATCATCACCCCGCTGAACTCGCCAACCGCGTGGCGATGCTCGATCACCTCTCCGAAGGCCGCCTGAATTTCGGCGTCGCGGCGTCCGGCCTGCCGAGCGACTGGGCGATGTTCAACGTCGACGGCATGTCCGGCCAGAACCGCGACATGACCCGCGAGGCGCTGGAGATCATCCTGAAGATGTGGACCGAGGAGGCGCCGTGGACCCACAAGGGCAAGTACTGGACGGTGACCAAGCCCGAAGTGATGTTCGATTTCCTGAAACCCCACATCAAGCCGGTGCAGGCGCCGCATCCGCCGATCGCGGTGGCGGGGCTGAGCAAAGGATCGGACACGCTCAAGCTCGCGGGCGAGCGCGGCTTCATCCCGATGAGCCTCAACCTCAATCCGGCCTATGTGTCGAGCCACTGGGATTCGGTCGAGATGGGCGCGGCGAAAACCGGCCGCACGCCGAACCGCAACGACTGGCGCATGGTGCGGGAAGTGTTCGTCGCCGATACCGACGAGGAAGCGTGGCGGCTGTCGGTCGGCGACATGATGGGCCGCATGATGAGCGAATACTTCCTGCAATTGCTCGGCCATTTCGGCTTCAAGGATTATCTGAAGCACAAGCCGGATGTGCCGGACAGCGACGTCACGGTGGAATATTGCGCGAAGCATAACTGGATCGTCGGTTCGCCCGCGACCGTCGCCGAGAAGATCGAGAAGATCTACGACGAGGTCGGCGGCTTCGGCACGCTGCTGGTGTTCGGCTTCGACTACAAGCACAAGCCGCAAGCCTGGCAGAATTCGCTACGGCTGTTGAAGCAGGAGGTGCTGCCGCGCCTCAAGCATCTCAAGCCGGCTGCAGCGAAGGCGGCGTGATGCACTTCACCTCTCCTCGCGTGCGGGGAGAGGAGTATCGTAACGAAGCACTTCCTTTCTCCCTCCCCCGCTTGCGGGAGAGGGTTAGGGTGGGGGCTTCTTGATTGCTTCGCTCGCAATGACGACAGTTTCTCAGGAAGACACCATTGATGGACGCACAGAGTTTCAAACAGGCGATGCGGCATTGCGCGGGCGCGGTGGCGCTGGTCACGGTCGGGCGCGAGCACGGCCGTCGCACCGGACTGACGGTGACGGCGGTGTGTTCGCTGTCGGACGATCCGCCGTCGTTGCTGGTGTGCGTCAACCGCAATGCCAGCGCGCATCCGCGCATCCACGAGGAGCGTTGCTTCGGCGTCAGCTTTCTTGCCGAGGAACACATGGCGCTGGCGCTGACCTTCAGCGGCCAGAAGGGCGTCGATGGCGACGACCGCTTCGGCTTCGGGCGCTGGACCACGTCCGTCACCGGCGCGCCGATCCTGGAAGATGCGATCGTCTCGTTCGATTGCGATCTGCGCGAGGAATTCGAAACCAAAACCCATTCGGTGTTCATCGGCGAGGTGCGCGACGTCGGCTTCCGCTGCGAAGCGCACCCGCTGGTCTATCTGCGCAGCGCTTTCCACAATGTCGAGCCGATGCGTGAACCGGTGACGCTCGGCGACCTCAAGGCGCGCAAGATGATCTGGAGCGGGTTTTCGTGATCGAGATCGCCATCGAGATGCATCGTTAGTTATCCGTCATGGCCGGGCTCGTCCCGGCCATCCACGTTCTGCTTCCTGAAGACGTGGATGGCCGGAATAAATCCGGCCATGACGACGTCGACGGAGCTGACGCCAACCGGAATTGCGATGTCGGTACAGCGGTCAGTGCCCCGCCGGTGCGATCTTCAGCGCCTTTATCTTCCGGTACAACGTAGCGCGGCTGATGTTCAGCGCACGCGCCGTCTCCGCGACGCGGCCGCCGTGCACGCGCAACGCTTCGGCGATGACGTTGCGTTCCGCGGTCTCGAAATCGGCGGCCGGCGCTTCGCGGCTGCCGACCCCGCCGAATGGCGGCAGGTCGAGGTCGGCTTCGGCGATGATCCCGTTCTCGGCGGTGCAGGCGGCGAGCCGCAGCACGTGCCGCAACTGACGCATGTTGCCGGGGAACGGATGCACCATCAGTATGTCCCATGCCGCCGGTGAAATCCGTGCCTGCGCGGCTTCCTCGGCTGCAATGCGCGCGATCACGTCGGCCTTGTCGGTGCGATTGCGCAGCGCCGGCAGTTCGACCTGCATGCCGCGCAGCCGGTAATACAGGTCGGCGCGGAAGCCGCCGTCGGCGACCATGGCTTCGAGGTCGCGATGCGTCGCGCTGATCAGGCGGATGTTCACCGGCACGGGCTTCAATGCGCCGAGCGGCCACACTTCGCGGTTCTCGAGTACACGCAGCAATCGTGTCTGCAGCGCGAGCGGCATGTCGCCGATCTCGTCGAGGAACAGCGTGCCGCCGTCGGCCTGCACGATCAGTCCCTTGGAGCCGTCGCGCCGTGCGCCGGTGAAGGCGCCTGCCTCATAGCCGAACAGCTCCGCATCGATCAGGCTCTCCGGCATCGCGGCGCAGTTCAGCGCCATATAGCGGCCGTTGGCGCGATGGCTCGCGGCGTGAATGGCGCGTGCAAACACGTCCTTGCCGCTGCCGGTCTCGCCCTGCAGCAGCACCGGGATATTCTCGTCGGCCACCAGCATCAGCCGCTTGACGCTGCGTTGCAGGGCGGGGTCGCCGCCCGCAAGCCGCATCAAGGTGGCATAGCGCGGATCGGATGCATCGGAGGTGCGGCCGCGCGGTCGCACGGTCGTGGATCGTGCGCCGAGCGGAGCCGCGATGTGGCCGTGGCCGAGCCGTGTGCCGTCCTGCCGTCGCAGCAGCAGCGGTGCCCCGGCGGGCCGCATCATGGTGTCGTCGACCTCGATGAATTGCGACAGCGCCGCGCCGGCTTCGATCATGCTGTCGGACAGGCCGAACGCAGCGCGGGCGGCCCGGCTGGCGCCGATCACGCGCCGGTCGTCGTCGAAGGCGATCATCGCGCTGCCGCCGCTCCGGTCGCCGGGAAGCGTCGCGATCCAGCCGTCGCGGAAGCGGGAGCGGAAGATTGCCTGTTCGATTCGCTGCACCGCCTGCACGGTCACAGCCAGCGCGAGCTGATGCGCGGTGCGGTCGAGATCGGCGCGGCAGGAGGTGATGTTCACCGCGCCCGCCAGTTGGCCCGCGTGATCGAACACCGGTGCCACCGCGCAACTGAACATCGACCATTGTTCGCGGAAATGCTCGTCGCGATGCACGAGGATCGGCCGTTGCTCGGCGAGTGCGGTACCTAATCCATTGGTGCCTTCGATCGCTTCGGAGAAGATCGAGCCGGTATAGACCTTCCAGCGGCGCAGGATGGTGGCGGCTTCGCCTTCCGGCAGCCGGCTCACCAGCACGGTCGCATTGGCGTCGGCGAGATTGACGCAGTAGCCGGCTTCGCGCACTACGCGGTAAAGGTCGTCGAGCTCCGGCATCGCCAGATGGATCATCTCGTCCATCGGTGCGGTGAAGGTTTTCAGTTCGGACTGGGTCACGGTTTGCGGCGGCCCGCGGCGGCCGGGATCCAGCTTGTGGTCCACCAGGCTGCGCCGCCACGAATGGGCGATCCGCGCCTCACCGGTGGTCGCCGCCACGTCACGGGCAGCCGACAGCACGCGTTCGACGTGATTTCGGGCCGTGAGGTTCGCCATCGCGATGTCTCCACCCTTGAACTTTTGCCTTGAACTTTTGGCGAAGTCTGGCACCGGAGCATCAGAAGTCAATCGGCAGGGCGTGCTACCCCGGCAGCGCCAGGATCGCGCCGCTGATTGCGCACAGCAGCACCACCAGCCAGGGCGGCGTCCGCCACAGGAACAGCAACACGAAGGCTGCAACCGCGAGACCGAAATCGCCGGCGTTGCGGATTCCCGTCAGCCAGACCGGTTGATAGAACGCCGCGAGCAGCAATCCGACCACGGCGGCGTTGACGCCACGAAGCGCCGCCTGCACCGCGGGCTGCTGACGCAGCGCTTCCCAGAACGGCAGCGCTCCGATCACCAACAGGAACGAGGGCAGGAAAATCGCGATCAGGCAAAGGATCGCGATGGTCCAGCCGCCGATCATGGTGCCGAGATAGGCGGCAAACGTCGTCAACGGACCGGGGATCGCCTGCGCCGCACCGTAGCCGGCAAGGAATGCGTCGTTGCCGATCCAGCCGGGCGGGACCACCGCGGATTGCAGCAGCGGCAGGATCACGTGGCCTCCGCCGAATACTAGCGAGCCGGCGCGGAAGAACGTATCGAACAACTGGACGCTTTGGGTCGGTATCAGTGCCGCGAGGCCGGGCAGTCCGATCAGCAGTGCGAAAAAGACGATCAGTGCGATCGCGCCGGCGCTGCGCCGGACCGGGCACGCCAGCACCACATGATCTGCGATCGGGACACCGCGCAGCAGCAGTGTCCCGGCAACGGCGCCGAGAACGATTCCCCCGATCTGCCCCCACGCCGTCGGCAGGCTGAGCGCGATTGCGGTGGCGAGGACCGCAATCGAAGCCCGCGCGCGATCCGGCGTCAGCGTGCGGGCCATGCCGAGCAAAGCCAGCGCCACCACCGCAACCGCGGCAACCTTCAACCCATGCAGCCACCCCGTGTCCGCCGCGGTGCCGGTGACCGAAAGCCCGTAGGCAAACACCATCAGCACGAGCGCAGACGGGATTGTGAAGCCGGCCCAGGCGGCGAAGGCACCGCGATAGCCGCCGCGAAGCAGGCCGATGGCGATCCCGACCTGGCTTGATGCCGGCCCGGGCAGGAATTGACACAGGGCGACCAGATCGGCGTAGCTGCGGTCGTCCAGCCATTTCCGCCGTTCCACGAACTCGGTCCGGAAATAGCCAAGATGGGCCACGGGGCCGCCGAAGGAGGTGAGACCGAGCCGGAGGAAGGCCAGGAAGATGTCGATGGTATTCGGATACTTGGAGCGCATGACGCGCGCGGTCCCCTGTGGCCAATGGCGAAGCGGCGAGTCGATTGTGTGCCGGCCGATTGTCAAATGGGAGCCATCGGGCGCCGATATTTAATCGGCGTTTAACTAAAATTGGACCTAATGGGAGTTATCCGCGGCGAAAAAGTCACATCGCACAAAAAAAGTTGAACCGGAGCCTCGTTTTTGATGCAATCGGCAGAGAAAAGGGTTTCCGGGACCCTCGGGCAAGTTCAAGTTTACGGGCAAGTACGACGCCTTCCGGAATTGGGGTGCATGAAATACGCAGCCGAAAGGCCAGATCACCTGGAAGCGTCCGGGCGTGGACGCAAAGCCGGTAAAGTACTGGCGCACGTGGCATTCGTTGCCGCGGCGTTCGGCTTCTTTGCGTACGCCGTTGCGGACATTTCGGACGTCCAGCTCGCCACCGCCAGCGTCGACCAGGCGGCGACCGCGCCGCTCGCCTCGCTGCGCTCCGAAGGCTCCTCGACCGTCTCCGAACGGCTGGCCGCTGCCAGATTCGCACCGAGCACGAAGCCGCTTAAACAAGTCGCAGCATCGACCCAAGGTTCCGCGACCCAAGGTTCCGCATCTTCCCAGGTCGCCCGCCGCTATGGCGCATTGTTCGACCCGCAGTTCGCATCGAGCGCGTCGGCCCTGAGCGGCGGCGTCGTGCGTTCGTCCGACCTTCAGATGGCGCTGGCGCCTCCGCAGCCTGCACCGGAGGCGCAGACCGCCTCGGTTCAGGTCGCTTCCGCCGACCCGTCAGCCCCGATCGAAATGCCCTTGCCGCTGCCGCGGCCCGACGTACCACTGGCGGTCGCCAGCGTGCCGTTGCCGATGGCGCGTCCGGCCGGAGCCAAGATGGCTTCCGATGCCACCGGCCCGACCAAGCAGGAAATCGCGGCCCCGAACGAGGATGTCGCGCTGGCGACGCCGGAGCCGAAGAAGGATTCGATCTTCCAGAAGCTGTTCGGCACGCCCTGGAAGGGGCCGACCCTCGCTTTCGCGTCGCCGGATGGCGGCATCTTCAGCGACGGTAGCAGTCAGACGCCCGGCAAGTATGACCGCTATACCGCCGTCTACGATATCTCGCACAAGGTTGTGTATCTCCCCGACGGCCGCAAGCTGGAGGCGCATTCCGGCCTCGGCAGCCGGCTCGACGATCCGCGCTTCGTGCACGAGCGGATGCGCGGCCCGACCCCGCCGCACCTTTACGACCTGGCACTGCGCGAAAGCCTGTTCCACGGCGTGAAGGCGATCCGCCTCAAGCCGGTCGGCGGCGAAAGTGCCGTCTTCGGCCGCACCGGGCTCTTGGCCCACACCTACATGCTCGGCCCGAACGGCGATTCCAACGGCTGCGTCTCGTTCCGCAACTACGAGGCTTTCCTGCGCGCCTTCGAAAGCGGTCAGGTCAAGCGCCTCGCCGTGGTTGCCAGCCTGAGCTGATCCTTCCCCAAATCGGATAAGTCCCTGTCGCCCCGCTTGCATTGCAGGCGGCGATCCATGATGCTGGGTTCCGTCGTGCGGCGGGATCCGGCCATGACGGTGCAGCAGGCGAAAATCTGCAAGGGATGCTGGCAGCAGATGCACATGCCGGTACCGCTGCGGGGAGTCCTGTCGCTGCCGTTCCGCGCAGTCGGCATCCGTCCGAGCCGGATGAATCCCAACACCTGCACCATCTGCGAGTCGATGTTCACGACCGTGATGCGGGCGCGCAAGGTCACCATCGACGCTACGGTGATGTTCGCCGACCTGCGCGGCTACACGACGCTGTCGCAGGCGCTGTCCGCGGATGCCATCTCCGGTTTGCTCGACGTGTTTTACGATCAGTGTGCCGGCGCCATTTGGGAGCAGGACGGATTGCTCAACAAGACGATCGGCGATGCGGTGATGGCGGTGTTCAATTTTCCGATCAAGGTGCCCGATCACGCGCGCCGTGCCGTCGCCGCCGCGCGTGAGATTCAGCGCCACTGGAGCGACGGAAGTTCTGCGCGGGCAACCGAGTTCGGTGTTTCCGAAGCGGCGCTCGGGATCGGCATCGGCATTCATTCCGGCGAGTTGAGTTTTGGCGAGTTCGGCCATACCCATCGCGACCTCACCGCGATCGGCACCGTGGTGAACACCGCGTCGCGGGCGCAGACGGCCGCGGCAGCTGGACAAATTCTGATGACGCAGGCGGTGTTCGAGCGGGCGGGATCGGATGTCGCGTCCAGCGGCCCGAAACCGTATCAGCTCAAGGGTTTCGACGCGCCGATTGAGTTGTATTCCGCGTAGAGCAATTTCCGGCAGTCCGCGCAGCCATCGGGGCTACCTCACATGCGGTTCCGCTCTGGACGCCAATCCATGAACAGCGTAGCCAGAAAGCGCTGCCGCGAGAGCGCGGCGCGGTTCATCGGGAGTCTCAGCGCGTGGCGGAAAATCGGTCGTCGAACCTGATCGCAGAGGTCGAAAGCGGACTGGCTTCGGCGGGCTATATCGCCAGCCGGCAGATCGCCACCGCGGTCTATCTGGCGCAGCAGATCGAGAAGCCGATCCTGGTCGAAGGCCCGGCCGGCGTCGGCAAGACCGAACTCGCCAAGGCGATCGCCGCGTGGCGCGGCATGAAGATGATCCGCCTGCAATGCTACGAGGGGCTGGACGAAGCCAAGGCGCTGTACGAGTGGAAATACGCCAAGCAACTGCTCTACACGCAGATATTGAAGGACAAGCTCGGCGAAGTACTCGGCGGCGCGGAGACGTTGCCGCAGGCGCTCGACCAGTTGCACGATTTCGGCGACGTGTTCTTCTCGAAGGAATTCGTCGAGCCGCGCCCGCTGCTGCAGGCACTGGAGCAGCCAACCGGCTGTGTGCTGCTGATCGACGAGATCGACAAGTCCGATGCGGAATTCGAATCACTGCTGCTGGAAATCCTGTCGGATTTCCAGGTCAGCATTCCGGAGCTTGGTACCGTCGCGGCGGTGGTGCCGCCGACCGTGATCCTCACCTCCAACGGCGAGCGCGATCTCGGTGATGCGCTGAAGCGCCGCTGCCTGCATCTGCATATCGGCTTCCCCGAGCAGAAGCTGGAAGAACGCATCGTCGAGACCCGCGTGCCCGGCATCTCGCAGGCGCTGCGCAAGCAGGTGGTCGGCTTCATCGATCAGGTCCGCACGCTCGATCTCAAGAAACTGCCGTCGGTCAGCGAGACCATCGACTGGGCGCGCGTGCTGGTGCTGATGCAGGCGGCCGAGCTTGAGCCGGAGATCATCAAGGACACGCTCAACGTGTTGCTCAAGTACGAGGCGGATATCGAAGCCACGCTGCCGCAGGTCTCCACCTTCGTCGCCAGGTCCGGCCGTCAGGGCGTATTCGGCTAAATCCCATGCGGGAAAACCTGCATCGCTTCTTTCGTGCGGCTCGCGGCGCCGGCGTTCGCGTCTCGCCCGCCGAAAGCATCGATGCCATGCGCGCGGTGGCCGATGTCGGCTTTGCCGACCGAACCATCCTGCGCGACACGCTGTTGCTGACGCTCGCCAAGACGCAGGACGAAAAGAAGTCGCTCGGCGAATGTTTCGATCTGTTCTTCGAGCAGCCGAAATTGACGGAAGCAGACACCGCCGCGTCGGACTCCGATGCGACGGGCGAGTCAGAGCAATCGCCGGCTGAAAACGAATCCACTCCGGGCGATTCCGCCGCCGGTGCGCCGCAGCCATCGGCCGAACTCGGGCCGCTGGCGCAGATGCTGCTGGGGGGTGACCGCGCCGAGATTGCAGCCGCGATGGCGCAGGCCGCGAGTGCGGCATCGCTGTCGAATATCCGCTACTTCACCCAGCGCGGCATTTTCTCGACGCGCATTCTCGATGCGCTCGGTATCCAGCGGCTGCGCGACGACCTCGACATGTTGACCGAGACCAATCCCGGCGAAGCCGAGCGTCTGGCGGCGATGACCGACGCGCTGCGCGACACCGTGCGCGAAACGGTCAATCAGGCGCTGCTGCTGTACGGACGCGAGGAAACCGAAAACCTGCGTAACGAGATCCTGCGCAACGCGCAACTGGCGCGGCTCGAACCGCGGCAGGTCGAGCAGATGCGCGCATTGATCCGCCAGATCGCAAGGCGGCTGCGCGAGCGCTACAGCAAACCGCGCAAGCGGCAGCGGCGCGGCCATCTCGACGTGCGCCGCACGCTTCGGCGCAACGCGGCCTGGGGCGGCATCCCGTTCCTCACCGCCTGGAAACGCAAGCACCGCGACAGGCCGAAGATCGTGGCGCTGTGCGACGTCTCCGGATCGGTGGCGCGGGTGTCGGACTTCTTCCTGCTCTTGATCCACAGCCTGCACGAGGTGGTGGACGACGTGCGCTCGTTCGCGTTCTCCGGTCATCTCATCGAGGTCAGCGACATTCTGGAATCGATGACGCCGGAGGAGGCGATGCGCGAGATCATGGCCAAGGTCGGCTACGGCTCGTCGGACTACGGCAATTCGCTGGCCGATTTCGAGAAGGAGTGGCTCAGCACGGTGACGCCGAAGACCACGGTGATCGTGCTTGGCGACGCGCGCAGCAACAATCTCGATCCGCGCGCGGATATTCTGCGCACAATCGGCGAGCGTGCGAAGCGGGTGGTGTGGCTCAATCCGGAAGGCCGCATGGCGTGGGGCTGGGGCGACTCAGAGATGCCGCGCTACGCCACGTTCTGCAACGTGGTGCGCCAGTGCGCCACCGCGCAGCAACTCGAACGCGCGATCTCCGACATCGTCGCGACCTATCAGTGATGACGCATTCCAATGCCAGAGTAACCCGTCATGCCCGCGAAGGCGGGCATCCAGTAAGCATCGTGATCCTTTGTCGTACCGATGCGCTGGTGTTTACTGGATCATCCGCCTTCGCGGATGATGACCGCACTGCGGCGGTTGGCGTCATGAGATCAATCAAAAGCGAGGACACATGATCGAAGCAGTGATTTTCGATTTCGGCGGAGTTCTCACCACGTCGCCGTTCGAGGCGTTTGCGCGCTATGAGATCGAGCGCGGATATCCGGTCGATATCATCCGGCGCACCAACGCGGCCAATCATCTGGAGAATGCGTGGGCGAAGTTCGAACGCGCTGAAGTCGACCTCGATACCTTCGATCGATTGTTTGCCGAGGAATCGCGCGCATTCGGTGCCGAAGTGCGCGGCAAGGACATCCTGCCGCTGCTGTCGGGCGACCTTCGCCCGGAAATGGTCGAGGCGTTGCGGCGGATCAAGACGAAGTTCAAGACCGGCTGCATCACCAACAACCTGCCCAACAACGCCATCGGCAGCGCCAGCGGCCGCTCGCTCTATGTCGCCGAGGTGATGGTGATGTTCGATCACGTCATCGAGTCCGCGAAAATCGGTTTGCGCAAGCCGGATCCGCGCATCTACCGGATGATGGTGGAAACGCTGGGTGTCGATCCGAAGAACTGTGTCTATCTCGACGATCTCGGCGTCAACCTGAAGCCGGCGCGCGAGATGGGCATGACCACGATCAAAGTGCTGAGCGGCGAACAGGCGATCGGCGAACTGGAGGCCGCCACGGGACTGAAGCTGCAGGGTGCCGTGACCGCGGGGTGACGCCGCGTGCCCATCGCTGCGCCATTGCATCCAATTGCGCGGTTACGGGTAAGGATTTGTTGCCCGTAGGCATGCAGATGCGGGCGCGAGTCATTGGTTCTTAACGGCGCGAACGTTAGGTGGGCGAAAGTTCATCTATAGGTTGCGTGATGCCCTTATCTTCCAGTTCTGCCCTGAAAATCCGTCCCGGCCTGGCTTCTCCGATCGAGGAGCCGCAGCGGCAAATCCATGTCGACTGCCTGCCGGACGGTGAGTGGCATCAGGCGCTGTGCCTGTTCTCGGATATTCATTACGAGCAGACGGCGATCTATGGCGCCGGTCAGCGCGGCGAAACCTCGAGCCATCTTCTCGTCGCGGAAGACGGGGTGCCGCTGTTCGGCGCGCGGGTCGGGCTCTACACCGTGCCGATGCTCAACCGCGGTCTCGCGCTGGTCCGTTTCGGGCCGTTCTGGCGGCATGCCGGCAAGCCGTTCGATCGCGAACGATACAAGGCGGCGATCCAGGCGCTGATCGATGAATATTGCGTGCGCCGCAAGCTCTATCTCATCGTCCGTCCACGCGCCCATCCGGACATCTATCCGGTCGAGGCCGAGGTGCTGGCCGAGATGGGTGTGCTGCCGAGTTCGACCACGATGCTCGATCGCTACTTCGTGGATCTGTCACTGAGCGAGGACGAGCAGCACAAAAGCCTCGAGAAGCGCTGGCGTTACAATCTGAAATCCGGGCTGGCGCATAACCTCGAGGTGCGCATCAGCGAGCGTGAAGAGGATGTCGCGAGCTTCCAGAAGATCTATGCGGAAATGGTCCGCCGCAAGAATCTGGTCTATCCGGGTATCGATCTCGTCGATCTGATGCCGCAACTGGTCAAGTTGCCGCCGGAGATGCGCCTGCATGTCGCGTTGGCCTATCACGACGGACAGCCGATCGCCGGCAATGCTTTCAGCATCAACGGTGACGTCGCCTATTACGTATTTGGCGCCAGCAGCGATGCGGCGACCGAAATGCAGGCCGGTCACGTCCTGCAGTGGAACGTGCTGCGCTGGCTGCGCGATAATTCCGATGCGCGCTGGTATGAACTCGGCGGCCCTGGCGATCCGGGCATCCGGCAGTTCAAGAAGGGTCTGGCCGGCAAGCGCGGCGTGCTGCTGCCGATCCAGGAATTTCACTACTGCACGGACCTCGCGGCCCGCGGCGTCGTGAAGCTGTTGTTCGGGTTGCGCGACGTGCGTAACAGGGTGCAGCGCTGGCAGCGCGGCAACTGATGCTATTTCCGTCGTTTTGAATCGACGCTTGCATCGATCAGCATCTCGGCGACCGAAACCGCCGACTGCGCCGGACCGCCGGCGGATTGCTGGCCGGTAACGTAGATGCCTTCGATCAGGAGCATCAGCCCGTCGCCGAGCTTTCGCGGATCGTGCGCGCCCATTGCGGCCGCAAGTTCGCGCAGACGTTGGCGCAGCGCCTTCTTATGGGCCTCGGCGACCAGCCGCGCCGGATGGGTATGGCCGGGATATTCCACCGCGGCATTGCTCAGGCCGCAGCCGCGATAGCCGTCGCCTGCCGCGCGTCTCGACAGTTCGCGGATATAGGCCAGCACCTGTGCGCGCGCGTCGGTGTAGCTCTTGCCTTCGGGCTTCTCGAATTTCGGCCAGAACTCGCGATCGTAATCGCTCATATAGGCGGCGGCGAGATCGTCCTTGGAAGGGAAGGCGCGATACAGGCTCGGCTTGGTGACGCCGGCGCGATTGACAATCTCGTCGACGCCCACCGCGCGAATGCCCTCGCGATAGAACAGTTCGCGCGCCGAGGCGCGGATACGCTCGGCAGCGCGGGGCGCGCGGTCGGGCGAGGTGGCCGGGGTCGGGCGGGCTGGCGTCTTGCTCATTCACACCTTCAGCGAGGGGCTTGACAATGTTACCGATCGGTACGTATTTTGGCGCTCCTCGTACGTACCGGTAAGTAACATGCAGCAGGCTCCCGTTTCAAGTGGCCCCGTTTCAAGCGGTCCCGTTTCACGGCGTCCGTTCGGCCAGAATTACGCGTTCGTCGTCGTCGCGGTGATTTTCGTGGCGCTGCTCTGCGCCGCCGGGCTCCGCGCCACGCCGGGCGT
Source organism: Xanthobacteraceae bacterium (assembly GCA_024508855.1). GTDB lineage: Bacteria > Pseudomonadota > Alphaproteobacteria > Rhizobiales > Xanthobacteraceae > 62-47. The sequence goes on from JANINJ010000015.1 coordinate 55,151, forward strand.
GCTGATCCTGCCGCTGCAGAAATCATTCGGCTGGAGCGTCGACGTCATTTCCGTCTCCGCCGCCGTCGGCATCTTCCTGTATGGGTTGGCCGGTCCGTTCGCTGCGGCCGTGATGAACCAGTTCGGCATCCGCCGCACCGTGATCGGCGCGCTGATGCTGATGTCGGCTTCCACTGCGGCGAGCTATTTCATGACGCAGCCGTGGCACCTGTTCATGACATGGGGGTTGCTCACCGGGCTCGGCTCCGGTGCGGTCGCCAACGTGCTCGGCGCGGTGATCGTCAATCGGTGGTTCACTACCAATCGCGGCTTCGTCATGGGGCTGCTGACGGCCAGCACCGCCACCGGCACGCTGATCTTCATGCCGGGCCTTGCCGCCATTGTGCAATGGGGCGGTTGGCAGCCGGTGGTGCTGGTCATCGCCGTGTGCTGCGCGGCGCTGGTGCCGCTGGTCTATTTCCTGGTGCCGGAGCGCCCGGCTTCGATCGGCCTGCGCTCCTACGGCAGCACGGTGGACGACGTCCCCGCCGTGCCGTCCGGGCAGAACCCGTTCGCGGCTGCGATCAGCCATCTCGTGATGGCCGCGAAGACCCGCACCTTCTGGTATCTGTTCGCGACCTTCTTCATCTGCGGCTTCACCACCAACGGTCTGGTCGGCACGCACCTGATCTCGTTCTGCGGCGATTACGGCATCGCCGAGGTACAGGCCGCGAGCCTCTTGGCGCTGATGGGGATCTTCGACCTGTTCGGCACCACGCTGTCCGGCTGGCTCACCGACCGCTTCGATCCGCGCAAGCTGCTGTTCGTCTATTACGGGCTGCGCGGCCTGTCGCTGATCTACCTGCCGTATTCGAACTTCTCGCTGTGGAGCCTGACGATCTTCGCCGCGTTCTACGGCCTCGACTGGATCGCCACCGTGCCGCCGACCGTGCGCATCGCCAACGAGGCGTTCGGCGACAAGAACGCGCCGGTGGTGTTCGGCTGGATCGTCGCCGGCCATCAGCTCGGCGCGGCATCGGCGGCCTTCTTCGCCGGCGTGATGCGCTCGACGCAGGGCAATTACCTCGACGCCTTCATCATCGCGGGTATGACCGGCATCGTCGCGGCATTGCTGTCGTTGATGATCGGCCGCCACCGCGCCAGCCCGCAGCTTGCAACGGTGTGACGGTTCTATTTGATCGTCATGGCCAGAATAATCCGGCCATGACGATCAAGGGCGTTTTGATTTTTCAGCGCCGCGATTGGCCTCTCACGATGCAGGCCGCGACCACGCTTCCATGAGTTGTCGCCAGGAGAACAGCAGGTAGAGCACGAAGCCGATCACCGGCAGCGTGTGCCAAAGCGCGTCGTTGGCGACCATGCCGAGGTAGAGGTTGAGCCCCAACCCGATGGCGAAGGCGGCAACCGCGCGCCAATTGACGGCCTCCGCGTCGGCGACGCGGTGGCTGTAACGGCCGCGGCGGACGAAGAAGTAGTCCGCAATCATGATCCCGGGGATCAGCGGCATCGCATAGGCCAGATAGCCGAGATACTTCAGGAAGCTCTGCAGCAGGCCCTGCGTGAGGCCGTAATAGGCGAGCCCGGCCGCCAGCACGCCGGAGATCAGGTTCACATAAAGGCGCGGGATATCCAGCGCGTTGCGGCCGGCGAGGCTGCCGGCATAGAGGTTGTTCACCTCGTGCGGGAAGCCTTGCACGAAGATCGCGACCGAGGCGAGCGCGCCGACGCCGACGGTGGTGAAAGCGGCGCCCATATTGCCGGTGCCGACCGCCAGCCCGAGAATGATGCCGAGCATGTTGAATCCCAGATTGCCGACCAGGAATTCGGCGATCGTCGTGGTGTAGACCGCGCCCGGCCCCTTGGCGAAGCGCGTGATGTCCGGCGAGACCGTCGCGCCCTGCATCCACTTCGCCGTTCCCAGCGCAATCATCGTCATGATTCCCAGCTTGCCGGGTTGCGCCGGTTCGCCATTGACGATGTGGCTCCAGCCGCCCGCATGGTTGATCGCGGCAATCACCGCGACCAGCACGGCGACGATCATCAGCGGCACGCTGATCCGTCCGACCCAGGTCAGCCCCTTCGCGAATCCGACCGAGGAGAGCACGGTGTAGATCGCGCTCAAGGCGATGATGTAGACCAGCCAGTAGGCGTGCGTATGCCCCGGCAGAACGTCGACGGTGATGGCGGTGCTATAGCCGACGAAGCCGACCGAGATGATCGCGATGACGAGGGAGGGGATGCGGCTGCCTTCGCGGCCGAACGTCATGCGTGCGATCAGCGCGGTGGTCAGTCCTTCGCGCTGGCCGATCAGGCCGACCAGGATCGAGACCGCGCAGATCGCGATCGACGACAGCAGGGCGACGTACACCGCCATCCAGAAGTTGAAGTACAGTCCCAGCGACATGCCGAACAGCAGGTCGGTCGCGGACACCGTATAGCCCATGCGCACCAGCGTGATGCTCAATGTCGAGCGCCGCTCGGACGCCGGCAGTTCGCTGGCGGCATATTCCTCGGCGGCCTGAACCGCACCGCTTCCTGTCGTCAGATTGCGTTCTTGATCGGCTGATAGCGCCATGTGCGCCTCCCTGGAAAGGCGATGAAGACCGTGCGCCTGTGTCGTGCGACACTGCGCAGGTTTCATCGCAACCACCCTATGGGCGCGCAGACGCTCGCATCTGCCTGGCAACAAGAGAATGATTGCCGCCTGCGTGCCGTTTGTTGTTGCTTGCTTTCACCCGGCCGCCCGCCTTCTGACGGATCCCGCTGGCGATGGATCAGAAAGTAAAAACTTTCTTATTTTAGAATAACCGAAGCGACGGCGCAGTCAACCGCCCCGCACGATGCGCTTTGCGCCAAGGATCATGTGAAGCTGCGTCCGACACGGCTTCATTCGCGCACGTTGCAGTGCGATGGCTTTGCATCCGTTATGAAAATGCGGACGGTCGCATTTCGCCGCCGATGCGCATTGTGATCTCGGCGCATGATCCCGGCTCACATCCGCTTCATCGCGACTGTTTTGGCTTTCTGAT
>JANINJ010000016.1 GCA_024508855.1 Xanthobacteraceae bacterium
TCACCGTCGTCCCTGCGAAGGCAGGGACCCATACGCCGTGTCGCTCGTAATACGGGCAGCGGTGATGACCTTGTCATCGATAGTTACCCCGTCATCACTGCGCTCAGGGGTTATGGGTCCCTGCCTTCGCAGGGACGACGCTGAGGAGAGATTTTGCACTGACGCCGAAGAGGGGCGTGGCGTCTACACAGACGAACGGCGTGACGCGGACGGTGCGAAGCAGAACCGCAAACCATCCTTGTCTGCTCACGCTTCAGGGAGCTGGGCCAATATCACGCCTTCTTCTTGCGGTTGACGAAATCCTGCATCAGCTGTTGCGGTTCGCCGGTCAGATAGGATTGGCCGAAGACGCCGATCGACAGATCCACGGATTCTTTCAGCGGCAATTCTTCCCACTGCTTCAACAGAGCCTTTTGCGCGCGGAGCGCCTGCGGTGCGCAATCGAGAAGCATGTCGATCACGCCCTCGACGGCGGCGTCGAGACCGCCGTCCGCCGCGACGACGTCGACCAAGCCCCAGGCAAGCGCCGTCGGTGCGTCGACGGTGGCTGCCGTCATCACAAGCCAGCGGGCGCGGCCCCAGCCGATCAGCCGCGGCAGCAGCGCGGCGTGGATGACGGACGGAATCCCGACCTTGACTTCGGGCATCGAGAATTTTGCATCCGCCGCCGCCACGCGGAAGTCGCAGGCGGCGGCGAATTCGAGGCCTCCGCCGAGGCACCAGCCCGGCAGCCGGGCAATCGTCGGCGCCGGAAACGCCCGCGCAGCCTCGCAAAGATCGCGTAATCCGGTGATGAACGTCTCGGCCGATTTCTGGTCGAGCGTCGCCATCTCCTTGATGTCGGCGCCGCCGATCATGCTCTTGTCGCCGCTTCCGGCGATCACCAGCGCACGGATGCCGGCATCCCTGGCGAGATGTTCAAGCCCTTCGCGAACGCCGTTAATTACTGCAGTGCCGAGAATGTTGAGCGAGCCTGCATTGCAGATCGTCAGCCGTACAACACCGCGCGCATCGCGTTCGACACCGCAATAGGGATTGAACATATCCATCGTTTACCTCGCCAATTTCGCTGGCATGTCTTGCCGCATCGCCAACGACTCGGCAAGGGCGAAACAACCTTCGGTTGCAAATGGCGCGAGCGCAGATTATCCTGAATTTATCGCTGCTTCTTTGACTGCGATGCGTTATATGATCTGCAGCATATAATTGCGGCATGTGATGGAAATCCGATGCGCTATTCCAAGGAACACAAGAGCGAGACGCACGCCCGCATTGTGAAGAAGGCGTCGGTCAAACTGCGGGAACGTGGCGCGCATGGGATCGGCGTCGCGGACCTGATGAAGGATGCGGGTCTCACCCACGGCGGTTTCTACGCGCATTTCGCATCGCGCGAAGCGCTGGTGATCGAGGCCTTCGCCTATGCGATGGATCGTTCGACGGCCCGCTGGCGGAAGAAGGCCGAAGAAATTCCCCTTGACCAGCGTTTCGCGGCGATCGTCGATGCCTATCTGACGCCGCTGCATCGGGACGATCCGGGCAACGGCTGTGCAGTTCCGGCACTGGCCGCCGAAATCGCCCGCGAAGGTGTTAAAACCCGCAGGGCATTTTCCGCCAAGCTTGAACAGATGATCGACATGATGGCGGAGCAGATTCCCGGGCGTTCGCGCAAGGCGGCGCGCGAGCAGGCGATGGCATCGCTGGCGACCATGGTTGGGACGATGATACTGTCGCGTGCCGGCGGTGGAGGCGAGCTTTCGGACGATATTCTGGCCGCGGGACGCAGCGCGCTGCTCGATCGTCAGCCATTGGCGAAGCCGACCGCGAAAAAGCGGGCTCCCAAAACCACGAAAACGACGGCATCGCGCGCCCCGAACTAGGCCACAGTCTGGCGTATGCAGCCGCGCTCACGTCTCTGCCTCGGTGTCCGCATTTTCGCAATCAGGTTGCGCGCAGGAAACCCTTTCCAAAGGTGCGGAAGGGGAGGCAAAGTGGCCTCCAGAATAGATCCTCGGAGGAACACATGCGCACTATTGGACATTTCATCGGCGGCAAGAACGTCAAGGGAACTTCGGGCCGGTTTGCGGACGTGTTCGAGCCCATGACGGGCGAAGTTCAGGCCCAGGTCGCACTGGCCAGCAAAGCCGAGATGCGTGCCGCTGTCGAAAATGCCAAGGCTGCGCAACCGGAATGGGCTGCGACCAATCCGCAGCGTCGTGTCCGTGTGCTGATGAAGTTTCTCGAATTGCTGGCCAAGGAGAATGACTCATTGGCCGAGTTGCTGGCGCGTGAGCACGGCAAGACCATCCCGGATGCCAAGGGCGATATCTTCCGCGGCGTCGAGGTGGTGGAATACGCCATCGGCATCCCGGAATTGATGAAGGGCGGTTACACCGAAGGTGCCGGCCCGGGCATCGACAGCTATTCGATGCGCCAGCCGCTCGGCGTCGTTGCTGGAATCACGCCGTTCAATTTCCCGGCGATGATTCCGATGTGGAAGTTTGCGCCGGCGATCGCCTGCGGCAATGCCTTCATTCTCAAGCCGTCCGAGCGCGATCCTGGTGTGCCGATGCGGCTTGCCGAACTGATGCTCGAGGCCGGGCTGCCGCCGGGCATCCTCAACGTGGTCAACGGCGACAAGGAAGCGGTCGACGCCATTCTCGACGATCAGGACATCTCTGCGGTCGGCTTCGTCGGCTCGTCCGATATCGCGCAGTACATCTATTCGCGTGCGGCGGCGACCGGCAAGCGCTGCCAGTGCTTCGGCGGTGCCAAGAACCACATGATCATCATGCCGGATGCCGATCTCGATCAGTCGGTGGACGCTCTTGTCGGCGCCGGTTATGGCGCGGCCGGCGAACGCTGTATGGCGGTATCGGTTGCCGTTCCGGTTGGCAAGACGACGGCCGACCGGCTGATGGAAAAGCTCATTCCGCGCGTTGAGAATCTCAAGATCGGACCGTCGACCGACGGCGCCGCCGATTTCGGTCCGCTCGTGACCAAGGCTGCGCTGGAGCGCGTCAAGAATTACGTCGACATCGGTGTGAAGGAAGGCGCGACGCTTGCCGTCGATGGCCGCGGCTTCAAGATGCAGGGTTACGAAAACGGCTTCTACATGGGCGGCTGTTTGTTCGACAACGTCACCAAGGACATGCGCATCTACAAGGAAGAGATCTTCGGGCCGGTGCTGTCCGTGGTGCGCGCGAACGACTTTGAAGAAGCCGTGGCGCTGCCGTCGGATCATGAATACGGCAACGGCGTCGCCATCTTCACGCGCGATGGCGATGCGGCGCGTGAGTTTACCTCGCGCGTGCAGGTCGGCATGGTCGGCGTCAACGTGCCGATCCCGGTGCCGGTTGCCTATTACAGTTTTGGCGGCTGGAAGCGTTCGGGCTTCGGCGATCTCAATCAGTATGGCTCCGACTCGGTACGGTTCTATACCAAGACCAAGACCGTCACGTCGCGCTGGCCGTCGGGCGTCAAGGAAGGGGCCCAGTTCGCGTTCCACAGCAAGTAACCGCGGCGAAATGCATGCAGTTCGCTCTCAATGAAGATCAGATCGCCGTGCGCGATATGGCCCGCGACTTTGCCGCGGAAAAGATCGCGCCGTTCGCCCTGAAATGGGATGAGGACAAGCATTTCCCGGTCGACGTGATGCGCGAGGCGGCGAGCCTCGGCATCGGCGGCATCTACATCAAGGACGACGTCGGCGGATCGGCGCTGACGCGGTTCGATGCTGCGCTGATCTTCGAAGCGCTGGCGCAGGGCTGTCCCACGGTATCGGCGTTCATCTCGATCCATAACATGGCATCGTGGATGATCGACTCCTTCGGCTCGGACGCGCAGCGGCAGAAGTGGTTGCCAAAACTCTGCACCATGGAGTTGCTGGCGAGCTATTGCCTGACGGAACCCGGAGCAGGTTCCGATGCCGCAGCGTTGCGCACCCGCGCCGTGCTGGACGGCGATCATTATGTGCTGAATGGCCAGAAGCAGTTTATCTCGGGCGCCGGCGACACCGATATCCTCGTGGCGATGGTGCGTACCGGCAATGATGGTCCAGGTGGCATCTCGACGCTGGTGATCGACGGCAAAACGCCGGGCGTGTCGTTCGGCGCCAACGAACGCAAGATGGGCTGGAATGCGCAACCGACTCGCGCCGTGATCTTCGAGAATGCGCGAGTGCCGGTCGCCAATCGTCTGGGCGATGAAGGCATCGGTTTCAAGATCGCGATGGCAGGCCTCGATGGCGGCCGGCTGAATATCGCTGCATGTTCGCTCGGCGGCGCGCAAGCGGCGCTCGACAAAACGCTGGCTTACGCGAAAGAACGTAAGGCGTTCGGCAAGCGGCTCGACGAATTCCAGGCCTTGCAGTTTCGTCTCGCCGATATGGCGACCGAACTGGAAGCGGCGCGTACCTTCCTGTGGCGCGCGGCGTCGGCGCTGGATCGCAAGGACGCGGATGCGACGATGCTGTGCGCGATGGCGAAACGCTTCGGCACCGATGTCGGCTTCGAGGTCGCCAATCAGGCGCTGCAGTTGCACGGTGGTTACGGTTATCTCGCCGAATACGGCATCGAGAAGATCGTGCGCGACCTGCGTGTCCACCAGATTCTCGAAGGCACCAACGAGATCATGCGCCTGATCGTATCGCGCAAGCTGATCGAGGGCGCGCGATGAATGCCGCAGCGGAGCCGGACCTGATCGTTCGGAAGGAGGGTGCCGCTGGTGTTCTCAGGCTGAATCGCCCCAAGGCGCTCAATGCACTGACGCTGGAGATGACACGCGAGGTAGCGGTCGCGCTCGACGCATTCGAGGCAGATCCCGCGATAGGGTTGGTGCTATTGGAAGGCGCAGGCGAGCGAGGTCTGTGCGCCGGTGGCGATATTCGCGGGCTTTACGAGAGCGCGCGCGTCGGCGGCGATCTCGGCAAGGTGTTCTGGCGCGAGGAGTATCTTCTCAACGCCCGCATCGCTTCGTTTCCGAAGCCCTACGTCGCCTATATGGACGGCTTCGTGATGGGTGGCGGCGTTGGACTTGCGGGGCACGCCAGTCATCGCATCGTGACGGAAAAGACCAGGGTGGCGATGCCCGAGGT
>JANINJ010000017.1 GCA_024508855.1 Xanthobacteraceae bacterium
TTGCACACGAGGCTGCGGACGCATCGCGCGTCCGGCGTTCCGCGCGCCCTCTCAAAAAGAGGGCGGGACGTTCATCGCACACCTCGGGCGCAATTGCGCCGCGAGATCGTGAAGTTATGTCTCAATCGCTGCCGCTGTTTGACATTCGAATACGAACGAGACCGCAATCGATCGTTGCGATCGTTATGCACGACGCATCCACATCACCAGCGTCGTCCCTGCGCAGGCAGGGACCCATAACCCCTGGCGGTCGTGATGGAGGGATTGCCATTGTCCAAGATCATGATCGCTGGCCGTATCATCAGCGACACGGCGTATGGGTCCCTGCCTGCGCAGGGACGACGGTGTGGATGGAGAGAGGCAACACCTTATCAAGCTTACGTCGCCTCAACCGTACCGCCCGGAATTCGCGCTTCGACCGTCACGCCGCCAGCGGCCGAAGCCACCGTCACGGATCCGCCGAGCGCCATGACCCGCTCGCGCATTCCCGTCATGCCGAGGCCGAATTTATGGTCGGCCGGCAGACCTGTTCCGTTATCGGACACGCGTACCAGCGTCGCGTTGCCCGCACGACCGTCGTGCGCCGTCTCCGGTGCGATCGTCACGTTGACCTGCGTCGCACCGGAATGGCGAAAGGCATTGGTCAGCGCTTCCTGCACCACGCGATAGATCGTCAGTTCGACCGTTTCGCTGACCGATCCGAGCGGCTCCGCGATTTCGGTTTCCACCGTCACGTCCGGATGGGCGTTGCGCCAGAACCGAACCAGGGCAGCCAAGGCTTCCTCCAGTCCCAGATCGCTGAGGCCCGCCGGCCGAAGTTTGTCGAGCACGCGGCGATTAAACTGTTGTAGCGCATTGACCTGATCGAGCATGGCGGCGCCATGTTTGCGCAATCCGGCGAGATCGGGCGCGGCCGCATCGGCCATCCGCATCAAGGACGTCGCATGCGCCCGAAGCGCGAAAAGATAGGGGCCGAACTCGTCGTGCAATTCGCGCGCGATTTCCTTCCTCTCGACGTCCTGCAACGACACCACGCGCTCCGCAAGCCGCTGCTTGTCCGCAATCGCGCCGCCTAACGCCCCGGCGAGATGATTCAGCTTCTCGCAGATCACCGCGATTTCGGCCGAGCCCGTGGTTGCCACGCGGGTATCGTAACGGCCGGCCTCGATATCGGTCATGGCCTCGGCAAGCGACTGGAGCGGAGCCAGCGCGCGGCTGACCACCATCACTGTAAGAATCAGCAAAACAGCCGCGACGGCCAAACCGACCTGCAGTTGCGTCACGATGCCATCCCAGATTTCGGCGATCTCGTCCGTCGGATGCGAGGCGATCAGCAGCGTCCCATAGGGTCTACCATCAATGACGATCGGAACACGCACTCTGGTCTGCGCCGGCCGCACCATGGTGACGAACCACTCGGGCGGGGCATCGAACCGGCTGTCGATCGCGCTGTCCGGCTCCGCTCCTTTCGCGATGCCGTCCCGCTCAAGCGTCACGCTGACATGGCGCAGCTTCTGCAATCCATCGACGATGGCTTCAAGCTTGAGCTCGGGATCCGGGCTTCCCTTCAAGTCGGCCAACGACGCGTCGATGAACTCGCGCGCCAGCCGAACGACGCTCTCGTCCTCCGCCTGAATGCGCGGCCCCGCTTCCAGCACCAGCCGCCCGATATTGATCGCGAGGCCCAGGAGAAGGACCAGCGCGAACAGGAGATTCAGGCGCGTCCGCAGGGAAGTTTTCTGCCACATCCACTCGTTCCAATGGCGCCCGACGCCCCGCCGGAGCGTTGACAGACGAAAACAGCGACGATCTAATCGACGATAGCGTATTTCGAAGCAACACCCATAATCCACGCGTAAAACTCGTCGATCGTCATCATGGCAAAATCCAAGACACAAAAGAAGCTGCGTGTTCTGATCGTCGACGATCATCCGATCGTGATCTCAGGCTGCCGTGCGATGCTCGCGGACGATACGGATATTGTCATCAGCGAAGCGGCCGATGCGGACAGCGGCGAAGCCTCCTTCACTGCCGAGACACCCGACGTTTGCGTGATCGACATCAACCTGCCGGGCGTCTCCGGCTTCGAGCTGGCGCGGCGAATCCTGCGGCGCGATGCCGACGCGCGAATCATCATGTTCAGCATGAACGACGATCCCATCTTCGCGGCGCGGGCGATCGAGGCCGGTGCCAAGGGATACGTCTCCAAATCGGGCGACCCCAGCGATCTCGTCAGTGCGATCCGCGCGGTGGGCACCGGCGGCACCTTCCTGCCGCCCTCCCTCGCTCAGAGCCTGGCATTTGCCGGCCCGGCCTTCGCATCGAGCCGGCTGGCCAAACTGACATCGCGCGAGATCGAAATCCTGCGGCTGCTCGGCGCCGGGAAAAGCCTGTCCGAGATCGCGTGGATGATCAACGCGTCCTACAAGACCGTGGCGAACACGTCCTCGATCATCCGCCACAAGCTCGGCGTTCGCTCCTCTTCCGAGCTGGTGCGCGTGGCGATCGAGGCTCGGCTGGCTTAGCTTCCGCGTCAGGCGCTGGCACTATCGGGAAAATATCCCGGAACGCGCGAACGCACTTCCTCTGCAATCCGATCGATCTCAGCTTTGCTGCGCGCCCCGCGTGGTGGCGGCAACGGAATCTCAGCGATGACGCCGGCGGGCCGCGTCGACAGAAAGAACAGCCGGTCGGCCAATTGAAACGCATCGTTCAGGTCGTGGGTCACGAGCAGCGTCGTCACCCGCTCCCGCTGCGTCAGCGTCGTGAGTTCTTCGCGCAATCGTGCCGCGACGGCAGCGTCGAGCGACACGAACGGCTCGTCGAGCAGCAGAAAATCCGGCCGCACCGCGAAGGCCCGCGCAATCGCCACGCGACGCGCCAGCCCCAGCGACAGTTCGCCCGGATAGTGCGACAGATGCGAGCCGAGCCCCAGCGTCTCGATCAGGTCATGGAGTTCTTCCAGCGATCGCTCCGCCGGCAGAACGAGACGGATGTTGTCGGCCACCGTCCGCCACGGCAGCAGGCGCGGCTCCTGGAAGACGATGCCCAAGCGGCCTCGCCCCGGAATCTGCCGTTGACCACGAAAGTCTGGATCGAGACCGGCAGCAATGTGCAGAATGGTGGTCTTGCCGCAGCCGGAAGGGCCGATCAACGCACCGAAGGAAAATGCATCGAGCTGCAGTCGAAGATCGCGAATGACTTCGACCGGCTTGCCCTCGGCCGAAACATACGTCTTCGTATCGATGCGGATTTCAAGCGGCCCTGCGGCGCCATCGGTTCGTACGTCGTTCAAGCGGCTGCACCAGGAATGTTTCAATGGCGAGCATAAGCGCGACGAACGAGATCGCATAGCTCAAAATCCGCGTCATATCGAACAGCGAGAACGACGATCCCAATACGAAGCCGACGCCGTTAGGCCGCCCAAGCAGTTCGACGACCAGCACGATCTTCCAGATGATCGACAATCCGGAACGCGACACTGCCGCAAGATAGGGCGCGAGTTGCGGAAGCACGACGTTGCGCAGCTTCGATTGCCACGTGAATTGAAAGGCGCGCGCCATTTCGTCCAGATTGGGATCGAGCGAGCGCGCACCTTCCCGCGTCACCACGATGACGTTGGGAAATTTGTTGAGCGCTACCGCGATGATCGCCGCGGTCTCGTTGAGGCCGATCCAGATATAGGCGAAGATGATGATGACCAGTGCCGGCAAGTTCAGCAGCACGACCAGCCACGGATCGGCATAACGATCGATCGTCGGAGAACGGCCCATCGCATAGCCGGCGGCGACGCCCAGCGTGAAAGCGATGGCGAACGCCGCCGCCACCCGCGCCAGCGTGCAAGCCATTTGAAACGGCAATTCACCCGTTCGCGTATCGGCGACGATCGCTTCGCCGACGCTCAACGGACTTGGCAGCAGCGGCGACTGCACCAGCCAGGCGATCAGCGCCCACAAGCCGAGCAGCGCCGCCAGCGAGAGAACCTTCGCCAACGTTCATCCTCCAGACGATGAACGATGATAATACATGCCGGGAGGAATTTCCTTCACAGAACCGAGCAGCGCTGGACCGGCGATATCCGTCAGCGTCCGAAACAGCGTGCGCGCATCGGTTTCTTCCGCAGCGATTGTGCGGCGCGGAATGCCTTCTCGCGTGCGATCACGGTAGGCCAGGAACGTCGCCTGATCTTCTACCTGCATCAAGGGACGGAGCGCCTCCCACTCAGCATCCGATTGCTGCAAAATATCATTGGCCTTCTGCGCGACGGTCAGGAAGCGTTCGATGGCGTCCTTGTGGGCCAACGCAAATTTTTCGGAAAACACGTAACCCGTCAGTGCCAGCGGCTCCTTCAAACCAAGATCGGTCTGCGCCTCGCGTACATCATAAAGCGGGCGATAACCGCGCGCTTCCAGTCGCGCGCAGAAGTTCCAGTAGTTGAGATTGGCCTGCGACTCTCCTTGCAGCGTCTTCTGGAACATCAGCGGCGGCGCGCCATATTGCAACGTCACGCCACGCTTGAGATCAAGCCCGCGGCGGATTGCGGCGGCCTGCACGATGAGCCAGCTCTTGTCCAGTGGGCCGCCTGCCACGGACAGCGTATGCCCTTTCAGATCGGCAAGACTGTGCAACGGCGCGTCCTGCTTGACCATGATCGCACCGATCGCAGTCGAATAAGGGTAGAATTGCAGCCTCGTTCCGAGCGCTCGCTCGCGCGCCACCCACAGCCAGTCCACCACCGCAACGTCCACCGATCCCGCGTTGAGCGCAAGCTTGCCCGCGTCCGGCGACGACAATTCAGTCAGCTTCAGATCCAGGTTCGCGGCACTAGCCAACCCGTGCCGCTTGATGACGTCGAGTTGCCAGGCGAAGGTACCGGTCTTCTGCACGCCGATCCGCAAGATATCGGCGGCATAAGATGGGGTTGCTGCGAGCAGCAGAATGGCAACGATCGTTCGAAGCATTGCGCGTGATTTCCAGACCTGTCTGCATCGACGTTGCCGCCGCTGACGATGATTTGTCTCACCCTATCATGCCGGACAACGGAGAGCGATCTAGCGACGTTTGGCCATTCCGCTGGTCTCTGTGGGCCGGGGGTCAACGATTGCAGCATCGTCGGCTTTGTTACTGACGCGTTTCTTCGGAACCGGCAAATCGATCTTGCCGATCTCGATGACCGCCTTGTTCCGGCTGAACAGCTTCAATTTGCGCAGGATTTCCGTCACATGTGCCTTGACGGTGGACTCCGCGAGTTTGAGTTCGCTGGCGATGTGCTTGTTCTGATAGCCGCGGCGAATCAGGTCCAGCACCCGAAGTTGCTGCGGCGTCAGTTCCTGCAGACGTTGCCGCAGCGCCTGCGTGAAATCGGCGTCGCCGCGTTCACCCGAGACGACGAAATTCTTCGGCACGGCCACCGACCCGCTCAACACGCAGTCGATTGCCTGAGCCAGTTCGCTCTTTGACGTCGATTTGGGAAGATAGCCTGCGGCACCGAGTGAAAGCGCCTCGCTGACGACCTGTTGATCCTCATGGCTTGAGACGATCGCGACCGGCAGCCGCGGATAGGTCTCGCGCAGGCGCATGAACCCGGAAAATCCAGTCGCATCGGGCAGCGATAGATCGAGCAGCGCCAGATCGATTCCCTGTTCGTCGGCAAGAATATGCAAGGCGCCCTTGATCGACATGGTCTCGAAGATGATCGCATCCGGATGAGACAGGCGCACGGCATTGCCCAACGCTTCACGGAACAGCGGATGGTCATCGATGATCAAGAAGCTCGTCATCTCCTGGCCTCGTCAGCGGCTAGCCGGATCACCCAAGATCGCGTCGGAATCCATAGACCGCCAGCAAACAGATCGCGAGCGTCAAATGCGTCCCGCTAGTTTCCTCCGGGCGTTTGCACCGTCAAGAGATAGGCATAGACGTCATTCAGCTGTTTGTCGTCGAAAACATCCTTCCACGCGGGCATTCCTTTGGCGGGACGTCCCTCATGAACCGTCTTCCAGAACGTATCGCGCATGTCGTCGCCGTATTTCAGCTTGAGGCGACGAAGATCAATGTGCCGTTCGCTTTGCACCGCATCGGGGCCATGGCAATGCGCGCACGTCCCGTTGAAGACCTCATGGCCGGCGTTCACCGCCTCGGCGTCGTTCGCTGGCGTGGCAGCCGCTGGCGTCGGCGACGGAGCCGTAGTCGAATCTGCAACAACGAGAGGCTTCACAGGAGCCTCCGCCGAAGCCAACTGGACATTTGGCTGCGCGAGTGCGGTGAATTTCACCGGCGCATCGTCGGGCAGACCGTATTTTTCAGCGAGGCCGGGAATCATCGCTTCCAGCTGCGGCAGAACCGCATCAACCTGGTCGCGCAACACGGTCGACCCCTTGGCGAAGCCGATGGCTACCTGCCACAACAGGCCCTCGCCTTCCACGCTCTGGATATCGTATTTGCCACCATGTTCCGTCTTGTTGAGCCAGCCTGCGACGGGGCCCCAAATAAATGCTACATCAACCTTGCCTTGATCAAGCGCCTTCATCCCCTCGTCCGGGCTGAGCACCGTGACCTTTTCAATCTCGTCGCGTTGCGCCAGCAGGTTTTGCGGCGTGGTCTCGTATTGAACGGCAACGCGCAGTTGCTTCAGGTCGCCGATGCCGGAAATCTTGCGGCCCTTCGTCGTGACCAGTGCGTAGCCCTCCTTCATGATCGGCTTGGAGAAGATTACCGCAGGACCCATAAAATCGGTCGTTGGAGTCAGCCCGATCATGGCGTCGCACTGCTTGCCGAGCAGCGTCACCCGCACCGTTCGCTTGCCGAAATAGGACTTGTACCAATCGTAAACGACCGGCCGGTCGAGCGCCTTGCCGAGAGCCTGCCCGATCTCGAGATAGAATCCCGGGGTATTCGGATTATCGCTTGAAAACGGCAGGTTGGTAGGATCGGCACACAACCGGAGCGGCGCTCGTTCGTCGGCACCGGCCTTTGAGGCCGGCGCCAGGAGTGTAAGGACAACAGCAAGAGCCGAAATGCTTACGGGAGCGCAAGAAGTTCGGTTGTTGAGAGACAGACCGTCCCGGCTCAAAAAATTCGCAAGCATTTTCGACTCTCCCTGTTGGAGCTATTGCAGCGCGAACACGAACAGCGAACCACCTTCCGGTGCAGCCGCCGTCATCTTCTTGCCGACCTCGCCAAGGAACGCTGGAATAGATGCCGTGCGGCCGACCACGATCGCGACGTACTGCTTTCCGTTGACCGAGTAGGTCACCGGGCCGGCGCCGATACCGGAGCCGAGGTTCTTCTTCCACAGCACCTTGCCATCCTTGGCGTTGATTGCCCGGAAGTCGCCGTGCAGGTTGCCGGAGAACACCAGATTGCCACCGGTGGTCAGCGTGCCACCATTGAACGGCAGATCTTCCTTGATGCCCCAGACCTTCTTTTGCTTGACCGGATCCCAGGCAACGAGTTCACCGAGATATCCGCCCGGGCCTTCCTTGGTCGGGAATTCAGCACCGAGGTAGAACACGCCGCGCTTGTAAGAGACATCACCGACCGACCAGTCCATGCAGACGTTGTTGGTCGGCATATAGACGAGGCCGGTTCCCGGATTGTACGACATCGGCTGCCAGTTCTTGCCGCCGATCAGGTTTGGACAGATGTCCTTTGCCGGATGGCCCGGGCCGGGACGCTTGTCGGGATCTTCAACTGCGCGCATGGTCTTGATGTCCCATGACTTCGCCCAGTTGGTCGACGGCACGAATTTCTCCGCCGACAGAACCTTGCCATTCTCGCGATTGGCAACGAAGAAGAATCCGTTACGATCAGCCTTCATCAGGGCAGGAACGGTTTTTCCATCGATTTTCAGATCGGCGAGGACGTTCTCGTTGACGCCGTCATAGTCCCAGGCATCGGCTGGCGTGGTCTGGATATGCCACTTGATCTTGCCAGTGTTCGGATCGAGCGCCAGCGTGGTCGACGTATAGAGATTGGTCAGCTTGCCGAAGTTGCCATCACCGGTCGAACGAACACCGGTATTCCACGGCCCCGGGTTACTGGTGCCCCAATAGACGGTATCGGTCTTGGCATCGTACGAGCCGACCAGCCAAGGCGCGCCGCCGCCATGCAGGCCGGTATCACCCTTCCACGTATCGCTGCCCTCTTCGCCCGGCGCGGGTGTCGTAAAGGTCTGCCAGAGCTGCTTGCCGGTGTTGGCATCGAATGCCTGCAGTGCGCCGCGTACGCCGTATTCACCACCGCCGAAGCCGGTGATGACCTTGTCGCGCACGACGAGCGGCGGCGACGTGATGACCGAGCCCTGCTTGTAATCGACGACCTTGCTGGTCCACAATTCCTTGCCGGTCTTGGCATCGAGCGCCGTCAGCTTGCCGTCGAGACGGCCGACGTACAATTTTCCATCGGCATAGGCGACGCCGCGGTTGTTCACGTCGCAGCAAGCGTATTGCAGCACGTCATCCGGAATTTCCGGCTCATAGGTCCATTTGCGCGCGCCGGTCGCAGCATCGAGCGCGTAAACGTACTTCGGACCCCAAGAAGTCGTGACGTAAAGCGTATCGCCGATAACAACCGGCGAGGATTCGTTCGAACGCAATGAGGCGAGCGAGAAGGAATAAACCAACGAAAGTTTGCCGACGTTCTCGGCATTGATCTGCTTCAAGGGGCTGTATCGCGTATTAGCGTAATCGTGGCCCGCAACCGCCCACTGATTCGAATCGGACGCCGCCTTGGTAACCGTGTCGTTCGCGCTGGCGCTGAACGACCCGGCGGCAAGACTGGCGAGAATCGAAACGCCAGCCAGGAATCCCCTGCTTCTCAACCTCATCTGCTTCCTCCAATGTTTGCTGTCACTACGTCCAGCTTTCAATGAGCCGGATCGCAGCGCGTATTTGCAAAGCGCTGATGGGCGAGCCGCAGCTGCCATCGCGCGGGAATACAGCATTGGATTTTCGCTGCACGGTATAGGCGGAAGGTAGTAGTCCTATTATTGTTCGGGAAATAATCCCGGCTTCGAGCATCGCGGCATGCGCTTACCGTCGGACACGGACAACTTCCTGAAGGCGCGAAGTGCGTCTCGGCTATCGGGTCGAGCTTGCAAAGCTGCTCTTCAAGCGATGGGAGCAACATCTCTGCGCTTGCTCTTGCTTTGTGTGGTTGCCGCCGCGGCGACAGCGAGCCACGCCGATGAAATCGAGACCGAGCACTTGTTCGGATTCACCACCGGCACCGATGTCGGGAGCGTCGGCGAGCGGGAATTCGAAGGTTCGACCACCGCACGGTTGGCCAAGCGCTCTGGAAATTACAGTGCCGCATCGCAGATGTTCTCCGCCGAATTCGTGCCGCTACCCAACCTCCGCACCGAATACAGTGCTACTTTCGTCGCCCATGACATCTCCGGCGTGAGCGGTTTCGACAATCGCAGACAACTGGCGATTGGTGGGTTCTCCGCGGATTTTCGCTACCAGCTTCTCGATCGGGCCAGCGCCCCGTTCGGCTTCGCGATTGGCGCCGAGCCGCACTGGAGTCGCATTGAGGACGTATCGGGCGCGTCCGTTCGGGAATACGGGGCCGATTTTGTCGCGGCATTCGACAAGGAAGTCGTTCCGAACCGGCTCGTCGCAGCCTTCAACCTGCTCTACCAGCCGGATGTCTCGCGCTCGAAGACGACGGGCACGTGGTCGCAGGAATCGACGTCCGGAATCGCCGCAGCGGCGATGGCGCAGATATCTCCCGGGATATTCTTCGGCCTCGAAGGTCGCTATCTGCGCCACTACGACGGTATCGGCTTCGATGCCTTTGACGGTCATGCCGCCTTTCTGGGGCCGACGCTATACGTCAAGCTATCGCAGCGGGCATGGGTCGCCGCAGCCTGGAGCGCGCAGATCGCCGGTCACGCGACCGGTACGCCGGGATCGCTGGACCTGGTCCATTTCGAACGTCATCAGGTCCGTTTCCTGTTTGGCCTGAATTTCTGAATGCGGTCAATTTTCGCGTTGAAAATTGCTGCACTGCAAATTCCTCCGGTCGCACCCATTTCATCTCATGCATCTACAACATGGTTCCGAAGTGCCCGGCAAACTCCGCCCGCGCCTCCGATCCAGTCGAAACTTTCCAAGGGAAATCCAGCGCTTAGTCCACGGTTGCCTACTACCAAGATCGCTGTTGCCAAGTTGCATGGCCGTGCTTCTAATTGGAACAATGCAAGAAATGGGAGGACTACGTGTCAACGATTAAACTCACGGTAAATGGCCGAGCGGTCTCGGCGGACGTCGAAGACCGCACGCTTCTGGTACACCTGCTGCGCGATCACCTGAACCTGACCGGCACCCATGTCGGCTGCGATACCAGCCAGTGCGGCGCATGCGTGGTCCACGTCGATGGACGCGCCGTGAAGTCCTGCACCATGCTGGTCGGAGAAGCCAACGGCGCCAATGTCACCACCATCGAGGGAATCTCGAAGGGCGAGGAACTGCACCCGATGCAGGCTGCATTCCGCGACAATCACGGCCTGCAGTGCGGCTACTGCACCCCCGGAATGATCATGTCCGCGATCGACATCGTCAACCGGCACGGCGGCAACCTCGACGAAGACACGGTGCGCCACGAACTCGAAGGCAACATCTGCCGCTGCACCGGCTACCACAACATCGTCAAATCGGTGCTCGACGCCGCGGGCCGCATGAAGGTGTCGGCTGCAGCGGAATAACGACTGCGGGCGACCGTTCGAACGAATTCAAAGCCGCCGCACTTCGATGGAAACGGCGGAAAACACTCCGGTAGGGAGAGAGAAACATGGGTGTCGAAGGTATTGGCGCAAGCGTTGTGCGCAAGGAAGACAGGCGTTTCATCACCGGCAAGGGCCGGTATGTCGATGACATCAAGCTGCAGGGCATGACCCATGCGCATTTTGTCAGAAGTCCGCACGCCCACGCGAAAGTAAAGGGCATCGATTCATCCGCAGCCTTGAAAATGCCGGGCGTCGTCGCAGTGCTGACGGGTCAGCAGATCGTCGACGACAAGGTCGGCAACCTGATCTGTGGTTGGGCTATCCATTCCAAGGACGGCACACCGATGAAAATGGGCGCATGGCCGGCAATGGCCCCGGAAACGGTGCGCTTCGTCGGACAGGCTGTCGCAGTGGTTATCGCCGAGACCAAGAATCAGGCGAAGGACGCCGCCGAGGCGGTCGTCGTCGATTACGAAGAACTCCCTGCGGCCTCCGACATTCGTGCCGCGATTGCGCCGGGTGCGCCGCAGTTGCATCCCGAAGCGCCGGGCAACGTCGTCTACGATTGGGAAATCGGCGACAAGAACGCCACCAATGAAGCCTTCAGCAAGGCCGCAAATGTGGTGACGCTCGAGCTTACCAACAACCGCCTGGTGCCCAACGCAATGGAGCCCCGCGCGGCAATCGGCGACTACAATGACGCCGAGGAACACTTCACGCTCTATACGACATCGCAGAATCCGCATGTCGCACGTCTGGTGCTGTCGGCCTTCTACAACATCGCGCCAGAACACAAGCTGCGTGTCATCGCGCCCGACGTCGGTGGCGGGTTTGGATCGAAGATCTTCATCTATCCGGAAGAAATGGTGGCATTGTGGGCCTCCAAGAAGGTCAATCGTCCGGTGAAGTGGACCGGCGATCGCACCGAAGCCTTCTTAACCGACGCACACGGTCGCGACCATCTGACCAAGGCCGAACTGGCGTTCGACAAGGACAACAAAATCCTCGGACTGCGCGTGAGCACCCACGCCAATTTCGGCGCCTATATGTCGCTGTTCTCGTCGTCGGTGCCGACCTATCTCTATGCGACGCTGTTGTCGGGCCAATACAACATTCCGGCAATCTACGCCGAGGTGATGGGTGTCTACACCAACACCTCCCCCGTTGACGCCTATCGCGGCGCCGGACGCCCCGAGGCGAGCTTTGTCATTGAGCGTTTGATGGAAACCTCGGCGCGGCAATTGAAGGTCGATCCGGCCGAACTTCGCCGCAAGAATTTCGTCACGGTGTTCCCGCATCAGACGCCCGTCATCATGGCGTACGACATCGGCGACTTTAATGCCTCGCTCGATGCCGCGCTCAAGACCATTGACTATGCCGGCTTCCCGGCGCGGCAGGCCAAGGCCAAAAGCGAAGGTAAGCTGCGCGGTATTGGCTTCTCCTGCTACATCGAAGCCTGCGGTATCGCTCCGTCGAAAGCGGTGGGCAGCCTCGGTGCCGGCGTCGGCCTCTGGGAGTCCGCAGAGGTGCGGGTCAATCCGGTCGGCACCATCGAAATCTTGACCGGCTCGCACAGCCACGGGCAAGGTCATGAAACGACGTTCTCGCAATTAATCGCCGAACGTCTCGGCGTTCCGATCAGCCAGGTGCAGATCATCCATGGCGACACCGACAAGGTGCAGTTCGGCATGGGCACTTACGGCTCGCGCTCTCTGGCGGTCGGCGGTTCGGCCATCATCAAGGCGATGGAGAAGGTTGAAGCCAAAGCCAAGAAAATTGCCGCGCATGCGCTCGAAGCGTCGGAGGACGACATCGTCATCGAGAACGGCGAATTCAAGGTGACGGGTACCGACAAGTCGATCGCGCTGCCGATGGTCGCGCTCGCTGCCTACACCGCCCACAACCTGCCGGACGGCATGGAGCCGGGCCTGAAGGAAAGTGCGTTCTACGATCCTTCCAACTTCACGTTCCCGGCCGGCACCTATATCTGCGAGCTTGAAGTTGATCCGGGGACCGGCAAGACGTCCTTCGTCAACTTCGTTGCCGCCGACGACTTCGGACGCCTGATCAATCCGATGATCGTCGAAGGCCAGGTTCACGGCGGCCTGACCCAGGGCATCGGGCAGGCGCTGCTTGAAGGGGCGGTTTACGACAGCACCGGCCAGCTCGTCACTGCGTCATTCATGGATTACGCCATGCCGCGCGCTGACGATGTGCCGTCCTATAAGCTGCAACACACGACGACGCTGTGTCCGGGCAATCCGCTCGGCGTCAAGGGATGCGGCGAGGCCGGCGCCATCGGCGCATCCGCAGCAGTCATCAACGCCATCACAAACGCTATCGGCAACAACAAGCTCGAGATGCCGGCGACACCCGACCGGGTGTGGCACGCTATCCACGGCCAGGCGTAAGGAGGACGCACCATGTACGAGACCCATTACCATCGCGCCTCCAGTGTCGAGGACGCTGCCGCGCTGTTCGCCAAGGGCTCCGACGCGAAGTTCCTTGCCGGCGGCCAAACCCTGCTGCCAGTCATGAAGCAACGCCTCGCCGCTCCCACCGATGTCGTCGATCTTGCCAAGATACCGGCCATGATCGGCGTCGAAGTCAGCGGCGATACCGTGACCATCAAGGCGGCGACAACGCATTATGATGTCGCCACCAACACGGCGTTGCAAAAAACCCTTCCGGCGTTGGCGCATCTTGCCGGGATGATCGGCGATCCCGCGGTGCGCTATCGCGGGACCATTGGCGGTTCGCTCGCCAACAACGACCCGGCGGCGGATTATCCTGCCGCCGTGCTGGCGCTCAACGCCACGGTGAAAACCAACAAGCGCAGCATTTCGGCCGAGGATTTCTTCAAGGGCCTATTCACGACGGCGCTTGAGGACGGCGAGATCATCACCGCGGTTTCGTTTCCCGTTCCGGCCAAGGCCGGCTACGCCAAGTTCCGGCATCCGGCGTCGCGTTTCGCCCTGACCGGCGTGTTCGTCGCGAAAAGCAAGTCCGGCGACGTTCGCGTCGCTGCGACCGGTGCTTCGCAAAACGGCGTGATGCGCGTGCCGAGCATCGAGCAGGCGCTGAAGGCAAACTGGTCGGCCTCCGCACTCGACGGAATCAAGGTCTCAGCCGACGGCCTGATGTCGGACATCCACGGTGCGGCCGACTACCGCGCCAACCTCATCAAGGTGATGGCGCAACGCGCCGTGACCGAAGCTGGATAAAGAGCTCTCCCGCAGAGGACCACTCCGGCGCGCAGCAATGCGCGCCGTTTCTTTTTGCAGCGGCATTGTTGGTTCGTTCCGACGGCCCTCGATGATTGACTAATATCGCTTCATAACATATATTGTTTATACATCTTTATGCGAACAAGTCATTTGCGTCGCAAACGAACAAGAAAGCCGGGCTTCAAATGTCGACGATCCCTGCCCAACTTCCTGCAAATTTCATCGCCTACGGCCGATCACCTGACTTTTCCTCCGACAACCTGCCGACGAAATTGCGGACCGCTCATTCGACCAAGGCCGGAACCTGGGGCCTGCTGCATGTCCTCGAAGGCACGCTACGTTACCGGCTGGAGCCGCCGCATCAGGCCGAACGGCTGGTGAGCGCAGGAGAAACCGTCGTGATCGAGTCCGAGGTCCCGCATCGCGTGGAATTCGTGACGCCGGGCCGGATGTTCGTGGAGTTCTATCGCGAGGATACGCCGAATGCAGGTTGAGTTTGCCGGCAGCGAAATTCTGGTGGACGCCGCGCTCATCGCCCCTTTGCTGCGGGTATCGCCGGCGGATGTGTCGGCGCTATTACGGCAGCGCATCATCACAAGCGTTTGCGAAGGCGGGATCGACGAACATCAGGGCCAATACCAATTGAGCTTCTTTTATCGCAATCGGCGGGCGCGCCTCCGCGTCGATACGTCCGGTCGCGTTCTCCAACGCTCCACCACGCAGATCGCTCAGCGGCCATCGAACCGTTGATGCCATCGAATCGAATGGCGAACCGCGCGGGATGAGATATCATTCTGCCGGGTGACCATTTATCGATGGCGAAGCCGGCGGATGGACAATCGTGAGCAATAAAGGATCGAGCGGCGACACCTCCGAAGCGGGCAAGCTTTCGCTCACGCAGCACCCGCTCCGCACCGCCATTCTCGGCGAGGTTCACGCCCGTCCCTTCGCGCCGCTTGCCACGCCGAAACGAGTTCTCCATTTCGGATTTCTGACCGACGAAAGTCGTGCAAAAGACGCCCGCCGGAATCTGGAAGCATTTTGCGCGGAGCACGGAACAGCCACCCCTCAGCCTTCCGATAAACATTTCCGTATCGCGTTCGGTACGACTTCATTGCGCTGGGAGCAGCATTCGGAATTCACGACCTACACCTGGGAGATCAGCGCCGACGACAACGATCCGCCGTTCACCCCTGCGGCGACGGGGTTGCTGTCCAAACTTCAGCAGCTTCCGCCGCCTGGATCGCTGCTGGTCGCCATCGACCTTCATCTGCTGCCGCAGCAAGAACCGGCAATCGCGATCGAACGATACTTCGACCGTCCAAGCCTGGCGATCGCAGAGAATGCCGATGGCAAGGCCACCTATGCAACGGACTTCCGGGTAGACTCCGAAGGCTTCGTTCGCATCCTTGTTCTCGACCGGGGACTGGATCGAGAGCGTGCCGGCGCGCTGGTGCAGCGTCTCCTCGAAGTAGAAACCTATCGCACATTGGCGCTTCTGGCGTTACCCGAGGCGCAGCGCCTGTCACCCCAGATCGCGCGGATCGAACGGCGTTTGGCGGAAGTCACCAATGAAATGCGCAAGGCCAATGATCTTGCGAACAATCATCACCTGCTCGATGAACTTACCGATCTGGCCGCCGATCTGGAAGCCGGCGCGGCCGCCAGCGTCTACCGGTTCGGCGCGACGCGCGCTTATGACGAAATCATGCGGCAGCGACTGCAGACCATCGGAGAACGAAAGACTCCGGGAATATCAACCTGGACGTCCTTCCTTGCGCGACGGATGGCACCGGCGATGCGCACCTGCGCAACCACCGAGTCGCGTCAAGCCGCGCTTTCGCTCAAACTATCGCGCGCTGCGGACCTGTTGCGTACCCGGGTCAACGTCGAGCTGGAAAAGCAGAACCAGGACCTGCTGAAGTCGATGAACGACCGCACCCGCATGCAGCTGCGGCTTCAGACGACGGTCGAAGGCCTGTCGGTTGCAGCCATCACTTACTATGTGGTGAGCCTGTTCGGCTATCTCGCCAAGGCGCTGCATGAAGCGCACCTCGTGGTATACGATCCTGCCTATATGACCGCCGCGTTCATTCCGATCGCGGCATTTGCGATCTGGTGGACCGTTCGGCGGATCCGCAAACATCACATCACGCACGACGATTGATCTGTACAGAACGGGCCTTCGTTCGCTTTCGCCACATCGGCGAAATCTACGCAGTAGCAACGCGCAATGTCTGGCACGCATCGTCGAAACCGGCATAGCTCTCGATCACCGCATCGGCACCGAGTTCGCGCACCGGAATACCGGAAAACCCGAACGACACACAGATTGACCTGACATTTGCGGCCTTGGCGCATTTCACATCGGCGCTGCTATCGCCAACCATGATGGCATCGTCCGCCTTCACACCAAGCTGCGATAATGCATCGAGCAGCGGCACCGGAGACGGCTTCAGCGCTCGGCCCGGCTTGCCACCGACGATCACATCAATGCGATCGCTAAATTCGAGTCCCTCGATGATGCCACGTGCCAGAGCTTCGGTCTTGTTGGTGCAGACTGCGGTTCGTACGCCACGCGCTTTCAATACATCGAGCACGTCGAGCGCTCCATCATACAGATGCGTCGATTCGGTCAAACGACCGCTATAGATAGTTTTGTAACGATCGACCGCAGCCGACAATTCTTCAGGCGAAGTATCGAGCTTCCGTACGCGAAGTGCCCGTTCGACCAAAAGCGCAATGCCGCCGCCAACGAAACCGATGGTTTCCATCCGCGAAAACGGTGCGAGCTGTCGCTCCGCCAGTAATTCGTTGAGAGACGTTGTCAGATCGCCCGAACTATCGACGAGCGTCCCGTCGAGATCGAACACCACCGCCAACGGCCAATTACGCGTACGCCTGGCAGAAACATCATTCTCCATTTGAAGCATGCAATCCGGTGAAGACAAATCCAGCCGTTGTCGTCGAGACACTGTAAATATCGGGAACCGTACGCCCGCGTCGCGTGACCACATGATACACTTTTCGCAACTTATCGCGTTTCCCGACTATCGCAAGTGCGACAGCAGTCAGCGGCTGGCTGCGGCGTCGGCCGCAGCACGCGCCAGGTTATTCTCGTACTGTACGCGGGCTGATTGATATTGCTTCGGCCACGCTTGACCGGCGAATCCGATCTTCGCCGCTTCGTGCATCACAAACGACGGATCGGCCAAATGCGGGCGCGCGATGGCGCACAGATCCGCGCGGCCTGCCGCAATGATCGAGTTGGCATGATCCGCTTCGGAAATTGCGCCGACCGCAATAGTCGCCACATGTTGCTCGTTGCGAATCTTGTCCGAGAACGGGGTCTGGAATAGCCGGCCGTAAACCGGCTTTTCTTCCTTCACCACCTGCCCCGACGAACAATCGATCAGGTCCGCGCCGGCGTCCTTGAACATACGGGCGAAGATCGCGGCATCTTCCGGCGTATTGCCCCCATCGAACCAATCGTGCGCCGACAACCGAACCGACATCGGCTTGGTCTGCGGCCATACCGCCCTGATCGCATGAAACACCTCCAGCGGGAACCGGGCGCGATTCTCATGACTGCCGCCATATTCGTCGGTGCGATGATTGGTCAACGGCGACAGAAAGCTCGACAGCAAATAACCATGGGCGCAGTGTAGCTCAAGAATGTCGAAGCCAACAGCAATTGCCCGCTTCGTCGCAGCGACGAAATCCGCAACGACACGATCCATATCCTTCCGCGTCATGGCACGTGGCAGATCGGAGTGCGGCAGATACGGCAATGCCGACGCCGATATTAACGGCCAGCCCCCTTGCTCCAGCGGCTGATCGATTCCCTCCCATGCCACCCTGGTCGATCCCTTGCGGCCGGCATGTCCGAGTTGAATGCCGAACTTCGCCGGCGTCGCCGCATGCACGAAATCGACGATGCGCTTCCATGCCGCCGCCTGTTCGTCGTTCCACAAGCCGAGACAGCCGGGCGTGATGCGCGCATCGGGCGACACGCACGTCATCTCGCCAAAGATCAATGCAGCGCCACCGGTAGCGCGTGCACCAAGGTGAACCAGATGGAAATCGTTCGGCATGCCGTCTGCTGCCGAATACATCGCCATCGGCGATACCATGATGCGGTTATGAAGGGTAAGATCGCGCACCTTGTACGGCGTGAACATCGGCGGTGGCGCGCTGCCGTTGGAAGCGAACTCAGCCCCTGCACGTTCGGCAAACCAGCGCTCGTAATTCTCCAGCCAGGTCTTGTCTCGCAACCGCAGGTTTTCGTGGCTGATGCGCTGGGATCGCGTCAGCATCGAATACATGAACTGCTCGGGTTCCAACGTATCGGCATAGCGCTGCCCCACTACTTCGAACCATTCCATCGCATTGCGCGCCGCGTTCTGGATACGCGCGACATCGACGCGGCGAATCTCCTCATAAGTCCGCAGTACGTCCGGAATGCTCTCGCGCCCATGGCCTGCAAGATCGAACTGCCGCGCCAGTTCGATGGCATCATCGATCGCCAGCTTTGTGCCGGAGCCGATGGCAAAATGCGCGGTGTGCGCGCTGTCGCCCATCAGCACCACGTGGCTGTTGCCGTTGAAGTGGCTCCAGGTCTCGCAGATCAAACGCCCGAAGTTCAGCCAGCTCGAGCCGCGCAGATGCCGCGCATTGCTCATCAGCTTGTGGCCGTCGAGCGTTTCAGCAAATAGCTCTTCGCAGAACGCGATCGACTGATCCTGATCCATCTTGTCGAGGCCATGCGCCTTGAAGACATCCTCCGTCGTCTCGACGATGAAGGTCGAGGTGTCTTCGTCGAAGCGATAGATATGAGCCTGGAACCAGCCGTGCTGCGTCTTGCGGAAATCGAAGGTGAAGGCATCGTAGCGTTTGTTCGTGCCGAGCCAGACGAAGCGATTGGGCCGGATCACCATATCGGGCTTGAACACATCGGCATATTTTGCGCGGATGCGCGAATTGACGCCATCGGCAGCAATGATCAGGTCGGCGTCGGCGAACTCTTCATCGTCCATCACCTCGTGCTCGAAGACCAGTTCGACGCCGAGCGCCAGGCAGCGGTCCTGCAGGATATTGAGCATGCGCTTGCGGCCGATGCCGACAAAACCATGCCCGGTGGTGCGGATGGTCCGCCCCTTGAACAGCAGCTCGATATCATCCCAATGGTTGAAGGCGCTTTCGATCTCCGCCGCGGTTTGCGGATCCCATTGCCGCATCGACTGCATGGTCGCATCGGAAAATACCACGCCCCAGCCGAACGTATCGAACGGCCGGTTGCGTTCGACGACCCGAATGTGGTGCCGCGGATGCAGGCGCTTCATGAGGAGTGCGAAATAAAGGCCTGCCGGCCCGCCTCCGATGCAGACAATTCGCATTGCGCTCTCCCGTCGACCTGGATCACCATCGAATGACATCACACTATTCTCCAAGCCAGATATTATTTCAAGCTTAAAATGTTTTCCGACCGGCCGCCTCTGCCAAGGGCGAATGTGATGCGCGCCCGCGTCACTGGCACGCCCGCTCCGAATATGCTTCAAACGCCGGTATCACACGGAGAAACGGCATGACCTATCGCTCGCCCTGGATGACGGATGAACTCGATACCTTTCGCGAGCAGTTTCGCCGTTTCCTTGCCAAGGACCTCGCGCCGCACGCCGAGCGCTGGCGCAAGGAGAAGATCACGGATCGTTCCGCCTGGCGCTCGCTCGGCGAAATGGGCGCACTGCTGCCGAGCGTGCCCGAAGCCTATGGCGGCCTCGGCGCCAGCTTCGCCTATGACGCGGCGGTGATCGAAGACATCGAAACGGTCGTTCCGGAAATGTCGACGCCGGTCAGCGTCCACAGCAATATCGTCGCCCACTACATCAACGAATACGGCGATGAGGAGCAGAAAAAGCGCTGGTTGCCGAAGATGGCCTCGGGCGAATGGGTCGGCGCGGTTGCAATGACCGAACCGGGCACCGGGTCCGATCTGCAGGCCGTGCGCACCCGCGCGCAGAAGGAAGGCAACACCTATCGCCTCAACGGCTCGAAGACATTCATCACCAACGGGCAACTGGCCGACCTCATCGTCGTCGTCGCACGCACCGGCGATCAGCCTGGCGCCAAAGGCATCTCGCTGCTGGTGCTGGAAGCGGAAGGCAACGATGGCTTCCGCCGGGGCCGCAACCTCGACAAGATCGGCCTCAACGCCTCGGATACGTCGGAGCTGTTCTTCGACAATGCCGTGGTGCCGGCGGAAAATCTGCTGGGCGAGACTGAAGGCCAGGGCTTTATCCAGCTCATGCAGCAACTGCCACGTGAGCGGCTCGGCCTCGCCATCGGCGCCGTCGCGGCAATCGAACGCGCCGTGCAGGTGACCATCGATTACACCAAGGAGCGCAAGGCGTTCAATCAGCCGATCATCGCGTTCCAGAATTCCGCCTTTACGCTGGCCGAACGCAAGACCGAGGCCTTTATCGGCCGCGTATTCCTCGACTACTGCATCATGCAGATGATCGCCGGCGACCTCGATGCAGTCACCGCCTCGATGGCCAAATACTGGTGCTCGGACAAGCAGGTCGAGACCATCGACGAATGCCTGCAACTGCACGGCGGCTACGGTTACATGCAGGAATTTCCGATCGCCCGGATGTTCGTGGACGCCCGAATTCAAAAGATCTACGGCGGCACCAACGAGATCATGAAAGTCTTGATCGCGCGGTCGCTGTAAGCTGCAGTTCGCCGATGCACTCTAGCGTTGCGGCGGGCAATGCGACCGAAGCAACGCCTGGCGGTCGATCTTGCCGGTGCCGGTCTTCGGCAATTCATTGAGAAATTCGATCTGCCGCGGATATTTGTAGGGCAACAGCTTGCGCTTGACGTAATCCTGCAAAGCTTTCGTCGTATGGGGTTCATCAAACCCAATGGTGTTCATCACCACCGCGGCAGCAAGCGTCATGCGACGATCCGGGAGCTCGACGGCCAGCACGGCGCATTCGCGAACATCCGGATGATCGGCAAGGCACAGCTCGACTTCCAGCGGATACACCCACTGCCCGGAAATCTTGATGAGATCGTCCGCGCGTCCACGAAAGAAATGAAATCCGTCGCTGTCGCGAAGAAAACGGTCTCCGGTGTAAATCCATCCGCCGTCGCGCACCGTCTCGGCTGTCTTGTCGGGCCTATTCCAGTATAGCGGCGTATTGGAATCGCCCCGCACCCACAGAATTCCCTCCTCGTTGTCGCCGACGTCGCGGCCATCCTTGTCCCGCAGCATCAACTCATAGCCGGGTACGCGAAGTCCCGCCGCGCCGAGTTTCTTCCACTCAGGGCGGTTCGACAGATAGATGTGCAGCACTTCGGTCGACCCGAGCCCTTCGACGATCTCAAGCCCGGTAAGCTCCTTCCAGCCATTGAACACGTCGGCCGACAGTACTTCGGCAGCGGATACCGAGAGCCGCAACGACGCGAAATCGGTAGTCGCAGCGGACGCGGCCTTGGTCAGCGAAGTGTAAAGCGTAGGCAGACCGAAGAAGACCGTCGGTCGAAACTTCCCGATGGCAGCAAAGATGGTGTCCGGCTTCGGCTGCCCCGGCAGCAACAGCGCGGCAGCTCCAATTGAGAATGGAAATGTAATCGAGTTGCCGAAACCATAGGCAAAGAAGATTTTCGGTACCGAGAAGCAGATGTCGTCCGGCGTCAGTTTCAGCACATTCTGCGCGAACGCCGCCTCGCTATAGGCCATGTCGTGCTGCAGGTGAACGATGCCCTTGGGGCGGCCGGTCGAGCCCGACGAATACATCCAGAACGCCATCTCGTCGCGATGGGTATCGGCTTCGTCCAGCGTATCGGGGAAATTGCGCAACCAGTCGTGGGCGACAATGCAGTGCGTCACCGCGTTGTCGCCCGGAGCGCCATTGACGATTACCAAGGTGCGCAGCCCGGTCGCGGCGCAAGCCGTCGCGTCGAACCGTGACGAGAATTCGGCATCGGCCACTGCAACCGCGGCTCCAGAATCCGACAGATAGAACTGCAGCAGATCCGGCGGCGTCAGCGTGTTGATCAGCAGCGGAACGAAGCCGGCGCGCACGGCACCGAAAAAGGCTGCGGGATAAGCCGGCGTGTCGTCGAGGAACAGCAGCACGCGATCGCCGCGTGCAAGGCCCAGCGAGCGAAAGCCGTGGCCCCAGCGCGATGCCTCGGCGCAGAGTTCGGCATAGCTGCGCGACCCGGCAGGACCGACGACGGCGAGCCTGTCCCCGCGCCCGGCGGCAAGATTGTCGAACAGGACGCGGCTGGCGTTGTAACGCTCAGGCATGGTGAAACCGATCTCGATTGCGCTGGCGCTGTCGTGCGGGACCTGATCCGCGATCATCGAGGCGTTATCCTGACCGCTCATGATCGCACCTCACGCGCAGGCGCCGTTTGTCGCGATGCTTCGTAGCGTGACATGAATGCCGGGGACATCACGCGCAGGCGTTGATCATCGATCCGTCCGGAACGGGTGATGTAACTGTAGGCGAAATCTATGATGTCGCGTTTCATGTGTTCGGGGAACTTCTCGTACCAGTCGGCGCTGGTGCGAGCGGCCGCGACCAGCTTCTGCACGATCGGTTTGCGCTCCGCCTGATATCGCGCAAGTGCAGCAGGAAGATCGCCGGGCTCTGCTTCCAGGGCCTTGGTCAGCGCGAGCGCATCCTCCATCGCCAGCCGTGTCCCCGAACCGATCGAGAAATGCGCCGAGTGCAGCGCGTCACCGATCAGCACCATGTTCTTGAACGACCAGTTCTCGTTCCAGACCCAAGGGAAATTTCGCCACACCGACTTGTTCGAAATCAGCTTGTGGCCGCCGAGCGCGTCCGCGAACACGCGCTCGCAGATTGCCTGGGACTGCTCGACCGTCTTTTCCGCAAAGCCGTAACGCTGCCACGTCGCCCGATCGCACTCGATCAGGAAGGTGCTCATATCGGGCGCGTAACGATAATGGTGTGCGTTAAAGGTGCCGAGGTCGGTCGCAACGAAAGTCTGCGATAGCGTATCGAAGCGCTTGGTGGTGCCGTACCACGCGAACTTGTTGCTGGCGTAGGAGAGCGAGGTTCCGAAATCGCCCTCGAAGGTACGGCGCACCAGCGAGTTGAGGCCATCGGCCGCGACGATCAGGTCATAGCCCGCGAGGTCGTCCACCGATTTGATGTGCGTATCGTAGTGCGCCGTCGCGCCGACTGCCGTCATGCGAGCCTGCAGCGCCTGCAACAGCTTCAACCGGCCGATCGCCGAGAAGCCGACGCCGTCGATCGCGACGCTGTCGCCATGAATGTTGAGCGTGATGTTGCTCCAGCTCTCCATCTCTGCGGAAATGGCATCGGCCGTGTCGGGATCGTCGGCGCGCAGGAATTCCAGCGCCTGCTCGGAGAACACCACGCCGAATCCCCAGGTCGCCCCGGCCGGGTTCTGCTCGAACAGTTCGACCTGTGCTTCCGGATGACGCCGCTTCCAAAGATACGCGAAATAGCGGCCTCCGGGCCCTCCGCCGAGAACGGCAATTCGCACGCGCTCCCTCCATATTTGACATTATGCAATTCATTCCACAGTATACAAAATGGACGCTTGAAGCAACCGGCCTGCATCACATCACGGCAAATTCCAGACGAGACAGCGCGATGCGAACGCCAAAGCACCGATCCCAGAGCCGGAGAACCGGCGGACCGCCGACGACGACACGCGCCCCGAAAGCAGCAGCGAAAGCTTCGTCTGACGCTCCGCGGCGCGGCATTCAATCGGTCACTATCGGCTTCCGCGTCCTGGCTGCACTTGCAGCAGAACCGGGACCGGCGCCACTTAACACCATCGCTGCGCGCGCAAGTCTGTCGGCCTCGCAAGCACATCGCTACCTCGCCAGCCTTGTTGCATCGGGCATGGCGGCGCAGAATGCAGCATCAGGGCGATACGAACTGGGCCCGCAGGCCATCCAGGTTGGTCTCGCCGCACTGGCACGCACCGATATCTTCGCCGAGGCCGATCCTGCCATTGCAGCGTTCACGCGCGATACCGGACGCACAGCGCTGGTCGCGGCGCGCGGTCCGGCCGGCCCGACCATCGTGCGCTGGCACGTTGGGCGCATTCCCGTCATCACGTCGCTCGCCGTGGGCTCAGTCTTGCCCCTGCTGCGGTCCGCCACCGGCCATGCCTTCCTCAGCTTCATGAGCGATGAGGAAGTTGCCGGCGCCGTTGAACAGGAAGACGCGTCAGGGCAATCCGGGGCGGCAGTCAATGCCGCCGCCATACGCAAGCAGGTGCGCGGCAGCATGTCTGCGTCGGTCGATGAACTGCTCATCCCGGGCCTGCGGGCGACCGCCGTACCGATCCTCGATATTCAGGGCCGAGCCGCGCTGGTGGTGACGATGATCGCGACCGGCGCCTTCGCTCGCGAGCAGGACGCGGCCATCATCGACAAGCTTCAATCGGTATGCAGGGCGCTAACCGAACGCTTCGGTGGACGCTGGCAATAGCCACGCTTCCATACGGCTGCCATCGCGCGGCGCAACCAAAGAACCTCGTGTCAGAAACCTAGCCAACCGGTAACGGCTCGAACCGGCACTAAGCCCACGCAATGCCGGCAGTGATGGCAGGCCCGTCGTCATTGCTGGATCGTCCAACAGCGCGTTCTCGGCTGCTCGTGCTACGCTCCCGCCGATGCCGGAAATCCAGTCGCTGTGCTGCCACGACGAGGCTGCTTGCCAATCGCGCGATCCGCGCAGCAGTCGTTCTGACGACGAACAGGAGTGTCGCGACGCGCCCCAAAATGCCAAGCAGAACCAGCATCGAGAAGATATCGATATAGGCGAGCAGATCACCAACCAGCATCAACTCGGGCGGCACCGGAATGCGATGATAGTAGGCGAGTACAATAATGACCACGGGGATGAGGGCGATCATCCGTCGCAATGTCAACCGGTCCAGCAACGCGGCTAGTTGCACCACAAAGACATCCCAGAGCCAGTCACCAAAACGCGCCGGCTCATCGATCGTCCATTTTCTCCAAAGCGCCTTCCACATGGCTTCCGCCCGCATCTACCGACACGAGAACCTAGCATATCACGGCAGAACGGGCCGCACCCTATTCTGGCTGCCGTGCCTCGCCGCTCGATACCAGAAGCACCGAGACCTTGGAGTGCCGCAATACGGCTGCCGCGACGCTCCCAAAATTCAACGTATCGCCCGCAATACGATCGACGCCCATGACGATCAGATCGGACCGAACACCCCTCGCTTCGGCGACAATCGCGACATCGGGAGAGACGTCGCTATGAATTGCGGTGGTCACCGGTACGTCGTAAGTCGACGCGAACGAGACGATATCCTTGAGGATCAGTTCGTCCTGCGGCAAACCCATATGGGGATGATGACGCCGCCGCGCGCCCTTGTCGCGCGTGGTCGAGACGTAAACCACATGCAATGGCGTCGAACTGGCGCGCGCCAGCGCGATCGCGACTTCGGCACCACGCCGCGAGACGCCGCTGCCTGAGACCGGAACCAGAATCCTGAGATCGTTATTGGCAGGCTGCGCAAGCTGGCGGCCCTTCCCGGTCACCATCGCGAGCGGCCCTTCGAAGCCCGACGTTACGTCGTTGACCTTCTTGTCGAACTCGCCCTTGTCGCCAAGCACCTTGTCTATGCCGACGACGAGCAGATCGAAGCCCTTGCGTGCTTCCTCGACGACGGCCTCGCCGGCGTCCTTGCTCTCGCGGGCCCGCGTCGTGACATCGATATCGCGGGCCTTCTCCTCGTCGGCATTGGCCGCAACCTTCGCGGCGTTCTTCACCGCGCTCTCATGGCTTCCATCTTCGTCGCGCTTGTCTTGCTGCATCTTGGCTTGGGCGCCGATATGCAGCACGGTGATCGGCAAGCCACGGCCGCCGGCCAGCAACCCGGCAACGGTCGACGCGAACCTGGCATTGGCGCTTTCGTCCACCGCAAGCAACAATCGCTCCAGATTAGCGACGAAACCCTTCTCCTCCAGCTCCTCGCGTTCCAGCCGGGCTTTCTCGTCCTTGCTTGGCGGAAGCCGAGCAAGCGCGGCCCGCAACATCGGCGGCATCGCCATCGTAGTCAGGATCGCCATGGTGACGATCATCGAGAACAGGTTCTGACTTAATACGCCCATCGACAGGCCGATGGTTGCGATGATGACCTCGGTAGAGCCGCGGGCGTTCATGCCACTGGCAAGCGCCAGCGACTCCCGCTTCGTCAGGCCGCCGAGCGCACCGCCAACGAATGCGCCGCCAAACTTGCCGATACTGGCAATCAGGATCAACGCCACCGTCAGCGCCAGCAATTGCGGATCCTTCAGCACCGTAAGATTTGCGCTCAACCCGGCAAGACCGAAGAATACCGGCATGAACAGACTGGTGATCAGCCCACGCAGCCGCTCGTCGATCTGCTTCGTCAGGATGGGGGACTCGCCGACGAGGATGCCCGCAACGAACGCACCGAGCACGGTATGGACGCCGATCAGATGCGTGATCATCGCCATCACGCCCATCAGCAACAGGATCACGGTAATCACGGCCGCCGAACTGACCAGATGATCGTTGGCCAGACGGATAAGCTGGAATACAAGGCGCCGTCCGATCGTGAAACTGACGGCCAAAAACGCAAGCGTGCCCAATACCGCTTGCGCCAACGAGGCGAAATCCAGGGTCCCGCGCGATGCCAGACTGAAGATGATGGCAATGATGATCCATCCGATGGTGTCATCGATGACCGCGGTCGCGATAATGATCTGGCCGACATTGCGGCGCATGAAATTCATTTCGCGAACCACCACGGCGACGATCTTCACCGAGGAGATCGAGAGCGCCGTGCCAAGGAATAGCGATGCCACCAGCCTCGCTTCCGGATGCGGAAGCAGACTTTCCGGCAGGAACTGCCCGAGCGCAAAGCCACACAGGAAGGGCACCACGATCCCGGCGACCGAGATCGTCATCGCCGCCCGGCCGACTTTCCGCACCAGCTTGAGGTCGGTTTCCATTCCCGTCAGCAACAGCAGCAACAGGATGCCGAACTGCGCGAGTCCATCGATCAGCGCCTTCTGCTCCGGGTTGTTCGGAAAGATCAGACTTTGCGCCTGCGGCCACACCCATCCGAACAGCGACGGACCGAGTAGCAATCCTGCCAGCAGTTCGCCGATCACCGATGGCTGACCGATCCGCTGCATGACCTCGCCGAGGCCGCGCCCGACCGCGATCAACAGGACAATCTGAACGATAAGGATAAACTCAGACGGGCGCGCCGCACTCTGGCCCGCTGCGTCGGCCACCGAAACCATGGTCAACGTAACCGCCGTCGCCCATAACGCCGACCAGAACAACTTCCACCGCATACGCCCCCGCGTCCCCCTGAGTTCCGGTTCGTGCCGTCGAACGAAACGCGATTGTCGCAATCCCTGTCTCAAATAGCTAGGGGAGCCGGTCCGATGCGCTCCGCGAAGGCGCCCGGTAGCATCATGCTAACGATGGAACCTGCTTGGCTTCCGGCCGCGCGCATTATTAGGTGATGGAGCACCTCGCACTGATTCGAGTTCTGGAGTCGTTCCATGGAGACTCTGCCGCTGGTCCTCGATCTTACCGGTACCTTCGTGTTCGCGCTCAGCGGTGCGTTGGCGGGTGTGAGGCGCAAGCTGGATTTGTTCGGTGTGCTGGTGCTGTCATTCGCCGCGGCGAATTCCGGCGGCATTACCCGCGATGTGTTGATCGGCGCGGTCCCGCCTGCGGCCATCAGCGACTGGCGCTATCTGGTCGTGTCGCTCGTGGCAGGCCTGATTACCTTTTATCTGTCACCGACCATCGAGCGGCTACGTCATCCGGTATTGCTCTTCGATGCCGCGGGGCTCGCCCTGTTCGCAGTTGCAGGCGCGCAGAAATCCCTCGACTACGGCCTGAACCCGGTCATGGCCATGTCGCTTGGCATGTTGACCGGAATCGGCGGCGGCATGGCGCGCGACATGCTGCTCGCGGAAATTCCGACGGTGCTGCGTTCTGAACTCTACGCGGTCGCGGCGCTGGCAGGTGCCGGCGTGGTGGTCGCCGGTCATATGCTGCGCCTGCCGACAGTCCCGATTGCGATTGCCGGCGTATTGCTCTGCTTCGGACTTCGCGTCATGGCGCTCCGGCACGGCTGGCAACTCCCGGTAGCGAAATACATCGATCGCGAGTAGCGCTTAACTCTGCCGCGATCGATCCGGCCGCCATCGCTCACACAAATACGGCCCACGTGCCATGCCGGACCGCGTGGTTAACGGTTGGTTGATTGTCTTGCCCTACCGTTCCCGTATTTCTTGGCGAGGCCATCATGAAGCGCACCGTTTTATTGCTTGCAGCAACCGTTTTGATCGGCTCCGGACCGTCGCAAGGCCAAACGGCGGCCCCCAAGGAGAAACTGCCCAATCCGGTCCCGCAGGCAGCCGCCGCGGAGACGGGAGCCAAACCGACCAAGGACCTTCCGCTGACCGAGGAGCCGACCTTCGACCAGGGCACCGCCGGCCGCCTCAAGGAGGCAATTCAGAAATACGCTGCCATCGTCGACCATGGCGGATGGCCGGCGATCCCGAAGGAAGCGAAGTTTACGCCAGGCGCCGAGGGCACGCATGTTACCCTGCTTCGCCAGCGCCTGATCGTCAGCGGCGATCTCGCTCCCTCGGAAACGTCGGGAAAATTCAACGATACGCTCATTGCAGGCCTGAAGCACTTTCAGATCCGCCACGGCCTTCCACAGACAGGAACCGTCGGCCCGCGAACCTTGGCCGCGCTCAACATCTCCGCAGAAGAACGCCGCAAGCAGCTTGAGGCGTCGTTGCTCCGAACATCCACGATCGGCTTCAAGTTCGGCCCGCGATTCGTCGCCGTCAATATTCCGGGGACCTATGTGGAAGCGGTAGAGAACGACAAAGTCATCCACCGCTATCGCGTGGTGGTCGGCAAGACCGAAAAGCCCTCCCCCACGGTTGTGACCGAAATCACCGACATCAATCTCAATCCTCGATGGACCGTGCCCGCCTCGATCACCAAGAACGAGATTGCGGGTCACATGCGGACGGACCCGACCTATCTCAGCCGGATGCATATGCAGTTGTATGACGAGCACGACGCGGTGATCGATCCCGCCACCGTCGTCTGGACAGCGGACAAAGCGCCGAGCGTGATCGTGCGTCAGGACTCAGGACCGTGGAATGCGCTCGGCCAACTCAAGATCAACATGCCGAATTCCTATGCTGTCTATATGCATGACACTAACCAGAAGAGCCTGCTGAGCAAGGATTACAGATTCGATTCCCATGGCTGCGTCCGCGTCGATCAGGTGCGCGATCTGGCTGCGTGGCTGCTACGCGATACGCCGGGATGGGATCGCGCCAAGATCGACGCCGTGATAGCAACCGGCGAACGCCAGACGATTCCGTTATCGAAGAAAGTGCCGGTCGCGTGGATCTATCTCACCGGATGGATGACGCGCGACGGTACCGTTCATTTCCGGGACGACGTTTACGATCAGGACGACCAGCTTCTCGATGCCACTGCGGAAGAAAAGGCGTTCTTTGAACAGGCGGCCCGGAACTCCGACACCAGCATCAAGTAAGCAATTTGCTGAAAGCGATCGTTCGTCCGCGATGCCTGGAGACTCGAGCCATCTTCAGCGAGTGTCGGACCTCACCAACGCGATCAGCGCATCGCCATAGCGTTCGAGCTTCTTGTCGCCGATGCCGGAGATGGCGCGAAGCTGATCATGCGTTCGCGGCCGAGACACTGCGATGCCTTCCAATGTCGCATCGTTGAAGACGACGTAGGCCGGCACGCCGTGCTTGCGGGCCATCTCCGAACGCCACGCGCGCAATGCACTCAAAAGAGCATGGGCCGGCGACGATCCATCCAGCACTGGAGATAATGCCGATTTTTGCCGCGACCTGGAAGTGCCGCGCCTGCCCGAAACATCGGGGACTTCGTCACGCAGCATCACGGCGGTGTTGCCCTTCAGAACGTCGCGCGAGGATTCCGTCAGCTTGAACGCGCCGAACGCCTCGCTGTCCGGCCGCAGATGGCCCAGCGCCACAATCTGGCGCAAAGCGGACCGCCACTGTTTGTCATTCATGTCGACGCCAATTCCGAATACCGACAATCGGTGGTGCCCGAACTGTTTGACCCGATCGGTCTCGCGGCCAGTCAGGACATCGATCAGATGCGCCGCACCGAAGCGTTCGCCGGTTCGATACACGCAGGACAACAGTTTTTGCGCGATGACGCCGCCATCGCGCACATTGGGCGGCGACAGGCAGTTGTCGCAATTGCCGCATTTAGAATTTTTGGGCGTCTCGCCAAAGTATCCGAGCAGCCGCGTCCGGCGGCATTGCGTGGTTTCAGCAAGGCCTACCAGCGCGTTGAGCTTGTCGAACGACACCCGCTTGAAAGCTTCCGCGCCGGGAGACTCATCGATCATGCGCCGCTGCTGCACGATATCGGCGAGTCCATAGGTCATCCAGGCGGCGGCCGGCTTGCCGTCGCGGCCCGCGCGGCCGGTTTCCTGATAATACGCCTCGATGCTCTTAGGCAGATCGAGATGCGCCACAAACCGCACGTCGGACTTGTCGATCCCCATGCCGAACGCCACGGTGGCGACAATGACGATGCCCTCCTCGTTGAGGAAGCGGTCCTGATGGCGCGCACGCACCTCTGCATCGAGACCGGCATGATATGGCAGCGCGACGATGCCAGCCTTGCTCAAGGCAGCGGCAGTATCCTCGACCTTGGCGCGCGACAGGCAATAGACGACTCCGGCTTTGCCGGGATGACGCTCGGCGATAAACGCCTTCAGCTGGGTCTGGGCATTCTTCTTGTCGACAATCTCATAACGGATATTGGGCCGATCGAAACTGGCCACGAAACTCGGCGCATCGTTGAGCGCGAGCCGCTCGACGATCTCCTGCCGCGTCAGTTCGTCCGCCGTCGCGGTCAGCGCAATGCGCGGCACCTTTGGAAAACGCTCCGCAAGCACCGACAGTCCAATATATTCCGGCCGGAAGTCGTGGCCCCATTGCGATACGCAATGCGCTTCGTCGATAGCAAACAAGGCCAGCCGCGCGCGGCTCAACATCGCAAGGCAGCGTGGCGTCAGCAACCGCTCCGGCGCGATGTAGAGCAGATCGAGATCGCCGGCGAGCAGGCGCTGCTCGATCTCGGAAGCCTCATCCCACGACAGGGTCGAATTCAACACCGCCGCCTTGACGCCGGCTTCAAGCAGCCCCGCGACTTGATCTCGCATCAACGCGATCAGCGGCGACACCACAATACCGCATCCCTCGCGCAGCAGCGACGGCAACTGGTAGCACAGCGACTTGCCACCACCCGTCGGCATCAGCACCAGGCAATTGCCGCCGCCCGTCACATGCGCGACGATCTCCGCTTGCGCACCGCGGAAGCGCGGCAATCCGAAAACGGAGTTGAGAACCGACAGCGCCTTCGACGCATCAGGTAACATTCGTTCACTGGGAGCGACGGCGGGCTTGGACATGCGGCTTGGAAAGTCCGAACTGGAATTTGTCGAGCATGATCAGCGGGACGCATGCTTGCTCAGGGAGCCTCGCAGGAAGCACGCAATCGGGCGCTGATCGCCTGATTCGGCGTCAGTTTACACCGATACAACCATCGATGGGCCTCAATCGCGGCGCCGATCTTTTCTTCATAAGGCTGCAGTGCCTTTTTCAACATGAAGCGAAGCATGATTGCTTGTATTGAGCGGCCGGCGGCTGAAGCGATAACCGGCCGTTAAACTCCCGGAATGGTTGCTGGCCGGGTGTCCTCATTCCAGTCTCAATTTTCATTGTGCTGCCTTGCTGCGGCCAAATGTGACGCCTTTTTTGCACGCATATTGCCTGGAACCCACGGCAGGGATCGCCCTCACACGTCCACGGAGCGCCAATGCAACTCAAATTGCAGCACGATGACCCGCACGACGCCATCGCCGCGCAACTCCGCGACCTGGCGCCACGCCTCGTACCGAATTCTCCCGACACTGCGCCTGTCACTCAACACGCGCCGGTTGACCAACATGCACCCGTCGCTCAAGAAGCGCCCACAGCGACGCCTGCATCCACCAACGAGCCGCCATTGCGCGCAACGCCATTGAACGACAATGCCGGGGATATCAGTCATCCGGCGTTGCGCGTACGGTCAGGCCATCGGATCACGCGCGTGCTGCTGCTTCTATGCGCCGTCGCTGCCGCGGTGTTCGCCTGGCGCTCCTATGGTGAGGAAGCAAAGCAGAAATTTTCCGAGTTTGCGCCGCAGCTTCTCGCAACGGTGCTAGGCCCGACACAGACCACCGCCACCGCTGAACCACAGAACGCGACGCCCCAAGCTCCGGCGCCCCAGGCCGCGGCATCTGAGGCTCCCGCTCCTCAAGCCGCCGCATCTCAACCGGCCGCCGAACCAGCACCGGCGCAAGACACCGCCGCCACGACACCGGCAACGCCATCTTCCACAGCCAACGCCACGCCAGCAGCAGAGCAGCCACCAGTACAGGCAACCATCCCACCTGAACTTGCCTCGTCGATTGAATCGATGGCGCGGGAAATCGAAACATTGAAGCAGACGGTCAATGAGCTGAAGGCTGGCCAGCAACAATTGGGGCGCGATATTGCGAAGGCCGCAGAGCATGAAGCGCCACGCAACGTGACGACGCAGACATCCAAGCCGGTCCGGCAGCAGCGACGCCAACACGTATCTACGACCGTCACGGCGCCGCATCCCCGTACGCCGTACCTGCCGCCGCAAACCTATTCGCAAGGGCAGAGCTATACGCCAAGCACCGTCCAACGCGAGGCTGCCGTTCCGCCACCCCCGCCGCCTGTGCCCGCACAGCTTCCGCCGCAAACAGATGACGACGGCATGAGAGTGCTTCGGCCCCCGATGCCGGTGCGGTGACGTGACAGTTATTGAATGATGCAAGGTCCGAGTGTGGGTTTGCTTGATCGCCGGCCACTCGCAGAGGAAGCACGAACGTAGATACCGTTGTGCAAAGATTTCGCGAGGCGGAATGCTCGCCCACGCGCGGTGTCAATCATACGCACCCTATCCAATGAGCGCACAAAGCCTATAATTGGCGATCGGTCCGCGCCCATTGGGAGTATTTACGTATGAAACACGCCTACATTCCTCGAACGACGTCGTATTCACTTAATCCCGACGATGATCTCAACGATCTGCGCATGTCGGACAAGGCGCGGCCGCTCTACGACCACGTGAAGAAATTCATCCGGGAAACGGTTGAGCCAATGTCAGTCGAGTTTTACCGGCTCGGCGAGAACAATACCGATCGCTGGAGCTTTACGCCGGCGCAACTCGAGGTGCTTCAGAAAGCGAAGACGAAAGCCAAGGAAGCGGGCCTCTGGAATTTCTTCTTGCCCGATGCGGAGACCGGCGAAGGCCTGAGCAATCTGGATTATGCCTATATCGCCGTCGAGCTCGGTAAAAATCCGCTCGCTTCCGAAACCATGAACTGCTCGGCGCCGGATACCGGCAACATGGAAGTGATTGAGCGGGTCGGTACGCGCGAGCAAAAAGAAAAGTGGCTGAAGCCGCTGCTGAACGGTGAAATCCGCTCCGCCTATGCCATGACCGAGCCGAACGTCGCGTCGTCGGACGCGAAGAATATTTCGACGACTGCCAAGCTCGTCGGCGACGAGTGGGTGATCAACGGCGAGAAATATTATATCTCCGGCCTCGGCGACCCCCGCTGCAAAATCATCATCGCGATGGTAAAAACCAATCCGGATGCGGCGCCCAGCAAGCAGCAGTCGCAGATTCTTGTGCCCACGGACACACCGGGCGTCGAAGTTATCGGCCCGATGCACGTATTCGGACACGACCATGCACCGCGCGGGCACATGCATATGCGCTTCAACAATGTCAGGGTGCCCAAGGAGAACATTCTGCTTGGCGAAGGTCGCGGTTTCGAGATTTCGCAACTGCGTCTCGGCCCCGGGCGAATCCATCACTGCATGCGCACGATCGGCAAGGCTGAAAAAGCACTGGATCTGATGATTTCGCGCGGCCTGACGCGCGAAGCCTTCGGCAAGAAAATCGCCCATCTCGGCGGTAACCTGCAGATCATCGCGCAGGCACGCTGTGAGATCGAGGCGATGCGGTTGATGGTGCTGAAGGCCGCGAAAGCGATGGACGTGCTCGGCAACAAGGAAGCCCGGGTCTGGGTCAGCATGGTCAAGGCCATGGTGCCCGAGCGCGCCTGCAAGATCATCGATCAGGCCATTCAGATGCACGGAGCCACCGGCATCTCGCAGTGGACGCCGCTGGCCGAGATGTACACCGACGTGCGTCATCTCCGCTTCGCCGATGGTCCCGATGAAGTGCACTGGATGGTGGTCGGCCGCCATGAGTTAAGCATGCCGTAGGTCAAACTGGGGGGCACTCCCGTGTGCCCCCAACCGGCCAACAGATAGATGTGACCGGGCGATAGCGCCAAAGATATCGTAGTCATTGATAAATGGCGCGCCCGAAGAGATTCGAACTCCTGACCCCCAGATTCGTAGTCTGGTGCTCTATCCAGCTGAGCTACGGGCGCGTTGTGTGCGAAGCGAGCGGGCGGAGCCCGTCGATACCGCATCTGTTCCGGACGGCTTGCAACGTCGCGAAAGCGCGCCATAGCTAACGGCTTAGGATCGGCTTGGCAAGGTCCTGAACCACCAAAGCTGTCCTTTTGGTGCTAGGTCACGCGACCCGCGTCAAAAGCTGAAAAATCAACGGTTTTTCAGCTTTCAGACCCATAAAAGCCTTCAGACCGCGCATCCCGCGCGATTAATAGGCCTTGATCAAGCCCGAACCCGCTCGCCGCGCAGGCTGGCCAATTCCACCGGACGGTCGGGAATCGCAATCCGGAAGGTCGCACCGATGGTGCCTTCCACCAGATGAATGTCGCCACCGTGTGCACGCACCAGTTCCGCCGCGATGGCGAGGCCGAGACCGGTGCCGCCGGCGCGGTCCGACGCCTGGAATGCCTCGAACAGGTGATTGCGCGCCTTCAGCGGCACACCCGGACCGGTATCCGAGACCTCGATGACCGTGACGCTGCCCTCGCGGCGCCCCGTGACCCGGATTTGTTCGGGGGCAATGTCGCTCTTGGTCTGGCTTTCCAGCGCCTGCGCCGCGTTACGCACCAGATTGAGCAAAATCCGGAACAATTGATCCGGATCGGCATCGATCATCAGCCCGCGTTCGATAGCGTTGATCCAGCCGATCGATGCATTCGAGCCAAGTCCGGCCGATTCGCGAACCTCGTTGACGATCGGCTCCACCAGCACCATGCGGCGGTCGGGCTCCGCTTCCTGGGCGCGTCCATAGGAAAGCGTCGACTGGCACAACGCGATGGCGCGCTCCAGCGATCGCATCAACTTCGGCGCAAATCGCTGCACCCGCGGTTCCGGCACGCTCGCCAGTTGATCGGACAACAGCTGCGACGACGCCAGCATGTTGCGCAGGTCGTGGTTGATCTTCGAGACCGCGAGACCCAGCGCCGCGAGCCTGCTCTTCTGATGCAGCATCGACACCAGATCACGCTGCATGTCGGACAATTCACGCTCGGCAACGCCGATCTCGTCGCCGCGGTCCGAGGGTGCAATGATGCTCGCCGAGCTTTCCGGATTCTGATGGAATCCGACCATGTTGGCCGTCAGGCGGCGCATCGGCCGCACGAACAGGAAATGCAGGGCCAGATAGACCAGCGCCGCCGTGAGGACGGCAATTCCGAGCGAAAACAGCAGCAAGTTGCGGGAAAACCGGTACATCGACTGGCGTAGCGGCTTTTCGTCGACCACGACTTCGATGAACTGCGCGCCATAAGGCGCCGGCCCAATAATGCGGATGGTTTCGTTGCCACTTTCCAGCATGGTTTCGAAGGCGCCGATCATTGCCGACCAGGCCGTCATGCTGCGCATGTCGACGTCGTGATCGACGGACGACGGCAGATCGGCGCTAGCGAGGAGGCGCCGCTGCTGGCCCATCTTGATGGCTACGGCCCGTGCCCCGATACTGTTCAGAATCTGTCGGGCCAGCGAATCCGGCACCATGCCGCTGGGCGCAGCGTCCAGCACCAGGGCTGCGGTATTGGCGGCCGCGATCCGGTCGTTGAGGCGGTTCATCCGGAAATTGGCGATGGCCGGCACGTAGATCAGCACTTCCGCGATCATCACCAGCGGAATGGTCAGAAGCAGCAGCTTTCCGGACAGACCGAGCCGTCCCTGCGGCAACAGTCGGGACGGCCCCAACCGCTCGCTGGCCTTCGGCACGATTTCCATCTGTGATGTCATCTCTTCCAAGGTGCGTCCGGCCCGAAACTGCGTCAAATTACCGATCGATCATGTTCCGATCCAGCGGCCGGGCCGATCGTCGCATCGATCGCGAGAGTTCCCGAAACTGAACGGAACCAACTGGATCCCGATTAAAGCTTCACCGCACTTATACTGCCGAGGACATCCTTGACGATCGAGGAATTGGCGGCAATCTCGTAAAGTACCACCGCAAGCGCGCCGATCAATAACAAGGAGGCCGAGACGGTCACGACAAACGCCACCCACGACGTCCTGGCCCCACCGAAGAGGATCAGTTCGAGATAGCCGGCCGTCAACCACGAGAACGACGCGAATATCGCGATCGACAGGGCGACGAAATAGAGCGTGAC
Organism: Xanthobacteraceae bacterium; assembly: GCA_024508855.1. Lineage (GTDB taxonomy): Bacteria > Pseudomonadota > Alphaproteobacteria > Rhizobiales > Xanthobacteraceae > 62-47. Next base: position 36,697 of record JANINJ010000017.1, read on the forward strand.
CACCACGAGGCAGATATAGGTCAGGCTGAGCTCCGGCTCGATATGCGTGAGCCAGTAAATGCCCAGCAGCGAAAGCGGCCCGATGAACACCATTCGGGCAAGCACGCTGATATAGTCGGACAGCCGCTTCGTGTTGTCGAAGGACTGTGAAATGTCCGGCGGGAACAGGCGGGCGAGCAGATCCTTCATGGGTATGTCCCGATGTGCGGGACGTCCAGTAACGATTCGCGGTCCGCGCCGCAATCAGTTCGGCTCGTCATTGCGGGACTTGACCCGCCTGCGGGGCCGAAGCCCCTGCGGCGCGGCGTAGGCCCGGCAGTCCGTCCGCTCTTCGAAAGGTGGAGTGCTGCGAGCAAACCAACCGGCCGGTGCGCGATTGTCCGCCATAACCATTTGACCTGCAATGAAAAACGGCCTTGAATCGGGACGATGGCACCAGTCGCCGGAATGGGCGCGAAATCGATCGAAAGATTGACGATGCCGCCGGCCTCCCGTATAAGCCGCGCCAACTGTCCGCGATAACCCGGTTTGACCGGGAGGCGGCTCGTTTGGGCCGAAGGCGGCTCGGATTTGAGCCAGCAATCGTGGATTTACCTCAATAGCTTGGCGAATTGCCCGGTCAGCGGAGAACGACCCGTGAAACGGACCTATCAACCCAGTAAATTGGTGCGCAAGCGCCGTCACGGATTCCGCGCTCGTCTTGCGACCACCGGCGGCCGGAAAGTTCTCGCTGCACGCCGTGCTCGCGGACGGAAGCGCCTGAGCGCCTGAACGGCCCTTTACAGGACCTCATTATGGATCGGTTGAGGCAGCGAGCGGACTTTCTCGCCGTTGCCGGTGCGGCGCGGGCAGCGAGTCCCGCGTTCGTGGTGCAGCGCCGTGCGCGCAATGACGATGGACCGATACGGGTCGGCTTCACAGTCTCCAAAAAGGTGGGCACCGCGACCGAACGCAACCGTGTTCGCCGCAGGCTTCGCGAATTGGTGAAGCGGCTCGACGCCGTATCAATGCGTCCCCACAGTGATTATGTGCTAGTCGGCCGTCGGACAGCGCTGAGCCGCGGCTTTGCGATCATGCTCGACGACTTGCGCGTGGCTCTCAACCGCCTTGAGCGGCAGGCGCCGGCACATTCGTGACATCAAACCTTCGCCATCGACGGGCTATCGCCCTCAATCAGCAACCCGGCCAGAATGACGAGACCTGAACGATGACCGACAACCGCAACACCATTATCGCCGTCATCCTGTCCGGTCTCGTGCTGATCGGGTGGCAGTATTTCTTCAACATTCCGCAAATGGAAAAGCAGCGCGCCGCCGAGCACGCGCAGAGCGAACTCGCCAAGAATGCGGCGTCACCGGCACCAGCTGCGAATCCATCCGCTGCAAATCCATCCGGTACTGCAACGAGCACTCCGCCGGCCGCGCCGGGCACCGCGCCGACGGTCAATCAGCCCGCCGCCACAACGACCGTCGTCAGCCGCGACGCCGCGATTGCCGCATCACCACGCATCAAGATCGAAACCCCGCGACTGAATGGCAGCATTTCCCTCAAGGGCGCGCGCATCGACGACCTGTCGCTCGTGCAATATCGTGACACCGTCGACCCGACCTCGCCCGCTATTGTGCTGTTTTCGCCGTCCGGCACGTCGGAGCCTTATTACGCCGAGTTCGGATGGGTCGCGGCCAGCGGCTCGAACACCAAAATTCCCGATCAGAACACGCCGTGGCAGCAGGACGGCAGCGGCAGCCTGACCCCCGATCATCCGGTGACATTGAAGTGGGATAACGGCGAAGGCCTCACCTTCAGCCGGACCATTTCGATCGACGATCGCTATCTGTTTTCGATCAAGGACGATGTTGCCAATACCGGCAACGCACCGGTCACGCTCTACCCGTTTGCCCTGATCTCGCGGCACGGCACCCCGCATGTCTCAGGCTACTACATCCTGCATGAAGGTCTGGTCGGCTATCTCGGCGACCAGGGACTGCAGGAATACAGCTACAAGAAGATCGGCGAAGCCAAGTCTGTGAACTTCAAGGTCACCAACGGCTGGCTCGGCATTACCGATAAATACTGGGCCTCCGCGCTTCTGCCCGATACCGATGCGGCCCTGCAGGCCCGCTTCTCGTCGAGCACGATCGGCACGACGCCGACTTACCAGACCGACTATCTCGAGAACCCGCAGACCGTCGCGCCGGGCGCAAAAGGAACGGCGAATGCCAGGCTGTTCGCCGGCGCCAAGGAAGCCGGCGTGGTCGGCATCAATTTTCCGATCGGCGGTCTCGGCGGCTACAACAAGCAGCTGAACCTCAACCATTTCGATCTGCTGATCGACTGGGGTTGGTTCTACTTCATCACCAAGCCGATGTTCCTCGCCATCGACTTCTTCTCCCGACTGGTCGGCAACTTCGGCGTCGCCATCCTGCTGGTGACGGTGCTGGTGAAGCTCATCTTCTTCCCGCTGGCAAACAAGTCCTACGCCTCGATGGCAAAGATGAAGGCGTTGCAGCCGCAGCTGGCAGCACTGAAAGAGCGCTTCCCCGACGACAAGATGAAGCAGCAACAGGAGATGATGGAAATCTACAAGAAGGAGAAGATCAATCCGGTCGCCGGTTGTCTTCCCGTCGCCTTGCAGATTCCGGTATTTTTCTCGCTCTACAAGGTGCTGTTCATCACCATCGAAATGCGGCATGCGCCGTTCTTCGGATGGATCAAGGATTTGTCTGCGCCCGATCCGACCAATCTGTTCACGCTGTTCGGCATGTTCCACTATGACCCGACCCACATCCCGTTGATCGGGCCTCATCTGATGCTCGGCATCTGGCCGATCATCATGGGCATCACGATGTGGTTCCAGATGAAGCTCAATCCGACCCCGCCGGACCCGACCCAGAAGATGATCTTCGACTGGATGCCGCTGATCTTCACCTTCATGCTGGCATCGTTCCCGGCGGGTCTCGTGATCTACTGGGCGTGGAACAATACGCTGTCGGTTCTGCAGCAGAGCTACATCATGCGCCGCAACGGCGTAAAGGTGGAGCTGCTCGACAACGTCAAGGCGACGTTCCTGGGATCGAAGAAGACGACCTAGATCTCGCCGCAACGTTTCCGGAGTGCCGGGGACATTCCACTGGCGTCATGCCCGGACTTGTTCCGGGCATCCAAGGTCGGGACAAGCCCGACCGTGACGGCCTTTAAGGTTACGGGCGCAGACGAGGTATGGAAGGCCTTCGCATGGACGCCGAGAACGATCTGATCGAGCAGGGCCGAAAGTTGTTCGCCGGCGACTGGCAGTTTTTCTGGGCGTCGCCGTCGATCGAAACGCTGCCGCCGATGCAAGGCATCGAAGTCGCGTTTGCCGGCCGCTCCAACGTCGGCAAATCGAGCCTTATCAATGCCCTCACTGGCCGCAATGCGCTTGCACGCACCTCGCATACGCCGGGCCGCACCCAGGAATTGATCTTCTTCGAAGGCCCCAGGGACGGCAACCTGCGTCTGGTCGACATGCCCGGCTATGGCTACGCTTCGGCGCCGAAGACCAAGATCGCCTCATGGACCTCGCTGATCCATAACTTCCTGCAAGGCCGCAGCAACCTGGCGCGGATCTATGTGCTGATCGACAGTCGCCATGGCCTCAAGGACGTCGACAATGACATTCTCAAGACACTCGACCGTTCCGCGGTCAGCTACCAGATCGTGCTGACCAAGGCCGATCAGGTGAAGGCGTCAGAGCTTGAACAACGCATTGCTTCAACCTTGGACGCCCTCAAGGCCCATCCCGCGGCCTATCCCGAAGTCCTGACGACGTCGTCGCGCACCGGCGCGGGCATGCCGGAGTTGCGTGCGGCGATGATCCGCCTGCTGGCGGAGCGTGGCGCATGACGCGCACCGGAATCGCCCGCATTCTCGCTGCGTTTGCAGGGCTCATGGGAGCGGCAGGCGTCGCACTCGCGGCAATGGCCGCCCACCTGCCCGACGCCGCGCGCCTGGGCTCCGCGTCGTCGATGCTGCTGTTTCATGCCGCCGCGGTCTTGGCGGTTCTGGCGCTAACGGGACGCCGTGTCCTGCATGACCGGATCGGCCTCGCGGCATCCTGCGCCATGGTTATCGGCGTCTTGCTGTTCGCCGGCGATCTCACTCTGCGGCAGTTTGCCGGATACAGCCTGTTTCCGATGGCGGCACCGACCGGTGGCACGCTCCTGATCGCAAGCTGGTTGGTGGTGGCGTTGGCGGCGGCATGGCCGCCCCGCGCGCCATAACACGCTTTGCGCCGCGCCAGCCAATCGGCTAGAACGCGGCCACGCCGCGCAAAACGAGACCACCCGACATGACCGACGCGTCCAATATCAGCCCGCTCGAGCAAGCCCGCATCCTGTCCGAAGCGCTGCCGCATATGCAGCAGTACGATGAGGAAACGATCGTCATCAAGTATGGCGGCCACGCCATGGGTGCCGAGAATGTGGCGCGCGATTTTGCCCGCGACATCGTCCTGCTCGAACAGACCGCGATCAATCCGGTGGTGGTGCATGGTGGCGGACCGCAGATCGCCACCATGCTGCAGCGGCTAGGCATCAAGTCGGAATTCGCTGCGGGGCTCCGCATCACCGACGCCGCGACGATCGAGATCGTCGAGATGGTTCTCGCGGGCTCGATCAACAAGCAGCTCGTCGGCTACATCAACGAAGCCGGCGGCAAGGCCGTCGGCCTCTGCGGCAAGGACGGCAACATGGTGCGGGCGTCGAAAGTGACGCGCAGCATGGTCGATCCGGATTCCAATATCGAGAAGGTAGTCGATCTCGGCTTCGTCGGCGAACCCGAAAAGGTCGATCTCACGCTGCTCAATCAGTTGATCGGCCACGAACTGATTCCCGTACTCGCACCGCTCGCAACTTCCGCCACCGGCCAGACTTTCAACGTCAATGCCGACACCTTCGCGGGCGCCGTCGCCGGCGCGCTGAAGGCCAAGCGATTGCTGTTGCTCACCGACGTGCCGGGCGTACTCGACAAGTCGAAGAAACTTATTCCTGAATTATCGATCAAGGACGCGCGCAAGCTGATCGCCGATGGCACCATTTCCGGCGGCATGATCCCGAAGGTCGAGACCTGCATCTATTCGCTCGAACAGGGCGTCGAAGGCGTCGTCATCATCGACGGCAAGACGCCGCATGCGGTGCTGCTCGAACTCTTCACCAATCAGGGCACCGGCACGCTGATCCACAAGTAAGACGCGATGAACGCCACGACGCAACGACCAACCCGGCGTTTCAACCATGTCGATACATGGGTGTTCGACCTCGACAACACGCTGTATCCGCATCACGTCAACCTGTGGCAGCAGGTCGACGCGCGGATCGGCGAATACATCGGCAACTTCCTGAAGGTGGATGCCGTCGAGGCCCGGCGCATTCAGAAGGATTACTACAAGCGCTACGGCACCAGCATGCGCGGCATGATGACCGAGCATGGCGCCTCCGCCGACGACTTCCTCGCCTACGTGCACCAGATCGATCATTCGCCGCTGCAACCGAACCCGGCGATGGGCGCAGCGATTGCCCGCCTTCCCGGCCGCAAGCTGATCCTCACCAACGGCTCGACCGATCACGCCGGCAAGGTGCTGGAGCGGCTCGGCTTCCCGGAGCACTTCGAGGCGGTGTTCGACATTGTCGCCGCCGAACTGGAGCCCAAGCCGGCGCCGCAAACCTATCGCCGCTTCCTCGATCTGCATCGGGTCGACCCCGGCCGCGCCGCAATGTTCGAAGATCTCGCACGCAACCTCACCGTTCCGCACGGCCTCGGCATGACCACCGTGCTGGTGGTGCCCGACGGCACGCAGGAGGTGATCCGCGAGGACTGGGAGATGGAGGGTCGCGATGCGGCCCATGTCGACCACGTCACCGATGACCTGGCAGGTTTTCTGACGCGGATCGCCACGGCCTGATAGGCGCGCCATACCGCGCCCGACCTTGACTCTCCCGCGTCGAATCCCGACAAAAGCGTCCGCTCGCTCCACGTCACGTTCAAGGAATTCCCGATGTCTTTGCAGGCCCTCGAATCCACCATCAATGGCGCTTTCGATGCGCGCGATACCGTCACCGCCGCCACCAAGGGCGAAATCCGTGACGCGGTCGATCATGCCCTCGATCTGCTCGATAAAGGCGAGGCTCGCGTGGCGCAACGCGAGGCCAGCGGCAAATGGCAGGTCAACCAGTGGCTGAAGAAGGCCGTTCTGCTGTCGTTCCGGCTCAACGACATGAGCCCGATTCCCGGTGGCCCGGGCGGCGCATCGTGGTGGGACAAGGTGCCGTCGAAATTCGAAGGTTGGGGCGAGAACCGTTTCCGCGAGGCCGGCTTCCGCTCGGTGCCGGGTGCGATCGTGCGCCGCTCGGCCTTTATCGCCAGGAACGTCGTGCTGATGCCGTCGTTCGTCAATCTCGGCGCCTATGTCGACGAGAGCACGATGGTCGACACCTGGTCCACCGTTGGCTCCTGCGCGCAGATCGGCAAGCGCGTGCACATCTCCGGTGGCGTCGGCATCGGCGGCGTGCTGGAGCCGTTGCAGGCCGGCCCCGTCATCATCGAGGACGACTGCTTCATCGGCGCGCGCTCGGAAGTCGCCGAAGGCGTCATCGTCCGCAAGGGCGCGGTGCTTGCCATGGGTGTATTCCTCGGCGCCTCGACCAAGATCGTCGATCGCGAGACTGGCGAAACCTTCGTCGGCGAAGTGCCGGAATATTCCGTCGTGGTGCCGGGCGCACTGCCCGGCAAGCCGATGAAGAACGGCCAGATCGGTCCCTCGACCGCTTGCGCGGTGATCATGAAGCGCGTCGACGAACGTACCCGTTCGAAAACCAGCATCAACGAATTGCTGCGCGACTGATGTCGAACGACGCGCTCAGCATCGCTCAGGACTTGCTGCGCTGTCCGTCAGTGACGCCGACGGATGCAGGCGCGCTGGGCGTGCTGGAAGCGCGATTGAAAGACGCCGGCTTCGAGGTTCATCGCGTGACCTTCAGCGAAGAAGGCACCGCCGACATCGACAATCTCTATGCCCGGATCGGCAGCGGTGCGCCGCATATCAGCTTCGCCGGGCACACCGACGTGGTTCCCGCGGGCGACGAAGCCGCGTGGACACACGGCGCATTCTCGGGCGACGTCAAGGACGGCTATCTCTATGGCCGCGGCGCAGTCGACATGAAAGGCGGCATCGCCTGCAGCGTTGCCGCGACGCTCGACTATCTTGCCGCGCACGGCGGCAAGCCGCCGAAGGACGGTTCGATCTCGTTCCTGATTACGGGCGATGAGGAAGCCATCGCGGTCAACGGCACCGTCAAGCTGATGCAATGGGCGGCTGCGCGCGGCGAGAAGTTCGATCACTGCGTGTTGGGCGAACCCAGCAATGTCGAGGAGATGGGCGACTGCATCAAGGTCGGCCGTCGCGGTTCGCAGTCGGGCACGTTGATCGTCGACGGCATTCAGGGTCACGTCGCCTATCCGCATCGCGCCGCGAACCCGGTGCCGGATATCGCCGCGCTGATCGTGGCGTTGAACGGCGAGCCGCTCGATCAGGGTAGTGCGCATTTTCAGGCATCGAATCTCGAATTCACCTCGGTCGATGTCGGCAACGCTGCGAGCAACGTCATCCCGGCCCAGGCGCGGGCCAAATTCAACATCCGATATAACGATCATCACACGCAGGAATCGCTGCGCGCGCTGATCGAAGCACGCGTGGCTAAAGCCTGCGGCAACCGAATCCGCGCCCGCGTCGAATGGGAGCCGTCGAACGCTGACGTCTTCATCACCAAGCCCGGCGCGTTCACCGATCTTGTCGTCGCGGCCATCGAGGAAGTGACCGGCCGCAAGCCGGACCTCAATACCGGCGGCGGCACCTCCGATGCGCGCTTTATCACGCACTACTGCCCAGTGATCGAATTCGGCCTAGTCGGCCAGACCATGCATCAGGTGGACGAGCGAACGCCGGTCGCCGATCTCGAAAAGCTCACCAAGATATATCGTGGCGTTCTGGATCGCTATTTCGCATGACCGGCAAGATTCTGGTTCTCACCGCCATCGACGACGAACTAAGCAAGGCACGCGCGCCTGACGGGTTCGAGGTGATCTATACGGGCGTCGGGAAAGTGAATGCCGCCAGCGCCGCGACGCTGGCGCTATTGGTGTTGCGGCCGTCACTGGTCATCAACTACGGCACTGCCGGCAAGATCAACGAGAAGCTGCGCGGTCTCGTCGAAGTCGCCGACGTGATCCAGCGTGACATGATCGCTGAGCCGCTGGCGCCGCGCGGCCGCACGCCGTTCTCGCCCGACCTGGATCGTCTGTCCTCCAATCGCGATGGCGTCATCTGCGGCACCGGCGACAGTTTCGTCACCACCACCGACCCATGGCTGGTCGAGAACAAGGTCGACATCGTCGACATGGAATTGTTCGCCATTGCCCATGTCTGCCAGCGCCACAGCATTCCGTGGCGTGCTTTCAAATTCATCACCGACGACGCCAACGACTTCGCCGCCGAGCACTGGACCGCCAACGTCGCCGACGGACAGGACCTGTTCTGGGATGCGGTGAAGGGGCTGAACGCCTAGTAATCCACGCGCACGAGATAAAGCCCGTCCGGCGGTGCGACGGGCCCACAGGCCTGACGGTTACGCGCCTCCAGCGCGCGCTGCATATCATCCGCGCTCCAGCGTCCCTCGCCGACCCATACCAGCGAACCGACCATCGAACGCACTTGGCTGTGCAGGAACGAGCGCGCCGACGTAACGATGGTGACGTCATCGCTATCGCGCGTTACGTCAAGCTGATCCAGCGTCTTCTCCGGCGACTTCGCCTGGCACTCGGTATCGCGAAACGTCGTAAAATCGTGTTTGCCGAGCAGCCGCTGCGCGGCTTCGTGCATCGCCGCCGCATCGAGCGGCTTCGGCACGCGCCACACGCGGCCTGCGTCGATTGCAAGATTGGCGCGGCGATTGACGATGCGATAGCGATAGTGCCGCTTGATCGCCGAGAACCGCGCCTCGAACGTATCCGGCACGATATCCGCCGCCAGCACGCCGATCGGGTTCGGCCGCAGATGCGCATTAAGACCATCCCGCAGCCGGCCCGGAGGAAATACCTTCGGCATGTCGAGATGAGCGACCTGCGCCAGTGCATGGACCCCGGCATCGGTCCGCCCGGCGCCATGGACCCGGATCGATTCGCCGCAGATCGCCTTGACGGCATCCTCCAGTGCGCCCTGCACCGAGCGCCCGTTCTCCTGCACCTGCCAGCCGCAATACGGCGAGCCATCATATTCGATGATGAGCTTGTAACGCGGCATCAGCCGAACCGCAGCGGTGGCGCCAGCGGCGTACCACGCAGAAAATCGGCCGCCTTCATCGGCGCCTTGCCGGCACGCTGCAGTTCGAGAATGCGGATTGCGCCATCGCGACAAGCCACCGTCAGGCGATCGTCAAGCAGATCGCCGGGCCGGCCTTCGCCTTTCGCGAGTTCACAGCGCAGGACTTTCAGTCGAACGGGCTCGCCTTCGAGCGGTACTTCACACCATGCGCCGGGAAATGGCGACAGGCCGTGAATGTGACGCAGTACTGCGCGGGCGGATCGATCCCAATCGATCCGCGCCTCGGCCTTGTCGATCTTGGCAGCATAGGTGACACCCTGCTCGCTCTGCTTCGTCAGGCGCAACTGGCCGCGCTCCAGCGCGCCCATCGCGCGCACCATCAGGTCGGCGCCGAGCGGCGCCAGAGCGTCGTGCAGATCGGCCGCGGTCATCGCATCAGAAATCGGCAGCCGTTCGGCCATCGCGACATCGCCGGTGTCGAGGCCGACGTCCATTTTCATCACCATGACGCCGCTCTCGGCATCGCCTTCCATCACCGCACGGTTGATCGGCGCAGCGCCACGCCAGCGCGGCAACAGCGACGCGTGGAGATTGTAACAACCCTGTGCCGGAGCATCGAGAATGGCTTGCGGCAGGATCATCCCGTAAGCCACGACCACAGCGGCATCGGCGCCAAAGGCACGAAACTCTTCAACGGCCTCCGGCGTTTTCAGTGTCGATGGCGTCAGCACGGGAATGCCGAGCCGCTTCGCTTGCTGCGCTACGGGCGTATCTTGCAACTTCATGCCACGCCCCGCCGGCTTCGCAGCGCGCGTGTACACTGCCGCGATCTCGTGGCCATGCGCCACCAGTTCCAGCAGTGTCGGCACCGCAAATTCCGGCGTGCCCATGAAAATCAGACGAAGTGGCATGTGTTATGGCCGATCTGTCGCAGCCGGCGGCGCGGCGATCATTTCGCCGCCAGCTTCGCCGCCTTGGTGAACTTCTTCATCACGCGGTCGCGCTTCAACTTCGAGAGATAATCGACGAAAAGCACACCGTTCAGGTGATCGATCTCGTGCTGAATGCAGGTGGCGTAGAGTCCCTCCGCATCTTCCTCGTGAACCTTGCCGTCAAGATCCAGGAAACGAACCCGGACACGCGCGGGCCGCTCGACCTCTTCATAATATTCCGGGATCGACAGGCAGCCTTCCTCATAGACCGACAGTTCCTCCGAGGCTGACACGATTTCCGGATTGATGAACACGCGCGGGCGCGGCTTGATTTCTTCCTCGCCGTCCTTGTCGCGTTTGGCGATATCCATGGTGATCAAACGTAGCGGTTGCGCGATCTGGATCGCCGCGAGCCCGATGCCGGGGGCGTCATACATGGTTTCCAGCATGTCGTCGGCAAGCTTGCGGATTTCCGCGTTGACGGTTTCAACCGGCTTCGAGACCAGCCGAAGTTGCTTGTCGGGAATGATAATGATTTCGCGAATGGCCATGGCGGCGATGTAATGCGGGCGGTTGCCGCGGTCAATCTGAAGATCGTCAGCGCAGGCGGGCGCGGTCGGAGGCCATTATGAGAAAATTAACCATGAAAATCAGGGTTTCATTAACCATAAATGTTCCCTCTTCGTTCGCGTTTGACGCCGAATCGGCTACAACTGCGGGATGAATGAAGTCCTTTTCCTGATCGGCGATGTTCCCGTGACCATGGGGATCGCACTTGTCGCGTTCGGCGTGCTGGCGCTGGTGTTGCTGCTGTCGATCGTCATTGTCATCGCTCGGTCGGGCCGCACCGGCGCGGCCATGGCCATGGCGCAGGCGATCCGTGCCGATGAACTCGAGGAGCGCCTGAGCGACGTGCTGCGCGCCCAGAACGAGGCGACCGGGCGCGTCGATGCCATGGGGCAGGCCCTGGCCGGACGTCAGGCCGAGATGGCCCGCGCCGTGAGTGAACGGCTCGATTCCGTGACCCACCGCGTCGGTCAGTCCATGGAGCAGACCACGCGCAACACCATGGACAGCCTGCGCGTCCTGCACGAACGGCTGGGCATCATCGACAGCGCCCACAAAAATCTCACCGACCTCACCTCGCAGGTGACGACGTTGCGCGACGTGCTTGCCAACAAGCAGTCGCGCGGCGCATTCGGGCAGGCGCGGATGGAAGCCATCGTGCAAGATGGCATGCCGCAGGGCTCTTACGAATTCCAACATACGCTCTCCACCGGCAAGCGACCCGATTGCGTGGTCTTTCTGCCGGACCAGCGGCCGCTCTGCATCGATGCGAAGTTTCCGCTCGAGGCGATCACCGCGCTGCATGACGCGCGATCCGACGAGGAGAAGAAATACGCCACGCAACGGCTGCGGCAGGACGTGATGAAACACGTCACCGATATCGCCGAGAAATACCTGATCGCTGGCGAAACGCAGGACACCGCGCTGATGTTCGTGCCGTCGGAATCGGTCTATGCCGAAATTCACGACGGCTTCGACGACGTCATCCAGAAGGCCTATCGCGCCCGCGTCGTGCTGGTGTCGCCGTCGTTACTGATGCTGGCGATTCAGGTGATGCAGCAAATCCTCAAGGATGCGCGAATGCGCGATGCGGCCGATCAGGTTCGCACCGAAGTCATGAACATGATGGGCGACGTGGAGCGGCTGCGCGACCGCGTCAGCAAGCTTGGCAGCCACTTCGATCAGGTCAGCGAAGATGTCCGGCAGGTGCTGATTTCGGTCAACAAGATCGGCAAGCGCGCAGCGAAGATCGAGGAACTCGATTTCAGCAAAGACGATACGGCTGTCGAAGTTGCAACACCGCGCATCGTCAAAGCCGGCAATCCCGATCTGTTTCCGGCGCCGCCACGAAAGCTGCAGGCCGGAGAGTAATCCGGCCACGACACCCTGCGACTGTTCGCGTAAGTTGGCCACAGGCCCGACCCGATAATGCGGGAGGGAAAGCCGGACGAATCTGCTAGCACTGCAGCATGACCGGCGCTCCCGATAGCCTGACCGAGACGGCATCTGCACTGAAACCCCGCGCCTCGTGGCGCGAGGCCATGGCCGTGTATCTGCAGCCGCGCGTGCTGATCGTGCTGTTCCTCGGCTTCTCCTCGGGATTGCCGCTCGCGCTATCGGGATCGACCCTTCTGGTATGGATGCGTGAATCCGGCGTCGATCTCGGCACCATCGGCCTGTTTGCACTGGTCGGCACCCCCTACACCCTGAAATTCATCTGGGCGCCGTTGGTCGATGCACTGCATATCCCGGGCTTCACCAAGGTCTTTGGCCGCCGCCGCGGCTGGCTGGTGTTCTCGCAACTGCTGTTGATCGTCGCGATCCTGCTGCTGGCGCTGACCGACCCGGCCCGCTCTCCACTGTTCGTCGCGCTCGGCGCGCTGCTGGTCGCCGCGACTTCCGCGACGCAGGACATCGTGGTCGATGCCTTCCGTGTCGAGAGCCTGCCGGAGAGCGAGCAGGCCGCCGGCATGGCATCCTACGTCGCCGCCTATCGGGTCGGCATGCTGGTATCGACCGCCGGAGCGCTGTTCATCGTCAGTGCATTCGAGAGCACCGGCCTGATGCGCTCGAAAGCGTGGATGTGGGGTTATGTCGTGATGGCGGCGATGGTGCTGATCGGCACCGTCACCGCGCTGCTCGCCACCGAGCCGGAGCAGTCGGCGCGCACCGAAGCCGCGACCAGCGCCGAAAGCGCCTTCACTCGCGTCACCAACGCCGCCATCGGCGCATTCTCGGAATTCCTGTCGCGCAAGGATGCCTGGGCGGCACTGGCCTTTGTCGTGCTGTACAAATTCACTGACGCGTTTTCCGGCACCATGACGGCGCCGTTCGTCATCGACCTCGGCTTCTCGCGCAATGACTACGCCGCCATCGTCAAGGGCGTCGGCCTCGCGGCAACCTTGATCGGCGGTTTTGCCGGCGGCTATCTGGCGCGGGCCTATTCGTTGCCGGCGAGTTTATGGATCGGCGGTATATTGCAGGCGATCGCCAACCTGTCGTTCTCATGGCTCGCGATTGTCGGCGTCAATCAGTGGGCGCTGGCGTTGGCGATCACGGCGGAAAACTTCACCAGCGCCATCGGCACCGTCATCTTCGTCGCCTATCTATCGGCTCTGTGCAAAAATCCGCTGCACACGGCAACACAATATGCATTGCTGACAGCACTCGCCGCCGTCGGCCGCACCTATCTATCATCGGGCGCGGGTTACGTCGCCAAGGCGACCGGCTGGCCGCTGTTCTTCATGATTTGCGTCGTGGTAGCGGTGCCGAGCCTGGTCCTGCTGATGTGGCTGCAACGACGCGGCCATTTCGACGGGCTCGGCGAGAAATCGCCGAATAACTAGAGTCTGTTTCAACTGTGTTGAATCAGACTCGTCGCTTATCTTTTCATTGAGCATGATCTTATCCGAAAACCGGTTCCCACTTTTCGGGATCATGCGCTAGAACAGCGTCCGCTGACGCATCGCCGCCGACAGCGTCCCTTCGTCGAGATAGTCCAGTTCGCCGCCGACCGGCACGCCGTGCGCCAGCCGCGTGATCTTGACGTTGGCGTCCTGTAGCAGGTCGGTGATGTAATGCGCCGTGGTCTGACCATCGACCGTCGCATTCAAGGCCAGAATGATTTCGCTCACCTGCGGCCCGTGCGCGCGCGACACCAGCGTGTCGATCGCGAGATCCTCCGGCCCGATGCCGTCGAGTGGTGACAGGGTGGCGCCAAGCACATGATACAATCCGTTGACTGCATGGGCGCGTTCCAGCGCCCACAGATCGGATACGTCTGCCACCACGACGATGATCGACGGATCGCGCCGCGCATCGGTGCACACCGTACAGGGATTTTGCGTATCGATATTGCCGCAGGTCTTGCACACCTGAATCTTGTCGATCGCCACCTGCAGTGCCGCCGTCAGCGGCGCCATCAGCGCTTCGCGCTTTTTGATCAGGTGCAGCGCGGCGCGCCGCGCCGAACGCGGGCCGAGCCCCGGCAGCCGCGCCAGCAGCTGGATCAAGCGTTCGATCTCCGGTCCTGCAACGGCAGACGGCATATCAGGTGAGGCCCAGTCCCGGCGGCAGGCCAAGCCCGCCGGTTAATGCCTGCATCTTTTCCTGCATTGCGACTTCGGCCTTGCGGCGCGCATCGTTACAGGCAGTGACCACGAGATCTTCGAGGATTTCGCGTTCCTCGGCCTTCATCAGCGATGGGTCGATATTGATCGCCTTCACTTCCATCTTCGCGGTCATGCGCACCTGCACCATGCCGCCGCCGGAAATGCCTTCGACCTCGACGTGATCGAGTTCGTCCTGCATCGCCTTCATCTTCGATTGCAGTTGCGCGGCCTGCTTCATCATGCCGAGAAAGTCAGCCATGATCGATCCTCTTCAATAGGGTTACTCATCGTCGCCGTCGAACGACTCCACTGGGTCTTCACCCATGTCGTCAGCGTCCGGCGTTTCGGGGGCAAGGCGGCGCACTTCGAGAATCCTGGCACCCGGAAACCGCGCCATCACATCCTGCACCCGCGGGTCGGATTCGGCGGCACGCTCGCGCTGCTCCTGCTGGGATTGCGCCTGGGACCGCAGCGTCGGCTGCCCCTGCTCGTTGGATACGATCACGGTCCAGCGGCGCCCGGTCCATTGCTCCAGCTTGCGCCCGAGATCGTTAATCAGCGTGCGCGATGCGCTGCGCTCCATCGCGACTTCGAGCCGACCGTCTTCGATACGAACCAGACGGACATCCGCTTCGAGCGCGGCCTTGGTCTGCAGATCGCGTTTCTCGGCGGCCAGCGCCACCAGTTCGGGAAACGTCGTCAGTCGAAGTTGCGGTGCGGATTGCGTCGCCTGTGCGGGCGCGGCCATCTGCGGGCGCGCCATCGTCTCGGCACTTCCACGCGGCGCAGATGCTGCGCGCGCGGCAGCTATCTGCATAGCCGATGTACCGGCCGGAGACGTGCTGCGCGGCGCTGATCCGCCGGACGACACCGGCGACGATCCGCCACCGTTCTGTTCGATCATCCGGATCGCCTCATCCGGCGTCGGCAGATCAGCGACATAGGCAATGCGCACCAGCACCATCTCGGCGGCGGCGGCAGGCCGCGTCGCGCCCTGCACCTCGGTGATGCCCTTGAGCAGCATCTGCCACATCCGCGACAAGACGCGCATCGACAGTTTGGTGGCGAATTCGCGCGCACGCATGCGCTCCGTCTCGCCGAACACTACATTGTCGGCCGTCGCCGGAACGATTTTCACGCGGGTGACGAAATTGACGAACTCGGCGAGATCGCTCAGCACCACGATCGGATCGGCACCGACGTCATATTGCTCACGAAATTCGCTGAAGGCAGCGGCGATATCGCCGCGCGCCAGCGCATCGAACAGATCGATCACCCGTGTACGGTCGGCGAGGCCCAGCATCTGCCGCACATCGTCGGCGCGCACCTGGCCCGCGGCATGTGCGATCGCCTGATCGAACAGCGATAGCGAATCGCGCACCGAGCCTTCGGCCGCACGGGCGATGATACCGAGCGCTTCCGGCTCGACCTCGACACTCTCCTGCCGCGCGATATTGCCGAGATGGGTCATCAGCACATCGGCCTCGACACGGCGCAAATCGAAGCGCTGGCAGCGCGACAGCACCGTCACCGGCACTTTTCGGATTTCGGTGGTCGCGAACACGAACTTGGCGTGTGCCGGCGGCTCTTCCAGCGTCTTCAGGAAGGCATTGAACGCCGCCGTCGACAGCATGTGGACTTCGTCGATGATGTAGACCTTGTAGCGCGCGCTGGAAGGAGCATAGCGTACGCTATCATTGATCTGCCGCACGTCGTCGACGCCGGTGTGCGAGGCAGCGTCCATCTCCAGCACGTCGATGTGCCGGCTCTCCATGATCGCCTGACAGTGCGTGCCGAGCGTCGGCATATGGACCGTCGGCCCCTTGATCGAACCATCAGGCAGTTCGTAATTCAGCGCACGCGCCAGAATTCGCGCGGTGGTGGTTTTGCCGACACCGCGCACGCCGGTGAGAATCCATGCCTGCGGAATGCGCCCCGTCTCGAATGCATTCGAGATGGTGCGGACCAGCGCTTCCTGGCCGATCAGATTGTCGAAATTGGTCGGGCGATACTTGCGCGCCAGCACACGATAGTTGCCACGAGAGGCATCCGGCGCACTGCCGAGATCGAAGCCGCTCTGGCCGTCATCGGAGCTTGGGGGAGTTGCAGGCGTGCCAGCGTCGGTCATCGAACGATCCGCAATTGAAGTGTCTCACGTGGCCGGCTTGCGGAATAACCGACGCATCCCCGGCGAACGGCACCGTTCGCTGCAGAACATGCGCCTTGTCCGTTGAACAGGGCAACAGATCGCCCGAAAACAAGGTAGGAGACTGACGAGCGACCCGATCCGGACCTCGTTAGGGCTGCTTCCTTCCGGACCTGACCCGGTTGGCGAGTGGCTCGTCCACCGCCAATCTCCCGGTCCCTATTTGGGGCCAAAGCGGTCAGAAAGCAAGCCGGGAGACGATGGAGGCGGGCATGGTTCCGCTCGGGTTGTTTCAGGCCCCGCACTCTGCAAAAATGCCGCACCCGCTCGAGATGATGTATGCCCTCCGCCGATTGGTCGCTCCACCCCCAACTTGCCGACGACACCCTGGCGATCGGCGATCTGGCGCTGAGCCGCGTTCTGCTCAGCAAGGACGCCAACTACCCATGGCTGGTGCTGGTCCCGCGCCGGGCCGGCGCGGTGGAGATCATCGACCTCGAAGAAGCCGAACAGGCACAACTGATGACGGAAATCGCCCGCGTCTCGCGAGCGCTGAAAGAGGTCACCGGATGCCACAAGCTGAATGTCGCAGCGCTCGGCAACGCGGTGCCGCAGCTTCATGTCCACTTCATCGCGCGCCATACCACCGACGCAGCATGGCCGCGGCCGATCTGGGGCACGGCGCCGCCGCGAGCCTACGATCCGCGGGAAGTTGAAAAATTTATCGGTGCGCTACGCGCCAGAATCGGGCTTGATTGAGTTCATGACAACGACAAAAATAACAACTCCATTTCCGCTGGGCCAGCCCGCCTTCGTTTCCAACGTTCTCGACCGTGCCGCGCATTTGCGCACCGACGACGCGAAACTGTTTGCGCTGGAAAGCCATCGCGACGCGCGCGCCTACGTGATGTTTCGCGACTCGCTTGTGGTGAAGCAGGACGAAGCTCGCCCGCGAGCGTTGCTGACGATCGACGAAGCGATCAAATTCGGCGCCAATCCCGGCACGATTTTCCTGGGGCTGCGCGACGGCGCGGCCGTGTTCGGCATGGGTATCGGCGCGCAGGCCGCCGAGAAGTTGCTCGGCCGCAGCGATGTGGCGGTGAGCGAACTGCGCGGTATGGCGATGCAGGGCCTGTTGCCGCCGGAGCAGCTTTCCGCCATCGCCATGGCCAAATCGATGGTCAACTGGCACCAGCGCCACGGCTATTGCGCCAATTGCGGTACGCGCACCGCCATGACGCAGGGCGGCTGGCGACGCGACTGCCCGAGCTGCAAGGCCGAGCATTTTCCGCGCACCGATCCCGTCGTCATCATGCTGGTGACCCACGGCAACAAGATCCTGCTCGGACGCCAGAAGCAGTTTCCGCCGGGAATGTGGTCATGCCTCGCCGGTTTCGTCGAAGCGGCGGAAACCATCGAGGATGCGGTGCGACGCGAGGTGCTGGAGGAATCCGGCATCCGCTGCAGCGACGTCCACTACTACATGGCGCAGCCGTGGCCCTACCCGTCGTCCTTGATGATCGGATGCACCGCGCAGGCCATCAATGAGGACATCGTTGTCGACCACACCGAGTTGGAGGACGCGCGCTGGTTCGATCGCGGCGAGGCCACATTGATGTTGGCGCGTCAGCATGCGGACGGACTAACCGGCCCCCACCCGTTTGCCATCGCCCATCATCTCGTCGGCCGCTGGCTGCAGCCCGCATAACTGCCGGGAACCGGATCGACGCATTGCCGGTTGACGATCCGGAAGCGGCTCCATCGAATGATCGGCTGGAGTGTTCTGCGTCTGATCGAATCAGAAGCAAAGCTCCAACTTTTGAATTGAGGGGTGATGGAGACGCCAATGAACAGCGCTGCCTCGAAATCCGCGCCGCGGATTTTGTGCATCGGGATGCCGGTGCGGGACCTTGCGTTCCGCGTGGACGGCGTGCCGGAACGCGGATTCAAGATTCCCGCGTCGCAGTTTGAGGAGATCGCCGGAGGCAACGCCCTCAATGCCAGCATCGGTATCGTCCGCCTTGGCGGACGCGCCGCGCTGACCGGCCCGATGGGTGACGCTGGCGAAACGTCCAGCCAGTATATTTTCGACAAGCTGGCCGAAGAAAGCATCGAGACCAATCATCTCGTACATATGCCGGGCCTCGTCACGCCGATTTCCGCCATCATGATCGACCCGAGCGGCGAGCGTACCATCGTGACGTTTCGCGATCCCGCGTTGTGGAAGGTCCATCTCCCCGATCCCGACCTGCTGCTGCAGGATTGCGCCGCCATCCTCACCGAAAGCCGCTGCGCCAGCTTCATCACCGAGCTTTGCGTCGAAGCCCGGCGGCGGAAGATTCCGGTCGTCGTCGATGTCGACGGCGTCATGTCGCTGCGGGAGGGTCTGCTCACTGCTTCGTCGCATCTGATCTTCTCCAGCGAAGCGTTGCAACAGACGGCCGGTATCGCCAACGACGCCGACGCGCTGAAAAAGATGGCGGGACTGACCGGCTCGTTCCTGGCAGGCACGCGCGGCCCGCAGGGCACGCTCTGGCTCGACGATCGGCAGAACTTCCAGGAAACCCCCGCGTTTCCGGTTCACACCGTCGACACGCTCGGAGCTGGGGACATTTTCCACGGCGCCTTCACCCTCGCCCTGACTGAAGGTCAGCCGTTACCCGGCGCACTCCGGTTCGCCTCCGCCGCCGCTGCGCTCAAATGCACCCGTTTCGGGGGAGCCTTTGCCTGCCCGCAACGCCCTGAAGTTGAAGCATTTTTGGCGCGCGCGGCGCACTGAGGCATCCAATCTAGAATAATTTGAGTTGCGCTAGAAGAATTTCCTATTTAAGAGGTGTTATAGCCTTATAAATGGAATAAATATCTCCAATGACCGATGCCGCCGTCACCGTGCTTGAAACCAACCGTCGCCTCGATGCGATCGATCGCAAGATTCTCACTGTCTTGCAGGACGATGCGTCGCTTTCGGTAGCCGAGATCGGCGACCGGGTGGGGCTGTCCTCGACGCCATGCTGGAAGCGCATCCAGCGGCTGGAGGCCGATGGGGTGATCCTGCGCCGGGTGGCGCTGGTCGATCAGAATAAGATCGGCCTCGGCATCACCGTGTTCGTTTCGGTGGAAAGCGGCGACCATTCGGACGCCTGGCTGCAGAAGTTCGCCGATGCCGTCAGCGCCATGCCGGAAGTCATGGAATTCTACCGCATGGCCGGCGACGTCGATTACATGCTCCGCGTCGTCGTCGCGGACATGCAGAGCTACGACGTGTTCTACAAGAAGCTCATCAGCGCCGTGGCGCTGAAGAACGTCACGTCGCGCTTCGCCATGGAAAAGATCAAGTCGGTCACGGCGCTACCGGTGCCGGCGGCAAGCGCGGCGTAAGCATAAGACTGTATCGGCATGAGATGACGCAACAGCGTCATCCTGAAGCGCGAGGGCAAAGCCCGAGCCTCGAAGGATGAGTATTGAAAGTCACCCTTCGAGGCCCTCGCTACGCTCGGGCACCTCAGGGTGACGGTTCTCTTTCGGAACTCAGATCTTCTGATTGTACTCGCCGACTTCCGGATGCGTGCGCAGCACCGAGTCCATCGCCTCGAACATGTCGCGCATGCGTTGCTCCGACACCGGACTTTCGACCACCACCACCAGTTCGGGCTTGTTCGAGGATGCGCGGACCAGACCCCAGCTTCCATCCTCGACCGTGACGCGCA
This sequence comes from Xanthobacteraceae bacterium, assembly GCA_024508855.1. Lineage (GTDB taxonomy): Bacteria > Pseudomonadota > Alphaproteobacteria > Rhizobiales > Xanthobacteraceae > 62-47. The sequence continues at coordinate 57,012 of JANINJ010000017.1, forward strand.
CGCCATTCACCGTGACCAGATCGCGGATGGCCTGACCGGCGACCTTGTCGCCCTTGGCCTTGGCGGCTTCGAAATGTTTCACCACGGCGTCGACAACGCCGTACTTCGTCTCGTCGGCGCAGTGCGGCGACATCGTCGGCGACGACCAGGTTTTTGGCAGCGCCTCCCGAAGGTCGGACATGGATTTGCCCGGCGCACGGTCGAGCATTTCACATACTGCGATCGCCGAGATCAGACCGTCGTCATAGCCGCGGCCGAACGGCGCATTGAAGAAGAAGTGGCCCGACTTCTCGAACCCCGCCAAAGCGCCGAGTTCGTTGGTGCGCCGCTTCATGTAGGAATGGCCGGTCTTCCAGTAGGTCGCGGTCGCGCCCTGCTTCTGCAGCACCGGGTCGGTTACGAACAGGCCGGTCGATTTCACGTCGACGACGAATTGCGCGTTCTTGTGGATCGCCGACATGTCACGCGCCAGCATCACGC
>JANINJ010000018.1 GCA_024508855.1 Xanthobacteraceae bacterium
GAAGCCGCTTCATCGGATGCGGTTGCTTCTGATGTCGCGCCTGTGTCGGATGAAGTCGCCAGTGGCGAGATCGGTGAGGCAGACAACGAGGCGGCGATTGCTGTCGAAGCGGTGACGACGAGCGAAGCTGTCGAACCTGCAGTGGCCGCAAACGAAGAAATCGCGCCGGTGGAGTCCGCCGCTGCGGCATCGATAGCGACTGCAGACGCGCCAGAGGCGGAACCCGCGGTTGTTGAAGCACCGGCGGCGGAGCAACCCGCGCCAGAGGCCAATGACAACGTAGTGGTGGAATCTCAGCCGCAGCAGGCGGACGGCGAGGTTGTCGATTCCTCAGTGGCACCGGTCGCTGAAACCTCGGCAACGACAGCACCGGAAGGACAAGTCGACGCTGCTGCAGCGCCGGCTGAACCTCAGATGGTCGAAGTCTGGCGGCCCGGCGGACGTTCCGATGAACGCCGCCCGCACCACGATCGCAACCGTCACCGTCGTCCAAACCGTCCGCAGGACGGTGCGCCGTCTGCATCCGCCGAAGGCGAGCAGCCCAATCGCGAGCGGCATGGACAAGGCCGCCGCGATCGCAAGGACTTCAGCCGCTTCAAGCGGCCCGATGCCGATGCTACGCAGACCCGCGCCGATGGAGCGCCGGCCCGCGAGCAGGGCGAGGGCAAGGGCCGGCCGCAGCGCGAGCAATTCCACGGCAAGGGCCGCGACAAGGGCAGATTCCAGCGGCCGCAGAAGGGTGGCCGCGATGGACGCCAGGACGGCGGCCCCTCGCATCGCCCGTTCGCCAGCAGCGCGCCGCCACGCGAGCGTGATCGTCCGATCGATCCGAATTCGCCGTTCGCCAAACTGGCAGCCCTGAAGGAACAGCTTGCCGCCAATCGGAAGGACTAGTGGAGCGGATTTGACATTCGCTATGTATCTTGCCGCGAATCTGGGAAGCGAATGTCAAATCCAAAGCTCCACTAGAAGTCTATATTTGCAAGTGATCCTATGGATTCTGACATTTGCATAAGCGCCTGCTGAAACGGGACGCAAATGTCAGAATCGGATCACTAGCCGGGACCGGACATTTGGAGCGCCAGCGGCTCGATAAATGGTTGTGGCACGCGCGGGTGGTGAAGGCCCGCACCAGTGCGGCCGCACTAGTTGAAGGCGGTCATGTCCGCATCAACGGCGTTCGCGAGAAGTCTCCGGGGCATGGTGTGAAGACAGGGGATGTGGTCACCGTCGGGCTGGATCGTAGCGTCCGGGTCCTCAAGGTGATCGGGTTTTCCGAGCGGCGGGGCGACGCAGAGGCGTCGCGGATTCTTTTCGAGGAGTTGCGCGATCCGCCGGGTAATTCGCCCGCAGGATCGCAGTAGGTGTGCCGGATTTTTGCCCGGCATTGCAGGACGTTAAGAGGTTTGGGGAATCCTGTCCGCTATACAACCAATGAAAACGCCGGCAGGGGCCCTGCTTCCCTTGCAGCAAGGGGTTTCCTGCGCTACGCCAGCACTCAAAATAGACCGTTCCGGAGCCTTGGATGACTTACGTCGTCACTGAAAACTGCATCAAGTGCAAATACACCGACTGCGTCGAGGTGTGCCCCGTCGATTGCTTCTACGAGGGCGACAACATGCTTGTGATCCATCCGGACGAGTGCATCGATTGCGGCGTCTGCGAGCCGGAATGCCCGGCAGACGCGATCAAGCCGGATACGGAGCCGAATCTGGAGAAGTGGCTGGGCGTCAACGCCGAGTACGCCAAAAGCTGGCCGAACATCACCCAGAAGAAGGAATCTCCGCCCGACGCCAAGGAATTCGACGGGATGGAAGGCAAGTTCGACAAATTTTTCTCGCCGGAGCCAGGTACCGGCGACTGATTGCAAAGTTGGTGCTGCGGCACAGCCGCATACGCGTTTTTAATTTAACCCTGTTCGACGCAACTGGCGCCAAAACCCGGCCAGAATGCGCTTGTTTGCCCATAAATCATTGATTTTTACAGGAAATGTGCTATTATAAGCACATTCAGCAAGCCGAACCCTGTTCGCGCCCTCGTTTTTGGCCCCGATTGGGTTCCCGTGAAAACATTGAACAGGGGCGCGGTCGCTTCGCGCACAGGCTGTGTCACAGAAAACGCGTAAAAAGAGTATTTCCAAGACCTCTGGTAGCAAGGCTGCCAGCAAGACCTCTGCGGCCAGCCGCAGCGCCACCAAGAGTCGTACCCGTGCTGCCGCCAAGCCCGCACGGGGGGCTGCCAAGACGTCGGCAGTCAAACCCTCCAAAAACAAAAGAAGTGCAATGCTCAAAAAGACTGCGAAACCTGCCGAGAAGGCAGCCGCTTCGAAGGCAACTGCCGCGAAGGCTGCTGCGTCCAAAGCTCCGACCAAGCCGGTGGCGAAGCCCGCCGCCAAACCCGTTGCTGCGAGCAAACCCGTAGCCGCGAAGCCGGTCAAGGCCGCGCCGGTCCAGGCCCGCGTCGAGGAGCCGAAGAAGGCTTTGACCCAGCGGCAGGGATTCAAGACCAACGAGTTCGTGGTCTATCCTGCGCATGGCGTTGGCCAGATTCTGGCGATCGAGGAGCAGGAAATCGCCGGTGCCAAGCTCGAACTGTTCGTCATCAACTTCATGAAGGACAAGATGACGCTTCGGGTTCCGACGGCGAAGGTTGCCAATGTCGGCATGCGCAAGCTGTCCGAGCCGGCGCTGGTGAAGCGGGCGCTGGAAACCCTGAAGGGCCGAGCACGCGTCAAGCGCACCATGTGGTCGCGCCGCGCGCAGGAGTACGAAGCGAAGATCAATTCGGGCGATATCGTTGCGATCGCCGAAGTCGTGCGCGATCTCTATCGTTCGGAATCGCAGCCTGAGCAGTCCTACAGCGAACGGCAGCTTTACGAAGCTGCGCTCGATCGTCTGGCACGCGAGATTGCCGTGGTCCAGCACGTCACCGAGACCGAAGCGGTCAAGGAGATCGAGGGCCAGCTCGCCAAGAGCCCGCGCCGCGGCGCCAAGGCCGAAGCCGAAACCGACGGTGAAGGCGATGCCGAGTCCGACAGCGAGGACGACGACAGCGCTGTGGCGGACGAAGCGGCGTAAGCCTGCTCCGACCAGATTTCATCAGCTACGAAAAGCCCGGCCGCGATGGCCGGGTTTTTTGTTGGCAGATTGATTTAATGGATAGCTTTGCGCGGTTGGCCGAGTTTTCGCATCAGGCAGAATCGGGTCCTCCGCTCAATCCACCACGATCTTCACGCGATCCCGCACCTTGACCTTGGCGCGCTCATCGAGCCCGTTGAGAATGCGAAACCGCTCTTCGGGATGATCGACGCCAGCCATGCGGTGGGACAACGATTCCACCGTATCGCCGGGTTGCACCGTAATGACTCTGATCCGCAGCGGGCGTGCGGCCTGAATCTCTTCCAGCGTCAGGCGGCGGAACGAGCGCACGGTCTCCCGCGCATTGCGCTCACTCTCTGCCGTCTTTTGCTTGGTCGCAAAAATGAAGCGATAGACGTCGCTGCCGAAGCGCAGCGCATAGACCCGGAATTGCCATTGATCGCCGCGCGCCGTGACGGAGGCCGCCGGGAAGCCGTTGATCGTGAGCTGTTCGGTGCTGGCCTTGTCGACGTTTTCCATCCAGCCCGAGTTGAGATAGTCGCCGAGCGATTGGTCGGCCGGCACGCGGACGACATCGAAGCGCATCGCCTGTTCGCCGCCTTCGCGCACGCCGATGACCGCCTGCGCGGTGTTGTCGAGCGCAAAACCGTCGGGTGCCTGGAAGGTAAACCCTAGTTTGGGATGCAGGAAACGCCGCCCGCGCACGAAGCCTTCGCTCGGATCCTCGCCGTAGACGATGTTGTCGATCGCGGCGAGATAGGTTTCGTGATCGCGCTCGCCGCCTTCGGGTGAGGTGTATTGCCGTGCATTGGCCTGCGCGTTCTGCACGCGCTCCGGCGTTGCCGGATGCGACGACAGAAAGTCCTGCGAGCGCGGATCGATCGACGCCCGGCCTGCTTTGAGCGCCGCGTTGCGCTCCATCGAGGTCAGGAAACGCGCGGCGCCATAGGGATCGAAATGGGCGCGGGCCGAGATGCCGACGCCGATGCCGTCGGCCTCGAATTCCTGCGCCCGCGAGAAGCTCGCCATCGTCAGCTTGGATTTGGCCAGCGCCAGCGCGGTGATGTCGGGATCGTTGCCCATTTCCTTGACGACGCGGGTGACGATGGCCGCCTGCTTGGCCTGATCCTCGCGGATCGCGGCGTGTTTCGCCAGCACGTGCGCCATCTCGTGCGAGAGCACCGAGGACAGCTCCGACGTATCGTTGGCCAGCGCGATCAGTCCGCGGGTCACGTAGAGCTGGCCGGTCGGCAGCGCAAACGCGTTGACCGCACCGGAATTGAGGATCGTCACCTTGTAGGTAAGGTCCGGCCGCTCCGATGCCGCCACCAATCGATTGACGGTTTTGGTGATCAGGCTTTCGAGCTTCGGATCGTCATAGGCACCGCCATAGGAGGCCAGGATTCGCTCGTGCTCGCGTTCGGCCGCAGGCGAGGGGGCCGATGCGGTTCGCGTGGGTTTTGCGGGCGCCGCAGCCGGGGCGGCGGCGGTCTGAAATCGGGCCATGTCGCCGCAGCCGGACAGCATGAGCGCCGCGCACAACCCGGCGAGCGCTGCCAGATGGCGGCGTTTCGTCTTGGCGTTGCACCGTTCTATGCTTCCCGTCACCGTCGTCATTTGTCCCTGGCCCGCGCGCGGTCCGCAAAGTCCGCCCCGGACCTTGCTACGTGGGCTCTCCGTCTAACGCATTTCGCACAGCGAATCGGATTGTCTCGCAACCCCGGCCCTCAAGTCGATACCTCGCCTGCACTCTATCGCAGTTCGGCCACGGCAATCAGCGCAAACTCGATTGCCAGGCAAACGAAATACTCAGTTGCAAACGCTATCCGCTAGTCGCCCACGATTTCGATCTGCCCCGGCCGAGACGCCTCGATCCTCGGTCCCCCACGTCGTTCAATCCAGCCCCGTACGCGAATCCGCTTGTTTTCGAGTGACTTAAGCGGGGTGCCAGTGAACAATGGCGCCGTTTGCTTTGGAATAGTCACAGCGAAGTCGCGTGTCCAGCGCGGGCCGAAATTGATATAAATCGTTGCGCCAGCCTGTCGCACGGACCGGACTTTTCCCTCCACCAAAGTGAACCGCCCAATCCTGGCCAAAATATCGCCCGGACTTTCTGCGTTTTTTATGACATTCGGCCCGGCCCAGATACCTCGACGGGCGATCCGGGCGGAGGTCTCGGCCTCGCGAAGTTCCGCCGCGCAAGCGGGATCCACCACAGTTCCCGAGGCCACGGCCGCGCCCTGGTCCAGCAGTGCGGCCTGAACCGTGGTCGTGGCGCCCTCAACGGTGGCGAAGGCGTGCTGTCGGCCATAGCGATCAGGCGTTTCACTGTCGCCGTGCAGCGTCACGGTGTGGCCGGTAACCATCTGTGCCAGCGCGGACGTCGTGATGTTCTGTGTTGTGCCTGCCGCGACCGTCTCGATTCCGGTGAGACGAATTTCGCGTCCGTCAACGAGTCTGATCGTCCGGCCGTCGACGATGCTGTCGACACGGCTTTCACCCAGCGGCTCGAAGTTGCAGCCGCCGGCGATGACAGTATCCGCAGATGCGAGCGATATCAAAATTGCAAGCGCCGAAACGGCTCGCGCAGTCCACCAACGCGACACGATCATCGATTTCATCTCGCCGCTTTGCATCCCTCAGCGTTGGAAGAAATTGCCGCGCCCATCCGTCGCATCATTCCGCTAAGTGGAAATCTTCACAACACCAAATCGCGCGGCCTCGCATCTGCGTGCCGTCAGCAACTTGCCGCGTCCTCGTCGTTGCGGCATGATCGCCGCGACATCGATCAGAAGTCGCGCAACGATGCGGCAACGGGAGGGAGGCTGACGTGAAAGCAGTTTTGTCGGGCATCGTTGCATCCATTTTGGCGATCACGGCGACGGTCGCAACGGCACAGACAAAGCCTCCGCTCAAGCTTGGCGCCATTCTCGATATGTCGGGACTGTATGCCGACATCACCGGACCCGGCAGCGAAACCGCAGCGAAAATGGCAGCGGAAGATTTCGGCGGCGAAGTGCTAGGCCGGAAGATCGAGATCATCGCGGCCGATCATCTCAACAAGGCCGACGTCGCCGCCAATATCGCCCGCGATATGTTCGACAACCAGGGTGTCGAAGCCATCGTCGACGTCGCCGCCTCCGCGACTGCGCTTGCCGCGCTTGAAGTCGCCAAGACGCGCAACAAGATCATCATGTTCAGCGGCCCCGGTTCGATCCGCCTCACCAACGAAGCCTGCACGCCGTACAGTGTCCACTACGTCTACGATACTTACGCGCTGGCTAATGTTGCCGGTCTCGCGACGGTCAAAGAGGGACTGGACAGCTGGTTCTTCCTGACGGCCGATTATGCATTCGGGCATGATCTCGAAAAGGATACGACCAATGTCATTACCAAAGCCGGTGGCAAGGTCCTGGGAAGCGTTCGTCATCCGATCAACACGTCGGATTTCTCATCCTTCCTGCTGCAGGCGCAAGCCTCGAAGGCCAAGGTCATTGGCCTGGCGAACGCGGGCGGCGATACCATCAATGCGATCAAGCAGGCTGCCGAATTCGGCTTGACGAAGAGCGGGCAAAAGCTCGCACCGCTATTGGCCTATATCACCGACATCGACAGCGTCGGACTGCAGACGGCGCAAGGCCTGCTGCTTGCCGAAGCGTTCTATTGGGACATGAACGATGAAACGCGCGCATTCTCCAAGCGCTTCATGGAGCGCGTCAAGCGTGCTCCGACCTCCTCGCAAGCCGGCGTCTATTCGTCGGTCCTTCACTACCTGAAAGCCGTCAAGCAGGCCGGCACCACCGATTCCGCCGCGGTGATGAAGATCATGAAGGCGACGCCGATCAACGACATGTTCGCCAAGAACGGCAGGATCCGCGAAGATGGCCGCATGGTCCACGATATGTATCTGTTCGAGGTCAAGTCGCCGTCGGAATCGAAAGGCCGTTGGGACGACTACAAGCTGATCGCGACCATTCCGGGCGATCAGGCATTTCAACCGCTGTCGGAATCCCGTTGCCCGCTTGTAAAGAAATAACGAAAGGCCACTCGTCGCCGCGGCTCGATCATGCAGCGGTGCAGTCGGTCGCGATCAAACCCAAAAAGGAAAACTTGATGAACGATATGGTGTTGCAAAAACTGGATCGCGGCCTGTTGACCATCACGATGAACCGGCCCGACCGGCGCAACGCGCTCAACCCGGAAATGGTGGCTGGCCTGGTCGAGGCCGCGCGCCGCGCTGCCGATGACGACGACGTGCGAGCCGTTCTGCTCAAGGGCGCAGGCGGCACATTCTGCGTCGGCGGCGACGTCAAGGCGATGGCCGCGGTGAAAGAGCCGCCGCCGCTTGAAGCGAAAGTCGTGACATTGCGCCGGGGCATGGAGGTGTCGCGCATCCTGCATCAGATGTCGAAGCCGGTCGTGGCGCAGCTCGATGGCGCTGCCGCAGGTGCCGGACTGTCGATGGCCTTGTCGTGCGATCTGCGGGTGGCGAGCGCTTCGGTCAAGATCACCACAGCTTTCGCCAAGGTGGGCTATTCCGGCGACTACGGTGGCACCTACTTCCTGACCCAGATGGTCGGGAGTGCCCGGGCGCGCGAGCTTTACCTGACGTCTCCGGTGCTCTCGGCGCAGGAGGCGCTGGCGCTGGGCATCGTGACGCGCGTGGTGCCGGATGCGGAGATCGATGCGGCGGCCGAAGAACTTGCGATGTCGCTGGCGCAGGGACCGACGGTGACGCTCGGCTACATCAAGAAGAACATCAACAATGCGGAGTCGCTGTCGCTCGAAGCCTGCTTCGACGCCGAGGCGCTGCATCACTCGCGCTGTAGCGATACCGCCGATCACAAGGAAGCCGCGGCGGCCTTCGTCGAGAAGCGCAAGCCCACGTTCAAGGGGCATTGAGGTGGCGGGATACATCAGGCTGCGGCAGATCTGTCTTGTGGCGCGCGAGCTTCAACCCGTGGTCGACGATATCGCCGCGATCATGGGTCTTCGCGTCTGCTACCGCGATGGCAACGTCGCCAAGTATGGCCTGGAGAACGCACTGCTGCCGGTCGATACCACCCTGCTCGAAGTGGTCGCGCCAACCCAGGACGGGACCGCCGCAGGCCGCTTCCTTGACAAGATGAACGGTCGCGGCGGGTACATGGCGATCTTCGCTTGCGACGATCCGGACGAGCGCGGCCGCAATGCCGCTGGGATCGGCATTCGCACAGCCAATGTGATCGACCACGCGCCGTATCATGGCGTCCAGTTACATCCGCGGGATTGCCGGGCCGCGTTCATCGAGTTCAACCACACGCAGGGCAGCGACGACATCCACGGACCATATCCGCCCGCCGGGCCCGACTGGCAGAAATCGATCCGGACGGACGTGACGAAGGCGCTGGTGGGAGTCGAGATGGAGAGTCCCGACCCGCATGGCCTTGCGGAGCATTGGGGCCGCATCATCGGCATTCCGGCAAGCCGGGGGAGCGATGGAGCTTCAGAGATCGTGCTGGTCAATTGCCGCTTTCGCTTTATTGAGGGCGCCAGCGACGCGATGAGCGGGCTGACCTTGCAGGTCAGCAATGTCGCGACAGTACTCGAAGCGGCGAAAGCGAAAGGCTATGCCATTAACGGCAATTCGTTCGCGCTGGGTGGTGTCGATTTCCATCTCGTAACGTGAGCGCTGTTGCGATCGAGGCAACGTCTTAAGGCTCAGGGAAAACCACCAATGTCTGGTGCAAACACCGGCGCTCAAAAGCATCCGCTTGATACTTTCTTCTCCCCATCCAGCATCGCGATCATTGGCGCGTCACGCGACCCGGTAAAGATTCCGGGGCTGTTGCTGGCGTTCCTGCGCAAGAACCAGTTCGACGGCGAGATATTTCCGGTCAATCCGAACTATCCCGACATCGAAGGCCTGAAATGCTACGCCTCGATTGCCGCCATCGGACGGCCGATCGATCTGGCGATCGTCATCATCCCGGCACGGGCCGTGCTGGGCGCGCTGCAGGAATGCGCGTCCGTTGGCGTCAAGCATTGCATCATCATCTCGTCTGGGTTCGCGGAGGAGGGCGGCGACAGCGCCGGCATGCAGGATGCGATTGCCGCACTCGCCAGGAAGACCGGCATGCGCATTTCCGGTCCGAATGCCGAGGGTTTTTATAACGAGGCGAAGCGGGTTGCGGCGACCTTCAGTCCGACCGTCGATGTGAAACCGGATGCGCCACGCCTGATCGCGACCCGACGGCGCATCGGGATCGTTGCGCAGAGCGGCGGCATCGGCTTCGCCATCTACAATCGCGCCAGGGCGCTGGGCATCGCGCTCAGCTACGTCATCAGCACCGGCAACGAGTCCGATCTCGGCGCAGGTGAGTTCTTCGATTACATGGTGCAGGACCCGTCGACCGACGTCATCCTGCTGTTCCTCGAAGGCATTCGCGATACCGAGAAATTTCTTGCGGCGGCGAAGCGCGCAGCGGAAACCGGAAAGCCGGTTATCGTCACCAAAGTTGGCCGGTCGAGCGCCGGAGGGCGCGCGGCAGCGTCGCATACTGCCAGCATGGCCGGATGGACCGCTGCCTATGACGCGGTATTCGCGAAGTACGGTTTCATCATTTCCAACGATCTCGATGAAGCCGTCGCCATTGCCGCGGTTCTCACCACGTCGCCAATGCCGAAGGGCGATCGCGTTGCGGTCGTCACCGTATCCGGCGGCGCCGGCATCTGGGGCGCGGATGCGGTCTCGGCGCAGGGGCTGCAGGTGCCTGAGCTATCAGATTCCGTGCAAACGACGATCCGCGGCTTGATTCCTTCCTACGGGTCGCCGCGCAACCCCATCGATATCACTGCGCAAGCGGTCCACAGCGGCGGGCTGCAGAAGACCATCGACCTGCTGAACGAGTCGGACGAAGTCGACTCGATCCTCGTGGTGATTTCACTGTCGAGCGAAACGCGGATGCCGTTCAAGGTGCCCGAACTGAAGCCGGTGATCGATACGCTGCGCAAGCCGATCGTGTTCTATTCCTATACGTTGCCGTCGCAATATGCGCGCACGGGGCTTGCCGAGGCAGGCGCAGTGGTCCTCTCGGGGCTGACGCATGTCGCCGTCGCCATCTATCAATTAATACAGCGCGCGAAGTTCAAACTGGCGGCGCCGGCGGCTGTGGCCTCGCTGAATGGTGCTCTGCCAGCACGTATCGGGTCTGCGGCCTTGTCGGAATACGACAGCAAGCAATTGCTGCGCGATGCCGGCGTTCCGACGCCGGAAGAAATACTGGTCACCGAGCGCGGTGCGTTAGGCGACGCGATCAAGCGCGCAGGATTCCCGCTGGTGATGAAAATCCAGTCGCGGGACATTCCGCACAAGAGCGAGGTCGGCGGCGTTCGCGTCAATATCGCGAGCGAGACAGAGGCGTCGGCGGCCTACGACCGGTTGCTTGCGAATGCGCGGCAGCATCGGCCGGATGCAGCAATTCAAGGCGTGCTGGTCGGCCCGATGGCGAAAAAGGGCGTCGAGATGATCGTCGGCACCGTGCAGGACGCAACGTTCGGGCCCGTCATCATGGTCGGCCTCGGCGGCGTCACGACGGAGCTGTTCAAGGATGTGGTCTATCGCCCGGTTCCGGTCGGCGAGGCCGAGGCTTCGTCGATGTTGCAGGAATTGAAAGCGTGGCCGCTGCTCAATGGCTTCCGCGGCGCGCCGCTGACGGATGTGCCCGCGTTGGCGAAACTCGTCGCGCAGATTTCGCAACTCGCGGCTCGGTTAAGCGGCGAGGTCTCCGATATCGAGATCAATCCGGTGCTCGTTCACCCGCAAGGCGAGGGCGTCACTGTGGTCGACGCGCTGGTAGTGCCTGCATCCCGAAAAGGTTCGGCGTAAAACTGACGCCGGACCATCGGTTCAAGGGCCGTCACCCTGAGGTGCCGTAGCAAAGCGAAGGCCTCGAAGGGCGACGGCGATCCTTCGAGGCCCGCGACATTTGTCGCTCACGCGTCACGATGACGCCGGTGTATCGACCTAAACTAGCGCGCCTTGAAGTTGGCGACGCGCCGTTCTTCCGTGGCCTTCACGCCTTCCTTGAAGTCTTCGGTGGCGCGCAGGCGGGTCTGCTCGGCGAGTTCATGATTGGTGGCGGCGAGCACGCGATCGGCCAGTCCGGCGCGCATCGTCGCGCGCGTCGAAAGCAATCCAAGTGGCGAGCATTCCGCGATCTCGTTGGCGAGCTTCAACGCGGCGGCGCGCACCTGATCCTGCGGCACCAGCACGTTGGCGAGGCCCATCTTGAAGGCATCTTCGCCGGTGACGCGGCGGCTGGTGTAGAACATCAGCTCGGCATTGTTCTTGCCGATCAGTTCGGGGAGCGTGACCGTCAGCCCGAAGCCGGGGTGGAAGCCGAGCTTGGTGAAATTGGCGGCGAAGCGCGCCTCCGGGCAAGTGACCCGGAAGTCCGCCGACACCGCAAGTCCCAGCCCGCCGCCGATTGCGGCGCCTTGAACCGCGGCGACGATCGGCTTCTTGGCGCGGAAGATGCGCACGGCCTGAAGATAAAGATGGCTGATCTGTCCAAGGCTGTCGGCAGGGTCGCCGCTTTTCTTCTCCTCGGTTTCCTTCCGGTTCGGATCGTTGAAATTTGCGCCGGCGCAGAACGACTTGCCTTGCGCGGCGAGAACGACAGCGCGGATTTCCGGATTGTTGTCGGCATCGGTCAGCGCATCCGCGATCTGGTTGATCAGCGTGATGTCGAAGAAATTGAACGGCGGCCGCTGGATTTCGATGGTGGTGACGTGGCCGGTTGTCTCGACGCCGATATCCGTGAATTTGCTCATGATGAATCCTGATGATGTGAATAAGCGCGATCCGGCTTGCGCGTTCAGCGCAAACCAAGTCCGCGTGCGATGATGCCGCGCAGCACTTCCGTGGTGCCGCCCTGGATGGTCAGCTTCGGAGCGAGCTTGGTAGCGAAGGCCAGTTGTTCGTCGAGCGTCGGATGATTCAGCGGATCGACATCCACGAAGGCGGCGAGTTCCCGCACCCGATGCGGCAATTGCTGCTCCCAGATGGTGCCGATGTCCTTGACGATGGATGCCTCGACCACCGGCTCCTTGCCGGCCTGGAGCATGCCTGCGACCGATACCGACATGCGCCGCATGGTGTGAAGCTGCGCCACGAGGCGGCCGATGCCTTCGGCGCTGCGCGTATCCGGATTGGGCCCGGTCGCACGCACCAGTTCGGTCAGCACATAGTAGGTTTCGAGGAAACGTTCCGGTCCGCTGCGCTCGTAGGCCAGTTCGCTGGTCGCCTGTTTCCAGGCGCCGTCGATCTCGCCGAGCACGTGATCGTCGGGAACGAAGGCGTCCTGAAACACCACTTCGTTGAACTCATACTGTCCGGTGATCTGTGCGATCGGATTGACGGTGATGCCCGGCGTTTTCATGTCGACGAGGAATTGCGTCAGGCCGTGGCGGCGGTTTTCCTTGGTTGGCGGTGAGGTGCGGAAGATAGCGATCATGTAGTCGGCGATGTGCGCCGAGGTCGTCCAGATCTTGCTGCCGTTGATCAGCCAGCCACCGTCGGTCTTGGTTGCCTTGGTCTTGGCCGCGAACAGATCGGAGCCTGAATTCGGCTCGCTCATGCCGATGGCGAAGCAGACTTCGCCGCGGCAGATGCGCGGCAGGATATCCATCTTGATGTGCTCGGGCGCGTATTTCAGCAGCACCGGACCGCTTTGCCGGTCGGCGACGAAGAAGCGCCGCGTCGGCGCGTTGGCGACGCGCATCTCCTCGGTCACCACGTAGCGTTCGAGGAAACTGCGTTCGTGGCCGCCGTATTTCTTCGGCCACGTCATGCCGAGCCAGCCGCGCTCGCCGACGCGGCGGCTGAATTCCGGCGCATCGCTGTCCTCGCGTTGCGGCTTGTGCGGATCGAAGGTGCCGGCGGCGATCTCGTCGGCGAGAAACGCGCGGACTTCCTTGCGCAGTTCCTCGCACTCGGGAGGCAGGCGGATCGGATCAAAGCGGAGAGCGGCGGTCATATCAATGCGTCCCGATAGAGCAGGTCAGTTCAGTTGAAGCGTCAGCGCGATGCTACGAGCGGCCACAATTCATCGGCGCCGCGGGCGGCGACAAGCTTGCCCAGTTCGACGGCCCAATGGCTTTCGTTGCCGAAGTCCTCGCGCCACGCCAGCGCCCGCATGGTGTAGCGATGCAGGATGTGCTCCTTGGTGAAGCCGATCGCGCCATGAACCTGATGCGCGATGGCTGCACCCTTTTCCGCAGCTTCCGCGCAGCGGATTTTGGCCGCGGCCGCTTCGAGGAAAATGGATTCATCGAACGCGGTGCTGTTGGCCACGGCATCCGCGGCAGAACTCGCTGCCGCCAGAGCCGCCGCCGCTTCGCCGGCCAGCTTCGCGAGGTTGTGCTGGACCGCCTGGAACTTCGAGATCTTCTTCTCGAAGGCGACGCGCTCGTTGGAATAGCGAACGCTGACGTCGAGCATGGTCTCGAGGCTGCCGGCGATCTGCAGGCTGCGCGCCACGCCGCCCATCAGCATCAGCGAGGTCTGGTCGAATCCCTTTTGCGCAGGTTTGACAGCGATCGGCTTCACCTTGTCGAAGTTCACCGTGTCGCTGGCGTCGCCGGCGAGATTGAGCCCGGCGGCGATCTTGCATTGCGCTGCGTCCACCAGCGCGATGGACGAACCTTCGGCGCCTGTCGCCAGCACGGCGATATGTTTGACATCCCTGGCAAACGGAACGCCGCGTGCGCGGCCCGACAAGGTGTCGTCGGCATTCAGGGTGATGCGATCCCGCGGACTTGCCGGCGCAACCGTCATGGCATCCGGCGGCGATGCGATCTTGGCTTGTGCGAGCAGCCAGCCCGCCAGCATGGTCTCAGCCAGCGGCACTGCAATGCCGAAGCGACCTGCCGAGTTCAGGACGCTGAAACCATCCGCAATGCTGGCACCCGAGCCATCGCAATCTTCCGGCACCCACGACAGCGGCAAGCCGGCCTCGGTCAGTGCGCTCCAGAGCGGCGCTTTCCAGCTTGCGTCCTTGCTGTTGTTGATCGTTTGCGCGTCGGCGAGATCGGTAAAGATACGCTCGGCAGTTTCGGCAACGATGTTATCACTCTCAGTCACGGCGCTCCTCGTCTTCCCAGCCATCCTGGCCTACGCAAAGGGAAGTGCATGCGCCGGGTAAGCTGTTCAATTCGTTGAGGCCATGATGGTGAAAAGGCCCGGTCATGACAAGCATTGTGTCTGCAGAGCCGCCTGCAGGCACATCATGCACGGTCCCTCATGAGCCATGGACATTATTCCGTTGAACGGACTTCTTCAGGTGTCGTCGCTGCATATCCCACGACATGACATTTGCAGCGTGTCGTATTTGCCTGTCACCCGCGGAACGATATGGTAATCCGATCTCCAGCGACGAATATCAGACCGAACATCAAGACTAATATCACTTGGCATTGAGGGGAATTGAGGATGTCGAAGAACGGCTTGTGCGTGATCGTAACCGGATCGGCATCCGGGCTTGGTGCTGCGACCGCGGCCATTCTGGCCAAGGAAGGCGCGCGCATCGTCATCAATTACGCGTCGAGCAAAAAGGAAGCCGAGCAGACGGCCGATCTTTGCCGGACGGCGGGTGGCGAAGTGGTTGTCGCTCAGGGCGACGTGTCCAAGGATGAAGATTGCAAGCGCATCGTTGCGGCGGCCGCGCCATGGGGGCGCCTCGATGCGCTGATCAACAATGCCGGCACCACCAAGCATATGGTGCACAGCAATCTCGACGGATTGTCGGCGGAGGATTTCCAGCGGATCTATTCGGTCAACACCATCGGACCATTTCAGATGGTGCGTGCCGCACGTTCGCTGCTGGAAGCCGGTGCGCGTGCTTCCGGGCAGGCGTCGTCGGTCGTCAACATCTCGTCGGTGGCCGGAATCAGCGGGATCGGTTCATCGGTGGCCTATGCGGCGAGCAAGGGCGCGCTGAATTCGATCACGCTGTCGCTGGCACGGGCCCTGGCGCCGCTGATCCGCGTCAACGCGGTCTGCCCGGGCTACATCGACACGCCGTGGTTCGAGAAAGGCCGCGGCGTCGAGGGCGCCAAGCAGGTGCGCGACATGGTCAAGGCCAAGGTGCCGCTCAACCTGGCATCGACCGCCGACGATATTGCGGCTCTGGTGTGTTTTCTGGCGGGACCGCAGTCCCGCAACATGACCGGCGAGATCATGCGGATCGACGCCGGCCTTCACCTGGTGACCTGACGGGCCGCTGCTTCAAATCGTCGAAACGGCCCGCCGCAAATGATCGGTCGGCTATTTGGAACCCGGGTCTGAAATGACCCGGCGTGCCACCAGTCGATTCCAGATAAACAGCACCACCAGCGCACCGATGGTTGCAGTGACGAATCCTGCGCCCTGATTGGGTCCGTAATGGCCGACCGCCTGGCCGATCAGGGTCGCCAGAAACGCACCGACGATACCCAGCACCGTCGTCAGGATGAACCCGCTCGGATTGTTGGGTCCCGGAGAAATCAGCCGCGCGATGATCCCTGCGACAAAGCCGACGATAATGATCCAGAGGAGGCCGCTCATGACGTGCTGTCCTTTCCAACGAAGCAGGCAGGTGCGAGCCGATGGTTCACCGGCTCGCATGCATTTTAGTCGCGGCTACAGTCGACCTGCAATCTCGCTCTCGGTCGGCAGGCGACCGTCGGGCGTCAGGTGATTGATGACTTCCGGCAAATGCTGCGCGAGACCCGAAAGTAGTTCGTCGCGCGACAGGCCGGTTTGCGATGTCAGCGCATTGATCTGATCTGCGCCGAGCGCGCCTGCCAGATCGTTGGGCGAAATCTGCTTGTTGGGACCGGGGCTGACCCAGGAATTGGCCGTCTCGCTATGGCCGTTCTGCTGGAATTGCTTGAGCAGATCACCGAGGCCGCCGCTGAGAACGCTGCCCGCGGCGCCTCCCGCCAACAGACCGCCAAGTCCGCCCTTGAGAAGATCGCCGAGACCGCCGCCACCGGGCAGGCTCGCATTGATCGTACCGCCAGGTGCGGGCGCGGGCGTCGCCGGCGCATCGCCAGCGGGGCTCGCACTCGATTGACCGCCGGTAATGTGCTTGACCGCCTTGTAGGCGAGCAGGGCCAGGATCGCCATGGTCATCGGCGACATGCCGCCGCCTTTGGCTTCGGGGTCGCTAGGGCCGCGGGGCCCATTCTGCATACCGTTGAGAACGTCGAGCAAACCCATGAATCCGTCTCCTGTGAGTATCGTGCCGTAGGCCCGCCCCGGCAGAAACATAACGGTGCCACATGACGCTTACAAGGCATGGGGCGGAAGGTATCCGGCAGCGGCTCCGGATCAGTCCTTCGGCAATTTGGCCTTCAACGCATAGAGCGCTTCCAGCGCTTCCCGGGGCGACATGTCATCGGGATGGATGGCCTTGAGCGACGCGACGAGTTGCTCGGCTTCGCTTGGCGGTTGCGGCTCTGCCGCCGCCCGCGACGGCACCGCGAACAGCGGCAGATCGTCGGCGAGCGCCCGCGTCGTTGCGCCACGATCCTGCGCTTCGAGCTTGGCCAATACCGATTTGGCGCGCGCGATCACCGGCGCGGGAAGGCCGGCAAGTTTCGCCACCTGAATACCGTAGGAGCGGTCGGCCGAACCGGGCAGGACCTCGTGGAGGAACACGACGTCGCCGTGCCATTCCTTGACCCGGACGGTGGCGTTGAACAGCCGTGGTAGCTTCGCCGACAGGGCGGTCAGTTCGTGATAATGCGTCGCGAATAGCGCACGGCATCGGTTGGCTTCGTGCAGATGCTCGATGGCGGCCCATGCGATCGACAGGCCGTCGAAGGTCGCGGTGCCGCGGCCGATCTCATCGAGAATCACCAGCGCACGCTCGCTGGCCTGATTGAGGATGACGGCGGTTTCCACCATCTCCACCATGAAGGTGGATCGTCCGCGCGCCAGATCGTCCGCGGCGCCGACGCGCGAGAACAGCCGATCGACGATGCCGATGCGGGCGCGCGACGCGGGCACGAAGCTGCCGATCTGCGCCAGCAGCGCGATCAGTGCGTTCTGCCGCAGGAAGGTGGATTTGCCGGCCATGTTGGGGCCGGTGATCAACCAGATCTGTCCGGAATTTTGTCCCGGTCCCGGCGACAGATCGCAGGCATTGGCGATGAACGGTTGGCCGTCGCGCTTGAGCGCCTGCTCGACCACTGGATGTCGTCCGCCTTCGATGGCGAAGCCGAGCGATCCGTCGACCTCTGGCCGCACGTAATTGTCGTCGACCGCGAGTTTGGCCAGCGAGGTTGCCACATCGAGCGCGGCGAACGCGTGTGCGGCCGTGCGCAAGTCGTCGCTGGCCTCGATCGCCATCGCGCAGAGGCGCTCGAAGATTTCGAGTTCGAGGCCGAGCGCGCGATCGCCGGCATTGGCGATTCTGGCTTCGATCTCGCCGAGTTCCGAGGTAGTGAAGCGCACCTGGCCGGCAAGAGTTTGCCGATGAATGAAGGTCGCATTCAGCGGCGCCGTCATCAGCTTGTCGCCGTGCTGCGCGGTCACTTCGACAAAATAGCCGAGCACATTGTTATGGCGGATCTTCAGCGCCTTGACGCCGGTCTCGTCGGCATAGCGTGCCTGCATCTCTGCAACCACGCGGCGTGAATCGTCGCGCAGCTTGCGGGTTTCGTCCAGCGCAGGCTCATAGCCTTCACGTACGAATCCGCCGTCGCGTTTCATCAATGGAAGTTGCTCGGCCAGCGCACGTTCATATTCGCGTGCGAGGTCACGTGCCGGTTTCCGCAGCGCTTCCATAATAGCTGCAAGGTCGCGCGGCAGGTCGTCGAGCCGTTCGAGGCGTTGCAGCGTGAGGTCGGCGGCAAGGATGCCGTCGCGAAGCGCGGCGAGGTCGCGCGGGCCGCCGCGCCCGACCGACAGACGCGCGAGCGCGCGCGACATGTCCGGTGCGGTGCGCAAGGTCTCGCGAATGTCGTCGCGTGCAGCGGAGTCCTCGACGAAAGTGGCAACGGTGTCGAGGCGCCGCGCGATCGCCGCGGTGTCGGTGAGGGGTGCTGCGAGGCGCTGCGCCAGCAGCCGCGATCCGGCGGCAGTGACTGTGCTGTCGATCGCATCGAGCAGCGACCCGCGGCGTTCGCCCGCGAGCGTACGCGTCAGTTCGAGATTGGCGCGGGTGGCCGGATCGATCGCCATGGTCGCGCCGGAGGCTTCGCGCGACGGCGGCGACAGCGGCACGCGTTTGCCGACCTGCGTGCGATCGATATAGGTGACGGCGGCGGCCGCAGCGGTGGCCTCCAGCCGCGACATCGCGCTCAGGCCGTCCATGGTCGCGACAGCAAAGTAATCGCACAGCCGCCGCTCGGCGGTCGCGGCGTCGAAGACGTCGCGCGTCAGCGGCGTCACTGCGGACAGTTCGCGCAGCAAGGGCCCGAGCGTCGCGTCGCTATACAGTGCGTCGGTGACGATGGCTTCGTTCGGGTTGATCCGCGCCAGCGTCGCGCCGAGTTCGCCGAGGCTCACTTCGGTGACCATGAATTCCGCGGTCGAGATATCGATCCACGCCAGACCGATGCGGTCGTCGCCGGAGGAAGCGCGGGCGCGTGCAATCGCCAGCAGGTAATTGTTGGCGCGGGCGTCGAGCAGATTGTCTTCGGTCAGCGTGCCGGGCGTCACCAGCCGAACGACGTCGCGCCGGACCACGCTCTTGTTGCCGCGCTTGCGGGCGGCGGCGGGGTCTTCCATCTGCTCGCACACTGCGACGCGATGGCCGAGGGCGATCAGCCGGTGCAGATAGTCGTCGGCGCGTTCTACCGGCACGCCACACATCGGGATATCGTCACCCTGATGCTTGCCGCGCTTGGTGAGCACGATGCCGAGCGCACGCGAAGCGGTTTCGGCGTCCTCGAAGAACATCTCGTAGAAATCGCCCATGCGATAGAATAGCAGCAGGCCAGGATTGGCTGCCTTGATCTCGAGGTACTGTTCCATCATCGGCGTCAGCCGCGCCGCCGGTTCGGCCGGTGCGGTATCTGACGATAGGGACATGGCGGGTTGAATGGTCATGAGCGCCGCACCCTAGCAAAATTTCGCGTGATGCATCACGCACGCCCCGGATTCCTGCCCGTTTTCCCCATGCCAGCGACTGGATTGTCGCGAGGACTGCCACACCTGCATATCGGCCACCGCAGGAAATCGCCGCTCGCCGCGCCGCCATCAATTGACCTGCTTTGGATAGGTTCTTAAAACCCCCGACATATCAATCGATCCGGCGATCCAGCGTGGATGGCGGCAGGGAGGAAATTCAGATGCGCGACGTTTTTGTGTGCGATGCCGTACGGACCCCGATCGGCCGTTTTGGTGGCTCGCTGGCCAAGGTGCGCGCCGACGATCTGGCTGCCGCGCCGATCAAGGCCCTGAAAGAACGTCATTCCAAGCTCGACTGGTCGGCGGTCGATGAAGTGTTCATGGGCTGCGCCAATCAGGCCGGCGAGGACAATCGCAACGTCGCGCGCATGGCGCTGCTGCTGGCCGGTTTGCCGGATTCGGTTCCCGGCCAGACCCTGAACCGTCTCTGTGCATCGGGCCTCGACGCAGTCGGCGCCGCGGGCCGCGCCATTCGGGCCGGCGAAGTCGATCTCGCTATCGCAGGTGGCGTCGAATCCATGACCCGCGCGCCGTTCGTGATGGGCAAGGCGCCGGCGGCCTTCGCGCGCACCGCCGAAATCTTTGACACCACCATCGGCTGGCGTTTCATCAATCCGCTGTTGAAGAAGCAGTATGGCGTCGATGCGATGCCGGAGACCGGCGAGAACGTGGCCGAGGAATTTCAGGTTTCGCGCGCCGATCAGGATGCCTTCGCGATCCGCTCGCAGGAGCGCGCCGGCAAGGCCATCGCCGCCGGATATTTCGCCGAGGAAATCACGCCGATCACGATTCCGGGCGGCAAGGCCGGTCCGACCGTCGTCGACAAGGATGAGCATCCGCGCCCCGAAACCACGCTCGAAGGCCTCGCCAAGCTGAAGCCGATCGTGCGTGATCCGGGCACCGTGACCGCCGGCAACGCATCCGGCGTCAATGACGGCGCGGCCGCGATGATCCTCGCCTCCGAAGCCGCGGTAAAGAAGCACGGTCTGACGCCGCGCGCCCGGATTCTCGGCATTGCGTCGGCGGGCGTTGCGCCGCGCATCATGGGCATCGGCCCGGTGCCGGCGACGCGCAAGCTGATGGAGCGGCTGGGACTGAAAATTTCTGACTTCGATTTGATCGAGCTCAACGAAGCTTTCGCCTCGCAGGGGATAGCCTGCCTGCGTCAGCTCGGCGTCAAGGACGATGCCGACTTCGTCAATCCGCATGGCGGTGCGATTGCGCTCGGCCATCCGCTCGGCATGAGCGGCGCCCGGCTTGCGCTCACCGCCGTGCACGGCATGGAGAAGCGTGGCGGCAAACTGGCGCTGGCGACCATGTGCGTCGGCGTCGGTCAGGGCGTCGCGATGGCGATCGAGAAGCTGAACTGATCGTCGGTTCGAGAGGCGGTACGGACTGCTTTCTCGAATTGATTATATAATATAATGATCTGACGGAAACGTTGCCGGGCTGGTCCGTCGCCCGGTCGGGAGAAGATCGTCATGACACTTATCTATCCGCTCGAAGGCCTCAAGGCTCATCCGAACCGGCTCTCTCCCGGCTACAAAAGCACGATCAAGCGGGCGCCTCAGAAACCGCTGATCCCGATGCGTCACACGCTGTCGGAATTGACCGGGCCGGTTTACGGCCACGACACCGTGCGGCCGAACGATAACGACCTCACCACGCAGCATTCCGCCGAGCCGCTCGGCGAACGCATCATCGTCCACGGCCACGTGCAGGACGAAGACGGGCGTGGCGTTCCCGACGTACTGGTGGAGTTGTGGCAGGCCAACGCCTGCGGGCGTTACGTCCACGTATGGGACCAGCATCCGGCGCCGCTCGATCCCAACTTCACCGGAGCCGGCCGCGCGGTATCGGACAGCACCGGCTACTACAAGTTCGTCACCATCAAGCCGGGCGCCTATCCGTGGGGCAACCACCACAATGCCTGGCGGCCGGCGCACATCCACTTCTCGGTGTTCGGTCACTCGTTCCTGTCGCGTCTCGTGACGCAGATGTATTTCCCCGGCGACCCACTGTTCGAATTCGATCCGATCTTCAACTCCGTTCCGGACGAGAAGGCGCGGATGCGAATGGTGTCGAGCTTCGATCTCGAGAATACCCAACCCGAATGGGCGCTGGCTTACCGTTTCAACATTGTATTGCGGGGCCGCAATGCGACTCCGATGGAGACGAAATAAATGTCGGGCCTCACTCCCTCGCAGACCGTCGGTCCGTTCTACGCATATGGTTTGACGCCGAACGGGCAATACGACTGGGTGGATACCTTCACCAACAACCTGTTGACCCCTGACGTCTCGGGCGACCGTATCCGCATCGCGGGACAGGTGTTCGACGGCGATGGCGCGACCGTCCGGGACGCTGTGCTGGAAATCTGGCAGGCCGATGCGCAGGGCCGTTTCGCCGATCCGCAAGACAAGCGTGCCTTGCCGAATTCCGCGTTCAAGGGGTTCGGACGCAGCGGTACCGATGCCGACGGCAGGTTCTCATTCGAGACGATCAAGCCGGGTATCGTGCCGGATCCCGACGGCAAGCCGCAGGCGCCGCACATCGTGCTTGCGGTCTATGCGCGTGGCCTGCTGCTGCACCTCTACACACGGATCTATTTCGACGACGAAGCCGCGAAGAATGCCGCGGACCCGGTGCTTGCGCTGGTACCGGAAGATCGCCGCTCGACCCTGATCGCCAAGCGCCAGCCGGACGGGTCGTATCGCTTCGAGGTTCGCCTGCAAGGCGACAACGAGACGGTGTTCTTCGACGTCTGACCGGCGCGCCCGTTATTCCATCACCGCGGCGTGGTCCGACGAACCCGGGCCGCGCATCGCCGACTTCGACGAACTGAGCATGAAGGTCAGCGGAATCGCGCAGACCGTGATGATCGCGATCAGCTGGAAGTCGAGCGAGAAGGCGATAATCTGCGATTGCGCCAGCAGGATCACTTCCATCAGCGCACGTCCGGCGTCGGTGCCGAGGTTGAGGATGCTGGAAACATCCGGCATCTGCAGGGCGTTATTGAATGGATTGACGTGCTCGGCCAGCACCGCGTGGGTGCTGGTGGTGCCGCTGGTCAGCTTCGCGATGACGATGGAGATGCCGATCGAGCTGGCGATGTTGCGGAACAGCGTCAGCATCGAGGTGCCGTCGGTGCGCAGGTGATTGGGCAGCGTCAGGAACGCCACCGTACTCAGCGGCACGAACACGAGGCCGAGACCGAAACCCTGCACCACGCTGTTGAGGATGATGGTTTTGACCGCCGTGTCGGTGGTCCAGCCGGTCATCTCGTAGAGCGTGATGGCGATCAAGGACAGGCCGATGCCCATCAGCGTGCGTGCCTCGATGTAGCGCATCAGCCGGCTGACGATCATCATCGCCACGAACGTGCCCATGCCGCGCGTCGCCAGCAGCAGGCCGGCGGTCAGGATCGGGAAGCCGAAGGCGTTCTGGAACAGCGGTGAGGCCAGAGCCATGGTCGAGAACAGCACCAGGCCGATCACCACCATGAAGATGCATCCGGTGGAGAAATTGCGATCCTTGAAAATCGCAAACTGGACGAAGGGCCGCTTGGCCGTGAGTGAATGCGCGAAGAAATAGTAGAAGCCGATCGCGCTGATGACGAATTCGGCAACGATCTCCGCCGACTCGAACCAGTCGAGCTGCTCGCCGCGGTCGAGCGCCAACTGTAACGAGCCGATGCCGACCGCAAGTGCGGTGAAGCCGAACCAGTCGAATTGCAAGTCTTTGTTGACCTGCGTTTCGTCCATGAAGGCCATCAGGCCCAGCACGGTGAACACGCCGAACGGCAGGTTGACGAAGAACACCCAATGCCACGAATAGGTTTCGGTCAGCCAGGCGCCGAGCGAGGGACCCATGATCGGCCCCATCATCACGCCCATGCCCCAGATCGCCATCGCCTTGGCGCGTTCGTGCAGCGCGTAGGTGTCGAGCATCACCGCCTGCGACAGCGGCACCAGCGCGGCGCCGAACACGCCTTGCAGCAGGCGGAACAGCACCATTTGCGTGATGTCCTGCGCGAGGCCGCACATCACCGAGGCGACGGTGAATCCGGCCGAGCAGATGATGAAGATGCGCTTGCGGCCGAAGCGGTTGGCGAGCCAGCCGACCGGTGCGGTCATGATCGCCGCCGCCACGATGTAGGAGGTCAGCACCCAGTTGATCTGGTCCTGCGACGCCGAGAGGCTGCCCTGCATGTACGGCAGCGCCACGTTGGCGATGGTAGAGTCGAGCGCCTGCATGATGGTTGCGGTCATGGCGCAGATCGTCACCATGTTCCGGCGCAGGCCAGGAACCGCAACAGGATGTGCGGCGGACGTTGTCATGACTAGTTCTGCTTGCCGTTGGCTGGCGTAGATGCCGGTTGCGCCGCTGCGGGTTGTGTCACCGGCACCTTGCTTGAGCCGAAGCCGAACAGGCCGGCGAGGGTCCGCCGATGGTTGGTGTCGATCGAGATATACACGCTCATGCCCGACTTCAGCTTGGCGACCTCGGGATCGTTCTTGTCGAAATAGATCCGGACCGGAATGCGCTGAACGATCTTCACGAAATTGCCGGTCGCGTTTTGCGGCGGCAGGATCGCGAAGGTCGCGCCGGTGCCGGGGCTGAGCGATCCGACGGTGCCCTTGAACACATGATCGGGGAACGAGTCGATGTTGAGTTCGACCGGCTGGCCGACGCTCACATAGGTAAAATCGGATTCCTTCGGATTCGCATCGACCCACGGATGGTCGAGATCGACGACGCTGAACACCGCCGTACCGGCAGCGACGAAGCGGCCGAGCTGGATGTTGTCGACCTGCGTTGCAATGCCGTTGATCGGCGCGCGCAACTCGGTATGCGCCAGATTACGCTGCGCATCGGCCAGTGCGGCTTTTGCCTGCGCGTAAGCGGGAAATTGCTCGAGCGGAAGATCCGGATTGCCGAGCAGCTTGTCGCGCGAGTTCGATATCTGCTGCTGGAGCAGCTGGTCGAGCGATTGTGCGGTGACCAGGCTGTTCAGCGAATTGTCGAGGTCGAGCTGCGAGCCGGAATTGGTCTTGAGAAGCGCGGACTTGCGGTCGACGTCGCGTTGCTTCACCGTGATGGCTTCTTTCGACAGCGCAGACGATTTCGCGAAGATGACGAGGTTGCTCCGCAACGTATTGTACTCGACCTTGGCCTCGTTCAGCTTGGCTTCGGCCTGCTGTACGGCAAGACGGTACGGTGTCGGATCGATTTCGAACAGCAAATCGCCGGCCTTGACGTGCTGGCCTTCCTTCACCGTCACCTTGTCGATCTTGCCGGAAATCTCCGGCGTGATCAGGACTTTCTGCGCGCCGACATAGGCGTCGTCGGTGGTCACATAGCGACCGCCGTTGAGATAAAACACGACCCCGCCGATCAGCACGATTGCCGGCAGCACGATCAGCAACAGGGGTCGGCGGTAGCGCTGCCAGAAGCTGCGAGAAGGCGTTACAGGCGTCGTCGCTTCCGTGGCCGGAGACTGTTCCCGCGATTTGGCTTCCTGCTCGGGCGCGAGTTTGAGGGCGGGTTCAGCCATAACGACGTTCCTTGGGTTTGGTGGTGCCGTTCGCGGATTGCAGCGCGTCACGGACGTTGTCTTTGATCAGTTCGAGTTGTTCGACGAGACGATGCGTCTCGGGCACGTTCAGGCCGGTAAAGGCGGTTGCGGTGATGGCGGTGCGCAGCGTAGCGAGCTTGGCCATCAGCGGACGCGCGGCCTTGGTGAGATACAGGCGATTGACACGGCGGTCGTTGACGTCGCTGCGGCGCTCGATCAGGCCGCTGTCACACAACTTGTCGATCAGCCGCGTGAGCGTGATCGGCTGCATCTCCAGCATTTCCGCGACTTCGGTTTGCTTGAGGCCTTCCGAACGGTCGACCTTGGCGAGGACCGCCCACTGGGTTCGGGTCAAGCCGTATTGTGCCGCCTGCTTGTCGGCGTAGAGCCGCAGCAGGCGTTGCACCTCAAACAGTGCAAACAGAAAGTCCGCCTCGAGGGATCCGGTTCTGGGCATGCCAACTCCATAAGCTTGCGATATAATAAGCATTGCTTACGAATTTGGCCATTTCGCTCGACAGGGTGCAGCCCTGCGATGCGCTCATAGCTCGCGATAAGATTAAAAGATCGGAAAGTTTTCGCTCCGAATTCAGGCCCATTCCACGCCGGATTCGGCGGCCAGATCGAGCGTGCTTTGCCGGCCGATATCGTCGAAATGCTGATCGAGGAAGCGATGCGCCGCGCGCTGCCCGGCACGGCGAAGCAATTCGAAGAAATCGAAGTCGGTCTTCATCTTGCTGGATGCCGTCAGCCGGGTGCCGAGGCCGCCAAGATGAATGCGATGGATGTTGAGTTTGCGGTACTGGTTCTTGCCGGTTCCGCCTCGTAGCTGTCCGTTGTCGATTAGCTGGTTGGCGAAATCCATCGCGCGCAGTTCTGAGATTAGCGCCGAATTGAAGGTGATCTCGTTCAGCCGGTTGATGATCTCAGAGGAGGTACGTGGCGTCGTGGCACGGGAGACCGGATTGATCTGCACCACCACCACGTCCTCCGAGTCGGTGGACTGCAGGAATGGGAAGATCGCAGGGTTGCCCATGTAGCCGCCGTCCCAATACGGCGTGCCATCGATCTCTACGGCGCGAAACATGAATGGCAGCGCCGCGGAGGCCATCACGGCTTCGGCAGTGATGGTTTCGCGCGGGAAAATCCGCAGGCGGCCGGTATGCACGTTGGTGGCGGCGACGAATAGCGCGAGATCGCTGGCGCGCACCGCGTCGAAATCGACGAAACGGGCGATCAATTCCTGTAGCGGGTTGATGTTGAGCGGATTGAGTTCGTAAGGCGAAAAGTAGTGCGACATCGCCTCGAGCCAGTTCTGCATCGGTGTCGACGCGAATGGCATCAGCGAGAACAACCGGTCGGTTACCGCCCGCTGCATCGGCGGCAAATCGCCCCCGGCGCTGGCGGCGCGCCAGAAATCCGCAAGGCGCTGGCGCGCTTCGGCGCGGCCGCCCCGTGCCAGTCCGTCCGCGACCATCACCGCATTTACGGCACCTGCGGAAGCGCCCGACATGCCGACGATCTCCAGCCGGTCGTCCGCTAGCAATTGGTCGACCACACCCCACGTAAAGGCTCCATGGGCGCCACCGCCTTGCAAAGCGAGGTTGATTTTCTTGGTGCCGCTGGTTCCGGGTTTTCCGGCGAGGTTCCAGTTGGCGAGACCGTCGAGATAGGATTTGAGGGAACTTGCCAATTGCGTATCTTTCTGTCGCTGCGCGCGATTGCCGGGAACCGCGCCTTGAAAGGAAAGTCGATCGTCGAATCCATTTGGGGCTTTTATGGTGCGACGCAATAGGTTTTGTTGCGTTGCGAAAATTTCATGCTTGTGACTTTTTCTAGTCACCGCCGCTGCCAAAAACTGCGGCGCAATCGGGCCAATCAGGGTAAACGTCGATAGATGACTGTTGCGAAGCCCATTTTCCCGGCGCCTGACCACGATCACGGCCGTTGCACCACGGACGCCATTGCGCACGCGGAGCGCGTTTGCCGGGACAGGGGACAGAAATTCACGCCGATCCGGCGCCAGGTTCTGGAGGCGCTGTCCTCCAGCCACCGCCCGCTCGGCGCCTATGAGGTGATCGATGCGCTGGCGACGCATATGGCGCGGCCCGCACCGATCACGGTTTATCGCGCGCTGGATTTCCTGATCGAGAACGGACTCGTGCATCGGATCGAGAGCCGCAACGCTTTCCTTGCCTGTGCGCACGATCACGATGCCGCATCGATGGTGGCGTTCCTGATCTGCGATCGCTGCGGGTCCGTCGGCGAGATTGCCGCCACCCCGGCGACGCAGAGCCTCAACGATGCGGCCCGGCAATCCGGTTTCACGCCCAAGCTTTCCGTAGTTGAAATCACCGGCACATGCGCGCATTGCCATAAGGCGGAGTAGATGCGGCAGCCGGCCGCCAGCGTTCAAACCGGTGCGAGAAACCGGGATAATCAGAAGCAGCTGTCCTTGCTGGGATGAACTGACGAAATGACCGATCCACTGCCGGCCTCGCCCGAACGCCCGCTCGACACGCGCGCCATCGCTCTCATTCTATTGCTGTGCCTGACCTGGGGTTTCAATCAGGTCGTGATCAAGCTCGTCCTGCCGGACATTCCGCCGCTGACGCAGGCGGCGCTGCGCTCCCTCGGCGGGCTGGTAGTGATCGTGTTCGTCGCGAAGATGCGTGGCGCGCCGCTGTTCCGGCGTGACGGGACGTTGCGCGCAGGATTGTTCGCCGGCGTGCTTTTCGGGATCGAATTCATCCTGATGTATCGCGGCCTGGTATGGACCACGGCTTCGCGCGCGGTGGTGTTTCTCTATACCGCGCCGTTCTTCGTCGCCTTCGGCTCCTACCGTTTTCTCGGCGAACGTCTGTCCGGCATGCAATGGATCGGATTGTTGCTGTCGTTCGCCGGCGTTGCGGTGGCGATCGGTGTGCCGCAGCCGGATGTCGATACCAAGGTGCTGCTGGGCGACCTGATGTCGATTGGCGCCGGCAGCCTCTGGGCGGCGACCACGCTGATCGTCAAGGTCAGCCCGTTGCGGACCGCGCCGGCCGAGAAGGGGCTGGGCTATCAGCTTGCGATTTCGGTCCCGGTTATAGGGCTGGGAGCGTGGCTGACCGGCGAAACTATGACCCGATGGCCGGGAACTATGGCAATATGGTTGATGCTCTATCAGGCGGCCTGGGTGATCGGGGCCACATTTTTGCTCTGGTTCATGCTGATTAAGGCCTATTCGGCGAGCAAATTGTCGGCATTCACCTTTTTGACCCCTTTATTTGGCGTCGCGGCGGGCCATTTCATTCTTCATGAGCCGCTGACGTTGGCCTTTGGCGGGGCGGCAATCCTGGTGACGGCCGGCCTTTATCTGGTCAACCGACCCGTGCCGCGGCCGACTGATCCATTGCTGAATGTAACAAAAACCTGATATTTGAGACCCCATGAACAAGCTCGAAAAGCCGTCACAAATCGATGTCGCCGGGCCCGCCGCCCGACACACCACCACGCAGGTCAAGGTGGGGAACGTCGCCGTCGGCGGCGGCGCACCGATCGTTGTGCAGTCGATGACCAATACCGACACGGCCGATGTTGCGGGCACCGTGGAGCAGGTCGCAGCGCTGGCGCGCGCGGGCTCCGAACTGGTGCGCATTACCGTCGACCGCGACGAGGCTGCGGCAGCGGTTCCTCACATCCGTGACGGCCTGCGTAAGCGCGGCGTCACCGTGCCGCTGGTCGGGGACTTCCACTATATCGGCCACAAGCTGCTCGCCGATCATCCGGCCTGTGCCGAGGCGCTCGACAAGTACCGCATCAATCCCGGCAACGTCGGCTTCAAGGATAAGCGCGACAAGCAGTTCTCGGACATCGTCGAATTCGCGATCAAATATGGCAAGCCGGTTCGCATCGGTGCCAACTGGGGCTCACTCGATCAGGAATTGCTCACGCATCTGATGGAGGAGAACGCAAAGCTCCCCAATCCGCGCGATGCCCGTGCGGTGATGCGCGAAGCCATGGTGCAGTCGGCGCTGTCGTCGGCCGAACGTGCCGAGGAAATCGGGCTGCCGAAAAATCGCATCATCCTGTCGGCGAAGGTCTCGGCGGTGCAAGATCTGATCGCGGTCTATCAGGATCTGGCGGCGCGTTCCGATTACGCCATCCATCTCGGCCTCACCGAAGCCGGCATGGGCTCGAAGGGCATCGTGGCGTCGTCGGCCGCGCTGGGCATTTTGTTACAGCAAGGCATCGGCGACACCATCCGTATTTCGCTGACGCCGGAGCCCGGCGGCGACCGCACCCGCGAAGTGCAGGTTGCGCAGGAACTGCTGCAGACCATGGGCTTCCGTACCTTCGTGCCGCTGGTCGCGGCATGCCCCGGTTGCGGCCGCACCACCTCGACCACGTTCCAGGAACTGGCCCGCAGCATCCAGGACTTCATCCGCGATGAAATGCCGACGTGGAAGACACAGTATCCCGGCGTCGAAGCACTCAACGTCGCGGTGATGGGCTGCATCGTCAACGGCCCCGGTGAGTCGAAGCATGCCGATATCGGCATTTCGTTGCCCGGTACCGGCGAAGCGCCGTCCGCGCCCGTGTTCGTCGACGGCAAGAAATTCCGCACCTTGCGCGGCGCCACCATCGCGGCCGACTTCAAGGCACTGGTGATCGACTATATCGACCAGCGCTACGGCAACGGCGCGAAGCCCCCGGAGGTTACGGCGGCGGAATAACTCCGCGCCATATTGTCTGCAGATTGCACGATGGCCGGGCTTGATCCGGCCATTTACTTTTCACGCCTGCGAATAGCGTTCGCACGCGTCGCTAGAGCGGCGAATTCTTTTCCCGGTTGTCGACAGCGGCTTCCTCGAGATCGAGATCGCGCTCGATGCGCCGCCGCGTCTCGTCGGTGATCTTGCCGTCGCGCAGCAGTTTGTGAAGCAGGCCCCGCTCGATGGTGATGATCTCGCGCACGAGGCTCGCGCCCTTGGTGGCTGGTGTCGGCTGGCCGGCCTCACTGGGTGGATCGGGGAGCGCACGCATGCGCGTTTCGTGACGTGCCTCGAGGAAACGCGCGAGACTCTCGGGCAGGTCGCGCTCCTTGATGATTCGGTCGAGCGAGCCGCGCGCCTTCGTAATAATCTCGCGTCGTGCGGCGATTTCCGCCTCGCGCTCCTCGATCGCCTCGCGCTGGCCACTGCGCGACAGACCGAGTCCTTTCACCACCCACGGCAATGTCAGTCCGATGCCGACCAGCGTCACGAAGATGACGCCGAAACTCACGAACAGGATCAGATCGCGATAGGGAAATTCCTCGCCGCTTGGCAAGGTCAGGGGCAATGCCAGCGCGACCGCCAGTGAAACCACGCCGCGAATGCCGGTGAAACCGATCACCACGATTTCCCGCCACGGCGGTCGCGACACCTGCCGGTGACGTTTCCGCGCCAGGATCGTTTGCAAATAGGTGCCGGGGAAAACCCAAAGGAATCGCGCGACGATGACGATGACGGAGGTGATCGCGATGGCCTGCACGATTTCGCTCATCGGCCAGTCGTGGGCTTTCTCCAGCAACAGCCGCAACTGGAAGCCGATGGTCAGGAACAGCACGCCTTCGATCAGCCAGATGACGAAGTCCCAGAAGAAGATGCCTTGCAGACGCGTCGCCGAGGAAATCAGCAGCGGCCCGTTCCAGCTCACATAAAGCCCGGTGACTACCGTTGCGAGCACGCCCGATCCGCCGAAATGCTCCGGCACCCAGAACGCGAGATAGGGCGTCAACAGCGACAGCGAAATCTCGACCCGCGGATCGTGCGCCCATTTCCGCAGCCGCAGGCTAAGCCAGCCGACGGCAACTCCGAACACCACCTCGCCGAGCAGGATGGCGACGAAGGTCTCGGCGGCCTTCGGCAGCGAGAATGTGCCGGTGCTGACTGCAAGCACGGCGAAGCGATAGAGGATCAGCGCGGTGGCGTCGTTGGCGAGACCTTCGCCTTCAAGGATCACCAGGATGCGATGCGGCAGCTTCAGCCGCTTGGCGATGGCGAGCGGCGCCACCACATCCGGCGGCGAAACGATGGCGCCGAGCACGAAGCCGACACCCCACGGCAACCCGAGTATCCAATGCGCGGCCGCGGCGACCAGTACGGTGGTGAAGATGACGCAACCGATGGCGAGCAGCGCGATCGGACGCAGGTTGTGCTTGAATTCGCGCCAGCTCATCGACACGCCGGCGGAATAGATCAGCGGCGGCAGCACCAGTAGCAGCACGCCTTCCGGCTTCATCTCTATGCGTGGAAATCCCGGCAGAAACGCAATCGCGATACCGACCACGAGAAACACGATGGCAGGCGCGATCGTCAGCCGTCGTGCCAGCGTTGCGGAAGCACCTAGCACGGTCAGGATCAGCAGGAAGGTGAGGAACGAGGTAATCATCGAGGGATCAAATCGTGCGAGGCGCAATCGGCGCGGCGGTTCGGTCGTGTCTCGTTATCTTCTGCGGTCGTTATTCGACGAGATCGTAGCGATACGACTTCGAAACGATGCGCCAGCCGTCGGCAAGCTTCATGGCGACGAGGTAATCGGTGAAATAGCGTGGCGGCAACTGGCATTTGACCTTGATGAAGGCCGTGTTCTCGTCGGAGCGGTCGATCGTCATGACGAAATCGTTGCGCGGCTTGCCTTCGGCCTTGGCGGAGGGGCGCTTGGCGACGCGATCGAGCCAGTCCGGTACCGATAAAACTTTAAGTTCGCCGTTTTCCAGCCAGCGCAGGTCGGCCGTGGGATGGAAAATCGCGCCGAGTTTTTCGGCGCTGCCTTCGTACAGGCCATCGAAATAATGGTTCACGACGGCTTCGACGGATGAGCGATCGTAGGTCAAGGTCGGCCTCCTGAATGAGCAGTCTGCGGGTCCAAGCTTATTGGGTTTTATCCGCTCCAACCACCGCCAAGACTGCACGTCTGTCAGATGGCGCTCGCCGCAATGTTGACCATCAGCGCCACCAGCGCGGTATTGAAGATGAAGGAGACGACCCCGTGTGCCGTGGCGGTACGGCGAATGGTCTTGTTGGTGATGCCGACATCGGAGACCTGCGCCGTCATGCCGATCACGAACGAGAAATAGACGAAATCCCAGTAGTCGGGCTCTTCGCCGCTCTGGTCGGCTCCCGGGAATGCCAATCCGCCGGGTTTGGCCCTGCGGTAGTATTCGTGGGCGTAATGCAGCGCAAACGTGGCGTGAACCATCGCCCATGACAGCGCGATCGTTACCGTCGCCAAGGCGAGTTCGAAGGTGCCGCGATGCGCCGAACCCAGTTCTGAAAAGATCGCGGCGATGCTTGCAAATGCGCCCAGCGCCGTCACCAGAAGGATCAGGAAGCGGCCGTCATCCTGCATCACCGCGCTGCGGTGGATGTTCGAAATGCCGTTGCGCAGGATCATCGCACAGGCGAGCAGCAAGTAGCACGCGGTAAAACTATCCCAGCCGACCAGCAGCCGCGTTACCATCCGCAGCGAAACCGGCAGCATGAAGAACACGATTATGCCGAACGCGAAGGAAACGAACGTGCGTGGCCGCCCGTAGATGATGCGTACGGCTCGCGGCAGGCTATGGAAGCGAACGAGGCGCGGATCCTGATCGGTATTGCCGCGCATTCGTCGCCGTCAGCTTTTGCGTTCGGCGACGAACCGCGCCGCGGCTCGGAGCACATCGCCGCGCTCGCCGAAGATCGCAAGCGCTGCATCCGCTTTCGCGAGAAGATCGCTGACGCGCTTCTTGGCGCCGTCGACCCCAAGCTGGGTCACGAACGTGGTTTTGCCGAGCGCTGCATCCTGGCCGGTCTGCTTGCCCAGCGCCGCCGCGTCGCCTTCGACATCGAGCAGATCGTCGGCAATCTGGAACGCTTCGCCGAGCGCGCGGCCGTAATCGTCGAGCGCCTGATATTCCTGTTGGGTCGACTGACCGAGGATGGCGCCTGCAATGCAGCCGAAGCGCAGCAGCGCCCCGGTCTTCATCTGCTGCAGCCGCGCGACATCGACCGGCTCGCGATCGCCGAAGCGGCCTTCGCCGGCGAGATCGAGCATCTGCCCGCCGACCATGCCGCCGATACCGGATGCTCGTGCCAGCGCGCGGGTCAGCAGCAGGCGCACCGTGGGGTCGCGATGAATCTCGTCGCGGGAGATAATGTCGAATGCCAGCGTCAGCAGGCCGTCGCCAGCGAGGATGGCGGTCGCGTCATCGTATTTCTTGTGTAGCGTCGGCCGGCCGCGGCGCAGTTCGCTGTTGTCCATCGCCGGAAGATCGTCGTGGATCAGGGAATAGCAGTGGATGCATTCCAGTGCGGCACCGGCCAGCAGCGCAGCGTCGCGCGGGACGCCAAAAACGGCGGAACTCTCCACCACGAGAAAGGGCCGCAGACGCTTGCCGCCGCCGAGAGTGGAATAGCGCATCGCATCCATCACCCGGCGCGGCCGCGCGATCTCCTCCGGCAGCAGCGTGTCGGACAGCAGATTGGCGAGCAGGGCTTCGGTGTCCTCCGCGGTCTTGTCCAGCCGCTTGGCAAAATCCTGAGGTGACGTTCCGGTAGTCATTTAGAAGGGCTCCAGATAATCTCGCGGCGACATTGATAGTATGGCTCGCGCTTCGTCAATTCCGCTGTTTCCGATCGCCGGGCCGATGCTTGTTATCAGTTAATTCGAGGGGGACGCGATGTCGGCCTACGTCATTTTCGATGCCGAAATCAAGAAATGCGAGCGCGGTCGGGCATTCACGCGCCGTGGGATACCGGCATCGAAAACGGCAGGCACGCGAGGTCCGCACAGCCTCGCCTGCGGGGAGGAACGGCGGTCCTGATGCGGAAAGTCATCCGCACCGTACTGCTGTTGCTATTGCTGTTACTGGCGTTGCCGTATGTGCTGACGCCGCTTTATGCCAACGGCCATCCGGTCTCGACGCTGATGCTTTGGCGTTGGGCGACGGGGGCATCGGTATCGCGGCAGTGGATCGATTTCAGGCAGATTTCACCGGCGCTGCCGCGCACGGTGATTGCATCCGAGGACGCTCAGTTCTGCAGCCACCACGGTATCGATTGGGATGCGGTCAAGGACGTGCTGGCGGACGCCGAGGACGGGGACGTCAGCCGGGGCGGATCCACCATCACCCAGCAGGTGGCGAAGAACCTGTTCCTGTGGCAGGGCCGCAGCTATGTCCGCAAGGCGCTCGAATTCCCGTTGGCGATGTGGATCGACCTGATCCTGCCCAAGCAGCGGATACTGGAACTCTACCTGAATATCGCGGAATGGGGGCCGTCTGGGCAGTTTGGCGCCAATGCCGGCGCCGGATATGCGTTCGGGCGGTCGGCCGCGGACCTGTCGCCGCGGGAGGCGGCGCTGTTGGCGGCGATCCTGCCCAATCCCTATACCCGCAGCGCCCGCAAGCCCGGCCCGGGCGTCCGCCGCCTGGCCGCCACCTATGTGGTGCGGGCGCGGTCCGCCGAATTGCAGCGTTGCTGGTCCGAAAAACGGCCGATATAGGGCGTTCCTGCAGGTAAAATCATTTGAAAACAATAAGATAGGTTGCATCTGTAGTGTCGGCTGGTATCTATCCGTCCGGATCGCTTCGGGTCGATTTTGCGCGCGGCCGACCCTAGCTTTGGGACGCGCCTTCCGCTATAAGCGCGGCCTCAATCGCATTTTTCGCATCCGCGAAGCGCCGGGCCGCCCCGATCAGGCGATGCCCAATACTAGACCTTGCAAGGACTTTCGCTATGGCCGTTCCGAGAAGAAAAACTTCGCCATCGCGGCGTGGCATGCGCCGCTCCGCCGACGCGCTCAAGACCCCGACCTATGTCGAAGACAAGGACTCGGGTGAACTGCGCCGCCCGCATCACGTCGATCTAAAGACCGGCATGTACAAGGGCCGTCAGATCCTGAAGGCCAAGAAAGAATCCTGATCCACGCTTACGTCGGCGAGCCGCCGATCGCGGCTTGTTGAAGCGCGTACGACCAGCGAGCGTCCGGCCGGGTCGCGGCCGGCGCCTGTCGGGACGAATTCGAAGGCTGCCATGACATGCCCGAATTCGCTCCAACTCCGGGGCTACTGCATTCTTTTCCCGCGAACTTGTATTAGGTTCGCGCGGGACGCTTGATTCCCGTTTGCATAAAGGGCCTCGCCGATGTCCATGGTCGGTTTCCCGCTGCTGCTGATTCCGCTCGCGATCTTCAATATCATCGTCTTCCTGATGCCGGGCGTGTCGCTATCGGCGCCGGTCTTCACGCTGGCCCTGATGTCGGGCGTGTCGTGGACGGTCACCCTCGGCGATATCTTCCTCGCCGGCGGAATCTTCTTGTTGATGCTCGAAATCATCAAGGGGGCACGGCCGGGCGGCAAGTACCTCATGGATCACCTGCTGTCGCTGATCCTGTTGGGCGGTGCGGCGGCCGAATTCGTGCTGTTGCCGCAGTTCGGCAACTCGACCTACTTCCTGCTGACGGCATTGGCCTTCGTCGATTTCGTTTCCGGCATTGCGCTGCGAACACGACGCCCCCGTCGCGTTGCTCCGGTTGTCGCGCCGGCGGAGCAAACCAGGGTACAGGAACCGCGCGCAGAGACAATCAAGCCGCAGGAAACCGTGCGAACCGAACCGCGTGTCGATGTGCCTCCGGCACCGACCCCAGCGCCGGCTCCAACTCCGCGGCCCCCGGAGCCGGTTGTAATCACGCCGCCGCCTGAACCTGAAGTGTTGCTGCCTGCGCCCGCTCCGCCGCCGGCCAACGATCCCTCACCGCAGGTCCCGTCGCCGGGACTGCAACCTGCGAGCGAACCACGGCCGTCGGGCGATACACCGCCGCGCGAAAGTCCCAAATTCTAGATGCTGCGCGATAGTTGCGTGCCCGGCAACGGCACGTGCCGGGCGTTGTCCTGGGCAACGACGGCTCGATAGGCAACTTGCGCATCCGCGGTGCTTCCGCGACGCAAGGTCCGCGTTTCGGGAATCTGGTTGGCCGTGGCGATCAATTGCGTCACGAAGGACGCATCCGGACGTCGCGAATACACGATCATGGAACGTTCGGCTGCCGGCGTAGTTGACACCAATGCCGTATTCCCTGCTGTGGGCTCCGGCTTGTCGGGCTCGGGCTCGGGCGAGGCGAATGGGTAACCGCTCGTTGGGGCAGTCCGGCCAATCGAAGCGACGAACATGAGATGTCCGATCCCTGGCGTTACGTCCCGTTTCGGGACATCGAATCATTCTTGATCCAGGCTTCGCAAGAGCCGTGCCGACTCCTGGTCCGCGAAGCGCAGGGAACCTTTTTCGATTTATTTAATAACTTCGCCTAGCGTTGCTGCCGGAGGAGGCCCTATCTTTTCCACGGGAATCACTCCGGCGTCCCAGAATGAGGCGATCTTGAACCCAGTCTCGTGCCCGACCGGTAGATATGCAGTCGCCAAGGACAACTCCGGCAATGGTTCAACGACGGTCGCACGCCGACTTGCGTACGGCGACAGCGTGAACGTGCCTCAATCGATCGATCTTCGTGCCTCGGCCATCCTGGCGTCGCTCGATCAGGCGGCGTTTGTCTGGGATTTGGCGACCGATGCCATGGCGTGGAGCGGCCATGGTGAATCGGTATTCCGCAACATTCCCGAAAGCGCGATCGCAACCGGCGCCGCTTTTTCGCAACTGATCGAGCCGTCGCACGCGATCCGCACCGATGCCGTGATGGCCTCCACTGCGACCGATCTCGGCGAGGGCGTGCCGTATTGCATCGAATACGGCGTCCGCGCGGAGACGTCAGCCGCGGTGATCTGGATCGAGGAATCCGGGCGCTGGTTCGCCGACGCCAACGGCAGGCCGACTCGGGTTCAGGGGGTCGTCCGGGTCAACAACGAACGGCACGAGCACGAAGAGCAGCTTCTCCGGCTGGCGCAGCACGACCCGTTGACCGGCGAGCTCAATCGCAGCCATCTGGTAGCGTCGCTGGCCGAGACATTCGAGGACGCTGCGCGCTTCCGCTCCACTTTCGCCTTCATGGTGGTCGGCATCGATCACCTGACGCGGGTCAACGACGCCTTCGGATTCGACGTCGCCGATGAAGTCATCAGGGAAGTCGCCCAGCGCATCCGCGCGCGGTTGCGCAGCGGCGATGTGCTCGGGCGTTTCTCCGGCAACAAGTTCGGTCTGATCCTGAAGGATTGCAGCGTCGAGGACATGCATGTCGTCGCCGAGCGATTCCTTGCCGGCGTACGCGACGAGGTGGTGCCGACCAAGTCGGGACCGGTAGCGGTCACCGTATCGATCGGCGCCGTCAGCGTCCCGCGATATGCGCGAAATGTTGACGAGGCCATGAACCGAGCGCAGGAAGCCTTCGAACTGACCAAGAACCGCCGTCTCGGCTCGTTCTCGATCTGGCAGCCGAACGTCGAGCGCGAAACGCAGCGGCGTCTCAATATCCGCGTGACCGACGAGATCGTGACCGCGCTCAACGAGCGGCGGATCACGATGGCATTCGAGCCGGTCGTCGCAACCAACGATCGGGACCATGCGGTGTTCTACGAGGCGCTGGTCCGCATGAAGCAGAACGACGGCCGCGTTCTGCTCGCGCCCGATATCGTGCCGGTTGCCGAGAAACTCGGCCTGATCAGGCTTGTCGATCATCGCGTGCTCGAACTGGTGATCGCAGAACTCGCCATTGCTCCGGATGTGCAGCTCAGTCTCAATATCTCTCCCGGCACCACGATGGATCCGGATTGGTGGGCCAGCATCGATTCGCTACTGCGTGCGAATCCCGGCGCGGCGGAGCGGTTGATCGTCGAGATCACCGAAACGGTTGCGATTCAGGATCTGGACGACGTCCGCGGCTTCGTCACGCGCTTGAAGAACTTCGGCTGCCGTATCGCCATCGACGATTTCGGTGCGGGATACACCTCGTTCCGTAACCTGCGTAAACTGGGGGTCGATATCGTCAAGATCGACGGCGCGTTCGTGCAGAACATCGCACGGTCGAGCGACGACCGTGCTTTCGTGCAGACCTTGATCGATCTGGCGCGGCGTCTCGATATCAAGACGGTCGCGGAATGGGTTCAGGACGAGGAATCCGTGCGGCTATTGTCCGGCTGGGGTTGCGACTATATCCAGGGGCGTTTGATCGGCCTCGCGTCTTCCGCAAGGCCCTGGCTGCCGGACAGCGCAACGCGCCCGGCTGTCAGCTAGAGTCCCGAGCACGAACTCCGCTCACCGTATTTCATGTTGGCTACAGCATCTCCACGATCACCGGCGTCGTCCCTACGCAGGCGGGTACCCATACGCCGTGTCGTCAATGTTGGATGGGGCGTGAATCGCGCGGTAGAGCATGCAAACCGCATTGTGCGGTTTTCACCACTCATACTCTGGGATATGGGTCCCTGCCTGCGCAGGGACGACGTTGTGGATGGGGAGAGGTCGCGCATCAACGCTGCCGCCGTCATCACCGGGCTTGTCCCGATGATCATGTCTTCCTTCTGTAGAAGACGTTACTCGCCGGTCTTGTTCGTGTCCTTCGACATGCGCTCGAGGCGATCCTGCATGTCCTTCATCTGACGGCGTAGATCCTCGATGTTGTCCGGCTCGGGAGTTTCCTCCGGCTCGGGCTCGGGCGCAGCAGCGCTGGCGGGGCGGGTTGGAACGAACGGCTTGAACATCGAGAAGGTGCGCTCGAACAACTCCATGTTGCGGCGGACGTGTTCCTCGAGCGAGGCGAACGGTCCGTTGCTGAAAGTGGAGGTCATCTGCTTCCGGAACTTCTCCTGTTCGCGGGTCAGAGTATCGATGGACTGTTCCAGATAGCGCGGCACCACCATCTGCATGCTGTCGCCGTAGAACCGGATCAGTTGCCGCAGGAAGGTGGTCGGCAGCAGGTTCTGGCCGGCCTTGTTTTCCTGTTCGAAAATGATCTGCGCGAGCACGGACCGGGTGATGTCGTCGCCCGTCTTGGCATCGTACACCAGAAAATCCTCGCCATTCTTGACCATCGCGGCCAGGTCTTCGAGGGTCACATAAGTGCTGGTACCGGTATTATAGAGCCGCCGATTAGCGTACTTCTTGATTGTCGTGGGTTGTTCTGTTTTCGCCATATGCTCACACATATTCACCGAGGACAGGAACCCGCCGCGTGGTGCAATTGCGCGGCCGGACAGCGCGTTGCAACAAAGTAAGCACTTTCGGCCGTGTTCGGCTACCGTTTTGTGCAGCAAAGTTAATTGCCGAAAGACCCGGCACGTCCGCTGCCTGTGTCCCGCTACCCCGGAAAAGGGTGTGAGCAAACAAAATGATAGCGGCGAGGCTCCGAACCCGCCCTGTGGCCGCGGGCTTTTGTTGCAGCAAGGTGTGCAGCACGGCGCAATATTGAATGCAGCGCCGAAGCCACTTTCTGCATCTGGCCAATTGACACGCCCCAACTAGGTTAACAGGATAGCCGGCGAGAGGCCCGCCGCTCTGGCGGTTGCCGTCCCAACATCAGAAAATTCATACGTCCTCAAGCCCAGGAGATGTCCATGTCAGACGATGTCGTCATCGTCAGTGCCGCCCGTACCCCGGTCGGAAGCTTCAACGGCGCTTTCGCCACCGTGCCGGCGCACGACCTCGGCGCGGTTGCCATCAAGGCCGCGCTGGAACGCGCTGGCATCGAGCCGGGCCGCGTCTCGGAAGTCATCATGGGGCAGATTCTCACTGCGGCGCAGGGCCAGAATCCGGCCCGTCAGGCCTCGATCGCCGCCGGCATCCCGGTGGAGAGCCCGGCCTGGGGCGTCAATCAATTGTGCGGCTCCGGCCTGCGCACCGTGGCGCTCGGCTACCAGGCCATTCTCAATGGCGATTCCGATGTCGTCGTCGCCGGCGGACAGGAGTCCATGAGCATGGCGCCGCACGCGCAGTATCTGCGTGGCGGCGTGAAGATGGGCGGCCTCGAACTGGTCGACACCATGATCAAGGACGGTCTGTGGGACGCCTTCAACGGCTATCACATGGGCAACACCGCCGAGAACGTGGCGCGGCAATATCAGATCACCCGCCAGCAGCAGGATGAGTTCGCGACCGGCTCGCAGAACAAGGCCGAAGCGGCGCAGAAGGCCGGCAAGTTCAAGGACGAGATCGCGCCGGTCACCATCAAGTCGCGCAAAGGCGATATCGTCGTCGACACCGACGAATATCCGAAGGCGGGCGTGACCGTTGAAGGTATCGCCAAGCTGCGCCCGGCGTTCGAGAAGGACGGCACCGTGACCGCCGCCAACGCGTCCGGCATCAATGACGGCGCTGCGGCCGTGGTGCTGATGACCGCGAAGCAGGCCGCGAAGGAGGGCAAGACGCCGATCGCACGCATCGTGTCGTGGGCGCATGCCGGCGTCG
Organism: Xanthobacteraceae bacterium; assembly: GCA_024508855.1. Lineage (GTDB taxonomy): Bacteria > Pseudomonadota > Alphaproteobacteria > Rhizobiales > Xanthobacteraceae > 62-47. Next base: position 40,198 of record JANINJ010000018.1, read on the forward strand.
ATCCGAAGATCATGGGCACCGGCCCGATCCCGGCATCCCGCGCCGCGCTGAAGAAGGCCGGCTGGAATATTGCCGACCTCGATCTGATCGAAGCCAATGAGGCGTTTGCGGCGCAGGCCTGCGCAGTGAACAAGGATCTCGGCTGGGATACGTCGAAGGTCAACGTCAACGGCGGCGCGATCGCCATCGGTCATCCGGTCGGTGCTTCCGGCGCGCGCGTGCTGGTGACCTTGCTGCACGAAATGCAGAAGCGCGATTCCAAGAAGGGACTCGCGACCCTGTGCATCGGCGGCGGCATGGGCATCGCCATGTGCATCGAGCGCAACTGAGCGCCGCAGCGCCATCCCGCGCTATAAGTGATGACGCGATTACCGTTGTCACACTGCACTTCTAAAGTTCATGCCCGGCACTGGAGTGCCGGGCATTTTTTTCTTGCTGACGCCCATCGTCTTGCGGTTGACTGAAAGGCCGCGAATAATTGCGGCCCAGTAAAAAGATCACGAGGAGGATACAATGGCGCGTGTTGCACTGGTTACCGGGGGAACGAGGGGAATTGGTGCCGCGATCAGCAAGGCGTTGAAGGCGGCGGGCTACAAGGTTGCTGCCAGCTACGCGGGCAACGACGCGGCCGCAGAAAAATTCAAGGCCGAAACCGGTATTCCGGTGTTCAAGTGGGATGTCAGTTCGTTCGACGCCTGCACCGATGGCATCAAGAAAGTGGAAGCCGAACTCGGGCCCGTTGAAATTCTTGTCAACAACGCCGGCATCACCAAGGACGGCGCGTTTCACAAGATGACCGTCGATCAGTGGAATGCCGTGATCAACACCAACCTCGGCTCGCTGTTCAACATGACGCGCCCGGTGATCGAGGGCATGCGCGCCCGCAAGTTCGGCCGCATCATCAACATCTCTTCGATCAACGGCCAGAAAGGGCAGTTCGGCCAGGTGAATTATTCGGCGGCGAAGGCCGGCGACATCGGCTTCACCAAGGCGCTCGCGCTGGAGAACGCGAAGGGCGGCATCACCGTCAACGTGATCTGTCCCGGCTACATCAACACCGAGATGGTGCAAGCCGTGCCGAAGGATGTGGTCGAAAAGAGCATCCTGCCGCAGATCCCGGTCAACCGTCTGGGGGAGCCGGAAGAAATCGCACGCGCGGTGGTCTTCCTCGCCGCCGAGGATGCCGGATTCATCACAGGTTCGACGCTGACGGTGAACGGCGGGCAATATCACGCCTGATAGCGATAGCGTTTTCGAGCGAAGTGGTGACCTGTTCGCGTGAAGAAAACGCGTCAAAACATAGAGCCCCGGTTCTGATTCTGTCAGAACCGGACAGGCTCTAAGACCTGAAGGCTTGTCATTTTGGGCGGCGCGTCTTACAGGCGCAGACTCGGAATGATGCAGCCATGACTTCCCGCACAGCCACCTTCATCGGACTGACCGCGATCCTGATGTGGTCGCTGCTGGCTGCGCTCACGGTGATGACCGGGCGCATTCCGGCATTTCAACTTGCCGCAATGACATTCGCGATCGGCGGCGCCGTCGGCTATGCAAGCCGGCTGTTGCGGACAGGAAGCGCGGCGTCGTTATGGCAGCCACTGATCGCGTGGGTTGTCGGCGTCGGCGGCCTGTTCGGTTATCACGCGTTGTATTTTCTGGCGCTGCGGCTGGCGCCTCCGGCGGAAGCGGGCCTCTTGAATTATCTGTGGCCGCTGTTGATCGTGCTGTTCTCTTCGCTGCTGCCTGGCGAGCGGCTCGCATTGCATCACGTCGTCGGTGCGTTGCTCGGGCTGATCGGCACGGTGTTGCTGTTCGCAGGCAATACCGGCACGCACTATGAGAGCGCGCAGATTCCCGGCTTTGTTGCGGCTTTCATCGCTGCCTTCGTCTGGGCGGCGTATTCGGTGATGTCGCGACGGTTGAAGGCGGTGCCGACCGATGCCGTCGCAGGCTTCTGCCTGGCTACGGCGCTGCTGGCGGCCGCAGTCCATCTCGGTGTCGAGATCACGGTCTGGCCGGAGACGCCGGTACAATGGCTGGCGGTTCTTGCGCTCGGGATCGGTCCGGTGGGCGCGGCATTTTATGCATGGGATATCGGCATGAAGCGCGGCGACATCCGCGTGCTAGGCGCCGCGTCCTACGCGACGCCGCTACTCTCGACTGCGTTCCTGATTCTCGCGGGCTTTGCGCAGCCCACCGCAACGATTGCACTCGCGGCATTCTTGATTGCCGGCGGCGGACTGATTGCGGCGAAGGACATGTTTCGGCTGCGGCGTTAGGGCGTGATCGGGACAACCCACGACACGAAAGCCGTCATACTCCGCGAAGGCGGAGTATCCAGTATTCGAGACCGGATCGGATTTCGATCATACCCATTTCGAGTACTGGATCGTCCGCCTTCGCGGACGATGACGCTGCATTTTTCGGTCAAGCAGGATGAGGGGATTCCCTCAGCGTAAAACTGATCGGACTCTAGCTGCCCGGTGTCCAGTCGCGCGGTGCCAGTTCGAAATGCGCAAATTCGAAGCCCGGCGCGACGGTGCATCCAACCAACGTCCAGTCGCCGTTGCTTTCCGCCGCCTGCCATGCGTGCGCCGGAACGATCGCTTGCGGCGTGTCGCCGGCTGCAAGGTCCGGTCCGAGCCGCACCGTGCGGGCGCCGCTTTCATCTGCGATCTGTAACGTCAGCGTGTCGCCGGCGTAATAGTGCCAGACCTCCGCCGCATCCACGCGGTGCCAATGCGAACGCTCGCCGCGCGCCAGCAGAAAGTAAATCGCGGTCGATGCCGAACGGCCGTCCGCATCGCAGCGGGAATCGCGAAACGTCTCGCGAAAATGCCCGCCCTCGGGATGAGGCGCGAGTTGAAGCCGCGCGATGATCTCGGCCGCGGTTGGGCGCGATGCCATCAAGACTTGTTCTTGCGCTCACGCAGCTCGCCGAACACGTCGGCGGCGCTTTTGCCCTTCATGTGCAAGGCCGCGGCGACCGAAGCATCATCGGCGCGCAGGAAGACGTTGGCCTTCTTCTCGTTGCCGAGCAGCACCGGAATCGTCGGCTTGTTCTCTGCGCGCAGCTTTGTCACTTCCGCGGCGCGGGCTTTCAGTGCCGGATTGTTCGGCTCGACGGTCAGCGCAAACTTGACGTTGGAGGCAGTGTATTCGTGGCCGCAATACAGCCGCATGTCGTCGGGGAGGGCGCGCAACTTCAAAAGCGAATCCCACATCATCGGGTAGGTACCCTCGAAGACGCGGCCGCAGCCGATCGAGAACAACGTATCGGCGGCGAACAGCGCGCGCTCGTCATCGAATACGTAACTGACGTGATCGAGCGTATGGCCCGGCGTCTCCAGCACGCGAGCCTCCAGCGTGCCGACCATCACGGTGTCGCCTTCTTTGACGCGCTCATCCACAAACGGAATTGCGGCGCCCTTGTCGTATGGCGCGACGACGCGGCAATCGTATTTCTTTTTCAGTTCGGCAATGCCGCCGACGTGATCGGCGTGGTGGTGTGTGACCAGAATGTCCGTGAGGTGCCAGCCTTCCCGCTGCAGGGCCTTGACGATCGGCGCCGCTTCCGGTGCATCGATCGAAGCCGTCGCCTTGCTGACCGGATCGTGAATCAGGTAGCCGAAATTGTCCGACAGGCAAGGGAAGATGCGAATTTCGGCGGCCATGATGTCTCCGTCTTGGCATTGTCTTTGGCATTCGTGACAAGCAAAAAACTAGCATAGCCGCGCCGATGACGAAATATCGGCATTGCCGCGGTTCGACTGCGCCGGAATAGGAACAAGCCGGGATGCTATCGTCGACCCGACTATGATAAGACAGCGTTCATGACGATTGATGTGATTGATCTGCGCGATTTCTATTCAAAGCGTCTCGGTATCGTGGCGCGGCGGCTGATCAATCGCGGCATTCACGCCTGCTGGCCGGAGGCGCAAGGCCTGCGTATGCTGGGGCTCGGCTATCCGACGCCCTATCTCGGCCTGTTCCGGGAGGATGCCGAGCGCTGCATCGCCATGATGCCGGCGGCGCAGGGCGTGTTGAAATGGCCGACCGCGCGCCCGACCCTGGCGACGCTGGTCGACGATCGGTCGCTGCCGCTGGCGGATGCCGCGGTGGATCGCATTCTCATGGTGCATGCGCTGGAAATGTCCGACGATCCGGAGGCGCTGCTGCGCGAGGTCTGGCGCGTGCTGGCACCGTCAGGTCGTATGATGGCGATCGTGCCGAACCGGCGCGGCGTGTGGACGCGAACCGACGCCACGCCGTTTGGCCATGGCCGTCCCTATTCGCGCTCCCAGATCACGCAACTGTTGCGGCAGACCTGGTTCACGCCAACGTCATGGGGCGAAGCGCTGTTCGTGCCACCGGTCGGCAGCGGCTGGTTCTTGCGCTCGGCAATGGCGTGGGAACGTGCGGGCGCGACGTTGTCATTGCCGTTCGCGGGCGTACATATCGTCGAGGCGACCAAGCAGGTCTATCGCGCGATCCCGGCGCACCGCGAACGCACACGGCTGATCCCAGCGCTTAATCCGGTGCTGGTGCCCTCGTCGCTGCAACGCTGAAGGCATGATCCCGCAAAGCGAACGATAAAACGCATTGCGGCGAAGCAATCCGTTTCGACAGGATTGCTTCGCCGCGTTGGCTTAACGCAAAGGTGGTCCCGGACTATTCGTTGCCGGGATTGAAATCTTCGCTCGGCACGGCCGGCGCGGCTGCCGCATTGTCCGGGCGAGGTCCGTGCGGACGTCGGCGGCGGCGTGGCGGGAAGCGTTCGCCGCCCTGATGGCCGTTGCCGTTAGCCTCGAACCCATTGCCGTTCGGCTGCGGCTGCTGGCCGGTGATGAACGACGGCAGCCGGTCTACGCCACCCTCGACATTGGGCTGCGGCTGGAATTGCGGCTGCGGCGCGCGCTCGCGATAGTTCTGCTCGCGGGGCTGCTCCTGGTCGCGCGGCTGGAAGCGCTGCTCGCGCTGGTTATCGCGCGGCACGAACGGCTGCTGTTGTGCCGGAACGAATCCCGGCTCGGCACCGAAATTCGAATAATCGCTACCCGAATCGTCCCCGTCCTCCGAGGTGTCGAGATCGGGGCGTGGCTGCTGCTGTGGCTGGTTCTGGCGGAATTGCTCCTGCGCGGCGGCGATCAGGCGGAAATAATGTTCGGCGTGCTGGTAGTAGTTCTCGGCTGCGACCGGGTCACCGGAGCTGCGGGCATCGCGCGCGAGCTGGACATATTTCTCCGCGACGTGGGATGCGGTGCCGCGAATCTTGATGTCGGGTCCGTTGGATTCGAAAACCCGCGTCATCGGATTCTGGCCGCGCCGGTTATTATTGTTGTTGTTATTGTTGTTCCGGTTGCGCATCCGCTTGTTGTTTTGACCGTTTCTCATGTCTTGCCTTTTTACCAACCCTGGTTTGTCGCCGTCGCAATTCGAACTTTGGCAGTCAATATTCGCGCAGTCGCAGTCGATGCGGCTCGCTGGATGCGTGCCGAGCCGTCTAAAGCGTCCTATCGATTTTGCAGTACATCGCGTTCAACAAAGACGCGTTCCCCAACCGCCCGCGGGCTCATATGCCCACTGGCTGAACCAGATCATTCAGCTTGCCAAAACAAGCCCGGTTTTCTCGCGTGATTTTCCAAGCGTATTATCAGGCTTTCGTTCGCTTCGCGGTCGGTAAGCGGCGCAGCTCTTTCAGCCATCGCGCTCAATAAGACCTGCCTTTTGGAACCTTTCACTCGGGCGGGCTCTCGTTCCGAGAACTTCAACCACGGCCCGGACGATCGACGAGGTCAGTAACCCCGAAATCGATGTGATGCCGGAACGTAGTCGCTCCGGGGAGATATTCCAAGAGGTTTTTTGAGTTCAAGATGGGCTTTATAGCGGCGGTTTGCGGGCAGCCACGGCCCGGGGAATACCTCCGAGATCGGCCCTCGGGGGACCCGGCAAACGCAGGCCTGCGGCGACCAGCAGAGCCTCGACGTCGGCGCTCTGGTGCTGGCCTACTTCGAGGACCAGGGTGCCGCCGGGGGCGAGGCGGGCATTCGCCTGCCGGGCGATAGTGCGGTAGGCATCGAGACCGTCGGCGCCGCCGTCCAGCGCCCGGTGCGGGTCGTGATCGCGCACGTCCGGGGCGAGCCCTGCGATGTCGGCCGAGCGGATATAGGGCGGGTTGGAGACGATCAGGTCGAAGGACCCGGTCAGCGCGGCGAGGTAGTCGCTCAGCACGAACGCCGCGCGTTGCGCCAGCTCGAGCCGGGCGGCGTTGGTTCGTGCGGTCAGCAATGCGTCGAAGCTGATGTCGATGCCGACGCCCCACGCATTCGGCAGTTCGTGGAGCAGTGCCAGCAGGATTGCACCGGTACCGGTGCCGATGTCGGCGATCCTCAAAGGTTGCGTGGTTGCGCCATCGCTGCGAACAAACTCCAACGCAGCTTCGACCACGGTCTCGGTATCGGGACGCGGCACCAGTGTGTCGGCGGAGAGCTGCAGCGGCAGGCCCCAGAATTCCTTGACGCCGAGAATGCGCGACACCGGTTCGCCGCCGATGCGACGCTGCGCGAAGGCATCGAGCTGTATCGCCTCGGTCGCCGTCAGGCATCGTGACGCTTGGGTGACAAGTCCGGTCAGGTCGAGATCGAGCACGGCGCCGACCAGCAGCCGTGCATCGAGCTCCGGCGTTTCGATGCTGGATCGCTGCATGCGTGCTGCCAATGCACGGCGCGCGGTCTCGACGGTCAGTCCGGAAAAGGAATCGGCGGCGCTCACGCCGTGCCCTGCGCCGCGAGTTGCGCCGCCTGATGTTCGGTGGTCAGCGCGTCGATCAGTTCGCCCAGTGCCTCGCCCGCAATCACCTGCGGCAGCTTGTAGAGCGTGAGGTTGATGCGGTGGTCGGTCACGCGGCCCTGCGGAAAATTATAGGTGCGGATACGTTCCGAACGGTCGCCCGAGCCGACCTGACCGCGACGATCGGCAGAGCGCTCGGAATCGAGGCGCTGACGCTCGGCATCGTAGATGCGTGAGCGCAGGATGTTCATCGCCGATGCGCGATTCTTATGTTGGGAGCGGCTATCCTGCATCATGACGACGATGCCGGTCGGAAGATGCGTGATGCGAATCGCCGATTCGGTCTTGTTGACGTGCTGGCCGCCGGCGCCTTGCGCGCGCATGGTCTCGATGCGCAGATCGGTGTCCTTGATGTCGATGTCGACATCCTCGGCTTCCGGCAGCACGGCCACCGTCGCGGCCGACGTATGGATACGTCCCTGGGTCTCGGTATCCGGCACGCGTTGCACCCGATGCACGCCGGATTCGAATTTCAGCTTGGCATATGCGCCGCGCCCCTGGATCTCGGCGATGATTTCCTTGTAGCCGCCGACCGTGCCTTCGCTGGCGGAAATGACCTCGACCTTCCAGCCCTGCAACGATGCAAAACGTTCGTACATCCGGAACAGGTCGCCGGCGAACAGGGAGGCTTCGTCGCCGCCGGTGCCGGCGCGGATTTCGAGCACCACGTTGCGCTCGTCCATGGCATCCTTCGGAAGCAGCGCGACACGAAGCTGCTGCGCCAGTTCCTCGCTGCGGATTTCCAGCGTGGGCCGTTCTTCTTCGGCCATCGCGCGCATGTCGGCGTCGGTCGCGGGATCGGCGATCAGCGTATCGAGGTCCGCGATTTCGGTGCCGATGGCGCGCCAGGCCTTGACCGCCTCGACCACCGGATTGAGTTCGGCGAGTTCGCGCGTCATCCGCACATATTGATCGGCGCCGACCTGGCCGAGCAGTTCGGCTTCGAGCGCGGCATGGCGCGCCAGCAAGATATCGAGTTTGGCTTCGGGCAACTGGGACATGACGGAATTCGCAACAGGGAAACGGGAGTGGGCGAGGCTTCGATGGAGCTTCGCTACAATGCCAGCCCTTCGGCGTCGGCGAACTGCTTGAGCGCGTCGCGGATCGAGACGGTGCCGGACGGCGCGTCGAGCAGCGGCGTCAGCATCGCTTCTGCCTTCTTCGCATCGAGGTCGAGGATCATCGCCTTGACCGGCCCGTGCGCCGTTGCCGACAGCGACAGCGAGCGATAGCCCATCGCGATCAGCGCCAGCGCGCCGATCGGCTGCGAGGCCATCTCGCCGCATAGCGACGCGGTGCGCTTGGCTGCGCTGGCCCTGCGCACGATGTCGCGAAGCGCGCGCAGGATCGGCGCCGACAGCGTGTCGAAACGTTCCGAAACCCTTGGATTGCCGCGGTCCACCGCAAACAGGAACTGGAACAGATCGTTGGAGCCGACCGAAACGAAATCGACCTTCTTCAGCAACTCGTCGAGCTGATAGAGCAGCGCCGGCACTTCCACCATGGTGCCGACGTCGACGCGTTCGGGCAGCGAATGGCCGTGCTGGCGCAGATAGGTCAGTTCGCGTTCGACCAGCAGCTTGGCCTCGTCGAATTCGGCGATCTCCGAAATCATCGGGAACATGATCTTCAGCGAACGGCCACCGCCCGCGCGCAGCAGCGCGCGAATTTGCCCGCGCAACAGCGCTGGGCGATCGAGGCCGAGGCGGATCGCGCGCCAGCCGAGCGCAGGATTTTCCTCGACCACCGTGTCCATATAAGGCAACGCCTTGTCGCCGCCGATGTCGAGCGTGCGGAACGTGACCGGCTTGTCGTTGGCGGCATCGAGCACGGCACGATACAGCGCGAGCTGTTCGCTGGTACGCGGCAGGCTCTGGCCGACCATGAATTGCAGTTCGGTGCGGAACAGGCCGATACCGGCGGAGCCCGTGTCGTCGATATGCGGCAGGTCGATGATGAGGCCGGCATTGAGCAGCAGTTCGACCGGCTGGCCGTCCTTGGTGACGGTCGGCAGGTCGCGCAATGCCGAATACTGCGCCTGCCGCCGCGCGCGGAATCGCACGCGTTCCGCATAGGCGGATTCGATTTCGGTCGACGGGCGGATGTAGATCGAGCCGGAGGTCGCATCGACGATGATGGCATCGCCCGGATCGGCAATGCCCGGCGCGTTCGGCACCTCGCCGATGGCGGCGATGCCGAGCGCCCGCGCGACGATCGCGACGTGGGAATTCGCGGTGCCTTCTTCCAGCACGAGGCCGCGCAGCCGCTTGCGGTCGTAATCGAGCAGAGCCGCAGGCCCCATCGCGCGCGCGATCAGGATGGCGTTGTCCGGAAGCTGCTCGCGCGACGGCGCATGATCCTGTCCGGCCAGTTGGCGCATCAGGCGATGGCCGAGATCCTCGAGGTCATGCAGGCGATCGCGCAGATACGGATCGGTCGAACGTAGCATGCGGGCGCGGGTGTCGGACTGCACGCGCTCGACGGCGGCTTCGGCGGTGAGGCCGGTGGCGACCGCCTCATGCAATTTGTGGGACCAGCCGTGATCGTTGGCGAACATGCGATAGGCTTCGAGCACGTCGCGGTGCTCGCCGCCGTCGGCCACGTCGCCGCGCTCCAGCATGCGGTCGAGATCGGAGCGCAGCTTGGTCAGCGCTGCATCGAGCCGTTTGATTTCCTTCGGCAGGTCTTCGGCAATGTAGTTGGTGATGACGACGCGCGGCTCGTGCAGCACCACATGGCCGAGCGCGATGCCGTCGGAAAGGATCGCACCTGCCTTGCGCAGCGAATGGCGGGCGGCGGGTTCGGCGCCGGGCCGCGCCAGGGCCGACAGCTCGCCCGAGGCGATCATTTCCGCCAGCACCATGGCGGTGGTCTGCAGCGCCTCAACCTCTTCCTCGACATAGGTCCGCTTGGCGCGGTTCTGGACCACGAGCACGCCGAGCGTATTGCCGGCGCGCAGGATCGGCACGCCGAGGAACGAGTTGTAGATTTCTTCGCCGGTTTCTGGGCGGAACGAGAATGCCGGGTGGCTTTGCGCGTCGGACAGGTTGAGCGGGGTGGCCTCGCTCGCCACCAGGCCGACCAGGCCTTCATGGGCGTTCAGCACGGTCTGGTGAACGGCGTCGCGGTTGAGGCCTTCGGTGGCGTACAATTCGAGGGTGTTGTCGACCCGCAGCACATAGGTGGAGCAGACTTCAGCCACCATGTTGGCGGCGATCAGCACCACGATCTTGTCGAGGCGTTCCTGCGCGCTGACTTGCTCCGCCATCACTTCGCGGAGTCGTCTCAGCAAGACGCGGGGGCCACCCGACGCGCTCCGCATGTGCCGCTATCCTTCCCTGCGAGGCGGCTGACGGTGGCCGCGCCTCCCGCCTCAAACCTCAGAAAACCAATAAACTTTAGTTATTTACCTGATTCCGCGGTGTGCCAAGCGGTCCACTTGCGCCGATCCGGGAAGGGGTGTGGCCCTGGCCGCGCCCCCTCAGGCCGTATAGCCAATTGCCGCTTGTTTTGCCAAGCAAAAGGCTTGCCAATGGAGAAGGCAGGCCATGCAGGATTTGGCGCCGGCCGGTCGCAGGTCCGGTGGGCGGAACCGGTTCCGCGCCTATTCCGCCGCGACCAGTTGCCGGGTGCGCCATTGTCCCAACAATGCACGCAGTGAGGCCGGCTTCACCGGTTTGTTGAGCACCGTGATCTTCTCATCCGCCGCCGCGGCGCGGACATGCGGACTTCGGTCGGCGGTGATCAGGATCGCGGGAATACCGTCGCCGAACCGCTGGCGGATCTCGCGGATGGCGCCGATGCCATTGCCCCGATCGAGGTGATAGTCCACCAGCAGGCCGGTCACGTTGCCGCCGCTGGCGACGATGGCTTCGACCGCCCCTTCGGGATCGGCGGCGGCGATGACCTTGGCATCCCAGGCGCCGAGCAGCGTCTTCATGCCGTCCAGAATATTGGGATCGTTTTCGATGCAGACGATCAATGCGCCGCTGATCGGCGTTCGCGATACCGGCGTGGTGCTGGTAACCGCTGACGTATGGGTGATGGATTGGGCGACCGGAACGGTGACGGAAAACACCGAGCCGCCGCCGCGATTGGCGTCGAGCGCGATGCCGTGATTGAGCACGCGCGCCAGCCGCTCGACGATCGACAGGCCGAGGCCCAGCCCGCGCGCGATTCGCGCGCCCTGTTCGAGGCGATGGAATTCCTTGAAGATTTCGGCGCGCTTGACCGCCGGCACGCCGACGCCGGTATCGTGGATGACGATCTGGAGCGATTGGCCGCGCCGCCGGCAGCCCACCAGCACGCGCCCGCGCAACGTGTATTTGACGGCATTGGAAATCAGGTTCTGCAGCAGCCGCCGCAACATCAGGCGATCCGACTGTACCGGCAGCGAGCAAGGCACGAAGGTGAGATCGATCCCCTTGGCGCGGGCAATCGGTGTGAACTCGATCTCCAGCGAACGCATCAGATCGCCCATGCGGAAGCTGGTGATCGACGGCGTCATGGCGCCGGCATCGAGCCGCGAGATATCGAGCAGCGCGCCGAGGATTTCCTCGATCGCTTCCAGTGAATCGTCGATGTTCTCCACTAGCCGGGCATCCTCGCCGCCGGTCTGGCGCTCGACCAGGCTGGTCACGTAGAGACGTGCCGCATTGAGCGGCTGCAGAATGTCGTGGCTGGCGGCGGCGAGAAACCGCGTCTTGGAAATGTTGGCATCCTCGGCAGCGCTCTTGGCGCGCGCCAGTTCCGAATTCAGCCGCGTCAGTTCTTCGGTGCGCAGCCGCACGCGCCGTTCCAGCGTTGCGTTGGCGCGCTCCAGCGCTTCGGCGGCCTCGAAGCTCGGCGTCACGTCGGAGAACGTGATGACCACGCCACCGTCGGGCATGCGGTTGGCGCGGACTTCGATGACGATATGCCGATTTGGCAGGCGTTCCAGATAGGGTTCGCCTTCGGTGGTCCAGGTGATCAGCCGGGTCTGCGTGAAGACCTCGCTGTCGCCGAACGTCGCCGGATTGCAGGCGCCGAGAAATTCGAGGATTTCCTTCAGCGGAATGCCGATCTGCACGATATGCGACGGCAGCCCGAGAATCTCGCTGAACTGCCGGTTCGAGCAGATCAGCAGCAGATCGCGGCTGAAGACCGCAAGACCCTGTCGCACGTGATTGAGCGCGGTTTGCAGGATCTCGCGGTTGAAATGCAGCGCGGCGTGGGATTCGTCGAGCAGCTTCAGCGCGGCCTTCGCGGACAGCGTGCGCTTGCGCAAGAGCAGCGAGAGGACCAACCGCGACGACGCCGCGCCGATCGACGACGCGATCAGATGCTCGGCGTGCTGCAGCAGTTCGAACTCTGCAGGCGCTGCCGGTTCGAGGGTGATGCGGTGGGTATCGGCGAACGCTTCGAAGGATTCGCGCGCGCGTTCGGGGCCGAGATATTGCGCCACCGTGCCGAGGATGTCCTGCACCGTGACGGTGCTGCGCCATCGGCGGAACGCCGGCGTGATCGGCGCGAGCTGGTTCGGCACGAAGATATCTGCCTGCAGGCGCTCGATCGACGACGGTTGGCGCATCAGCGACAGGCCGATATAAGCCAGGATATTGGCCGACAGGCTCCAGAGCACGCCGTGCATCAGCGGTGAAATGTCGGTGCCGAACAGTGCCTGCGGGCGCAACGCCTCGATACCGAACGGCCCGTGCTGGATGAACAGCATGCCGGCCGTGCTGCCGTCGACGAAGCTCGGCAGAAACAGCGTGTAGGTCCAGACCGCGAATCCGACCAGCATGCCGCCGATCGCGCCCCGCGCCGTGGCGCGCCGCCAGATCAAGCCGCCGAGAAACGCCGGCGCGAATTGTGCGATCGCGGCGAACGACAACAGGCCGATGGACGCGAGTTGTGCGGTGCCGAGCGCCTGGAAATACAGATACGCCATGATCATGATGGCGAAGATCGCGACCCGGCGGACCTTGAGCACGAAGTTGCCGAAGTCCTTGCTTGCGCCACGCGAAGCCAGATTGCGCGGCAACACCAGCGGCACGACCAGATCGTTGGACACCATGATTGCGAGCGCCACGCATTCGACGATCACCATGGCCGTTGCCGCCGACAGTCCGCCGACGAAGACGATAACGCTGAGCAGCGGGGCTTTGCCTTCGACGGGCAGCGCAAGCACGTACATGTCACTGTCGACGATGCCGAACGGGAACGACACCAGCCCGGCCAGCGCGATCGGAATCACGAACAGGTTGATGGCGACCAGATAAAGCGGAAATAGCCAGCGTGCGCGGCTGACTTCGGCGTTGCTCGAATTCTCCACCACGCTGACGTGAAACTGCCGCGGCAACAGCATGATGGCGAAAAACGACAGCAGCACCATGGTGAGGAAATTGCCGATCGACGGCGTATAGTTGATCGCGCGCACCGCTTCCGGCGTTTTCATCGCGCGTTCGAGCAACTCGGTCGGGCCGAACATCCAGAACGTCACGAAGATGCCGACGGCGAGAAACGCGAACAGCTTGACGATCGATTCAGTCGCCACCGCCAGCATCAGGCCGTGCTGGTGCTCGGTTGCGTTGGAATGCCGCGTTCCGAACAGCACCGCAAAGGTCGCCATCGCCAGCGTCACCACCAGCGCGATATCGCCGATCAGCGGCACGCTGGTGATGGCGTGATCCTCGCCCATGATGGTTTCGAGCGACGAGCCGACCGCCTTCAACTGCAGCGAGATGTAGGGCACCGAACCGATGATGGCGATGATCGCCACCGTTGCGGCGACCGCCTGGCTCTTGCCGTAACGGGCCGCGATGAAGTCGGCGATCGAAGTGATGTTCTGCGATTTCGCCAGTTGGATGACCCGCCGCAGTAATGGCGTGCAGAACACGATCAGGATCACCGGGCCGATATAGATGGCGAGGAAGTCGATGCTGTTGCGGGTGGCGAAACCGACTGAGCCGAAAAACGTCCACGACGTGCAGTAGATCGCCAGCGACAGCGGATAGATCAGCCCGCTGCCGCGGCTGCGCTGGCGCTGCGAGGGGCGGTCGCCGTAGCTCGCAACCAGGAACAGGAAGCCGATGTAGCCGAATGCGGCTGCAATCACTCCCCAGTCGTGCAGCATGGCGTTTGCCTCATCCAGAACCCGGATTTTCCGGTGTGACGGCGATTGTAGCCGGATTGCGGCAGCGGCGCACGAGGCTGCGGGGAATTGTCAGGTATCGCGAATCAGGCTACACACGTATAAGTTGTAGTACATTGAAGTATCTACCAAGAGGTGGATGATGGACTGGCAGCTTTCCTGCGACGCGAGCAATTCCGTTTGTATCGTAGACGACGATATCGCGGTCTGCGACGCCCTGACGTTGCTGCTGCGGATCGAGGGCTTTGGGCCGTCGGCCTTTACCGACGGACCTTCTTTCCTTCAGGCGCTGGACAGGTTGCGGCCGGTCTGCGTCATTCTGGATCTGCACCTGCCGGGCCTGTCCGGTCTCGGCGTGCTGCAACGGCTGTCGGCGATGCGGTTCGCGTCACCGGTGATCGTGATGTCCGGCCAATCTGACATCGCGACCGCTGTGGAGGCGATGAAGTTCGGCGCGGTCGATTTTCTGGAAAAGCCGTTTGCGGCGAGTGCCATGCTCGATCGGGTACGCGAGGCTGTCGTCATTCATCGCAAGGCAACCGCGGGCAAGATCGAAGGGCTGGCGAACTTTCCGGGGCGCCATTTGCTGACCGGGCGGGAGCGCGACGTTCTGGTACAGGTCGCGCGTGGCGCGTCGAACAAGGAAGCCGGCAGGCAGCTCGGGATCAGCCCGCGCACCGTCGAAGTTCATCGCGCTCGCATCATGGAGAAGCTCGGCGCAAAGAATGCCGCTGACCTGATACGGATCGTGCTGTCGGAGCGGCCGGCATCGCCGTCGCTGGTTCCAGCGGCGTTACCGTGAGTGAATTTCGCGGAGCTATTCGGCCGCGATCGACTTGGCGTGCAAGGGCAGGCCGAGCTGTTCCCACACCTGCAGCAGCGCGTCGGCCAGTTGATCGATCAGCACGTCGTCATGATACGGCGACGGGGTGATGCGCAGCCGCTCGGTGCCCTTGGGGACCGTCGGATAATTGATCGGCTGGATGTAGATGCCGTGCTGCTCCAGCAGCATGTCGCAGGCCTTCTTGCAGTGCTCCGGATCGCCGACGAACAGCGGCACAATGTGCGTGTTGGTCGACATCACCGGGAGACCCGCGGCGCTGAGAATGGCTTTGGTGCGGGCGGCGCGGTCCTGATGCCGTTCGCGCTCCCAGCTCGATGACTTCAGGTGCTTGATCGCTGCGGTCGCGGCGGAGCAGATCGCCGGCGGCAGCGAGGTGGTGAAAATGAACCCCGGCGCATAGGAGCGCACGGCATCGATGATGTCGGCATTGCCGGCGATGTAGCCGCCGAGACACCCGAAAGCCTTGGCCAGGGTGCCTTCCAGCACGTCGATACGATGCATGACGCCGTCGCGTTCCGCGATACCGCCGCCGCGCGGGCCGTACATGCCGACGGCATGCACTTCGTCGACATAGGTCATGGCGCCGTAGCGCTCGGCCAGATCGCAGATCTTCGCCAGCGGCGCGATATCGCCGTCCATCGAATAGAGGCTCTCGCAGGCGATCAGCTTCGGCCGGTCGGGGCCGGCCGCGACCAGCAGTTCTTCGAGATGGGCAAGGTCGTTGTGGCGGAACACGATGCGTTCGCAGCCCGACTGCCGGATGCCTTCGATCATCGAATTGTGGTTGAGCGCGTCGGACAGGATCAGGCAGTTCGGGATCAGCTTGCCGATCGTGGCGATGCCGGTCTGGTTCGACACGTAGCCCGAGGTGAACAACAGCGCGGATTGCTTGCCGTGCAGGTCCGCCAGTTCCTGCTCGAGTTGCACCAGCGGGTGATGGTTGCCGGCGATGTTGCGGGTGCCGCCTGCGCCGGTGCCGACGCGCGTTGCGGTCTCGACCATGGCGCCGACCACCTTTGGGTGCTGGCCCATGCCGAGGTAGTCGTTCGAGCACCAGATGACGACGTTGCGCTCGCCTTTCGGCGAGTGCCAGGTGGCGTGGGGGAAGCGGCCGGCGATGCGTTCGAGATCGGCAAACACCCGGTAGCGGCGCTCGTCATGCAGACGATCGAGGGCGGCGCTAAAGAACCCATTGTAATTCATGGCAAAACCTGAAACCAGCCGGACCGGTCCATCGTGTGGGACTGGCCCTTTTTAGAGCCTTTCCAGGATGCCTGTCGAGACGAAATCCAGCCGGAAGGGAGCCGTCAGCCGAGACCCCGGGTTGCCCGGAGCGGGAACCTGAATTTGATTTTCCACAACGTCAGCGGCGGGGTTGTCTGGCAGTCCCTGCCGGCCCGGGATCTGCTGGGACCGTATCGCCGATGATGCGGGGAGCGGTGGTGACCTAGCTTGGATAGTCACCCCGTCACCATCACACTCTCATGGGTTATGGGTCCTCGCCTGCGCGGGGACGACGCCGAGGGGCGGCGCGGCACCGACGCAGTGCTATGTGAAGAAGTGGTACGGGACGCGATGGAGCGAAGCTGTCTCGGCCATCGTTCCCCGTCATGCCCTCAGGCGGTTTTGAATCGCAGCACGCCGTCGGTGTTGGGCTCGACCGTCAGTCGTCCTTCCACCAGCATGTAGTTGACGTGCGCGATCAGTTCGCCGGCAGCAAACCCCATCTGGTGCGGATCCAGCGGGCGCTTGTTGAACACCACGGGCACCAGTTCCGACGACGTCTTGGGCGCTTCCCAGCACGCCGCCGCAATCAAGCCGCATCGTTCTTCGTGATGATCAGCGAGTTGCTTGATGCGTGTCTTCAGTCCGTAGAACGGAACGCCGTGCCCCGGAAGC
Source organism: Xanthobacteraceae bacterium (assembly GCA_024508855.1). Classification (GTDB taxonomy): domain Bacteria; phylum Pseudomonadota; class Alphaproteobacteria; order Rhizobiales; family Xanthobacteraceae; genus 62-47. The sequence goes on from JANINJ010000018.1 coordinate 56,922, forward strand.
ACCAGCACATCGTAGGGAAGCGTCGTGGTCAGGCTCGCCAACGAGGCGAGATATTCGCCGAGCGAATTCTGGTGCGGCTCGACTGCCCATACGCTGACATTCGGCGAGATCTTGCTCAGCACCTGGTCGGCCGAGAGAAACAGCTTGTCGGCCGCGCAATACAGCATCACCTGATCGAGCGCGTGGCCGCCGCCGGTGATGACCTTGAAGCGTCGCGTGCCGATGGAGATTTCGTCGCCATGGGAGATGCGGTGATACGACGCCGGCAGCGTCGACACCCGCTTCAGGTAATCCTGGCCGCGGCCGAGCAATTTGTCGGTGAGGCTTTCATCCATGCCGTGGCGGCGGAAGAACAGGCGCTGCGCC
>JANINJ010000019.1 GCA_024508855.1 Xanthobacteraceae bacterium
AACGGAGCGAGGACCAGAAACAACATCATGAAACCCTCCCGGGCTAATCTTGACGATGTAAAGATATCTAGGTCCGGATCGTTCCCGCGTCAAGCGAAATCTTTACACTGTCAAAATCGAGCAGCGGCCGTCCTGATGGAGCATCGAGAGTAATAGTCCGCTCAATCGGCGGAGACCCAATTGCCATGGAATCCGTCCGGAACCCGGTGGCCGAGTTTCACCAGCGCGACAGGACCGCTGCCGACATCCAGGGCATTGAAGACTGCAAGGTCGCTGCGGTTTTCCCGCGCGCGCCAGACTGCGGCCAGCAGCCAGCCGTCGCCTTCCGCAGCATCGTCGCCGCGTTCGACGAATACCGGCTCCGAGATGCTGTCGCCTTTCGGCAGTATGTATTGACCCTTGCGCGCGCCGTTGCCGTCGACATGCACGATGCCGTGCAGCCCAATGGTGGCAGGCAGTTCGGGATTGGCGCAGGCGTACCAGCCGTGTTGCGTCGCCAGGCCGGCGCGGCGTTCGTCGACGCGCGGAAACTCGCCGGTGACGTCGTCGAGATATGTGCGCGTGAATTGATCGGTGTTGGCGGCGAGATCGAAGGTCCATCGGCAAAGCCGGGCGCGGGATTTCGCCGGATCGGTCCGCGAGCCATCGGGATGCGGAAACAGCGGTGCTTGCTCGTATTGCATGACGTCGGCGACGATGCGGTTGCCGTCGTCCCAGGCGTTGAGCACGTGAAAGACGTAGCAGGCTTCGGCTCGGAACCAGCGGATATCGCCGGTCTTGCCTCCGCGCGGCATGACGCCGACGTAGCCGCCTTTGTCAGGCTCCCACGCATAGGCCGGCTTGCCCTTCATGGCACGCTCCATGCTGCCGGTAAGCGGCAGCACCGGAAACAGGACGTGGTTAGCGGTGACGATGAAGTCGTGCACCATGCTTGAATAGGGCGCCTCGAACCGATCGAAGCGAGTAACGGTGCCGGATGAATCGACCACGCCATAAGAAAGGCCGGCGCTGAATGGGCCATTGGCGTTGTAGCCGAAGAACATCATCTCGCCGGTGACCGGATCGACTTTCGGGTGCGCCGTGAACGGCCCGCCGATACGGCGGCCAAAATCGCAATAGCCCAGCGTATTGAGCGTGCCGGGTTCGATCTCGGTCGGCGGATGGCCTTCCTCGAGTGCGAGCAGGCGTCCGCCGTGAAACACGATATTGGTGTTGGCGGCGCCGCTGTCGTTGCAATTTGTCTCGGGTGCATCCGGCAGCTTGCGCGGGCCGAAGCCGGCGAACAATGCGCGGCCGGCATCGTGTTCGGCCAGCCACTTCGGGGTGCGGACCCAGCGATTGCGATAACTGGCGCGGCCGTTCTCGATGTGGAAGGCATGCAGCATGCCGTCGCCGGCAAACCAGTGCGCGCTCGGGACGTCGAACTGCGGGTTGGGACCGTTGCGATACAGCGTGCCGTTGAGTTCGCGCGGCAATTCGCCCTCGACCGTGAGGAAGGGCGCGTCGCATTCCATCGGGATCGGCGCGAGGTTGTTGAGATCGGCGGACGGCTCGGCCTGCGGCATGGTTCGCTCCCTCTGCTATAAGCTATCTTTACGTTGTCAAGATAAAGGTAGGCGGATGTTCGGTCGAGGTCAAGCGAAATCTTTACAGTGTAAAAATAGCGGATTATAACTTTTTCATGACCAGACAAGCTTCAGCAAAAGCCTCGCGCGCCGCTGCCCGCAAACCTGTTGCCAAGGCTGCGGCAGCGAAGAAGCCCGCGACAAAGAAAGCGAATTCGGCGGCAGCCTCGTCCTATCACCACGGCGATCTGCGCGATGCGTTGCTGAAGGCTGCGGAGAAAATCCTCGAACGCGACGGGTTGCCCGGCCTGACGTTGCGCGCGGTGGCGCGCGAGGCGGGCGTGTCGCATGCCGCGCCGGCGCATCACTTCGGCGATCTCACCGGCCTCGTCAGCGAACTGGCGGCGATCGGCTTCCGGCAATTCAATGCGGCCATGAGAGCCGCGGGCGAGATTGGCACGACGCCGGTCGAGACGGGAAGGGCGCGGGCCACGGCTTACGTCGACTACGCGCGGACTCACCCCGGCATGTACACGCTGATGTTCCGCGCCGAGCGGCTGGACATGAAACGCCCAGCGCTCGATGAGGCCGCCGAGGCGGCGTTCGCCTCGCTCGTCGGCGCGGTCGGGGCCGACCGGAAGGAAACGATCGAGGAGCAGACGCTGACGCTGGATCAGGCCGCCGATATCGTGCGCGCTTGGTCGCTGGTCCACGGCTTCACGTCGTTGCTGCTGGATGACCGCCTCTACGATGTCTTGCGCCGGCTTCCAGCCGGTACCGATGCGGATGCGTTGCTGTTGGCGATGCTCCGTCGCGCCAATACCCCGATCGTTCCGCAGCCCTGAATGTGGGCCGCGGGTGTCGCTGGACGGGCCTAATCTGGGGAAGGTTCAACACCGTGGCGTGAAAGACCTGACATTTCCCGCGGAATCGCGATAGAAGAGCGGCTCCGCGATCAGTCGCTTCAGAGTGTGTCAGTTCCTTCCGATCATGCCCGTCATTCCATCCAGCAAGCCGTATCGTATTGGCCGTTCCCGCACCGGGCTCGGCCTGTTCGCCACCAAACCGATCAAGAAGGGTGCCAAGATCATCCGCTACATCGGCCCGATGCTCGACTGCAACAAGAAGAAGGACGATGCGGTCGAGAACAAGTATCTGTTCCAGATCAACAAGCGCTGGACCATCGACGGCTCGGTGCGCAAGAACATCGCGCGCTACATCAACCATGCCTGCAAGCCGAATGCTGAATCCGATGTCAGTTCGCGCAAGCGCAAGGTGGTGATCCGCGCCATCAAGAACATCGAGCCCGGCGAAGAGATCAACTACGACTACGGCACCGATTATTTCAAGGAATACCTGAAGCCGATCGGCTGCAAGTGCGATGCCTGCGAGAAGAAGCGCAAGAAGCAGCGCGCCGAGGCCCGCGCGGAAAAGCAGCGCGAGAAGGCCAAGGCCGAGAAGAAAGCGGCCAAGCAGGCCGCAAAGGCGCAGGGTGCGCTGAACGGCCAGCAGGTCAACGGGCACGCCTTGAACGGCAAGATTCCGGCCGGCAAATCCGCCAAGGCGAAATCTGCCACGACGAAATCGGCGAGGAAGACGAAACAGACGCGCAAGGGCTGACGCAGAAGCGTCGCCCTTTATCGCTCATGACCGCCCCGAGCGGGCGGCTCTCTCTTCAAGTCACGCCACAGTTTCATTGGGCACACCAGCGTCGCACGCCGTTCGACGGCCTCCACATAGGCGACCGCGAACGCGCCCGTATGGACCACCAGCGATTCCGGCACGTTGAGCGATCCGGCCAATGCGCGGGTCGCCAGCCGCAGGCACCATCGCGCGGTGCCGGTGACGGTGGGATGATGGCAGACGAAGCGGATGAGGGCGATGGCGAGATGCATCATGGAACGTCTCCTGTCGTCACAACGTGAGACGTTCGCGATCCGAAATCGATTACCTGGCAGGTAATGGATCGTGCGAGATACGCATGCTAGCTTTTTGCCATGAGCATGCAATTTGCCACCGCATCCGCGGCCCAAACCCAGCCCGTCCACATCGGCCATCACCTGCGGGAATGGCGGCAGCGCCGCCATCTCAGCCAGCTTGATCTCGCAGGCGATGCCGAGATTTCGGCGCGCCACCTGAGTTTCGTCGAAACCGGGCGCGCCGCGCCGTCCCGCGACATGGTGCTGCGGCTTGCGGAGCGGCTGGACGTGCCGCTGCGCGAGCGCAATGTGCTTCTCGTCGCAGCCGGATTTGCGCCGGCATTTCCGCAACGCGGGCTCGACGATCCGGCGCTGAAATCGGCGCGGCAGGCTATTGATCTGGTGCTCAAGGCGCACGAGCCCAATCCGGCGCTCGCGGTCGATCGGCACTGGAATCTGGTCGCGGCCAACGCCATGGTGACACCGCTGCTGGATGGCATTGCGCCGGAGATGCTGGCGCCTCCGCTGAACGTGCTGCGCCTGAGCTTTCATCCGCAAGGGCTCGCGCCGCGCACGGTCAACCTTGCCGAATGGTGCACGCATCTGCTGGAGCGGCTGCATCGCCAGTGTGAGACGACGGCCGATCCCGAACTGATAAAGCTCTATCAGGAATTGAAGATCTATCCGGTGCCGGCCCGCACCGGACCGATTGCGACCGACAGCGTCGCGGTGCCGTTCCGGATGCGGCTCGGCGACGACGTGCTGAGCTTCATGTCGACCACCATGATCTTCGGCACGCCGGTGGATATCACGCTGTCGGAACTGGCGATCGAGACGTTCTTTCCCGCGGATGATTTCACGGCCGTGAAGTTGCGCGCGCTCGCAGCCCGGAAGAAATAAGCCGCGTTCTTGTCGCTCGGACTACGCGGCGATTGTTCTGCCGCGATTCAGTGCATCTCCACACAGACGTAAAGGCTGTAGGCCGCAAATATCAGTGACAGCAGAAACCCGGTGACGAATCCGGTCGCACAGAACGATAATGTCCAGACGACAAGGCTGCGTCCGACGGCAACGTGGTTGTTCAAGATGGTCATATGGCCTTTCCTTCGTGTCGGATAAGCGGGACGACCTGAACTGGCGCCCGGCGACGATCCGATTGTCGATGCCGAGCGCCGCGACTTCCATTGCAGGACCTATCCCGTCGCCATGCTCTTGACGGCATCGGACGTCAGCGGCTTACCGCCGATCGCCCATTGGCCGCTTTCGATTTCCTGGATGCGAACCCACGTCACGCCGCGCAGGGATTCACCCTCGACGGCCACCATTGCGTCGGTGACTTT
>JANINJ010000020.1 GCA_024508855.1 Xanthobacteraceae bacterium
TGTTCGAGAACGACACAACCCACCAGCTATCGATATGGGAGTTGGACGGCACTCAGACCGCTAGCAGTTCAGTGATTGGAGCTGTTAACGCATCTGCAGGCTGGGATCTCGTTGCCTAGATAAACGTTTTGATATCAGCCGCATTCGGAGAAATTTTCAGTCGAAAATGTTGACGAATGGGACCGTAATCTTCCAAACACCACGAAAGAGCATCTCCTAACCCAACGATCGGTCATGAAACCAGCGCCACCCGGTTCCGATCTGAAGCGAGCGCTCGGCGCCTGCAGGACGGCGTTTGTCGCGGTCGGGCTATTGAGCGGGGCGAGCAATATCCTGATGCTCACCGGCTCGTTTTATATGCTGCAGGTCTACGACCGGGTGCTGCCCAGCCGTAGCGTGCCGACCTTGGTCGGCCTCTCGGTCCTCGCGGCTATGCTGTTTGCCTTCATGGGGCTACAGGACTTGATCCGCAGCCGCCTGATGGCGCGGATCGCCGGCTCACTCTATCGGTCGGTAAGCCCTCGGCTCTACGATACCGTGCTGCAAATAACCGTTCGGGGCGCGGACGCCAATAGCGGCCTGCAGCCGATCCGCGACATCGACAGCATCCGCTCGTTCCTCTCAAGCCAGGGCACGATCGCCCTGTTCGATATCCCGTGGGTCGTGATCTATCTGGCGATCTGTTTTGCGTTCCATTTCTGGATCGGCATGGCCGCGTTGGTCGGAGCGATTATCCTGGTGGTGCTCACGGTGCTCAGTGAGATGCTGACACGTATCCTGAGCAAGGAGGCGTTCACCGCGTCAGGCCAGCGGATGGGCTTTGCCGAGACTAGCCGGCGGAATGCGGAGACGGTGATTGCGCTCGGCATGTCGGACCGCTTTGCCGAGAAGTGGCGTGACCTCAACACGGATGCCATGCTCCGCCAGCGGCGCCTCGCGGACGTCACCAGTGGTCTTGGTGTCATCTCTAAGTTCCTGCGGATGTCGCTGCAGTCCGGCGTATTGGGGCTTGGCGCCTATCTGGTGATCCAGCAGGAGGCTACCGCCGGCATCATCATCGCGAGTTCCATCCTGACCGCCAGGGCGCTGGCGCCGATCGATCTCGCTATCGCGCACTGGAAGGGATTTGTGGCTGCGCGCCAGAGTTGGGAGCGCCTCACTCGCCTGCTCGCCGCCTATCCGGAACGGGCCGCGCCGATGGCTTTGCCCCGCCCAAGCGCGAGCCTCAGCGTGGAGAATATCAGCGCGGGTCCGCCGGGGACCCAGCGGCTGGTGCTAAGCGACGTAAGCTTTGCCCTGAAGGCCGGACAGGGCTTGGGGATCATAGGCCCCAGCGCATCCGGCAAATCCTCCCTTGCACGCCTTCTGGTCGGGGTCTGGCGGCCGGTGCGCGGTAAGGTTTGCCTGGACGGTGCGACGCTGGACCAATGGACATCCACCGCCTTGGGCAGCAGCATCGGCTACCTGCCCCAGAACGTCGAATTGTTGAGCGGGACCGTGGCCCAGAACATCGCCCGGTTCGAGCTGCAGGCCAGCACCGAGACCATTGTCGACGCGGCCCGCACCGCAGGCGTGCACGAGATGATCGTGGGGCTTCCGGGCGGTTACGATATGCAGGTCGGCGAACAGGGCAGCGCCCTTTCCGCGGGACAGCGGCAACGCGTGGCGCTGGCGCGCGCGCTTTACGGAAATCCGTTCCTCATCGTGCTCGATGAACCCAATTCGAACCTGGATGCCGAAGGGGAAGCCGCGCTCACCCAGGCAATTCTGGCAAGCCGCGCCCGTGGAGCCATCGTCGTCGTCGTTGCACATCGGCCCAGCGCCCTCGCCGGGGTCGACCTGCTGCTGACCCTGAACAAGGGCCAGGCCCAGGCGTTCGGGCCGAAGGACAAGGTCATCGCGGCGCTTCGCCGTAACGCCGCGCCGCAAGGGCCGCTCAAGGTCGTCTCCGATGGCGAGCGCTAGGCCATGACGAACGCATCATCTCCGGGCCCGGACAGAAGCATCCGGCGCCATTTGATCGCAGCCGTTGCGACGCTGTTTCTTCTGGTGTGCGGGGTCGGTGGCTGGGCATCGACAACGCAGATTGCCGGCGCTGTGGTCGCATCCGGCGTTCTCGTGGTCGATTCCAACGTCAAAAAGGTCCAGCATCCCACGGGGGGCGTGGTCCGGGAATTGCTGGTCCGCGACGGTGACCGTGTGAAGGCCGGCGACGTGTTATTGCGGCTCGACGATACCCAAACCCGCGCCAACCTCGCCATTGTGACCAAGACTCTTGACGAACTCTATGCCCGGCGCAGCCGAGACACAGCCGAACTGCTCGGCGCCGACGAGATCGACTTTCCAGCCGATCTGCTTGCGCGCTCTTCGGAAAAAGAAATCGCCAACGCGCTGGAAGGCGAGCGCCGCCTGTTCGCCGCCCGCAAGGCGGCGCGCGCAGGACAAAAGGCGCAGCTGGAGCAACGCATCGTCCAGTCAAAGGACGAGATCGGCGGTCTTCTCACCCAGAAAGCCGCACGACAGGAACAGGTGAGCTGGATCGAGAAGGAACTCGTTGGCGTCAACGATCTCTGGCACCAAAATCTTGTTCCCTATACGCGCGTCACCAGCCTGGAGCGCGAAGCGGCCCGGCTGCGCGGTGAGATCGGGCAGTTGGAAGCGTCTGTCGCGCAGACCCAAGGCAAGATCAGCGAAACTGAATTGCAGATCATCCAGGTCGATCAGGATCTCCGATCCGAAGCCGGCAAGGACCTTGCCGACATTCGGTCGAAGGTTCTTGAGCTTGTCGAACGGAAGGTCGCGGCAGAAGATCAGCTCAAGCGCATCGATATTCGCGCGCCGCAGGATGGTGTGGTGCTGCAGCTCGCCGCTCATACCGTCGGCGGCTATATCGGCCAGGGCGAACAGATCATGCTGATCGTGCCGGATGACGAGCCGATGTCGGTCGAGGCACGTATCTCGCCTGAACAGATCGATCAGGCCCACATCGATCAGGAGGCGACGCTTCGCTTCACGGCATTCAATGCCCGGTCGACACCGGAGTTGCACGGCACCGTCAGCCGCATCGCCGCCGACACGGTGCAGGACCAGAAGACCAACACGTCCTACTATCCGGTGCGGATCACGCTGCCCACGAGCGAGATCCAGCGTCTCGATAACAAGAAGCTCGTGGCCGGCATGCCTGTCGAGGTGTTCATCAAGACGCAGGACCGCAACGTGTTGTCATACCTGGTCAAGCCGCTCGAAGATCAGATCAACCGGGCGTTCAAAGAGCGGTAGACAAGGCATCGCCTTCAACGCCGAACAGACGGGCCACGGCGGGCTTTAGGGATCACCGGTCATTCCGCGCTCAACAGGAAATCCTCCGAAGCCCCGATGGAGTGACCGGTTCTGCCAATCCGGTGGAAGAACTGCGCTGAGAATTGCCGGAAGCCTCGTGGCTCCCGCTACGCGCTCGATCTTCCCAATGCATGGCGCGAAACTCTCGGGTACCCGCACGTCATCGAGATATTGCGAAGGCCGATAGAAAGCCGGGACCAATACGGTAGCAGTCGTCGTTCGATCACGAGGAAGATCAACAACAATGTCATGATCAAACGGCTGCCAAGCACCATCGCGCTTGGCATAATGAAATGAAAGCGTCAATTTTTTCGCGCTGCAATCTCGGCCACCGATTGTTAGCAATAACCGATCGACTGCAGATCGAACGTCCCACTGCACGCCTACTCCAACGAAGTTCGTCATACTGTCAGCCGGGCCATCAACAAGGGAGCGATATTTGTTGGGCACCGGCACACTGAAAATTGCGTCCTCCCCGGTGGACGCTCTCGATGTAGCAACCAGTTCTCTTGGCTGCGCAAGCAGCGCGTCGAAAGCTATACGCAACGACATGTCCTGGTATGCAACAAGCAGCCAACGAACTCCCGCAACAAGAACAACCAACCCGAGGCTCCAAACAGCAATCCGCGGAAATATGCGCCAAAGCGCCACCCGCGACGGCGTTATCAACCGAAACGGAAACACGATAAGCGACAGTGCAGCAACGACCCAGATGAATTCCAGATGAAACACGTGACGGATCGAGAATTGCACGACGGGATAGGCAAGCAGCGCTCCAAACATCAACAGCAAAGCAACTGCCTCTCGCGGCCGAGTTGAGGCTGCACACCAAAAAAATAGCGTGAGGCCAATTATACCGGAAAGCGGAAGCCAACTCGTTGCCAGATCGTCGTATACCCAGAGCGCATATTGTGACGCGGGCGGCCCCTCCCGCGCTGACATGCTCGGATCCAATCCCTTTCGCCCGGGTGCAATGAGCGCTGGAAAGCCAATGATCCACGCAGCCGACTTAATTGCCTGCGTAGCCATGTCGCCTGCGAACAATCCCAGCCAGCCCAGCACGTAAGGCCCCGAGTCAAGGACTGCTTGAGACATTGCACGACCTGCCCGCCCTTCCCGATCATCCCAAGTAGGATCCTTGGCTCTCATGTCGGCTGCAATCGATGAAAGGGTAAGCTCGTCAGAATATCGCTGGCCCAATGTATAGGGTGCGTCGCCGAGACCAAGCTCGATCCGAAACGGCTCCGACATGCCTTCCATCAGAATCGATCCGAAGCCGCCGGCATTACGCGTCATCAGCATCGGCGAAGCGACGATCAGAGTAGCAACCGTGAACGCGGCAATGGCCGTCAGACGTCGCCTCCAGAAACCTCCTCGAATTCCTATCCCGATAAACACGATGCCGATAGGCAACAGGATAATGATGTCGGAGCGAAAACCATATCCCAATCCGACTGTTATTCCGGCCGCTGCCGCCAACAACATCGTTATCTTTGTCGTATGCGGCCGAACACTAGCGACAAGAAATACAATACTCCAGATAAAGAACGCTGCCTTCGAATAGTCGCGCAGATTCAAAATCATCGTAAGCGCGATGGGAGAAAACGTCAGAACGACGGCTCCGGCGAGAGCCGGCAATCGCCCAAAGAACAATCGAAGCAAGACAAAGCAGCCGCTCGCGTAAGCACCGGACAGCACCATCACGAGCGGCCAAAGATTGGCGTAGGCGATAGGAAATATCTTCCACAACGCAGCGACTGTGAGCGCGAGATAAAGATGGACCTGCGTAAAAATTCCAAAATGCGCGGCATCTGCCGGCGCGCCAATCGAAGCACAATCGAACGTTGTTGTGTGAACTAGCAAGAAGTCCAGGACAGACTGCGGTATCTGTGCTGGACGGACAAATCCATACCCGCAGGCAGAATAAATGATCTCGGGCATGTAGGATTGATAAAAGTAAAGCCTGCCATACTGCGACAGAACGAGTTCGCCGAGTTTGGCGCCGACAACCGCGAGACCAAGCGTCAAAAGAACATCGAGCGCAATCAAAAGCCATGCGAGATTCCGCGCTGACATCACTCGCTTCATCGCGCGCGCCGTGACGTCTCGCTGATCGATCGCAGGTAGCGCTGATAGTCCGTTACAGGATTCGGGTCGATCAGGCTTTCAAATGCAGCATCGTCGATGAACTTCATCCGCCACGCGACCTCTTCGGGACAGGCCACTTTCAGGCCGGTCCGTTCCTCGATCACCTTGATGAATTGCGAGGCTTCGTAGAGATCCTGATGCGTGCCGCCGTCCAGCCAGGCGACGCCGCGCCCGAATTGCGTCACGCGCAGGTTTCCCGCTGCGAGGTAGCGACGGTTGACATCGGTGATCTCAAGCTCGCCGCGGGCCGATGGACGGAGTTCGCGCGCAAACCTCACGGCATCTTCATCATAAAAATACAGACCCGGCACCGCGAGCCGCGAGCGGATGACTTTCGGCTTTTCCTCGATCTCGACCGGCTTGCCGTTATCATCGAGGATAACCACGCCATAGGCGGACGGATCGGAGACCTCGTAGCCGAAAATCGTCGCGCCACGTTCGTGGCTCATGGCCTGCGACAACAGTCGCGGCATGCCCGCGCCATAAAAAATGTTGTCGCCGAGCGCCACAGCAACGTTGCATCCGGCGATATCGTTCGCGGCAATGCCAAAGCATTCCGCGATGCCGCCGGCGCGTTCCTGTGCGCGAAAAACGATGTCGATACCCCAGCGACTGCCATCGCCCAGCAGTGCCTTGATCTGTTCGATCGCGCCCGGGCTGGAAATGACGATGTAGTCGCGCACGCCACCCAGCATCAGCGTAGTCAGCGGATAATAGATCATCGGCTTGTCGTAGATCGGAAGCAGGTGCTTGTTCACCACATGGGTCAGCGGAAACAGACGGCTTCCGTTACCGCCGGCGAGGATGATGCCTTTCCATGTCTTCATGATCGGCCTAGGCCCACTTCCGCGTCGCGCTCAGACCGAGACGGTCGTTGGCGTCCGCAGTACCGAGAGTCCATTCGGGACGGTCAAGGTACCAGTCGATGGTTTTCGAGAGGCCGCTGGTGAGGGTTTCGCGCGGCGTCCAGCCGATCTCGCGCTCCGCCTTGCGTGGGTCGATGGCGTAGCGATAGTCGTGCCCCGGACGATCGGTAACAAACTCGATCTGTTCGGCATAGCTTCGTCCGTTGGATCGAGGACGGCGCGTATCGAGCTGTGCGCAGATCGCGTGTGCCAGATCGAGATTGCTCATTTCGTTATGCCCGCCGATCGTGTAGCTGCCACCCACCGTGCCGCGTGCATGGACCGCCTGCAGCGCTGTCACGTGGTCCTCGACATACAGCCAGTCGCGGACATTTTCTCCATTGCCGTAGATCGGGATCGGCTGATCGAGCACCGCCTTGCGGATGATCGTCGGAATGAGCTTCTCGCGATTCTGGAATGGGCCGTAATTGTTCGAGCAATTCGAGATGATCGTCGGCAGCCCGTAGGTCATCTGCCATGCACGCACCAGATGATCCGCGCCCGCCTTGCTCGCCGCATAAGGCGAATTGGGACGATAGGCCGACTCCTCGCTGAACGAACCTTCCTTGCCGAGGCAACCGAACACTTCGTCCGTGGAAATCTGAATAAACCGGAAGCAAGCACGGGCGTCCGGATCGAGACTTTTCCAGAATTCCAACGCAACCTGCAACAGGACATATGTGCCGCGGAGATTGGTATCGATGAAGGCGCCCGGTTCGTCGATGGAGCGGTCGACATGGCTTTCGGCGGCGAGGTGAAAAACGGCGTCGGGAGCAAAGCCCGCGAGAGCTTCCGCCATCGCGGGCTGATCGGTGATGTCCAGCTTGGCAAACCGATAGTTCGAGGCTCCGGCAATCTCAAGAACCGTGCGCGGGTCGCCGGCATAGGTCAGCTTGTCGACATTGAGCACGTCGTGCCCGGCCGTGACCAGATTCCGAACAAGCGCCGAGCCGATAAAACCACAGCCGCCGGTAACCAACGCCCTCATCGCGACCAACTCGACCTGAATTCATACTGCGACATGTCGCGATGGGCCCAATCCCGAACTTGAGAACTTTTGCCAGCATCGTCGATTGCATGTTGGCATTTCGCCGCGGGCCGCTTATCCGTGATGAAATTGACTATTCGCTTCCGCGCTAAAATTCTGTTGGCCCCTGATGAAAATTCCATTCAACCGCCCCAGCCAGGTTGGCGCAGAGATCGACCATATTCGCGAAGCAATCGGCCGATCGAAACTGTCCGGCGATGGTCATTTCACGGCCGCCTGCCAAGCTGAAATCTCGCGTCTGGCCGGCGGTGGCGACTGCCTGCTTACTCACTCCTGTACTGCGGCGCTGGAAATGTCCATGCTGCTGGCCGACCTCTCGCCCGGCGACGAGGTCATTTTACCGTCGTTCACTTTCGTGTCCACCGCAAATGCCGTGGTGCTGCGGGGGGCAGTGCCGGTCTTCGTCGACATCCGGCCCGATACGCTCAATCTCGACGAAACCAATGTCGAAGCCGCGACCTCCGACCGCACGCGGGCGATCATTGCCGTCCACTATGCGGGCGTTCCGGCCGAGATGGATGCGCTCAATGCAATTGCGGATCGCCATCGGCTGGTCGTCGTGGAAGATGCTGCCCAAGCCATCGGCTCGCGATATCGCGGACGACTTGCGGGCAGCCTCGGCGCCATGGCGGCGTTCAGTTTCCATGAGACCAAGAACGTTGTCTCGGGCGAAGGCGGTGCGCTTGTCGTCAACGACCGGCGCTTCTCCGAGCGTGCCGAAATCATCCGGGAAAAAGGTACCAACCGGCGGCAGTTTCTCAATGGTTTCGCGGACAAATACACGTGGGTCGATGTCGGTTCATCGTATTTGCCGAGTGAGCTCGTGGCAGCGTATTTGTTCGGTCAACTCGAGCAATTCGCAACGATCCAGCAGGATCGAATGACTTCCTGGAACGTATATGCAAAAGGACTTTCAGGACTTACCGAACTGGGGTTCGGCCTGCCGCAATGTCCCGCACATTGCGAGCACAACGGCCATATCTTCTATCTGATCGCGCCGGATGCGGAGACACGAGACGCGCTGATCGTGCGAATGAAGGCGGACGGCATCGACACGCCGTTTCACTACATCCCGCTTCATGACGCCCCGCTCGGCCGCAAGGTCGGCCGCAGCATCGGCGACCTGCCCATCACCACGGATCTGAGCGCGCGGCTCCTCCGCTTGCCGCTGTACTATGGCATCGGCGATGAACTTGACCGGGTGATCGAGCGCGTCTGGCACCACGCGCGCGAATTGAAAGGTTAGCGGCAGATCAGGCGCGGATATTACAGCCCGTCGGGCTCCCCGTTCTTCGGCGTCGAACGCGGAACGAATGGGGCGTATGAGTTGGAGCGGGTGGCTGGCGGCGGCGAAACGCCCGGAACGCCTCGGCCGACGCCGGGGACCATGTTCGGGCCGACGCCCGGAACCAGGCCAGGCACGACCGGGGGCGGCGCTGCGACCGGCACGACACCGGGGACTCCCGGAACACCGGGCACGCCCGGGACCCCGCCTCCACCAGAATATCCCGGCTGGCCGTCCCCGCGCTGCAAGACCAGAGACTCGGTCTGATCGCCTTTCTTCAGCACCACCTCGCGCGGCATCACTGAACTGAGAACCCAGCCCGCATGGTCCTCTCCCTTCCGCAGCCGGACCATTGCCTGATTGGCGGTGTCCAGGAATACGGCGATCGCATCGTTCTCGCCGACCACCGCCCCTACCAGCGCGAGCGACGGGTGCTCGGGTGCAGCCGGCGGTGGTGGCGGAGGCGCCACGGGGGCGACCGCCACTGCGGCAACGGCCCGCGGCGGCGGACGCCGGGAAGCCGAAAAGACCGGACGGTCCCGCGTGGCCGTCAGTGCCGATAGCGGGACGGACCAGAGCGGATTTCCGCTCTGGATCGGGCCGTTTTCAACTTTGACCGGGTTTCCGAGCGGCCTGATACGGCCGGTCTCCACGGCCTCCGGAGCCGATCCTGCGGTATCATCAGGCAGAATATCCAGCGTCGAGGATTGCGTAGCGCCTCTGGCCGGCATCCAGCCGCTGGATGCGACCATTGCGCCCAGCAGCATCAATCCGAAGGTCTTGCCTGCGCGCGCCATGCCCGAGCCTATTTCCCGCCCTGCCACTGTCCCGAAACCCCAAGCACAACCCTGATCCGGCCCACACCCTGCTCATTAGCAGCGGTGAGTTGCGGCACCTGGACGTCGAGCTGGTCGATGAACAGGAACGGCATCCCGGCTTCCAGGTCGTAAAGCAGCTTCTGCAACGAAGACTGCTCCATTTCGCAACTGACCAGCAATCCGACAAATCCGGCCTTGGCCTGCGTTCCCAATACGTCGACCTGCGACGACTGGATCGTACCGCCAACACTCGTGACGGAGGCCGCAACGCGCTGCAGCAGCGTAGCGCCTGCCACCGTGACCGTCGGGCCTTCGAGGAACGGCGTCCCCGGATGCTCCGCGGACAGCGCGGCGGCGGATGCGCCCCGGCCCTTGCGGCCCTGCAACTGATCCAGCAGGTCGGCGGTCTGCGCCAGCGTCCGCTGATGTTCGAAGATCGTCGCAATGGAAGTGATCGCGGTAACGACAAGCCCGATCATCACAGCAGCATACAGCGCCACCGCGACCAGCGGTGTCCGTGCGAGATAACGGTTGATGCCTTGAGCCGCACTCATGGCGTCAACGTATTCTTGGGGCGTACCAGCGCCTCGATATGGAAGCGCTCGCCGGGGTCGGTCGTTGCCCGCGTCGTCGGCGCATAGAACGTGGCGCGGGTGAAGTGCGTCGATTGCTCGATCAGCGGGATCAGGGCCGGCGCATCGCGCGTGATGCCGACGATCTGCAATTTGCTGCCGGCGAGATGAAATTCCGTCAGGTAGGTGTTGTCGGGCAGCGCCTTGGTAAGTGCATCCAGCACGATCACACTGGCCGGTGCTTCATGCTTGCGCCGTTCGAGCGCGATGATCGGCGAACGATCGCCTTGTGCGCTGCTGGAGAGAATAGCGGCACGACGCTGTGAAATCTGTCGCGCCAGTTCATATTCCTGCGAACTCAACCGGTCGACCATGTAAGTTGCCGCAATCGCTGACAGCAGCGTTCCGATCGCAACCACCGCTAGAGCCGTGAGCAGCATTCCGCTCAAGCGATTGGCATCAAGATGACCCCGCGCCTTCTGCTCGAAGACTTTGACCCGTCCACCTTGGCCCACGATGTCGGTGCAGACCGCAACGGCATTCGGATGGAAGGCGAGTAACGCTTGCACGTAGGACATTGCGGTCTTGCGGGTGGTTGCCGCCACCGTCGTGGTGATGCTCTCATTGCCGCTTGCAGTCGGCGCGCTGCAACCGAACACGGCCTCCGTCGCGCTCCATGGCGTCAACCGGTCGATCTGCGCTCGCACGATGCCTTCGAGAAAATCCGCAGCCCGAGCCGGTAACTCAAGCGGACGAAATAGAAAGCGACGCGCCTGCAACACGACTTCGACCCGATTGCCCCTGAGTAGCGGCCCGAGATCGACACCGGGCGCCTGCAGTGCTCCGTCGACAAAGCCGGCACGGCCGACGGCATCGGGCTTGGCAGCGTCTCCGATAGCGAAGGCGCCGTCGTCCTGCTCGACCAAGCGCACGACGCGAGGCGAAGCGATCCGATCGAATCCGGCGATAATTGCCGCGGCGACACTGTCGGTCCACCCGCGCAGGATCTCGACGATCGTCTGAAAAAACGTCATTGCAAAAATGCCTGTTGCGGCCCGGCGCCGCCATCAAAAAAATTACGCCACGACAATACACGATAAGGCTCATTGGCGTCGTCGAGAAGCAGGATCACGACTTCGGCGCCCGTTCGCCGCCCGTTCTCAAGCGTCATCGCAACCGAAACTCGGAAGGCCTTGGAGCCTGTCAGGGAACCGCCGTTGCCGGCGAGCGGCAGCAGCGACTGCGGATCGACCCGCGGGTCGCCGCGTTGGGCGAGGACCGTCTGCAGATTCTCCGGCGTCATTCCCGGGAGCGCCGCGAGAACCTGAGGGGCCGCATCCGCGATATTGACGGTTCCGATATTGCTGAAGACCGTGGCGAACGGAAGCAGCCGCTCGACGAAAATCGGCGGAATGCCGAGCACCAGCCAGAGCTCCTGGACCGACGGGAACGGTGCATGGCGCGGGACATAGGCGAGACCCGAGGTGCGGTAGAATGAGTTCTCTGCGTCGTCGTCGGTCGCCGACGTGCGCCATGCCACGATCCGGTCGGCGTAGCCGTCCGCTGCCGCCGGCTTGGCTCCCAGCCCCGTAAAGAAGCCGGCTAGCAGTTCCTTGGGCGCGGCATTGAGATCGATCCGCGCCGCCTCGGACTGGAATGTCACCGATATCCGGTTGCGGCCAATCTTCGCATCGAACGTGCCGCTGGTGGGACGGGTGTCCTCAGTTGCGGACGTGAGTTGATAGGCCGTGAGTTCGACCGCAGCCCTTGCCAGCGCCTCGGTCTGCACCCGGTCGGTGCTGCCAGCGACCACCACCGCGGTGTTGGTGACATAAACCAGATAGACCAGCACCAGTGCCGCGAGTGCCGCCAAAATCCACAATACGGCAACGACAATGAAGCCTCGGCTGCCAGAGCCGGCGGTTGAGGTTGCGACCCTGTCGGTGATGTCACCGGTCAAAGGCTCGCTCCGTCCGTTTTACCGGGTTGAGTATTCAGCTTCTCCGTAAGGCAGGCGGTCGCATTCTTGGCGCGCGCGCAGTCCGGCGGCATATCGTTATGGACAATCGCTGTCGTGGAGGCCGTGAGCAGCTGCCCCGTGGCGCCATCGCGAACCGCGATACGGATCATCTGCGGAAGCATGGCCTGACCGCGCCACGTCGACTGCCAGACATGATCTGGACCGGCATAGGAAAATGTCACGCGGAACGGTGCGCGCACCAGCACGACCGGACCGCCCAACTGCACCTGCGCATCGGTCGGCATCGGCGTGAAGCGGGCGCGTTCGCGCACCAGCGCAAGCCCCTGCTCGTCCGCCTTCTCCGCAAAGCGAACGATCTCGAGGCCCGGCTGGGTGC
This sequence comes from Xanthobacteraceae bacterium, assembly GCA_024508855.1. Lineage (GTDB taxonomy): Bacteria > Pseudomonadota > Alphaproteobacteria > Rhizobiales > Xanthobacteraceae > 62-47. The sequence continues at coordinate 12,473 of JANINJ010000020.1, forward strand.
TTGGCCCGACTGCGGACCGGACAAATGTCACCGCCAGTTCCGAGCCGTCGAACAGCGGCACCTTGGCGTCGGCATTGATCGGAATCATTTCGGCGACCGACAAATCGGCGACGACGCGCTCCAGGCCCATCGCCAGGCGCTCCATGCGCTGCACCTTCGCCATGCCGCGATTCCAGTTCGGCAGCCATTGCGCCGTCACCGTCGCCAGCGCGCCGAGGATGATGGTCATCAGCAACGTCGCGATCAGCACCTCGATCAGTGTGAAGCCGGCTTCTCCGCGCCGCCAATAACGCGCGCGCAGCGTCATTGCGCAGGCCTCTGGACCAGACGGACGGTGGTGATGCGGGAAGCACCGCCACCGGGCGCCTGAAGCTGGATATTGATGGAAAGCGGCATCCAGCGTGCAGTCTCTGCACCGTCCGACGATGGAAGCGGCGCAACATCGATCCGCCAGCGATGACCCGCCGTTTCGCCGGACTGACGACCGAATTTCAGGACGTCGCGCTCCGGCAGCCCCGCCACCAGCGTCTCCCCGATACCCGCCAGCGCCAGACGCTGATCGATGGCCCGCGTCCCCTTCACGGCCGTTCCGATGACGGACCCGATCGACCCCAGCACGGCCGCGACGATCGCGAGCGCGATCAGGGTTTCGATCAAGGTAAAGCCGGCGACGCCGTCAGACCTGTTTCTGCGGGACAATTTCAACGCCTCCCGTCAGCCAGTTCACCCGTATCTCGAACCCCATCCCCGGCCGGACCAGCGCGACGACACCACCGCAAGACATGCCCGACGGAAAGAAGTCGATCGACTGACCCGCCACGCGGTCGGCGCAGCGCGACGCGAGCATAGCGTTCAACGTCACATCCGGCGGCAACTGGATGGTATGGCCAGTGACACCCGAGCGGATCACGCGATGCTCGGTATCGACCAGCGTCCTCACCTGAGTGCGCCGGCGCAGTGCGACGTTGCGATCGGTTTTCAGTAGCGCCGCGGTCTCCACGGCATAACTCTCGAGCCTGGTCTTCGACGTGGCGCGTGGAATCGCCGGCAGGATAATGGCCGCAAGCATGCCGATGATCGCCAGCACGCACAGGATTTCGATCAGCGCAAAGCCATCTTCGCCGAAGAAGCCGTCAGCGCGTTCCGTTGGTGATATCGGCCGCTGTTCCACTGCCGCCTTCCTGACCATCGGATCCAAGCGAAATAATCTCGTACGGCCCGCGCGGCGCGGGCGCATGATAAATATAGCTGTGCCCCCAGGGATCGTTGGGCACCACGCCGCCGCGAAGATAGGGGCCGTTCCACCCCGCCGCGTTGCCGGCTTGCGTCAATGCGGCAAGCCCTTCATTCGTGTTCGGGTACCGGCCGAGATCGAGGTAATAGAGATCGAGCGCGCTGGAGAAACTTTCGATCTGGATCTTTGCCGCCTTGGCTTTGGACTCGCTGAGATAATTCAGCACTCGTGGGCCAACCAGCGCCATGATCAAGCCGATGATCGTGATCACGACGAGAATTTCGACCAGGGTAAATCCTGCCTGCGATGCCCGCGGCCTGCGGCGACGTTTTGCTAAACTCGAAACAGGTTGTCGCCTCACGCCTATAATCTCCTCAAAAAAATTCAACCGACAATCTGATTGACGGACATCAACGCCGTCATCACCGATACAATCAATCCGCCGACGACGATGCTGATCAGAATGATCGCTGCGGGTCCGGCAATTCCGACCACGCGATCAAGCATGCGTTGCAGCTTCGCCTCATAAAATTCGGCAACCCGCCCGGCGAGCATCGGAAGCTGCCCGGTTTCGTCGCCGAGCCGCAGCATCCGCACCGCCATCGTGGGAAGCACGTTGGTCTCGGATAGCGCATCCGACAGCTTTGCGCCATGGCGGACACGCTCCGCCGCCTCCTTCCAGCCGGCCGAAGACCCGGCATTGGACATCATATCCACGAGAATCCGAAGCGTTGTGGTCAAATTCACGCCACTGCCGAGCAACAGGCCAAGATTCCTGCAAAACAGCGCCGTGCGATGGAACATCATCAGCGGCTTGATCGCCGGCAGACGGGTCACTGCATTCACGATGCTGCGGCGGACCTGCGGCCGTCGCAACAGCAGCCAGCCGAGCACGAAAGTGCCGAGAATGATGCTCAGCACCTCCTCCGAATGGCTGCGCAGGAAGGTCGAGAAATTCAGGAAGCCGAGCACGATCGGATCGACCTTGGCGCCGAAGTCCTGCAGCACCGAGGCGAACTGCGGCAGCACGAACATCAGGAAGAACAGCAAGACGCAGCCGGCAGCGCCGAGAACGAACAACGGATAGCGTACCGCTTCGGCCAGTTTGCGTTTCAGCGCCTCGGCACGCATACGCTCGCCTGCCAGCACTTCCAGCACCTGGTCGAGCGATCCCGAGGCCTCGCCGACCCGGATCAGCGCCACATACATCGCCGGAAACAAGTCCTGGTGGCGCGACAGGGCTTCCGCAAAACTCTCACCGGCGAGAACCCGCGAGCGAACGTCCGCCACCACCGGTCGCAACCGACCGAAATCCTTTTCTGCGGCAAGGAGTTCGAGGCCGTCGTTAATGCGGGCGCCGGCGCGAAGCAACAGCGCGAGGTCGCGCGTGAAGAGGGTAACATCCTCGGCCTTGGGCTTGTTGAAGAGGCCGAACGATGCTTGCCGGATACCGCCCTCTTCCGGCACGACATTGTCGACCAGCACGAGACCCAGGCGCTCGATGCGCTGCGCGACGTCGCCGGGAGCCGGCGCAGCTATCGCGCCGCTCACCAGTTCACCCTTCCCGTTCAGCGCGCGATACCGATACTTTTGCATCCGATCACCGGATGGTCGTGACGCGGAAGACCTCGGGAACCGTCGTCAGCCCGGCGCGGCATTTGGCGACCGCATCATCCAGCATCGTCGTCATGCCGCCGCGAATTGCCGTCGTGTCGATGGTGTGCGAGTCCATCTGCGGCCCGACCAGTTTCCTGACCTCATCGGACATTTCCAGGATTTCGAACACGCCGTTACGGCCGCGATAGCCGGTGCCGCCACAGCGCTCGCATCCGACCGCCTGGTGAATGACCTCGCCCGCCTTGAACCCGACGACGGCAAAGCGCGGATCGTTATCGACATCCGACGCGGTCAATGTATGCGGCGCCTTGCAGCGGTCGCACAGGATACGCACCAGTCGCTGCGCGACGACGGCACGAAGCGTCGATTTCAGCAAAAACCCCTCGACGCCCAGATCGATCAGGCGCGGAACCGCCGCCGCCGCGGTCTCGGTGTGCAGCGTGGTCAGCACGAGATGGCCCGTGAGCGCCGCATGGATTGCGATGCTCGCCGTCTCGGCGTCGCGGATTTCGCCGACCATGATGACGTCGGGGTCCTGACGCACGAAGGAGCGCATGGCGGCTGCGAAAGTCAGCCCGATCGACGGCTTGACCTGGGACTGGTTCACGCCGGGAATTTCATATTCCACGGGATCTTCGATGGTCAGGATCTTGCGCGTCGGCTCGTTGAGGATCGACAGCATGGTGGCAAGCGTCGTGGTCTTGCCACTGCCCGTCGGTCCGGTAATCACAATCATGCCGTGCGGCAAGGCCAGCAGGCGCGTCATGATGGACTCGTCTCTTGCCGCCAGTCCGAGCTTGGGCATCTCCAGCAGCCCGCGATCGCGCGGCAGCAACCGGATCACGGCGCTTTCGCTATGCTGGGTCGGCATCGTCGCAACGCGAACGTCGAGTTCCGATCGGCTGACCCGCACCCGCGCCGCACCATCCTGCGGCAATCGGCGCTCGGCAATATTCAGGCCGGCAAGGATTTTCACACGTGAGATCAACGCCTGCGGCGGAATGCCCGCAGGTGCCGGCATCGCACGGAGCAGCCCGTCCACGCGCATGCGAATGACGAGTCCGGTACGAAACGGTTCGATGTGAATGTCGCTGGCGCGAAGCTCGACGGCACGTTCAAGGAGGTCGTTGAGCGCCCGTACCACCGGCGCGCCGCTGGCAAGATCGCGCAGGCTTTCGATGTCATCGTCGGATTGCCGCGCTGCGTTAGGCGCTCCATCGTCGGAATGCGCATCGTCGGCTTCGACCCGCTGGTCGAGGACCGTCGTAATGTCTTCGAACGACGCGACGGCGACCTCGACCGGCGCACCGAATACGAGTTCCGCCGCACGAATGGGCGCAGTATCCGAGGGATCGGCAACGGCAAGCAAGTAGCCGCCGTTCGGCCCTGTGAACGGGAGAATGGTGGATTCCCGGAGGAACCGACGCGAAAAACCATCGAAACAAGGCGTGCTCGCAAGCAGTTGCGGCAGGCTCAGCTTGGCGACACCCCAGTAAGCGGAAACCTCGTCGGCGAATTCCGCTGCGGAGAGATCGGTCGCTTCCCACAACTCGCGGAGCGGTCGCGCCAATGTTGAATTTGCTGGATTTTCGACGCGAGCCCGCGCCTTGGGCGGCAGCGCGTATTTTTCGAGAAGGTGCTGCCGGAACGTCTCTGCGGAAAGGTCTCGCATCGAATTCACAACGCTAACCTTGTTATGGAAATCAACAGCGGCCAAGGAGGCCAAAATCTTTTACGCTTGACTAATTCATTAGCAAAAACATAATCGTGATGTCAATTTTTCGCGCGTAGCTAACTTTTCGTTCTCGTTCGTTTCAAAGATTCATTCCAGCGCTGGTAGGCGTGTTTTGTTCAGAGTGGCCCACCCGCTTCGGCACTTACGTCCAGGGTTAGCTGGAACGCTCGCCGTTCTGTTCTCGTGTCTGCTCCTGACGGCCTGCATCGTCACCGCGGATCAATCGGTCGAAAGCGATCCCAAGGATCCACGCGCGCAGAGTATCGCTCAACGACTGCAGTCGCTTGACCTGTTGCCGCGACAAACCAAGGATACCGGCAGCACCGGATTGAAGCAGAGCGCCGAGGTGCGACCTGCGATCTATCTCAGCGACGGCAAGATTCCTCAGGGCGCCGCGCCCGGCGAGAAAGAAGCCGCCGACGGCAGCGGTTACGATCTGAATTTCGAAAATGCTCCGGTTGCGACCGTTGCCAAGGTGGTTCTTGGAGACCTGCTTGGCGTCGGGTACACCATCGATCCGCGCGTTCAGGGCACGGTGACGCTGGCTTCTGTCCGTCCGATTGCCAAGTCGGACGCGCTCTACGTGCTCGAGAACGCGTTGCGGATGTCCAACGTTGCCATGATCCGCGATCATAGCGGCTACCGTCTGCTGCCTGCCAATGAGGCGGTGGGGTCCGGGGGGATCGATAGAGGTCGTTCGGCCGAGGCCGGCCAAGGTCTGAGCGTTGTCCCGCTGCGCTACGTATCTGCACAGAATGTTTTCAAGCTGCTGGACGCATTCGGCGTCAAGGCAAACACCCTCCGTCCGGATGTCGGTCACAACACCCTGATCATTCAGGGCAGCGGCGCAGATCGGGCTGCAGCGATCGACACCATCCTGAGTTTTGACGCGGACTGGATGCGCGGCCAATCGGTCGGAATTTTTCCGATCAAGAACAGTTCGCCCGAACCCGTGATCTCCGAAATCGAGAAGATCATGGATTCCGGCGAAGGCGGCATGAGCCAGAACGTCATCAAGTTTCAAGCGATCTCCAGGCTCAACTCCATACTCGTCGTTAGCCAGAAGCCCGAATATTTGAAGCGCGCCGGCACCTGGATCGCACGCCTCGATCGTTCCGACACATCCGGAACCAGCCTCAAAGCCTATCCGCTGCGATACGGCAGCGCACGGCAGATCACCGCGCTGCTCAACGAAATGCTGACCGGGCAAGGCAACGGCAACAGCCTGGACAACGCTTCGAGCCAGATTTCGCCCGGCTCCGGAATTTCGGTATCGTCCTCCGGCAGCGGAGCACTTAGCGCATTGAGCGCCGCGCCACCGGCTTCGAATGGCGGCGGCGGGGGCGCGAGTGCTGCTGCCGTTCCCAGCAGCGCCGGCATGCGCAACACCGCCTCTTCCTCCTCACCGGCAGCAGGGCAGGACCTTGCTTCCGGGTCTAATCCTTCCGGTTCGAGTTCTTCCTCGAAGCCGACGAACAATGCTGCGCTGCTGCAGAATGTGAGGATCACGGCCGATGTCACCAACAACGCGGTCCTGGTCTACGGCAACCAGGAATCCCAGCGTCTGGTCGAACAGACCATTCGCCAGATCGACCGGCCGCAGCGCCAGATCGCGATCGAAGCCACGATCGCCGAAGTGACGCTCAACGATACCTTGAACTACGGCGTGCAGTTTTATCTCGCGAGCAAGGATGTCGGCCTGAAGACCGACACCGGATCGTTGCTCAACACCGTCGGCTCGGCGGTTCTCAGCCGCGCGGTTCCGGGCTTCAATTTTCTGGTCGGTCCCGACACCGCGCCTCGCGTGATCCTTGATGCACTACACAACGTCACCAACGTGAAGGTGTTGTCGAACCCGTCGCTCGTGGTGCTGGATAATCAGACCGCAACCTTGCAGGTCGGCGATCAGGTCCCCGTTTCGACCGGCACGGCAACCGTGCTGACGGCGAACAATACCATCGTCAACACCATCGACTACAAGAACACGGGCATCATTCTCCGCGTGCAACCGCGCTCCAACGCCAACGGCAACGTGGTACTCGATATCGAGCAGGAGATCAGCAACATTGCCGGAGGTGGCGGCACCACCCAGTCCCTGACACCGACCGTATCGCAGCGGCGCGTCAGAAGCTCCATTGCCGTTACCAGCGGCCAAACAGTCCTTCTTGCCGGCCTCATCAGCGAAAACGAAAACCTGACCCGGCAAGGCATTCCCCTGCTCGATCAGCTTCCGGGTATCGGCGATGCGTTCTCTCATCCGAACAACACGCGCACGCGCACGGAACTGATCCTATTCATTCGGCCGACCGTGATCCGCGATTCCGTCGATGCTCATGTCATTGCCGAAGAAATGCGCACAAAGATGAATAACCGGTTGGTCGGGACCAACCTCCCTGTCGTCGTGAATCCCAAGCCTTCACGCTGATCGCGTGGACACGATTCTCCAAGGCTCGCCGCGCCCGTTGCAAATATCGATCGTTGGCGCGACGCTGGCCGCGATCATCGCAAGCTTGGTCACCTCTCCCAACCTGAATGGCGCGTGCGGAGCGTTGCTCGCGCTCCTGATGATTGCTATCGCGGTCATCGATTCGCGCCGCTACATCATTCCGAACGAGCTTGTCGCAGCCGCAGCGGTGCTGGGGCTGCTGCGCGCAGGATTGATCGGACCGGATGCAGGACTGTCGGCCATGCTCTGGGCGGCCTGCAGCGGCGCGGCTACGGCGATCCCCTTTCTGCTGCTGATGATCCTGTATCGGCAATGGCGGAAGCGAGACGGGCTTGGCCTCGGCGACGTCAAGCTGGCAGCTGTCGCCGGCATATGGCTTGGCTTGATCACGATCTTTGCGGTGATCGAACTGGCCACGCTGTCGGCGCTGGCCGCCTATTTCATCGCCGGCCTAATGCGTCGGCGTCCGATGAGAGTGACGGCCTTTTTGCCGTTCGGGCTTTTTCTGGCACCTGCGATATGGATCGGCTGGCTGGCCGAAACATTGCTGGGTTGAATGCGCCTGTATGGCGAGCCAACGCAGACTATTGCTCGCGAATGGGCACCCATTCCAGCGCCAGACGCCGGGCTTGCGCAACTTCGCCGCGCGTCATCTTGGCAGTAACCGCATCACGGATGCGGGCGCGTGCTTCGCGGCTTCTGCGCGGCGCGGTCGCCGTCGCCAGATTGAGCCACTTGCTCGCCTCGACGATGTCGCGAGGAACACCCTGGCCGCGATCATACAGCAAGCCGAGGGCATACTGCGCAGTGCCATTGCCCTGCTCAGCCGCCCGCCGATACCACATCGCCGCTTCGGTATAGTTCTGGGGAACGCCGCGGCCAGTCTCGAACATGAAGCCGAGGTAGGACTGGGCCGACGCATTGCCGCGTTCGGCGAGCGGAATGAAGTTGTGCGCCGCCGCAGGGTAATCCTGCCGTGCAAAGGCATTCATGCCCTGCCGAAACGAGGCTGCCTTGGCGAAATTCGCGTTCCCCGACAAAATCAGCGCAGCGATTGCAACGACCAGAAACGTCCGGAGCGGACGAAACATTCCCCACCTGCACTCGCTCATCGCGGTCACCCCGGACCCTATCTCATCATCGTAGGCGTGGCCGACTGCCTGCTCGACCGTAGGAAAAACACTAGTCCGGGAGTACGGAAAAATCTACACCGCGCGTCCGACCACGATGCGGCTGCCGCCGGCCGGCCACGTCAATCCTGCCAACGTCATCCGGACTTCGGCACGAAGGATGGCCGTGAACAATCCATTGACAACGGGGTTCAGGGCAAACTCCTGGTTGGGATCATCGCTGCTTTGCTTGCCCCTGCCCGTCATGCGGCTCGCTACCATCAACGGCAGCAGCAGCGCCGTGTAGGACGATGAGAACAGCACCTCGAATCCGTTGCGCCTGAACTTCGCCTCGAGTTCTCCCCGGCGGTAACGGCGTTGATGATAGGCGACCTCGTCGGTTTTGCTCCATAACCAGGGATGTTGTGGAACGGCGATGATGATGCCGCCACCGCGCCGCGTCGCTCCGCGCAATCCGCGCAGGACGCCTTCGTCGTCGGCAATGTGTTCGATCACGTCGAATGCGCCAGTGAGATCGAACAGACCCGTGGCCGGCACGTGACGCGCATCCATTTGCACGAATTCCACATTGGAAGGCAGGCGCTGCCGCGCGTAGGTCAACCCGGACGGATGCAACTCGGATCCGACGAGACGTTCCCACGGCCGCGATGCCGCGATGGCCCGCAACACGGCGCCATTGCCGCAACCAACTTCGAGAAAGCGCCGCGCCTCCGGAAAGAATTTGTTGGCAAGGCCGACGATGAGTTCGTTTCGAGCCACGAACCAGAAATGCTCGCTTTCGATCTTTGCCAGTCCCTCGAAACCGCCCGGATCCATGCCGCTGATGGTGTCGGCCAGTTCCGGCGCAAACATCGGAATGCCTTCACCCTGCGCGACCCCGTGCCCGCACGACGGGCAATGCCAGCCCAGCGGCCAGACCGGTTCATTGGCGCCGATCGGTTCAATCGCGTTACAGAAAAGGCACCGGCGCCCCGAGAGAACTGACGTCGTCATCCGGCGTGTATGCCAGTTTGAGCGGTCGCACGACCGCGCTCGAACGGCAGGCGGAAGATCGACCGGGCGGCAAAAAGAGATGATTTCATCATGAACCGACTATACAAACTGCGCGCAAGGATGACGGCATGCACCGTGCATGACAATATCTTTTTCGCGGCCTGACACACGGCAATCAATCCTCAGGTCAAAGTCGAAACATCTGGCAGTGACAGACACCGTGCGCATTTGCATCATCCAATCCTGCTACATTCCATGGAAAGGCTTCTTCGACCTGATCGGACGCTGCGACGAATATGTCATCTTCGACAGCGCGCAATATGTGAAACGCCATTGGCATAACCGCAACCGCATCAAGACGGCGAACGGCGTCGAGTGGCTGACCATCCCCGTCGCCACCAAGGGGCGTTTCGAACAGCCGATCCATGACGTCGAGATCGAAAGGCCGTGGGCCGACAAGCACTGGCGCAGCCTCGAACTGGCCTATCGGCCGGCCCCCTTTTTCAGCCATTTCGCGCCCGTGGTTAAGGGCTGGTACGAAAGGGCAGACAAGCAAGCCCGACTGAGTGACGTGAACGCAATCTTTCTAAATGGCATCGCCGAGGTATTGGGCCTGAAAACCCGAATTATCAGCGATGCCGCCTATCCCAGCGGGGGCGCCAAAACGGAACGATTGCTGGGGATCGCCCGCGCGGCGGGTGCCGACCGCTATCTCAGCGGCCCGTCGGCCAAGGAGTATTTTGACGAAGCCATGTTTGAGGCCGCCGGTGTGACCCCCGAATGGATGAGCTACGAGGGCTATCCGGAATACCCGCAACTGCACGGTCCATTTGAGCACGCGGTGACAATACTCGATTTGCTGTTCAACACCGGGCCTGAGGCACTGCGATATTTGCATCGACCGGCGAGGCAATGAACGACACTGGCGATACGGGCTCGAGAAATTCGTGATAGATTGATGCCTTTCCATCAGAATAAAGGCGCTTCCTTTTGAGCAAAACGTTCATGCGCGACTTTGTTTGTCCGGCAAACCACCGGCAGGTCGTTCTATCCAGCGACGGCGCCAGCCTGATTAGTGAAGCAGGGATGCATTATCCGATCCGGGACGGCATTCCGGATTTTGCTATCGCAGCCGGTGAAGATATCCCCCCCGGAGGCAATCAGGAATTCTATCGAACCAGGGCGCACGAGTACGACCGCGGCAACGAGGTCATGTACAAGATGCTGCTCTGCGAAGAAGAACCTGCGCGCAATGACATGATCCGACCACTTAAGCTGCAGCCGAATTCGCGGGTGCTGGAGATCGGCTGCGGCACTTGTCGAGATACAACCCGGTTGCTGAACCAGGCGTCGATTGTTTATGCCGGCGACTTATCATTCGAAATGCTCGCCATCGGCAAGCAGCGCCTTGAAGATAGCAACACGGACTTTGACCGGGTGCATTTATTTCGGGCTGACGCGATGCGGCTGCCGTTCGCGGATGGGTTCTTCGATGCCGCCTTCCATTTCGGAGGACTGAATCTCTTCCCCGATATCGCGGGCGCCTTGAAGGAAATGGCCCGCGTCGTCAAACCGGGCGGGCGCGTGGCTGCTGGCGACGAAGGGGTCGCGCCATGGCTATCGGATACCGAGTTCGCGAAGATCCTCAAGAACTCGAACCCGCTGTTCCATCATGCCGCGCCGATCGGAAAAATCCCGGTCAACGCGCGAGATGTTTCCTGCCGATGGATTCTGAACGGCTCATTCTACATGCTCACGTTTGAAGTCGGTGAAGGCGAGCCCCAGCTCGATCTGGACGTGGAGTTTCCGGGCTGGCGCGGAGGATCGCACCGTACGCGCTACTTCGGACGTCTAGAGGGTGTTTCACCGGAGTTGCGGGAAATCGTCATCAAACAGGCTGCGGCTGAAGGAATGTCGATTTCGGCATGGCTCGAAACGACCCTGCGCAAGGCAACACGCACTTAACGGCAGACTGGTTGCCATATCGGTGCGCCAGCCACAAGACACGAGCCCCGATGCGTTGCATCGGGGCTTTGTTTCATGCTGCAAATGAGCAGACAGTCGGTTTAGTGCAATCCACCTGGAACGGCCATCAACGTGCCGTCAACACCATTGCCATTAAGCTGATTGTTTCCGTAGGACAGGACATTACCGCTCACACCGGTGCCATTGCCGGTAATCTGCGATTGACCGATGCGCAGAAAAGCGGCGCTCCCGGAAACTTGCACGCCGACGGCGTTATTAGCAACCGTCGTATTGGCGACCATAATGCCGGTGCCAGCTCCGGTCGTTACGGAAACGATTCCGCTCGCGGAGTTACCGTTGACGGTGCTGTCGCGGACCGTGACGTTGATTCCAGCCGCACCGCCAGACCCATCCGCGGCTATGCCAAACACATTGCCGTTGGCGACAACCCGGTCGATCGTTCCGGTAACTGCACCGCCCGTGGGCCTGATCTGGATGCCACCGCCTGTGCCGCCACCTCCGTTACTAAAAATGCTCGTGCGAGTTACGACGAATTTCAGATTGGCCGAAGGAACGATTTGAATTGCCAAGCCATTCGGGGCGCTCGCATTGAACCCCATGATGACACAGTCTTCGACTTGGACCAGCCCGGCCGAAAGGACTTTGATTCCATTCAGGCCAGTCCCAAGGCCTTCGATATCAAGGCCCTTCAGAAATATTCTGTCGGTAGTTGCAGCCGCAACGACGATAGCGTTCGTTCCGGACACCAGCACGCCCGCAGTGCCGATCTCGCAAGAGATCGTTATTGACTTGGTGATGGTGACCGCGCCGAAGCCGCCCGGATCCAGACAGTTGATTTCACCGCCAGCGGCCGTTTTCGAAATCGAGCCGGCGAAAGTCTTGCACGGTGCGGTCCTGCTGCACGGATTGGCGTCGTCGCCGACACCGGAAACCCATGTGCGGGTCGCTTGAGCGTGAGCCGGAGCCGCCAGCAACGGAGATAAAATTCCAATAACCAAAGCCAATAAAGCAAAACGACGCATATCTTCCTCCTGTGTGGGCACTTGCCCTAGAAAAACTTCACCGACAGTATGGGATTTAATTCTTATATATGCTTGGTAAGTATCTGGCAGCGCGATTGGCTTGCGACGCAACAAACGTCTTGCACTGCCAACCGACGGGCTGTCACACCGACTCGAGAGAGGGAGAACACTTGGATGTAAGATGCAGGATCGGGAGAAAAGTTCAACTGAATCTAATTATTTTCAAAACAGGAAACGTGGCCGGCTTAAAGGTTCAATCAGGAGGGCTTGAGCGTTCAAATCGAGGTTCGACGGTTCTTGCATTGCAGGAGGGGAGCGGCGACGATAGAGCACTGGCCGTTGATCGCCGAAATTTACAAAGCTACGGGAACGCCCATCATAATGCAGGACATCGTTATCTTCGGCGCCGGCGATATCGCGGAGGTTGCTGATTTTTATTTCAGGCACGACTCCTCCTTCACCGTTGCGGGCTTCACTGTCGACGAAGCTTATCTCAAGGAAGACCACTTCCATGGGCGGCCTGTCGTGCCCTTTGAACGTGCAACCGACACCTTTCCAGCTGACCGTTTTGGACTGTTCGTTGCGGTCAGCTATTCCGGAATCAACGACCTGCGAGCTAAAAAAGTAGCCGCCGCCCGCGCCAAGGGATATCGGCTGGCGTCTTACGTTAGCAGTCGTGCTACCACTTTCCCCGGCCTCGACGTGAAAGAAAACTGCTTCATCCTCGAAGACAATACGATTCAACCATTTGCACAGGTCGGAGCCAATGTGACGCTGTGGAGCGGCAACCACATCGGGCACCACGCAGTCATCGAGGACGATGTTTTTCTTGCCTCCCATATCGTCGTTTCAGGAGGCGTCAAGATCGGCCAAGGCAGTTTCATCGGCGTCAATGCGACATTGCGCGATCACGTCACGATCGGGAAAAAATGCGTAATCGGCGCCGGCGCTCTGGTACTCGAAGACCTGCCGGACTTTTCGGTTGTCGCGCCACGCGGGACGGAGCGTTCGGCAGTCCCCAGCACGCGACTGCGGCGCATCTGAGAGCATTTTCCGATGCGGTGGAAAAAACTCGGGCGTATTTTCGTTGCTGCCGGACAATCGGAGTGGGTTCACAGCCACGGCATCATCCCAATCGCGCGTCCGCTCGGCGATTTTCGCTATCGCGTCTATTTCACACCGCGCGATCGGCTGATCCGTTCCAATGTCAGCTGGCTGGACATCGATATCCGCAATCCGACAACGGTTCTGCGGTTGTCGCAACAGCCATTGCTGGCGCCGGGAGCACTAGGTTACTTCGACGACTGCGGCGCCATCGGATGCTGGATCGTGGAGCATAATGGCCTCGAACATTTGTACTATCAGGGCTGGAATCGCGGCGTAACGGTCGGGTTCTATGTAGCCGTCGGTCTGGCCACCCGCCCCGCCGGCGACCCGGATCGTCCGTTCAAGCGCATCAGCGACGGACCGATCCTCGATCGTTGCGTTCAAGAACCGGTCTTCATCTCGGATCCTGCCGTGTTGATCGAAAACGGCACATGGCGAATGTGGTATCAGTCCGGACGGCCCTGGACCCCTCATGACGACCAGATGCTTCCATCCTATGACATCCGCTACGCAACATCATCCGATGGGAAGAACTGGAATCTGACCAGCACCTCCTCGCTTACGTTCGCTCATCCCGGAGAGGTTGCCATCGCACGCTTTTGCCCCTTGCGGGAGGCAGATGGGCACTACAAGGCCTGGTATTCGTATCGCAGCAATGACTGGGGTTATCGGATCGGCCTTGCGACATCGGCCGATGGTATCGACTGGATCCGCCATGATGAGAAAGTGGGTATCGAACGCGACCCAAACAGTTGGGAAGGCGCGATGATCTGCTATCCCTACGTCATCGACACGGAAATCGGTCGCGTGATGTTCTATAACGGCGGACGTTATGGGGACGCTGGATTCGGGATCGCGGTCCTCGAACAGGAATGAAATCGTTCACGTCTTTCGCACGATCACTGTGAACTCGTAGAGCCCGTAATCCTGTAGCAAAGCGACTGACCGGCCATAGCGGCGCAGGCACCTGGACAACATTTCATTCGGATCGGCGTAATAGAGATTGGCGGCGCGCCGATCGGGATCGCTCGACAGGCTCAGAACGTTGAATGCGAAGCCACGACGCCCCGCGCCGGCAAGCACGTCGATCGTCTCAAAAACATATCGCGCCCAAGCCTCGGCCGGCACCTCACCTTTGACGTTGAAGATACCGCTGGCAATCGCAAAGTCTGACGTTTCCGATGGCATCGAGCCAACTCGCCATTGGCGGCCCGCCCCCTCGCCATGAAGCCGCACCGCTTCAGCGATCATCTCGGGTGCGGCATCATAACCGATGAACGGACCTTGATGACCTTCGGCCCGCAGAAACCGCAGAAAATCGCCAAATCCGCAGCCAAGATCCAGTACAGACGCATCGGGAGAGTCCGATAACAATCGAAGAAACTGGCGGTGACGCAATTCGTGCGACGCCTGCCCGTTCCAGTCGACGCCTCGTGGCGTAGCGCCGTGCTGTGCCAGCTTCGACGCATAATAGGCTGCGACATCATTGATGATTGAAGTGCTAGCAGCGTCGCGGGAATCCGATGCCACGTTCAGGCTCCGGTGTTAAGCCGGTGGTCGCGCTCCGATACACGGACCACGTTCGAGCCGGCAGCAGCAGCGTCTTCCACCCGATACACCTGACGGACCACGGTATAAGGTCTTCGCTTTGTCTCAGACAGAATGTTGGCAACGTAGATGCCGATGATGCCCAGAATGAAGGTCGTGGACCCGCCGAAGAACCAGATCGAAACGATCAGCGATGTGAAACCGTCCACGCCGATTCCCGAATGAAGATACCGCGTGATGTAGAACGCGATCGCTAATAACGATAGCGCAAAGATCGCAACGCCCGCATACAGAATAAAATAAAGAATTTTCGTCGACGTGGTGGTGAGATACTTGATCGCCATCTCCAGCCGCATGCGAAGCGAATAGGTGGATGGCGAGAGCGATAGTTTCCGTACGGGGACGGAAACTTGTCTGAACCCTGTCAGTTGCCAAAGATGAAAGATGACGAATTCATGATCCTGATGCTGGACCAGTGCGCGAACATAATCGCTGGTCATCAGCCGGGCCACGACGATATTGCGCGGGACGGCATGGTCGCTCAGCGAATCGACCAGCGAAAAAAATAACGCTCCACTCGCGCGCTCGATCACGCCACCGCGTCGCGATTCCTGAACGCCGAACACCACGTCGCAATCGCCGTTCTGCCAACGCGCATAAAAATCCGTCAGCAGTTCAGGTTCTTCCTCAAGATCGCTATCGACCAGAAACACCAGATCGCCGGTCGCATGCATCAGGCCGGTCATGATCGCCTTGTGATGACCGAAGTTGCGTGCAAGATCGACGACGACGACGCGCGGATCGGCCCGATGTAATTCCAGAGCCAGATCAAGACTGTCATCCGGCGAACCGTCATTGACGAAAATCAGTTCGATATCCGACGTGATCGGCTCTGCCGCCAGAAGACTGCGGCGATAGAACTCCCTGATCGTCGGGGCCGACCTGTAAAGGGTCGTCACGATGGACAATCTCACGTGGAGGCCTTTCAACGTGGTTCGAGGGGCGGGAACGGGCAACTCTAGGCGACCCGGATTTGCCAAATCAAGCTTCAATTCCATGCCTTTATTGGACTGGAACGTGCTCCGCAGGGCCATTCGCACGGTCAACATTCATCGCGCTTTTGGCCATGTCATACCGGCCCGCCATGCTGCCGGAATACTGGAATATGACACTTGCATTACTCAGCCTGGTCGCGTTCGACTTCCAGACAAGTTGGATGTATGTCCTCTGCATCAGAATGGCGGGTGGATGCCTGAGACTCCCACCTCTGCGCGTGGTTGAAAACTGGAACATCGCTCATGAAAATTGCAATGATCGGCACCGGGTATGTGGGCCTGGTATCTGGCGCCTGCTTTGCCGATTTCGGCCATCACGTGGTCTGCGTCGACAAGGATGCGGACAAGATTGCGGCGCTCCGGAATGGAGAGATCCCGATTTACGAGCCTGGGTTGGATGAACTGGTTGAGGCGAACGTTGAGGCTGGCCGCCTCCAGTTCACCGAAGATCTTGCCGGGCCTGTCAGCACCGCCGATGCCGTATTTATCGCGGTGGGAACGCCGTCGCGTCGCGGCGATGGACATGCCGACTTGAGCTACGTCTACGCCGCGGCACGCGAGATCGCTGCTGCACTGAAGGATTTCACCGTTGTCGTAACGAAGTCGACCGTCCCTGTCGGTACCGGGGACGAGGTCGAACGCCTGATCCGCGAGGCCAATCCTGCGGCGAATGTGGTGGTTGCGTCGAATCCGGAATTTCTGCGCGAGGGTGCCGCAATCCGGGATTTCAAATTCCCGGACCGGATCGTGGTCGGCACCAACGACGAGCGCGCCCGCAAGGTGCTGGGCGATATTTATCGGCCGCTGTCGCTCAACCAGGCGCCCATCATGTATACGGCGCGGCGTACCGCCGAGATGATCAAATATGCCGCCAACGCGTTCCTGGCGACCAAGATCACCTTCATCAACGAGATCGCCGATCTCTCGGAAAAGGTCGGCGCCGACGTGCAGGAGGTCGCGCGTGGCATCGGGCTCGACAATCGGATCGGCACGAAATTCCTGCACGCCGGTCCCGGATTCGGCGGCTCATGCTTTCCGAAAGACACCCGTGCACTTTTGAAAATCGCGCTGGACCACGATATCCAGTTGCGGATCGTCGACGCTGTGTTGGCCGTGAACGAGAACCGCAAGCGCGCGATGGCCCGCAAGGTTGCCGCAGCGCTTGGCGGCCAGTTGCGCGGCAAGACGGTCGCGGTGCTCGGTCTCACCTTCAAGCCGGACACCGACGACATGCGCGAGGCGCCGTCGATCCCGCTGGTGACCGGCCTCCTCGATATGGGCGCGCAGGTCCGCGCCTTCGATCCCGCCGGCATGGACCAGGCGCGGCCTGAATTGCCCGAGATCGAGTATTGCGCCGACGCATATGCCTGCGCACGCGACGCCGATGCGCTGGTGATCGTCACCGAGTGGGTTCAATTCCGCGCGCTCGATCTCGATCGCCTCAAGCGCGAGATGCGGCAGCCCGTGATGATCGACCTGCGCAATATCTACCGCCGCGACGACATGGAGGCGCGCGGCTTCATTTACGAGAGCGTCGGTCGCCCGAAGATTTCGCCGTAAGCCGTTCGGGCAGCGACGGAACTAACTGAAATATTCCCGATACCATTGGACGAAATTGGCCACGCCTTCACGCACGGAAGTGCGCGGCCGATATCCGACGCTTGCGGTAATCTCGCTCACGTCGGCGAACGTATTCGGCACGTCGCCCGGCTGCAGCGGCAACAGCTCGCGGATCGCCGTTTTGCCGACCGCAGCCTCAATCGCTTCCACATAGTCCGAGAGCGCCACCGGCCGGCTGTTGCCGATATTGAAAATGCGGAATGGCGCGTTGCTGGTGGCCGGGTCAGGATCGTCGCTGTTCCAGTCGACATTAGGCTTAGCGATATCGTCGCTGGCGCGAATGATTCCATCGACGATGTCGTCGATATAGGTGAAATCGCGCATGTGGTGCCCGTTGTTGAACAGCTTGATCGGCTTGCCTTCGATGATGTTCTTCGTGAACAGGAACAGCGCCATATCCGGACGCCCCCACGGGCCATAGACCGTGAAGAAGCGCAGGCCGGTCGTTGGCATCCGAAACAGATGGCTGTAGCTGTGCGCCATCAGTTCGTTTGCACGCTTGGTCGCCGCATAGAATTGCAGCGGATGATCTACACCTTTGTGCTCGCTGAACGGCATCCGGGTATTCGCGCCGTAAACGCTGCTGGTGCTGGCATAAACCAGATGCGGCACCTTGGCGTGACGGCATGCTTCCAGAATATTGACGAAGCCGATCAGGTTGCTCTCGACATACGCATGAGGGTTCTCGAGGCTGTAGCGAACGCCGGCCTGCGCCGCGAGATGAATGACCCTGTCGAACGGCCCATCCGCAAAACATGCCTCGACTGCGCCGCGATCCGCCAGATCGGCGCGATGGAAACGATAGTCCCCGGCCGACCGCGCGGCGACCTCGTCAAGTACGGCGAGACGCGCCTGCTTGATCGCCGGATCGTAGTAGTCGTTGACGACATCCAGCCCGACGACAGAATCGCCGCGCTCCAACAGCCGCTTCGCGGTGTGAAATCCGATAAATCCGGCATTGCCGGTGACCAGAACGCGCATTCAAACTCCTTCACAGAGCCACATCGGGGCGACTTCGCAGTCGGCTCCGCGGGACATCCCCACAGTTCCCACTCTATAGCCGGAAAAATGTGGCCATGCGTTGCCCTTCTACGAGACTTATTCCGGCGATGGATCGCACGCCAAGGTTCTGTTTTCCTTGTCTGGCGCAGTATGACAAAAAGAATACGCCTTACCGCGATATGTACCGGCCTGATGCTAAAACTGAAGTCTGCTGGAGTCTCTGAATGCCCTTTCCCCGCGCCTCACAAGCCCTGTCTCGCTTCACCGTGCTCGATTTGACGCGGGTGCGTTCGGGCCCCACTTGCGTGAGACAACTGGCGGACTGGGGCGCCAACGTCATCAAGATCGATGCGCTGACCGACGCCGACGGCGAACAGCCGGGCGGCCCGCGCCATGGTTCGGATTTCCAGAACCTGCATCGCAACAAGCGCGCCATATCGCTCAATCTGAAAGACCCTAAGGGCCTCGCTGTATTCCTGCGGCTGGCGGCGAAAGCGGATGTGGTGGTCGAAAACTTTCGGCCCGACGTCAAGGCACGGCTCGGCATCGACTATGAGAGCCTGCGCAAGATCAATCCGGGCATCGTCTATGGCAGCATTTCGGGATTCGGACAGGACGGCCCCTACCACAAGCGTCCGGGTTTCGATCAGATTGCGCAGGGCATGGGCGGCCTCATGTCGATCACCGGTGCTCCCGGCGGCGGCCCGATGCGGGTGGGCATCCCCGTCGCCGACCTCACAGCCGGCCTGTTCTGCGCCATGGGCATCCTCACCGCACTTCTGGAACGCGACGTCTCAGGCGAAGGCCAGTGGGTACAAACCTCACTGCTGCAAGCGCAAATCTTCATGCTCGATTTCCAGGCGGCGCGCTGGCTGATGGAACAGGATGTTGCCGGACAGGCCGGCAACAACCATCCCACCAGCATCCCGACCGGGGTATTCAAGACTTCTGACGGCTTCATCAACATCGCCACAACCGGCGGCAAAATCTGGGAGCGTTGCGCGCAAACCATCGGCGCGCCGGAACTGATCACCGATCCCGACTATGCCACCGCCCCCTCGCGCTCGAAGAACCGCGATGCGCTCAATGCGGCAATCGGCGCCCGCACCGAACAGCGCAGCACCGCAGAATGGGTCAAGGCGTTCAACGACGCCGGCGTACCCTGCGGCCCGATCTACACCATCGACCAGATGTTCGACGATGCCCAGGTGAAGCATCTCGGCATCGCGCAGGACGTGCCGACCGACGACGGTCGCGACATCACGCTGGTCGGGCAGCCGTTCACCCTTTCGCGTACACCGAGCAAAATGGCAGCCCGGCCGCCGGAGTTCGGCGAGCAGACCGCCGAGGTACTGACCGAGTTCGGCTTCAGCGCCGAAGAGATCACCGATCTGCGACAGCACAAGGTCGTTTGAACCCTTTCCGCTCCTCCGGCGACTTCCGTCCACAAGCTTCGGGTCTGCTGCCCGCGATGGGAACAGGCGCCTGTCGTTTCCGGCCGCCTGCCCGTTTCGTCATCAGTCCGATAGCCGCCCAGACTAAAACTCGTGGGCAGGAGGAACCAATCAGGGGCGTCCTCCATTAATTGTTACACCCGGGGTTATGGGGAGCGTGCCGTGTTCATCCTGAAGTATTTCCTGTTTGGCGGCCTGTCGTTGCTGGGAGTGCTGTTTGCAGTCGATTCCTGGATCGGAACCCCTGCCCAACCCGAAACCCCATCGGCCGCCACGGCGGCGCTCATCGCCATAGCGCGTCACGGCGACAGAACCCTGCAGCCCGAATTTGCCGCTCGCGAGGAGCGCCCGGTTCCCAAGGCGGCCCCCGATGGCCCCTCGCCGGAACTCGCCGATCAGACGGCTTCCGACCAACCTGCACCGGCCACCGCCTTGAAGCGCGTGAGCGACGCTCGCGCCGAGATGATCACACCCGAGAAAGGCTCATCTAGGGCCGCTGCGCATCGTGCCACCACGCCCCGACATGCCGAGCGCCGCGCGAAGTCGAAGGTTGCCAGTCGAAATTCATATGGACGCATTCGCGTCGTGGAAAATACCACGCGGCGATCGTCGGATCCCTTTGAACTGTTCGGATCCTGGTAAGGCCCGGCGACTTCACCTGTTGTCGTCAAGGCCGAATGGCTTGCGAATTATTCATGCCTTCGCCGGGCGCAGCATCTGCCCGACGCGGCTGCAGGCCTTGTCGATCACCGGCCAGAACAGCAGCACCAGCGCCAGCGTCGTGATCGACCCGACCAGGCCGTTCGACCAGAACACGCCGAGATCGCCGCCAGAGCCGATCATCGACTGCCGAAAGGCATCCTCGGCGCGGCTGCCGAGCACCAGAGCCAAGGTGAATGGCGCCAGCGGAATGCTGATTTTCTTGAACACATAGCCGACGACACCGAACAACAGCATCAGCCAGATGTCGAACATCGCATTCTGGATCGCATAAGCGCCGATCGCGCATGACACCACGATCATCGGCGCAATGGCTGCGAACGGCACGCGCAGGATCGAGGCAAAGATCGGCACCGTCGACAACACCAGCACGAGACCGACGACATTGCCGAGATACATCGAGGCGATCAGGCCCCAGACGAAATCCTTGTGCTCGACGAACAGCAGCGGCCCGGGATTGAGACCCCATACCATCAGACCGCCAAGCAGAATGGCAGCAGTGCCGGAACCGGGAATGCCGAGCGCCAGCATCGGAAGCAACGCGGCGGTGCCGGAGGCATGCGCCGCCGTTTCCGGCGCGAACACGCCCTCGATGCGGCCCTTGCCGAAACTGTCCGGCTCTTTCGAAAACCGCTTGGCGAGGTTGTATCCCATGAACGACGCGGCGATCGCACCGCCCGGCGTGATGCCGAGCCAACAGCCGATGAAGGACGAGCGTATCAGCGTCACCCAGTATTTCGGCAGATCCTTCCAGACGCTCAGGATGACGCGCAGGCTGATGGCGGCGGCGTGGCCGCGCAGCGCCAGGCGCTCTTCCATGGTGAGAAGAATTTCGCTGATGCCGAACAGGCCGATCACCGCGACCAGGAAGTTGATGCCGCGCAGCAGATCGGTCGAGCCGAACGTCATGCGCAACTGCCCGGAAATCGTATCCATGCCGATGCCGGTCAGCAGCAGGCCGAGCGCCATCGAGATGATGGTCTTGTGCTTGTCCTCGCGGCCGAGGCCGACGAAGGAGCAGAACGTCAGCAGGTAGACCGCGAAGAATTCCGGCGGCCCGAACCTCAGCGCGAACGAGGAAATCATCGGCGCGAGGAAGGTGATGAGCAGCACCGCGCAAAGCGAACCGATGAACGACGAGGTGAACGCCGCGGTCAGCGCCTCGGCCGCCCGGCCCTGCTGCGCCATCGGATAACCGTCGAAGGTGGTCGCGACCGACCACGCCTCCCCCGGAATGTTGAACAGGATCGAGGTGATGGCGCCGCCGAACAACGCGCCCCAATAGATGCAGGACAGCATGACGATGGCCGACGTCGGGTCCATCGTGAAGGTGAGCGGCAGCAGGATGGCCACGCCATTGGGGCCGCCCAGCCCCGGCAACACGCCGACAAAGATGCCGAGCACCAGCCCGACCATCATCAAGAGCAGCGTCTTTCCCGTCAGCAGGACGGTGAAACCATGCAACAGCAGTCCAAATGCTTCCATCGGTCGCGCGCCTGTATCCGGGTTAGTAGCCGAAAGCCGCTTCCAGCGGCCCCTTCGGCATGATGACGTCGAAAGCGATATCGAAGGTGATGAACATCGCGGCGGTGAAGATGAAGGCGGTAAGCAATGACTTCCACCACGCGATGCGTCCAACCAACCGCATGAAGCCTGCCGTGAGCAGGAAGCTCGCGACGTAGAGTCCAAGGAACTGCATGGCGATACAGAACAACAGCGTCGGCACGAATACCTGCAACACGCGACGAAGCTGCGCACGGGTCACGAACGTCTCGGATGCCTCGCCGCGATTGCGTAGCGCCGCGAATATCCCGTACAGGCTCGCCGCACCGAGAATGACGCAGAGGTAAAACGGAAAGTAGCCCGCCTGCGGTCCTGATTCATCCCACGATATACCGGTCCGCCAGTTATCGAAGCCGAGCACACAGGCAAGAGCGAACAACAAGATCGATACCACCACATCGACCGAACGAGTGCTGGCGACCGACGGTGAGTCGCCTTCAGGAGCGGTCGGGTCCTCGACGACGATTTCGGTGTCTGTGGTGCTCATGGGATATTCCGCGTTCAAGAGCACGCGCCTTCCTGGAAAAGGAAAAAGACGGGACCGCGGCGCGGCCCATGTGCATGACAATTGCAGTCGTGAATTGAGTTGCCCTCTCTCCACGCACGCGGAGAGAGGGCATGTGGCTTACTTCGCGACGAAGCCTGCTTCGGTCATCAAGGACTTGTTGAGCGCATCGTCCTCTTCAAGGAACTTGGTCATGTCCTTGCCGGTGAGGAAGATGGGCTTCAGCGCCTGCTTCTCCATGTAGTCCTTGTATTCCGGCGTTTCGGACACCTTCTTGAACAGATCGACATAGAACGCGGTCTGTTCCGGCGTCACCTTGCCGGGCAGGAACATGGCGCGCAGCATCAGATACTGCACGTCGAGGCCTTCCTCCTTGCAGGTCGGAATGTCGTGCCACGACTGCGTCTCGGTGACCTTGGCGGTATAGGAGATGCGTTCCTTGTCGAACACACAGAGCGGGCGGGCCTGCCCGGCGCGCCAGATTTCGAGATTTTCGGACGGGTTGTTGACGTTGGAGTCGATGTGATTGCCGACCAGTTGCGTCGCGGCCTCGCCACCCGACTTGTAGGGCAGATAGACAAACTTCGCGCCGGTTTTCTTCTCCATGAAGACGGTCAGCACCTGATCTTCACGCTTGGAGCCGGTGCCGCCCATCTTGAATGGCGTGCTCGCGGCCTTCGCCGCGTCGATGAATTCCTTGACGTTCTTGTAAGGCTTGCCGGCATTATCCCAGAGTACGAACTGATCCATCGCGATGACAGCGACCGGAGACAGATCGCGCCAGTTGAACGGAATCTTGGCCGACAGCGGCAGCATGTAGATCAACGAATAGGCGATCAGCACCTTGTTGGGATCGCCATCGCTGGATTTCATGTAGATCAGGGCTTCGGCGCCCGACGCCGCGCCCTTCAGCGACACCACGATCGGCTGCTTCATCAGATTGTTTTTCTGAACTGCCGCCTGGATCATGCGCGCCATCTGGTCGGACGCACCGCCCGCCCCTGCCGCCACCACGATTTCGACCGGCTTGGTCGGCTCCCACGCCAACGCCGGCGAGCTGAGCAGAACGGCAGCCCCCACAGCCGCAATCTTCGCAAGATGTCGCATCCGTTTCCTCCCTGATGATTTCCCTGCCCGGTTATGTCCGGATTTCATTCACGCGACCATCGATCGCGGTACTGCGTGAGTGTTATTCACCCTTCCAGACCGGCTTCCGCTTGGTCAGGAAAGCGTCCATGCCTTCGCGGAAATCCGCGCTCATATAGGCCTTGAGAATCAGGTCTTCGCCCTCATCGCGCGATAACGTCTTGCGGATGCGGCGCACCGCCTCCTTGGTCACCTCGAGCGTGAGCGGTGCATGACTGGCGAGTAGTTGCGCGGTCTCGTCGGCGCGCCGCTGCAGCGTTTCGACATCGGGCACCACCTCATTGAGCAGGCCGAGCGCCAGCGCTTCGGGCGCCTCGATCAACCGCGCCGTGAAGATGATGTCCTTGGTCCGCGCCGGACCCAGCAGCGCGGTCAGGCGGCTGATGTTCGACATCGAGAGGCAGTTGCCGAGCGTGCGCGCGATCGGGAAACCGATCCGCGTACTCGCGGTACCGATCCGCATGTCGCAGCACGCGGCGAGCCCGGCGCCGCCGCCGGTACAGGCGCCCGCGATGGCAGCAATGGTCGGCACCCGGCAGGACTCCAGCGTGCCGAACACGCGATCGATCCGTGCTTCGTAGTCGAGCGCATCCTGCGCCGTCTTGAACGCGCGGAACTGCGAGATGTCCGTGCCAGAGGCAAACGCCTTGTCGCCGGCACCGGTGAGAATAAGAACCTTGATCGACCGGTCGCTGTTGGCCTGCTCGCAGATCGCCGCAAGCTGTTCGTACATGGCGAACGTCATGGCATTGCGTGCCTGAGGCCGGTTGAACGTGACGCGGGCGATACCGTCGGTCACGGAATAAAGCAGATCGTCGTTTGCTGGCGCGGCCATATTCATCGCTTGTCGTTTTCCTCAGGTCTCGCTGGCGCAAACAGTCGATCAGGCCACGGCGGTCTGCGGCTGCACCATCGGGATGGTATCCTGCCGTTTGAGAATATCCATCGCCGCCAGCACGCCGCCCGCCTGATGCGGAACGCCGGCAAGATCGAGACCCATCTCCACGCCGGACAACGTCCCCATCAGCATGAGATCGTTGAAATGGCCGATATGGCCAATCCGGAACGCCTTGCCCTTCAGCTTCGCAAGGCCGGTCCCGAGCGACATGTCGAAATGGGTCAGCACGATTTCGCGGAAGCGGTCGGCGTCATGCCCCGGCGGCATCATCACCGCGGTCAGGGCCGGCGAATAATGCGCCGGCTCTTGGCAGACCATGTCGAGACCCCAGGTGCGCACCGCAGCGCGTGCAGCCGCACCGTGCCGCTTGTGGCGGCCGAACACGTTAGAAAGCCCCTCCTCATGCAGCATCGCGATCGCTTCCTTGAGGCCATACAGCAGATTGGTCGCGGGGGTATAGGGCCACGAGCCGACCTTGTTGGCGGCGAGGATCTCGTGCCAATCCCAATAGGATCGCACTGAATCATTGGCCTTCGACGCCGCCAGCGCCTTTTCCGACACCGCGTTGAAACCCAGCCCCGGCGGCAGCATCAGGCCCTTCTGCGAACCGCTAACGCTGACATCGACGCCCCATGCGTCGTGCTGATAATCCAGCGATCCGAGCCCGGAGACGGTGTCGACCATCAGGAGCGCCGGATGCTTGGCGCGATCCATCGCCCCGCGGACCTCGCGAATATCGGTAACGCAGGCAGTGGAGGTCTCGTTATGGACCACCATCACCGCCTTGATTTGATGCTGCGTGTCAGCGGCCAGCCGCGCCTCGATTTCCTTCGGATCGGCACCATGCCGCCAGTCGCCCGGCACCATGTCGATATCGAGCTTGCAACGCTCCGCCAGCCGGCGCCACAGCATGGCGAATTGCCCGGTCTCCGCCATCAGTACCTTGTCGCCGGGAGACAGCGTGTTGACGATGGCCGCTTCCCACGCACCGGTGCCGGACGACGGATAGATGATCACCGGCTGGGTGGTCTGGAAAACGCTCTGGCAGGCTTTCAGCACCTCGAAGCCGAGCTCGGCGAATTCCGGACCGCGGTGATCGATGGTGGGCATGTCCATGGCCCGCAGCACCCGGTCGGGCACATTGGTCGGCCCCGGAATCTGGAGAAAATGCCTGCCGGTATGCAACGCCATGTCGATCTCCCGAAAATTCTGCATTCAAAACCTTGCATCAGGTTTTTGAATTGCGGCCGGAGTGTATTCAAATTACGCTTCGTTACAACCGCAAAACCCGCTAGAGAGGACCAGAACACGAGGATTTCAGGGTTCATTGCGGGTTTCTACCGGGTTCAGCGTTCACGGCATCCATCGGGGTGAGCTGTTTTGAATAATCTTATGCGCATCGGCGGCTATGAGCCGTTCGAGGACCAGCCGGCGTCGTTGCATGACGACATTCTCGGCCGGCTGCGCGACTTCATCGTGGAAGGACATCTGCCTTCCGGCGCCCGCATCCCCGAACGCGAGCTCTGCGCCCGCTTCGCTGTCTCCCGGACCCCGTTGCGCGAGGCGCTCAAGGTGCTGGCGGCGGAAGGCCTGGTCGAACTGCTGCCCAATCGCGGCGCACGGGTGCGTGAATTCACCGAAGCCGGCATCCGACATCTGTTCGAAGTGATCGCCGGACTCGATTTCGTGGCCGGCCGTCTCGCCTGTACGCGCATTTCGGATGAGGACATCGCGGCAATCGAACGCCTGCATCTCGATATGTACACGAGCTATCTGCGCCGCGAACTGACCGAATATTTCCGCCTCAACCAGATGATCCACCAGGCCATCGTCGATGCTGCGGGCAATCCGGTGCTGAGCGCTAATTACGCCAGTGCCAATGCCGTGATCCGGCGGCTGCGCTACTCCGCCAATCTCAAATCCGAGCGACTCGGCGACGCCATGCGGGAGCATGAAGCCATTATCGACGCGCTGCGCCGGCGCGCTGGCGAAGAGCTCGGTCTGCTGATGTTCGAACACATGCGCAAGAAATGCGACGCGGTCTGCGCTTATTTGCGCGAACAGCAGACCGCAGCGCCGTCGGCTGACGTCGCACATCTGCGTTCCGGCGAGACCTGATCTTGGCGTCGACATCCGGCAGAACCACGAAGGCCGACGACGGCGGCACGCTTGCCGCGCGACTTAAGCGCGAGATCAGCGGTGATGTTTTATTCGACCGCTTCAGCCGCGGCCGCTACGCCACCGATGCGTCGTTCTACCAGATCATGCCGTTCGGTGTCGTCGTGCCGCGCACCGTCGACGAGGCCTTGCGCGCCATGGCTATTGCGCGGGATGACGGGCGGATCGTCACGCCGCGTGGCGGCGGCACCTCGCAGTGTGGCCAGACCGTCAACGACGGCATCGTCATCGACGTTTCCAAGCATTTGAACAAGATCGTTTCGCTCGACGTCGACAAGCGCACTTGCGTGGTCGAGCCCGGCATCGTGCTCGATGATCTCAACCGTCAACTGAAGAAGCACGGCCTGTGGTTTCCGGTCGATGTCTCGACCGCCTCACGCGCCACCATCGGCGGCATGGCTGGCAACAATTCCTGCGGCGGCCGATCGCTGCGCTACGGCACCATGCGCGACAACACCCTGTCGATGCAGGCCGCGCTGGCGGACGGCGCGTTGCTGAATTTCGGTCCCGTCGAACGCGACGAGGCGCTACAAGCTGACGGCAGCGGGCTGTTTCGTGAAATGCTGGCGCTCGGCGAGCGGGAAGCCGCCGAGATATCCGAACGGTTTCCGAAGGTGCAGCGCCGCGTCGGCGGCTACAATCTCGACGCGCTGGTGCCGCGCAACACGCCGAACAATCTGGCGCATCTCCTGGTCGGCTCCGAGGGCACCCTCGCCTTCACCACGCAGGTCGAACTGAAGCTATGGCCGTTGATCCGCAACAAAGCGGTCGGCGTCTGCCATTTCGGCAGTTTCTACGAGGCGATGAACGCCGCACAACATCTGGTAAAGCTGAAGCCGATCGCCGTCGAACTGGTTGATCGCACCATGATCGGGCTCGGCCGCGACATCGCGATGTTCCAACCGGTCATCAACGCCGTCGTGCGCGGCGATCCCGATGCCCTTCTGGTGGTGGAATTCGCCGAAGAGGATCAGGCCGACAACCTGCGCCAATTGCAGCGGCTCAATGAATTGATGACCGATCTAGGCTTCGGTTGGAATAATCCGCCCCGCAAATGGGGCGGCGTGGTCGACGTTACCGAACCGGCGTTGCAATCCGGCATCGCGGATTTCCGTGCCGCCGGGCTGAACGTGATGATGTCGATGCGCGAGGCCGGCAAACCGGTCTCCTTTGTCGAGGATTGCGCGGTGCCGCTGCCGCACCTCGCCGACTATACCGACCGGCTCAATCGCATCTTCGAGAAGCACGACACGCGCGGCACCATGTATGCGCACGCCTCGGAAGGCTGCCTGCATGTGCGGCCCGTGCTCAATCTCAAACTCGACAAGGACGTCAAGGCGATGCGCGCCATCGCTGAAGAGACGTTCGCGATGGTGCGCGAATACAAGGGTTCGCATTCCGGCGAACACGGCGATGGCCTGGTCCGCTCGGAATTCCACGAAGCGATGTTCGGCCCGCGCATCGTGCAGGACTTCAAGGAGGTCAAACACCGCTTCGATCCCGATAACGTGCTCAACCCCGGCAAGATCGTCGATCCGCCGCGGATGGATGATCGCTCGCTGTTCCGCTACGCGCCGGATTATCGCGTTCCGGAACTGAAAACCGCACTCGACTGGTCGGGTTATTCCGGCGCAGGTGGTGGCTTTCAGGGCGCGGTCGAGATGTGCAACAATAATGGCGCCTGCCGCAAGCTCGAAGGCGGTGTGATGTGCCCGTCCTATCGCGCCACGCGCAACGAAAAGGATGTTACGCGCGGCCGCGCCAACACGCTGCGGCTGGCCATTTCCGGCCAACTCGGCCCCGATGCATTGGCGTCGGACGATATGGTCGAGACGATGAAACTTTGCGTCTCATGCAAGGCCTGCCGGCGCGAATGCCCGACCGGCGTCGACATGACCAAGATGAAGATCGAGGTGCTGGCGGCACGCGCTGCAGCACGTGGCCTTTCATTGCGTGATCGCCTGGTGGGCTATCTGCCGCGCTATGCCGGGCTCGCTTCGCGTTTCGCATCGCTGGCCAATGCGCGAAACAACAGCCGTCTGCTGCGCAACGCGCTCGAGAAATTCGCCGGCATCAGCGCGCGGCGTGATCTGCCGCGATGGCGGCGTGATGTGTTTGCACCCGATGCGGAAACGTTCGGTCCGGCTGACGGTCCCGAAGTCGTGATGTTTGCCGACACCTTCAATCGCGCCTACGAGCGCGAAAACCTCGACGCAGCACTGCGCGTTCTCGTCACCGGCGGATATCGCGTGCATCTGCCCCGCGCGGCGGATCGCAAGCCGCTGTGCTGCGGCCGCACCTTCCTCTCCGCCGGTCTGGTGAATGAAGCGCGTGTCGAACTCGATCGGCTGGTCGCAACCTATGCGCCGTTCGCGACGCGTGGCGTCCCGATCGTGGGTCTCGAACCAAGCTGCCTGCTGACGCTGCGCGACGAACTGCTGTCGCTTCGCTCCGATGACAACGCCAGGACGGTAAGTGCCCACGCGTTGCTGTTCGAGGAATTCCTCGCACGCGAAGCTGCCAATGGTCGTTTAAAGCTGCCGCTGAAGCCGATTGGCGGCAAGGCCATGGTTCATGGCCATTGCCACCAGAAGGCTTTCGATGCCTTCACGCCGGTCATGAAGGTGTTGCGGCTCATTCCCGATCTGGAGGTCACCCCGATCGAGTCGAGTTGCTGCGGCATGGCCGGCGCATTCGGCTACGGCGCGGACACCTACGATACGTCGATGGAGATGGCCGAACTATCGCTGTTGCCTGCCGTTCGCGGCGCGGATACCAAGACCCTCATCGTCGCCGACGGCACTTCGTGCCGACACCAGATCAAGGACGGCACCCAACGCACCGCGCAGCACGTCGCACGCGTGCTGGCGATGAGCCTTGACGGCATTCCTGTCAATTCCTGATCCCTTCAACCCCAAAGGACACTACCGATGACTGAACTCAAGCTCGATGTCGCTCGCAAGATTCTCGACGCCGCACTCGCCAAGGGCGCAGAACTGAAATTAAATCCGCTCGCCGTCACCGTGCTCGATGCGCGCGGCGCCACCAAGGCGTTTGCGGCGCAGGACGGCACCAGCCTGCTGCGCGGCGAGATCGCCCACGGCAAGGCCTACGGCGCGCTGTCGCTGGGCATGGGATCGCGGGCGATCTTCAAGCGTGCGACGGAGCAGGCGTTCTTCGTCAGCGCGATCAATACCATGGCAAAAGGCGCACTAGTGCCGGTGCCCGGCGGCGTATTGATCCGGGACGCCGGTGGCGCAGTGATCGGCGCGGTCGGCATCAGCGGCGATACGTCGGATAACGACGAGGCTTGCGCTTTGGCCGGCATCGCGGCCGCCGGCCTCAAAGCCGACGCGGGCTAAACAATCCCAACTGCGAGATGGATGGCCGGGTTCGTCCCGGCCATCCAGGCAGGCAATACGCTCTCTCTACCCGACCTGCCGCTGGCGGCCTTTCCAGAACGGATCGCGCACTGCACGCCGTAGCAATTTCCCGACCGGGCTCTTCGGCACCTCGTCGATGAAGTGTACCGATTTCGGCACCTTGTAGCCGGCAAGGCGTTCTTTCGCAAAACCGATCAGCGCGGCGTCATCGGCCTGCTCACCTCCGCGCAACGCCACGAAGGCCGCAACGGCTTCGCCCCACTTGTCGTCCGGAATGCCTACCACCACGACTTCCCGCACTGCCGGATGGGCAGCCAGCACGTCCTCGACCTCGCGTGGATAGACATTGTAGCCGCCGGTGACGATCATGTCCGAGGTCCGGTCGACCAGATAGAGGTAGCCGTCCTCGTCGAACCGGCCAACGTCGCGAGTGCGAATCCAGCCTCCGGGCAGCGACATCTGCGCGTTGAGATCGTCGGCATTGTAGTAGCCGCGCATCATGAATGGCGAACGCAGGGCGATCTCACCCGCCTCACCAGGCGCTACATCGTGCCCTTCCTCATCGACCAGCCGGATTTCGCAATCGATGCTCGGCCGCCCGCACGCGGCAAGCCGCTTCTCTGCGTCCGGGCCGACGTGATCCTCCTTCCGCAGATGCGTGATGAACACCGGTGCCTCGGTCTGCCCGTAATATTGCAAGAACCGCGGCCCCCACAATTTCAGCGCGCGATCGATGGTCGGCCGCGGCATCGGCGACGCGCCGTAAATGATCGAGCGCACCGAACTGAAGTCGGCCTCGGCAATGCCCGGATGATCGAGCAACATCCCGAGCATGGTCGGCACCAGATTGAGCCCGGTCGGCTTCCAGCGTTCGATGGCATCGACATAAGAGGCCGGCGTGAAGCCAGGCAGCACCGCCGCGGTGCCGCCGCGAATCCAGTAAGGCAGGATGAAGCAGCCGCTGGCGTGGATCATCGACGCCGCGTGCAGCATGATGTCGCCTTCGCGCACATCATGATTGGCGAGGATATTCAGCGCCATGCCGGCCCAGCTAGCCTGCGTGTGCTCGACGGCCTTCAACTTTCCGGTGGTGCCGGAGGTGAAGATGGTGATGACGATATCGGTGGCTTCCGGCGTGCGGTCCGGTGGCGTGTACGGCTGGTTCTTGGCAAGATGCAACAGATCGTTCAGGTTTGACGGATCGCCGATAGCGATCGTCTTCAGCCCGGGCATGGCCTGCGCCAATTCGCGGGCCCGATCCGCGAGATCCATTCCATGCAGGAGAATCTCGACACCCGCCCCCTCCAGCATCTGCTGCTGCTCGGCTGCGGAGAGCCGCGAATTGAGCGGCACGCGCGAAAGGCGAGCCTTGGCGAAGGCGAAATCGACTGGAATCGTGAAGACCGAATTGTTCAGCAGCAATCCGACGCGCCGGCCAACCGGCAACCCGAGCGAGTTAATGAACGCGTTGGCGATCTGGTTCGACAACCGATCGACCTGCTCGAAGGTGAGCTTGTCGTCGCCGTACATGATCGCGGTTCGAGGTCCGTAATAGACCGCGCCTCGCCGGACCAACTCCGTCATCAACATGGCAGCCTCCCCAACGATTTATATGATGAATGGCAGGTCGATCAGCGCCCCGGCCAGGAAGGCTTGCGCTTCTCGGCGAACGCCTTGAGGCCTTCCTTGGCGTCTTCGGTCATCGCCAGCAATGCGATCTGGCTTTCGGTATAGGCGATGCTCTCGTCGAACGACATCGAGGCGATGGCACGCATGGCATACTTGCCGCGTCGGATCGCGGTCGGCGACTTGTCGGTGAGACGGCAGATCAGCCAATCGACCTTGGCATCCAGTTCGGCTGCGGGGACGATATGGTTCAGCAATCCTGCCGACAACGCAGCGCGGGCATCGAACGGTTCGCCGGTCAATGCCCATTCGTTGATGAGGCGGCGCGGGGCGATATCCTGCAACAGGCTCATGACCTGCATCGGAAACACGCCGACCTTGACCTCGGGCAATCCGAAAATCACGCTGTCCGCGGCAACCGCCATATCGGTCATGCATAACAGACCCATGCCGCCGGCCATGCAAACGCCATTGACGCGGGCGATGGTCGGCTTGGTGGCATTCTGCGACAGCCGCAGCAGGTCTGCATAATCGACATTGGGACGCGAGAAATCCATCGCCGCGAAGGCACCCCCGGTGTTCTGCAGGTCGGCGCCGGCGCAGAATGCCTTGTCGCCCGCCCCGGTCAGCACGATCACGCGAATGGACGGATCGTCATGCGCATCGCGATAGCCGCGGACGATGCCCGCGATCACATCACCGTTGATCGCGTTGCGCTTCTCCGGACGGTTGATGGTGATCCACAGCGCCTGTCCGCGCTTCTCCTGCAATACGCTGTTGTTATCCGCCATAACCTCGACCTGTCTGCTTATTGTGCCGCGACGGCATCGGTTTCGATCTCGGCAACAATCCTGCCGGTCATCACCTGCTCGCCTTCTTCGACCGTGAGTGCAGCGATGATGCCCGAAACCGAAGCAACATGCACGTGCTCCATTTTCATGGCCTCGAGAGTAACGACCGGCTGTCCCACGTCAACACGATCGCCCTGCTTCACCAGCACGGCGACAACCCGGCCATTGAGGGCGGCACGGACCTTGCCGTCGCCGCCATTGGCAGCCGCCCGTTCCGGCGCTGCACGTGTCAGGTCGCGCACCGTCAGCGTGACGCCGCCGCGCTGCAGGAACAACCGATCGGCTTCGCGCGCGAAGCTCACCTGCTCGGTCACATTCGCGACCTTGAAGTGGATATTGCCCTCACCTACCCGCTCGACCTGGAAACGATGGTCTTGGCAGTCGACGGTGGCGACATAGCCTCCGTCACGCGCGCGCACGATCTCGACATCCTGCGCTTTGCCGTCGATCTGCAGCCGCATCACGATCGGGAATGTCGCCGCGAGCGAGCGTCCCGGCTGCCACACGGGTGCATGCGGATCACTGACATAGAGCAGCAGCGCCGCGAGCGCGGCATTCGGAACGCCGTCATGATCAGGCGCCGCAAGTAATTCGGCCGCATGCTCGCCGATGAACGCCGTGGTCGCGCCACCTTTCGCGAAAACGTCATGGCGAAGGCACGCCGCTAGAAACGCCTGGTTGGTGGTGACGCCGAACGCCAAGGTCTGCTCGAGGCCGTAAATGAGCCGTCGCCGCGCTTCTTCGCGCGTCCCGCCGTTCGCAATGATTTTCGCGATCATCGAATCATAGAAAGGCGGAATCTCGATGCCGGATTCCAGCGCGTGTTCGACGCGAAGGGGATCGGCCGGATGCCATTGCAGCATGCGGCCCGACTGCGGCATGAAATCAAGCTGCGCGTCCTCGGAACAGAGCCGCACCTCGATGGCATGTCCGGAGAACTGCACATCGGCCTGCACGATGCCCAACGGCTCGCCGCCCGCGATCCGCAATTGCAACTCGACGAGATCGAGCCCGGTAATGGCTTCAGTGACCGGGTGTTCGACCTGCAGCCGGGTGTTCATTTCCATGAAATAGAAATGCCCCGCCGCATCGAGCAGAAATTCCAGCGTCCCTGCCCCCTCGTAGCCGATTGCCATGACCGCCTTCACGGCGATCTCGCCCATTCGCGCTCGCAGCTCCGGCGTCACCGCCGGTGACGGTGCTTCCTCGATCAATTTCTGATGGCGGCGCTGCACGGAGCAGTCGCGTTCGCCGAGATGAATGGCGTTGCCGTAGCGATCGCCAAATACCTGGATCTCGATATGACGCGGATCGACGATCGCACGCTCCAGGATCACCGTCGGATCACCAAAAGCGCTTTGTGCTTCGGACCGCGCGCTGCGCAGATGGCCGGCAAACGAAGCAGCGTCGGTCACCAGTCGCATGCCGCGGCCGCCGCCGCCGGCCACAGCCTTGATCATGACCGGGAAACCGATGCGTTCCGCCTCTACTGCCATGGTGGCATCGGATTGGTCTTCGCCCTGATAGCCGGGCACGCAAGGCACGCCAGCCTTTTGCATGATCGTCTTGGCGCCAGCCTTGTTGCCCATCGCGGCGATGGCCTCGGGCGACGGTCCGATGAAGACCAGCCCCGCGTCACGGCACGCGGCGGCGAAATCCTCGTTCTCGGCCAGAAATCCATAACCCGGATGCACGGCATCGGCACCTGTGGCCTTCGCCGCGGCGATGATGGCATCAATGCGCAGATAGGACTGCGACGGCAACGGCTCGCCGATCCGCACCGCCTGATCGGCAGCGCGGACATGCGGCGCATTTTCATCGGCATCCGAATAGACCGCAACGGTCGCAAAACCGAGACGGCGCGCGGTGCGCATCACACGCAACGCGATCTCGCCGCGGTTGGCGACGAGGATTTTGCGGAATGGCGTCACTTTCATAGCAGGCGCAGAATTCATGGCCGCGCCACCGAGAACTGCATCCGCTGTGGGGTACGCACATCTGCTTCGCGGCAGATTGCCAGCACCTCGGCGAGCACCGCACGGGTATCACG
The DNA here is from genome assembly GCA_024508855.1 of Xanthobacteraceae bacterium. Classification (GTDB taxonomy): domain Bacteria; phylum Pseudomonadota; class Alphaproteobacteria; order Rhizobiales; family Xanthobacteraceae; genus 62-47. The sequence continues at coordinate 47,342 of JANINJ010000020.1, forward strand.
CGGATCGATGACCCCGTCATCGAGCACGCGGGCGCTGGTCGAAAACACGTCCATCTGGCCGTCGAACACCGCGGTGATCTTCGACTTCATCGCATCCAGCTTGTCGCGCTCGATCGGCTTTCCCTTGCGCGCCGCAGCTGCCTCGGTGACGATCGCCATGGTTTCCGCCGCCTGCTCGCCGCCCATCACCGCGGTCTTGGCGTTCGGCCACGAGAAGCAGAAGCGTGGATGGAAGCCGCGTCCGCACATGCCGTAGTTGCCTGCGCCGAACGACGCACCGCAATAGATGGTGATCTGCGGCACCGTGGCGCTGGTCACGGCCTGGATCATTTTCGAACCGTGCTTGATCATGCCGGCTTCTTCATAGGCCTTGCCCACCATGTAACCCGTGGTGTTGTTGAGATAGAGCAGCGGTGTGCGTGACTGGCAACACGCCTGAATGAAGTGGGTCGCCTTGTTCGCGCCTGCGACGTCCAGCGGGCCGTTGTTGGTGATGATGCCGATCGCATGTCCCTCGATGCGGGCCTGACCGCATATGGTCGCGGGACCATAGTTCGCGCCGAATTCAATGAAATCGGAATCGTCGATGAACCGGGCGATGGCCTGCCGCATATCGACCGGACGCTTGTGATCCATCGGCATGATGCCGAGCAGCTCTTCGGCATCGTACCGCGGCGGCAGGACAGCCGTGCGATCCTCCTGCGTCGGCGGACGATCCCAATCTAGCTTCGCCATGATGTCGCGGGCGATCCGCAGCGCATCGCGGTCGTCCTCGGCAAGGTAATCGCCGAGGCCCGAAATGCTGGTGTGCATCTCCGCGCCGCCAAGTTCCTCTTCGGTGGCAATCTCGCCGGTTGCCGCCTTGAGCAGCGGCGGCCCGGCAAGAAACGCACGCGTGCGGCCGCGCACCATTACGATGTAATCGGAAAGCCCGGTCTGATAAGCGCCGCCTGCTGTCGAAGAGCCGTGCGTCACGGTCACTACCGGCAGGCCGGCCGCCGACAGCCGCGCCAGATTGCGGAAAATGTTTCCGCCCCGCACGAAATCCTCGACGCGATAGCGCAACAGATTTGCGCCGGCGCTTTCGACAAGCTGAACGTAAGGCAGCCTGTTCTCCAGCGCCATTTCCTGAACCCGCAGCGTCTTGTCGAGACCATAGGGCTGCAGCGCACCGGCATCGATGCCGGCATCGTTGGCGCTCACCATGCAGCGGATACCGGAGACGAAGCCAATGCCGGCAATCACGCCGGCACCTGGAACGCTCTTGTCCGCATCCGGCACGTCGAACATGTAACCGGCGAGCGTCGACAGTTCGATGAACGGTGCGCCCGGATCGAGCACCAGCGCCACCCGCTCGCGCGGCAGCAGTTGTCCGCGCTTATGGAAGCGATCCTTGGCCGACGCCGATGCCGCACGCGTGCGTTCCTCCAGCATCCGCATCCGGTCGATCAACGCCAGCATGCCGGCACGATTGGCCTTGAAGGCTTCGCTGCCCGGGGCAATCGTCGATTCAATCACTGCCATGTTGAAACTGTTTCTCCGGATTTGTTGCGAGGGCCTCAGCCCTGCGCGAAGTGATCGCTGTATTGTTGACGCAGTTCGACCTTGCGCAGCTTGCCGGTCGCCGTCATCGGCATCTCGTCGAGAATCTTGACCAGTTTCGGCACCTGGAAACCGCCGAGCGATTTGCGGCAATGCTCCACGATACTGATCTCGTCAGCCTGCACGCCCGGCTTGAGTTTGATGAAAGCCGAAACCGCCTCACCCCATTGCGGATGCGGCAACCCCACGACCGCAGCGCTCAGCACCGCCGGATGCGCCATCAAGGTTTCCTCGATCTTCACCGAGGCAACGTTTTCACCACCGGACTTGATCATGTCTTTCTTGCGATCGAGGAACAGGACTTCGCCATGCTCGTCGATCAATGCAAGATCGCCGGTGTGATGCCAGCCGAATTTACGCGCTTCTTCGGTCGCCTTCAGATCCTTGTAGTACCCCATCATCACGTTCGGCCCGCGATGCACCAGTTCACCGACCTGGCCCGGCGGCAGCAGGTTGCCGTTGTCGTCCATGATCGCGGTTTCGTTCACGACCATCGACTCGCCCCAATAGTTGCCGAACCGCTGCAACTGGCGATCCGGCTGGGACATCGTCGTGGCGGGATACATTTCGGTCTGGCCACTCGGCTGTACGAAATTCGGACACAGCTCGGCGATGCAACGCTCAAGCAGCGGGCGCGGCATCGGCGCCATGGTGTACATGCACGTCCGCAAGCTCGAGAGATCGAACTCCTTGCGGCGCGGATGGTCCAGGATCGCCTGATACATCAGCGGCAGGCCGATGAAGACCGTCAGCTTGTCACGGTCGATGGCTTCCATGCAGGCGACCGGATCGAAGCCACGCATCAGTGCCATTTTGCCGCCGACCGTCAGATAGGTCAGCAGCACGACATGAGCCGCGCAATGGAACAGCGGGAACTGCCCGGTGATGCCATCGTTGCGGTCGAGATGCATCTCGATGACGTTGCTCATCGCCGCCATCACCACCGCGAGATGACAGTGCATCGCCCCCTTCGGACGCGATGTGGTGCCGCTGGTATAGATGATCATGGCAAGGTCGCGATCGTCGAACGCGATCTCCGGCTCGATGTCGGATTGGCCTTCCAACAGCTTGTTGAATTCCTGCAGGCCCTGCGCCGCAGCGTTGCCCGCGAGATCGATGGCGATCAGATCGATACCGCGTTTCTCCAGCGCGGCGCGCCGGTCGGGCTGGGCATGAAGATTATCGTCGATCAGCGCGAAGCGGACTTCGGCATGATCGAGGATATAGCTCATATCGTCCGGACCGAGCATGGTGTTGATCGGGACCCACACCAAGCCGGCGCGGTGAATGCCGAACAGCGCTTTGACGAACTCGACCGAGTTGTTGCAGATCGTGGAGATCTTCGAGCCCGGCTTCAGTCCACGCGACACCAGATAGTTGGCGAAGCGGTTGGCGTCACGTTCCAGCTCCGTATAGGTAACGCGGCGCTTTCCTTCCGTCAGCGCGATACGCTGCGGGAAGCGCCGCGCTGCCCGCTTCAGCAAATCACCGATCGCCACGCGGCCAATACGGCCCGGCCCCGGAACGCCGCCGGTTACTGAAAGATCACTCATCCTGTCCTCCTCCCGATCGCCTCAGGCGGCAACTCTGCGTTTGCTCGCCTGCGTGAATCCAACTCTCAATGCGTGATGCCGAAAATCTGCCTCGCTTCGGCGGGACTCGCAATCTCGCGGCCAGCCTGGCGCGCAACCGCCGCCATGGTCTCGATCAACTGTCCATTCGAAGTCACCTTGCTGCCGTCCGGCCGATAGAACGTGTCCTCCAGCCCGGTGCGCAGATGGCCCCCCAATTCCGCGCAGCGCTGGTGCAGCGGCCAGATCTCGCCGCGGCCGATCGCAGTGACCTGCCAGTTGGCCTCCGGCAGCTTCAGCTTGAGCAGGATCGGCAACAGTTCAGGATCGGCGGGCATGCCTGACGCGACACCCATGACAAAGTTGTATTCAAGCGGCCCGGAATACATCCCCGTCTGCCGATACATGCCGACGCATCTCACGATTCCAACATCGAAACATTCGAACTCAGGGACCGTATTGGCTTCCGACATGACGTCGAGAAAGTCTTGCACTTTCTCGACCGCGTTATCGAACATCATCGGCGGCCACGCCCACGTGTTATCAGCCTTGACCTTGAGGTAGTTCAGCGAGCCGGCATTGCAGGCCGCCATTTCAGGCTTCGTTTCGCGCACGCAGGCAAGCGGTCCGGAATATTCCGGCCCCGAAGTGCCCGTGGTGTGATTGATGATGACGCCGGGACAAGCTTCGCGGATCGCCTGCTGGATGTCGCGCGAGACATTGACATCCCAGGACGGCAGGTGGCCCTTGTTCGGTGCCTGCTGCCGCAGGTGAATGTGCATGACGCTGGCGCCGGCGTCGAACGCGGCCCTGGCCTCGCGCGCCATTTCTTCCGGGGTCACCGGCACGTTGTGCTGTTTGGGATCGGTCAGCACGCCATTCAGCGCACAGGTAATGACGACTTTATCGCTCATGCAGGGGCGCCTTTTCAGCTGCGACACATACTTTCGGGCATGATGCGAAGCCCTTGCGTCCCCTGCTTGCGTTCACTTGCTATCTTCGATGCCACGGCACCGAATGGTCTATTGGCGCCGCTGCCGCAACTCGAATTCGTTAAAGCCGGTACAATTGCTACGATAGATCGCCAGATCCCGCGAACCGGAGAAGATGGCGCGCGGCTGCAGCCCGTAGAACCGGCGGATCGAATGACTGAAATGCGTCGAATCCGGATAGCCAATATCCTGCGCGAGATGCGCGAGGTTGATGTCCTCGTTGACGAAATGGAGCAGATGACGCGCGCGCTTCCAGGCACGGAAGGCGCGGAAGGAGATGCCGGTCTGATCCTTGAAGAGGTGCAGGAAGCGCGACTGCGACAGATGCACCGAGGCGGCACAATCGGCTGCCGTCACCGCCGCGCCGGAGAAATCGCTCAGGCGCACGATCGCCCGGGCGATGCGCGGATCGATCGAGCGGGTGGCCAGTTCCTGGCCGAAGAAGATGGTATCGAATTCGCTGGTTGTGAATCCATCACGCCGCCCGGTAATCCGCAGCGCCTCGTATGCGCCACGAATGCGCGCCGCCAACGCCGCGCCCGATGGCCCCGAGAGCCGGGCGGACAAAGCCTGCAATGCATCAACCGGTATGGTTTCAGGCTCGAGGACGAGGCTGATGACGGAAAGGTGTTCGCTTTTCAGGCTGTGTGGAACATACGGCTCGACCACCGCCAACTCGCCGACGCTGGTGTGACCGCCTTGGGAGACATGCAGGGCGCCCTGCATGGAGACATAAATCGCGAAACCGCCGCTGGTGCGCTGCCGCGGCCGACCGAGCAGCCCCGCATAAAATACCCGTTCCGGGCTGATCAACATCAAATGCTTGGAATCGCGGCGGACGACGTCGTCCATATCTGTCCCTCCCGAAGGGCGCCATATGCTTGGGCCGCGGCGATGCGGCGCTCTCTGCGGAGCGCTCGGAGCATACAGAAACCGGACCGGAAGTCACCGCCTATAAATGCGCGTAACCCTTCGGAAAACCCGTGAATTCAGGAGATGCGGCGAAGCACCGCGCCAACCGCTCAAGCGCGGCGCGGAACGTTCTGCTGTTCACCGGCGAGCGTTTCCGCCGCCACGGCCCGCTTGTAGCCATCGCGCTGTTGCAAACGCTCCCAATAGGCGGCGACGTTGGGCCCGAAATCCTTCGCAAGCCCGATATTTTCCGCGAGCCGCAGGGCATAACCGATCACAACATCGGCTGCGGTAAATCGCCCCGCGCAGAGCGTTTCGGATTGACCGGTCGCAGCCTCGACGGCACGAAGCCGGCCCAGGAACCACTTCGCATAGTCGCCGGCGACCTGCGGGTTGCGGCGTTCTTCCGGCTCGAGCTGGGTGTAACGGAGCACCAGCGTCTGCGGAAAGGTCAGCGTGGCATCACTGAAATACATCCAGTTCAGGAATGCGCCGTAAGCCGGATCATCGATGCCCACAATGAGCGGCGTCGGGCCATGTCGCGTGCCGAGATAATGACAGATGCCGGACGATTCCGTCATCTTGGTCTCGCCGTCGATCATGCAGGGAATGGTGCCGAGCGGGTTGATCGCAAGATATTCCTTCGCCAGCACCCGTGGCGGAAACGGCAACATTTTCAATTCATACGGCAAGCCCAGTTCTTCCAGCATCCAGAGCGGGCGAAACGACCGTGCCGCAAAACAGTGATAAAGCGTGATCATCGGCGCATTTCCTTATTTCTCACCCTTGGACGGCAGCGTGCCCATCATCTTGCTCAGGATCGTCAGCATCACCTCATCAGCGCCTCCGCCGATCGAAGTCAAGCGGCTGTCGCGATAGGCCCGGCTGACCGACGTTTCGTTGGTGAATCCCATGCCGCCCCAATATTGCAGGCAAGCATCCGTCAACTCGCGCCCGAGCCGCCCGGCCCTCAGCTTGGCCATGGTCGCCAGGCGGGTCACGTCTTCGCCAGCGACCAGGGATTCCGCCGCACGGTAAATCAGCGAGCGCAGCAATTCGATCTCGGTCTGCATCTCCGCCAGCTTAAAGTGAACCACCTGATTATCGAGAATGCTCTGGCCGAACGCCTTGCGGTTGCGGGTATATTCGATGGTGTCGGCGATGATGTATTCATGCGCTTTCAGGCAAGCGGCCGCACCCCACAGCCGCTCCTCCTGGAATTGCAGCATCTGGTAGGTAAAGCCCTTGCCTTCCTCACCGATGCGGTTGCGCTTCGGCACCCGCACGTCCTCGAAGAAAATCTGCGCGGTATCGGAGGATCGCATGCCGAGCTTGTCGAGCTTGCGCGCGACGTTGACACCCTTGGATTTCATCGGCACGCAGATGAGTGACTTGTTGCGGTGAACCGGGCCATCGCTGGTATTGGCCAACAGGCAAATCCAGTCGGCCTGCGTGCCATTGGTGATCCAGAGCTTGCCGCCGTTGATGACATAGTCGTCGCCGTCGGAACGCGCATTGGTCCTGATCGAGGCGACGTCCGATCCCGCGCCCGGCTCGGATACGCCGATGCTCGTCACCGCATCGCCTGCGATGGCCGGCACCAGAAATTCCTGTCGCACCTCGTCCGAACCGAACTTCGCCAGCGCGGGCGTCGCCATATCGGTCTGCACCCCGATCGCCATCGGCACGCCACCACAACGGATGGCGCCGAGTTCTTCCGCCATCATCAGCGCGTAGCTGTAATCGAGCCCTTGCCCGCCGAATTCGACCGGTTTGTTCAGCCCGAGAAAGCCGAGGTCGCCGAGCTTCTTGAATACCTCGTGCGCGGGAAAGATATCTGCCTTCTCCCATTCATCGACGAACGGATTGATCTCGTTCGCAATAAATTTTTGAAGGATGCGGCGCGGTTCTTCGTGATCGGCGGTGAAGAGCATCTTAGTCCGAACTCCAATGGTGCGCACCAGTCAATCGTCGCGACGATCCACGATGCTGCGACGACGCTGATGCAAAATTCTCTGTTCTTACAGACCCATCTGACGGCTCGCGAGATCCTTCATGATCTCCTCGGTTCCGCCACCGATGGCATTGACCTTGACCTCGCGGTAGATGCGCTCGACCTTGACGCCGCGCATGAATCCCGCGCCGCCGAAAATCTGCACCGCCTCGGATGCACAGAACGCCATGGTCTGGGTCGCCTGGTTTTTCAGCATGCAAATTTCGGCCACGGGATTTTCGCCCTGGTCGAGGCGCCATGCCAGCATCTCGAGCATCGCCTGCGAGGCAGCAACTTTTTGCGCCATGTCGACCAGCTTATGGCGGATCACCTGATGACCGGTCAGCGGCTTGCCGAACGTGTGCCGCTCCTTGGCATATGCGATCGCCTCATCGAGACACACGCGGGCCGCAGCCGTACAGCCGGCCGCCATGGTGAGGCGTTCGCTGTTGAAATTGTGCATGATGATCTTGAAACCCGCGCCCTCCTCGCCCAGCAGGTTGCCTGCGGGCACGCGGCAATTGTCGAAATGCAAGGTCGCGGTATCGGACGCCCACCAGCCCATCTTCTTGAGCGGCGTGCGAGACAGGCCGGGCGTGTCGCCCTCGATCACCAACAGGCTGACGCCGCTCGGCCCTGGACCACCAGTGCGGACCGCGGTCGTGATATAATCCGCGCGGATGCCGGACGTGATGAATGTCTTCTCGCCGTTCACCACGTAGACGTCACCCTCACGCCGCACGGTGGTGCGCAAGTTGGCGACATCGGAGCCGCCGCTCGGCTCGGTGATGGCGAGCGCCGAGATTTTCTTGCCGGACAGGATTTCGGGCAGCACCCGCGCCTTGAATTCCGGGCTTCCGGCGCGCGCAATCGGAGGTGCACCGATCGAATTGCTCTTCAAGCTGGCGCTGATGCCGCCGGCACCGGCTCGTGCCAGTTCCTGCACGGCGACGATCCACATGAAGTTGTCGACCTCGGTACCGCCGTACTCTTCCGGAAAGCCAAGACCGAGCAGTCCGATCGCAGCGGCCTTCTCATAGAGTTCGCGCGGAAACGTTCCGGCCTCGTCCCACTCGTGCGCGTAAGGCTCGATCTCCTTTTCGACGAAACGTCGCACCACGTCACGGAAGGCAATGTGATCGGCAGTGTAGAACGGGCTTTTGGTCAAGGGCGCGCCTGTCATTGCGAGAGGTCAGATCGGTCGCGGCAGGATGCCGGGAAACCAGACGGCCAACTTGCGTTAAGTCGCTGTAAGCAAGTCGGGAAGACGACGTTCAGGACGGCGGGAAAAACAGCGCTGCACTTTCAATAGAGCAACAGGCTGGCTTTGCTGACACGTGCCGATTTTCGAAATACGTCTTCGAGATAGGACCGCTGCGTGCCGAACGAGATGTCTTGTGCCACCGCAGCATCTCTCAAGAAAGGCCGGATGCGAGCGACAGCGCGAGCCGCTCTTCTCCGGGCGAAAGATCGAACGACACATTCAGAATTGATGGATCGAGTATTCGCGGACTTGATGACCGGCGTCGGTACACTGGCAGTTGCCTTTTCGCGCGACTGCAAGCTCCGCCATCATCGAACGGTTAGTCGAGAAAAAAGCAGGTTCCACGCGCGCGCAATTCGGGCACGAAGAAGCGCGATCATCGCTATCGCCCCGCCGTTCGACCGTTGCAAATGAAAAAAGCCGCTGGCAGCGGCTCGCGATGGTGGGCGATGTAGGGCTCGAACCTACGACCCGCTGATTAAGAGTCAGCT
>JANINJ010000021.1 GCA_024508855.1 Xanthobacteraceae bacterium
GTGGCCTGCTTCTTGGCGATCTGGCGCTTGAGCTCGATGGCGCGGGGCGACAGCTCGGTGTCGCGCGCCTTCAGCAGGAAGGCATCGAGTCCGCCGCGATGATCGACGCTCTTGAGCGCATTGGTCGAGACGCGCAGGCGCACGTTGCGGCCCAGCGCATCCGAGATGAAGGTGACGTTCACCAGATTCGGCAGGAAGCGCCGCTTGGTCTTGATGTTCGAGTGGCTCACCTTGTGCCCGACTTGCGGGCCCTTGGCGGTCAGTTCACAGCGCCGGGACATGGCGAAAATTCCTCTCACATCCCCGGCAACGCCTGTGGCGGCGGTCGCGGGGGTTAAAAATCGCGTCCATTTCAGGAACCGGCGACGTATAGGGGCAGAGCCGCGCGAGGTCAAGGTCGCGATGCCGGTATGGTAGCGAAAATACGCCCGCCGCCGATGGCATCCGTGCGGCCGGACGATGGCGCGATCATGCCGATTTCGCTTTCGATCTCAACCATATAAACGACGTATTCGGTTCCGACATCATGCGTCCCCGCGATCGGCCTCCGGCAGGCCCCGGCCTTGCCAATCGGCTCCGCGCAAGTGATTGATCGGGATCGCTTTCTTCGCCACGGCCGGACAGGCGCCGGGAAAGCCCTCCAAGCAACAGGATCGTGAATTGAGCCGTCTCCCGCCGTTCCAGCCCCGATCGCGTTCCGCCTGGCGGCGGCATCCGCGCGGTCGTGCGCTGGCGGCAGGGCTTCTGCTGGCATCGGCCTGCGCGGCCGCGGCGCCTGTGCATGCACAGGGCAAGCTCGATGCCCATTATGAGGTGACGCTGGCCGGCATTCCGGTTGGTCGCGGCACCTGGACCATCGAGATCGCCGACGATCACTATGCCGCCTCCGCCGCCGGCGGCACCACCGGCCTGCTCAAGGCGATTTCCGGCGGCCGCGGCAGCGGTTCGGCACAGGGCCGCATCGTCAACGGCCAGCTGGTACCGGCCAATTACACCGCGATGACCGAGACCTCGAAGAAGGTCGAGACCATCCGAATCGCGCTCGCCGGCGGCAATATTACCGGTTCCACGATTACACCCGAGCCGCCGGAGGATCCGGCACGCATCCCGGTGACCGACGCGCAGCGCCGCGGCGTGCTCGATCCGATGACCGGAACCCTGCTGCAGGTGCCGGGCACCGCCGATCCGGTCAGCGCCGAGGCCTGCAAGGCCAGCGCGGCGGTCTTCGACGGCCGGATGCGCTATGAATTGCGGCTGGCCTTCAAGCGGCTGGACAAGGTCAAGGCCTCGAAGGGCTATCAGGGGCCAGCCGTGGTCTGCGCCATCTACTTCACCCCGGTCTCGGGCTATGTCCCCGACCGTGCCGCGATCAAATATCTCTCCGGGCAACGCAACATGGAAGTCTGGCTGGCGCCGATCGCCGGCACCCGTGTGCTGGTGCCATTCAAGGTGGTGATTCCGACCCCGCTCGGCACCGGCATGATGCTGGCCACCGATTTCGTCACCACGGCGTCGCCGCCGCGCGCCGCAGCCCGCACCCAATAGCGCGGCAAATCGCTGCCGGAAACGCCGGATTCGGCGGGCACAATCCGGCCACCGGTTTGCCGCAGGTGAATCACAGCCGGATTCGGGTCGTTCGCAGCCATGGAATCCTGTTGACTCTTGCCGCGATCCTCGTCCGCATGGCTGTTAATCATTGCCTCGCGTTCCTATCTCTTGCAGCAGGGAGAAAGCCTCCATCTAGTCGTCGGAATGTCCGAGGCACGCGAGATGTTGCGGTGGTGAAGTTATCGACGACGCGAGTCAGCGATTCGGGCGCGATTCGTTCCGGACTCGTTCCAAAGCTTAAGCCGCGACCCAGCCTGCGTCGCATTGTGAAACAATCCTGACGGCCTCGACGCGGTCGCCTGCTCCGGAAGTCCTTTAGAATATGGTGTTTTCGTCATCCTCGCCGTTTTCGTCAGGTCTCGATCGTGTGCCCGGCAGCGGTGTCACCGCGGTGCTCGGTCCCACCAATACCGGCAAGACCCATCTCGCCATCGAACGGATGCTCGCGCATTCGTCCGGCATCATCGGCCTGCCGCTGCGGCTGTTGGCGCGCGAGGTCTACAACAAGATCGTTGCGCGCGTGGGCCTGGATGCGGTGGCGTTGATCACCGGCGAAGAGAAGATCAAGCCGCCGAAGCCGCGCTTCTGGGTCTCGACCGTCGAAGCGATGCCGCGCGACATCGACGTGTCGTTTCTCGCCGTCGATGAAATCCAGATCGCCGCCGATCTGGAACGCGGTCACGTCTTTACCGATCGCATTCTGAATCGACGCGGGCGCGATGAAACACTGCTGCTTGGCGCCGCGACGATGCGGCCGGTGATCGAGCGATTGCTGCCGGGCGCGAGTATCGTGACGCGGCCGCGCCTGTCGCAACTTGAATTCGCCGGCGATCGCAAGATCACGCGGCAGCCGCGGCGCACCGCCATCGTCGCGTTTTCCGCCGACGAGGTTTACGCCATCGCCGAATTGATCCGCCGTCAGCACGGCGGCGCGGCGGTGGTGCTCGGCTCGCTGTCGCCGCGCACGCGCAATGCGCAGGTGGCGATGTTCGAATCCGGCGATGTCGATTATCTCGTCGCCACCGATGCGGTCGGCATGGGCCTCAATCTCGACGTCGATCATGTCGCCTTCGCATCGGATCGCAAATACGACGGCTATCAGTTCCGCCGCTTGAATCCGGCGGAATTCGCGCAGATCGCCGGTCGCGCCGGCCGTGCGACACGCGACGGCACCTTCGGCACCACCGGCCGTTGCGCGCCGTTCGAGCCGGAACTGGTCAACGCGTTGCAGAACCATGTGTTCGACAGCGTGAAGACGCTGCAATGGCGCAATGCCAAACTCAATTTCTCCTCGCTCGGCGCGTTGCAGGTGTCGCTGGCGGTGACGCCGGCGCACGAAGCACTGACCCGCGCGCCGATCGCGGAAGACCTCCGCGTGCTCGATCATGCCGCGAGAGATGGCGATGTACGCGACATGGCGCACGGCGCGGAAGCGGTCGAACGGCTGTGGGATGCGTGCCAGATTCCCGATTATCGCAAGCTCGCGCCCGCCGCGCATGCCGAACTCGTCACCACGCTGTACGGTTTCCTGATGCGCCGTGGACGGATTCCGGACGCCTGGTTCGCCGCTCAGGTGGAACAGGCCAACCGTATTGACGGCGACATCGACACCCTGTCAGGTCGGATCGCGCAGATCCGCACCTGGACATTTGTGGCAAATCGCCCCGATTGGCTGGCAGATCCGGTGTATTGGCAGGGAATTTCGCACGAACTCGAAAATAAATTGTCCGATGCGCTCCATGAACGGCTAACTCAGCGTTTCGTTGATCGCCGGACCAGTGTATTGATGCGCCGCTTGCGGGAAAACACGATGCTGAATACGGAAATAGGCAAGACTGGCGAAGTGATCGTAGAGGGCCACGCGATTGGCCGTCTCGACGGATTCACCTTTGCGCCGGATGCTGCGGAAGCCGGCTCCGACGCCAAGGCGTTGCAGGCGGCCGCGCAGAAGGCGCTGGCCGGTGAAATCGATGCACGCGCCGAAAAACTCTCGAATGCGCCGGACGATCAGTTCGTGCTGGCGTCGGACGGTACCATGCGCTGGACCGGCGACGCGGTGGCGAAGCTGGTCGGTGCGGACGATGTCCTGCATCCGCGCATTCGCATCATTGCGGACGATAGGTTGGCCGGTGCGTCACGCGATGCGGTACAGGCCCGCCTCGATCTGTGGATGAAGACGCATATCGAGAAGCTGCTCGGCCCGCTGTTCGAACTCTCCAAGGCGGAAGACGTCACCGGCATCGCGCGCGGCATTGCGTTCCAGCTGATCGAGGGACTGGGTGTGCTGGAGCGATCGAAGATCGCGAGCGAAGTGAAGGATCTCGATCAGACGTCGCGCGCCACGCTACGCAAATACGGCGTGCGGTTCGGCGCGTATCACATCTATCTTCCGGCGTTGCTGAAGCCGGCGGCGCGCGCGATTGCCTCGCTGCTGTGGGCGCACAAGCACGACAATATCGATCTGTCGGCGCTGTCCGGCGCGCAGCAGCTAGCGGGCAGCGGCCGCACGTCGTTCCCGGTCGACAAGGCACTGGATCGCGAAGTCTATCGCGTGCTCGGCTATCGGCAGTGTGGCGAACGCGCTGTTCGCGTCGATATCCTGGAGCGGCTTGCCGATCTGATCCGGCCCGCATTGGCGTGGCGTGAAGGTTCGTCCGGTGAAAAGCCGGCGGGTGCATTCGACGGTCGCGGATTTGTCGTCACCCAGGCGATGACGTCACTGACCGGATCGGCGGGCGAAGACTTTGCTTCGATCTTGCGCGCGCTTGGCTATCGCATGGATCGTCGTCCAGCCCCGCCGCCGGCGACCGCACCGGAAGTAAAAGCCGAACCGGAAGCCGCTTCATCGGATGCGGTTGCTTCTGATGTCGCGCCTGTGTCGGATGAAG
>JANINJ010000022.1 GCA_024508855.1 Xanthobacteraceae bacterium
CCCTTGGCGAGCGTTGCCGCCATCAGTGCAACGTGGGTGCCGCTGACGGTGACCTTCGGGAAGTCGATCGTCGCACCCTTGAGACCACCGGGGGCCTTGGCGACGACATAACCGCCATCGATGGTGAGCTCCGCACCGAGCTTTTCCAGCGCCATGATCAGGAAATCCACCGGCCGCGTGCCGATGGCGCAGCCGCCTGGCAGCGAGACCTTCGCCTCGTGCATCCGCGCCACGAGCGGCGCGATCACCCAGAACGACGCGCGCATTTTCGAGACCAACTCATACGGCGCAGTGGTGTCGATGATGTTGGCGGCCGAGATGTGCAACGTCTGGCCCTGATATTCGTGGTCGCCGGGCCGCTTGCCCGCCGACATGATGTCGACGCCGTGGTTGCCGAGAATCCGCTGCAACTGCGCGACGTCCGCCAGCCGCGGCACATTGTCGAGGATCAGCGTCTGATCCGTCAGCAGGCTGGCGATCATCAGCGGCAACGCCGCATTCTTGGCGCCGGAGATCGGAATTGTGCCGTTGAGCTTGCTGCCGCCGACGATGCGAATGCGATCCATGCCGATTCCTGTTGTTGCTGTGCACAAGGTATTAGGCGAACGCCCGTGCCATTGCAAAAGCTTCCCGCAGAAGTTCCATGATTTGCGGCGATTTGATGGGCCCCGCACATATTTTGCGCAAAGCCTCAATTCCGGGAGGCTCAGAGCCGGTTGATATCCCCGCTTTCCAAAATCGGCTTCGGGTAACCGTCACGCGCCACCGCGATCATGGCGCGCCCCACCTGTTCGGTGGTCGTCATGTAATTCGGCGCAACCTTGTTCAGTAATGCGAGCAGCGGGGCTGCGACGGTGTAAGCTGCCTCATACCACGCCGTTTTCGACCGGACGCCGTGCAGCGGCTGGATGCCGGCCGGTCGAAACATGTAAGCCGCCTTGAATGGCAGCTTGAGCAGATCGTTCTCCGTCTTGCCCTTGACGCGCGCCCACATCAGGCGGCCCTGCTCGGTGCTGTCGGTGCCGCGCCCGGTCACATAGACGAACACCATCTGCGGATTGAGTTTCGCCAGCGTCGTCGCCGCCGCCATGGTGATGTCGTAGGTGAGCTGGCGATAGCGTTCTTCGGTCAATCCAACCGAGGTGACGCCGAGACAGAAAAAACAGGCGTCGTAGCCGGACAATCTGGATTCGATCGCCGAATAATCCAGGAAGTTGTCGTGCAGCAGTTCTTCCAGTTTGGCGTGGTGCTGACCGGTCGGACTGCGGCCGACCACCAACACGCGTTCAACGCCGGGATCGCGCAGGCATTCCCGCAGCACGCCCTGCCCGACCATTCCGGTCGCACCAAACACAATGACTTTCATGCGCAGCCGTTCATGCCATTCGTGCAGTCACTGGCCGGAATTTCCTCACCGCGACGATGGTCGCGATAACAAAGAACACCAGCGCCGCGCCCTGCGCAGCGACAAACGGAAGCTCCGATTGCGTCGGCGCCAACGCCTTGAGCGGTGCGATCTTGAGGAACGACTGTACGATCAGGACGAACACATTGAGATAGAGCGCGATCATCGCAGTGATGACGTAAACCGGCCGCCAGACTCCCGACAAATGCCTGCCGTACAAGGTGAACAACGCAACAGCAAGCACCACCAGCGAAATGATGCCGACGATGTGCGACGGCAGCAATTTCGTGAATGGAAAGCCGAAGCCGGTAGCGCTGGTAGCTATCGTGGCGGCGAGAAACACCGCAGTCCATCCTTCGCGCCACGTCGAGGTCAGCAATCCAGCCATCGCGACAAGACCGGCAACGATGCCGATCAAGCTCAACACGACATGGATGAAAGTGAAGGTCGTCATTCCGAAGATCATGATGCACCCCCGTGAAAACGCAGGTGGATGCTACGCCGACCGGCGGCGAATTGCCATGCCGGTTATCATTCCGAAATTGCGATGGCTGGACTACCGCGAACGCTCCGCGCCGTCGTCGTTCTGATCTGCGTCGGAGCCGTCTTGCGTCGTAGATTCCTGCGAACCGGCCGCGACCTCATTGCGTCCGCGCGCCTGCGACTTCCGCCGCTTGAGGTTCTCGCGCAAGGCCTGGCGCAGCCGGTCCTGCCGCGAATGCGTCGCGGCGTTGCGGGCTACCGGCTTGTCTGTCCTGTCATCCATGGCAAATCAACGTATCGAGCGGTTGAGCGGCATCGCAATGGTGCACACCATCGTCACCTCGCTATATGGCGTGCACCTATATAATGTGTTTGACGAAACGGAAGCCATGGCCCCGAGACCTGCATGAGCAAGACATCGACACTGGCACCTCTCCCGCAACAAACCATTGCCACATGGCACCGCTTCGTCGCCAGCGGGAATGCCGACCTGCTACCGCCCTTGCTGGCGGAGAATATCGTGTTTCGTTCGCCTGTGGTGCAGTCGCCCATTCCGGGACGTGCCGCAGCCCTGCTGGTGCTCTCGACCGTAGTCCAGATCTTCGAGAATTTCCGTTACGCCCGCGAATTCGCATCGGGCACCCATGACGTGGTGCTGGAATTCGCCGCCAATGTCGGGAAATGGGAGTTGAAAGGCGTCGACCTGATCAAATTCAATGAACGAGGGGAAATGGTCGAGTTCGAGGTCATGATCCGGCCGCTGAAGGCCCTGCAGGCCCTCGGTGAAGAAATGGGCCAGCGAATCGGACCGGAATTGATGCGCCTGAAACAGGCCGCTGCCGACCGTTGAGCCGCGAGGGTTCCACAAGCGCGAGACTTTCGCCTTCCCCGCTTGCGCACCGGGATGCCTTGTGGCAAGGATCGCCCGCGCTGTGGAGCCTTTTACGGCCGATTCCACATGCAAGGCATGCTGCCGTAGCTCAGTGGTAGAGCACTTCATTGGTAATGAAGAGGTCGACAGTTCAATCCTGTCTGGCAGCACCAGCCTTCTTTCTTTCCGCACCCTTAGGCTCACCCGCATCCGCCCCTCACGTAGGACGGCTGGGCATTCTCCTGTGGCGGCGGTAAAGTCCCAGCCTGTGCGCCCCTGAATTCCGGAGAAATGCGTGCAAGATCCAGTACGTATCGTTCATCGCCAGATCTGGCGTGAAACCGGCCTCAATGACGGCGAGCGGGCAATTCCCGAAGAAACCGCTGTGTCGATTACCTACAATGGCGGCAGCTACGCGGTGATGATGGCAACTCCTCAAAATCTGGAGGATTTCGCCATCGGCTTCAGCCTCAGCGAAGGCGTCGTGACAAATCCGGCCGAGATCGACTCGCTCGAGGTGATTCCGCTCGATGACGGCATCGAACTGCGCATGTGGCTAACCAAGGCCGAGGCGGATCGCCTGCAGGAGCGGCGGCGGCATATCGCAGGTCCCACGGGCTGCGGCCTGTGCGGTATCGATTCGATCGCCGAGGCCATGCGGCCTGCCGCCATTGTTGCGCGGGGCAGCAGTTTTCATGCGCACCAGATCATGGAGGCGATGCGCGGCCTGTCACCGCTGCAAAAACTCAATGTCGCCACCCGCGCAGTTCACGCAGCCGCCTTCTGGACGCCATCGGACGGCATCGTCGCCCTGCGTGAAGACGTTGGCCGCCACAATGCCCTCGACAAGCTGTCGGGCGCACTGGCCCGAGACAATGTGGCGACAAGCGATGGCATTATCCTGCTGACCAGCCGGGTATCGGTCGAAATGGTGCAAAAGTCGGCTGTCATTGGCGCGCCGATGATTGTCTCGGTCTCGGCGCCGACCGCACTGGCGGTCCGCATGGCTCACGAGGCCGGAATTACCCTGGTTGCGATCGCTCGAGCCGACGGTTTCGAGATATTTACCCACAATGATCGCGTCCTGGACGAGACCGTGCCTGCCTGATTCGATCTGGCTCAGAAAATGTTTGGTGCAGGGACTGCGGCAAATTGCGCCCGCATCTTCGGTATCTTTTGGAACCAAAGTGGTTCTTCAATACCTCTGGAGGCAGATTTGATGGCTGAATTGCGGCGACGAGATTGCACAATTGCGGCGCAACGGCCGCATCTTTAAGGTTCCATTAAGTAACAAAAACTTGAGGTTCCGCAATCGGTTAGGATCGCCCCGGGTGTGACCTATCGGTGACAGCATTTTATGCAAAACCTGTCTAAGACGTGGTCCGACGGCGGCGATAACCCACCCCGCCAGATTTGCTCTTGGAGAGAACAATGAAGAAGATTTTGCTCGGAACCGTGGCACTGGTTGCCCTCGGCATCGCTGGTTCGGCCAGCGCCGCTGACTTGGCTG
>JANINJ010000023.1 GCA_024508855.1 Xanthobacteraceae bacterium
TTTGTCGGTGAGGCTTTCATCCATGCCGTGGCGGCGGAAGAACAGGCGCTGCGCCATCTTGCGATCTTCGGTGCCGCGGTTCTGATGATACACCGACTGCAGATACTCGACCTGCGACATGTAAAGCGGGCAATTGAATCGCTCGACGATCCAGCCTGCGAGCCCGACGTGATCGGGATGCGAATGCGTGACGATCAGGCGTGTGATCTTGACGTGCGCAAGCGGGCCTTCGAACAGCGCCGTCCAGGCTTCGATGGTTTCCTCATTGCCGAAACCGGAATCGACCATCGCCCATCCGTCGCCATCGGCGAGCAGGTAGATGTTCACGTGGTTGAGCTGGAACGGCAGCTTCAATCGCACCCACAATACGCCGGGCGTCACCTCGATGACGTCGCCGGGACCGGGTGGCGTTTCCCACGGATAACGCAGGGATTCGGCCAGACTGAGTGGAGCTTCAGGTTTGGAATGCATGTTTCATCGCCGTGATTGCTTCATTCGGCTTAGCGAAACAATTCCGGAGGCGCCAGCCGAAAAACCGGTTTGCAGACCCGCGAATTCATGCAAAGGCGCCGGCCGTCGTGCGGACGCGACGGCGTTGTCGTGTTGCAAATCCGGTTATTCCGCAGCTTGCACGCTCTGCGCCGGAGTCCGGGCCACGTCGAGCTGCGACTTGATGCCGAGACGGTGCAGTAGATCGGTATCGCGATCCGTCTGCGGATTCTTGGTGGTCAACAGCACGTCGCCGATGAAGATCGAATTGGCGCCGGCGACAAAACACAAGGCCTGCAATTCGTCGGTCATGTATTGCCGGCCCGCCGACAACCGCACGACGCTCTTCGGCATCATGATGCGTGCGACCGCAATCATCCGCACCAGCGCGATCGGGTCGGGCCGGTCGGCGGTCTTGTTGACCGGAACGCCCTTGACCTCGTTCCACATGTTGATCGGAACGCTCTCGGGATGAGCTGGCATGTTGGCGAGCAGCATCAGCATGCCGAGACGATCCTCGACCTGTTCGCCCATGCCGATGATCCCGCCGCAGCAGACTTTCAGTCCGGCTTCGCGGGCATGCGCTAGCGTGTCGATACGATCCTGCAAGGTGCGCGTGGTGATGATGTTGCCGTAGAATTCCGGCGAGGTGTCGACGTTGTGGTTGTAGAAATCGAGGCCGGCGTCGTGCAGGCGCTCCGCCTGCTGCGGCGTCAGCATGCCGAGCGTGGCGCAGGTCTCGAGGCCGAGATCCTTGACGGCGCTGACCATCTCGCACACCCGGTCGAGATCCTTGTCCTTGGGATTGCGCCAGGCAGCGGCCATGCAGAAGCGGCTGGCACCGGCGTCGCGGGCGCGTCGCGCGGTTTCGATCACGACCTTGCTGTCCATCAGCTTGGTCGCTTTGACGTCGGTATCGTAGTGCGCGCTCTGCGAGCAGTAGCCGCAATCTTCCGGGCAGCCGCCGGTCTTGATGCTCAGCAGGCTCGCGGTTTCGACGTGATTGGGGTCGAAGTTCGCACGGTGCACGCTCTGGGCCTCGAACATCAGGTCCGCAAACGGCAGGTTGTACAGCGCGTCGGCTTCCGCCCGCGTCCAGTTGCGACGCGGCTCGCCACGCGTATGGGAAACTCTGTCGTTCGAAGGCGTCGATTGGCTCATGGCGGACTTCCTCGCATTGCAAGCCCGCGAAAACCGGTCCTCTACTGGATCAGGGTCGCGCGCTGGCGGATAGCTCCAAGGACCACGGGTCCTTGGCGCTGTCAATCGTCGCAATCAGGAAGTAATTCCGGCTCGCGCGATTTAGGCCGCGCGAATATTGGCGAGGAATGCATCAATCTCGCCGCGCAGGATGTCCGCTTCGCGGCGCAGATCGTCCGATGCGGTCAGGACGTTGCCGGCCGCCGATCCTGCATCTGCAGAAGCCTGGCTGACGCCGACGATGTTGCTCGAGACCTCGCTGGTGCCGCCCGCCGCGTGCTGAATGTTACGGGCGATTTCGCGCGTCGCCGCACCTTGCTCCTCGACCGCAGCGGCAATCGCCGTGGTGATCTCGTTGATCTCGCCGATCGTGAGTCCGATGTTTTGGATGGTGCCGACGGCGCTCGTTGTCACCTGCTGCATGTTGGCGATCTGCGAGCGGATTTCATCGGTCGCCTTTGCGGTTTGGCTGGCGAGGTTCTTGACCTCGGCTGCGACCACGGCAAAACCGCGTCCTGCTTCGCCGGCGCGCGCCGCCTCGATGGTGGCATTGAGTGCCAGCAGGTTGGTCTGCGACGCGATATTCTGGATCAGGTCGATGACGATGCTGATGCGGTTGGCGTTGTCCGCCAGACTCTGCATCGTGGCGTCGGTCCGCTTCGCTTCGTTGACCGCCTTGCCCGCAATCTCCGCCGAGCTGACGACTTGTCGCCCGATCTCCAGGATGGATGATGACAGTTGTTCGGTGCCCGAGGAAACGGTCTGCACGTTGACCGAGGTTTCCTCCGCCGCCGACGCGACCGCATTGACCAGCGCGCTGGAGCGATCGGCCGTCGACGACATGCTTTGCGCGGTCGCCTGCATCGAGTTTGCCGAAGCCTGCAGTCCGCTCAACGCCGTGCGGACCGTCATTTCGAATTCGGCGATGCGCGCTTCCATTCGGGTGGCCCGCTCGGCCTTTGCAATGCGGTCCTGATCCTGGCTGACGCTCATGGCGCGCGCCTGGATCATGTTCTCGCGGAAGATCTCCAGCGCATTAGCCATCACGTTGATCTCATCCTGACGGCGGCTGCGCGGAATCTCGGTCTCCAGGTCGCCATCGGACAGCAACTTCATCGAGCGCTGCAACGTGCTGATGCGAGCAAGGATACTGCGGCCGACATAGAGCCAGACGAACAAAGCCGAGCCGATCAGGGTCAGGCCGCCGAGGACGTGCATCACCTGCGTCGCAATCGAAGCGGTGTGGCGTGCGGTATAGGTAGAAGTGTTGGTGCCGGACTGGACGCTATCGACGAGTTGCTGGACGCTGGCGCCGAGGCCGACATTCAGCTTGCGGAATTCATCGAGAATGACCTGTCCATAGTCTTCGGCATCCAATTCGCGTTGACGTACCTTGAAGACGCCGGTCTTGCCTTCGCCCAGCGGGAACAGCTTCAGCGCTGCAGCTTTGAGGGCTGCGTTACCCTGGTTTTGCGGCAGTTGATCGAGATTGGTCCTGGCCAGCTTTTGCGCCGTCTGAAACGATTGCCCAAGCTGATCGATCGTTTCACCGCTGGAGGCGGACAGCGCCGCCATCATGTCCGATGCAATCAGGTTGACGCTGGTAACGGCATTGCTGAGCGACTCGACGGTCCGTGCGGCATCGGTGGCGTCGTCTTGCGACAGGTTGGCGGACGCAAGAATCGCATTGACGGTGGCCTGCGCACTCATCATCGCCGGATTGGCGGCCGCGGTGAACGCGGCGTGGCTTTCCTGCAGCTTGCGATAGATGTCCTTGTGCTGGGCGGCGAGATCGAGCCGCTCCTTGGCAGCCGAAGCCAGGCTATTGATTGCGTCCTCGATATTCTTGACGTTTTCGCCGAGCGCAGCGGTCACCGAAGGATCGGCCCCGAGTTCGATGATTTCTCCGAGCTTGGCGGTGGCGACCTGCTGGAGGTCGTGCATCTTCTTGACCTCGGCTTGCAGCGTATCCGGATCTCGGGAAGCCAGTACGGCGGGGCCTTGGCTCGCCAGATCGGCGCTCTGCGATGCCAGCTGAAGGCTCGCTGCGAGCCGCGGAATGTCGCGGCCGCTGAGATCCTGCATCATGCCGCCGAGTTGTCCGAGGATGATGCCCGCACCGACGCTGATCAGAACCGCGGTCCCGGCGATGACTGCGAATGCCGTGAAGAGGCTTTCCTTGATGCCCCATCCTGTCCAGTTCGGAAGCAGGATGTTCAACCGGTTCAGTCCGGCGCGTATCGGCAGCCTCATGGTGTTCCCCCGTGCGTCGCTGATTTCTATCAGGTCACTCGCGGGCGGCAGTATCGGGGTGTCAGGTTAATAAAATCGCGAAAATCCGGCCGACGGGAAGATTTTGATACCGCAAATAAAAAGGCCGGCGTGAAGCCGGCCTTTTCTGGACTTGTGTTCGCCTGTTCGGCGAGCAGCAGTCGTTGCTCAGTACTTAAAATCAGTACTTGGCGACGACCGGGCCACCCCAACCGAAACGATAGTTCAAGCCAACCTTGATGGTGTGCTCGTCGTTGCGGAAGCGACCGAGGAAGGCGCCGGTGGTGCC
>JANINJ010000024.1 GCA_024508855.1 Xanthobacteraceae bacterium
ATGATCTCGAGGCCGCGCCGGGTCTGCACCATGCGTTCGAGTTGCTGATAGCTGCGCAGCGCAGCGGTCAGTGAGGTGAACAGCTTGTCCGCGGTGAGTTCGGTCTTCGCCTTGTAGTCGTTGATGTCATAATCGACGATGACGCGCCGCTCCGGTGCCTGCCCGGGCTGCCCGGTGCGCAGGATGATGCGGACGGTCTCGTTCTTGATCTCGTTGCGGATGAATTCCACCAGGTCGAGGCCGGCGTCGTCGGTCTCCATGATGACGTCGAGCAGTACCGCAGCGATATCCGGATGCTGCCGCATCAGTTCGCGGCCCTCGGCAGCCGAATAGGCCGACAGGATTTCAAGCGTCTGACCGTTCAGGCAGTAGTCGCTGAGCGCGAAGCGCGTGCCTTCGTGCACCGCGTGATCGTCGTCGATCACCGCGACTTTCCAGCGGCGTATCGTCGAAGCCTTGTGTTCAGGTTCGGTATCGTCGATCAGGTGGAGGACATCGTCCTGGTCGGCCATGGGTTGGATCCGTCGCTTTTGAAATCGGTTTCGGAAGCGCCGCGGGAAACCGTCCGCGGCATGATAATGCGAAAAGTAGTTCCTTGTCCCGGCCCGGACTCCAGCATCATGCGGCCGTTGAACTGCTGGGTCACAAGGTTATGGACAATATGCAGGCCCAGGCCGGTGCCGCCGTCGCTCCGGCGCGTGGTAAAAAATGGGTCAAATGCCTGACGCTGGACATCCGGCGTCATGCCGGTCCCGTTGTCGGCGAAAACGACCTCGATGTCATCTTCACCTTGCGGCTTTGCCGTAATCGCGATGGTTCCGGACTGGCCAGGCAGAAAGGCGTGGTTCGCCGCGTTGAGGAACAGGTTGGTGAGGATCTGTCCGTAGGAGCCGGGATAGCCATCGATGGTGAGACCTTCCGGCACGTCGACCGCGACCGTGATCGGCGCCTTCTTCAGAACCGGCCGAAGGCTGGCGATGATCTGGCCGGTGGCCTCGTCGAGATTGAATTCGCGCCGCTCGGCATGGGAGCGATCGACCGCGACCTGTTTGAACGACTGGATCAACTCCCCGGCGCGCAGCAGATTGGCGACCAATTGTCGCGCCGCGTCCCGGCCCGCGGCCACGAATTCCTCCAGCTGCGAGCGGCGGAGCGGCGCGCCGGATTTCAGATCGCTTTCGAACCGGTCGGCTCGGCGTGCGAGGCTCGACGCTACCGTGAGGCTGATGCCGATCGGATTGTTGACCTCATGGGCGACACCCGCGACCAATCCGCCCAGTGCAGCCAGGCGCTCGGAGTCGATGAGATTCTTCTGGGCTTCACTGAGCTCGATCAGTGCGGCTTCCGCCTTCTCCTTCGAGGCGCGCAGGTCGTCGTCGGCCTGGCGTTTAGCGATGGCATTCTTGCGGAACACCTCGACCGCACGTGCCATGGAGCCGATCTCGTCGCGTGCCTCCGTGCCCTGCACGCGGCGATCGAGGTCGCCCGACATGATCGCATGCATCGCAACGACGATCTGCCGCAACGGCATGCGAATGCTCAGCGCGATGATGATGCCGGCGGTGACGATGACGCCGAGGAAGATCACCGCGATCAAAAGCACCTTGCGCGAGATATCAGTCAGTGTGTGATCGAAAGTGGTTTGCGCTTGCTGTTCGCGCTGCCGCATCTTGACCGAGAGTGCATCGATGGCGCCGATGGTCTCCGCCTGGCTGGCATCGACCGAATTGCGCAACAAGTTGGTGCGCGCGACCAGTTGCTGGGACAGGTTGGTCATGCCGTTGCGCAGCGCTGCGGCGCGCGATTTCAATTTGTCCAGCGCCATGCGTTGCAGATCGTTGTCGGCGAGGTTGATCATCACCGGCACGGTGCGCTCGATCACTTCGGTGTTGCGGCGCGCTTCATCGGCGGAGGCCGACGCCTGGGACAGGTAATAGGCATTGGCCGCCACCAGCATGGCCGTGAAGGCCTCGCGGGATTTCTCCAGCGACGGCCAGATCGCCGCGTCGCGCCGTCCGGTCGCGCCTTCGATGACGGAATAGAGCCCCGCCATCTCCCGCGCCGGCTTCAACACTTCCTCTTCGTAGGTCTTGGTGATCTTGCTCTGCAGCACGCGCAATTCGCCGAAGCCGTTGAGGAAGCGTTCGGTGACGCGTTCCAGTTCGTCGACCGATCCCGACAGCATTGGATCGGTCGAGGCGCGTGTCGACAGGGTGCCAAGCACGGCTTCGCGAAGCAGCAATATCTCGGCAAACTGTTCGGGGCTGGGCTGGTTGATGTAGCGATGGATCAGATTCTGCAGCCGGCCGGTCTCGCTTTCCAGCACGGCCAGGATCTTGTCGGATTCGCGTACCTGCCGGACGTCTTCCCAGGCCGACCTGAGCACGTTGGCGCCGCTCCAGATCAGGCCCGCCAGCACCAGCACCACCGCGGAATTGAGCGCAGCAATCGACAGGATACGCCAACGGATCGGAATGGCGCGGACCAGTCCCACGATGCCGCTGCGGCCTTTCTCGATGGGATCGGACGCTGTGCGGGCGGGGAGCGGTGTCGTCGGGGCGGTCGGATCACCCGACATGATGGATACGTTCACTGCAAGGCGGGGCCAATAATTTGCGCCGCAAGAGCAGGACGTCGGAGGTGAAATCCAGACAGCCATCGGCTCGCGTGCCGGCAAATGCCGATCCGCAAGTCACCGATTCCGCTCCCGCGACGGCCCATGACGCGGTTCGGCAAAGTCCAGACAGACGTCCCATGGGATGGTGTCATTTCCCGCGAGAATAGGTTCAAAGAAATTGTATCAGATCGATCCCGGATGGCCATCCGGCCGCGCCGAAGATCAGACGCGGCGCAACATGCAACCCGCGATTGCTTAGCTCAAATTTGCCAACTATGAGAAATATCCGGGGCCGCGGCGTTTTATCGCCCGGATCGAGGCAATTCAGCCTGATGAATGGTCGGGATCATGCACAAGTGTGCTGTCAGGGTTTTCGCGGCGCTCTCGCTCGCCGTTCTGCCATGGCTGGGCACAACGCTGTCGGCCGATGCTGCCACGAACATTGCCTGGTGGCATGCGATGTCCGGCGAACTCGGCAAGCAACTCGAAAAGCTGGCCGCGGACTTCAACGCATCGCAATCCGACTATCGCGTGGTCCCGTCCTATAAGGGCAACTACAACGAAACCACGATGGCGGCGATCTTCGCATTCCGCTCACGGAGCCAGCCGGCCATCGTGCAGGTCAATGAAATCGCTACTGCCACCATGATGGCGGCAAAGGGCGCAACCTATCCGGTTTATGAACTGATGCGCGATCAGGCGGTGGCGTTCTCGCCGTCGGCCTATCTTCCCGTCGTCGCGGGCTATTACACCGACATGGACGGCAACATGCTGTCGTTCCCGTTCAATTCCTCGACGCCGATTCTCTACTATAACAAGACGATGTTCCGCGCCGCCGGTCTCGATCCGGAGGTCGCGCCGAAGACGTGGAACGATGTCGGTGCTGCAGCGGCGAAGCTGCGCAATGCGGGAGCCGTCTGCGGTTTTACCGCGGCATGGCCATCCTGGGTGCATGTCGAGAACTTTTCCGCCTATCACAATCTTCCGATCGCGACCCGCTCCAACGGGCTTGGCGGTCTCGATGCAGAGCTGACGTTCAACAATCCGGTGATGGTGCGTCACATCGCGCAACTGGCGGAATGGCAAAAGACCAAGGTGTTCGATTACAGCGGGCGTGCGACGGCAGCCGAGCCGCGTTTCCAGAAGGGGGAGTGCGGCATCTTCATCGGCTCATCCGCGACCCGTGCCGACATTCTTGCAAACGCGAAATTCGATGTCGGCTACGGGATGCTGCCCTACTGGCCTGACGCCAAAGGCGCGCCGCAGAACAGCATCATCGGCGGCGCGACACTGTGGGTGTTGCGCGATCGGCCGCCCGATGAATACAGGGGTGTCGCGCGCTTCTTTGCTTTCCTGTCGAAGCCTGAAGTGCAGGCGGCATGGCATCAGAATACGGGCTATCTGCCGATCACGAGGGCCGCGTTCGATTTGACGCGGGCGCAGGGATTTTACGACAAGCATCCCGGCATCGTGATCTCGATCGAGCAGATTACGCTCAATCCGCCGACGGAAAATTCCAA
>JANINJ010000025.1 GCA_024508855.1 Xanthobacteraceae bacterium
GGCTGGTGCGTGGCGGTGCAGGAACCGCGCTGGTCGGCGATCCGCAAACCGTCGCGGCGCGGATCAAGGAGTATCAAAGCATCGGCATCGACACGTTCATCCTGTCTGGCTATCCGCATCTCGAGGAGGCCTATCGGTTTGCCGAACTGGTTTTTCCGCTGCTGTCGACCCGGTCGCGCGATAACGTGAGGTCCATTCGTCTTAATACCGGTCCGTTCGGCGAGACCATTGCGAACGAAAGCCGGCCCGCCGAGCCGCACGTTCTGAAGATCGGGGCGTCGCAGTCATGAGCCTCGCCGATACCCTTCCGCGCCGCCGTGTTTGGCGTTTGCCCGGCGCCGATGGCGTCATTCCATGGATATTGCCGGTCGTCATCCTGATCGTCTGGCAGATTGCTTGCAGCACGGGTTATGTGCCGACCCGCGTTCTGCCGGCGCCGAGCGACGTGGTGCTTGCGGGCTGGAAGTCGGTGCAATCCGGTGAACTGATCCGCAATATCTGGGTCAGCTTCTGGCGCGCAACCGTCGGCTTCCTGATCGGCGGCGGCATCGGCTTTGCGTTCGGTCTGGCCAACGGACTCTCGCAACTCAGCGACAAGCTCACCGATACGACCTTGCAGATGATCCGAAACGTGCCACATCTGGCACTGATCCCGCTGGTCATTTTGTGGTTCGGCATCGACGAGTCGGCGAAACTGTTCCTGGTCGCACTCGGTGTGTTCTTTCCGATCTATCTCAATACACTGCACGGTATCCGGACCGTCGATCCGCAATTGATCGAGATGGGCCGCATCTACGGCATGAGCAACGGCGAACTGTTTCGCCGCATCATCTTCCCCGGCGCGCTGCCATCCATCTTCGTCGGCGTTCGGTTCGCGCTCGGCATCATGTGGCTGACGTTGATCGTAGCGGAAACCATCGCCGCATCGTCCGGGCTTGGCTACATGGCGATGCAGGCGCGCGAGTTCATGCTGATCGACGTCGTCGTGCTCAGCATCCTTATTTATGCCCTTCTCGGCAAGCTGGCCGACAGCGCCTCGCGCGTTCTCGAGCGGTTGACCCTATCTTGGCATCCCGTATTTCAGAAGCATTGAGAGTGACTATGCAGCAATCCCTTCGTGTATTTCCATCCGACGTGGCATTCGTTCCGCCGACCGCGCTCGTCGAGCAAGCGCGAACCGCGCGGCGTCTGCCTGAGCCGGTACCGACGTTCACATCAAATGCAGGCGGGCTGTCACTCACGATTCAAAGCTTGCGTAAATCGTTCGGCGATAACGAGGTGCTGCGTGGAATCGATTTGCATATTCCGGCGGGCCAGTTCGTCGCCATCGTCGGCCGCAGCGGATGCGGCAAAAGCACGTTATTGCGGTTGATTGCAGGGCTCGAGACGCCGACCTCGGGCAGCATTAGCTTCGGCGAAGACCCGCGTGCCGAAGATGTGCGCGTCATGTTCCAGGAGCCGCGCTTGTTGCCGTGGGCAACGGTATCGTCGAATGTCGAGGTCGGCCTGGGCCGTCAACGTTCGCGATCCGATGCAAAGGTCCGTGCCGAGCAGGCGTTGGCCGAAGTTGGACTTAAAGAAAAGCGAGACCAGTGGCCGAGCGTTCTGTCCGGTGGGCAGAAGCAGCGTGTCGCGCTTGCACGCGCGCTGGTGAGCCATCCGCGCGTGCTGGCATTTGACGAGCCGCTCGGCGCACTGGATGCGTTGACGCGAATTTCCATGCAGCGGTTGCTGGAGCGGGTGTGGCGCGAACAGACCTTCACCGCCATCCTCGTCACCCACGATGTGTCGGAAGCCGTGGCCCTGGCTGACCGTGTGCTCGTGATCGAGGATGGGCGCATAGCCCACGATGTCCTGATCGATATCGCGCGTCCGCGCCAACATGGGAGCGCCGATCTGGCGGCGCTCGAGGGCTCCATTCTGGGCCACCTGCTGTCGGCCGGCGATGACGGTATGGATGGATGAGGAAAAAATGAACCTGGTCGCCCGCAATGTTCCTGTGGCGCGAGCGATTGCGCCGAATGAATTCCGTCACGCGATGCGTCACCTCGTGGGCGGAGTCAGCGTCATCACGGCCGGCCGCGGCGGCGATATCTCGGGAATGACCGTGACATCGGCCTCGTCGCTGGCGGTCGATCCTCCCACTCTGATCGTCGCGATCAATCGGGATGCTTCGTCGCTGCCTATGTTGCGGCGTTATGGTGCATTCGGCGTCAATATCCTGTCCGGTGAGCAGGTCGACGTTGCCGAGCGTTTCGCAGGGAAGGGTGGACTCAAGGGAGCGGAGCGTTTCGCGGGTAGTGTCTGGATCGCGGGACCATCCGGCGTGCCGTTGCTGAGGGATGCATTGGTCGCAATCGGCTGCGAGGTGGAGGAAATTATCGAGCGGCACTCCCATGCCATCGTGATCGGACACGTCGTTCATCTGGCTTCCACGGAGGGGCCCGCAGCGCTGGCCTATTGGCGCGGGAAATATCTCGCGGTGGAACAGGATCGTGACGCCTCACGTCTGGCCGAGGTCAGCCTTCCGACATCGCGTGCGCTGTGGGACTAGACCCGGAATTCTATCGCCTTGCCCGATCCAGATATGAATACGCGGTGGCTCTGGATATTCCGAACTGTTCGGCGACCTGCGTAATTCCCTTTCTGATGCCGAAGATTCCCTTTTCGTCGAGAATCCGGAAAAGGGCGATGCGCTGCTTCGCGCTTAGTTCGTCGAACTGCTGATCCCTCAATTCCTGCGACAGCACGACATCGATGACTTCTCGGATATCGTCCGTGAAGGTCGCCGGTGCTTGAATCGGCGCAGTCTGACCGGAGATTCCGGACAGGAAAGCCGCAGCGCTTCGAACTTCCGTGATGTCCAGGTTGAGACAGAACGCGCCAAACACCTTGTTGCGGTTGTCCCTCAAAATAAGCGTGGTCGATTTGACGTCGCGGCCCCACGGAAGCTGGGTGATGTAGTTCATCTGGTCTTTCGCAGCTTCGCCTTCTGCGAGCAGCGACAATCCGATCTGCGACATCGATCCGCCCACGGACCGTTTCGTAACCTGACCGCCGATCGCGACGATCGATTTCTCCGGCGTCCGGAAATCGTGCAGGACGATTTCGCAGTGGGGACCAATTGCCGCAGCGAGCCCGTTCACGATGGTCTTGAGGGCTGCCAGCCGCTGATCCGCATCGCTCTTCAACGCGGGCTTGCGAATAGCATTCCGTCGTTTTGTTGCTTTGGTCATGGACCTTTTCACGTTTGTCCGGCCGTAGATTGAGCAGTCTATAGCCGCCCGCTGCACATTTCGAAAGCATCCGGATGCATTCGAAAGCAATCAAGACAAAAAGTCCAGCCTGCTTGACAGTATGTCCAGTATCTGTAATTTCTGCCGAAATCCGGGGCCGATGTGCGGCGTTCGGACCGAGCGGGGACGCGGGATGTCAAAGGAACTGATCGAAACACCGCACGCGCCGCCGGCGCGAGGTGCCTATTCCCGTGCGTTGCGGGCGGGTGGATTCATCTTCGTTGCGGGCCAGAGCGCACGCGATGAAGAGTTGCGGGTCGTCGGTTCGTCCATCGAGGAGCAGACCGAAGTCACACTCGGGAACATCGAAAAAATCCTCAAGGACGCGGGCGCGGAATTATCCGATATCGTGCAGTCCACCGTGCATCTGAGCGATCTGACGAATTTCAGCAGGTACGATGAAGTGTATGCGCGCATCATGCCGCCGCCGCATCCGGTGCGCACGACGGTCGGAAGTGTGCTGGCGCCGGGCGTATTGATCGAGATCAACGTGGTTGCTTGTGCACCCGGACCTGTGTGAGTCCACATGAGCGCAGCATCTGCTCCGATCGACGGGGACAATCGCCAGGGGATCGGCTCGTCGCCCAGGCGAAATGAAGACCGTCGTTTCCTCGATGGCAAAGGCGAATATGTCGCCGACATCCGCGTGCCCGGTATGTCGGAGGCCGTGTTCCTTCGCAGCCCGATCGCGCACGGCCGGATCCGATCGGTCGAGGTGCCGCCGGAGCACCAGGGCAAGGTGTTCTTTGCCGCCGATATTGCATTTGCAAAGCCGATTGTCGCGGCCAGCGCAGCTCCGAATTTTCAGCGTTCCGACTATCCTCCGCTTGCCGTCGACAAGGTGCGGTTCGTCGGCGATATCGTGGCAATCTGCATCGCTCCGACGCGGGCGGAGGCGGAAGATATCGCGCAAGCGTGCGTGATCGATTTCGAAGAATTGCCGCCGATCTGGGATATCGACGTGGCACTCGCGCCCGATGCGCCGTTGATCCACGATCATTGGACTAATAATCTTTACGTCGAGACGCGGATCGAGACCGGCGATATCGAGGCTGCGCGCAAAAGCGCGCCGGTGACGGTCCGCAAGTCGTTGCGCATGGGGCGCCACGCCGGCGTCTCGCTCGAGTGCCGCGGCGTAGTGGCTCATTACGATCGGCGTCTGGACGAACTGGTCATCTACAGTTCCACCCAGTTTCCTCACGTTATTCGTTCTATCCTGGCCGAATGCCTTGGTGTGTCCGAAGGCAAGCTCAGGGTGATCGCGCCGGATGTCGGTGGCGGTTTCGGCATCAAGAACAATTTCAATCCGGAAGAACTGGCAATTGCCGCGCTTTCGCTGAAGCTTGGTCAGCCGCTGCGCTGGATCGAGGACCGGCGCGAGCATCTGATCGCGTCGCCTCACGCGCGCGAACATCGCTATGAACTTACTGCCTATGCGGACCAGAGCGGACGCGTGCTGGCGCTCGATGCGGTTGTGGTCGTGGATGCCGGCGCCTATTCTGTGTGGCCGTGGACCGCATCCATGGAGGCCGGCATGTCCGCCGGTATCATGACGGGCCCGTACGATATCCCGATTTATCGCGGCGTGGCGCGGACCGTCTGCACCAACAAATCCCCGATGGGACCTTATCGTGGCGTCGGGCGTTCCGGCGCGTGCTTCGCGATCGAAACCTTGATCGACGAGGTAGCTCGCAGCGTGGGTCGCGATCCGATCGATGTCCGCATCGAAAACATGGTGCGGCCGGAATCGATGCCGTATCGCAGCGCGACCCACAAGCTCTACGACAGCGGGGATTACCCGGAGTGCGCGCGACGTACCGCCGAGGCCATCGACGTCGCCGCAATCCGCAAGCGCCAAACGGAAGTGTCGCCTGATGGGCGGCTGATCGGGCTTGGCATGGCGAGCTACACTGAACAGACCGCGCATGGCACTGCCGAGTGGGTGGCGCGCGGGCTTCCGGTCGTATTCGGCTACGAGCCGGCGCTGGCACGGTTCACGCCTGACGGGAAACTGGTTCTGTTCGTCGGAATCCAGAACCATGGCCAGGGACTTGAGACCACGCTGGCGCAGGTAGCCAATCAGGAACTGGCAATTCCGGTCGCCGACGTCATCGTGCGGCACGGCGACAGTTCGGTGTCGCCTTACGGGATGGGCACCTTCGCCTCGCGCAGCATGACGATGGCCGGCGGGGCCGTCTCGGCAGCCTGCGCGCAACTCGCGGAAAAAATCCGGCGTATCGGCGCCCATCTGCTTCAGGCGCCGCGCGACGAAGTTCACCTCGCGGACGGACGCGTGCATTTCGGGACGCAAAGCGTTGCGTTCAAGGATGTCTGTCAGGCGGCGTTTCTGCATCCCGAAAGGCTGCCCGAAGGCGAAGATCCGGCGCTTGAGGTCAATGCCGTCTATCAGCCAGGCCGCAGCACCGGCGCATTCTCCTATGCGACCCATGCCTGCGTCGTTGCGGTCGATCCGGGGACGGGCCACACCGAAATTCTGGATTACGTCGTCTGTCACGACTGCGGTACCATGGTGAATCCCATGATCGTCGAGGCGCAGGTCGTTGGCGGTGTGGCGCAGGGGCTGGGCACCGCACTTTACGAAGAAATTCCCTACGATGAAAACGGCCAGCCGCTGGCGTCGACGTTCCTTGATTACATGATCCCCGGCGCGACCGAAGTCCCGGACGTTCGCGTGCTGCATATGGAGACGCCGTCGCCGCATACCCGCTTCGGGATCAAGGGGATGGGCGAAGGCGGGGCGATCGCGCCGCCGGCCGCAGTACTCAACGCCGTTAACGACGCGCTGCGATCGCTCAACGCCGCCGTCACGGAAACACCTGTCACGCCGGAGCGTATCCTGGATGCGATCGCATCGTCGGCCGGGCAAAGGGTTTCAGCATGAAGCCCGCACCGTTTTCATATCACCGTGCAACGTCGGTCGACGACGCAGTGGCAGCGCTGACGCAAGGCGCCGGCATGGCACGGATTTTGGCCGGTGGGCAATCGCTGGTGCCGATGCTGAACTTGCGTCTGGCGCCGCTGGACACCGTCATCGATATCAGTCGGGTCGACAGTTTGCGGCAGGCACATGACGATGCGGATTCGGTGCGTTACGGTGCATTAGTCACTCACGCGGCGTTCGAAGATCGCCGCGTTCCCGATGGCTCCAACGGATTGATGCCGTTTGTGGCCGGGCAGATCGCATATCGGGCGGTTCGTAACCGCGGCACGATCGGAGGGTCGCTCGCGCTTGCCGATCCCGCGGCGGATTGGCTGACGACGCTCGTCGCGCTGGAGGGCAAGCTTCTGATCGCGGGGCCGGAAGGCCGGCGAGCGGTGGCGGCTGCCGATTTCGTGATCGGATCGTATCTGACCGATCTCGCGGAGAACGAAATGATCGAAGCGGTCGTTGTTCCGCGTCGATCGGCAACGGAGCGTTGGGGACATTACAAAGTCGCGCGCAAGACCGGCGAATACGCCGAGTCCATGGCGATCGCGCTTGTCGACAAGGCACGCAACTATGCGCGGCTGGTCGTTGGCGCGACCGATGGCGCTCCGCTCGTCCTGGAACAGGCCGCGCAGGCATTTCTCGACGGGCGTACCGATGACGCCCTCCGTGTCGTGATCCGTGACGAATTATTGGCGGCAGGGCGCGAATTCTCGGCGGCACGATTGACCATGCATACCACTGTCGCGATGCGCGGATTGAAGGGCGCAGCAGCAAAATGAAGGTAACGATTTCACTCACGGTGAACGGCGCGCAGATCCGGCGCGATGTCGAGCCGCGAACCAGTCTTGCTGATTTCCTGCGAGAGGAATTGCGGCTGACCGCAACGCATCTCGGCTGCGAGCACGGCGTCTGCGGTGCCTGCACGGTGATGGTGGATGGCGCCCCGGCGCGCGCGTGCATTGCTCTGGCGGTCTCGTTGGACGGCGCCGAGATCAGAACGGTCGAGGGATTTGCCGAAGACGCCGCGATGGGCGTCATCAAGGAGGCTTTCCATCAGGAACACGGCTTGCAGTGCGGCTTCTGTACGCCGGGCATGCTCATCAGTGCACGCGATCTGATTGCGCGCCATCCGGAGGCCGACGACGTCGGCATTCGCCGCGCGATGAGTGGCAACCTCTGCCGCTGCACCGGTTACCAGGGGATCGTCCGTTCGATCAAAAGTGCAGCACGTCAACTGTCGTCCCAAGGCAAGCAGCCATGAAGATCACCAAGCAATTCAGCCTCGCATATCCACGCGACGCCGTTTGGAAAGCAATGGGCGACGTTTACCAGGTCGCCGAATGCCTTCCGGGGGCATCGATTGTCGAGGACCTGGGCGACAATCGCTACAAGGGAAAGTTTTCGGTGAAAGTGGGGCCGATGGCCGCCGCGTTCGCCGGCGAAGTCGGAATCGAACGGAAGCCGGAAGACTGGACGGCGGTGGTCACCGGTAAGGGCGCCGATGCGCGCTCGGGATCGCGCGCCAACGGCAGCATGACATATGCGCTGACGGCGCGGGAAGCCGCGCAGACCGATGTGGATGTGGTTTGCGAGATCAATCTGGCCGGCGCGCTCGCCCAGTTCGGCAAGGGCGCCGTCATACAGGAGATAGCCAACCGCATCACGGCGGAGTTCGTCCGCAACTTCGAGGCCAAGGTGGCTGCATCCGCGACACGTGAGACGCCACAGCTGCAGATCCATCGGCAGGAGAATGAGGTTCAGCCGGCACCGCGTGCGGCAGAGAGCCTCGATGTCGGAAATTTGTTCTGGACCATGCTGAAAGAGCGCATCGCCGCGTTCTTTCGGCGCCTGTCAGGCAACTGAAGCTGGAATCGTAAATTTCTTTCGGACGTAAATTTATCAATGAACAAGAGGAGAGAGGGAATGCGGAAGACATGTTTGGGTATCGCCGCCAGCGTCGTCATGGCGGCAACCGCGGCGCAAGCTCAGGAAACCATCAAGATCGGATTGATCCAGCCGCTGACCGGCTCGGTGGCCTATAACGGCAAGACCGACGTCAATGGCGCGACCCTGGCCGTCGACATGCGGAACGCCAAGGGCGGCGTGATGGGTAAGAAGATCGACCTGGTGGTCGAGGATGGCCAGTGCCGGCCCGCGGAATCGGTCAACGCGGCTGAAAAGCTGATCCAGCGCGACAAGGTCGTGGCGCTCGCGGGTGCGTTCTGCAGCTCGGCCACGTTGGCGGTGATGCCGGTCGCGGCAAACTACAAGATTCCACTGATCACCGGCGTGTCGTCGAACGCGTCGCTGACCGAAAAGGGCAACAAGTATTTCTTCCGCGCCACCGAGACGGACGAACTGCTCGCCAAATCGTTTGCCAAGGTCGTGTTTGACACGCTGAAGCTTCGCAACGTCGCTTATATCGGCGTTAACGACGACTGGGGCCGCGGTGGTGTCGCCGAATTCGAGAAGCAGATGACCGCTCTCGGCGCGAAGACCGTGATGAAGGAATATTTCGAGCACGGCACCACGGATTTCTACACCCTGTTGACCAAGCTGAAGTCGTCGGGCGCCGACGGTGCGTTCGTTGCGGCGGAAACGCAGGACGGGTCGATCTTCGTCAAGCAGAAGGCGGAATTCGGTCTCCCGGTGAAAGTGTTCGGCGTCGGCTCCTGGGCAACCGCCGACTTCATCAAGCTGACCGGCGATGCGTCGGAAGGCCTGTATGCGGCCGTGCCGTATGCATCGACCATGACGACGCCTAAGAACAAGGCATTCGTGGATGCGTATGTCGAGCGTTTCAAGGAGCCTCCGGGGAAGTATTCCGCTGCGGGTTTCAATTCGCTCAACATCATGATGGATGCGATCGAACGCGCTGGCTCGACCGATGCGGAGAAGATCCGGGAGTCACTGACGAAGACCAACTATGAAGGTCCGAACGGCCATTTCCAGTTCGATGCCAAAGGACAGGCAACGGGCTTCAGCGTCGTGCTCGTGCAGTTGCAGAAGGGCGTTCCGAACGTGATTGCCACAACGACGGTCGAACACTGACCGTAACTGCGTCTAGAACGGTTCCTTGCCCTCGTCGCGGCCGATCCGCGATGCGGGCAAGGACGACTTCCTGAGAAACGCACTCCAACAACAAGACGCGTGCGATGGATTTCCTGCTTCAATTGCTGGCGAACGGCCTGGTCAATGGCACGTTCTACGCACTGTCGGCTCTGGGCCTGACATTGATCTTCGGATTGATGCGTGTGGTCAATTTCGCGCATGGCGAGCTTTACATGGTGGGCGGCCTGATCGGCTGGGCCCTTACCGAACTCGTGGGCGCAAATTTTTTTCTCGCATTGCTGATTGTCGTCATTGCCACTGGCGCGGCCGGCTATCTGATCGATCGCTGGCTGATTGAGCGGGTCCGCAATCAAGGCGCTGAAAGCGGCATTCTGCTGACCATCGGAATTTCGATCTTTCTCACCAATACGGCACTCTTGATCGTCGGTACGGTGCCGCACAAGGTGCTGTCGCCGTTTGCGAACAAACCGCTGTTTCTCGGCCCGGTTGTGTTGACGCAATCGCGGCTTTCCATCGTGGCGATTTGCGCCGTTCTCATGCTTGCCGTGCATCTGCTGATCAAGCACACCACGCTCGGTCGCGCGATGCGAGCGACCGTTCAGGATGCGATGGCGGCGAGCCTGGTCGGCATCCGCACCGAACGCATTCATGGTTTCACCTTCGCCCTCGGTACGGCGCTGGCAAGCGCCGCCGGCGCGCTGTTGGGCTCAATCTACGTCACGCAACCGACTATCGGTGGTCTGGTGAGCTTGAAAGCGTTCGTGGTTGTTATCCTTGGCGGCCTTGGCAGTTTCGCGGGTGCGATCATCGGCGGCCTGGTACTCGGAGTCGCCGAGGCTCTCTGGGGCGGCTATTTCGCGACCGGCTATGTCGACGCCATCGGCTTCGCGCTGGTCATCGTCATGCTTCTGGTGCGTCCCTATGGCCTGTTCTCGGTCAAGTCGGAGCGCGCGTGATGATTTTCGAACGCCGTTTCCTGCTTGGCGCGCTCGCGATCGCCATCGTCTTCCCGCTGCTCGGCTGGAGCGAGTACGTGATCCACGTTGGCGTGCTGATCATGTTTTCCATCATGCTGGCGACCGGGTTCAACCTGATCGTCGGTTATGTCGGTGAGTTTTCGCTCGGCCATACCGCGTTTCTCGGAATAGGCGCCTATACGGCCGCGCTATTGTCGTCGAGCCTCGGCATGCCGATCTTTTTCAATATCGCGGCGGCCGCCGTGGTGGCGGCCATTGCCGGGTTCTTTATCGGCGCTGTGACGTTACGGCTGCGCGGCCCGTTCTTCGTCATCGTGACGCTCTGCTTCGCGGAAGTGCTTCGCATCGTCGCCAATAACTGGGTGGCGCTGACGAACGGTCCGATGGGCATTGCCGGTATCGTCAAGCCGGCCTGGATGGCACAGCAGACTGCCCTGCAACAGAAGATCGATTTCTATTACATCGGCCTGGCGTTGGTGACGGTCTGCGTCTACTTCGCCTATCGCTTCGTGTATTCGTTTCTCGGCCGCGCCGTCGTGACCATTCGCGAGAACCGTTTTGTCGCGCAATCGGTGGGCATCTGGCCCTATTCATACAGCCTGCTGGCTTTCGTCGTTGCGTCCGCCATGGCAGGCGTAGCGGGTGCGTTCTATGCCCATTACGTATCGTATGTCGGGCCGGAAGTGTTCGGTTTCCCCTTCATGATCTCGATGATCATCATGGTTCTGCTCGGCGGAAAGGGGACGTTGATTGGCCCCGTCATCGGACCGGTCATCGTCGTGCTGCTTGAGGAATATCTGCGCGACTTCAAGGATCTGCGCTTCTCCATTTTCGGTCTCGTCATCGTCGCGGTCGTCCTGTTCGTCCCGCAAGGCCTCATGGGCTTTGTCGCTGCTCGACGCGAGCAGTATGCGCGAAAGTGAGCAAGGCATGCTGCAGGTCGATAACATCACCAAGAACTTCGGCGGCATCACTGCGGTTGCCGATGTCAGTTTCGCGATCAACAAGGGTGAGGTGGTCAGCCTGATCGGCCCCAACGGAGCCGGGAAGACGACGTGCTTCAACCTGATTACCGGCTTCTACCGGCCGACGGCAGGACGGGTGCAATTCGAAGGCACCGATATCACGGCGTTCGACCCGCATCGCGTGGCTCGCCTCGGCGTGGTCCGGACGTTCCAGAAGACCAACGTGCTGCCGCGGCTGAATGTATTCGAGAACGTTCTTGCCGCGCGGCACCTTCACGGCGAGACGTCGATCCTGCGGGCATTCTTTCCGGGTAAGGCGGTTCGCGTTCGCGAGAAGCGCGTTCGGGACGAAGCCGCCGATCTGATCGAGACATTGGGCCTGCTGGCCCGGATCGACACGCCCGCGGAATCGCTGTCGTGCGGCGAGCTGCGGTTGCTGGAAGTCGCAGTAGCGCTCAGCGCCGGTCCCCGATTGCTGATGCTGGATGAGCCGGCCGCCGGTCTGAATACGCAGGAAGCCGAACGCCTCGCCGACATTCTGAAACAACTGGTCGGAACGCGTGTCGATGCGCTGCTGCTGGTCGAACATAATATGAGCCTCGTCATGAGCGTGTCCCACCGCGTCGTGGTGCTGAACTTCGGACGCAAGCTGATGGAAGGATCGCCGGAGCAGGTGCGCAACAGCGCGGAAGTGATCGAAGCCTATCTCGGAAAGCCGGTCGAATGAGCATGTTGCTTGAACTCACCGGAATCGAGGCGGCGTACGGGAAACTCAAGGCGCTTCACGGCGTCAGTTTTTCGGTTGCTCAGGCCGAGATCGTGGCGTTGCTGGGAGCGAATGGCGCTGGCAAGAGCACGACCCTTCGGGTCATCTCCGGGCTGATGAAGGCCAGCGCCGGCAACGTGGTGTTCAACGGCAAGCCCATCGCCAATCTGCGCCCGGATCTCATTCTGAAACTGGGCATCGCGCATTGTCCGGAAGAGCGCCACGTCTGGCCGGAAATGACGGTCGAGGAAAACCTGCGGCTCGGTGGCTATACCTGCTCCAGCAAGACTGAACTGGAACAGCGTCTCGAAAAGGTAGTCCAGCCGTTCGCGCGGCTGCGTGAGCGCTATCGCCAATTGGCGGGAACGCTGTCGGGCGGTGAGCAGCAGATGCTTGCAATCGCGCGGGCGCTGATGTCGTCGCCCCGGCTTCTCCTGCTCGACGAACCCAGCCTCGGTCTCGCGCCGCGGATCACGCAGGAGCTGCTCGATATCTTTCGGCAACTGCGTGATGGCGGGATGACCATTGTGCTGGTCGAGCAGAATGTGCACAACGCGCTTTCGGTTGCGAGCCGGGCTTATGTATTCGAGACCGGCCGTGTCGTGGCTGAAGACACCGCAAAGTCGCTTCTCGGCAATCCCGATCTGCTGCGCGCGTATCTGGGAGGGTAGAGGTCGATGAAGCCGGGTGCCAATGCGACAGGTGAAGTCTGATGACGGCAGCCATTCCCGTTGCCGTCAGTGGATTTGGCTCGGTCGGCAAGGCCCTGGCGCGGCGCCTGCTTGCCGGCGTGCCCGGCTTCGAGCTGGCCGCCATCGGGTCACGCGATCCCGCACGAACGAGCGTTCAGGTGGAGCGGACTCTCGGCCGCAGCTATCCGGTCCTGGATTCGCGTGCCCTAAACGGGTCTGCCAGCATTCTGCTGGAGTGCGCCCCGGCAGGTGCATTCCGAAGCATCGTTGAGCCTGCGCTGATCGCGGGCATGACCGTGGTGACGATCAGCGCCGCCGCACTACTCGATAATCTCGATCTCGAGACGATCGCCGCGCACAGCAAGGGACGCATTCTTCTCGCCAGCGGTGCCATCGCAGGACTTGACGCGATCAAGGCCGCGCGGCTCGAGAAGATCGAGAGCGTGCGCATGATTACCCGCAAGCCGCCGCAATCGTTGGCGCGCACGAGCTGGATGCAGACCCACAACGTCGATGTGGATGCGATGACGGATGCGGTCTGCGTTTTTTCCGGAACGGCGCGGGATGCTGCACGGCAATTTCCGGCGAACGCCAATGTCGCTGCGGCGGTGTCGCTCGCGGGAGCGGGCCCCGATCGCACGATGGTCGAAATCTGGGCCGATCCGGCGGTCGAGAGAAACACGCATTCCGTATTTCTCGATTCAGACGCGGCCAGGATCGAAGTGAAGATCGCCAATTATCCGAGTCCGGATAATCCGGCGACCAGCCGCATTGCTGCGTTGAGCATGCTGGCCACGCTGATCAGCCTGACCTGTCCGCTTTCGATCGGCACTTGAGGCAATCTGCTTGATCCGGAATCGTCAGTAAGCAGCCTGAGCGGACCCGCCGGCGCGCGGATCGGCAGCAAGCTCGATCAAGCGATCTGGGGCGATGCGCAGCACCTGTTGCACGGATCCTTGCGAAAGCGGGGCAACGCCGCGCAAGGCGATGCCTTCGGGCAGCTTTGCGCCGGGCTCGGCCGATAGTTCGTCGCTTTCCGTCAGCGCCCAGCGCGGATTGGTCACCGCCTCGACCGGTGAAGTACCCGCAAGCAGTTCGGTGACGGTCTGTGCATTCCACGGCAGTTGATTGATGCCGCCCGGCGTTGCGCCCGCAAGCAGTTCGTCCGGTCGCTCCAGCGCCCAGCCATGCAAGGTCGTCGGCGGAACGCGACCCGCGCGCGGCGCGTTGCGTGCCTCCGGTGGTGCAGCGAGGTCGAACCCGCGGCCCGGTCGGTTGGTAAGAACCAGTCCGTTGGAGAGCACGATCCCCGAAGCGAATTGAGGAAACGAATTGCTGTGCAGGACGACGACGACATTGCCTTCGCTGTCGGCTGCCGTGACCACCGACGTGCCGCCGTCGGTTGCCAGCCGTCCGACGCGCTTGGCCTCGGCGCGCTCGGCGCGAACGATTGAGACCAGCGGCTCCGATGTATCGCGTGCGCGCGTTACGAGGTTGACAAGCCTGCGGCCGGAGGTCGGCTCCGGCGTCACGATCATGCGTGTGCCATCGTCAAGAACGGTGGCCTCAGCAGCCATCTGCCGCGCGGGGCGGATCGCCAAGTCCGCTTTTGTGAGGATGCCGCCCTTGGCTTGCAATTCCTTCAGATAGAGGTCACCGGCTGCGCCTGCGAATAGATCCGCGCCATCCCTGACGAAGTCACGCAGCAAGGCGCCGAGGCCGGGAAGGCGGCGGAGCGATCCGAGGGCAGGGCGTTTCCCATCGGGTGCATAGGGAGAGTTCGGACTCCAGCGCGCCAGCAACTCTTCGGCTTGAATATAATAGTTGAGCGCGACACGGCTCCATGGCACGCCCGCTTCGGCGGCCGCGATTGCTGGCG
Organism: Xanthobacteraceae bacterium; assembly: GCA_024508855.1. Classification (GTDB taxonomy): domain Bacteria; phylum Pseudomonadota; class Alphaproteobacteria; order Rhizobiales; family Xanthobacteraceae; genus 62-47. Next base: position 14,598 of record JANINJ010000025.1, read on the forward strand.
CGGCCAGTTTGTCGAGACCGAGACGGCAAAATCGATGCAAGGTCGCATAACCGTCCGGTGCGCCTGGAACGCCGACCGAGCGTGGACCGAGCCGCTCCAGCTTTTCGCCATCGGCAATCGCGCGAGCACCCGGACCGACGCTGACAACGGCTTCGAAAGGCCCGCCGGCTCGCCGAAACAGCGCGACCAGATCGCCGCCGAGTCCGCATTTCATCGGCAGTGCGACGTCTTCCATGAAACAGGCCGCAAGCGCAGCGTCGAAGGCGTTACCACCGGCAGCATAAGCGCCGATCCCGGCGCTGGTCGCGGCATGATGGGCCGACGAGACCACGCGCGGTCCGCTGACCCCGATCCTCTCGCGAATGCGCTCGATGCTCATCGGCATTCTCCCCTAGGCACGGATACCGATGAACTTGACCTGGGAGAATTCCTCGATGGCATAACGCAGGCCTTCCCGTCCGACGCCACTCTGTTTCATTCCGCCGAACGGATAGATGTCGAGCCGGAAGCGGCTGGCCTCATTGATCCACAGGGCTCCGACGTCGAATTGGTCGGCGAACTGAAATGCGGAGCGCAGGTTGCTTGTGAACACGGCGCCCTGCAGGCCGAACGGTGAATCGTTTGCAAGCGCAAGCCCGTCGGCGACGCCCTCGAACGGGACCACGATGGCCATCGGACCGAACACTTCCTCGCGCCATAGTCGCGCGGTGCGTGGAACATTCAGCAGGATACCCGGCGACACCAGTGCATCGGTGTGCTGCGGCTCGAGAGCATACGTCGCGCCCGATGCGATCGCGTCCTCGCACATCGCCATCACCCGTTCCGCAGCCGCGCGGCTGACCATCGGGCCGACATCGGTGGCCGGATCGTCGGCGCGTCCGACCTTCAGTTTTGAGGCCGCCGCGGCAAAGCTTTGCACGAAGGCATCGAACACCGGCTTTTCAACCAGAACGCGCTGCGCCGAGATGCATTGCTGACCGCTGGCTTCGAAGGCGGCGGCTGCAATCTTCTGGGCGGCTTCCTGTATGTCGGCATCGGCGAGTACGACGTTGGCAGCATTGGAGCCGAGCTCGGCCACGAATTTCTTGGCACCGGCGGCGCGGGCGAGGGCGTCTCCCGCCGTCGTACCGCCGGTGAACGAAACGGCGCGCACGGTCGGATGCGATGCAAGCGCCAGCGCCGTTTCCTTGTCGCCGGTCAGGACCGTGAACAGTCCCTTCGGCCAGCCTGCATCCTGGAAGAGCCGCGCGAGCCGCAGAGCCGTTCGTGTCCCTGCGGGCGCGGGCTTTGTTATGACGGCATTGCCGGCAGCGATCGCCGGCGCAACCTTCTGCACCAGCAGATTGACCGGGGCGTTGAACGGCGTGATCCCGGCGACGACGCCATAAGGCACGTGGCGGGTATAACCAAAGTGTCCCGCGCCGGCGGCCGTCACGTCGAGCGGCAGCACTTCGCCGCCGAGTTGGGTCAGCGTGGCCGCGGTGGCCTCGAGAAACTCTGCGCCGCGGCGAACCTCGCCTCGCGCAATACGGATCGGCTTGCCGACATCTTCGCAGATCAGCGCTGCAATCTCATCGACGGTTTGCGACAGCGCATCCGCGGCACTCTTCAGCCAGCCGACACGTTGATGCACCGGTGACAAACGATGCGCTGCGAACGCAGCCGTTGCGACCGCTACTGCCGCTTCGACGCCACTCTGTCCGGACTCGGCGATCCGCCCGATGATCCGGCCGTCCTGCGGACGCACCTGATCGAAGGTCGGAGCATCGGATGGTTTTTCGTCTCCGAGAAAGGAGCTGATGATGGGTGTTGTCATGCCGATATCAGCGTCCCGCACGCAGACGCTGGACCTGCATATTGGCGAGGAACGGCACCAGCGGGTGCGCGCCCATGCCGACGATGCCCTTCATGTCGAGCGTGACGAGCGCCTGACGCTGCTCCGGCGAAAGCTTGAAGTGGTCGGCATAGGCGCCGGCATCCGCGATATATTGCGCGCGTTTTTCGGCGCTATGGGCGAGGCCATGGAGTGCGGAGGTCAGTTCGACGAGTTCGGGCTTGATCGAGGGATAATGAGCGTCCTGGGTTCCGGGCTGTGAGCCGGTCCAGCCGAGCGAGGCATAATTGTGGTGCCAGCTTGGATCGAGCGAGACGACGTCCGGCTTGCGTTCGCCGAGCGCGCCTGCGGCACAAGCCCAGCAGCGCAGTTCGATATTGCCGGTGTCGTCGAGTTCGGTCTCGTTATATCCGATCAGCGACTTCAGATTTCCCGTCGCCAGCTTTTCGAGCACCTGCTTGTCAAAAGCGAGTTCGGGATTGGAATAGCGGTCCGTTCCCGGAAAGTGTGACATGCCTCCGCTGGCGAGGATAACGGTCTTGAGGCCCATTGCCGTGACGGCGCGCGCAACGGCCTGGCCGAACGAATAGCAACGCTCCATGCTCGGCTGCGGCGGCAGATAGGCGTTCACATAAATTGGCAGTACCGGTTCGGTGAGGCCAAGGTGGGTAAGCGGAATGCCGATTGCGTAATCGATCTTCGCCGTGCTGGTGAAGGCTGGATCGAAATTCTGCCGATACAGTTCACGGACCAGTTCGAACGACACTTCGCTCGGAATATTCCAGTGAAACTTCCGCCCGGCGAACTCGCCGGTTGCCTCGCCGCCGACGTGAATCGTGAACGGCGGCGCTGCGTTGTGGAAGAATTGCTCGGCGTGATCGTTGGAGAAGATGATCCAGAGGTCCGGCTTCATCGCCTTGAGCTTGTCGCCGATATCTTTCGCCACCGCGCGGACGGCTTCGACCACCGCCTTGTCCTCGGTATCGGGCATGGTGAAGAACTGGGGGGCGTGCGGCAGCATGGCGCCGCCAATGACCGTGGACATCATGAGTGTTGTCTCCTCGCGCGCGGACAGGAGCCCGCCAAAACTCGGACAATGCGACCGTTGCAAAGACAATAACTCCTTTCAGCGCAGCCGGATTAGCGTTATATTGCCCAATAATATATGTGAAACGACAGAATGATGCGACCGGATCACATCCCACCAGAATTGTATGTGCCGCCGCCGCCGGACCATCCCGGTCAGGTCGTGGCCTATGTGTCGGACATTAAGCGCGGCGGCGGTCTGCCGCCGCATCAGCATGAACGGGCTCAACTGCTCACGATCGTATCCGGCTCCATCGCTGTAACGACGTGGGAGGGGACTTTTGTGGTGCCGGCGGAGCGGGCGCTTTGGATTCCTGCCCGGACTGTTCACGAGACCCGCCACCTCGCATCAACCCGCGTCCACACACTTTATATAACGACCGATACGACGCCGGCCCTGCCGGGCGGCACCACCGTGCTTCAGGTCAACCCGTTGCTGCGGGCGATTGTCGATTCGCTGATGTCGAAGCCGCGCGATCCCGAAAGCGACGAACCGACCGATCGCCTGATCTCCGTTCTGCTCGATCAGATTACCTCGTCGAGAATTCTGCCGCTGCATCTGCCGATGCCCCGCGACGGCGCGCTGCGGCAAATCGCAGAGCGTATCGTCGAACATCCGACCGATGCACGGACGATCGAGGAGTGGAGTTCGCTGGCGAAAGTCTCGGTGAGGACACTCGAGCGGCGTTTCAAATCCGAAACCGGATTCTCCCTGCGAAGTTTTCGGCGGCAGGCCAAGCTTTTCAAGGCACTCGAACTGCTGTCGACGGGGATTTCAGTCAGTGAGATATCGGACCAACTCGGTTTCGAGGAGCCAAGCCCCTTCATTGCGATGTTCAGGACCGCATTCGGAATGAGTCCCGCTCGCTATCGCAAGGAGGTCAAATCGGGGACGTTTTAAGCGCGCTCCGATCCGAGGATTTGCGGCGCGACGATTACACAAACGCCAGCGCCGCTCGGACGGAATATTGTCGTCCCGCGGCGCTGGTTTATGCCCCGAGCCTTGAAATTTCTCGGACGTCGATTGAGTACGTCGAGTGGAACCGGCGACGTGTGAACTGCTTCACAGGCTAAGCAATAAAGCCCGCGAGTTGCGGATGGAGACGGCCCGGCAAGAATCTCGACCGAGAAGCCTTCGAGAATTTTCCGCCTCGCTGGACGGTTCGCCGGTTATGAGAGGCTCAACTTCGCAAGTATGCGATACCGGTCAGCGGGCCGCGGCTCTGGTAAATGATGTTGCCTTCGCCGGGCCGGTCGAGACTCGTCACCCACAACGAGCCCTTCAGGTCGCTGACGAAAATGCGCCGGCTTACGTGGTCGAGTGCGAGACCGATCGCCTCTTGAAGACCAGAGAGAATGATCTTGTGGTCGACGGCCTTGCCGTTGTGGATGGTGGTGCGATTCAAGGTGTTGCCCTTGGGCGGGTCGCCACGATCGGTCCAGTACAGGGTTTCCGTTTCGCCATCCCATTCGAGATCGATGGGTTCGGGCAGCCCGTCGAAAAGGACCTCGATGTCGGTGCGTTGAGCTGGGTCCATGTCGGGTGCGCGCGAAAGCGGAGCCCTGAGGATTTTCCCCTCATTTCCCTTCGGCTTGCCCTTCTGGGTCCAATAAAGAAAGCCTCCCTTTGGATCGACGGCAACGCCGACGCAGTGGCGGCGGCGATCCTGCTTGTCCTCCTGGGAGCCGGTTCGGACATGGATGGTGAGGTCGGAGCCGTCGAGGCGGCAACTCATCACGCCCAGCCCTTCGCGGTCGCTCCAATAGAGCCTGCCGTTCTCTGCGTCGCACTGGATTTGCTTGCCGGTCACGAAGGTGCCCGCCGGCACGATGACGGTTCGTTCGCTTCCGTCGAAGTTTGCGCGCTCGATGTACCCGTCGTTCTCCCAGAAATCCTCGCCGTCCCGGATGGCGCCCATGAAGGTGTAGTAGAGATGCCGGTTGATCGGGTCGACGGCGACGCCATCTGGCATCGCCTCAAGTCCTTCGATCAGAACCTGCATATCGCCGCCGCCCGGGGTTACGGACACCACACGGGATTTCCGGCCAAGGCTCAGCATGACAATCCTGTCTGAATTCGTGCTCAAGGCGGTCATCTCCAATTGAGCCTGTGCCGTTACGACGGGTGGTTGAGGGGGCGCTGATAACTCTTCATAAGCCGGACCTTCGGCCAGCGTCTATTCAAGTTTGCAATGCCGCCTGTCGTTCGCGGGTAATTCAGCGCCGCGTTCTTCGGCATCGAAACGATGCCGCGTCGGTTGAGATCGCTGAAGCGTAGCAAGCTTGCGGTCATCCAAAAGGTGCGCCCCGACGGTTGCAAGGGTTATTTTGCGACGGAGCTATCGGCAATCATCTCGTTGCAGTCGGCGTCATGTCGAGGCCCGCTGCGAATTGTCATGCAATACTTTCTCAATCCGGAAGCGCTGTACTCGAAATTTGTACTGGGGATTCTGCGCGTGGGTACAATGGTAAGAACCGTTAAACGCGGTGCCGTGAATAATGTCTGGAGGGATAAGCGCGGTATTGCAATGCGAAGTGAATTCTGAATGCCAAGAAGTTTGACGTGCTCAAGCTCGATCCGTCGATGTCTGTGTGGTTCAGCTTCTTTTGTCGTTTGCGCGCTTGCGTCCATGCCGTTCGCGTGACTGAATTTGCAGACGCGAAAGGTTGGAAGGGTGAAGAGGGCGGCCATGAACAAGTCGGGTGAGCAGAACCCGCGGAGCGACGGGTCGGTATCTCGGACCCCGTCCGATTTCGATCAACGCATCTATTCGCCGCACACGATTGCCGCGCTGGTCGCCGAACTCGGCATGCAAGGGATACCGGCATCGGTCGCGCTCGAAGGTACGGGGCTGGAACAGTCGCAGCTTGAAAATCACAAGACGCAAATCGCTTACCGGCAACTCGACATCGTCATTCGCAACGCATTGAATCTGGCGAAGGAGCCGACCACGGCATTCCGGGCCGGGCTGCGGATGCGGGTCACCGCCTACGGAATGTACGGATACGCGCTATTGAGCAGTGCGACCTATGCCGAGGTGCGCGATTTCGCAAATCGTTATAACCGGATCATCGGTCCTCTTTGCGATATCAGCTACTCATACGAGGAGGGCCTTGCGGTATGCGCTTTCGATCCCCTGCATTGGCCCAATCCGACGGAAGACGTGCATCGGTTCACGGCCGAGTTTGCCCTGGCCGCCCATCTGACCATCATCCGTGACCTGGCCGGACAATCCTTCAACTTTGCACGGGTCGCTCTCGACTACGCGGCACCGCAGCATGCGGATTTCTACCGCAAGCTGTTCGAGTGCCCGGTTCTGTTCATGCAGCGCCACAACGAATACCGCTACGACCTGAGCTACGCCGATGGCCCGATGGCGCTTGCCGATCCGCGCACCCACGCGATGGCGCGCGAGATGTGTGAACAACTTCTGGGCGAGGTCAATCGCGCCGGTGGCATTGCTGCCGATATCCGGCGAATCCTGATCGAACAGCCTGGCCGGTATCCAAGTATCGAAGCGATCGCGGAGAAGATTGGGATGCACCCGCGCGCGCTTCGACGCAAGCTTGAGATCGAAGAGACGTCGTATCGCGACCTGTTGGCCGAAGTGCGCATGCGTCTCGCGATCGAATATCTCCGTAAAACCGAGATGACCAACGAAGAAATCGCCAGCCGGCTGGGATACAGCGATGCCTCGAACTTCCGGCATGCCTTCACGCGATGGACCGGAAAGAGTCCGTCGGAGTTTCGTGTCGCGGTCTGACACTCATCGGCTTCCCGCAGCGCAAGATAAAATGTTGCGGCGCGTTTCAGGAAACTTGCACTTACACGCGTAACGAAGTGAACCGTAACGCGTGCCATGCGACGTAAGAAAGCTTGCCAGGCGTCGCGGTAAGCGAGAGCTCCGCGCAAATTTTCTTCGAAGTTGTTTGCGTTGTCCTCAACTAACCTCCCAGACGGGCCAATCGCACCTTTCGCTGAAAACGACGGCCGATACCGTAGCCTCTAAATCGAGCGGCACGATTGTGCGGCAAGCGTTCGCGCTTTGCATTACAATCGAAGCAAAACGACTTGATACGGGGAGAACGCGACCAACGCGAAATGCAGGGGGAATGTTTTGGATACGACCATCGATCGTACGAAGCCGCCGTCTCAGTTGTTGCTTGCGCTCGAAGTGCGCGGGATCTGGGAGCTTCAGGCTTTCTTCGCGGCCTATCCGTTGCTTCGGCGCGCACCGCGCGGTGACGGACATCCGGTTCTCGTATTGCCTGGTCTCGCTGCAAGCGATATTTCCACGCGCCCGCTGCGCGCCTACCTGAAGGCGCAGGGCTATGCGGCCCACGGTTGGAAGCAGGGCCAGAATCGCGGCCCCCGCGACGGCGTCGAGGCCGGCATCGATGCGCGCGTCGCCGAACTTGCCGAGCGGTATCAGCGCAAGGTCAGTCTGATTGGCTGGAGTCTCGGCGGCGTCTTCGCGCGCGAGTCGGCAAGACGCGCGCCCGGATCGGTGCGTCAGGTGATTACGCTCGGCAGTCCGTTCGCCAATGAGCCCAAAGCGAGCAATGCCTGGCAGCTTTATGAAGCGCTGAGCGGACGTGAAGTCGGCGACTGGCCCGAGCGCGAAATCATGAAGCGGCCGCCGCCGGTGCCAAGCACGTCGATCTATTCCCGGACTGACGGCATCGTCGCCTGGCAAGGTTGCCTCGAACAGGAGAGCGCGACCACCCAGAACATCGAGGTTGAAGGCAGCCACTCGGGGCTCGGGCATAACCCCGTTGTGCTTTACGCGATCGCGGATCGGCTCGCATTGCCGGAAGGCGAATGGTGGCCCTTCGATCGCAGCGGAGTACGAAGCTTGCTGTATCCGGATCCGAATCGTCGTGCAGGCGGTCCGTTGATGGCGTAGCGCTCTTCAATCGTCCCGTCGCTCTTTTCGCCAGAGCCTTGAGATTAAAGGGAGGATTTATGGAGACCGATAACAAGCAATCGAGCGCTTCGGACGCAACCGCGATGCCGTGGTTCGACGATCTGAAAAAGTTGCTCGAGAAATTCCAGTTGCCGGGGATCGATCTCGATGCTGTGCTCGACTGGCAGCGCAAGGACATGGATGCGCTGTTCGAAGCGAACCGCCAGGCCCTGGAAGGGATCAAGGCGCTTGTCGAGCGGCGCAACGAGATACTTCAGGAAACGCTTGCGCAGTGGCAGGCCGGACTGAAGGACGCTGCCGGTCCCGATCTGCTTGCGAAGCAATCGGAGGCTGCGAGGCAGAGCGTGGAGCAGGTGATGGCGAATTTCCGTGAACTCGCCGAGCTGGAAACGCGATCCCGCAGCAACGTCTGGAAGGTCATGCAGGATCGCTTGCAGGAAAATATGACAAGTCTGCAGAAAATTCTGCAGCCGAAGTAAGGCCCGTTGTTTTGCGGCGGACCGGGAGCGGCCGCCGCAATATGAGAAATCAGTTACTTTTTGCGACCCGTGGAGCGACTGCAATGAACGACATGCCGTGGATCAAATCCTATCCGGCCGGAGTGAAGTGGGATGCCGATATCCCGCTTATCCCGGTGCAACAACTTCTTGAAGAATCCGCGTCGAACTTCCCGGATCATCCGGCGGTCGATTTCATGGGCAGGAAGATCACCTATCGCGAGCTCGATGATCTTGCGAACCGCGCGGCCCATGGCTTTCAGAAACTCGGCGTGAAGCCCGGCGTTCACGTCGGTCTGTATTTGCCCAACACACCTCACTACCTCGTCAGCCTGTTCGGAATCTTGAAAGCAGGCGGGACGATCGTCAATTATTCTCCGCTCGATGCGGAGAAGGTGCTGGAGCACAAGGTCGAGGACAGCGAAACCGACTTTCTGGTGACGCTCGATCTTGTAAGCCTCTATCCGCAGATGGCGAAGCTGCTGGAACACACCCGGCTCAAGAAGCTGATCGTGGGCAACGTGGCTGAGATGTCGGCCCAGCCGGAAGCGGTCAAGGCGCAGATGCAGGCGGCGAAACAGCTCGCCAACGTTTCGGCCGACGACAGGCACGTTACGTTCCAGGCGCTGCTGGATAACGACGGGATCTATCGAAGCTATCCGATTGCCGATCTCACCGACGCCATTGCGGTTCTGCAATACACCGGCGGTACGACCGGGCTACCCAAAGGCGCGATGCTGACACACGCCAATCTGACGGCTGCAACGCATCAGTGCCTCGAAACCACGCGAACGGAGCCGCCGGTGCTGGAGCTGGGCAAGGAGCGGGTTCTCGCAGTTCTGCCGCCGTTTCATATCTATGCGCTTACCGTCAACATGCTGCTTGGCATCTGCATCGGTGCAGAACTCGTTCTGCATTCGCGGTTCGATGCCGATGCCGTCGTGCGGGACCTCACGGAAAAGAAGATCACGGCGTTCCCGGGCGTCCCGACGATGTTCGTCGCGGTCATCAACCATCCGAGCTCCGCAAAGGCCGACCTGAGTTCGCTGAAATGGTGCAATTCCGGCGGCGCGCCACTTCCGCTCGAAGTCCAGCAGAACTTCGAGAAGCTGACGGGTTGCAAGCTGGCCGAAGGCTGGGGGATGACGGAGACATCGCCCACCGGCACTTTCACGCCTCCGCAAAATACGCCGCGGCCCGGCTCATGCGGGGTGCCCAGTCCCGGCATCACCATCAAGTTTCTCAGCGTCGACGATTCCACGACCTACGTTGCCCAGGGTGAGCGCGGAGAGCTGTGCATCGGCGGCCCGAATGTCATGAAGGGGTACTGGAAGAAGCCCGACGCCACCGCCGCGATCATGACGGCCGACGGTCTGATGCGAACCGGCGACGTCGGTTACATGGACGCGGACGGATACGTCTATATCGTCGACCGCACCAAGGACATGCTGCTGTGCGGCGGCTTCAACGTCTATCCCCGCACCATCGAGGAAGCGATCTATACGCATCCGTCGGTCGAGGAAGTCAGCGTCATCGGCATTCGCGATGAATACCGAGGTCAATCACCCAAGGCGTTCATCAAACTCAAGAACGGCGCTGCGGGATTCACCGTCGACGAACTCAAGGCCTACTTGAAAGACAAGCTCGGCAAGCACGAGATGATTTCGGCCATGGAAATCAGACCGGAATTGCCGAAGACGGCGGTCGGCAAGCTGTCCAAGAAAGAACTCTACGACGAAGAAGAACGCAAGGCGGCCGCGAAGGTTTAACGCGGTCGCTATGCGTCGAGACAAGCGGCGTGGCCGGTGCGGGCCAATGCCGCCATCAACGGACTGGAGGGGACCACGATGGAACAACTCAGCAGCATGGACGCCTCGTTCCTGCATTTCGAAACGCCGGAAACGCCGATGCATGTCGGCAGCCTGATGCTGTTCGAACTTCCGCAAGGCTATACCGGCGACTACTACGAGGACGTCAAGGCGGTGATCGGCAAGCGGATGCATCTATGCACGCTGTTTCACCGCAAGCTGGCGCAGATGCCTTTCGACCTGGCCAATCCGGTGTGGGTCGAGGACGACGATATCGACCTCGACTATCACGTGCGCAGCGTCACACTGCGCCGCCCGGGCACGATGGCGCAACTCGAACAGCTTATCGCGCGGCTGCACTCGACATTGCTGGATCGCAGCCGTCCGCTTTGGGAAATCTATGTGATCGACGGGCTCGAGAACGGGCAGGTCGGCTACTATACCAAGGCCCATCACAGCGGCATCGATGGCAAGGCCGGCGTCGAATTGTCGAAGGTGGTTTACGATCCTTCGCCGGAAGTGCGTGAGGTGCCTCCGCCCCGGCGCGTGCGGGGGCCGACGGCGCAACAACTCGGCGTGGCGGAGTTGCTTCAGGCCGCGGTTACCAATAGCGCACGGCAATATGCCAAGACCGCTGCACTGTTGCCAACGGCCGTGAAGGCGCTCGGCGCCGCCGGAAACCTCGTCGCCGGACGCAGTACCAGGACGAAAGGCGACCGCGATCTGTCGCTCGGTCTCGGCCCGAAATCGATCTTCAACGAATCGATCACCAACCAGCGGTCCTACAGCACGCTCACGGTGTCGCTTGCCGACATCAAGGCGTTGGGCAAGCGGATCGGCGGCACGGTCAACTCGATCGTCATGGCGATGTGCAGCAGTGCCTTGCGCCGCTTCCTGCTGGAGCGTCACGAATTGCCCGAAAAAGGATTGATCGCTGCCGTTCCTGTCAGCTTGCGTTCCGCCGACGACAGCTCGATGAACAACCAGGTCTCGATGATCCGCGTCGATCTCGCTACCGACATCGCCGATCCCGCGGCGCGCTTCAAGGCCATCCACGCCTCGTCGGAAGACGCAAAGGCCGTGGTCAGCGAGCTGAAGCCGGTGCTTGGCGCAGATATGCCGGTCTTCGGTTCACCCTGGATCATGAGCGGGCTGGCCTCGTTGTTCGGTCGCTCGGATCTGGCGAGCCGAACCCCGCCCGCAGCCAATGTCTGTATTTCCAACGTGCCCGGAATCCCGACCCCGCTCTATCTCGCCGGGGCGCGCATGGTGCACTTCTATCCGGTCTCGATTCCCTATCACGGCATGGCCCTGAACATGACCGTGCAGAGTTATGCGGGCATGCTCGAATTCGGCCTCACCGCCTGCCGGCGCACGCTGTCGCAGGACGAATCGTATGAACTGATCGGCTATCTGAAGGATGCGCTGCGCGAGATCGAAGCGTTGCCGACCGTCGATGCGCCGAAGGCAGCCGAGCCTGCCGCTTCGCCCGTGAACGAACCGGGCAAGGCATCTGCAAAGAAGAAATCGGTCACCATCGGTCAGTCCGAAGCGTCTCAGGGGGATGCAGCGGCCAACGCGCCGTCGCCTCGGATCGAATAGCCAAAGTCAATCCAAGGCCGCGAGCCTAAAAAATATTCTGGAGGGGAGCGAACATGCATCCAACGACGACGAGCAGCGTGTCTCATGCGCTAGCCGAAAGCCCGGCACTCAAGGCGGTGTTCTCGAAGATCAACTGGCGTCTCATCCCTTTGCTGTTGATTGCGTATATGGTCGCGTATCTCGATCGCATCAACATCGGATATGCGCAGCTGCAGATGAAGCAGACGTTGCCGTTCAGCGATGCGGTTTACGGGCTGGGTGCGGGCATCTTCTTCATTGGTTATTTTCTGTTCGAAGTGCCGAGCAATCTCCTTCTGGAAAAGATCGGTGCACGCAAGACCCTGCTGCGCATCATGGTGCTATGGGGCATCGCCGCCGTCGCCATGATGTTCGTGTCGACGCCCACGCAATTCTATGTCGTGCGTTTCCTGCTGGGTGCGTTCGAGGCAGGTTTCTTTCCAGGTGTCATTCTCTATTTCACTTACTGGTATCCCTCGGTGCGCCGCGGCCAGGTGATTGCGATCTTCATGTCGGCAACCACCATCGTGTCCGTCATTGCAGGACCGCTCTGCGGCGGAATCCTGAAATATTTCGACGGCGTGAGCGGCCTGCATGGCTGGCAGTGGCTTTTCATCGTGCAAGGGCTGCCGGCGGTCATCCTCGGCTTCCTGGTTTATGTCCTTCTGGAGGACAGGCCTGCCGATGCGAGCTGGCTCTCGCAGGACGAGAAGCGATTGCTCGATGACCGGATGAAGAACGACGTGAAGGATGTCGAAGGCGAGCCCTCCGGCACGTTCGGGCAAATGCTTCGCGATCCGAAGGTCTACGTATTGTCGCTGGTTTATTTCCTTCTGCTGGGTGCGACCTACACGATGGTGTTCTGGTTGCCGACGCTGATTCAGAGCTGGGGCGTGAAGGATCTGTTCCTGATCGGCATTTACGCCGCGATCCCCAATGCGGTGGGCGTCATCGGCATGATCCTGATCGGCCGCAATTCGGACAAGTGGCACGAGCGCCGATGGCACTTTGCGGCCTGCGTGGTGATTGCTGCGGTCGGTCTTTTTGCCACCACCTTGCTCCAGGGCAATCTGGTGGCATCCGTTCTCGCGCTGTCGTTCGCCGTTATCGGGATTGCCTCGGCGACGCCGATCTTCTTTGCGCTGATCAGCGAATATCTGTCTGCCGGCGCCGCCGCCGGCGGTCTCGCGCTTATCAGCAGCCTCGGCAACCTCGGTCCGGCCGTGAGCCCGTCGATCAACGGGTTCATCGTGAAGAACACGGGCGACAATATCTACAGCATGTACTTCGTCATGGCGCTCTATGTGCTGTCGGGTCTGCTGCTGTTGTTCACGATCCGGTCGGCCCTGACAGTGCGCACGCCGATGGCGGCCCCTGCGCACTGACGTCGCCCCATCCTCGGTGTCGTCCCCGCGCAGGCGGGGACGATACCGTGCGCGTGGCGCGGATGGCGCGAAGCTGAATCGCAAACCATCCTTTCAGCTAGCCCGAGGAGGCGAATCGCGCTTCCGCACGCGCGTCACTTGGCATAAAGACACCGCAACTTTTCTTTGCGTGTGTGGATATGATTCGTCTCGACAACATCAGTAAGCAGAACGGCCATCAGATTCTCTTCATCGAAGCCTCCGCGGCGCTTCTGCCGGGGGAAAAGGTGGGCCTCGTTGGACCCAACGGGGCCGGCAAGACCACGCTTTTTCGGATGATCACGGGTCAGGAACTTCCGGACGAAGGCCAGGTAGCTGTCGATCGGGGCGTAACCGTCGGCTACTTCAGCCAGGATGTCGGCGAGATGTCGGGCCGCAGTGCGGCCGCCGAGGTGATGGACGGGGCCGGTCCCGTCAGCGCGGTTGCGATCGAATTGAAGGAACTCGAAGCCGCGATGGGAGATCCGGATCGCGCGGATGAGATGGAAACCATCATCGAGCGCTACGGCGAAGTTCAGGCTCGCTTCGAGGAACTGGACGGCTACGCACTGGAGGGGCGGGCGCGTGAAGTGCTCGCAGGATTGAGCTTCAGCCAGGAAATGATGGACGGCGACGTCGGCGCATTGTCCGGCGGCTGGAAGATGCGCGTTGCGCTGGCCCGCATTCTGCTGATGCGTCCGGATGTCATGTTGCTGGACGAGCCGAGTAACCATCTCGATCTCGAAAGCCTGATCTGGCTGGAGCAATTCCTGAAAGGGTACGAGGGCGCGCTGTTGATGACTTCGCACGATCGCGAGTTCATGAACCGCATCGTCAACAAGGTGGTGGAGATCGACGGCGGTACGCTGACGACCTATTCGGGCAATTACGAATTCTATGCGCAGCAGCGGGCCCTGAACGAAAAACAGCAGCAGGCCCAGTTCGAACGTCAGCAGGCGATGCTTGCGAAGGAGATCAAGTTCATCGAACGCTTCAAGGCGCGCGCTTCCCACGCTGCACAAGTGCAGAGCCGGGTGAAAAAGCTGGACAAGATCGAACGTGTCGAGCCGCCCAGGCGCCGCCAGACCGTATTGTTCGAATTTCTGCCGGCGCCGCGTTCCGGTGAAGACGTGGTCAGCCTGAAAAACGTGCACAAGGGTTACGGCAGCCGCAGCATCTATGAGGGGCTGGATTTCCACGTCCGCCGCAAGGAGCGCTGGTGCGTCATGGGCATCAACGGCGCAGGCAAATCGACGTTGCTGAAACTCGTCGCCGGCTCGACGGAGCCGGACGATGGCACGGTGACATTGGGCGGCAGCGTGAAGATGGGTTACTTTGCGCAACACGCCATGGATCTATTGGACGGCGAACGCACCGTGTTCCAATCGCTGGAAGACTCGTTCCCGCAGGCAGGGCAGGGCTCGCTGCGCGCATTGGCTGGATGTTTCGGATTCTCCGGCGACGATGTCGAGAAGAAATGCCGGGTGCTGTCGGGCGGCGAGAAAGCGCGGCTGGTGATGGCGAAAATGCTTTACGATCCGCCCAATTTCCTGGTGCTGGATGAACCCACCAACCATCTCGACATGGCAACGAAGGAAATGCTGATCGCGGCATTATCCGAATACGAAGGCACCATGCTGTTCGTTTCGCATGACCGGCACTTCCTTGCGGAATTGTCCAATCGGGTGCTGGAGCTGACGCCCGAGGGCATCCATCAATACGGCGGTGGATACACGGAGTATGTGGCGCGCACCGGGGTCGAGGCACCCGGCCTGCGCAGTTGAGGCGGTCGATTAAGCCGAGGCCCGCGATCAGGCCGTCCCCGATGATGCAACACCGCGGAGGTCGGTCATCGTCTCCGCCGCGCGTCGCTTCTTCGCGGCTTCGAAGCCGTGCATGCCGAACTGCCACTGCATGCCGACAATGGCGCCCTTGACCGGCTGCAGCAGGGCCAGCGAACTCACCAGCGTCAGCGGCAGCCATATCAAGGCCTGCAGCCAGTAGGGCGGAGCGTAGGCGGTTTCGACCGCGAGAATCAGCGGAACGATAACGTGTCCGACGGCGACGATGACGAGATAGGCCGGCAAATCGTCGGCGCGATGGAGATGAAATTCCTCGCCGCACGTCTCGCAGTGATCGGCCACCTTGAGAAAACGGCCGAACAGCCGTCCCTCTCCGCAGTGCGGGCACTTGCCGCGAAACCCACGGCCCATCGCCTGGGCCAGCGAAACCTGATGCGTTTCTGTCGTCATGACCGTTCTCCTTGCGTGATCCATACAATAGTGGTCTGGATACAAACAATCAAAACGATTTGGTCGAATTGCATGGATTGGAACCCTACAATCTCCGAAGCGACGGGTCCGTTGTATCTGCGGATCGTTGACGCGTTGTCGTCGGATATTACGAGCGGGCGTCTGGTTCGGGGCCAGCAGCTTCCGACCCATCGCGCTCTGGCCAAAACACTCGATGTCGATTTGACGACGGTGACGCGGGCCTATGCGGAAGCGCGGCGACGCGGGCTGCTCGACGCGCACGTTGGGCAGGGGACTTTCGTTTCGGAAACCAGCGCCCGATCGGCGGCCGATATTTCGCATCAGGTCAAGATCGACCTTTCGATGAACGTGCCACCGCATCCGGTCGAAGCCAATCTGGACGGCCGCATCATGCAGGGGCTGGCCGCACTCCAGAACCATTCGGGGCTGACCGCGTTCCTGAGCTATCAGCAGCCCGGCGGCAGCGATGAGGAGCGAGCGACCGCGGCCGAATGGCTGCGGCGTCGCGTTTCATTTGCCAGTGCCGATCGCTTGATCGTTTACCCCGGCACCCAGGCCATCCTTTTCAACGTGCTGCTGTCGCTGACATCACCGGGCGACGTGGTGCTGACGGAAGAAATGACGTTTCCAGGCATGAAGGCCGCCGCGGCGAAGCTCGGGGTTAGGCTCGTTGGCGTGGCAATGGACTCCGAGGGCATTCAGCCGGATGCGCTGAAAAGCGCGTGCCGCCTGCACAAGCCCAAAGCGGTCTACCTCATTCCGACGCTGCACAATCCGACGACCGCGACGCTGTCGCCGTCACGACGCAAGGCGATTGCCGCGATCATTCGCGCCAACGGGGCGTTCCTGATCGAGGACGACGCTTATGGATGGCTCGATCCGTCCGCGTCGCCGATCGCCAACCTTATCCCGGAACGAAGTTATCTTGCGGTCAGCCTGTCGAAGTGCATCGCACCGGCATTGCGGGTTGCCTATCTGCTGGTGCCGGACGCGACTTCGGAACAGGTCATGCGGAGCAGCCTGCAAGCGACCATGCAGATGCCGCCGCCGCTGATGGTGGCGCTGGTAACGCACTGGATCAGATCGGGCGTTGCCGACCAAATCGTCGCCGCCATTCGCGATGAGGCGCGCGGGCGACAACAGTTGGCGGCCCGGATTTTGAAGGGGGCGTCGTTCGCAGCGCAGCCGAACGGACATCATGTGTGGCTGTCGCTGCCGCGGCAATGGAATTGCAGCGATTTCGTTGCGCGTGTCCTGCGCGATGGCCTTGCAGTGGTTGGAGGCGAGGCTTTCGCAGTGCAGGGCGCCGCGCCCCATGCCGTGCGCGTATCGCTCGGCGCGGCCCGCAATCGCGCGGAACTTGGCCAGGCGCTACATCTTCTCGCCAATGCGTTGAAATCGCCGGCTTCGTCGGTTCAGATCGTCTGATCTGCATTGCGGAAACGCAGGGGCGTACTCTCCGATATCTTGCGCTGACGCATACAATCGTGCCTTAAATCCGTATCGGAGGAAGCCCGGCATCGCCGGTTAACAAAGAAAAAGGCAGTTCGAAATGCCGCATGTCGATGCACAAGGCGCCCGGCTCTATGTCCAGGAAACGGGCCGGGGATACCCGATCATATTCGTGCACGAATTCGGTGCCGATCACCGCGAATGGGAAACGCAGGTGCGCTATTTTTCGCGCGCCTATCGCTGCATCACCTACAATGCGCGCGGCTATCCGCCGAGCGATGTGCCGGAAGACCCGGAGCTTTATGGCTGGGAATTTTCCGTCGAGGATATCGCCGCCGTCATGCGCGGCACCGGCATCGATCGCGCGCATGTCGTCGGGCTGAGCATGGGCGGCTACGCCGCCTTGCAGTTCGGGTTGCGTTATCCCGGGAAGGCGAGCGCCATCGTTGCCGCCGGGGCCGGTTCGGGCTCGCCGCCCGCGCTGCGCGACGCATGGATGAAGGAAACGCCCATATTCGCGCGCGGTTTTCTCGAGCGTGGCATGGATGCGATGGCGCAGGAAATGGGGCATAGTCCGACGCGCATTCAACTCAAGCACAAGGATCCGCACGGTTGGCAGGATTTCGTCGATCATCTGAGCGAGCATTCGCCGCGCGGCATGACCAACACGATGATGCGCTATCAGACGTTGCGGCCATCGTTGCACGATTTTCAAGAGCAGTTCGCGCGAATGGCTGTTCCGGTGCTGCTCGCCGTTGGCGATGAGGATGAGCCGTGCATAGATACCAATCTGATGCTGAAGGCGGCGTTGCCAAATGCCGGACTTTGGATCTGCCCCAACACCGGCCACGCGATCAATCTGGAGGAGCCCGCGGCTTTCAACGCACAGGTGGAGCAATTCTTCAGCGCGGTCGAGCGCGATAGCTGGCGTCGGGGATTTGGTTGAGTTTTTGGCGGGAGCGTAACGGGTCCGTTTTAACCGGAGAGGTCTCATGCGTAACTTCAGCGAGACGACAATCACAGATGCGGTCCTGGAGCGGATTCAGGACACCGGAAATCCCCGCATCAAGCAAATCAATGAAGCGTTGGTTCGGCACTTGCACGCCTTTGTGCGCGAAGTCAGGCCGACCCAGAAGGAATGGGAGCAGGGAATCGATTTTCTGACCCGCACCGGGCACATGTGCAACGACAAGCGCCAGGAATTCATCCTGCTGTCGGATACTTTGGGCGCATCGATGCTCGTCGACGTTATCAATCACGGCGCGCAAAAAGGTGTCACCGAGACGACGGTGCTGGGCCCGTTCTTCGTGGAGGCGGCGCCGGACAAGGCGCTCGGCGACGATATCTCCGGCGGCATGGTCGGCGATCCGATGATCGTCACCGGTTCGGTCTCATCTCCGGACGGCAAGCCGATCGCCAATGCGACGATCGACGTCTGGCATTCCGATGACGACGGCTACTATGACGTACAGCAACTCGACAAGATCGGCGATCTTGCGATGCGGGCGAGATTTCATGCCGACCAGAACGGCCAGTTCCGGTTCTGGTCGATCAAGCCTGCCGCCTATCCTGTGCCGCATGACGGCCCGACCGGCGAAATGCTGGAAGCGCAAGGCCGGCATCCATGGCGGCCGGCACATGTTCATTTCATGATTTCGGCGCCAGGCTACGAGCAACTGGTGACTCACGTTTTCGTAGCCGGCGACAAATACCTCGATTCCGACGTGGTGTTTGGCGTCAAGGACAGTCTGATCCGCGAGTTCGTCAGACACGAGCCCGGTCAGGCGCCCGACGGCCGAACGCAGAACACGCCGTACTACCATCTCAACTATGACTTCGGTCTGAAACCCGACAAGGCCGCGTCGCGCGCGGCTTGAGATCGGGCAGGTCCGAGAGACAAACGACTTGGCTTTCGTTGCGGTCTCAACCTTGAGATCGCGGGTTGGGGCGCGTCAGGTAGAGAAACGCCACGGTGCCGATGACGAGTGCGGTTGCCATGAACATCAAAACAACGGGGAGACCCCATCTGGCACCGATCGGATCGGTTGCCGATTGCATGGCAGCCGTTCCAAGAAAGAACGCAAGATTAACGGCGGAGAGCGCCTTTCCCGCGTTTTCCATCGTCACCGCGTGCTGGGTCATGGTGTAGATCAACGGTTGCGATGAGAGAACGAAGCCGAGCACTGCGAGGAGGATGACATCGTATCGCGCCGGCATCTGAATGGTGCCGAATATCGTCGAAACGATACCTCCTGGACCGCCTCCTGCCATCAGGAGGAGCAGGCCCGCGGCAATCAGTTGACAGCCAGCCAGCAGCACTCGGGGATGCCCGACGTTGCGTTCGACGACGCCGACGATGAAGGGCCCGGCGATCAGCGCCAGCGTAAAGAGAAAAAGCACGTTGCCGGCTTCGAGGCGCGACAGGCCCTTTACGTCCATCAACCATGGTCCACCCCACAGACCGCGCAGAACGAGCATGACGGAAAGGGATACAAGCGCGATGGCGATGATGCCGCGCAGCGCCGGCGATAGTGCAAGACGCGCCACTTCGACCATCTCGCCAAGCAGGGCGGGAGCCTTGCCTTGTTGAGGCCGTTTGCCGGGTACGCAGACCGCAACCGCCGCGGCGATAACCAAACCGAACGCTAAGGATATCCAGAAGCCGGAACGCCAGCCATAATGTTCGACGGCCCAGGCTAGCGGACTGGCCGAGATCAACATTCCCACGTTGCCGAGCGACAGGATCAGTCCGGACCATAATCCGAACTTGAGCGGCGGCAGTTCGCGTGCGGCCAGTGCCATCGGGCACATCAGCATTCCGGACGTCGCTGTTCCGAGCATCAGCTGCGCCAGCAAAAAGCTTAGCGGGCTGGCGGACAATGCGGCGAAAGCGCATCCCACAACGGTCGCGGCGAGCAGCGTCAGCGACACCGCGCGTACGGAAAACCGGTCCAGCGCAGCGCCGACCGGAAGCTGGCAGGCGGCAAAAGCGAAGTGATAGGCGGCAGTCAGCGAAGCGATCTCGTGCGGGCTCGAATGCAAATCCGGCGCCATGACGTCGACGGCGATCGCCGGCAAGGTGCGTACCAGATTTGACAGCATGTGGCCGCTTGCCAGGACGACAAGCGGGACAATCAGGTAACGACTGACGTCTGCTTTCTTGTGCTCCATGCCCCGCATTGTTGCCGATCCGCCCCCGCGCCGTTCATGAGGCGGTAGGCTGAAACAGTACCGAAGGCAACACCTTGTCTTGCAGGTTGGCTACCGGTGGTTTGCAGTGCTGCGGACGATGATTTCAGCCTGGAGGCAACATCGCAAAGCAGCGATGCGAGGGGCGCCCGCAAGCGAACGGCAGTGGAAAGGTGCCGCCGCGATTCCGGGTTGAAACCGCAGGCCCGCGGTGGAATGTTGCCTCGGCCAAACCATCCTGAATCAGGTCCGCAATATCGAGGCTCGTCTTGAAAGCGATCTATACCGAACGTCACCGCAGCCACGATCCTCAGTTTTTTCTGGTGCGGGGCGTCGTGAAGCGCACCACAGAGCAACCCGAACGCGCGGATCGATTGCTCAAGGGGCTTGCGGCAGGCCATCATCAGCTCATCGAGCCAACGGCGTTCGGCCAGGGTCCGCGGGCGCGAGTTCACAGTGCCGAATATCTCGGCTTTCTCGAACACGCATGGGATGAGTGGGCGGCGCTTGGCGACGCGGGCCCGGAGATGATCGCGAATATCCATCCTGTGCGAAACGCCGCGACGTATCCGACGCACATCGTTGGGAAGCTGGGGTGGCATACGATTGACACGGCATGTCCGATCGGTCCCGGCACCTGGGAAGGCGCCTGTGCCGCGACCGACGTAGCAGCCACGGCGGCGCAACTCGTCATGGATGGAGCGCGCGCCGTATATGCGTTGTGCCGGCCGCCCGGTCATCACGCCTATCGCGATCAGGCAAGCGGCTTCTGCTTCCTCAACAACACGGCGATCGCGGCGGCGCATCTTCGGCTCGCGCATGAACGTGTGGCGATTCTTGATGTCGACGTGCATCACGGCAATGGCACGCAGGGAATCTTTTACGAGCGTCCCGATGTGTTGACGATTTCGATTCACGCCGATCCCGTCGCCTACTATCCGTTTGTATGGGGATATGCGCATGAACGTGGCGCCGGGCCGGGGCTCGGGGCCAACCTCAATATTCCGCTGCCGCTCGGCACCGGTGACGATGGCTACATGCAGGCACTGATCCGCGCGAAGACGATGTTCGATGCCTTTGCGCCGACCGCATTGGTGGTGGCGCTGGGCCTCGATGCATCGGAGCATGATCCATTGGCAGGACTTGCCGTCACCACCGACGGCTTCCGCCGTATCGGTGCAGCCATTGCCGCGATGGATCTGCCGACGGTCTTCGTGCAGGAAGGCGGCTACCTGTCGGATATTCTCGGCGCCAATCTCACCGCAGTGCTCGGCGGCTTCGAAGGCGCCTGCTGATCTGCAGCGACGCCGCGGAACGAGTTACCGATTGTCGTCGGCTTGAGACGCTATCGATGCCCGCGGTCCCCCGAATTGCTTTCAACCGGCCTGCCGGGGCAGGGGCTGGCTGAGTCGTCCGCCGCGACGAGAGCGACCGTGATTTCGTCTGCGGTTGGTCGTCTCACGAAAATATTTTTTCATGCAGCTAGCCGGCGGATAGGTCGAAAAAAATATTTCCACTGTACATCGCTCCTTATGCAGAAAATATCGACTGTTAGTCGATCTATCTTCGAAACATTAATCTATTTGCTTTTTCGAGCAAAAAAAATGCATTAAGGCGGCAATATCATTCGCTTTCTACCGGCCCCGAGCGATGCAATTCGTATCCCACGGGTCGTGTGTCTAACGATTTGGACCTCCAAAGCGACGAGAAGCGATCGGTGAGCGCGGCCCGCGGCGCGAGGATGCAATGCGATGACGAAACTGGAATTTTCGGGGCCCGGCCTGAGCAACGAGCAATGGGAGCGCATCAACGCGCTTGCGGTGTCGCTCAAGCCGGGTCAGGCATTGTGGTTGAGCGGATACTTTGCGGGCCTCGATTACAACGCGCGCGCGCTTGGCGGATTTGACGATCTCACATTGCTCACGCGCGGCAACGCCGATGCGCCGCCGGCTGCGGTCGCGACGACGCGCACGCTGACGATCCTCTACGGGACCGAGACCGGCAACAGCAAGGGACTCGCCAAGTCGCTGGCGGAAGCCGCGCAGCAGCAGGAGATCGCGTCCGTCGTCGCCGACATGTCGGATTACAAGACGCGCAAGCTCAAGGAAGAGCAGGACCTGCTGGTGATCACCAGCACGCACGGCGAGGGCGATCCGCCGCAATCCGCGGTGTCGTTCTTCGAATTCCTGGAGGGCCGCAAGGCCCCGAAACTTCCGGACCTGCGGTTTGCCGTGCTGGCGCTGGGCGATTCCACCTACGAGCGTTATTGCGAGGGCGGCAAGCGGATCGACCGTCGTTTGGAAGAACTCGGTGCGACGCGGCTGGAAGCTCGCGTGGATTGCGACGTCGATTATGAAGACGCCGCGGCCGAATGGATCGCGGCTGTCGTGGCCAAGCTCACCCCGCCCAGGACCGAGTCGACCTCGGTCGGCCATGGATCGGGTGTTGCCGCCCAGCGTGCTGCGGCACCCGCGCCTGTGGCGCAGCCCATCCACGACAAGCAGAATCCGTTTTCTGCCACCATCATCGAGAATCTGGTGCTCACCGGCCGCGGTTCGAGCAAGGAGACGCGCCACATCGAACTGTCGCTCGAAGGCTCCGGCCTCACCTACGAGCCCGGCGATGCGCTCGGCATCATGCCGCGCAACGATCCGGCGCTGGTCGATGGTCTTCTCGAACATCTCGCGCTGCCGGTCGATGCAACCGTGACGGCAAGGAAGCAACCGGTGGGGTTGCGCGAAGCCCTGTCGTCGGCCTTCGAGATCACGGCTGCGACGCCGCGCTTCATCGATCATTGGGCCGAGCTCAGCGGCGCGTCCGAATTGCAGCAATTGCGCGGTACCGAGCGAGCCGAAGCGCGTGCGGCGTTCATGTACAACAACCACGTCCTCGATATCGTCCGCCGGTTTCCGGTAAAGGGTCTTGACGCTGAAACCTTCGTGCGTGGATTGCGCCCGCTCCAGCCGCGTTTGTACTCGATCTCGTCGAGTCTGGCCGCGGCGCCGGACGAAGCACACCTCACGGTCAGCACGGTTCGCTACGATCTGCACGGCCAGCCGCGCACCGGCGTTGCTTCGGGTCATCTCGCCGCGCGTGCCGAAGCTGACACGACACTGCCGGTCTACATTCAGGCCAATACGCATTTTCGCCTACCCCACGACGATGCACCCATTCTCATGATCGGAGCAGGGACCGGCGTCGCACCTTATCGGGCTTTCATGCAGGAGCGCGAGGCGCGCGGCGCCAGCGGAAAGTCGTGGCTGGTATTTGGCGAACGCAATTTCCGCAGCGACTTCCTCTATCAGGTCGAGTGGCAGAGCTATCTCAAGGACGGCATTCTGAGCCAGATGGATGTCGCGTTTTCTCGCGACCGCACGCCGAAGGCCTACGTGCAGGATCGTCTGCGCGAACACGCACGCGAAGTGTATGCGTGGCTCGAAGAGGGCGCCCACATCTACGTTTGCGGCGATGCCGCGCGCCTCGCGCCGGACGTGCACACCGCGCTGATCGACATCGTCGCCGAGCAGGGCGGCCTGGATAGTGCCGCGGCGGCGGACTATCTCGCCAATCTGCAGCGCGATCATCGCTATCAGCGTGACGTTTATTGAGGATTGCAATGACGACGACACTCACGCAACCCGATCGCAGTCGGGACGTTTCGCAGCCGCTCGACAAGCTCGGTCCAGACGAAACGCTGAAAGCGAACAGTAACCAGCTTCGCGGGACGATTACCAAAAGCCTGTTCGATCCGATCACCGGCTCGGTTGTCGCCAACGACACCAAGCTGATGAAGTTTCACGGCATCTATCAGCAGGACGACCGCGACATCCGCGACGAGCGCCGGCGCCAGAAGCTGGAGCCGGCCTTCACCTTCATGGTGCGCGTTCGGTTACCGGGCGGAGTTTTGAGTTCGTCGCAATGGCTAAAACTCGACGAACTCGGCCGCGCGCATGGTGCCGAGACGCTGCGGCTGACGACGCGCCAGACGTTTCAGTTCCATCGTGTCGTCAAGGAAGACCTGCAGACGTTGATGCAGGGGTTGCGCGACGTGGTTCTCGATACGCGCGCGGCGTGCGGCGACGATACCCGCGGCGTCATGTGCTCGATCAATCCGCAGCTCTCGAAAATTCATGCCGAGGTCTACGCGCTGGCGAAACAGGCCAGCGATCATGCGATTCCCAAGACCGGCGCCTACAACGAGATCTGGTACGGTGAGGAACGCGGCAAGGTTTCCGAACCGGAAGAGCCGTTCTACGGGCGCACCTACATGCCCCGCAAATTCAAGATCGGCTTCGTCATTCCGCCGAGCAACGACATCGACGTCTATTCGCAGGACCTCGGTTTTATTGCCATCGTCCAGAAGGGCAAGCTGAAAGGCTTCAACGTCGCGATCGGCGGCGGCATGGGCCGCACCGATCAGGCGCCGCAGACCTATCCCCGCCTTGCCGATGTGATCGGCTTCATCAAGGTCGAACAACTCACGGCCGCGATCGACGCGGTGATGTCGGTGCAGCGCGACTACGGCGATCGCGTGGATCGGCTGCATGCGCGGTTCAAATACACCATCGACGACAAGGGGCTCGACTGGATCAAGGCCGAAATCGAGAACCGGCTCGGCGCTCCGTTCGCGCCGGCACAGCCCTACAAATTCACCTCCAACGGCGATGAGTTCGGTTGGGTGAAAGGCGAGGACGGCCGTGAGCACTACACGATGTTCATCGAAAACGGCCGCATCATCAATACGCCGGAGCGGCCGATGCTGGATGGCTTGCGTGCCATCGCGCGTGTCCACACCGGAACGTTTCGCATCACGCCGAACCAGAGCCTGACGATCTCCGATGTCGAGCTGAAGGATCGCCCGGCCATCGAAAAACTTATGAGCGAATATGGCCTGGCCAGGCAGAACGCCCACAGCGCCATGCGGCTCAACTCGATGGCCTGTGTCGCGCTGCCGACTTGCGCCTTGGCGATGGCCGAAAGCGAGCGGTATCTGCCGATATTGTTGTCCAAGATCGAACCGATCCTGGAAGCCAACGGTCTGACGGATGAGCCGATCACGATTCGCATGACCGGATGTCCGAACGGTTGCGCACGACCCTACATCGCGGAGATCGCGCTCACCGGCCGCGCTCCCGGCAAATACAATCTCTATTTCGGCGGCGGCTTTCATGGGCAGCGGCTGAACAAGATGTATCTGGAGAATGTCGGCGAAGAGGTCATCCTCAAGGCGCTCGACGAGATTCTGGGCCGCTACGCCCGCGAACGGCAGCCGCAAGAGCGCTTTGGCGATTTCGCGATCCGCGCCGGTTATGTCGCCGAAGTCAAGGAAGGCCGGCACTTCAACGATTGAGCCTGCGTCAAACCCCGTTTCAGTTGGATTTGCAGGCGAAAGCCTCTAAACCTGCAGCCACGCCATTCGCGTGCTCAGGAATTGTTCGCTATGCCAAAGCCTAAGGATCTCCACACCATTGCGGCCGCAAATGGCATCGCGACGGACAGCACTTTTCGTGCGGTGACGCCGCCGATCTATCTCTCCAGCACCTTTGCCTTCAACGGCTACGAGAAGAGCGGCGCTTATGAATATACGCGCACGGCCAATCCAAGCCGCGACATGCTGGGCGATACGCTGGCCAAGCTGGAAGGCGGCGCGGGCGCCGTGGTCGTGTGTTCCGGGATGGCTGCGGTTGATGTCGTTCTCGCCCAAACCCGCAAGGGAGGTCTCGTCGTCGCGCCGCACGATTGTTATGGCGGCACCTATCGCCTGTTGGAAGCGCGGCAACGATGCGGGCAGATCGAGGTCGCTTTCGTCGATCAAGGCGACGCAGCGGCGCTGAGTGCAGCCTTCGCGCGTTCGCCGGCCTTGGTGCTGATCGAGACGCCGAGCAATCCGTTGATGCGCGTCGTTGATATCAAGGCGATTGCCGCACAGGCCAAGCGTGCGGGAGCCCGTGTTGCTGTCGACAACACCTTTCTCTCTCCGGCCTTGCAGCGGCCGATCTCGCTCGGCGCGGATTTCGTGATTCATTCCACCACCAAGTATCTCAACGGTCATTCCGATGTCGTTGGCGGAGCGGTGATCGCCGCCGATCGGGCGGATGCCGAAGCGCTTGCCGAATGGGTCAACGTCGTCGGCGTCACCGGCGCGCCGTTCGATTCCTATCTGACCTTGCGAGGATTGCGAACACTGTTTCCGCGCGTCGAGCGGCAGCAGACCAATGCCGGCGCTATCGCTCGCTTTCTCGACGGCCACAAGCTGGTCGGCGCCGTTCATTATCCCGGCCTGCCGTCGCACCCTGGTCATGGCATCGCCAAAACGCAGCAGGCCGGATTTGGTGCCATGCTGAGCTTCGAACTGGTGGGCGGCACCGAAGCGGTCCGGGCTTTCGTCGAGGCGATCGAGGTATTCACGCTTGCCGAGTCGCTCGGCGGTGTTGAAAGTCTGATTGCGCATCCCGCTACCATGACGCACGCCAAGATGGGCGTCGAAGCCCGCCGCATTGCCGGGATCAGCGACAGCTTGTTGCGTCTCTCGGTCGGGCTGGAAGCGGAGGCCGACCTTCTCGCCGGCCTCGAAGCAGGTTTCGCTGCTATCTCGAACCAACGTTAGCCTTAAGCGCCGATGGACGTTGAACTCGCCCGCACGTTTCTCGAAATCGTCGCTACGCGCAGTTTCGTTCGTGCGGCAGAACACCTCAATGTCAGCCAGACCACCGTCAGCGCCCGCATCCGATCGCTGGAGGAGCGGCTTGGCCGATCCTTGTTCGTTCGCAACAAGAACGGCGCGACGCTGACGCCGGCCGGTGAGCAGTTCCTTCGCTATGCGCCGATGTTCGTGCAGTTGTGGGAGCGCGCCCGCCATCAGGTTGCGGTGCCGTCCGGCAGCCGTGCCGTCCTTGCCATCGGCGGTGAAACGAGCCTGTGGCAGCCTTGGTTGCAAAGCTGGCTGCTCTGGATGAGGAAAACCGCTCCGGATATCGCCTTGCGCGTCCAGGTCGGACCGGCCGAGGCATTGACCAGCCAGGTCGCCGACGGCGTGCTCGATATTGCCGTGATGTATGCGCCTCAACAGCGGCCCGGTTCCCGGGTCGAACTGCTGCGCGAGGAGAAGCTGGTTCTGGTTTCGACCGATCCTTCCGCCCAGCAATCCAATCCGCCGGGATATGTCTATGTCGATTGGGGGCCGGACTTTGCCCTGCACCACGGCCTGAGTTTTCCCGATGCGATGAACCCGGGCCTGTTTGTGGGGCACGCGCCGCTGGCGCTGAACTATATTCTGGAAGCGGGCGGCTCCGGATACTTTCGCCAGAGCGCCGTGATGTCGCATCTTGCCGCGGGCAGGTTGCATCTGGTGCCCGGCGCGCCGAGCTTCTTCCATCCAATCTACGCGGTGTGTTCGTCGCAGGCCGATGAGGCGCTGATCGGATTGGCGATCGATGGCCTGCGTGCCGTCGCCTCAGCCGATTCCAGCGGATAGTCCGAGGCCGTCAAGTCAGCCTCACCCACGAGACGGCATGCGGCGCGGGTTCTTGACGAACCGCCTGCGATAGCCTCAAACATCCCGCCATGAACCAGTTTCACGGCGTTTATCCCTATCTCGTCTCACCTCTCGATGCCGCCGGCAAGGTGCGCGCCGACGTGTTGGGGCGGCTGTGCGATGACCTCATCAAATCCGGCGTGCATGGCCTGACGCCGCTCGGTTCGACCGGCGAGTTCGCCTATCTCGACCGCGACCAGCGAATGGCGGTCGCGCAGGCGACGATCGAGGCCGCACAACGCCGCGTGCCGGTGATCGTCGGCGTCAGTTCGACCTCGACCGCAGATGCGGTCGCGCAAGCGCGATCCTGTCAGCACCTCGGCGCCGACGGCATCCTTGCGATCCTGGAGGCCTACTTTCCGCTCAAGGATGGGCAGGTCGAATCCTATTTCCGCGCTATCGCCGATGCTGTCGACATTCCCGTGGTGATGTACACCAATCCGCAATTCCAGCGATCGGACCTCACGCTGGATGTGATCGCGCGGCTCGCACAGCATCCGCGGATCAATTACATCAAGGATGCTTCGACCAATACCGGCCGGCTGCTGTCGATCATGAATCGTTGCGGCGACGACCTGCAGGTGTTTTCGGCATCCGCGCATATTCCGGCCGCCGTGATGCTGATCGGCGGCGCCGGATGGATGGCTGGTCCGGCCTGTATCGCGCCACGTCAGAGCGTCGCATTGTACGAGCTCTGCAAGGCCGGGCGTTGGGACGAAGCGCTGGCCCTGCAGCGCAAGCTATGGCGACTCAATGAGGCCTTCGCGCGATTCAATCTCGCGGCCTGCATCAAGGCCGGACTCGCCATCCAGGGTTACGAGGTCGGCGATCCAGTCGCCCCGCAATCGCCATTGAGTGCGGAAGACCGCAAAGTTGTCGAAGCTGTGTTGCGGGATATCGCCTAGGTCGTTCGCCGTGAACTTCGTGCCAGACAACCGATTGTATTTCCATCATTTGAGTTCGTTGAAGGAAGCTCCATGAATATCCTGCCCGGCAATATGCGCTTCGGCGCGGGCCAGCCCGTCAAGCGTCTCGAAGACCAGCGCCTGCTGACAGGACGCGGAAAATATATCGACGACAAGCCCGCGGATGGCGCGTTGTGGCTGGTGTTGTTGCGATCGCCCCATGCGCACGCACGGATTCGCGCGATCGACACGGACGACGCGCGCGCCATCGCCGGTGTGGAAACGATCGTCACGGGCGCCGATCTGATTGCTGACGATATTGGCACCATCCCCACTTTGATGATCTTCAAACGGCCGGACGGTTCCGACATGAAGGTGCCGCCGCGCCGGTTGCTTGCGCATGACGTTGTCCGCTTCACGGGCGAAGCTGTTGCCGCGGTGGTCGCGACGTCGCAGGCCATTGCGCAAGCGGCGGTCGAGGCGATTTCGGTGGATTATGAAATCCTGCCGTCGGTGTCCGATCCTGTCGCGGCAATCGCGCCGGATGCGCCTGCGGTATGGCCCGATGCGCCGGACAATATTGCCGCTGCCATGAGCTATGGCGACGCAGCGGAAGTGGAGAAGGTTTTCGCTGCCGCCAGGCATGTCGTGTCGCTCGAAGTTGTGAGCCAGCGGCTGGTGCCGTCGGCGATGGAGCCGCGCAGCACGATCGCCGAGATCGAGAAGCAGACCGGGCGGCTGGTTCTGCACGTGCAATCGCAGACCCCGACCTCGACCCGCGACCTGTTGGCCGAAGCGATCCTCAAGCGCCCGAAGGAAAGCGTGCACGTTCGCGTCGGCGATCTCGGTGGCGGCTTCGGCCAGAAGACCGGTCTCTATCCCGAAGACGGCATCGTGGCCTATGCAGCGGTCAAACTCGGCCGCAAGATACGCTGGCGCGGCGAGCGCACCGACGAATTCGTCGGCGGCACGCATGGCCGCGATCTGACCTCGACCGGCGAGTTCGCGCTGGACGAGAAGGGCCGCGTGCAGGCGTTCCGCGTGCGCTCGATCGGCGGCACCGGCGCTTACCTGACCGGCACCGGCGCGATTATTCCGCTGGTACTCGGTCCGTTCGTTGCGACCGGCGTTTACGATCTGCCGCTGGTTCATTTCGACATCAAGGCGGTGATGACGAACACCGCGCCGGTCGGCGCTTATCGCGGCGCCGGGCGGCCGGAAGCGGTGTTCATCGTGGAGCGCCTGATGGATGCCGCCGCACGACAACTCGGCATGGATCCGCGCGCGATCCGCAAGGCCAACTTCATCAAGCCCGCGCAATTGCCGTACACCAACGCCGCGGGTCAGGTTTACGACAGCGGCGCCTTCGCACACATGCTCGATCGCGCCACCAAGCTTGCGGACTGGGATGGATATGCCGCGCGCAAGAGAGCCGCGACCAAGAAGGGCCTGCTCTACGGCCGCGGCCTGACCAGCTATATCGAGTGGACCGGCGGCCGCGCGCATACCGAAAGCGTCAGCCTGCATGCTACGGCTGAGGGCCGCATCGTATTGTATTCCGGCACGCAGGCGATGGGGCAGGGACTTGAGACTAGCTACGCGCAGATGATTGCCGCATCGCTCGGCGTTTCGATCGACAAGATCGACGTGGTGCAAGGCGACACCGATCTGGCGCAGGGTTTCGGCAGCGTCGGTTCGCGTTCGCTGTTCGTCGGCGGAACGGCCGTCGCGGTATCGACGACGGACCTGATCGCGAAAGCGCGCGAGAAAGCGTCGCATGTTCTCGAAACCTCGGTCGAGGATATCGAGTACGTCGACGGCTGGCTCACGGTGGTCGGCACCGATCGCCGCGTTTCGCTGTTCGAGATTGCCAAAGACGAGAAGGGCGCGCGGCTCAGCGTCGACAGCACCGGCGAAGTGGACGGGCCGAGTTGGCCAAACGGCGTCCACATCTGCGAGGTGGAGATCGATCCCGAGACCGGTATCACCAACGTGGTGAAATACACCACGGTCGACGACGTCGGTGTCGCGGTCAATCCGATGCTGGTCGCCGGGCAGGTTCATGGCGGCGTCGCGCAGGGTATCGGGCAGGCGTTGTATGAAGGCGTCGCCTACAGCGCCGAGGGACAGCTGCTGACCGCGACCTATCAGGATTACTGCATCCCTCGCGCCAGCGACGTGCCGTCGATCGAGGTCACGCTGGATGGTTCCGCACCGTGCCGGACCAATCCGCTCGGCGCCAAAGGATGCGGCGAATCCGGTGCGATCGGCGGACCGCCCTGCATCACCAATGGCGTGATGGACGCGCTCAGCCCGCTCGGCATTAAGACGCTGCAGACGCCGCTGTCGCCGATCAAGGTCTGGCAGGCCATTCGGGACGCGCGTTCCGCACAGGCTTGAAATTGTGTTGGCGGAAGCGAATGTTACCGCCACGGCGCACCAGCGGGGCTGACGATGTGGCAACAGGCCGCGTTTAGGGTATGCTCGCGAAACGGAATGAGCCGTGCAGTGCAAGCTGCCGGGCTCACATCGTTATTGCAGTCGTATGACAGGAGATATTGATGCGTCGACTTCTGACGGTCTTGGCAACCCTCGCGACACTGAGTCTGACCAATTGCGGCTATAACGCTATCCAGACCAATGACGAGCAGGTCAAATCGAGTTGGTCCGAAGTCGTCAATCAATATCAGCGCCGCGCCGATCTGGTGCCCAATCTCGTCAATTCGGTGAAGGGCTTCGCCCAGCAGGAAAAGGATGTCTTGCTCGGCGTCACCAATGCGCGCGCCAAGGTCGGCAGCCTTCAGGTCTCGCCGGAAACGCTCAACGATCCCGCCGCGTTCAACAAGTTCCAGCAGGCGCAGGGCGAACTCTCCAGCGCGCTGTCGCGCTTGCTGGTCGTGACCGAGAATTATCCGCAGCTGAAGTCCGACGCGCTGTTCCGCGATCTGATGTCGCAGCTTGAAGGCACCGAGAACCGCATCACCGTAGCGCGCAATCGCTACATCAAGTCGGTGCAGGATTATAACGTTACGGTCCGTTCGTTCCCGTCGAACCTGACGGCGATGATGTTCGGTTACAAGGAGAAGCCGAACTTCACCGTCGACAACGAGAAGGCGATTTCGACGGCGCCGAAGGTCGACTTCAATGCGCCGGCCCCCGCTGCACCGGCTCCTGCCGCTCCGGCTCCTGCGCCCGCACCGGCGACACCGGCTCCTGCAACTCCCGCGCCCCAACCGGCAAAATAGCCGATGACGCGCGGCCTGGTGGTGACGCGGACGGCGGCGGCAGCCGTTCTGGCCCTGATGCTGTGCTGGGCCTGGGCGGCGTTCGCCGACGTTGCCATTCCCGCATTGACCGGCCGCGTCGTCGACCAGACCGCGACGCTGACGCCGGATCAGGCCGCCGCGCTCGAACAGAAGCTGAAGGCGTTCGAGGACCGAAAAGGCACGCAGATCGCCGTGCTGATCGTGCCGACGACGGAGCCCGAAACCATCGAGCAGTTTTCCATTCGCGTGGCGGAAGCGTGGAAGATCGGGCGCAAGAAGATCGATGACGGCGCGCTGCTGGTTGTCGCCAAGAATGACCGGACGTTGCGCATCGAGGTCGGCTACGGCCTCGAGGGTGCGCTGACCGACGTCACCTCCAAGCGCATCATCGATGAGGTCATCGTACCGAAATTCCGCAACGGCGATTTCGCCGGCGGCATTTCGGATGGCGTCGATCGTATGATCAGCGTCGCCGACGGCGAGCCGCTGCCGCCGCCGGCCGCGCGCCGGCAACAAAGCTCTGGCGTTCTCGACAACCTTGAATCGATCATTCCGTTCGCCTTCATTGCCGTGCTGGTTCTTGGCGGCATTCTGCGGGCCGTGCTCGGGCGTTTGGTCGGCGCCATCGTGACCGGTGGCCTGGTGGGCCTGATCGCCTGGTTCTTCGTCGGCGCTTTGGCTGTTGCGATCATCACCGGGATCATCGCGTTTTTCTTCACGCTGGTGGGCGACAGCATTGCGACGACCGGCGGGGGTGGACGGGGCGGCGGCTGGTCGGGCGGCAGCGGCGGCGGTTTCTCGGGCGGGTCCGGCGGCGGCTTCAGCGGTGGCGGCGGCAGTTTCGGTGGCGGCGGCGCATCGGGGAGGTGGTGACGATGGAAATCACGCGCATCGGCAAACACCTGATTGCGAACCGCTCCCGCGTCCGCAAGGCATTTCCGGACCCGGCGCTGCTCAATATCCAGCGCGCCATCAAGGCGAGCGAGGCGACGCACGCCGGCCAGATCCGCTTCGTGGTCGAAGGTGCGCTCGATGGCGTGCCGCTGTTCCGGGATCAGACCGCGCGGGCGCGGGCGCTGGATGTGTTCTCGCAATTGCGGATATGGGACACCGCGCACAACAGCGGCGTGCTGATCTATCTGCTGCTCGCCGATCGCAAGGTCGAGATCGTCGCCGATCGCGGCATCAACGCAGCGGTGGGGCAGGCGACGTGGGAAGACATCTGCGTCGCGATGGAGGCGGAGTTCAAGCAAGGCCATTTCGAGAGCGGCGTGCTGGCTGGCATCCGATCCGTCACGGACCATCTCGCGCGGCATTTTCCGCGTGGCGCTGGCAGCACTAACGAGCTGCCGGACAAGCCCGTGGTGTTGTAAGGCGCGAGTTAGGAAGCGGCGACGCTTCGCATTTATCTTTGCGTATTACGTCACGCCACTCCCTGCCGTCGTCCCCGCGCAGGCGGGGACCCATAATCCCTGTGTGAATGGTGATGGTGAGCGCTTCAACGACGCTTCACTCGCTCTGCATTCGCCACCGTGGAACGAGCGTCCTCTGCAACAATAGGCGACACGGAGTATGGGTCCCTGCCTTCGCAGGGACGACGGGGGTGATGAACGGCAACGCTCCCACATACTCCATCGTCATCACCGGGCTTGTCCCGGTGATCCACGTCCTTGCGATGCGACTGCGAAAAGACGTGGATGGCCGGGACGAGCCCGGCCATGACGGAGGTTGGTGTCGTGCGCGAGCGCTCGCACGCTTGTCCGAATTGCCGTTGACAAAACCCGTATATGGGTTTATATTCCTAGATATCCCGCCTCACTGAGAGGGGCGGCTCGCGATCGTCACGGTCTGCGGGGCGGGATGCGGTGGACGTGAGGTGGCGTTCGAGGGCCGGAGCGTGAAAAGCGCCCCGGATGACGACCGCGCCACCCACGGACGGCGGAAGGCGTGGATCGTCCCGGCGCAGTTGCCCTGCGCCAGATGAGGCCGGGCCGGCCGCTGCGATCGGGGTCTCCCCGCAAGGGAGGCCGGGTCGTGGCGGCGGCAAGCGCAAGCCCGGCAAACGGTGGAAACCCGGAGCGTTCACCGGGGGCGCCACGCGGATACGCCGTCACTCCTCACCGCGTGCGGAACGCCGGATGCGTCCGGTGCTTTCGTGGCGACTACACTCGTGTGCTTACTAACTTTGCACACGAAGCTGCGGACGGATCGCGCGTCCGGCGTTCCGCGCGCCCTCTCAAGGAAGAGGGCGGGACGTTCATCGCAAAGCTCGGGCGCAATCGCGTCGCGAGATCGCGAAGATGTGCCTGCAATCACTGCCGCTGTTTGACATTCGAATCCGAGAATTGACGCACGCCGTCACCGCACCACCAGCGTCGTCCCCGCGCAGGCGGGGACCCATAATCCCTGTGGTTATGAGTAAGGGAATGCTTGCTACCCAAGGTCACCACCGCTGCCCGCATCATCGGCGACACGGCGTATGGGTCCCCGCCTGCGCGGGGACGACGGTGATTGTGTGGTGACACGCGTGCGTCTCATCATCCGTCGAGGCGCGCTATGCGCGCACCTCGGGATGACGGGACCGGTGTGCGCTGTGGCGCCTTAAGCCTTCACCGACGGCCGTTCCGCGATGCGCTTGAACCACGCGGCGATGTTGTTGTTCGCCGCGTCCAGCGGCTGGCCGACTTGCTTGCCGAAATCGAGCCAGACGTAGAGCATCATGTCGGCCAGCGTGAAGCGCGAGCCACAGATGAATTCCTTGCCCTGCATCTGCCCGTCGAGCCAGCGGAGGCGGTCGGCGGCGATTTTCTTCAGGCCGGGTGCGGCTTCCGGCACGCAGACGATGCGGTTCTGGAACAGCTTCAATCCTTCGGCGAAACGAAAGCCGTTGGTCAGGGGCTCGCAGATGTTGAGATCGATCCGCCGCGTCCACATCCGGCATTCGGCGCGCTCCTCGGCATTGCTTCCGATCAGCACCGGCGCAGGATGGGTTTCCTCGAGGTATTCGCAGATGACCAGAATCTCCGAAACATACTTGCCGTTGTCGAGTTCGAGCGCGGGCATCTGGCCGTGCGCATTACGCGCGAGATGCGCTTCCTGCCGGTTTTCACCGGCCCTCAGATCGACGGTCTGTGTGGGAATGTTCAACCCCTTTTCGGCAATGAACATCCGGACCAGACGCGGGTTCGGACCGATCGAATCGTAAAGTTTCATGGTGGTGGTTCCCCGTGATGGGGCATTGCTTCAAGCGCAGCCCGTGTGGTGGTCTCGCCGCGCGAATTGAGAAGAGGCCGGTGTGACCGGTCCGCTTTGGCCTTCTGGCGTCGCTCCCTGCCGCCATGTTAACGGCGAAACCCCGCGAGGCAACGGGGGACCGAATGTCGCACGGCCGCCGCCCCGCGCGAGATGGCGTCCGTTCAGGTTCCGGTCATCAAGGCTTCGCCATAGTCGAAGGCCACAAAGCGCATGGTAACCATTTGGCAAGCAATAATGGTTACCAAAGTGTCAATCCCATTTCAGGAAACCTGGCCGTGAGTGAGCATATGTCCGATCACAACAGCGACGATCTCAATGCCAAGCCCGCCGCCAATGGCGCGGACCACCTCGATGCGTCGATGCATGGTCCTCAGCAGCCGCAGGATATGCAGGCGGGCGCGGCGAACGCCGCGGCGGCAGGTCCGGCTTCCGAACACGGTCAATCCGGCGAGGCTCCGAAGGCCGACGCGGCGGCGTCTGCTGCCGAGACCGGCGCGCCGCGCGGATCCAGTCACATCATGGTCCTGCCGCCCTCACGCAACAGCGACTGGAAGGGCAGCACCATCGACGATGAATCGTCTGCACGCAGCGGTGCGAAATCGAGCGTCTTCGGCAAGCGCAGGGCGTCGGCTCTGGCCGCGATCTTTGTGCTCGCTGCCGTCGCCGGCGTGATCGGCGGTTCGCTCGCCACCGCCGCATTCGGGCATTACCTTGCATCGAACAGCGCGAAGACCGCGAGCAACCAGTCCAGCGCGCTGGAAGAATCGATCCGCCGGATCGGTGCCGATGTTGCTGCGCTCAAGTCGGGCATGGAACGCTCGTCGAAACTCGACAACGCGCAATTCTCCAAGGTCAACGACCGCATCGAAAAGATCGAGAAGGCGCAGGCCGAACCCGCCGCCAAGCTCGCCAAGATCAGCGAGACGCTGGAGAAGCTGCGCGTTGCAGCGGCGACGCCTGCTGCGACGCAGGCCGCGGCGAAGGAAACCACCGGATCGATCCCGACGCCGACACCTGCGCCGAAGACTGTCGCAGCGAACAAGCCCGAGCCAAGCCGGATGCCGACCATCGAGGGTTGGCGCATTCGTGACGTCGCCAACGGCGGCGCGCTGCTCGAAGGCCGCGAAGGTCTCTACGAAGTCTATGCCGGCGATCCGCT
Organism: Xanthobacteraceae bacterium; assembly: GCA_024508855.1. Classification (GTDB taxonomy): domain Bacteria; phylum Pseudomonadota; class Alphaproteobacteria; order Rhizobiales; family Xanthobacteraceae; genus 62-47. Next base: position 50,807 of record JANINJ010000025.1, read on the forward strand.
GCCGGGCGTCGGCCGCGTCGACGCGATCCGCCGTCAGGACGGCCGCTGGGTCGTGGTTACTTCCAGGGGACTGATCGTCGCCCGCTGAGGCGGCGCGAAGACAACCAGTCCGACGCTGGAATTCGCAGCCTGATCGGCATACCGTAACGCCTCGTCGACCCGAGGCGCTGGGGCGGAGCCTCGCGGCGATGGCATAACGCAGCCGGCCGTTCGATGGACTTTTCGGTGCCGCCAGGAACAAGAGCCGCATGGCGCTCGACGATGCGGGCGTGCGGTCTGGCGCTTGCGATTGTGCTCGGCGCCAACGTTGCCGTGCGGGCCGCCGATGCACAGATGCTGACGCGCGGCGGCGCGATTGTCGATCCTCTCACGCTGCGTGAACTCGATCTGCACGAACACATCTCGGACGGTGCGGCGGCGGATTTCAGCCTGCGCCGAATGCTTGCGCCAGGGAGCAAGCTGGATACGCCACTGACGAACGACGAACTATTTTCGCTGCCATCGATGATTCCGGTACGCGCTGCGATCGATCGCGAGTTCGAACGCTATATCGTGCGCCATCGTGCGGAGCAGCCGCAAATGACGGTTGGCGTCGGCGCGGGGCACGACCTGCAATTGTTCGATCGCGATCTGTTGTACTCGTCGCGCACGCGCTTCGTGCTCGCCGGCATCGTCAATCGGATGGACCGCGCATTCGTGTCGCCTGCGAGCTGCGGCGAAATCCGGTTGATCTATCGGCTCACGCGCATCGACACCGGGGATGCGAATGCACCGCGCTTGCCGATGACATTGAACGTGGTGGTGAAGGCAAGGGCTGACAATTCCGCCAGCATCACCTGTTCCGAAATTGCCCGGCGATGGCTGGAAGCCACCGGGAGCAATTCCGGCGGCGTGCCGCTTGCCGCCAAGCTGGCTTCCCGGGAAGGACCGCTTGCGCTGATCGAGCCTGCGAATGTCGAGCTTCTCGAGTTCAATCTGCAGATCGGCCATATCGCCAAATCCGCAATTCACGACTTCCAGACCGACTACCTGCTGAAGGTCTTTCGCCGCGATCCATCGAGTGGCGATTTCTCGGAAACGCCGCTGGAGAACCAGATCGACCGTGATCGGATCCTGGCGGATCCGCAACTCGGACATGATTTCAAGCAGTGGCTGCTGGCGCCTGCGCAGATGCGCGCGCTCGATCGCGGCA